>CAWHKE010000015.1:0-22563 GCA_963829855.1 uncultured Actinomycetota bacterium | reverse complement strand
GCTCACGCTCCCTCGCGCGCTGACGTCTCCGCGGCACGCCCGACCTTGAGGGTTGGGCACTACTGTGCCGCCATGCCGGCCACCGACACGCTGACCCGAGGCGTCCGGTTCGGGTACGGGTCGGGGTCGGTCGCGACCGGCGCGTTCGGCACCGTGCCGGGCCTGATGCTGCTGCCCTACCTCACCGACAGCCTCGGGATCGCCGCGCTCTGGGCGGGGGTCATCGTGTTCGCGCCGAAGGCGTGGGACGTCGTCCTCAACCCGATCGCGGGTCGGATCAGCGACCGCACCGTCGACGAGCGCGGCCCGCGCCGGCCGTGGCTGCTCAGGGCCGGGCTCGCACTGGCCGCGTCGTTCGCGCTGATCTTCGCCGGCCCGGACCTCGGCTCCCGCGGCTTCGACGCGCTCTGGGTCCTCGTCTGCTTCCTGCTCGCCGCCTCGGCGTACGCGTTCTTCCAGGTGCCGTACGTCGCCATGCCGGCCGAGATCACCGATTCCTACGACGAGCGCACCCGACTGATGACCTGGCGGGTCGCGATCCTCGCGTTCACGATCATGCTCGCGGGCGCGACCGCGCCGATCATCCGCGACGCTGTCGGCGGCCGCGACGGCTACCGCGTGATGGGGCTGGCGATGGCGGTCGTGATCCTGGTCGGCGTCGTCAGTGCCTACCACGGCACCCGGTCGGCGCCGGTCGGGGCGGTCCGGCCCGGGGCCGGCTCCCTGGCCGACCAGCTGCGGATCGTGGCCAGCGCCCGCGACTTCCGGGCGCTGCTCACGACGTTCGTGGTGCAGGCCCTCGCGACCGGCTGCATGCTGGCCGGCGTCGACTACCTCGCGACCGACGTGCTGGGCGAGAAGGGCGCGGGGACGATCCTGTTCGTCTGCTTCGTGGGGCCCGCCCTGGTGCTGACGCCGGTGTGGGCCAGGGTCGGGCAGCGGGTCGGCAAGAAGCAGGGGTACGTCGCGTCGTCGGTGGTGCTCGCTGCGGGCGCCGCCCTCGCGGTGCTCGCCGACCGCGCACCCACGGGGGTCGTGTTCGCGGCCGTGGCCCTGGTCGGCGTCGGCTATGCCGGTGCCCAGGTGTTCCCGATGGCGATGCTGCCCGACGCGGCGGCGATCGACTCACGGCGTACCGGCAGCAACCGGGTCGGGGTGTACACGGGCGTCTGGACGGCGGGCGAGACGCTCGGCCTGGCGCTCGGCCCGGGCATCTTCGCGCTGGTGCTCGCGGCGGGTGGCTACGTGTCGTCGACGACCGGCGTCGCCCAGCCCGGCTCGGCGGTGACCGCGATCGTGCTGGGCTTCTCGCTGCTGCCCGCCGTCCTGGTGCTGGCAAGCCTGTGGTGGCTGCGCGGCTACCGGCTCGACGCGACGACGATCGACGAGGAGGTGGCGGCATGAGCGACGTGCTGGCGCGGCTGCGGGCGATGCAGGCCGGCGATCTGCCGGTCCACGGCGGACGCACCCTGGCCTACGTCTACGATTCCGGGCTCGCCGAGGTCGACGAGGTCGGGCGGGCGGCGGTGGCGGCGTACGCCGGGGCGAACGGGCTCGACCCGACGGCGTTCCCGTCGCTGCTCACCATGGAGAACGAGCTGGTCGGCTTCGCCTGCGACCTGCTGGACGCGCCCGGCACGGCCGTCGGCACGGTGACATCCGGCGGCACCGAGTCGTGCCTGCTCGCGGTGCAGGCGGCTCGCGACGCGCGGCCCGACGTCCGCGACCCGGCGATCGTGGTGCCCGACACGGTGCACGCGGCCTTCCACAAGGCCGCGCACTACTTCGGGCTGCGGACGGTGGTGGTGCCGGTCGGCGACGACTTCCGCGCCGACGTCGCGGCGACCACCGCCGCCCTCGACGAGTCGACCGTGCTGGTCGTCGGGTCGGCGCCGTCGTACGCCCACGGCGTCGTCGACCCCGTCACCGAGCTGGCGGCCGCGGCGTCGGAGCGCGGCGTCCGCTGCCACGTCGACGCGTGCATCGGCGGGTGGGTGCTGCCCTACGCCTCCCGCGCCGGTCGCGACGTGCCGCCCTGGACGTTCGCGGTGCCCGGCGTCACGTCGATCTCGGTCGACCTGCACAAGTACGGCTACGCGCCCAAGGGCACGTCGCTGCTGCTGCACCGCGAGCCCGCGCTGCGCCGGGCGCAGTACTTCGCCTGGGCGGACTGGCCGGGCTACACGATGCTCAACTCGACGATGCAGTCGACGAAGTCGGGCGGCCCGCTGGCCGGTGCCTGGGCGGTCCTGCAGACCCTCGGCGACGAGGGCTACGCGACCCTGGCCGGTCAGGCGTTCGCCGCGACCGACGTGATCGTGGCCGGGCTCTCCTCGCCGCTGTCCGTGGTGGCCACCCCCGACTCCACGCTGGTCGCGGTGGCGACCGACGGCAGCTGCGACCCGTTCACGATCTGCGACGAGATGGCGGCGCGCGGCTGGTTCGTGCAGCCCCAGATGGCGTACGCCGGGAGCCCGGCCACCCTGCACCTCTCCGTCTCGGCCTCGACCCCGGCGGCGGAGTTCCTGGTGGCGCTGTCGGAGGCGGTCGCGGCGTCGGTGGCCGCCGGCCCGGTGACCGTCGACCCGGACGTGGTGGCGTTCATCGAGGCGCTCGACCCGGCCGCCCTCACGGACGACGACTTCGACGGCCTGCTCGCGGCCTCCGGCCTGGTCGGCGCGTCCGCCGACGGCGGTCTGGCCCTCCCCGACCGGATGGCGCCGGTCAACGCGATGCTCGACGTCGCCTCCCCCGCCATGCGCGAGGCGCTGCTGGTCGCCTTCCTCGACCGGCTGTCCCGGCCGGTGCGGTCCGGCGCGACGGGCTAGCGTCGGGACCGTGAGCACGCTGGCGGGTCTGGTCGACCGGGAGCTGATGGCCGCCGACTGGGGCCAGGCGCTGGCGCCGGTCGAGGACCGGATCACCGCGATGGGCCGGTTCCTGCGCGAGGAGCTGGCGGCGGGACGCTCCTACCTTCCGCAGGGCGACCACGTGCTGCGCGCGTTCCAGCGGCCGCTCGCCGACGTCCGGGTGCTGATCGTCGGGCAGGACCCGTACCCGACGCCGGGGCACCCGATCGGGCTGAGCTTCGCGGTAGCCCGCGATGTGTGGCCGCTGCCACCCAGCCTCCGCAACATCTACGTCGAGCTGCGCGACGACCTCGGCGTCGTACCGCCGAAGCACGGCGACCTCACGGCCTGGTCCGACCAGGGGGTGATGCTGCTCAACCGGGTGCTGACGGTGCGACCGGGCGAGTCCGCCAGCCACCGTGGCCGGGGCTGGGAGGAGGTCACCGAGTGCGCGATCCGGGCGCTGGCCGCGCGTGGCGGTCCGCTCGCCGCGATCCTCTGGGGTCGCGACGCCCAGTCGTTGAAGCCGTTGCTCGGTCCGGTGCCGTGGGTCGAGTCGGTGCACCCGTCGCCGCTGTCGGCCACCCGAGGCTTCTTCGGGTCCAAGCCCTTCAGCCGGGTCAACCGGATGCTGGCGGAGCAGGGCGGCGACCCGGTTGACTGGGCGAAGGGCTGGGAATGAAATTGAACGTTGAACTATTGTAGGTGACATGACCGACCGGATGCCCGCTCTCTACATCGGCCACGGCGCACCGCCGCTGCTCGACGACCCGGTGTGGTCGAGCCAGCTCGCGCGCTGGGCGGCCGACCTCCCGCGCCCGAAGGCGATCCTCATCGTCAGCGCCCACTGGGAGTCCGCGCCGGTGATGCTGAGCGCCAGCCAGGTCCCGCTGGTCTACGACTTCGGCGGGTTCGAGGCGAGGTACTACCGGATGACGTACGAGACGCCGGACGCGACCGCGCTCGCCACCCGGATCGCGGCGATGATGCCCGCGGACGAGCCGGTCCACCAGCACCCGTCGCGCGGCCTCGACCACGGCGCCTGGGTGCCGCTGAAGATCATGTACCCCGACGCCGACATCCCGGTGCTGCAGATGTCGCTGCCCACCCAGGATCCCGCCCGGCTGCTCCGGCTGGGCGAACGGCTACGGCCGCTGCGCGACGAGGGCGTCCTGATCATCGGCTCCGGCTTCCTCACGCACGGCCTGCCGTTCCTGAAGGAGTTCCGGATCGACGCCGACGTCCCCGGCTGGTCGTCGGACTTCGACGCCTGGGCCGGGGAGGCGCTGGCACGCGGCGACGTCGACGCGCTGGCGGCGTACGGCTCGCAGGCGCCGGGCATGCCGTACGCCCACCCGACGGTCGAGCACTACACGCCGCTGTTCGTGACGCTGGGGGCCGCGACCGACCCGGAGGAGCCCGGGATCCAGGTGATCGACGGCTTCTGGATGGGGCTGTCGAAGCGGTCCTTGCAGGTCGCCTGACCGCCGGCCTCTGCGAGGATCCCGGAGTGCGCATCCTGTCGATCCAGTCCCACGTCGCCTACGGCTACGTCGGCAACTCCGCCGCCGTCTTCCCGCTGCAGCGGCTCGGCCACGAGGTGTGGCCGGTGCTGACGGTGAACTTCTCGAACCACACCGGGTACGGCGCGTGGCGCGGCCCGCTGATCGACCCCGCTGACGTCGCGGCGGTCGTCGAGGGGATCGAGGAGCGGGGCGTGCTCCCGACCTGTGACGCCGTGCTGTCGGGCTACCAGGGGAGCCCGGCCATCGCCGACGTCGTCGTCGACGCGGTCCGCCGGGTCAAGGCCGCCAACCCCTCGGCGACGTACACCTGCGACCCGGTGATGGGCAACGCGACGTCGGGCTGCTTCGTGAACCCGGAGATCCCGCCGATCATCCGGGAGCGGGTGGTGCCGGTGGCCGACGTCATCACGCCGAACCAGTTCGAGCTCGGCTTCCTCACCGACACCACGCCGTCCTCGCTCGATGAGGTACTGGCCAGTGCCGACCTGGCGCGCGCGATGGGCCCCTCGACCATCCTCGTGACGAGCGTCGAGACCGGGGACGACACGATCGGCCTGATGGCGGTGACGGACGACGGCGCCTGGCTGGTCGAGACGCCCCGGCTGTCGATGAAGGCCAACGGCTCCGGCGACCTCACGGCCGCTCTGTTCACCGCCCACCTGCACGACACCGGAGCCGCCGACGTCGCGGTGGCCCGCACCGTCAGCTCGGTGTTCGCGGTGCTCTCGCAGACACTCGAGTCCGGGGAGCGGGAGCTGCGGCTGGTCGCCGCCCAGGACGCGATCGCCTCACCCCCGTGCGAGTTCGAGGTCCGCCGGGTGCGGTGACCACGACGGGGCGCGCGGTCCCTAGGATTGCCGCACTTCGCCGGTGTAGCTCAGTTGGTAGAGCGTTCCCCTTGTAAGGGAAATGTCGCGGGTTCGACTCCTGTCACCGGCTCTCAGCGAAGCGTGCCCCGCGTCCACCTCTGGCATGGCCTCGAGGTTGGTGCTCGGACGATTGCTGGCCGACGGGCGCCCAGTCCCAACACCCCAAGGGGGCGACCGGACTCTTTATCCGATCACCGACCACCTGGGATCTGATGACCTCCAGGTGCCCGCCGGGGGCGCGCGCCTTCAGCGATCCAGCTCGACACCGGGCCCCAGCACCCGCAGCTGCAGCATCGCGACGAACCGCTGCTCGGGGTCGGAGAGGTTGATCTCGCCGACCTCGGCCAGCCGGCGCAGGCGGTAGCGGAACGTGTTGGGGTGGAGGAAGAGGGCCTCGGAGGCGGCAGTCACGTCGCCGAAGGCGTCCAGCCAGGCTTGGAGGGTGGCGACCAGGTTGCTCTGGTGCTGACGGTCGTACTCGATGAGCCGCGCCAGGGAGCCGGTCGGCTGGTCGCCGCGGGCGGCGACCAGGTCGCGGAGCTCGAGGACCAGCGCCTCGACGTGGATATCTTCGAGCCTGGCCACCCGGCGCTCGCCACGGCCCTCGCGCAGCACGCGGAGAGCCCGGTCGGTGCAGGCGCGCGCGTGAGCCAGACCGGCCAGGTCGGCCGCGACCGGACCGACCCCGACGACCGGCCGCATCCGGTCGCCCACCCGGTCCAGGAAGTCGTGGGCGATCCGCAGCGCCCGTTCCTCGCCGTCCGCACCGGTCCCGGCGAACGGCACGAGACCGTAGGTGACGCCGCTGACGAGGGCTGCTGCCGAACCCGGGTGGATCGCGCTCAGGTGCAGCGCGAACGCGTCGCTGAGCCGCTGGCGCTCGTTCGCGAGCGAGGCGTCCGCAGCCGTCGAGTCGTCGAGGGTGCCGGCCAGGGCGACGCCGAGCACCATCAGCCGCCGGCCACTGAGTCCGAGCCGGTCCAGGGCCTCCCGCGCCCCGGCCCCGCCCTCCAGAGCGGAGCTGAGCAGGTCGGCGCGCAGCCGCCGCTGGACGTCGGCCCCCGCTCGCACACGGAGCAGGTGCAGGGCGACCAGCTTCGCCGCCTCACACAGGGCCTCGGTGCGCTCCTCGCTGAGCGGGCCGGGTACGGCGGCCCAGATCGACCCCAGCACCTCGTCGCCCGCCCGCACGGCGATGGCGACCCGCGGCATCGAGAACGCGTCCTGTCCGTCCGGGATCGGGCTGATGAACACCGGGCGGTCGCTGCGGTGCAGCTCTCGGAAGACGCCGCGCTCGGTGAGGATCCGCGAGTAGCGCTCGGGTACCTGCCGGCCCAGGATCGTCTCGACCCGGGAGGGGTCAGCTTCGTCCTGGCGACCAGAGAAGGCGAGCACCCGCGAGCTGCGGTCCTCGATGGTGACCGGAGCGTCCAGCAGCGAGGCGATCGCGTTGGCGACTGCGAACAGATCACCGGAAGGGAGCCCACCGAGGGACTCCTCGGCCGCACCGACGTCGCCCTCCGCGAGCAGCGAGCGCAGCATGGCCGCCAGGTGCGCCCACGGCGCTCCGCGGCTGAGCCCGAGCAGCGCCACCCCTGAGCTCTCCGCGGCCTGGCGGACCTCGTCGGTCGACGGCACGGGAGCACGTACGACGAGCGCGGCGGCGCCGGCATTGCCCAGCTCGCCCAGCAGAGCAGCGAGCTGCTCCGGGTCGTCGACCCCGACGCCGAGCACCAACGCGTGGTGCGGCAGCACCGGGGCGTCCACGGGATCGTGGATCACCACCCCGCCGATCTCGTCGACCACGTCGGGGTCGCCGTGGACGAGGTCCAGCAGCGTGGCGCCGAGGTCGTCGAGCACGCGGCCGAGGCTGGCGCGCGGCTTGGAACTGCTGGCGGACAAGGCGAAGGACACTCTCGGACGTGGGGAGGACAGCCTGAGCCTACTTCGGTCAGGCCGTCCGCCACTCTGTCGCGGCATGGTTCACGAACGCCGGTGGGCGCGCCCTCCGTAGTGCAGGTACGTCGGCCGATCCGCACCCTCGTCGGGGTTGAAGAAGACGGCCAACAGGTCGGCGTCCGCGATGGGCAGCTTGAGCATGAAGGAGTCGTGACGTTCCACAGGCTGCAGCGGCAGGTCGACCATGGGCGGCCATCCCTGCTCCAGGGCGACGCCGTGGCTGGGCGTCACGGTTGCGAGCAGCCGGCTCGCGTCATCGGCGCGCACGTCGATGGTGAGGCCCTCACGGGCGTACGTGCCGACGTAGCGCCCCGGGTCACTCACCGACCCCTCGTCGAGCAGCTCAGGGTCGCGGCGCGGCGTGACCCCGAGCCGCTGCCCGAACAGCCAGTCGGCGAGCTCGCGGTAGAGGGTCAAGGCACTCTCGACGTTCGTCTGAAGACAGAAACCGAACCGCTCGGCCGGCGCGACGCGCATGAAGGCGTTCTGTCCCAAGGAGTTCCCGTCGTGACCGATCACCTCGATGTCGCCCCAGTGGTCGAGGATCCAACCGAGGCCCCAGGCCTCGCCGAGCACGGTGTCGTCGACGAGCTCGATCTGCGGGTCTTGCATCGCGTCCACCAGGGTGGCGTCGAGCAGCCGGGTCCCGTCAGGGGCGAGCCCGCCCGACAGGTGCAGGTCGACGAACCGCAGGACGTCACCCGCGCTCGCCACGATCGCGCTGCCCATGGCGCTGAAGGCTCGGTGCAGCCCCCACGTCGGGCTCACGATCAGCCGTGAGGGGTCTTCCGGGTCCGGGACGTGGCCGACCGCGACCGGGTGCACGATCGCCTCGTCCGCGAACGAGACGGTCGAGCTGAGCCCAAGCGGTGTGAACAACCGCTCGCGCAGCGCCTGCTCGAAGGTGACGCCACTGAGAACCTCGACGATACGACCGAGGATCGCGTAACCGCTGTTGCTGTAGCTCCAGATCCGGCCCGGGTCGACGATCTGTGGCAGGTCTGCGCAGTCCGCGACGTACCGTTCGAGGGCATCGTCACCGCGGCCGGTGTCGGTGAAGTGATCGCCGTCGAACCCGCTGGTGTGCGTGAGCAGGTCACGGACCGTGACGGTGTCGCGCGCATGCGCGTCCTGGACCTCGAAGTCAGGCAGGTACTGGCGGACGGGAGTGTCGAGGTCGAGCTTGCCCTCGTCGACCAGCATCATCACGAGCGTCGCCGTGTAGACCTTGCCGATCGACCCGGGAAGGAACAGCGCGTCGGGGCGAGCGGGGCATCCCGTGCGCTGGCTGAGGACCCCCGCGGCCACCTCCGTGAGCTGGTCGCCGTCCAGCACGCTCAGCTGCGCGCCTGGCACTCCATGAGCGTCGATCAGCTCGGACAACTTCTTCTCGAGTTCAGCTGCTGAGAACACGGGCCCCTCCTTGGGTTACCTACAGTGTAGGTCAGTTTACCTACACTGTAGGTACACCTGTCAAGAGGCAGTACGATGACGCTGTGCCGCCGCTGACTCGAGACCGCATCATCACGGCAGCCGTGACCCTGGCCGACCGTGACGGGTTCAGCGGGGTGACGCTCAGACGGATCGCCGCAGAGCTCGATGTGCATGTCACGTCCCTGTACAACCATGTGCCCACCCGGGACGCGGTCACGGACGGGATCATCGAGCGCCTGATCGACGAGGCGAAGCTGCCGACGTCCCCTGTCCCCTGGGAGGATTGGGTCCGCAGCTTCTTCACCGCGATCGGCACGATCGCGACAACCCACCCCGGTGCGTTCGCTGCGCTCCAGCACCGTCCGGTCCAGGGACCGCGTGCGGCGGCGTCGTTCGAGGTGGCACTGGAGGCCTTCGTCAAGGCCGGGCTGACGTCCGAGGACGCCTACAGCGCGGTGAAGGCAGTCTCCCTGACGACTCTCGCGGTCGCACTGGAGCGCGGGCTGGCGGCACGGGGTGAGACCGCGGAGACCGCCATCGAGGACCTCCCGCCCGAAGCGTTCCCGGAGGTCCGGCGCGCCGCGAGCATCTCCGACCCGGAGGCGGCCTGGTCGTTCAGCCTGGAGACCCTGGTCTCGGGACTGCGATCGCAGGTACGCCGGAACCGCCAGCGCTGACGGCACGCCGACTCGGCGTCAGGCAGAGAGCCACTCCGTGCCCGTGGTGACCGCGGCGAGCTCGTCGTGCAGTGGCGAGACCCCCAGGCCGGGCCCGGTCGGGACGGCCAGGTGGCCGTCGTCGAGCACGAACGGCGACGTGATGTCGGTCCGGTAGTACCGCCCCGAACCCGAGGTGTCCCCCGGAAGTGTGAAGCCGGGCAGCGCAGCCAGCGCGACGTTGGCTGCGCGACCGAGCCCGGTCTCGAGCATGCCGCCGCACCACACCGGGACACCGTGTGCGACGCACAGGTCGTGGATGCGCCGGGCCTCGAGATACCCGCCCACCCGGCCGGGCTTGATGTTGACGATCTGGCAGGCACCGAGGCGGATCGCGGCGGCGGCGGACTGCGCCGAGACGATGGACTCGTCGAGGCACACCGGGGTGCGGATCTGTTTCGCCAGGTCGGCGTGCCCCAGCACGTCCTCCTCGTCGAGCGGCTGCTCGATCAGCAGCAGGTCGAACGGGTCCAGCTCGGCCAGGTGCCTCGCATCGGCGAGGGTGTACGCCGTGTTGGCGTCGACCTGGAGCAGCACCTCGTCGCCGAGGCGTTCGCGTACGGCGCGCACCGGCTCGACGTCCCACCCGGGCTCGATCTTCAGCTTGATCCGCACGTAGCCCTCGGCGACGTAGCCATCGACCGCGTCCAGCAGCGCGGGGATGCTGTCCATGATCCCGACCGACACCCCGCACGGCACCCGCTCACGAACGGCCCCGAGCTCCCGGGCGAACGAGCGGCCGGCGGCGCGCAGCTCGGCGTCGAGGACGCCCATCTCCAGGGCCGCCTTGGCCATCCGGTGCCCCTTGAACGGGGCGAGCGTGCCGGCGACCGCGTTGGCGTCGATCGGCCCGGCAGCTGCGAGCGCCGGCACGAGGAACCGGCGTAGGACGTCGGCGGCCGCATCGACGTACTCCGAGGAGTAGAGCGGGTCCGACATGGCCACGCACTCGCCCCAGCCCTCGGCGTCGTCGGTCACGACCCGCACCAGGAGGACGTCGCGTGTCGTCTGCGTGCCGAAGGAGGTGCGGAACGGCGAGACCAGCGGCATCGTGATGCGACGCAGCTCGACCCCGGTGAGCTTCATCGGTCCCTCCTGATGACGTACCAGCCTCCGCGGTCGAAGCCGGCGATCCGGCCACCGTCAGCCACCAGCGCGGAGAGCGCCTCTCGCACCGCGACGCGCCAGCGCGCGGCGAGCGCGGGGTCCGCGGCACGGAGGGCGCCGATGTCGGGGGGTACGGCGACCAGCACGGTCTGCCCGTCAAGGGCTCCGGGAAGTGGCGCACCGTCGGGGTCGATGCCGAGCCCGACCGTGGCCCCGAAGGCCAGCTCATCGCCGATCTGCGCCGGTGTGTACCGGCCCGCACAGGCCGCGACCACTGCGGGCTCGCGGAGCCGCCACCGCACCAGCAGCCGGTCGGAGTCGTCGTCGCCGTTGATGGTGTCCAGCATCGTGCCGTAGAAGTTCGGTAGGTACTCGGCCGGCTGTGCACCCAGCTTGACGAGGTTGAAGTAGGCGTTGCGGCTGACCAGCGGGTCGAAGGTCCAGGCGATCTGCGAGACGCCGCGCAGCAATGCCCAGGATCGCTGGTGCAGCTTGAGGGCGAAGCCGATGTTGCGGCCGGTCATCCCCTCCGCGACCCCCGCGATGTGACTGTGCAGCGCGTCCTCGGCCGGGGCATGGAAGAAGCCGACACAGGCGCCGACCAGGCGGTCCTCGACGAAGGCCCCCGCCACGTAGTTGCCCGCCTTCGTGAAGGCCCGGAGCAGCTCGAGGGTCATCGGCGGGTTGGCGTCGCGCCCCCAGATCGTGGCGAACAGCCGAACGACGCCCTCGAGCTCGGCGAGCCTGGTGGCCTCGCGCACCGAGACCCCAGCCGCTCGGGCAGCGGCGTCTGCTGCCTGCACCGCGCGGTCCAGGTCGGAGTCGACAGCGGCGAGCTTGGTCACGGGGTCCATGCTGCTGAGATTCTCGGGACTCGTCATGGTCGTGCCGCACCAGTGCTCTCGAGGGGCTTCGTCGGTTCGGCCAACAGGTCCGTGACCAGGGCCGCGAGCAGTGCGGTGCGGCCCGGCAGCGCGTCCACGAGGACGTGCTCGTCGTCCGCGTGGGCACCGCCCCCGACGGCGCCGAGTCCGTCCAGGGTGGGGGTGCCCACTCCGGCGGTGAAGTTGCCGTCCGAGGCGCCTCCGACAGCGGCCGGAACCGGCTCGGGCAGGCCGAGCCGTGACGCGAGGGCGCGGGCCCGGTCGAACAGCTCGGCCGATGCGGCAGCCTCCAGGGGCGGCCTGTTGGGGCCGCCGGTGACCTGCAGGGTCGCCCCGGGCACCACCGGGCGCAGCGAGCGCATCGACGCGTCGACTCGTGCCTGCTCCGCCAGCGAGCGAACGCGCACGTCGACCGCGAACGACCCCTCCGCCGGGACCGTGTTGCTGGTGGTCCCTGCCCGCATCACCGTGGGCGTGACCGTGGTGCCGGACTCCACGTCGCCCAGCGCCGACACGACCAGGGCCTGGTGGGCCAGCTCGAGCGTCGCGTTGACGCCCAGCTCGGGCTCGAGCCCGGCATGCGCGGCGCGGCCGACCACCCGCACGTCGTACAGCGAGACGCCCTTGCGCTCCGTCTTGAGTGCGCCGCCGTCGGCCGAAGCCTCGAGCACCAGCGCTGCCGATGCGCCCCGGGCCTCCTCCTCGATCAGCGCGCGGGAGCTCGGCGACCCGAGCTCCTCGTCGCCCGTCACCAGCAACGTGACACCGTCGCGGTCGGCCAGACCTGCCAGGGCGTGGAAGGCCATCGCCAGGCCCGCCTTCATGTCGAAGCAGCCTGGGCCGCGCACCACGCCACTCTCCGCAGACCACGGATGCGTCAGCAGCGATCCCAGCGGCCACACCGTGTCGTGGTGGCCGAGGACCAGCACGCGAGTCGGACCAGCACCCAGCCGCCAGCGCAGGTGTGTGCGCCCGTCGAGGACGACGTACTCCGGCGCCACCCCCAGGCGAGCCGTGCCGATCCGCGCGACCACATCCGCCGACCGCGCCACCGCGGCCAGGTCCGCCGACGGCGACTCGCACGCGACGAGCTCACGCAGGTCTTGAAGCAACAATGAGAGATCCATCAGTCCACCCGCGGTGTGGCCCGGACGCCGAAGTGGACGTAGCGCTCGCCGGTCGGCAGCTCGTAGAACGTCACCGGCGCCCAGGTCTCGGCCTCGGGCGGCTTGACCGCGAACTGCGCCGGCCCGACCGGGACCATGGCGTACTCCTCCACCGGGTCCGGAACCATCTCGGCCAGTGGCCCGAGGATCGTGGTGCGCAGCGTCGGGCCCTCGGCGAGCACCTCCATGCGGACCGACGACCGGGCGTACGTGCCGACGTACGGGGTCACGTCGACCTCGACCGGCTCCTCCGGCGGCGTGAACGGGTGGGCCATCTCGACCCCGGCGACCTCCGCGAAGATCTCGCGGTAGAGGTCCTGGTACAGGTCGCGCGTGTTGCCGCCGTTGGCGAGCAGCGCGACCGCGATGCCCTGCTCGGGAAGCAGACGCAAGAACGCCGCCTGGCCGAGGGTGTTGCCGTCGTGGCCGATCAGCCGGTGGCCGTGCCAGCCGAACCGGATCCAGCCCAGGCCCCACGAGTCGCCCAGGATGTGCTTGTCCGGCAGGTCCGCCTCGTGCCGCGTCATCGCCTCGGCCGACTCGGCCGACAGCACCCGCGTGCCGTCGGGGGCGAGGCCACCGGACAGGTGCAGCCGGGCGAAGCCGAGCACGTCCGCGACGGTCGACTTCACCAGCCCGGCCGGACCGACCGAGCGAGGCAGGTCCCAGACCGCGGTCGGGACCTGCTCACCGTCCGCGTCGACGTGGCCCACCGCCGCCGCGTGGAGGATCGCCTCCTCGGGCAGGGTCATCGTGCGGCTCAGGCCGAGCGGGGTGAACAGCCGGTCCCGCATCGCCTGGTCCCAGGTCGTCTCGGTGAGGTTCTCGATCACCCGGCCGAGCAGCGAGAACCCGGAGTTGCAGTAGGACCAGGTCGCGCCCAGCGGGTGGTTCTGCGCGGCCTCGGCGAGCAGCTCGACGTACTTCTCCAAGCAGTCGTCACCCCGGCCGGTGTCGGTGAAGACGTCGCCGTCGATGCCGCTGGTGTGCGTGAGCAAGTGACGGATCGTGACCGTCTTGGTCACGTCGGGATCCGACAGCCGGAGCTCGGGCAGCACCTCGGCCACCGGGGTGTCGAGGCCGACCAGGCCCTCGTCGACCAGCTGCATGATCACCGTGGCCGTCCAGACCTTGGTGACCGAGCCGATCTGGAACACCGACTCCGTGGTCGCGGGCGCACCCGTCCGGATGTTGAGTACGCCGAACGCCACGTCGACCATGTCGTCGCCGTCCAGGATGCCCAGCTGGGCACCGGGGACGTGGTGGCGCTTCGCGAGCACCTCGAGCCGGCGCTGCCAGTGGGCACGGTCGACCCGCGGGCGGCCGTCGCGCTCGACGTACTGCTCGACCCAATCCACGACCCGGTGGTTGTAGTCGGACCGCTGCGACGGTGGACCGAGCAGCGCGAAGGCGTGCGAGGCGTCCGGATAGATCACCAGCTCGGTCGGGACGCCGCGCTCGCGCAAGGAGGTATGCCACTGCTGGGCCTGGCCGACCGGGCAGGTCAGGTCGTCCTTGCCGTGCAGCACCAGGGTCGGCGTGGTGACGCGGTGGACGTTCGTGAGCGGCGACATCGCGGCGTACCGCTCCACCCGCTCCCACGGGGGGCCGCCGAGCTCGTAGGCGCTCATGCAGGTGCCGTCGTCACAGGTGCCGTACATGCTCACCATGTCGCTGACGACGCCGCCGGCGACACCCGCCTTGAACCGGTCGTCGCGGCCCGTGAGCCAGCAGGTCATGAAGCCGCCGTAGCTGTAGCCCGTGACCGCGAGCCGCTCGGGGTCGGCGATGCCCTCCGCGACGAGGGCGTCGATCGGCTCGAGGAAGTCGTTCGCGTCCGCGACACCCCATGCGCCGTGGACCGCGTCGTAGAACTCCTCGCCGTACCCGTCGCTGCCGCGGGGGTTGACCAGCAGCACCGCCCAGCCCTGCGCGGCGAGCTGCTGGTGGTAGAGGTGCATCTCGTCCGCCGCGGCGTTCCAGGCGTTGTGCGGGCCACCGTGCACGTCGAGCAGCAACGGCAACGGGCCGGTGCGTTCCGGGTCGCGGACCAGCCAGGCCTGGACCTCGGTGTCGTCGGAGATCGTGAACGTCCGGTCCTCACGGACGAACAGCTCGACGTCGGCCAGAGCGGCGCCGTGGTCCGTCAGCACCGTCTCGGTGCCGCTGGCCAGGTCGAGGGCGACGAGCTCGCCGTACGACGTCGGTGTGCTGAGCGCGACGACGGCCGTGCCGCCGACGACCGACAGTCCGGAGACGACGCGGCCTTCACCCGCCACCAGCGGACCCTCGTGCTCGCCGACGGCCCACAGGTGCGTGCAGCCGCGGTCGCGCAGGCAGAACAGCAGGCGACCGTCGCCGGCCTCCTGCGGCCGACCACCGGGGTACGCCGGGGCGCCCGCCATCACGTTGCGGTCGAGGTGGTCGGTGAGGCTGACCGGCTCACCGCCGTCGAGCGGGACGCGAAGCAGGTGCTGGTGCCCCACCGGATCGCCCGGGTAGCCGACGACCAGCAGGCTCGAGCCGTCGCGCGTGAAGGACACCGCGCCGGCGACGCCCTCGGAGAGCGCGACCACTCGCGGACGTGCCTTGGGGTCGTCGACGTCCAGCGTGTGCACGGCGGTGCGGAACGTGAGGTCGCTGTCGTCCCCGACCTTGCGGGCGAACGCGACCGTGGGCCCGTCCGGGGACCATGCGGGTTGGCCGGCGTGCTCGCGACCGTCCGTGACCTGGCGGCAGGTACCGGACTCGAGGTCGAGGACGTGCAGCTGGCTGCGGATCGCACCGACCATGCCGGCGCCGTCGGCCTGGTAGTCGAGGCGCTGCGCGACCAGCGGTCCCGACCCGTCCGTCGGGTCGACGGAGGCGGTGAACGCGAGCCTGGACCCGTCGTGGCTCCACGCAGGAGCACCGGCGCCCTGAGGCAGGTCGCTGACCTGCTCGGGCTCGCCGCCGTCGGTGGTCAGCACATGCACCTGGCCGTCGCGCAGGAACGCCAGCCGGCTGCCGTCGGGCGACCAGGCAGGGGCGGTGTCGCTGTGGCCGGACGTCAGGCGGCGCGGCGTACCTCCGGCGACCGGGACGGTCCAGAGCTGGTCGACGTTCCGGTCGGTCTCGCCGTCCAGTGTGCGCAGCACGTAGACGACCCGGGAGCCGTCGGGCGACAGCGCGGGCTGGGAGGGAACCGCGATCGTGGTCAGGTCGTCGATGCGCATCCGTCGAGTCATTCGTGGCTCCTATGTCCAGGTACGGCGGCGAGCAGCTCGCGCGTGTAGTCGTGGTCGGGGTGGGCGAGCACCTCGCTGGTCAGGCCCTGCTCGACGATCCGACCGCGGTGCATGACCGCGACATGGGTCGCGACGTACCGCACCACCGCGAGGTTGTGGGAGATGAAGAGGGTCGAGAGCCCGAGCTCGCGCTGGAGCTCGCGCACCAGGTTGAGCACGGCTCCCTGGATGGAGACGTCGAGGGCCGAGGTGATCTCGTCGGCGACGATCACCTCGGGGCGCCCGGCCAGCGCCCGGGCCAGGGCCACCCGTTGCCGCTGGCCGCCGGACAGCGCCGCCGGCCGCATCGCCATCCGGTCCGGGGTGAGGTGCACCAGCTCGAGCAGCCGGGCGACCTCGGCACGCCGTTCGGCGCGTGTGGTCCCGGGTGGGATGGCCTCCGCGATGCTCTCCCCGATGCTCATCCGCGGGTCGAGCGAGGAGTACGGGTCCTGGAACACCATCTGCAGCGGCCGGTACCGGCCGCGGGTGGGAACCGGCTCGCCGTTCAGCGTGATCCGGCCGGAGTCCACCGGTACGAGTCCTACCGCGGCGCGCGCGAGGGTGGACTTGCCGGACCCGGACTCGCCGACCAGGCCGAGCACCTGGCCGGACGGCACCGTCAGGCTCACCTGGTCCACGGCGGTCGTGCTCCCGTAGCGGACGGTGACGTTGTCGAACCTCAGCTCGCTCACGGCGCCTCGACCTCCTCCAGCTCGCGGTCCTCGATCTCGAGGTGGATGGGCTCGCCGGCGTGCCAGCAGGCGACCCGCCGGCCCACGGCGTCGGCGACCAGGGCCGGCTCCTCGGCGCGGCAGCGCGCCGAGGCGAGCGGGCAGCGGGCGGCGTACGCACAGCCGGGGGGTACGGCGGCCGGGTCGACCGGCCGGCCCGGGATCACCGCGAGCGGCTCGGCGAGGTCGGTGTCCATGTCGGGGACGGCAGCGACCAGCGCGCGGGTGTAGGGGTGCCGAGCGGCGGTCTCCAGCTCGGCGGACGGCAGGTCCTCGACGATCAGTCCGGCGTACATGACAAGCACCCGGTCGCACACCTCGCGCACCACGGTGACGTCGTGGCTGATCATCACCAGCGCGACCTCGTCGGCCCTCCGGATCGAACCGAGCAGGTCGAGCACCTGCTGCTGGACGGTCACGTCGAGTGCCGTCGTCGGCTCGTCGGCGACGATCAGGGCGGGACTGCCCATCAGGCCCATGCCGATCATCGCGCGCTGGCGCATGCCCCCGGAGAACTCGTGCGGGTACTGGTGCGCCCGCTTCTCGGGCTCGGTGATCCGCACGGCGCGCAGCCTGTCGACGGCACGGGCGAGCGCCGCCTTGCGGCCGAAGCCCTGGTGGTGCCGAGCGACCTCGGCGAGCTGGCCGCCCATCCGCCTGGTGGGGTTGAAGGAGGTCATCGGGTCCTGGAACACCATCGCCATGGAGGTCCCGAGCAGGTGGCGGTGCGCCTTCGTGTTCGCGGCGCGGAGGTCGGTGCCGAGCAGCTCGAGCCGCTCGGCGTCGACCCTGCCCGAGTCGTCGACGAGGCGGGAGACGGCGAGCGCGGTCAGGGACTTGCCGGAGCCCGACTCGCCCACAACACCCACTGCTTCGCCCCGGCGGACTCCGAACGAGACCCCCCTGACGGGGCGGATCGGCCCGTCCGGACCCGGGAAGGTGACGTGCAGGTCGCGGACGTCGAGCACCAGGTCGCCGGTGGCGTGCCGGGGCTCCTCGATCGGCGCCTCGGTCCCGAGCGCGGCCGGAGCCGGTGGCACCGCCGGAATCCCGCCGATCACGCCCACGCCGAGGGCCTTGGCGACCGACTCGCCGAACAGGTTGAACGCCAGGCCCGCGATGATCACCGCGGTGCCAGGAGCGAGCGCGGCGGCCGGGTTGACGTAGAGCGAGCCGATGCCGTCGAACAGCAGCCGGCCCCAGTCATACTGAGGCTGCTGGACGCCGAGGCCGAGGAACGACAGACCTGCGAAGGCCAGCAGCGCGCCGCCGGCGCCTATGGTGGCGTTGACGACCAGCGGCTCGGAGATGTTCGGCAGCACGTGGCGGAACAGCAGCCGGACCCGGCCGACACCGGCGACCTGGGCTGCTGCGACGAAGTCGCGGGCGCCGACGGAGGCGACCAGGGTCTGGGTCAGCCGAGCGAACGCCGGAGCGCCGGCCAGCCCGATCGCCAACACGGCACCGGTGGCGCCGACGCCGAAGATCACCGCGAAGAACAGGGCGAGCAGCAGCCCCGGGAACGCCACGGCGATGTTGATGCCGGCGTTCACGAGCCGTCCGCTGCGCCGGCCGAGGAGGAACGACGCGGTGCCGAGCAGCAGCCCGATGACGACCCCGATCGCGGTGGCGGACAGGGCAAGCTCGACCGAGAGCCGGGTCGCGACCAGGGTGCGGTAGAAGATGTCGCGGCCCAGGTTGTCCGTGCCTGCCCAGTGCTCGGCCGACGGCCCGGCCAGGATGTTGCCGGTGTCGATCGCGTCCGCGTCGTCGGTCCACAGGATCGGGGCCACGACGGCCAGCACCAGTACGCCGACCGTGAGCACGGTCGCGGTGAGGCCCAGCGGAGTGCGCAGCACGCTCACCCAGCGCCGCACGTCAGTCCTCCCTGATCATCGAGCGCGGGTCGAGCAATGCCAGCACGACGTCGACGAGGGTGTTGACGAGCAGCACGCCGACGCCGTACACGAGGACGATGGCCTGCACCACCTGGTAGTCCTTGTTGAGGATCGACGAGACGATGGTGCTGCCCAGCCCGGGCCAGGCGAAGACATTCTCGACCAGCACAGTCCCCGCCACCATCGCGCTGAGGATCAGCCCGCCCAGGGTGAGCGACGCGGTCAGAGCGTTGGGCAGGGCGTGGCCGAGATAGATGCTGCGGGACGGGAGCCGCTTGGCTCGCGCCGTCCGCACGAAGTCGGCCTCGAGCACCGCGACCATCTCGACCCGGATGATCCGGGAAAGGATCGCCGCCGGCCCGATCGCCAGCGCCAGCACCGGCAGGACGTACGCCGACGGCGTGTCGTTGCCGGCGACCGGCAGCCAGCCCAGGCTGACGCCGAAGACGTAGACCAGGCCGACGCCGATCAGGAAGTCGGGGATGATCCCGACCACGACGCTGCTGGTGGTGAACGCCAGTTCGGTGCGCCGGCCGTGGCCGCGTCGGGTGAGCACGCCCATCGTGACGCCGAGCGGCACTGCGATCGCGACCGCGACCAGGAAGCCCAGCAACGCCAGTTGGAGCGTGGCGGGAAGCCGTTGTGAGATCACGTCCGAAACGGCGAGCTGGGAGATCGTCGAGGTGCCGAGGTCACCGGTGAGCAGGTTCTGCAAGTAGTGCCAGTACTGCATCAGGATCGGGTCGTCGAGACCCATCTCCTCACGCTTAGCCGCGACCAGGTCCGCGGGCGCGGTGGGGCCGAGGGCCGCCCGCACCGCGTCTCCCGGGACGAGGTGGATCATCAGGAACGACGCCGTCACGAGCACCCAGAGGGAGACCAGCAGGCGGCCGAGGCGTCGTGCCCCGAACCGGCCCCACGGGTGGGAGAGGACACCCACCCGTGGGGCCGGGGCGGGGGCGACCGAGCTCGCCACCGTCATCGGCTACTCCGCCAGCATCCGGATGCTCGTGGGGACGAGCTGACCTGGAGTCTCGAACTCCGCACCGTTGCCGAAGGTCTTCACCAGGTTGTTGGCGAACGGCACGATGTCGGCCGCGGCGACCAGTGCCGACTCGGCCTGGAGCCACGCATCGCAGCCCTCGACACCGGGCAGCGCGCTGGCCTCCTCGACGCCCGCCGTGTAGTCGGCGTTGTCGATCCCGGAGAAGTTGGTGCCGCCGTCGGCCATGCCCGGGCCCGACAGGAACGGGACGAGCTGGTCGGGGCTGCTGACGTTCAACGGGACCCAGGCGATGTCCCAGTCACCGGTGCCGAAGATCGCACCTTGGAGTGCGGTCTCGTCGACGCCCTTCGCGATCACCGTGACGCCGGCGGCCTCCCACTGCTGGACGGCGAGCTCGGCGGCCGCCGCGACGGCGCTGCCGGCGGCGCTCGAGTAGAGGAAGGTCAGCTCGGGCTGGTCGGAGAGCACCGCCGTGGCAGCGTCCACGTCCTGCGCCGGGAGCGAGCCGGAGACCGAGTCACCCGGGCAGGAACCCGGCTCGAGAGCCGCGAGCGTGGTGGCCGGCGTGCCGGCTCCCGCGGTCGACACCGACGCGAGCTCGCCGAGGTCGAGCGCCTGGGTCAGCGCCATCCGCACGTCGGGGTCGCTGGTCGCGTGGCCGTCGTTGTGGTTGTACCACTGCTCACCCACGAGGGCCGGGGTCTCCGTCGCGAACAGGCCCTGGGCGTCGAGACGCTCGACGTCGGGGCCGACGATCTGGGCGGCGTTCACCTCTCCGGAGACGAGCAGGTTGGCCGCGGTGCCCTCGTTCTCGACGATCTTCATGACCACGGTGTCGGGCATGCCCTCCTCCGCCGTGGTCGCGCCGTTCGGGCCCCAGGTGTAGCCGTCCCGGATCTGGTACGTGTAGTGATCGCCCGGGACCGCCTCGGTGAGCTCGTACGGGCCGGTGCCTGCCGTGGAGTCGGCGAGCGACTTGCGGTCCTGCATGCCGACGTCGCAGACCATCGAGAGGCTGGCGAGGCCGTTGAGCACGAACGGCGCGGGCTGGGCCAGCGTGATCGTCACCGTGCCGGCTGCGTCGTCGGCCTCCGCGGTCGCGCCGACCGGCAGGAAGGTGCCGAGGAACGGGCTCTTGTTCTTCGGGTCCGCGACGTAGGCGATGTTGTCGGCGACGGACGTCGCCGTGAAGTCACTGCCGTCGGAGCAGGTGATCCCCTCGTTCAGGGTCAGCGTGACGGTGGTGCCGTCCACGGCCCACTCCTTGGCCAGCTGTGACTCGATCTCGCCCGACTCGGAGTCGACCGAGAAGAGGTTGTCGTAGCCCAGCTGGCTGATGGTGAACAGCTGGCTGCCCGCGGACGACTGCGGGTCGAGGTTCCCCGGGTCTCCCTTGAGCGCCATCGTGAAGGTGCCGCCGTCGGCGTACTTGCTCTCACCCCCGTCCCCATCGGTGCTCGTGTCGCCGCCGTTCCCGCCGCAACCGGCGAGGAGGGCGGTGGTGGCGCAGATGGCGAGTGCTGCCTTCAGCTTCATGGGGCGCTTCCTTGTTCTCGAGGGTCAGGCTCCGGCGCGCCGGACGGCGCGACCGATGTGGAGGTACAGGGCCCGTCCGGCACCGTCGTCGCCGACGAACGCGTGCGGGATGTGCATGCCGTGCTGCGGCTCGACGTTGATCAGGCTGTCGCCGCGGAAGTGCACGAGCTCGTGGCGCTCCGGCTTCTCGCCGAGCTCCTCGAAGAGGCCCTTGGGGGTCTGCTCGAGCCAGATCCGGCCGTCCTCGTCCTGGCTCACGACCAGGTCGGCGACCTGCGACGCGTAGGTGCCGACGAACCGGCTCGCGTCGATCTTCTCCGGCGACGCCGGCGGCGTCGGGAGCGGCGGCAGCTCGGTGTCGGCCAGCTCGGCGATCACGTGGCCGGCGATGTCGTGGTAGAGCGAGATCGAGTCGCCGCCGTTGGTGAGCAGCGCGACCGCGACGCCCGCCTGCGGGACCATCCGCAGGAAGGCGTTCTGGCCGATGGTGCTGCCGTCGTGGCCGATGATCTCGCCGTCAGCGGTGTCGAAGCGCTCGAAGCCGAGCCCCCACGAGTCGCCCATGACGCCGAGGTACGGCAGGTCCACCTCGCGACCGTGCATCCGGGCGCTGGTGCCTGGCGCGAGCACCTGGGTGCCGTCGGCGGCCTTGCCGTCCTCGAGGTGCATCTGTGCGAACGTCACCAGGTCGCGTGGGCGCATCGCGAGCATTGCGCCGGCCGGGGCATTCGAGCGCGCCAGCGCCCACACCGGGGCGGGCTGGAAGCCGGTCCCGGGCTCGAGCTCGATGTGGCCCATCGCGGCGCGGAACATGATCGCCTCGTAGGGGCTGGCTGCGGCGTGGGTGAGGCCAAGGGGGGTGAAGAGGTGCTCGCGCAGGCACTCGTCGTACGTCTTCTCGCGAAGCACCTCGACCAGGCGACCGAGGACGCAGTAGCCCGCGTTGTTGTACGAGAACTGCTCGCCGGGGGCGAACAGCTGCGGGACGTCGTCGAGCACGCCGAGGAACTTCTCGACGCAGTCGTCGCCCGGGCCGGTGTCGGTGAAGATGTCGCCCTCGAAGCCGGCCGTGTGGTTCAGGAGCATCCGCGTCGTGATCTGAGCGGCGGCCGCCTCGTCGGCGATCTCGAACTCCGGGAGGTACGTGCGCACCGGCACGTCGAGGTCGACCTTGCCCTCGTCGACCAGCTGCATCACGAGCGTGCTCGTCCAGAGCTTGGTGATCGAGCCGATCTGGAAGACCGAGTCGGGCGTGGCCTGCACGCGCGTCGAGAGGCTCAGGACGCCGGCGGCATCGTCGATCACCTCACCACCCGCGAGAACGGCTACCGCCGCCGCGGGAACGTCGTACTTCTCGATCAGCTCGGGCAGCTGGTCCGCGATCCAGGTCTTCACCTCGTGCAGGGTGGTCATGGTCACACTCTAGGAACGCTCCGAACGCCTCTGTTCGTCCACTCTGACGAGAAACGTTGGGTTCTCTCGTCGGATCGGACATGCGGGCCGGTCACTCCGCTTGGACGGTCTCCCAGGCGAACGTGACCGTCGTCGCCGACTTCACGTAGGCGTTGCCGACCTCCCGCTCCCGACTTCTCGGGCGCGTCGAGGTCGGGGCG
>CAWHKE010000014.1:0-385557 GCA_963829855.1 uncultured Actinomycetota bacterium | reverse complement strand
TCCAACGGGTTGCCGTTGACCGTCGCCGTCACGGTCACCGGGTCCGCCCCGTTGTTGGTACCGTCAGACTTCCCACGGCTCCACCATCGCCGCATGTCAGTTCCGCGGTCATCTCGACGCCGGGTGGCGGAGGAGGTGCGCAGTCGACGCTGATGACCTCGCTGGCGATCACCTCGCCGCCCGATCGCACCTCGACCGTGAAGGTCTGGTTCTCCCGCGCCTGAAGCCCCCCACCGGTCACCGTCACCGCCTGGCTGTCTCCGGGCGCGACGGGTCCGACCGTCTGCACGGGACCACCGTCAACGAAGATGGTGAATGTCGCGGGTGCGGTCGCGTCCGGATTGTTGGAAACGGTCACCTCGAGGCTGGGGACCGCTCCATCGCATGCGACCTCGCCGATGACGGCGTCCGGCAGTGGGCCGGGGTCCGGTTTCGCTTCACAGCCATCGTTCAGGAGCCCTTGACCGTCGGGCCAGTCTGTCCGTTGGGCAAGCCCGGTATCGGCGGAATGATGTCACCCCAGGGGCGAGGGCCATCGGCGGTGAAGATCGGACCCTCGTGTAGCGCGGCGTGACCGTTGGCCTGCGGGATGGTCACCACGATCTGGTTGTAGGGGTTGGTCCGGTCGAACGTTCGGTGGCAGATCGTCACCTTCGGCTCGGGGTCTCGGATCGCCTTCTGCGCCACAGCCGCGGCGGACGTGGCCGCAGGCAGGCCATCCGCCGACGCGACCGACGCTGGGATGAACAGGGCTGAGGCGAACGTGACCGCCATCAGCACCAGTGCCAAGGCCCGCGAGCCCGAGTGACGAGACTTGCCCATGATGGTCCCTCCATCAGCCCAACGCGTTCTGGTGATCCTGACACCGTTCCGTCTCGATGGGAACGCCCGACGCTTGAGGCGATGCCCGTGCACGGCGCCGCTCGTGCACTGATCTGCGGCATGGCGTGGGTCTCTCCGCGCCTGCATCCGGACCTACCTGGCCGTGGGCTGGATGGGAAGCCCCGGCTGCGTCACCGCGTGCGTGCCTGCTCACTCCACCTCGTTCCGCTCGGTGCCACACTGGTCGGGTCACCGCCGGTGTGCTCTTCGCGATGACGCTGCCCGGCCTCGTCGTGCTGCTGGTCGTGGTGGCGCTGCTCGAGCGTGCTGCCTCGGCACGGGGCCGCCGCGGCCTGGTCACGCGGCGCCACCGTCCGGCCGTCTCGGCGGCCAGGCTCGACGTGCTCTCGGTGGCACTGCTGCCCGAGAAGGAGCGTGAGCTCGAGCAGCGGCACCTCGACAGGGTGCGTCGTCAGGACGCGACCGACGGCGCGCCGCCGCACGGAGTCAGTGTCGACCTGGCCTCCGGCGTCGCGCGCGTCCGGCGACCGACGTCCTGACGCGACCTGGCGCGCCGGGGACGAGGACCTGCTGGGCGAGTCGGGCACCTCGTGGGCGAAGTTCGGCCAGCAGGTGCCGGTTTCCCCGCTTACGCGGGGAAACCGACGTCCCCGAAACCTCAGGCGCTCACCTGCGACATCGTCGGGACCATGGTGGCGCCGCTCGCGGCGGTCAGCCAGACCGTGCGGCCCTCCTGGAGGTCGAGCGCCGACGCGTGCGACTTCGTCATCACGACCGACACCTCCTGACCGGCGACGGTGTGGACCTGCATCCGCACCTCGAACCCGATCCGCAGCTGCCGAGCGACACGCCCTCGACGGCGCCGGCGAGCTGCGGGGTCACCGACACGTCCATGTCGTGCGGGCGCAGCGTCACGTCGCCGAGCTTCGTGACCTCGCCGAGGAACGACATCACGAAGTCGTTGGCGGGCCGGTCGTAGAGGTCGTCCGGCGTGCCGATCTGCTCGACCCGGCCCTCGTTGATCACCACGATCTCGTCGGCGACCTCGAGCGCCTCCTCCTGGTCGTGGGTCACGAAGACGGTCGTCACGTGCACCTCGTCGTGCAGCCGGCGCAGCCACTCGCGCAGCTCCTTGCGGACCTTGGCGTCGAGCGCTCCGAACGGCTCGTCGAGGAGCAGCACGGTCGGCTCGACCGCGAACGCGCGGGCGAGCGCCATCCGCTGCCGCTGGCCGCCCGAGAGCTGCGACGGCAGTCGGTGGGCGAACTGCGAGAGGTGGACCAGCTTGAGCAGCTCCT
Organism: uncultured Actinomycetota bacterium; assembly: GCA_963829855.1. Taxonomy (GTDB): domain Bacteria; phylum Actinomycetota; class Actinomycetes; order Propionibacteriales; family Nocardioidaceae; genus Nocardioides. Next base: position 383,416 of record CAWHKE010000014.1, on the reverse strand, counting down.
CGACCCGCGCGGCGACCTCGGCCTTCGGCCGCTTGCGGATCTCGAGCCCGAAGGCCACGTTCTTCGCGACCGTCATGTGCTTGAACACCGCGTAGTGCTGGAACACGAAGCCGACGTTGCGCTTCTGCGGCGGCAGCCGGGTCGCGTCGACGCCCTCGATCGAGACGGAGCCGGAGTCGGCCGACTCCAACCCGGCGATGATCCGCAGCAGCGTCGACTTGCCGCCGCCGCTCGGACCGAGGAGCGCCGTGAGCTGCCCGGTCGGGATGGAGACCGTGACGTCGTCCAGCGCGACGAAGTCGCCGAACTGCTTGTTGACCCCTGATACTTCGATGCTCATCGTTGACCTTCGCTTCTGGTGGCTTGTGTGCGGAGGATGGTGGCGACGATGACGCACGATCACGATGCAGGCGACGGAGACATCGCGAGCAGGAACGCCGTCGCGTAGGCGCCCTCCTGGTCGAAGTTGAGGTACTTCTCCTCGACGACCAGCGTCGCCGTCCTGGTCTGGCCCAGGACGTTTCCCGAGACGACCTTGACGGCGCCGAACTCGCCGAGCGACCGGGCCAGGGTGAGGACGACGCCGTAGACGATCGCCCACTTGATGGAGGGCATCGTGATCCGCCAGAAGCGCTGCCAACCGTTGGCGCCCAGGCTCTCGGCTGCCTGCTCCTGCTCGATCCCGACCTCGTGCAGCACCGGCACGACCTCGCGGATCATCGAGCGGCAGCGCCACGAAGGTGGTCGCCATGATGATGCCGGGGGTCGAGAAGATGACCTGAAGCCCCGCGCTCCTCGAGGCCGGCCCGAACCAGCCGTTCCGACCGCCGTACACGAGCACGAGCGCCAGCCCCACCACGATCGGCGAGACCGACAGGGGAGGTCGAGCAGGGCGTTCAGGGCCCGCTTGCCGGGGAACTCGTAGCGCACGAGCAGCATGGACATGCCGACGCCGAAGATGGTGTTGATCGACGACCGACCAGACCGCCACCTCGGCAGAGAGCCGCAGAGCCACCACGATGTCGGGGTCCGTCGAACAGCAGTCGCGCAGATCGACGCCATGCCGTCGTCGAACGTGTTCACGGCGACCAGGGACACCGGCCAGGCGACCAGCAGGAACAGGTAGCCGGCGACCAGGATCCGCAGCAGGTACGTCGTCGGCCCTCCGCCGCCGGCGGCGCTGGCGCGGCGGCGCCGAGGCGGCGTGTCGACCTCGCGCGTCAGTACGTCAACCACGAGCCGCCACCCGCCTCTGGACGATGTCCAAGGTGACGATCACGAGCAGTGAGATGACGAGCAGCACGGTCGCGACGCGATGCCGCCCCGGCCAGGTTGTCGTTCTCGATGCTGCTCATGATCCGGACCGACGTGACCTCCGTGCGGAAGGGCAGGTTGCCCGAGAGCAGCACGAGCGACCCGTACTCGCTGACCCCGCGTGCGAAGGAGAGCGCCGCCCCCGCGGCGATCGCCGGCGTCAGGCTGGGCAGGATCACCCGCCGGAACGTCGTGAACCGGCTGGCACCCAGGGACATGGCTGCTTCCTCGACGTCCTGCTCGAGCTCCTCGAGCACGGGCTGCACCGTGCGCACCACGAACGGCAGGGTCACGAACAGGAACGCCAGGAAGACGGCCACCCGCGTGTTCGCGATGTCGACTCCCGAGCGGGCTGTTCGGTCCCGTAGAGGGAGAGCAGCACCAGGCCGGCCACGATCGTCGGCAGCGCGAACGGGATGTCGATCAGGACCTCCAGCACCGACTTGCCCCAGAACCGGTCACGCACCAGCACCCAGGCGATGATCGGCCCCATCACCACGTTCACGAGGGTCACGCCGAGCGCCGTGAAGACCGTCAGCCGGATCGCCGCGGCGGTCTGGGGGTTGGTGATGGTGGTCCAGAACGCACCCCATCCCCCCTCCGCCGCGGTGATCACCACCGCGGCGAGGGGGATGAGGACGAGCAGGCTGAACCACAGCATCGCCACCCCGAGCGCCACGCCCGATGCGGGAGTCAGCGTCGATCTCGGGCTCGCCCGGCGCACCCTCGCGCGTCGGGCGAGCCGCCGAGCTCGGTCGAGGTCATTCGATGGAGTGTCCTGGCCTCGAGGATCGCCTTCGTGACGAGCCCGTTCTCCTCGTCGAAGAACGTGGTCGACACCTCGTCCCAGTCTCCGAAGTCCTCCGCCACGGTCAGCAGGTTCGTCACGGTCGGGAACGGGTCACCGGGGTCCTTCGCGCCCTCGACCGTGCCGCCGTAGTCGACGTCGTCGCGGATCGGGCGGAAGCCGGTGAGGGCGAACTGCCGCTGGCCCTCGTCGCTGATGACGAAGTCCAGCCAGTCCTGCGCCGCCGGGCTCGCGTCCTCCAGGATGGCGCCGGCGTTCTCGATCAGCAGCGTGGTCTCGGGAATGATGTACTCGAAGCCCTCGTCGTTCTGGGCGGCCAGGATCGCCTCGTTCTCATAGGCCATCAGCACGTCACCGGTGCCGCCGAGGAAGGCAGTGGTGGCGTCCCGGCCGCTGCTCGGCAGCGACACGACGTTGGCGAAGAACTTGTTGGTGTACTCGGTCGCCTCCTCCTCGGTGCCACCGGCCTCGATCACCTGACCGTAGGCCGCCAGCGCGTTCCACCGCGCCGCGCCGGACGAGGCGGGGTTCGGGGTGACGATCTCCACCCCGGGCTTGATCGAGGTCCTCCCACGTCTGGATGTTCTTCGGGTTGCCGTCACGGACGCCGAACACCACGATCGAGGTGGACACCACGCCCTTGTTCTCGCCGTCGTCCCAGGTGTCCGCCACCAGGCCCTCGTCGACCAGCCGGGTCACGTCGGTCGGCACCGAGAAGTGGACGTAGTCGGCCTCGAGCCCGGCCGCGACCGCGCGGCTCTGGTCGCCGGATGCGCCGTACGAGGTCTGGAACGCGACGTCCTGGCCCGCGTCGGTCTTGTTGAATCTCGGTGGCGATGCCTTGTTGGCCGCCTCGGGCACGGCGAAGCGGACGATGTGGATGGTCCCTCCCCGTCGCCGCGGCACCACCCGCGCTGGAGCAGGCGGTCAGCCCGAGGGCGACGGCCAAGCCGGCCGCGACCTTGAGGTGGAGCTTCATGGTGCGTTCTCTTCTCTGTTCCGTGGTGGTACGCCCCGCCCGAGTCGCAGCGCGTCGTTAATTGAGTAGATTACTCGACTTGATGGAAAGATTGCCATATCCCACCGACGTGTCGTGCATCGGGGGTCCGGTGGGGGAGATCACGTCGATTCCAGGCGGGCGGCGACTATCGTGGAGGGGGTGCCCGTCGCGGCGCACACCCCCGAGCGACGGGAACCGAGGAGGAACAACCGACGTGGCCAAACAGGTCAAGCAGCTCGACCGCGTGATCATCCGTTTCGCCGGCGATTCCGGTGACGGGATGCAGCTGACCGGTGACCGGTTCACGCAGGAGTCGGCGGCCTTCGGCAACGACCTCTCGACGCTGCCCAACTTCCCCGCCGAGATCCGGGCACCTCAGGGCACCCTCCCCGGCGTGTCGAGCTTCCAGGTCCACTTCGCCGACCACGACATCCTCACCCCCGGCGACGCGCCCGACGTGCTGGTGGCCATGAACCCCGCCGCGCTGCGCGCCAACCTCGGCGACCTGCCGAAGGGCGCGACGATCATCGTCGACACCGCCGACTTCACCGCACGCAACCTCACCAAGGCCGGCTACACCGAGAGCCCGCTCGACGACGGCTCCCTCGACGAGTACGCCGTGCACGCGGTCGACCTGACGGGCATGACCGTCGAGGCCGTCAAGGCGTTCGGGCTCTCGCGCAAGGACGCCTCCCGGGCGAAGAACATGTTCGCCCTCGGGTTGCTGTCCTGGCTCTACGGTCGCCCCACCGAGTCGACCGTGACCTTCCTGGAGAAGCGGTTCGCCAAGGTGCCGGACATCCGCGACGCCAACATCACGGCGTTCAAGTCCGGCTGGAACTTCGGCGAGACCACCGAGACGTTCGCCGTCACCTACGAGATCAAGCCGGCCCCGATGTCGACCGGCACGTACCGCAACATCACGGGCAACCTGGCCCTGTCGTACGGCCTGATCGCGAGCAGCGTCCAGTCGGGCCTCCCGGTGTTCCTGGGCAGCTACCCGATCACCCCGGCGTCCGACATCCTGCACGAGCTCAGCAAGCACAAGGCGTTCGGCATCACCACGTTCCAGGCCGAGGACGAGATCGCCGGGGTCGGCGCGGCCATCGGCGCGGCCTTCGCGGGCAGCCTCGGCGTGACCACCACGTCCGGTCCGGGCATCGCGCTCAAGTCCGAGGCGATCGGGCTCGCGGTGATGACCGAGCTGCCGCTGCTCGTCATCGACGTGCAGCGCGGCGGACCCTCCACCGGACTCCCGACCAAGACCGAGCAGGCAGACCTGCTGCAGGCCATGTTCGGCCGCAACGGCGAGTCGCCGGTGCCGATCGTCGCGCCGCGCTCCCCCGGCGACTGCTTCGACGCCGCGCTCGAGGCCGTCCGGATCGCGATCACCTACCGCACACCGGTGATGCTGCTGTCTGACGGCATGCTCGCCAACGGCTCCGAGCCGTGGCGGATCCCGGAGACCTCCGAGCTCCCCACGATCGACCCCGCGTTCGCGACCCGCGCCAACCACCAGGTCGGCGAGGGCGACGGCCAGAAGGCCGAGTTCTGGCCCTACCTGCGCGACGAGGAGACGCTCGCCCGCCCGTGGGCGATCCCCGGCACGCCCGGGCTCGAGCACCGGATCGGCGGCCTGGAGAAGGGCGACGGGCACGGCAACATCTCCTACGACCCGGCCAACCACGACTTCATGGTCCGCACCCGGCAGGCCAAGGTCGACCGGATCGCCGACTCGCTCCCGCCGACCGAGGTCGACGACCCCAGCGGCCCTCCTGGGCAGGGGCTGGCCAAGGTCCTGGTGCTCGGCTGGGGCTCGACGTACGGACCGATCGGCGCCGGCTGCCGTCGGGTCCGCAAGGCCGGCTACCACGTGGCTCAGGTGCACCTGCGCCACCTCAACCCGTTGCCCCACGACCTCGGCGAGATCCTGGCCCGCTACGACAAGGTGCTGGTCCCGGAGATGAACCTCGGCCAGCTCTCGATGCTCCTGCGGGCCCGCTACCTCGTCGACACGATCGGCTACAACCGGGTCAACGGGATGCCGCTCAAGGCGGCCGAGCTCGCCGAGGCGATCGGCGAGCTCGTGGCGCAGGCCGAGGACATCGAGGTCGACCTGACACCGACCCCCGAGGAGGCGATCTCGTGAGCACGTCGGACCTGGGTCTGCCCGGGCTGCGCAGCGGCGTGGAGGGCGTCCCCACCACCGACCAGCCGCAGACCGGCAAGGAGTTCACCAGCGACCAGGAGGTCCGCTGGTGCCCGGGGTGCGGCGACTACGCCGTCCTGAAGGCCGTGCAGGGCTTCCTGCCCGACCTCGGGCTGCGGCGCGAGAACATCGTCTTCGTCTCGGGCATCGGCTGCTCCAGCCGCTTCCCCTACTACCTCGACACCTACGGCATGCACTCGATCCACGGCCGGGCGCCGTCGATCGCGACCGGCATCGCCGCGATGCGCGAGGACCTGTCGGTCTGGGTCGTCACCGGTGACGGCGACGCCCTGTCGATCGGCGGCAACCACCTGATCCACGCGCTGCGCCGCAACGTCAACATGACGATCCTGCTGTTCAACAACCGGATCTACGGCCTCACCAAGGGGCAGTACTCCCCCACCAGCGAGCCGGGCAAGATCACCAAGTCCACGCCGATGGGCTCGGTCGACCACCCCTTCAACCCGGTGTCGCTGGCGCTCGGCGCCGAGGGCTCGTTCGTCGCGCGGACCATCGACTCCGATCGCAAGCACCTCACCGCCGTGCTGGCGGCGGCGGCCGCGCACCGCGGCACGTCGTTCGTCGAGATCTACCAGAACTGCCCGATCTTCAACGACGGCGCGTTCGACGCGATCAAGGACCGCGACTCCAAGGAGGACGCGATCATCCCGCTCGTCCACGGTGCGCCGATCCGGTTCGGCGTGGGTGGCACCAAGGGTCTGGTCCGCGACTCGAGCACGGGCGGCGTGAAGGTGGTCGAGGTCGGCGACGAACCGGGGCAGGTGACCGAGGCCGACCTGCTCGTCCATAACGCACACTCCCCGGACCCCACGACGGCGTTCGCGATCTCGCGGCTCACCGACGCCGGCTACCTCCACCAGGCCCCGATCGGGATCTTCCGGCAGGTCGAGCGGTCGACGTACGACGACCAGGCGCGAGCCCAGATCGTCACCGCCCAGGGCGGGGTCGAGGGTGATCCGCAGGCCCGGCTCGGCGCGCTCATCTCCGGTGGCGACACCTGGACCGTCGCCTGACCAGAGTCCGGTAAAGCCGTCGCGGTCATGACCGTCGACCGCGTACGGTGATGACGTGCGGGAACCGGGTCGTGGCCTCAGCTACGGCATCGCGGCGTACGGGCTCTGGGGCGTCTTCCCGCTGTACTGGCCGCTCCTCGAGCCGGCCGGTGCGCTGGAGATCCTGGCCCACCGGGTGCTGTGGTCGCTCGTCACCGTCCTGCTCGTGGTGGTGCTGCTCCGCCGGACCGGCGCGGTCGCCGCGGTGTTCGCCGACCGGCGGGCGCGGCTGATCCTGCTCGGCGCCGCGGCGGTCATCACCGTCAACTGGTTCGGCTACATCTGGGGCGTCAACAACGGCCGGGTCGTGGAGACCTCGCTCGGCTACTTCATCAACCCGCTGGTCACCGTCCTGATGGGCGTCGCGGTGCTCGGCGAGCGGCTCCGGCGCCTCCAGTGGTACGCCGTCGGGCTGGCCGCGGTGGCCGTCGTGGTGCTGACGGTCGACTACGGCCGGCCGCCCTGGATCGCCCTGCTGCTGGCGATCTCCTTCGCCACCTACGCCCTGGCCAAGAAGAAGGCGGACGTCGACGCGGTCGAGAGCCTCACCGTGGAGACGCTCTACATCGCGCCGGTCGCGGCGGCTTACGTCGGCTGGCTCGCCTGGTCCGGCGGCTCGTCGTTCGGCAGCGAGGGCCTCGGCCACGCGGCGCTCTTCACCACGACCGGCATCGTGACGGTGATCCCGCTTCTGTGCTTCGGCGCTGCGGCGATCCGGGTGAAGATGGTGACGATCGGGCTGCTGCAGTACATCGCCCCGATCATCCAGTTCGCGCTGGGCGTGCTGTGGTTCCACGAGCCGATGCCCGCCAGCCGCTGGATCGGGTTCGTCCTGGTCTGGATCGCGCTGGCGGTCTTCACCTACGAGGCAGCCACCCACCGACGCCGGCAGCTGCGGATGGCCGCCGAGGCCGTGGCACTCTGACTGGGTGTGTCCCCTTTGCGCGGACGGTGCCGTGCGGGCGCATGTCGTACCCACGTGACCTGGCCGATGACCAGTGGGACCGCCAGATAGCCGACGATCCGAGCCACCAGGTGACTCGGATCGTCGGCTACGGCAGGGCATCTCAGCCCGTGACCTGATCTCGGCACGACCGAGCTCAACGCGGCATGAGCGGTCACGCTATGCCGTACTGGCAGCGGCAGATGCGGATGTCGGTCCGAGGCGGGATAGCCAGAGCAGGTCAGGCGGGTAGTGTCGCCCGTTCTTTCGAGCGCACCACGACCAAGGTCGCCAGCGCGATGAGGACGGCCGCCACGATCAGCCAAGCAATGCCCGACGTGGTGAGCACCGCTATTGATGTGTCCGCCGTCGGCTCGGCGGCCATCTCGCCGACACCGCCGATCCCGACCAGAACCGCCGTGGCGTATGCGAGGGCGACTGCGACCCAGCCCCATCGATCTCGTCGTGACGCCAGGAGTACGACCAGCAACATCAGCACAACCGGCAGGAGCGGGGCGGAGATCGCCGTGCCGCGGGTGAGGAACTCTTCGCCGGCGTCGGTACCCAGGCCGCCGAACTGGGCGGGCAGGTTGGCCGCGACCGCGATGACGGTGGCGAGCACGTTGAGGGCGAGCAGAACCAGTGTGAACAGCCGCAGCTGCGCAAGTGCCCGGCGATTGGGCAAAGTGGCCATCGACTGCTCCTCATCGTCCAGGGCTCCCATCATCATCACAGTTCCTTGGTGCGGAAAGCCTCGACAACGCGGGAGGTCACCCAGCCCCGTTCGGACTGCAGTCCGCGCGACCGCCCAGCGAATCTCGGCACGGCAGCACTCACGCCATCATTGGCATGAGCGGACGGCCAGCAGACTTGGTAGGACACGGAGGCACGAAGGGTCACAATGAGGACATGAACCAGAAGCTGCGCGCGTGGCTCCAGCGGTATCGCGAGCACCGCATCCGTGAACGGGCAGCCAGCCAGGCAGCCCGCGAGCGGGTCGAACAGGCCGACCGCGACGTCAACCTGGCTGGCCTCAAGCGTCGTCTCGGTGGCGGAGGCGGTGGCGGCTTCTTTGGCTGACCTGTCGGCCCTCAGAGGAAGTCCGCCGACCGCCCATCGGCATGACCGTGCCCGCTCAGCGGCATGAGCGCGCGTTCTGAAGTTCGGGCTTGACCTTGGAGCCCACTCCAAGGTCTACGGTGGCGGCATGACGGCAACCGTGGAGAAGCCGCGAGGCATGAGGGTGGCAGAACTCGCCAGCAGCGTCGGCGTCCGGCCTGACACGATTCGCTACTACGAGAAGGTCGGATTGCTTCCGCAGCCGGAGCGCACCCGGGCTGGTTATCGGGAGTACGACGACTCCGCGGTCGATCGCCTCCGGTTCGTCCAAGGAGCGCAGCGGCTCGGGCTGAAGCTGGCCGACATCAGTGATCTGCTGGCGATTCGAGACACGGGCACTTGTCCCTGCGAGCCCGCTGGGCACTTGCTGTCGCGGCGCTTGGATGAGGTGGACGCCGAGATTGCCCGTCTGACCGCACTCCGTACGGAGATGGCTGCGATGCGAGACGCCCTGCCCTCCCAGGAGTGTCCGCCACCGGCACCGGGAACCTGGCGCCCGCCAGAGGGCAGGGGGTGAAGAACAATGACCTTGGAACTCATTTCTGACGACTGCTGTGATGACTCGACGTGCCCGCCGGACGCGTGCGGCTGTGGCTGCTGATGGCGAGGCAGCACCATCGTCCATCGGAACCGACAAAGCCACATCACGAGGAGCAGCTCGACTCTGGCCGCCTGCGTCGGATCGTCTTGACCGTCGCCATCCTGAATCTTTCGTACTTCTTTATCGAGTTCGGGGTTGCGCTGGCGGCCGGGTCAGTGTCCCTGCTGGCGGACAGCGTTGACTTCCTCGAGGATACGGCGATCAACCTGTTGATCTTCGCGGCTCTGGGCTGGCCGTTGGCCAAAAGGGCCATGATGGGCAAGGTCATGGCGCTAGTGATCCTGGGCCCCGCCGGCGTCGCTGGTTGGGAGGCAATCCAGCGTTTCGCGGACCCGGTCGCTCCCAAGGTGGTGCCGGTCGTGCTGGTCTCGCTAGGTGCCATCGCAATCAACGGGACGAGCGCATGGCTCCTCGCCCGGGTCCGCCACCGTGGCGGCTCCTTGAGCAGCGCGGCGTTCTTGTCTGCGCGCAACGATGTGATGGTCAACCTGGCAATCATCGGGATGGCCGTCGTCACGCTCTGGACCGCCTCCGGTTGGCCGGATCTGATTCTCGGCTGCTTCATCATCCTGTTGGCACTCCACGCCGCTTACGAGGTCTGGGAGGTCAGCGAGGAGGAGCGGCTGGCGGCCAATGCGCTCTCCGGCGAGCCCATAGACTGACGGGCTTCAAGTGACCGCTCAGCGGCATGAGCGGACGAATTTCAACTCTGAACGAGCACTTCGCTCAGTCGTCGCGCAACGCTCGATGCTGGTCGACATTCCGCCCCGCAGCCGGGTCCGGCACTGGGTCCGCGTCGACGCTGGCCAAAGTCTCGTCGAGGCGCACGTCCCGCGGAAGGCTCCGGTAGTCCGGCTCTGCCTTCGCGTCACGAGAGTGGGCGTCGTCGCGTGCTTCCATGCATCTGACTCTAGTCCTGTGGTCGGGATTGCTCCGCTCTTCGATTCGTCGTCGGTCGACACCCAGGCACTCGCTCAGCGGCATGTGCGGATGTTGGCGCAGCGCCCTACAGCACAGGTGTCAGGCGGCGGTTTCGAACTGCTACGTTCGGCGGGTGCCCCGCGTAGGTTGGGCGCTACTGGCCGGTGGAGCGCTCTGGCTCGGTGCCGTCGCGCTTCTGGCCTCTGGTGACGATGTCGATTCGATCGAGGTACGCACGCTGTTCTTCCTCGCCGGGCTCCTCATCGCCTTCGACCTTTGGAGACTGCGTCCGCGTCTTCCTTCGCGACTCGCGCGAGTGGGGGCGGCCGTGACCGCCTTGGCGGCGCTCATGACTGGCGTGGGTTTCGCGATGGGATCTTTCGCGGGGTTCCTGTTGGCATACACCGGTGAGTTGTTCCTCGTCCCGCTGGGGCTGCTCTTGCTCGGCCTGGGTCTCTGGAGGGGTGGGGGGCTTCCGACCTGGGCGCTGTGGATCCCAGTCGTGCTCGCTGGCGCGGGATTGACCACCTACGGATTTCACGCATTGGCCCGCGAGATCTGGGACCCGCCTGACGCCACGCTGTTCGTGATCCTTGGCATCGGATGGATGATGCTGGGCGTGGCGGCGGTCCGCGGCCCCATGTCACCAAGGTCCCTGCCGAGTACCTCTAGGACCCTGTGAGGCACGCTGCCCGCTCATCGGCACGACCGTGCACGCTCAGCGGCAGATCCGGGCGCATGGGAAGGCCCGGTCGGACCTCATGAGTCGTCTCGCAGATCGCGATGCTGGTCGACGTCAGCGGCAGATCAGCTTGTCTGTTTCGAATTGCACGGTCGTCTCGCCGTTGGCGTTCACCGTGAAGTGTGCGTGGTAAGTGACCAGGGCCCGCGACCCGTCGGATCCCCGCGCGACGGCTCGAAAGTGGTCCGTGTCGGTCTCGACGAGCACGTCGCCGTTCTTGACTGCCCGGATGCTTTCGGAGTCGCTGTTCCAGAAGTTCGCCGTGTAGGTAGGACCGGTCCCGTCGACCGGAACAGAAATGGCTTTGCCGTGTGCGACCTCGTGGAAGTGAAATGCCCCCGTGTCCTCGAAGTAGGTGAAATGCGTGACCGCGTGCCCGCTGGCTGTGACGGCGTAGAGCTCGCCTCCGCAGAAGAACGGCTCGGAGAAGTTGTCCGAGAACCTCGACACATCGGTCCCCGTCATGGGTGGCTGCGCCCCGGCAGTTCCGGAGGTAGCCAGCGTCACGCCAGCAGCCACCGCGACGCAGAGGACGAGCCTGATGCGATCCGTCGTTGCCTTCACCTCAACCCCCGTATCGGAATCGCCAGGCGGGAGCACGGGCCTTTGATGATCCGGATGGATCACAGTGCTCCTTCTGGGCAACACGCTAGACGCGGGGGTCGGATCAGCGAATCCCACTATTGGGGTATGTGCCTGGCCCAGGCGCACCCGCGCTCCATGCAGGCCTCGGTGCAGATACCCAGGTGGAGCGCCATGACCCCGCCAATTAGGACGTAGCGGTGTCCGCTCATCGGCTGCTAGTTCTATTGACCCCACGGCCGGGGTCTGACGAGTCTCGGTCGAGGTGTCCGGGATCGTCGCTCTCACATCGGCTGCCCACCCGTTGGTGTGGCTCTCTCATGGCCTGCGTTGTCCCGGGCACCGCTGGGTCGGAGTGGCTCAAGAAGGGATTGCTCAGCTCATAGCAGCGGTGCCCTCGCGACCCGTCCCACTGGAGCGGATCGAAGGAGCAGCAGATGACGACACCGTCAGCATCGGGCGAGCGTGTGGTGGTGGGGATGGACCCCCACAAGCGGTCGGTCACCATCGAGGTGATGACGGCCGATGAGACCGTCTTGGGTGGCGGACGTTTCGCCACCGACACCGCCGGGTTCAAGGCGATGATCGACTCCGTGACCCGGTGGCCCGACCGAGTCTGGGCGGTCGAGGGGTGCAACGGCATCGGTCGCCACATCGCACTGAGGTTGCTCGCAGCCGGCGAGGACGTGGTCGATGTCCCGCCCAAGCTCTCAGCCCGGGCGCGGGTCTTCTCCACCGGCCAGGGCCGCAAGACCGATGCCACCGACGCCCACTCCGTGGCCCTGGTTGGCACCAGAATGAGCGGGCTACGCCCGGTTGTGCGGGACACCGACCTGGAGGTGCTGCGGATGCTCGTCGACCGCCGCCGATCACTCGGTGAGGAGCACACCCGCAAGGTCTCCCAGCTACACGCGCTGCTGCTCGAGCTCCTGCCCGGTGGGGCGAAGAAGGACCTCTCCGCGGCCCAGGCCAAGGCGCTGCTCGCGAAGGTCCGGCCCCGCGACCAGGTAGGCAAGACCCGCCGCCGGCTGGCCGCCGAGCTCGTCGGTGACCTCGAGCAGATCTACGCCCGCAAGAAGGCCGCGGACAAGGAGCTCAAAGCGCTGGTGGCCGCGACCGACACCGGGCTGCTCGACCTGCACGGCATCGGACCATCCGGGGCCGCCCGGCTGCTCGTCGAAGTCGGCGACGTCACCAGGTTCCCCGACCGCAACCACTTCGCGTCCTGGACCGGCACCGCACCGATCGACGCCTCCTCCGGCGACCACGTTCGACACCGGCTGTCGCGCGGTGGGAACCGCCAGATCAACCGGGTGCTGCACACCATGGCCGTGGTCCAGCTGCGGAACCCAACCGAAGGTCGCGCCTACTTCGATCGCAAGAAGGCCGGCCAGAAGTCCTCGAACGAGGCCATGCGCTGCCTCAAGCGACGACTCTCCGACGCCGTCTACCGAGTCATGGTCGACGACCTGGCCAAGACGACAAGGACGGATCCGGGAGGGCAACCAGGCAACGACTCTTACTCCAGCGCGACCAGCTCACAGCCCAATGCCGGCTCTTCGGATAAGCCACTTCCCGGACCCGTCACCACCCAGCCTAGAACTCCACTCCCGGCTGCGTCTTGACACAGAAGGGAGCCATGAGAGGGCACGCCCAGCGGCATGAGCGGTCACCTCGGGTGCCTATCTGCCACGTGAAGACTGGCGCATCGGCCCCCTCGGGCCGACAGCGCGTGCGCGATTGAGAATCGCCCCTACTGGTCCGCGCCAGCCTGAGCGATCCCGTCCGAACCACTCTGGCCAGACGTACCCAACTCTCCCCCCGGGAGCTGGGTATCAACTCGAACGTACACATCCGTGATGATGACTGTTAGGGGCTTTGGACCCCAGATGGCCGGGTGATCGACCGGTAAAGCCGCCGAGCATGGGCCGTCCCCGCCGAGGAGCAGGGGGAGCGATCGCGCGACGGGGACGACGAGCGGGTCCTTACTTACGGTAGGTCGGCCTAGTCCAGGCCGAAAGGGGTCTGGAACCCACACGTTGGTAAGATGGTGCGCAGGCATGTACCCGACGCTCGCCGCCTCGGGGCTTCAGACGCAGCTTCGACGGCCGCCGGACGCGATCCAGTGCGAGACTGTCAGTGGGTTCGATGCCCGCCCCATGCGCGCCAATGTCTATGCGGTGATTGGTGAGCGTGGCGCTCCGGTATGGGCGGCACCGTACGGGTGGTCAATTCGTCGCGCGACCGCACGTTCACCCCAATACCGCTCAGCGGCAGATGAGTGCTGCACCACTTGCCTGACGTCGTCGGAAAATGATCGGCCCTGCACCGTTGCCGGGTCAGCCGCCTGGGACTGCGTGTGGCGAGAGCCGCCAAGCCGAACCCCCATGCCCCTATGCTCCGTGCATGACAACGCCCTCCGATGCCGGGCACCTGGATAGCAAGATGCCGGGCATGCCGACGAGCGCAAAGCGCGATACGGGGAAGGTCATCGGGATCCTCCTGCTGGGCATCGTGGTGGCGATCCTGATAGTCGGCGTGTCCGGCAACTCTCTGTACGCGCCGCCGACTGACTGCGCCGAGCAGATCGCTGACTGGGCCGTGGACGAGACGTCCCCTGTTGACCCGGGCTGCCGCTAGTCGGCGTCTTCCGATCCAGCGAAGAGCGTCACTCACCGCACGCACATCGGTATAAGAGTGCACGACGGCATTCTTAGGAAACCAGGGCTCGACACGCCGGTCGCTCTGTGACGCGGCTCCGCTGGCGCGGGCCCGCTAGGCGGTGCGAGTCGCCACGACGTCGGCGAACTCCTCGAGCGCCTGACGGACCGGGCCGTCGGGCAGCACCGAGAGCAGTGCCTTCGCCTCGTGGGCGCGCGCGATGACGTAGGCGCGGGCCTCGTCGAGCGCGGGGTGCGCCCGGAGGAGGGCCAGCGCCTCGGCGTGCCGGTCGTCGTCGGCCAGGTCGCCGTCGAGCAGCTCCATCAGCCGCGCGTCCCCCGGGTCGGCCGAGGCCCGCGCCATCAGCACGGGCAGGGTCGGCACGCCCTCGCGGAGGTCGGTGCCCGGCGTCTTGCCGGACTCGTCGGTGTCGGAGGCGATGTCGAGGATGTCGTCGCTCAGCTGGAAGGCGCAGCCGACGATCTCGCCGTACGCCGTGAGCGCCTCCTCCACCTCCCGGCTCGCGCCCCCGAACCGCGCGCCGTAGCGCGCCGAGGTGGCGATCAGGGAGCCGGTCTTGCCCGCGACGACGTCGAGGTAGTGGGCCAGCGGGTCCTCGCCCTCGGCCGGCGGCACCGTCTCGAGGATCTGGCCCTCGACGAGCCGCGCGAAGGTCTCGGCCTGGATCAGCACCGCGTCCGGACCGAGGGCCGCGGTGAGCTCCGACGACTTCGCGAACAGGAAGTCGCCCGTGAGGATCGCGACGTGGTTGTCCCAGCGGGCGTTGGCCGAGTCGGCGCCGCGACGCAGCGCGGCCTCGTCCATCACGTCGTCGTGGTAGAGCGACCCGACGTGGGTGAGCTCCACGACGCAGGCGGCGTCGACGACCTCGGACGAGTCGGGGCGCGAACCGGCCTCGGCGGCCAGCAGCACGAGCAGCGGCCGGAACCGCTTGCCGCCCGCTGCGAGCAGGTGCGAGGCGGCCTCGGTGACGTAGCGCGTGCGGCTCACGACGTGACCCGCGAGCGCGTCCTCCACGACCTGCATCCGCCGCTGGAGCCGGTCGGCCAGCGCGGGATCGGTCACGGGCAGCGCCAGCCCGGCCGGCGCTGGTGTCTGGGTCACCTGATGAAGTCTCC
The DNA here is from genome assembly GCA_963829855.1 of uncultured Actinomycetota bacterium. Classification (GTDB taxonomy): domain Bacteria; phylum Actinomycetota; class Actinomycetes; order Propionibacteriales; family Nocardioidaceae; genus Nocardioides. The sequence goes on along the minus strand of CAWHKE010000014.1, from coordinate 368,304 downwards.
CGCACGCGCCGCCAGGTCGAGCACCGGGCCGGGAACCACGCCGAGCACCAGGGTCACGGCGGCGCCGACGGCGATGGTGGAGGCGGTGAGGATCGAGGGGGTCGTGACGCTGGGTCCGTCACCGGTGGGCTCGGAGAAGTACATCAGCCGGATCACGCGGACGTAGAAGAACGCCGCCACGATGCTGCTCAGGATCGCGACCGCCACGACCGGGTAGGCACCCGCCGACAGCGCGGACGCGAACACGGCCCACTTCCCGACGAAGCCGGAGGTCAGCGGGATGCCCGCCATCGCGAGCAGGAAGAAGGCGAAGACGCCCGCGACGAGAGGCGACTCCTTGCCCAGGCCTGCCCAGCGCGACAGGTGGGTCTGCTCGCCGCCGGCGTCTCGAACCAGCGTGACGACCGCGAACGCGCCCATCGTGGCGAAGCCGTAGGTGACGAGGTAGAAGAGCACGGCCTGGAGCGAGGTGAGCTGGCCGTCGGCGAGCTCCGTCGCGCTCTGGACGCCCAGGACACCCGTCAGCAGGAAGCCGGTGTGGGCGATCGAGGAGTAGGCCAGCATCCGCTTGACGTCGGTCTGGGCGATCGCGAGCACCGCCCCGACGACCATCGTGAGGATGGCGATGACCCACAGCATCGGCTGCCAGGTCCAGCGGTCGGCACCGAAGCCGACGTAGAAGAGGCGCAGCAACGCACCGAACGCGGCCACCTTGGTGGCGGCGGCCATGAACGCGGTCACGGCCGTGGGCGCCCCCTGGTAGACGTCGGGCGTCCAGGCGTGGAACGGCGCCGCGCCGATCTTGAACAGGAGGCCGACCGAGAGCATGCCCATCCCGACGAGCAGCAGGTTGCGGTTGCCGAGGTCGTTGCGGACCGCTTCGTTGATCGCGGCCAGCTCGAACGAGCCGGCGTAGCCGTAGAGCAGCGCCACGCCGTACAGGAAGAAGCCGGAGGAGAACGCGCCGAGCAGGAAGTACTTGAGCGCGGCCTCCTGGCTGAGGAGCCGGCGCCGGCGGGCGAGGCCGCAGAGCAGGTAGAGCGGCAGCGACAGCACCTCGAGCGCCACGAACATCGTCAGCAGGTCGTTGGAGGCGGGGAACATCATCATGCCGCCGACCGCGAACAGCATCAGCGGGAAGACCTCGGTGTGGTCGAGGCCCGACGTCGACGCCTGGCGCTCCGCCTCGGTGCCGGGCAGCGCGGCCGCCTGGCCCGCGAACGCGGAGACGCCGCCTTCGAGGCGGCGCTCGGCGAAGAGCAGCACGCCGCCGATGCCGAAGACCAGGATCATGCCCCAGAGGAACAGCGTGGGGCCGTCGAGCGCGAGCGTGCCCTCCATCGCGAGGTTGCCGCGGGCGGCGCCACCCCCGAGCGACTTCAGGTCACCGGCGACCAGCACGGTCCCGACGAGCGCGGCCGCCAGTCCGCCGAGGGCCAGCACGGTCTGCACGACGTAGCGCAGGCGGCGGGGCAGGAACGCCTCGACGAGGACGCCGGCGCACGCGGCTCCGAACACCACGAAGATCGGCCACAGCTGGGCGTACTCGATGGTGGGCTTCACGAACTCGTTCACGAGTGGTCCTCCTCACCGGTGGGAGCCGGCGTGGAGACCGTCGGGCCCTCGTCGGTCACCCCGACCTCCACCAGCGTGCTCTCCACGGTCGGGTTGATCACGTCCAGCAGCGGCATCGGGTAGAAGCCGAAGACGACCAGCGCCACCAGCAGGGGCGCGATCGTCCCGATCTCGCGCCGGTCGAGGTCGGTGAAGCCGGCGACCTCGGGGCGGGGCGGGCCGGTCATGGTCCGCTGGTACATCCAGAGGATGTAGACCGCGGCCAGCACGATCGCGCTGACGGCGACGGCGCCGGCCCACCAGGCGTAGTCGAACGCCGAGATCAGGACCAGCATCTCCGAGACGAACGGCGACAGGCCGGGCAGACCGCAGGCGGCCAGACCCGCGACCAGGAACGCGCCGGCCAGCACCGGTGCGACCTTCTCGACCCCGCCGAGGTCGCTGATGAGGGCGGACCCGCGCCGGCGCACGATCGCTCCGGCGATCAGGAACAGCGCGGCCGTGGCCAGCCCGTGGTTGACCATGTAGAGGATCGCACCCGAGCCGCCCTGCTGGGTGAAGACGAAGATGCCCAGGACGATCAGGCCGAAGTGGCTGAGGGAGGTCAGACCGATCAGCCGCAGCATGTCGTCCTGGCCGATCGCCACCAGCGCGCCGTACACGATCGAGATCAGGGCGAGCACGACGACCACCGGCGTCGCCCACTGCGAGGCCTCGGGCAGCAGCCCGAGGCAGAACCGCAGCATGCCGAACGTGCCGATCTTGTCGAGGACGCAGACCAGCAGCACCGAGGTGCCGGTGGTCGCCTTCTCGGTCGTGTCGGCCAGCCAGGTGTGCACCGGGAACATCGGGGCCTTGATCGCGAACGCGACGAAGAACCCGACGAACAACCACTTCTGGGTGTCGGCGTCGATGTCGAGAGCGGCGAGGTCGGTGAGGAGGTAGGACGGGTTGCCGGCCCGCGCGGACACGACGTAGAGCCCGATGATCGAACCGAGCATCACCAGGCCGCCGGCGAGCTGGTAGATCAGGAACTTCACGGCCGCGCGGCCGCGGCCTTCGCGACCGAACCCGCCGATCAGGAAGTACGCCGGGATCAGCGTCGCCTCGAAGACGATGTAGAAGAGGAACACGTCGGTGGCGGCGAACACCGCGATCGAGAAGGCCTCGAGCACCAGCGTCCACGCGAAGAACACGTCGGCCTTCGGGTTGGTCTCCTGCCACGAGGCGACCATCACGATCGGCACGAGCACCGCGGTGAGCAGCACCATCAGCAGGCCCAGCCCGTCGACGCCGAGCGCGTAGTGGGCGCCGAAGACGTTGATCCACTCGTGCTGCTCGGTGAACTGCATGCCGCCGCCGGCGTCGTAGCCGACGGCCATCACCAGGGCCAGCACCAGCGTGGCCAGGGCGAAGCCGAGGCCGACCCCGCGCGCGATGATGCCGCGGCTCGGGAGGTAGGCCGTCACGATCGCGCCGACCAGCGGCAGCACGATCATCGTCGTGAGCAGGGGGAAGTCGCTCATGCGAAGTTCACCGCCAGCAGGGCCAGCACGACCAGCAGCACGCCGGCGAGGAGGGAGAGCGCGTAGGAGCGGACGAACCCGTTCTGCACCTTCCGCAAGGATCCGGCCAGCCCGCCGACGGTGGCGGAGCCACCCTCGACGACCCCGTCGACCCCGACCCGGTCCATGGTGGTCAGGCCCGACACGACGTGGCGGCCGGGTTCGACCACGAGGACGTCGTTGATGGCATCGCCGTACAGGTCCGCACGCGCCGCGCGGGTCGCGAACGAGACGTCCTGCGGCGCCTCGCGGGGCACCTCCTGCTTGCCGACCAGGAACCAGGCCAGCGCCACGCCGGCGGCGACGACGAGCGTCACGAGCAGCGTGATCACCAGCGCCGGCAGCGGCGGGTCGTGGTGCTCGGCGACCCCGGTCACCGGGTCGAGGAAGCCGACGATCCAGTCGCCCGCCAGCATCACGCCGCCGAGGACCGAGAGCGCCGCGAGCACGATCAGCGGGACGGTCATCACCTTCGGCGACTCGTGGGGGTGGACGTCGTCCTCCCAGCGCTTGCTCGTGAAGAACGTCATCAGCATCAGCCGCGTCATGTAGAAGCCGGTGATGCCGGCACCGAGCAGCGCGAGCACGCCCACGACCCAGTTCTCGGCCAGCGCGGTCTCGATGATCTTGTCCTTGGACCAGAACCCGGAGAAGCCTGGGAACCCGATGATCGCGAGGTAGCCCATCGCGAACGTCAGGAACGTCACCGGCAGCATCTTGTTGAGCCCGCCGTAGTGACGCATGTCGACGTCGTCGTTCATGGCGTGCATGACAGAGCCGGCGCCGAGGAACATGTTGGCCTTGAAGAACCCGTGCGCCAGCAGGTGGAAGATCGCGAACGCGTAGCCCGCGACACCGAGGCCGGCGCCGAGCATCATGTAGCCGATCTGGCTCATCGTCGACCCGGCGAGCACCTTCTTGATGTCGTCCTTGGCGCAGCCGAGGATCGCGCCCCACAGGAGCGTGACGACGGCGACCACGACGACCGCGGTCTGGGCCGCGGGGGCGAGCTCGAAGACGAAGTTGGAGCGGACGATGAGGTAGACGCCGGCGGTCACCATCGTGGCCGCGTGGATCAGGGCCGACACCGGGGTCGGGCCCTCCATCGCGTCGAGCAGCCACGCCTGGAGCGGCACCTGGGCCGACTTGCCGCAGGCGGCGAGGAGCAGCAGCAGCCCGAGGGCGGTCAGCGTGGCCTCCGACGCCTCGCTGCTCGACGCCGAGATCGCCGCGAAGTCGGTGGTGCCGAACGTGACGAAGAACAGCGCGATGGCCAGCGAGAGGCCGACGTCGCCGACGCGGTTGATGACGAAGGCCTTCTTGGCCGCGGCGGCGGCCGACGGCTTGTGCTGCCAGAAGCCGATCAGCAGGTACGACGCGAGGCCGACGCCCTCCCATCCGAGGAACAGGCCGAGGTAGTTGGCCGACAGCACCAGCATCAGCATCGCGGCGACGAACAGGTTGAGGTAGCCGAAGAACCGGCGGCGCCGCTCGTCGTGGGCCATGTAGCCGATGGAGTAGACGTGGATCAGCGAGCCGACGCCGGTGATGAGCAGCAGGAACAGCGCCGAGAGCGGGTCGTAGAGGAGGTCCATCCCGACGTCGAGCGAGCCGACCTCGAACCAGGTGTACAGCTGCTGGCCGACCTGGCGCTCGCTCTCCTCCCGACCGAGCAGCGAGAGGAACATCGCGAGGCTGATCAGGAACGACCCGATCGGCAGCGCTGTGCCCAGGAGGTGGCCCCACTTGTCGAGGGCGCCCTTCGTGAGCGGGCCGCCGACCAGCAGGATCAGCGCGCCGAGCAACGGCAGCGCGATCACCAGCCACAGCAGCGAGAACACGCCGTCCGCTGCGCCGGGGTCGACGACCGGCAGCGCGTGGCTGCCGGACTCCGTGAAGATGTTGGTCACCCTGTGCCCCTCAGTACTTCAGCAGGCTCGCGTCGTCGACCGAGGCCGAACGACGGGTACGGAAGATGGTCATGATGATGGCCAGCCCGACCACGACCTCGGCCGCCGCCACCACCATCACGAAGAAGGCGGCGATCTGGCCGTCGAGGTTCCCGTGCTGACGGGCGAACGCCACCAGCGACAGGTTGCAGGCGTTCAGCATCAGCTCGATGCACATGAACACCACGATCGCGTTGCGGCGTACCAGGACGCCGACGCAGCCGATGGTGAACAGGATGGCGGAGAGGACGATGTACTCGGTCACTCCTCGTCCTCCTCGCTGCTGGCCGTGGTGCCGGCCTTGCCGGCCCCCTCCGGGCGGTGCGAGGGGTCGCCGATCTGGCGCTGCAGCTCCTCGACGTCGTCGGCCGGAGCGGAGCGGACCGTCCCGCGGGCGGCCAGCACCCGGGAGACCGAGGACTCGGCAGGCGAGCCGTCGGGGAGCAGCGCGGCGTTGTCGACCGCGTTGCTGCGGGCGAAGACGCCCGGCGCGGGCAGCGGCCCCACGTGGGCCCCGCGCTCGGCGTAGTCGCGCATCCGGCGGCCGGCCAGGTCGCCCTGGCCCTCGCGCGGCGCCAGCCGCTCCCGGTGCGCCAGCACCATGGCGCCGAGCGCCGCAGTGATGAGCAGCGCGCTGGTGACCTCGAACGCGAAGACCCAGCGCGAGAACAGGATGTTGGCGATGCCCTGGATGTTGCCCTCGGAGTTGGCCTCCGAGAGCCCGACGACCGCGCCGAGCGCGGTCTGGCTCAGGGCCACGACCAGCACGACGCCGAGCAGCAGCCCGGCGAACGAGGCCATCAGCCGCTGACCCTTGATCGTCTCGACGACGGAGTCGGAGGCGTCGACGCCCACGAGCATCAGCACGAAGAGGAACAACATCAAGATCGCACCGGTGTAGACGATGATCTGGACGGCGAAGAGGAACGGCGCCTCCAGCACGGCGTACAGGACCGCCAGCGAGATCATCACGACCGCCAGCAGCATCGCCGCGTGGACGGCCTTGCGCACGAACAGCAGGCCGAGCGCGGCCAGCACCATCACGGGGGCGAGGATCCAGAACGTCATGCCGGGTCACCCTCCGTCGCGGCACCGGGTGCGGGCGCGGAGAAGGTGCCGCGGTAGTAGTCACCCTCGTCGTCGCCGAGCAGCATGGCGTGGGGCGGCTGCTCCATGCCCGGCAGCAGCGGCGCGAGCAGGTCGGACTTCTCGTAGATCAGGTCGGCCCGGTTGTCGTCGGCGAGCTCGTACTCGTTGGTCATCGTGAGCGCCCGGGTCGGGCAGGCCTCGATGCACAGCCCACACAGGATGCAGCGCAGGTAGTTGATCTGGTAGACGCGGCCGTAGCGCTCACCCGGCGAGAAGCGCTCGTCCTCGGTGTTGGAGGCACCCTCGACGTAGATCGCGTCGGCCGGGCACGCCCAGGCGCACAGCTCGCAGCCGATGCACTTCTCGAGGCCGTCGGGCCACCGGTTGAGCTGGTGGCGGCCGTGGAACCGCGGAGCGGTCGGCAGCTTCTCGAACGGGTACTGCTCGGTGACGACCTTCCTGAACATGGTCCGGAACGTCACGCCGAAGCCGGCGACCGGGTCCCAGAACTGCTCCTTGAGCGAGGGTGTGTCAGCCATCGGTGTCCCTTCCGTCGGGCTGCGCGTCGTCGGCGGGCTCGGTGGTCGCGGTCGCCGTGGTGGCCTCCGCGGGCTCCGCCGTGCGCACGGTGGAGCCCGTGTCGAACCGCAGCGGCTGCGCCGCACCGCGGACGGCGCCGCCGGCGGGCATCGGCGGGACCGGGTAGCCGCCGGCGAACGCGTCGCGGGTGGCCGGGTCCTCGTCCGCCTCGTCCTCGTCCGCGCTCTCCCCGACGAACATCAGCAGCACGAAGACCGCCGCCATCACGCCGGCCCCGATCAGGAGGTACTGGCGATCGACGCCGCCCTGCAGGTTGATCGTCCGCAGCGTGGCCACGAGCACGGTCCAGAGCAGCGAGACCGGGATCAGGACCTTCCAGCCGAAGGACATGAACTGGTCGTACCGCAGCCGGGGCAGCGAACCGCGCAGCCAGATGAAGATGAAGATGAAGATCATGACCTTGCCGAAGAACCACAGCAGTGGCCAGTAGCCCTCGTTGGCGCCGGGCCACAGGTGGACCAGGCCCCAGGGCGCGGCCCAGCCGCCGAGGAACAGGGTGGTCGCCATCGCCGAGACCGTCGCCATGCTGACGTACTCGGCGAGGAAGAAGAGCGCGAACTTCAAGCTGGAGTACTCCGTGTGGAAGCCGCCCACCAGCTCGCCCTCGGCCTCGGGGAGGTCGAACGGCGCGCGGTTGGTCTCACCCACCATCGCGATCAAGAAGATGACGAAGGACGGCAGCAGGATCAGGCCGTACCAGAGGTCGTCCTGCGACGCGACGATCTCGGAGGTCGACATCGACCCGGAGTACAGGAAGACCGCCACGAGGGAGAGCCCCATCGCGACCTCGTAGGAGATCATCTGCGCGCTCGAGCGCAGCCCGCCGAGCAGGGAGTACGTCGAGCCGCTCGACCAGCCGCCGAGCACGATGCCGTAGATGCCGATCGACGCGATGGCGAGCACGAACAGCACCGCGACCGGCATGTCGGTCAGCTGGAGCGGGGTGGTGCGATCGGTGAACGGCAGCTCCACCTCGGGGCCGAGGGGGATCACCGAGAACGTGACGAACGCCGGGATCACGATGATCACCGGGGCCAGCAGGTAGACCACCTTGTCGGCGGCCTTCGGGATGATGTCCTCCTTCAGCGCCAGCTTCACGCCGTCGGCCAGCGACTGGAGCAGCCCGAAGGGGCCGTGCACGTTGGGGCCGATCCGGTGCTGCATCCGGGCGACGACCTTGCGCTCCCACCAGATGTTGAACAACGTGAGCAGGACGAGGATCAAGAAGATCGCGACGGCCTTGATGAGGATCAGCCACCACGGGTCCTGACCGAAGGCGGACAGGTCGTCCACCATCGGCACCAGCAGCTGCGGCGTCGTGCTCACAGGGCTCCTCCCGTCACGGTCACGGTGCTGCCCGGGGACGCGAGGTCCGCGAGTACGCCCCGGCCGAACGAGTTCGCCGGGATCCACACGGTGTCGTCGGTCAGGTCGTCGGTGGCGATGGCTGGGAGCGTCACGGAGCCCCGGTCACCGGTGATCGTGACGGCCTCGCCGTACTCCGACGCCCGGGCTGCAGGGATTCGCGCGACCGCGCGGCGGGCGGTGGCGCGCAGGGCGGGGTCGCCGTCCTGGAGCCGACCGTTGTCGAGCAGCTGCTTCCAGGTGGCGAGCCGCATCCCGGAGCCCGGCGTCGCGGCGGCCACCGTCGGAGCCGCCGGGCGGTCGCCGTCCCACGGACCCATCTCGGTCATCTCCGCGCGCACCTCGGCGACCGTGCGGAAGCCGAGCGGGCTGCCGTGACCCAGCGCGCCGAGCTCGTCGGCGATCCCGGAGAGGACGCGCAGGTCGGGCAGCGAGCCGGGGTTGTGCAGGACTGCTTCGAACGGCCGGGGCCGGCCCTCCCAAGTCACGAACGTCCCGGCCTTGTCGGTGACCGGCGCGACGGGGAGCACCACGTCGGCGCCGCGGGTCACCTCGGTCTCCCGCAGATCGAGGGCGACCACGAACGACGCGGCCGCGAGCGCGGCCCGGGTCGCGGCGGGGTCGGCCGTGTCGTCGGGGTCCACGCCTCCGACGACCAGTCCGCCGAGCTCGCCGGCGTTGACGGCGGCCACGATCGCGTCGGCGTCACGGCCGACGGTCTCGGGCAGGGAGTCGACACCCCAGGTGGTGGCGGCGTCGACCCGTGCGGCGGCGTCGGCGACCGGTCGACCTCCGGGCAGCAGGTTCGGCAGGCAGCCGGCCTCGACCGCGCCACGGTCACCCGCACGCCGTGGCACCCAGGCCAGCCGGGCGCCACTCTTGCGAGCGAGGTCGGCCGCAGCCGACAGCGCGCCGGGCACGGTGGCGAGCCGCTCGCCGACCAGGATCACGGAGGTCGCGTCGATTCCGTGGCTTGCGTGGCCGAGGAGTGACGACAACGCCGACGGCTCGTCACCCGGCTTCGTCGAGACCAGCTGGCCGTTCATCTTGCGCAGGCCACGGGAGGCGTACGGCGCGAGGGAGACGACCCGCGTGGGTCCGCCGCTCATCACGGCCTTGCGCAGCCGCAGGAAGATCGTGCCGGCCTCGTCCTCGGGCTCCAGGCCGGCGAGCACCACGGTCGACGCGGCCTCGAGGTCGGCGTACGTCACGGAGGCGGACAGTGCGACGTCGGACGCGAGGAAGTCGGCCTCCTCCGCCGAGAGCGGCCGGGCGCGGAAGTCGACGTCGTTCGTGCCGAGCGAGACCCGGGCGAACTTGGCGTAGGCGTAGGCGTCCTCGGCCGTGACCCGGCCACCCGTGAGCACCCCGGCGGAGCCGGCGCCGGCGAGGCCGCGGGCCGCGACCGCGAAGGCCTCGGGCCACGACGCGGGCCGCAGCTCGCCGTCCTCGCGGATCATGGGGTAGGTCAGCCGGTCACCGGCCTGGGCGTAGCGGAAGGCGAACCGGTCCTTGTCGGTGATCCATTCCTCGTTGACCTCCGGGTCGTTGCCGGACAGCCGCCGCATCACCTTGCCGCGCCGGTGGTCGACCCGGATCGCCGCGCCGCAGGCGTCGTGCTCGGCCACCGCCGGGCTCGACACGAGGTCGAAGGGGCGGGAACGGAACCGGTACTCCGCGGACGTCAGCGCGCCGACCGGGCAGATCTGGATCGTGTTGCCCGAGAAGTAGGACTCGAACGGCTCCTTCTCGTAGATCCCCACCTGCTGGAGCGCGCCGCGCTCGACCAGCGCGATGAACGGGTCGCCCGCGATCTGCTCGGAGAAGCGGGTGCAGCGGGCGCAGAGCACGCACCGCTCCCGGTCGAGCAGCACCTGGGCCGAGATGTTGATCGGCTTCGGGAAGGTCCGCTTCACGCCGTCGAACCTGGACTCGCCGCGGCCGTTGCTCATCGCCTGGTTCTGCAGCGGGCACTCGCCGCCCTTGTCGCAGACCGGGCAGTCGAGCGGGTGGTTGATCAGCAGGAACTCCATGATGCCCTGCTGCGCCTTGTCGGCGACCTCGCTCGTCGCCTGGGTGTTGACGACCATGCCCTCGGCGACCGGCAGCGTGCACGAGGCCTGCGGCTTCGGGAAGCCGCGGCCGTTGCCGGCGTCGGGGACGTCGACCAAGCACTGGCGGCACGCACCGACCGGCGCCAGCAGCGGGTGGTCGCAGAAGCGCGGGATCTGGACACCGATCTCCTCGGCGGCCCGGATCACCAGCGTGTCCTTGGGCACGCTGACCTGGACGCCGTCGATGGTCAGGCTGACCAGGTCGACAGCCTGGTCTGCGTCGGTCGCGCGGGTCGAGACCTCGGTCATACCGTCACTCCAGCAGGGGCGCTCTGTTGATGCGGGAAGATGGTGGAGGCGGCCGGGTCGAACGGGCAGCCGCCGTGCGTCAGGTGGGCGAGGTACTCGTCGCGGAAGTACTCGATCGAGCTGGAGATCGGCGACACCGCCCCGTCGGCGAGGGCGCAGAACGAGCGGCCGAGGATGTTGTCGCACTGGTCGAGCAGCACGTCGAGGTCGGCCTCGCTGCCCTCGCCGCGCTCGAGCCGAGCCAGCGTCTGCACCAGCCACCAGGTTCCCTCGCGGCACGGAGTGCACTTGCCGCACGACTCGTGCTTGTAGAACTCGGTCCACCGCAGCACCGCGCGGACCACGCAGGTGGTCTCGTCGAAGAGCTGCAGCGCGCGCGTGCCGAGCATCGAGCCGGCCTCGCCGACCGCCTCGAAGTCCAGCGGTACGTCGAGGTGGTCGGCCGTCAGCAGCGGCGTGCTCGACCCGCCCGGCGTCCAGAACTTCAGCTCGTGGCCTTCACGCATCCCGCCCGCGAGGTCGATCAGCTCGCGGAGCGTGATGCCGAGCGGCGCCTCGAACTGACCCGGGTTCTTGACGTGCCCCGACAACGAGAAGATGCCGAAGCCCTTCGACTTCTCGGTGCCCATCGAGGCGAACCAGTCGGCGCCGTGCTCGACGATCGAGGGCACCGACGCGATCGACTCGACGTTGTTGATGACCGTCGGGCTGGCGTAGAGCCCGGCGACGGCGGGGAACGGCGGGCGCAGCCGCGGTTGACCGCGCCGCCCCTCGAGCCCCTCGAGCAGCGCCGTCTCCTCGCCGCAGATGTAGGCACCGGCGCCGGCGTGCACGACGACGTCGAGGTCGAAGCCCGAGCCGTGGATGTCCTGGCCGAGGTGGCCGGCGAGATAGGCCTCCTGGACCGCTCGCTGCACGCGACGGACCACGTGGAGCACCTCGCCGCGGATGTAGATGAACGCGGTGTTGGCCCGGATCGCGAACGACGAGATCGCGACCCCCTCCACGAGCACGTGAGGGTTGGCCATCATCAGCGGGATGTCCTTGCACGTGCCCGGCTCGGACTCGTCGGCGTTGACGACGAGGTACTTGGGCTTCGGGTTGTCCTGGGGGATGAACCCCCACTTCATGCCGGTCGGGAAGCCGGCGCCGCCGCGGCCTCGCAGGCCGGAGTCCTTGACCTGCTCGATGATCGTGTCGGGCTGCATGCCGAGCGCCTTCTTCAAGGCGCCGTAGCCGCCGCGGTCCTCGTAGGCCGCGAGGGTCCAGGCCCGCTCCTGGTCCCAGTTGTCGGTGAGGACGGGGGTCAACGTGTCAGCCATGGCCGGCACCCTTCGTCGAGCCGGACGGAGCCGACCACTGCTTGTCGCGGGCGATCTTCAGGCCGACCAGGCTCGCGGGTCCGGCAGCCGGGCCCTCGTCGGCGAGGCCGTCCTCGAAACCGGCGAGCACCCGCTCGGCCTCGCGCCAGGTGCACAGCTTCGGGCCGCGGGTGGAGCTGACGTCCTTGCCGGCCCGTAGGTCGTCCACCAGCGCGATCGCCGACTCGGGCGTCATGTTGTCCATGAACTCCCAGTTGACCATCATCACCGGCGCGTAGTCGCAGGCGGCGTTGCACTCGACGTGCTCGAGGCTGACGGTGCGCTGGTCGCCCTCGCGCTGCGGCGCCGTCTCGTCGTTGCCGACGTCGAGGTGCTCCTTGAGGCGCTCGAGGATCAGGTCGCCCCCCATGATCGCGCAGAGCGTGTTGGTGCAGACGCCGACGTGGTAGTCGCCCACCGGCCGCCGCTTGTACATCGTGTAGAACGTCGCGACGCCGCTGACCTCGGCGGCCGAGATGTCGAGGATCGCGGCGCAGGCCTCGATGCCCTCGGGGGTGACCCGGCCCTCCGACGCCTGCACGAGGTGCAGCATCGGCAGCAGGCCGGAGCGCTTCTCGGGGTAGCGAGCGGCGATCTGCTCGAGCTCGGCGTACGTCTTGTCGTCCAGCGCCATTACCGGTCGACGCCTCCCATCACGGGGTCGATCGAGGCGATCGCGACGATCACGTCGGCGACCTGGCCGCCCTCGCTCATCACGCTGGTCGCCTGCAGGTTGGTGAACGACGGGTCGCGGAAGTGGGCCCGGAAGGGGCGGGTGCCACCGTCGGAGACGAGGTGCGCACCGAGCTCGCCGCGCGGCGACTCGACCGGGACGTAGGCCTGCCCCGCCGGCACCCGGAACCCCTCGGTCACCAGCTTGAAGTGGTGGATCAGGGCCTCCATCGACTCGCCCATGATGTGGCGGATGTGGTCGAGGCTGTTGCCCATGCCGTCGCTGCCGATCGCGAGCTGGCTGGGCCAGCCGATCTTCTTGTCGGCGATCATGACCGGCGCGCCCTCGAGGTCGGCCAGCCGGTCGGCGGCCTGCTCGACGATCTTGAGCGACTCGTGCATCTCGGCCAGCCGCACCCGGAACCGACCGTAGGAGTCACACGTGTCCCAGGTCTGGACCTCGAAGTCGTAGTCCTCGTAGCCGGAGTAGGGCTGGGTCTTGCGGAGGTCCCACGGATAGCCGGCGCTGCGCAGCACCGGACCGGACATCCCCAGTGCGAGGCAGCCGGCCAGGTCGAGGTGGCCGACGTCGACCAGCCGCGCCTTGAAGATCGGGTTGGCGTTGCACAGCGCGGCGTACTCGGACAGCCGCTTCTTCATGAGGGCGACGAAGTCGCGGATCTCGTCGAGCGCACCCGGGGGCAGGTCCTGGGCGACCCCGCCGGGGCGGATGAACGCGTGGTTCATGCGCAGACCCGTGATCAGCTCGAAGAGGTCGAGCACCAGCTCGCGCTCCCGGAAGCCGATCGTCATCACGGTCAGGGCGCCGATCTCCATGCCGCCGGTGGCGATGCACACCAGGTGCGAGGAGATCCGGTTGAGCTCCATGAGGAGCACCCGCATGACCTGGGCCTTCTCGGGGATCTGGTCCTCGACGTCGAGGAGCCGCTCGACGCCCAGGGCGTAGGTCGCCTCGTTGTAGAACGGCGAGAGGTAGTCCATCCGGGTGCAGAAGGTGGTGCCCTGCACCCAGGAGCGGTACTCCATGTTCTTCTCGATGCCGGTGTGCAGGTAGCCGATGCCGCAGCGGGCCTCGGTCACCGTCTCGCCCTCGATCTCGAGGATCAGCCGGAGCACGCCGTGCGTCGACGGGTGCTGCGGGCCCATGTTCACGACGACCCGCTCGTCGGCGATGCCGGCGTCGCTGAGGCCCTCCGAGATGGAGTCCCAGTCCTGGCCGGACACGGTGAACACCCGGCCGCCGCTGGTGTCGGCGCTGTCGGCGTAGAAGTCCTGTTCGGTCGTCATCAGTTGTAACTCCGACGCTCGTCGGGCGGCGGGATGGACCCGCCCTTGTACTCCACCGGGATGCCTCCCAGCGGATAGTCCTTGCGCTGCGGGTGGCCCGGCCAGTCGTCGGGCATCAGGATCCGCGTCAGGGCCGGGTGGCCGTCGAACACGATCCCGAACATGTCGAAGGTCTCGCGCTCGTGCCAGTCGTTGGTCGGGTAGACGGCGACCAGGCTGGGGATGTGCGGGTCGGCGTCGGGGGCCACGACCTCGAGCCGGATCCGTCGGTTGTGGGTCATCGAGAGCAGGTGGTAGACGGCGTGCAGCTCGCGGCCGTGGTCATCGGGGTAGTGCACACCGCTGACGCCGGCGCAGAACTCGAACCGCAGCCGCTCGTCGTCGCGCAGCAGCTGGGCGACGGCCGCCAGGTCCTCGCGCCGGACGTGGAACGTGATCTCTCCTCGGTGGACGACGACCTGCTCGACGGCCCGGTCGAGCCCACCCTCGGCCAGCCGGTGCTCGAGGGCGTCGGCGACCTCGTCGAACCAGCCGCCGAACGGCCGCGGCGTCGCCCCCGGGAAGAGGACCGGCTGTCGCAGCCCGCCGTACCCGCTCGTGTCGCCGGTGCCGGAGACGCCGAACATGCCGCGTCGCTCGCCGATCGCGTGGACCCCGCCCTCCTCGGCCGGGAGGCGGTTGCCGGGCTGGTTCTGCTCCTCGGTCACCGGAGGAGGCCCTTCATCTCGGAGGTGGGCAGCGCCCTGAGGGCGGCGGTCTCGCGCTCCTCGATCTGCGCGAGCCGGTTCGCGCCGAGCTTGCCCGCCTGCACCTGGTCGTGGAGCTTGAGGATCGCGTCGATCAGCATCTCCGGGCGCGGCGGGCAGCCGGGGAGGTACATGTCGACCGGGACGACGTGGTCGACGCCCTGCACGATCGCGTAGTTGTTGAACATCCCGCCGCTGCTGGCGCACACGCCCATGGCGAGCACCCACTTGGGCTCGGCCATCTGGTCGTAGATCTGCCGCAGCACCGGCGCCATCTTCTGGCTGACGCGGCCGGCCACGATCATCAGGTCGGCCTGCCGCGGGCTGGCCCGGAAGACCTCCATGCCGAACCGGGCGAGGTCGTACTTGGGGCCGCCGGAGGTCATCATCTCGATGGCGCAGCAGGCGAGCCCGAACGTCGCCGGCCAGAAGCTGGCCTTGCGGAAGTACCCGGCGACGCCCTCGACGGTCGTCAGCAGCACGCCGCTCGGAAGCTTCTCCTCGATCCCCATGATCTCAGTCCCAATCCAGTCCGCCGCGACGCCAGACGTACGCGTAGGCCACGAAGACCGTGGCGATGAAGAGCACCATCTCGACCAGGCCGAACAGCTGCATCGCGTCGAAGTGGACGGCCCAGGGGTAGAGGAAGATGATCTCGATGTCGAAGACGATGAACATCATCGCGGTGATGTAGTACTTCACCGGGAACCGGCCGCCGCCGATCGGCTGCGCCGTCGGCTCGATGCCGCACTCGTAGGAGTCGAGCTTGGCCCGGTTGTAGCGCTTCGGGCCTACCAGCGGCGCTCATCACCACGGAGAAGACCGCGAAGCCCCCTGCCAGGAGAGCCAGCGCCAGGACCGGCGTGTAGAGCTCCATCCCTGCTGTTCCTTCCCTCGCTAGCGCGCGACGCCTGTGAGGCAGATTGTGACCTTGTGAATGACTTCACAATGCGTGGCGCGTCGCACAGTCTAGGGCTCCCGGACCCGGATCGCACCCCGGGGTGGGCCAGCCCGATCCGCCCCCGAAAGGGCCGTTGACCTGCGTAATTAGCGCACGCTGGCGTTGCGTTATTCGGCCCGGGTGCCGCGTGCCACGCCCCGGTGCAGGGCCACGATGCCACCCGACAGGTTGCGCCACTCCACCCCGCTCCAGCCGGCCTGCTCGAGCAGTGCCGCGAGGCCGGCCTGGTCGGGCCAGGCCCGGATCGACTCGGCCAGGTAGACGTAGGCGTCGGGGCTCGACGACACGCCGCGGGCGATCGCGGGGAGCGCCTTCATGAGGTACTCGAGGTAGACGGTCCGCAACGGCCGGTTCGTCG
Organism: uncultured Actinomycetota bacterium; assembly: GCA_963829855.1. Taxonomy (GTDB): domain Bacteria; phylum Actinomycetota; class Actinomycetes; order Propionibacteriales; family Nocardioidaceae; genus Nocardioides. Next base: position 352,392 of record CAWHKE010000014.1, on the reverse strand, counting down.
GGTGGCTGAACTCGCAGACGACGAGCCGGCCACCCGGCCGGGTCACCCGCAGCAGCTCGCGGAGCCCGGCGAGCGGGTCGACGATGTTGCGCAGCCCGAACGAGATCGTGACGGCGTCGAAGGTGTTGTCGGCGAACGGCAGCCGGGTGCCGTCGCCCGCCGTGAACGGCAGGTGCGGGCGGGCCTGCTTGCCCACCCGCAGCATGCCGATCGAGAAGTCGCACGGGACGACCGTCGCGCCCCGCTCGGCGAACGGCTCGCTCGACGTACCGGTGCCGGCCGCGAGGTCGAGCACCAGCTGTCCCGGGCGCGCGTCGACGGCGTTGATCACGTCGCGCCGCCACCGCCGGTCCTGGCCGAGCGAGAGGACGTCGTTGGTCAGGTCGTACCGCTGGGCGACGGCGTCGAACATCCGTCGGACGTCGGCGGGCTGCTTGTCGAGCTCTGCGCGGGCCACGACGGAAGGGTACGGCCGGCCGTCGCAACCATTTCCCCCCGGGCCGCGTCCTCACCGTGACACCGACCGACCGTTCCTTCTCAGATCACTTCCGGAGACCGCGATGAAGTTCCTGCGAGCCATGCTCGTCACCGTGCTGGCCTGCGTCCTGGCCGTGACCACGGCGTACGGCGTGGGGTACGCCGTCCGCGACAGCGACCGTTCCCCGTCGGGGCCGGGGCGGCTCCGGCGCGCCGGTGGCCCAACCGACGCTGCCGTCGCAGCCGATCGAGCAAGGGCCGGTCCTCGAACCGGGCGACCGCGGCGTCGACGTCCGCGGGCTGCAGGCGCGGCTGTTCCAGCTGGGGTGGCTGCCGGAGCTGACGACCGGCACCTACGACGCCGCGACCGAGACCGCCGTCCGCGGCTTCCAGGGGACGCAGGGCATCGCGCGCACCGGCACCGTCGACCTCCGCACGTGGGAGCGTCTCCTCGACCTGACGGACGAGCCGACCCGCGACGCGATGTTCAACGTGCTGCACCCCGGCCCGGTGCTCCTGGACGCAGGCGACTCGGGTGACGCGGTGCGCGACCTGCAGGCGCGGCTCGTCCAGATCGAGTGGCTCTTCGGCGACGTGACCGGCACCTACGACCCGGCGACCGTCGAGGCGGTCCGAGGCTTCCAGGCCAAGCGGGAGATCCCGGTCACCGGCGACGTGGACCGGCGCACCCTCGACCGGCTGCATGCGATGACGACCACGCCGACGTACGACGAGAAGCACAACATCGCGCCGGAGCCGGGGGCGCTCGACCCGCGCTGCCTGGCCGGCCGGGTGCTGTGCGTCGACAAGTCCACCCACACGATGAGGTGGGTGGTCGACGGTGAGGTGCAGGAGGACTACGAGGTGCGCTTCGGTTCCGCCGAGCTGCCGACGCGCGAGGGCGAGTTCGAGGTCTACCTGAAGTCGCGCGACCACGTCTCGAGCCTCTACGGCGCCTCGATGCCGTTCGCGATGTTCTTCTCCGGCGGGCAGGCCGTGCACTACTCGCCGGACTTCGCGGCGGTCGGCTACGCCGGCGCGTCCCACGGGTGCGTCAACGTGCGCGACTACGACGGGATGGCGGCGCTCTTCGACGAGGTCCAGGTCGGCGACCGGGTCGTCGTGTACTGGAGCTGACCGGCACGGGGCCTGCCGGGCGGCGACACCCACGGCGATACCAGCCGCCAACGGCCCCCGGCGTAGGCTCCTCGGTCGTGACGAGCAGCGCGACCCCCGCCCCTGCCGCCGGCCCCCTCGTCGTCCGCACGGTCGACCTCGACCTCGACGTCGCGACCGGGCTGCTGGCGCTGCTCCCGACCGACCGCCCCGTCACCTGGCTGCGCCGGGGCGAGGGACTGGTCGGGTGGGGCCTCGCAGCCGAGATCCGCACCTCCGGACCTGCCCGGTTCGCCGACGCCTCGACGTGGTGGAGCGAGACCACCGCTCGCGCCGTCGTCCGGGACGAGGTGGACGAGCCCGGCAGCGGGCTGGTCTGCTTCGGGACCTTCGCCTTCGCCGACGAGCCCGGCGACTCCGTCCTGAGCGTGCCCGAGGTCGTCGTCGGACGACGGGGCAGCCGTGCCTGGCTGACGACGGTCACGCGCGGCTCGCTCGAGCAGCACGGGACGGTGACCCTGGCCGACCCGCCCGCGGAGCCGCTCGCCGTGAGCTTCGCCGACGGCGCGTTGGACGGCGAGCGGTGGATGAGCGTCGTGGCCGACGCCGTTGCCCGCATCAACGCCGGCGAGCTCGAGAAGGTGGTGCTCGCCCGCGACCTGGTCGCGACCGCCGACGGCCCGGTGGACGTGCGCTGGGCGCTGGCGCGGCTCGCCCGCGACTACCCGATGTGCTGGACGTTCCACGTCGACGGCCTGTTCGGCGCCACCCCCGAGCTGCTGGTGCGCCGGGAGCGCGGCCTGGTGACCTCGCGCGTCCTGGCGGGCACCATCCGACGTACCGGCGACGACGAGCGCGACCTCGCCCTGGCGGCGACCCTCGCGCGGTCGTCGAAGGACCTCGAGGAGCACGAGTACGCCGTGCGCTCGGTCGCCGACGCGCTCGACCCGCACTGCTCGTCGATGAACGTGCCCGAGGCGCCGTTCGTGCTGCACCTCCCCAACGTGATGCACCTCGCCACCGACGTCGCTGGTGTGGTGCACGACGCCGAGACGGTGTCGTCGCTGCAGCTCGCCGAGGCGCTGCACCCCTCCGCCGCGGTCGGTGGCACCCCGACGCCGGCGGCCACCCGGCTGATCCACGAGCTCGAGGGCATGGACCGCGGCCGCTACGCCGGACCGGTGGGATGGATGGACGCCGACGGTGACGGTGAGTGGGGCATCGCGCTGCGCTCGGCGGAGATCCGTGGCGCGACGGTACGGCTCTTCGCGGGCTGCGGGATCGTCGCCGACTCCGACCCGGAGGCCGAGCTCGCGGAGTCCCAGGCGAAGTTCGTGCCGGTCCGCGACGCACTCGCCGGGAGCTGAGGCCTACAGGTCCTGGCCCTCGGCGAGCCGCACGTAGGACTGCGACTCGGGCAGGAGCAGGCCGAAGTGGCCGTCGACGATGCCGAGCCCGGCCTCGGAGTAGACCTTGTCGTGGATCGCGAGGTTGCGCGGCGCCCCGACACCGCGGGCGAAGTCGACCGCCTCGGACGCCTTGAGCCACGGCGCCGAGACCGGCGCGCACAGCACGTCGACCGGCTGGCCCGGCCCGGTGAGCGCGTCGCCGGGATGGAACAGGGTCTCGTCGCCGGCCGTGACGACGTAGCCCGAGTTGTGGAAGCGGGGCAGCTCCGGGTGGATGACGGCGTGCAGCTCGCCGACGGCCCGCACCGGCAGTCCCGCGTCGAACTCCTCCCCCGGCGCCACCACCGTGACGCGCTCGACCAGGTCGGGTGCGTCCTCGCGGAGCCGCGCGGCCACCGCCTCGATCGTGAAGACCGGGGCGTCTGCGGCCCGCAGCCGCTCGGGCAGGAAGTGATCGGGATGCTCGTGGGTCACGAGCACCGCGGTGGCGCCGACGACCGCCTCCGGCTCGGTCCACCCGCCCGGATCGATCACCAGCGCCGTACCGCCGTGCTCGACCCGGACGCAGGCGTGCCCGAACTTCGTGATCCGCATTCGACCAACCTAGGACAGCGGTCGGGAGATCACGACAGATCACGGCCTGATAACAGGTCCGCTGACCGACCGTGCACGTCCTGTTGCCATGACACGGCTTGGGGCTACTGTGCGCGGGACGCCGAGGGACCGGAGCCGATGACCTGCTCCCGACCGGGGCGCGCGGAGGTCTGCCGACAGGGTGGACCGCACGACGATGGTGAGGTTTGCAACTGATGAGAAGCATCCGCAAGGCAGCGCCGGTGGCCCTGGCCGCGGCTCTCGCACTGGGCGTGACGTCCTGTGCCGAGTCCGACCGCGATCCGTCCGGCGACGAGGGCGACAGTGGCGGCACCTTCACGTTCGGCGCCGCGGGCTGCCCCGGAGATGTTCGACCCCTTCTACGCCACCGACGGCGAGACCTTCCGCGTCACCCGCCAGATGTTCGAGGGCCTCCTCGAGATCGAGCCCGGCGGCGCCGAGGTCGTGCCCGGCCTGGCGACCGAGTGGACCTCCAACGAGGACGGCACCGTCGTGGGAGTTCACGCTCCGCGACGACGTGACCTTCCACGACGGCACCCCGTTCAACGCCGAGGCGGTGTGCGCCAACTTCGAGCGGATGTTCGACCAGAACGAGGCCGGCCAGGTCGCCGGCGAGTACTGGGGCTACGTCATGGGCGGCTTCGCCAACGACCCCGGAGGACTCGCTCTACGAGAGCTGCGAGGCCACCGACGAGTTCGTCGCCCACGGTCACGATCACCCGCGCGACGTCGGGCTTCCCGACCATGCTGACCCTCTCCTCGCTGGCGATGCAGTCGCCGACCGCGATGGAGGAGGGCGACGCCAACGGCATCGCCGTCCGAGGGTGAGGGCTTCACCTTCCCGGAGTACGCGCAGAACTCCGGTCGGCACCGGCCCCTACAAGTTCGGTGAGTACGACGAGGCCAACGCCACCATCACGCTCGAGGCGAACGAGGACTACTACGGCGAGGCTGCGGAGACCAGCGAGCTGGTGTTCAAGGTGATCGTCGACGAGAGCACCCGTCGTCAGGAGCTCGAGGCCGGCAGCATCGACGGCTACGACCTCCCGAACCCGACCGACTGGCAGGGTCTGGAGGACGGTGGCAACCAGGTCGAGGTGCGCCCGGCGTTCAACATCTTCTACCTGGGCCTCAACCCCGAGGCCAACCCGCTGCTCAAGGACCTGAAGGTCCGGCAGGCGCTCTACCACGCTCTCGACCGCGAGCAGCTCGTCCAGTCCCAGCTGCCCGAGGGCGCCGAGGTCGCGACGCAGTTCATGCCGTCGACGGTCAGCGGCTACAACAGTTCGCTCGAGCCGTACGCCTACGACCCCGAGAAGGCCAAGCAGCTCCTGGCCGAGGCGGGCGCCGAGGGCATGACGCTGCAGTTCGCGTTCCCGACCGAGGTCAGCCGGCCCTACATGCCGGACCCGCAGCAGCTCTACGACGCCCTGCGGGCCAACCTCGAGGAGGTCGGCGTCAAGGTCGAGGTCGTCAGCGCCTCGTGGAACGGCGGCTACCTCGACAACGTGAGCCGGCAAGTACGACGCGTACCTGCTCGGCTGGACCGGTGACTACGACGCCGCGTTCAACTTCATCGGCACCTTCTTCGGCAACCTGAAGGAGAACGACTTCGGGACCGAGGTCATGCCCTGGGGCGAGCAGCTCGCGCAGGACCTGCAGGACGCCGACGCCATCGTCGACGAGGGCGAGCGGGCAGCTGCGTTCGAGACGATCAACCAGCAGATCATGGAGGAGTACCTCCCCGGTCTGCCGATCAGCCACTCGCCGCCGGCCCTGGTGGTCGGACCGGACGTGGAGGGTCTGGTGCCCAGCCCGTTGACGGCGGAGGAGTTCAACACCGTGAGCGTCGGCGGGCAGTGACGACCGACTGATCGGTACACGACACACAGGTTGAGGGGGGTCACCCGCGGTCGGGCGACCCCCCTCACACTGCCCGCACTAGGGTGCCGACAGCACCTATCGGTAGGAGGCGCGATCCATGGTCCGGTTCACCGTGCGCCGGCTGATCCAGATGGCCGGCGTGGTGTTCGTGCTGTCGGTGCTGCTGTTCTTCTGGCTCCGGGCGCTGCCGGGTGGGCCCGTGTCGGCGATCCTCGGCGAGCGCGCCACCGCGTCGCGACGGGCGGCCCTCGAGGCAGCACTCGGGCTCGACCAGCCCGTCTACGTGCAGTACCTCAGGTTCCTGGAGCGAGCGATCCATGGCGACTTCGGGGTCTCGACCCAGGTGCTCCCGGGCACCCCGGCGATCGACATCTTCTGGATGCGGCTACCGGCCACCCTGGAGCTCGCCTTCTTCGCGATGCTCCTGGCGACCACGCTCGGCATCCCGCTGGGGTACTTCGCGGCCCGCCGCCGCGGTTCGGTCCTCGACAACAGCTCGATCGTGATGTCGTTGGTGGGAGTGGCGGTGCCGGTGTTCTTCACGGCCTTCATGCTCAAGTACTTCTTCGCCGTGCAGTGGCAGGTGCTGCCCGTGTCGGGACGACAGGACCCCGCACTCGACGCCACCAGGGTCACCGGCTTCTTCGTCCTGGACGGCATCCTCACCCGTGAGTGGGACGCCGCCTGGGACGCCTTCCTCCACCTGGTGCTTCCCTCGCTGGCGCTCGCCACGATCCCGTTCGCGGTGATCTTCCGGATCACCCGGGCATCAGTGCTCGACGTGCTCGACGAGGACTACGTGCGCACCGCCGAGGCCAAGGGCCTGACGGCGAGCACCATCCGGGGTCGTCACGTGCTGCGCAACGCGATGCTGCCGGTGACCACGATCATCGGCCTCCAGGTCGGCGCGCTGCTCGCGGGAGCGGTGCTCACCGAGACGGTCTTCGCCTTCGGTGGCATCGGGCAGGCCCTCTACGACGCCTTCCGCGAGAAGGACTATCCGGTGCTCCAGGTGCTGATCTTGGCGGCGGCGGCGATCTACGTGCTCGTCAACCTGCTCGTCGACCTCTCCTACGCGATCATCGACCCGCGTGTCAGGACGAGGTGACACCTGTGACCTACACCCCTCCTGAGAAGACCGGCCGCCCGTCGTACGGCGACCGCCGCAAGGCACGGATCGACGCGCTCGCGGCTGCCTCCGTCGACGAGACCCCCGGCGTCTCGCTGCTCGCGAGCGCGTGGAGCCGGCTGCGGCGGGACCCCGTCTTCCTCATCGGTGCCGGCATCACGTTGGCCTTCGTGGTCCTGGCCATCACCTCGCCGTGGCTGGCGCCGTGGGACCCGGCTGCCAACCCGCTGATCGACAAGGTGCGGGCGCAGTCCAACCCGGTCCCCGGGCCCGAACCCGGTCACCCCCTCGGTGGTGACGACCGCGGCCGCGACCTGTTGTCCCGGCTGCTGGTCGGCAGCCAGCAGACCCTGATCGTCGGCGTCATGGCCACGTTCTTCGGACTCATCGGCGGGGTCACGCTGGGCACCCTCGCGGGTGCCCTCGGCGGCTGGATCGACTCGCTCGTGATGCGGACCGTCGACGTGATGCTGTCGATCCCCGGCCTGCTGTTGGCCTTCTCGATCGCGGCGCTCGCCCAGCGACCGAGCCAGTGGACGGTCATCATCGCGATCGCGGTGATCCAGGTGCCGGTCTTCGCGCGACTGCTCCGGGGCTCGCTGCTGGCCCAGCGCGTCAGCGACCATGTCCTGGCAGCCCGCGCCCTCGGGGTGAAGTCGGGTGCCGTCGTCTTCCGCCACATGCTGCCCAATGCGCTGGGACCGGTGATCGTGCAAGCGACGCTGGTGCTGGCGACCGCGATCATCGATGCCGCGGCCTTCTCCTTCCTCGGCCTCGGCAACCCCGACGACCGCCGGCCGGAGTGGGGCCAGATGCTCGGCGACTCCCAGGAGTTCATCAACTCCTACCCGCACCTCGCGATCTACCCAGCGGCGTGCATCATCGTGGTAGCCCTGGGCTTCACCTTGATGGGCGAGTCATTGCGCGAGGCCCTCGACCCGAAGTCGCGGAGGTGACCTGGTGAGCAACGAGCCACTGCTGTCCGTCCGCGACCTCAGCGTCACCTTCACCCGGCACGGCGAGGAGCCGTTCAAGGCCGTGGACGGCATCTCCTTCGACGTCCACGCCGGCCAGACGCTCGGCCTGGTCGGCGAGTCCGGCTGCGGCAAGTCCGTGACGTCGTTGGCGATCATGGGTCTGCTGCCGGCGCGCGGCAACCGGGTCGAGGGGTCGGCGACGTACGACGGCACCGACCTGCTGAAGCTCTCCGTCTCGGAGATGCGCGACCGTCGTGGCCGCGACATCGCGATGATCTTCCAGGACCCGCTCTCCTCCCTGAACCCGGTCGTCCCGATCGGCGTCCAGGTGACCGAGGTCATGGAGCGCCACCGCGACCTGTCCCGCAAGGAGGCGATGCCGAAGGCGCAGGAGCTGCTCGAGCGGGTCGGCATCCCCGACCCGAAGGCACGCCTGAAGAACTACCCTCACCAGCTCAGCGGCGGGATGCGGCAGCGTGCCCTGATCGCGATGTCGCTCGCGTGCGAACCGAGGCTCCTCATCGCCGACGAGCCCACCACCGCCCTGGACGTGACGATCCAGGCACAGATCCTGGCCCTCCTCAAGGAGCTGGTCGAGGAGACGGGGACGGCGCTGATCATGATCACCCACGACCTCGGCGTCGTCGCGGGGTTGTGCGACGAGGTCAACGTGCTCTACGGCGGCCGGATCGTCGAGCGAGGCGACCGGCACCGGCTCTTCGCCCACGCCTCGCACCCCTACACCAACGGGCTGCTCGGATCGATCCCGCGCCTCGACGCGGTCCGCGGTGAGCGGCTGACCGCCATCCCCGGATCGGTGGTCGACAACCTGCCGTGGACCTCGGCCTGCGCCTTCACCCCCCGGTGTCCCCGAGCACTGGACCGGTGCCGGGTGGAGACTCCCGTGTGGGAGGAGCACCCCTCGACGGGGTTGCGGTGCCACAACCCGGCGGAGGTGAGCCATGACTGAGCAGGTCACCGCCGAGGACCCCAGGACCGCCCCCGGCGGAGAGGTGCTGGTCGACGTCCGCGACGTGAAGGTCCACTTCCCGATCAAGAGTGGCGTCATCTTCGACCGCACCGTCGGCTACGTCTATGCCGTCGACGGGGTCGACCTGCAGATCAGGCGTGGCGAGACCTACGGCTTGGTCGGCGAGTCCGGGTGCGGCAAGTCCACCCTCGGCAAGGCGATCCTCAACCTGGAGCGGCCGACGTCGGGCAGCGTGCTCTTCGACGGGATCGACATCGCCGAGCTGCGGGGCGAGGAGCTGCGCCGGAAGCGACAGGACCTGCAGATGGTCTTCCAGGACCCGATGTCGAGCCTCGACCCACGACAGTCGGTCGAGTCGCTCCTGTTCGAGGGGATGAAGGCCCACGGTCTCACCTCCGACAAGGCGGCGACCCACACCCGGCTCCGCGAGCTGCTGGCGGCCGTGGGACTGCCACCGCAGGCGCTGTCCAAGTACCCCCACGAGTTCTCCGGCGGCCAGCGACAGCGGATCGGCATCGCCCGCGCGCTCTGCGTCGACCCGAAGCTGATCGTGGCCGACGAGCCGGTCAGTGCGCTCGACGTGTCCGTGCAGGCGCAGGTGCTGAACCTGCTGGTGGACCTCCAGGACGAGTTCGGCCTCACCTACCTCGTCATCGCCCACGACCTCGCCGTGGTCCGCCACATCAGCGACCGGATCGGCGTCATGTACCTCGGCGGGCTGGTCGAGGAGTCGGATGCCGGTGAGCTCTACGCCCGGCCGCTGCACCCCTACACCCGGGCCCTGATGTCCGCCGTGCCGGTGCCGGACCCCGCCGTCGAGGACCAGCGGGAGCAGATCCTGTTGAGCGGGGACCTGCCATCGCCGTCCAACCCCCCGACGGGCTGCCGGTTCCACACCCGGTGCCCGTGGCGCCAGGAGACGCGCTGCGACGACGAACGGCCAGAGCTTCGCGTGGTCGAGCTCGACGGCGTCTCGCCCGACCACCGGGTGGCGTGCCACTGGGTCGAGCGGATCGTGGCGGGCGAGCTCGAAGCGCACGACGTCGACCCCGAGATGGTGGTCGAGCACGACGTGAGCCGCGACGACTCACCGTTCATCCCCGACGCGTTGTGAACCTCCCCGGCCGACCCTGGCGGCTTTGCAGGTCCATGAGTCGTGGTGCTAGGCCGTCGTGTGGTGCACGAAGCACCAGCGCCAGTCCTCGCCCTCCTCGGCCGACTCCATGACGGGATGGCCGGACTCGTAGAAGTGGGCGCTGGCGTGCTGCCCGGGTGAGGAGTCGCAGCAGCCGATCCGCCCGCACACCAGGCACTGGCGCAGCGAGACCCAGCGGTGCCCCTCGCGCACGCAGTCCTCGCAGCCCTCGCCCGGGTCGGTCTCGACGGCGGGGTACGCCGTGAGCTCCGCGCACAGCTCGGCGCCCAGCACCGACCCGACGCCGCTGGCCCGCAGCTCCTCCCGCGACTCGTCGGCGACGTCGAGCATCGACTCCTCGACGTCCAGCAGCGCCAGCACCTCGGCGATGACGTCCGCGGGCACCCGGCCGGCGCTGCGGATCTCGAGCACGCGCTCGCGCTCGGCGTCGAGCATCTCCTGCCGGATCCTCGAGTAGAGGGCGCTCGGGCTCTCCTCGTCGGCGGTGGTGCTCAGTCGCTCCCAGGCGGCGAAGTTGCGCTGGTCGATCCGCTGCCGGATCAGGTCGATCACCCCGTGCGGGTCGTCGGCCTCGATCTGCTCCAGCCGTCTGAACCCCGCCTGCGATGCCTGCTGGAGCACGGTCGCCCGGGCCAGCGCGTCGGCCGCCGGATCGGGCGAGGGCACGTGGAGCCGGCGCGCGAGCCAGGGCAGGGTCAGCCCCTGGCCGAAGAGCGTGCCGGCCACCGCGGTGAACGCGATCAGCAGCAGGATCTCGCGGTGGGGGGTGTCCTCAGGGATCACGAACGCGGCGGCCAGGGTCACCACGCCGCGCATCCCCGCCCAGCCCAGGATGAACGTGTACGACGGCGGTGGCGTCCGGCCGATCTGCGGGTCGATCCCGGGCCGCACGAGCAGGTAGCGGGCCGGGAACACCCAGACCAGCCGGAGCACGATCACGGCAGCGAGCGTGGCGGCGCACACGGCGGCGATCCGGGTGGTGGCGACCTCGCTGTCGCCGACGTCGTCGAGGATCCAGCGTGCCTGGAGCCCGATCAGGAGGAACACGGTGTTCTCGAGGATGAACGCGATCGTCTTCCAGTTCGTGCGTTCGGCGATCCGCGAGCGGGCCGTCTGCAGCACCGGCGCCTTGTGGCCGAGCAGCAGACCCGCGACGACCACCGCGATGACGCCGGACCCGTGGGAGTCGCCGATCTGCACCTCCTCCGCCGCGACGTACGCCGCGAACGGGACCACCAGCGAGATGCCGACGTCGAGCAGCGGGTCGGTCACGCGCTTGCGCACCCACGCCACGACCAGGAACAGCAGGAACCCGACCAGCGCGCCGCCGCCGGCCGCGACCAGGAAGCTGCCGGCGATCTGCGCGGCCGAGACGCCGGCCGCCGCGGACGCGATCGCGGTCCGCAGCGCGACCAGGGCGGTCGCGTCGTTGAGCAGCGACTCGCCCTCGAGGATCGTCACCAGCCGGCGCGGCAGCCCGATCCGGCGAGCGATGGCGGTGGCGGCCACCGCATCGGGAGGCGCCACCACGGCGCCGATCGCGAAGGCGGCCGGCCAGCCGAGGCCCGGCAGCAGCGCGTGCGTCACGACCGCCACCCCGGCCGTCGTGAACACCACCAGCCCGACCGAGAGCAGCAGGATCGGGCGCCGGTTCGCGGTGAAGTCCACCAGCGACGTCTGGAGCGCGGCGGCGTACAGCAGCGGCGGCAGCAGGCCGAAGAGCACCACGTCGGGCTCCAGCACCACCTCGGGCACACCGGGCAGGAAGGAACCCGCGACACCGACGACGATCAGCAGCAGGGGGGCCGGGACCCCGGTCCGGCCGGCGATCGCCGTCCCGGTCAGGACCACCACGGTCAGCGCGACCAGGAAGAACGCGATCTCCACCGTGCCATTCTGCCGGTCCTGGAAAGGGCTCCGACCCGGCGGCGCCCCGGTGGACACGCCGCCCGGGCGTCCGCCGTGTCAGGCGGGCCGCGGTCCGGCCGGCCGCCGCGACCCGCCGCGGCCCCGGACCGCCAGGCTGAGGGCGAGGGCGCCGGCGGCGATCACCCACAGGTTGAGCTCGGTCCAGGCCCAGTGGCGCACCGGGCTGGGCGCTGCCACGGCGTTGACGACCACGCCGATGACGGAGACGACGCTGATGCCGACGGCCACCGACACGACTCCGGCCAGAGCCCGCACCCAGGCGGGACGTCCCCGGGCGATCGCCACGCCGAGGGCGACCGAGGCGACGACGTAGCACGAGAGACCGGCGAAGAAGAGCGGCGCTTCCAGGGGACTCTTGTCCAGCCCACCGGCGGTCCCGATGGCGACGGACTTGAGGGTCCAGCTGGCGGCCGCGGCGACGGCGGCGACGAGGGCGATGCGAGATGAGTTCATGGCCCGACCCTCCCCGCCCGAGGTGGTCGGGCGCGTCCCTCTCCGGAGTGACGTGTGACGACCTGCGACCTCCTTATCCTCGGAGCGTGACCCGGACGTCCGCCGCCGCCGCGCTGATCACCTCGGCGACGGTGCTGCCCGCGGTCGCCCTCGCCCTCGGCTGGGAGTGGTACCTCGACGGTCCACTCCTCCTGCTGGCCGCGGTCGGCGGGTACGCCGCGGGTGCCTGGCTGCCACGGGTCCCGGCGGTGGCGGCAGTACTGCTGTGCTCGGCCGCGCTGGTCGTGGTCAACCAGCTGGCCGAGCAGGACTACCACTGGCTCGACGACACGGTCTTCTTCCTGGTCGTCGTGGGCGGCGCCGCCGGGGGTGGCGCGGCGGTCACGCTCCGGGCCCGCCAGGTGGACCGCCTGGAACGGCTCGCGGCCGAGCTCGACGAGCAGCAGCGGGTCGAGGTCGCCGCCGCCCGGCTGGACGAGCAGACCCGGGTCCAGCAGCAGGTGCACGCGATGCTCGCCGAGCGCATCGCGGCGATCGCGGTGCGCGCGGAAGGAGCGCAGCGCTCGCACGATGAGGAGGCCCTGGCGACGCTGGAGGCCGAGGCCCGGGGCGTGTTGGACCAGCTCCGCGCGGCGCTCGGAACGCTGGCGTCGCCCGACGCCCGCGAGGCAGAGCCCGACGCCCGCGAGGAGCCGCTGCTGCGACCGTCGCCGCTCGACCTCGGCATCGCCGGCGTCCTCGGCGTCGCGATCGCCGTCGAGACCACGGTGCACCCCCTCGCCCGCGGACCTGTGTGGGCGAACGTGCTCGTCGCCCTGCTCGTCGCGGCCCCGCTCGTCGTCCGACGGGCCCACCCGATCGCCGCGGTCGCGGCGTCCCTGCTGGCCGCCCTGGGGATGAGCGCGTGGCTGACGCCGCTCCCGGCGACCGTCACGGGAGTGGCGCTCCTCGTCGTCGTCTTCTACACCGTCGGCGCGTGGTGCCGGTCCTGGTGGTGGGTCGCCGGCTGGCTGCTCGCCGCGGCGGGGACCGTCCTCCTGGAGCAGGTGTCCGGCCTGGCGGACGACGGGGTGGAGGGTGACGCGGGGTGGATCGTGCTGCTGTGGACGGTGGCCGCGGTGGCCCTCGGGCGCGTCGGCGCCGGGTGGCAGGAACGCGTCCGCCGTACGTCGGAGGTCGTGGCGGGACTGCAGCGGGGCCGCGGCGCGGCGACCCGGTTGGCGGCCGCCCGCGAACGCCAGGCGCTCGCCAGCGAGCTGCACGACACCGTCGCGCACGCGATGACGGTCGTCTGCCTCCAGGCCGGCGCCCACCGGCGCACCGGCGGGGACGCCAGCGGCGCATTGCGCACCATCGCGACCACTGCGAGCGGAAGCCTGGCCGAGCTCCGGGACGGGCTCGACGCGATCGAGAGCTCTCCGCGACCACTCGACCGGTCCCGGCTGGCCGCGCTCGGGCGGCGCGTCGGCATCGACGTCGTCGTGACCGCGCCCGACCCCTCACCCTCGGGCGCCGCGGCGGCGCTCGCCTTCCGGGTCGTGAGGGAGGCCGTGGTGAACGTCGCGCGCCACGCGCCCGGCGCGTGCGCGGAGGTCCTCGTCACGAGCAGCGAGGACGTGCTCCGCGTGGAGGTCCGCGACACCGGCAGCGCCACCGAGCCGGCAGTGACGGGCAGCGGAACCGGGCTCGCCGGCCTCACGCACGTCGTCGAGTCCACCGGCGGCACCCTCACGTGGGGGCCGCGGTCGGGTGGCGGCTTCGCGGTCGTGGCCGAGATCCCGGAGGATCCCCGATGACCACGATCCTGCTGGCCGACGACCAGGAGCTGGTGCGCGCCGGCCTCCGCATGATCCTGTCGGCGGAGCCGGACCTGACCGTCGTGGGCGAGGCGTCCGACGGGTCACAGGCCGTGGACCTCGCCCACCGCCTCGAGCCGGACGTGGTGCTGATGGACATCCGGATGCCGGTCCTCGACGGGATCGAGGCGACCCGCCGGATCACGCAGACGCTGCGGCAGGTCCGGGTGGTCATGCTGACGACCTTCGACCGGTCCCAGCTCGTCTACGACTCCCTGCTGGCCGGCGCGAGCGGCTTCCTCCTCAAGGACGCGCCCGGCGAGCACCTGGTGCACGCGGTGCGGGCCGTCGTCCGGGGCGAGGAGCTGTTGGCGCCGGCGATCACCCGGCGCCTGATCGAGGAGTTCACCCGCGCCGGCCGGCACGGTCCCCCACCGGGCTACGACCGGCTCACCGAGCGCGAGGTCGAGGTCCTCGACCTGGTGGCGCGGGGACGGTCCAACGCCGAGATCGCGGCCGAGCTGTTCGTGAGCATCCAGACGGTGAAGACGCACGTCGCCCGGGTGCTCGCGAAGCTCGGCGTACGCGACCGGGTGCAGGCGGTGGTGCTCGCCTACGAGCGCGGCCTGGTGCGCCCCGGCGAGTGAGCGGCGCGACTCACGCCGGCTGGGCGACCCAGCGCATCGGGTCGCCCCAGCCCAGGTCGTTGACGCCGTGGGAGCCGAGCGCCAGCGCGACGAGCGTCCGTCGGTGGGCGGCGAACGTCAGGACGTGGGCGATCATCCCGCCGTAGGTGAACACCTCGGCGGGTTCGCACAGCGCGTCGACGAACGTGTCGTCGAGCCGGTTGGTGGCGACCACGTCGTGGACGTGGCGCAGGTACGTCGCCCCCTCGACGGCGAGCCGCTCGCGCAGGGACGACAGCGACTCGTGCTCCTCGACCGACCAGTCGTAGTCGCGGGTGGCCATGGCTGCGTTCCACATCCCCATCTGGCCGACCAGCCGCGAGAGCAGCGTGCGGATCGTCTGCCGGTCGTCGTCGACGTCGAGCTCGATCGGCTGGTCGAGCTGCTCGTCGGTGAGCCGCTCCGCGACGCGCACCATCTCGCCGGTGAGCCAGACGTGGTGCTCGACCATCTTCGTGAGGAGTTCCATGCCGCTGACCTCGTCTCGTGCTGGCAGCCGGAGGCCGCCGGGTGGGTGGAAGTGGACGTCGCTGGGCGCCTCGAGCTGCAGGTGGCCGGGCTTCCTTCGCCACACGGCCGGCGGCACGCCGTACGCCTTGGCGAACGCGCGGGTGAACGCCTCGTGGGAGCCGTACCCTGCCTCGACCGCGACATCGATCAGCGGGGCGGTCGACGTCACCATCCGGTACGCCGCTCGCTCCAGCAGGATCCGCCGCCGGAAGGCCTGGGGCGGCTCGCCGGCGAACGAGCTGATCATCCGGTCGAAGTGATAGCGGGAGAAGTGGAACCTGCGGGCGAGGTCGTCGGCCGACGTCTCGTGGTCGTCGAGCGCCTCGGCGAGGTGCCCGACGAAGTCCTGGAAGACATCGGTGGCGACCGTCATGCCGACGATCCTGCGCCGTCCGCGCAGGCGCCGCTTGATCGCGGTTGCCGGGTCACGGTCGCAGCGCCCGGATCCGTTCGTCGAGCTCGCGCCGGTTGTCGCGCCGGACCCGCGCCTCGACGACCTCGATCCCCCCGTTGGGGTTCGCCAGCGCCTGCTCGAGCTCCGGCAGCGACCCCACCTGGAGGTGCGGCGTGCGCGTGGCCGCACACAGGGCCGCGAGGTCGACGCCGTGCGGGGTGCCGAAGAGGGTCTCGTACCGGTCGGCGTACGCCGGTGCGCCCTGCTCCAGCATCGAGAAGATCGAGCCCCCGTCGTCGTTGACGACCACCAGCATCAGGTCGGGGCGGGCCTCGTCGGGCCCGAGCACGAGCCCGGTCATGTCGTGGAGGAACGTGACGTCGCCGAGCAGAGCGAGCGCCCGGCTGCTCGACGGGCGGCCGAGTGCGGCCCCGATGGCTGTCGACACGGTGCCGTCGATCCCGGACAGCCCGCGGTTGGCGATCACCTTGCGGCGGTCGCCGACGGCGTACGGCGCCACCATCAGGTCGAGGTCGCGGATCGGGCTCGACGCACCCACGACCAGCAGTCCCTCCGGCGGCACCGCGCGGCTGACGGCGCCCGCCGCCTCGTACGGCGTGAGGTCGGGCTCGGCCGCGAGCAGGGCGTCGAGCTGCCGGCTGACGGAGCGGTCCGCGGCACGCCACTCCTCGAGCCACGCGGGGTCGTCGGGCTCGTCGCACGCGGGCCGACCCGAGCTGAACCGGTCGTCGACGGGGAACGGCCGCTCGGACCAGACGCCCTTGACACCGGCATCGAGCACCACGACGTCGTCGCGGGCCAGCAGCCGCGACACCGGCCGCGACAGGGTCGGGTGGCCGAAGACGACCACCCGCTCGATCCGCCCGCCCAGGTCGCCGTCGAGGAGGAGCCGGTAGCTGCGGATCGGGTTGGCGCCGGTGCGGGACCCGCTGGAGGGCTCGGCGAACAGCGGCCAGCCGCCCTGCTCGGCCAGGATCCGCGCGGGCGGTCCGGCGTCGTCGCCCGCGACCACCACGGTGCGGGGGCCCGGGGCGACGGTCTCGTAGACGGTCGGCCGCACCTGCTGCGGCCCCTCGCCTCGCTCGACGTCCGGCACCCAGCGGTCGTCGGGCACCAACGGCTCGTCGAACCGGACGTTGAGGTGGAGCGGCCCCCCGCCGAGCATCAACCTCCACGGGGTGGTGTCGACGTCGCGGGTCTCGACGAGCGGCCCGAAGATGCCGACCTGGTCGGTGGTCTGGTTGGCACCGGTGCCGCGCAAGCGCTCGGGGCGGTCGGCGGTGACCGCGACCAGCGGCAGGCCGGCGTGGGCGGCCTCGAGCACCGCGGGGTGCAGGTTGGCGACGGCGGTGCCGGAGGTGCAGACGACGGCGGCGGGTGCGCCCGTGCGGGTCAGCCCCAGGGCGAGGAAGCCGGCGGCGCGCTCGTCGATCCGGGTGTGGATCCGCAGCAGACCAACCTCGGCGGCGTCCAGAGCGGCGAAGCCGAGCGGGGCGTTGCGCGAGCCCGGCGCCAGCACCACGTCCGTCACACCGGCCCCGATGAGCGCGCCGACGACGCCGCGGGCCAGCTCGGTGGACGTGCTCACAGGAGCCGATCCTGCCGCAGCGCGCGGACCTCCGACAGCCGCCGCTCCCAGTGCTCCACCCGGTCGGGTGCCGCGGTCAGCCGGGCGACGGCACCGGGGTCGGGCCGCGGCGTCGTCACGGAGAGGGCGCCGTCGACGGGCAGCAGCGGCTCGACCGCCAGGTCGTCGGTCAGCAGCTGGACGGTGGCCAGCCCGCACGCGTACGGGAGCTCCGGCAGCGCGGCGGCGAGCGCGACGCCGGCGGCGATCCCGAGGCTGGTCTCCAGCGCGGACGACACGACGACGGGCAGCCCGATGTCCTCGGCGATCCGCAGGCAGGCGCGCACCCCGCCGAGCGGCTGCACCTTGAGGACGGCGATGTCGGCCGCGGCCAGGTCTCGCACGCGGTACGGGTCGGCGGCGCGGCGGATCGACTCGTCGGCGGCGATCGGCACGGTCACCCGACGGCGGACGGCGGCGAGCTCCTCGACGGTCGCGGTCGGCTGCTCGACGTACTCCAGGCCGCCGGCCGCGCGGTCGAGCCGTGCGATGGCGGCGACCGCCCGGTCGACGTCCCACCCGCCGTTCGCGTCGACCCGGATCGCGCCGTCGGTGCCGAGCGCGTCCCTCACCGCTTCGAGCCGCGCCTCGTCGTCGGCGAGCGCCTGGCCCGGTTCGGCGACCTTGACCTTGGCGGTGCGGCAGCCGCCGTCGCTCGTGATCCGGTGGGCGGCCTCGGGGTCGACCGCGGGCACGGTCACGTTGACCGGGATCCGGTCGCGGCGCGGTGCGGGCCAGTCGCCGGCGGCGGCCTCCTCGGCACAGCGCAGCCAGGGCTCGGCGACGTCGGGCGGGTACTCGAGGAACGGGCTCCACTCGCCCCAGCCCGCCGCGCCCTCGACCAGCACGCCCTCGCGGACGGTGATGCCGCGGAAGCGGGTCCGCATCGGGATCGACCAGACCTTCACGCGCGATCCCCCGCCCTGCCCTGCAGCGCCAGCCGGTCGACCTTGCCGTTGGGGAGCAGCGGCAGCGCGTCGACGGCGACCACCTCGCGCGGAGCCCAGGAGCGGGGGTGGACCTCGGCGACCCAGTCGCGGGCAGCCTCGGTGTCGAGGTCGCCGACCACGAATGCCACCACCCGGTGCCCCCACTCCTCGTCGGGCACGCCGACCACCGCGGCCTCCGCCACCTCGGGGTGCTCCCGCAGCCGGGCGGCCACGGCCGGCGTCGGCACGTTGACTCCGCCGCTGATGACGACGTCGTCGAGCCGGCCGAGCACCTGCAGCCGGCCGTCCGCGTCGAGCCGGCCGGCGTCGGCGGTCAGGAACCAGCCGTCCTCGAGGGCCTCGGCGGTCGCGGCGGCGTCCCCGTCGTACCCGGCGAAGAGCGTCGGCCCGCTGATCCGGATCCGGCCGTCGGCGCCGATCGCCAGCCCCACCCCGTCGAGGGCGTACCCGTCGTAGACGCAGCCGCCGCAGGTCTCCGCCATGCCGTACGTCGCCACGACCCGGATCCCGGCCGACTCCGCCCGCTGGCGCAGCGCGGGGTCGATCGGACCGCCGCCGAGCAGCACCGCGTCCATCGCGGCCAGCGCCGCCACGTCGGCCGGGGAGTCGAGCAGCCGGTGCAGCCGGGTCGGCACGACCGACGTGTACTGCGCGCTCCCCCGGTCGTCGGCCCAGCCGTCGACGACCGGGTCGTGCCCGGCGACCAGCGACCGGACGACCACCAGCACCCCCGCGACGTACGTCGGCGGCAGCACCAGCGCCCACCGCCCTTCGCCACCGAGGCGCCGGGCGGTCGCGGTCACGCTGGCCAGCACCGCACCCCGTGGTAGCAGCACCCGCTTCGGCGTCCCGGTCGACCCCGAGGTCTCCACGACCAGCGGCGCCGGGTCCGAGGCGTCGAGCCAGGCCCGCAGGGAGGCCACGACCTCCTGCGGCTCACCGGCGACGCGCAGCGGCTCCATGAGGGGGACGCTAGTCCCCGGGGCTGGCTGTCAGCTCTCGAGGTCGCCCTGGCCCCGCCCACGCACCACCGGCCGCCCGCGCACCGGCCGGTACCCCTCGAACCGCGACTCCAGCACGCCTTCACCACCCGTGAGGTCGGGCAGCTGCCGCTGCAGCTCGTGCAGCCGGGTCGCGAGCAGGCGCACCTCGAGCTCGGTCAGCTCGCCGGAGCCGGTCTGCGACATCACCTCGGCGCCCCACCGGCCCAGCAGCCGCTGCAGACCGGCGGCGTCCTCGGTGGGGACCTCCAGCGTCACGCGCAGCACCGGCTCGCAGACGACGGTGCCCGCGCGCTCGAGCGCCTGGCGCACCACGACTGGTGTCACCTGCCGGTAGTCGTACGACGTGCTCGTGGGCCCGCGCCGGGACGGCGGCCCGTCGGCCGTGCTGTAGGCGCACTCGGTCAGCGTCACGACGCAGTCGGTGACCCGCCAGCCGTACCGGCCCCGGGCCAGGCCACGGCGGACGTGCCGCTGGACCGACCCCACGAACGCCTCGACGCTGTGGAACAGGTACAGCGGCATGTCCCGAGCCGGCGCGTCCGTCACGAACCGGATGCCGCTCCCCGGTGCGCCGGGAGCGATCCGCAGCCCGATCGTCGCCTGGTAGGGGTTCTCCTCGGTGTTGAGCCGGACGACGGCCTCGCCCGTCCGCCGCGGCCGCTCGACGTGCAGGACGGCCGCGTCGGCGAAGCTCACCTCGATGCCGTGCTCCTCCGCCAGCGTCGCTCCCAGCACCTCCTGCTGCACCCGGCCGTAGAGCGACACCGTCGCCCCGCCGTCGCCGTCGGCGCGCGCGTCGATCAGCGGGTCCTGGTCGGCCAGCTGCACGAGGGCGGCCCGCAGCGCCGGCCCCTGCGCCGGGTCGAGCGCGGTCACGGACGCCTCCAGCGTCGGAGGCGGGAAGTGGTGGGGCTCGGCGCGCGCGGCCGCGCCGAACCCGTCGCCCACGCGAACGGCCACCAACCCCGTCACCCGCCCCACCTGACCGGCCAGGACCGTCTCCACGCGATCCCACTCACCGGCGGCGTGGACCGCGAGCCCTCCGACCTTGCCGGCGCGACCGTCCGGCAGGTCGATCCGCTGCCGCACCCGCAGCGCCCCGTCGAACATCCGGACGTAGGCCAGCTTCTCGCCGGCCGGGCCGCGCTCGACCTTGAAGACCCGCCCGGACGCGGGACCGTCGGCGACCGGGCCGGCCTCCGGCATCAGGTCGGCGATCCCGGAGACCAGGTCCGGCACCCCGGCCCCCGTGGTGGCGCAGCCGGCGTAGACGGGGCGCAGCAGCCCGGCGCGAGTCTGGGCCACCAGGCCGCGGCCGAGGTCGGCGAGCGACGCGGGCAACCCGTCCACGTACGCCGCCAGGAGGTCGTCGTCGTGCTCGGCCAGGGCCACCGTCTCTCGGTCTCGGAAAGCCGGGTCGTCGGCCCGGTGCCGCACGAAGCGCGCGACCCGCGACCCCGACCCGGCGACGAGGCCCATGGGCAGCACGTCCGGCGTCAGCCGAGCCCGGATCGCGGTGAGCGTCCGGTCCAGCGAGGCGCCGGACCGGTCGATCTTGTTGACGAACAGCAGGGTCGGCACCCCGAGCCGCTGGAGCGCGCGGAACAGGATCCGGGTCTGTGGTTGCACCCCCTCGACCGCCGACAGCACCAGCACCGCGGCGTCGAGGACGCCCAGCGTGCGCTCGACCTCGGCGATGAAGTCCGGGTGGCCCGGGGTGTCGACGACGTTGACGGTCCCGCCGGCCAGCGGGAAGGAGACCACCGCGGTCTTGATCGTGATGCCACGACGACGCTCGATCGCCAGGCTGTCGGTGCGGGTGGTCCCGGAGTCGACCGACCCCGGTTCGTCGACGACCCCGGCGAGGTGCAGGAGCCGCTCGGTGAGGGTGGTCTTACCGGCGTCGACGTGGGCGAGGATGCCCAGGTTGAGCGTGCGCGGAGCGGTCAGGACGGTCACACGTGATCCCCTTCGGGTGGAGGCGGGACAGGGCGGACACGTGGGTCGCTCGCATCGTCGCTGCCTCTTTCCGGGGTCGGGGCCGGTCGTGCTCACCGTAGGCCGGTCCGTGGCGGAGGGCCAGCGATTTTCGGCGGGGCCCCCGCCCTGCTTGAATCCCGGCATGCCGACCACCTCCGACTGGATCGCCGGCGCCCGGCCCCGCACCCTGCCGGCCGCGGTCGCGCCGGTGCTGGCCGGCACCGCGCTGGCGACGTACGACGACGCCGTGGTCTGGTGGAAGGCGCTGCTCGCCCTGGTGGTGAGCCTGGCGCTGCAGGTCGGCGTGAACTACGCCAACGACTACTCCGACGGCGTGCGGGGCACCGACGACGACCGGGTCGGCCCGCTGCGGCTGGTCGGCTCCGGGCGAGCCACGCCGGGGGCGGTCAAGGCCGCCGCGTTCGCGGCGTTCGGCGTCGCCGCGGCCGCCGGCCTCGTGCTCGCCGCGACGACCGCGTGGTGGCTGGTGGCGGTCGGTGCGGTCTGCGTGCTGGCCGCCTGGTTCTACACCGGCGGCACGAAGCCCTACGGCTACCTCGGGCTCGGCGAGGTGATGGTCTTCGTGTTCTTCGGGCTGGTCGCCGTGGTCGGCACGTACGGCGTGCAGGCCGAGCAGGTCAGCGCGCCGGCCGTCTGGGCCGGCGTCGGCATCGGCGCGCTCGCCTGCGCGATCCTCGTCGTCAACAACCTGCGCGACGTCCCGACCGACACCGTTGCCGGCAAGCGGACGCTGGCGGTCCGGCTCGGCGAGCCCCGCACCCGCGGGCTCTACGTCCTGCTGCTCGGACTCGCCGCGGTCGCGGTGGTGGCGGTCGCGGCCGGCACGACCTGGGCCGCGCTCGGCACCCTCGGCTTCCTGCTGGCGGCAGCGCCCGCGGTCCGCGCGGTCGCCGGCGGAGCCCGCGGCCCGGCCCTGATCCCGGCGCTCGGCCAGACCGGCCTCGCCGAGCTCGCCTGGGCCGTGCTCCTCGCGATCACCCTCACGATCGCCCGATAACCGCGCGACGACCGGCGGCGGCGCGGGATACGGTCGATGATCGTGGACTACGAGTACGCCGCCCTCGACTTCTCCGACGAGTCGGACGCCGCCCAGGCGCGACAGACGGCCTGGCTGCAGGCCGTGCAGCTCGGGTTCCACGCAGGTCGCCCGCCCGAGGAGCAGTTCAAGGTCTGGCTCAACCATGTGAAGGTCGACGACGTCGAGTGCCGGGGCGTGTGGCTGCCCGAGGGAGCCTTCGGCGCCAGCCAGGTCCCGGTGGCGACCACGGCGTGGTTCGACAAGACGCTCAACACCGGCCGCGGGCTGCTGCCGCTCCGGATGATCACCGACGTCACCACCAACCCCGCCCACCGGCGGCGCGGCCTGGTGCGCTCCCTCATGGAGGACTGCCTCTCCGACGCGGCCGACGAGGGCGTCCCGCTGGCCGCGCTGACGGCCTCCGAGGCCACGATCTACGGCCGCTGGGGCTTCGGCGTGGCGACGTTCGGTGAGCAGATCGAGGTCGACACCGGGCCGCGGTTCGGGCTGCGGCCCGGCCTCGAGCCGGCAGGCAGGGTCGAGATGGTCGACCCGCGCGACTCGTGGGACCTGATCCGGGGGCTGCTCGACCGGCACCACCACGAGCACGCCGGCTCGGTCGCCACGCCCGGCTTCTACGAGGACATCTTCACCGGCCGCTACCACTGGATGGAGCGCAGCCCCGACGACAAGCTGCGCGCCGCCGTCCACCTCTCGGAGGAGGACGCCGAGGTCGACGGGATGGTGCTCTTCCGGATCGACCGGGAGGACGGCAAGCGGATCGCGCGGCTGGTCTGCCTGCTCGGGTTCGGCCCCGACGCCTACCTCGGGCTGTGGCAGTTCCTGGGCGGCATCGACCTGGTCGAGAAGGTCACGTGGCACGCCGCCGACCCGGCCGACCCGCTGCGCTGGGCCCTCGTCGACCTCGACTCGCTCAAGACCACGGCGCTGGACGAGTTCCTCTGGGTGCGCGTGCTCGACGTGCCGGTGGCGCTCGCCGCGCGGCCGTGGTCGGCCGACGGGGACGTCGTGCTGGAGGTGGCCGACGCGCAGGGCCACGCCGCCGGCCGCTACCGGGTGCTGGCCAAGGACGGCGCCGCTGACGTGACCCGGACCGACGACCCGACGGAGGTCGCCGTCGACTCCGAGACCCTCGGCTCGCTCTACCTCGGCGGGGTTCCCGCCGCCGGGCTGCGTGACGCGGGCCGGATCACCGGCGACCGAGCGGCCGTGGACCGGTTCGTCGCGATGGCGGAGCTGCCGACCACGCCGTACAACCTGCTGGGCTTCTGACGGTCGCCGCTCCGAGGCACCGTTTCGGGTGCCCGGCGTAGGCTGGCGGCATGTGGTTCCTGATCCTGGTCGTGGTCGTCGTGGGCGGGTACGTCGCGTGGAAGTACCGCGTGCCGCTGCTCGCGAAGGTCCTCGGCCAGTCCGAGTCGCGGGTCAACCGCCAGCTCAACCGCCGGCGCGACTGACCGAACGCTCCTGACGGGCGCCTACGGCGTCTCGTCGTCGACGTCCTCCTTGGCGCGCTGCGCCTCGAAGGCCGCTGAGGCACGCCCGGCGCGGGCCTCGACCCGCTGTGCGAACGCCTGGCGCGACCGGTCGAGCAGGAAGAAGGAGGCCAGCCCCGAGAGGGCGAACGCGAGGACGACGGCCCACAGGACGGGCACCTCGTCGGCCAGCAGCAGCCAGCCGCCGAAGACGAGGGCGAGGGTGGCCACGAACAGCAGCACGCGCAGGCCGGTGTAGATCCAGAACTCCTTCACCGGGCCAGCGTAGGACGTGACCAGGGGACGCCTATCCTGAGGTCGTGAAGTTCGTGCTGCTGGTGGCGTTGATCGGGATCGCGATCTACCTCACCATCCGGGTGATCCAGCGGCGCGGCGTCCGCCGGCCGCCCCGGACGACCCGGCCGCCGCAGCGCCCGATCGGGCCGGACGACGACCCCGACTTCCTCAGCGGCCTGGGGAACTGACCGCGACCTGCTCGTCGGTCGCCGGCGCCGCGTAGGAGTGCTGGCTGGTCGAGGAGAAGTAGTTGATCCCGACGAAGTTGAACCACAGCGTCGCGACCCCGACCAGCGCCAGCCAGGCCGCCTTGCGGCCCCGCCAGCCCGCGGTCGCGCGTGCGTGGAGGTAGGCCGCGTACACGACCCACGTGATCAGCGCCCACACCTCCTTGGGGTCCCAGCCCCAGTAGCGGCTCCACGCCTCGTAGGCCCAGATCGGGCCGGCGATCAGCACCGCGAACGTCCACACCGGGAACGCGAAGGCGTGCAGCCGGTAGGAGAGCCGGTCGAGGTCGGCGGGCGCCGGGACGCGGGCGAGGTAGCCGGTGGTGCCGGCGCCCTCGCGGGTCTTGAGGAGGTAGAGCACCGAGGAGATCCCGCCGAGGGTGAACGCGGCGGTCGCGATGATCGCGGCGACGACGTGGATCACCAGCCACGGCGAGTTCAGCGCCTCGGTCAGTGGCGAGATCGGCGCGTAGAGCACCAGGACGCCGAGCATCAGCAGCGAGAGCACGACGCCGACGACGACCGGCGCCATCCACGCCAGCGAGAACCGGCGCAGCGCCAGCAGGAAGAGCACGGTGATCCAGAACGTGCCCGACAGCGTGAACTCGTACATGTTGCCCCAGGGCACCCGGTCCGGGTCGGCGGCGAGGCCGCGCGCGACGAGCGCCAGCGCGTGCACGAGTGCGGCCAGCCCGGTCAGGAGCAGCCCGAGCCGACCGAACAAGGCCTGCCGGTGCACGGCGTCCTGGTCGGTGCCGGCGGTCGGCCCGACGGCCACCGCGACCGCGCCGTCACCGGCCTCGGCCGTGGCGCTCGCCACGGGCTCGCCGACCTTGCGCGCGAAGGCGAGCTCGGCCAGCAGCGCGAGCAGCGCCAGGAAGTAGACGACCCCGGCGGCGGCGACCGCCTGGTTGCTGAGCGCCTCCCAGTCGGCGTCGTTCATCGCGTCTCCTCGCTGTCCTGCGCGTCCGGCCGTTGCAGTGCCGCCACCAGGTCGGTCAGCACGGTGCTCACGTCGTCACCGCCGGCCCGGTCGAGGACGGCCACCTCGACCAGTGTGCCCTCCCCGTCCGCACGGGCGCGCACCCAGGTCCGCCGGGGTCGGATGAAGAGCGAGCCCAGCAGCCCGATCAGGGCCAGCACGACCCCGCTCAACGCCAGCCAGCGGCCGGGCGTCTGGCTGATCTGCAGCTTGTTCCACCGCTCGAGGCCCTCGAACGTCACGCTCCCGGCGTCGTTCGGCAGGTCGACGGTGTCGCCGAGTGCGAGGTCGACCCGGAACATCGAACCGTCCGGCTGCTCCAGCAGCTCGGTGTCGGTCTTGTCGAGCAGGTACACCGACTGCGGCTCCCCGGTGTCCATGCCGAGATCGCCGACGTAGGCCTGCATGGAGATCACGGGGTTCTTCGCGTCGCCGAAGACCGAGAACGGCCCGGTCTCCTCGGTGAACGCGTACGTCGGGAAGAACCAGCCCTCGAGCCCGATCTGCTGCGGCCTGGCGTCCGGTGCCTTGACCACGCCGATCGAGCGGAACGACTGGTCCTCGGGCAGGAACACGGTCGGCCCGCTGTACGCGACGTCGCCGTTGCCGTCGCGGACCGTGATGACCGGCGCGTAGCCGTGCCCGATCAGGAAGATGCCGGTCTCGCCGATCGTGAGCGGGTGGTTGACGCGCAGGTCGAACTCCTGCGGCTCCTCGTCACCCTCGGCGTAGCTCACGTGCGAGACGAACTTGCGGGCCTGCCCCTGCGCCGGGCCGGACGTCATCCACTCGACGTCGAAGTCCTCGATGTCGAGGTAGAAGTCGTCGAGGTCCTCCTCGCCGAAGAGGCTGCCCGGGTTGAAGTCGTCGTACTGCGTGAGGTTGTTGGACATCCCGTTGCCGACGACGACGATCACGCCGCCCTGGTAGCCGAGCAGGCTGCCGACGGCGAAGCCGGCCATCACGACGAGCACCGAGACGTGGAAGAGCAGGTTGCCCGCCTCGCGGAGGTAGCCGCGCTCGGCTGCCACCGAGTCCTCGCCGTGCTCGTCCGCGCGCAGCCGCTGGCTCCGCAGGAGGGTCCGGGCGCGGGCGAGCACGTCGGCGGGCGCCTCGTCGGTGCGGTACGTCGCGTGGTCGGGGAGCCGGTCGAGCCGGCGCGGCGTCGCGGGCGGCTGGGCCCGGAGCGCCCTCGCGTAGACGACGATCCGCGGGATGAAGCACCCGACGAGCGAGATGGTGAGCAGCAGGTAGATCGCGGCGAACCACGGGGTGCCGTAGACGTCGAAGAGCCCGAGCCGCTCGTAGACCGGGGTCAGCTGGGGGTGCGCCTCGCGCCACTGCGACGTCTTGAGGGCGTCGACCTTCGCCTGCGGGATCACCGAGCCCGGGATGGCCGCCAGCGCCAGGAGCAGCAGCAGGACCAGGGCGGTCCGCATCGAGGTGAGCTGCCGCCAGGTCCAGCGCAGCAGCTCGACCAGCGTCAGCTCGCCCGACCGGCGGCCGGTCCCCTCCTCCGCCATCAGATGCTCGTCTCGAACCGACTGACCAGCCGCAGCTGGAGCCACGACACGATCTCGGCCCACCAGCCCGAGACGAGGAGCACGCCGACGGCGACCATCATCAGCCCGCCGAGCCGCATGATCAGCAGCTGGTGCCGGCGGATCACGGCGAACGCACCGAGCGCCTTGCGGAACGCGATCGCCGCGACGATGAACGGCAGCCCGAGGCCGAGCGCGTAGAAGACCGACAGCAGCGCGCCCCGCCCAGCGGTGCCCTCCGTGATGGAGAGCGTGGTGATGACGGCCAGGGTCGGTCCCATGCACGGCGTCCACCCCAGGCCGAAGAGCAGGCCGAGCAGCGGCGCAGCGCCCAACCCCACGGCGGGCACCTGGTGCACCCGCAGGTCCCGCTGGAACCACGGGACGACACCGGCGAAGACCAGCCCGAGCAGGATCGTCATGACCCCGAGCACGACGGTGATCTCGCGCTGCCACGTGATCAGCCACGCGCCGAGGGCACCCGACACGGTGCCGAGCGCGACGAAGACGACCGTGAACCCGAGCACGAAGAGCAGCGAGCCGGCCAGCATCCGGCCCCGCTTGGCGCTCTCGAGGTCGGCACCGGACAGCCCGGTGGCGTAGGAGAGGTAGCCCGGAAGCAGCGGGATCACGCACGGGGAGAAGAACGACACCAGCCCGGCGACCAGCGCCACCGGGATGGCCAGCAGGAGCGAGCCGGAGCCGGCGGTGGCCTCGAACCACTCACCCATCCGCGGTTTCCTCCGCCACGTCCTCCACGAGCTCGATCAGCGTGAGCTTCGACGGCAGCTCGCCGGGGATCACCGCCGCGACGCGACCCTCGGCGTCGAGCACGGCGAAGGAAGGGATCGAGTTCGGGGTCAGGAACCCCGTGAAGGCGAGCATGGCCTTCCCGTCGGGCGAGGAGAGCGATGGGTACGGCACGTCGAAGGTGCGCACGAAGGACTGAGCATTGGCGACGGACGAGTCGCGCAGGTTGATGCCGACGAACTGGGCACGGTCGCCGAGCTCCTCGGCCGCCGCGACGACCTCCGGGGCCTCGGCACGGCAGGGCCCGCACCAGGCGCCCCACACCACGACCACGACCGGCTTCCCGCGGAAGTCGGCGACGTCCAGCGGGTCGCCGTCCAGGTCCTCCCCCGACAGCGCGACGGGTGCCTCACGATCATCCGCCGCGCGCTGCACGACCTGGCCGTCACCGGTCACGTAGCCCTTGCCTCCGGTGCCGTCGAGGCCCGAGCAGCCCGCCAGCAGGAGCAGCCCTGCCAGCAGGGCGGGGAGCTTCCTCGTCACGGACGGTTCTCCTCCACGGCGCCGCCGGCGGAGAAGGGCGCCTGCTTGTCGCGGGCCGGGATCAGGTCCCCGGCCGGCTCGGAGTAGCTGACCTTCGTCAGCGCGTCGTCGGTGAAGTGGAGGCTGGTGAGCGAGCAGAGCGTGCACTGCCGCTTGCGCGGGTCGTGGAGGAACGAGCGACCCTCGACGTGCAGCCGGGTCGTCCAGATCGGCAGCTGGTGGGACACGACGACCGCCTCGTGGCCCCGGGCGGCGTCCCGCGCGTCGTGGACCGCGGCCATCATCCGGGCCGCGATCTCGGCGTACGGCTCACCCCAGGACGGCTTGAACGGGTTCCACAGGTGACGCCAGGTGCCGGGCCGCAGCAGGGTCTTCGCCCCGGCGCCGAAGCCCTCGCCCTCGAACTTGTTGGTCGACTCGATGACGCGGTCGTCGATCGCGATCTCGACGCCGCGCACCGCGGCGAGCGGCGTCCCGGTCTCGCGGGCGCGCTCGAGCGGGGACGCGACCACGTGGACGATGTCGCGGTCGCCGACGACGTCCGCGACCCGCTGGGCCATCGCGCGGCCCAGCTCGGAGAGGTGGTAGCCCGGCATCCGGCCGTACAGCACCCCGGCCGGGTTGTGGACCTCACCGTGCCGGAGCAGGTGGACGATCGTCTCGGTCGGCTCGTCCGTCTCGTTCGGCATCCCGGTCACGCCCCGGTCGCCGCGGCGGCCGCCCGGGCCGCCCCCGGGAGCGCGTCGAGCACGGTCTGGAGGGCCCGGTCGTCGTGGGCGGAGGACAGGAACCAGCCTTCGTACGCCGAGGGCGGCAGGTGGACGCCGGCGTCGAGCATCCCGTGGAAGAACGCGGCGAACGCGGCGGTGTCCTGGGCCGAGGCGTCGTCGAAGTCGCGCACGGGTCGGTCGGTGAAGAACACGGAGAACATGGTCCCGGCCGACTGGATGCCGTGCGGCACGCCGGCCGCCGAGAGCGCCTCGGTGGCGGCGGTCTTGACGACGTCGCCGGCCTTGGTGAGGTGGTCGTAGACGGCGTCGTCCGCGAGCCGCAGCGTGGCGAGGCCGGCGGTCGTCGCGATCGGGTTCCCGGAGAGCGTGCCGGCCTGGTAGACGGGGCCCTCGGGCGCCAGCTGACGCATCACGTCGGCCCGTCCGCCGAACGCGGCGGCCGGGAAGCCGCCGCCCATCACCTTGCCGAACGTCATCAGGTCCGGGCGCCAGCCCTCGGCCGCGCCGTCGAGGCCCCACTGGCCGTGCTTGCTGGCGCGGAAGCCGGTCATCACCTCGTCGGAGACGAACAGCGCGCCGTGATCGGCGCAGGTGCGGGCGAGGAACTCGTTGAAGCCCGGCTCGGGCTCGATCACTCCCATGTTGCCGGGCGCCGCCTCCGTGATCAGGCACGCGATCCGGTCACCGTGGACCGCGAACGCCTCGGTCACCGCGGCCCGGTCGTGGTAGGGCAGCACCAGGGTCAGCGCGGTGGCCGACTCCGGGACTCCGGGGGTGCCCGGGAGCGCCAGGGTGGCGGGTCCGGAGCCGGCCGCGGCGAGCAGCGCGTCGACGTGACCGTGGTAGCACCCGGCGAACTTGACGACCAGGTCGCGGCCCGTGAAGCCGCGCGCCAGCCGGATCGCCGACATCGTGGCCTCGGTTCCGGTGGACACGAACCGGACCATGTCGACCGGGGTCCGCGCGACGATCTCCTCCGCGAGCTCGACCTCCGGCTCGGTCGGGGCGCCGTACGACGTCCCGCGGGCGACGGCCGCGGCGACCGCCGCCTGGACCTCGGGGTGGGCGTGGCCGAGCAGCATCGGCCCCCACGAGCAGATCAGGTCGACGTACTCGTGGCCGTCGACGTCGGTCAGCCACGCGCCGCGCGCCGACCGGATGAAGCGCGGGGAGCCGCCCACCGCGGAGAACGCGCGGACGGGCGAGTTCACGCCGCCGGGGGTGACGGTCCGGGCGCGCTGGAGCAGGGCCTCGGACCCGGTGGTGTCGGCGGTGCGGTCGGTGGCGTCGGGGCTCACGCGGCCCATTGTCGCGGAGGCACCTGAGAGGGCCGGCATCGGGGACGCGGCCCGCTCGTGCGACGGCATCCGGATGACAACAATTTGTCGAACCGGCTGGCCGTGGCCCCCCGGGTCCGGGTTACCGTGGAAGGAGGGGGTTCTACCGACGCGTAACTCCGGACGACCGGGTTCGTTGAGGGAGTGTCCCCGTGCGGAGGGAGCACGGCTACGGGACGAGTTCCACAGGGAGTCAGAGACATGGCAGCACCACGATTCGGCCGTTTCCAGAAGGTCACGACCCTGCTGCCGCTCGCGCTGCTCTCGACCGCGGTCACGGCGTCCCTGACCGGCGTCGGGGCGACCTCCGCGGTCGCCGAGCCGCAGGCGCCGGCCACGCTGCCCGACGGCAGCTCGGTCCCGGCGGAGCCGATCGAGGTCCCGGCCAGCGTCAGCGAGGCCGAGCCTCGCCGCGACGTCGACGGCCGCCTGGGCCGCGCGGTCGCCACCGAGTCCGCCTCCGGCATCCCGGCCGCCGCGCTGGCGGCGTACCAGCGCGCCGAGACCGTCATCAATGCCGCCGACAAGGCGTGCCACCTCCCCTGGCAGCTGCTCGCCGCGATCGGCCGGGTCGAGTCCGACCACGGCCGGGTCAACGGCAACACGCTCGACGACGAGGGCCTGGCCACCCCGGGCATCTACGGCATCGCCCTCAACGGCAAGAACGACACCCGGGCGATCCCCGACACCGACGCCGGGCAGTACGACTCCGACGCTCGGTGGGACCGGGCGGTCGGCCCGATGCAGTTCATCCCCTCGACCTGGTCGGTGGTCGGCGTCGACGGCGACAGCGACGGCAGGCGCAACCCGCAGGACATCGACGACGCGGCCCTCGCCAGCGCCGTCTACCTCTGCTCCGGCAAGGACGACCTGGCCACCGAGCCCGGCCTGCGCGCCTCGATCTACCGCTACAACCACAGCAACGAGTACGTCGACCTGGTGCTGTCGTTCATGGAGGCCTACCTCGACGGCGACTACACCTCGGTCCCCAACGGCGTCGCCGGCGCGGGCTACTTCGCGCCGGCCACGGGCGGCTCGGGCGGCCAGGGCGGCGGCGGTCAGGGCGGTGGCGGCAGCGACTCCGACCTCACCGGTGGCGGTGGTTCCGGTGGCAACGGCGGCGGCTCGGGTGGCGGCACCGGCGGTGGCGGTGGCAGTGGCGGCACCGGCGGCGGTGGCGGCACCGGCGGTGGAGGCGGCGGCGGTGGAGGCGGCGGGCTCCCCGACCCCGACGACGTACCCGATCCCACCCTGCCGCCGGTCGACGACGTGCTCACCGAGGCCGAGGCGACCGCCCAGTGCCTCGCCGAGCTCGGCGTCTCCAGCGTCCTCTCCCTGAGCCCGCTGCAGCTCCTGGAGTTCAACGACTGCATGGACGCCCTCGGCTTCTGAGCCGAGTCGTGCCTCATTCCGCGCGAGTCGTGCCTAAATCGCGTCGAGTCGTGACTCAGTCGCGAATGAGCCACGACTCGGGCCGCATTTCCCACGACTCGGGCCGCATTTCCCACGACTCGGGCGGGAGGGTCAGCGGAGGAGGCGGGCGGCCTCGGTGGCCCAGTAGGTCAGGATCACGTCGGCGCCGGCCCGCCTGATCGAGGCCAGGGTCTCGAGGACGGCGGCCTCGCGGTCGATCCAGCCCTGGGCGGCAGCCGCCTCGACCATGGCGTACTCGCCCGACACGTTGTACGCCGCCACCGGCACCGGGACGGCGTCGCGGACGGCACGGACCACATCGAGGTAGCCGAGGGCCGGCTTGACCATCACGAGGTCGGCTCCCTCGGCGACGTCGAGCAGTGCCTCGCGGACGCCCTCGCGGGCGTTGGCGGGGTCCTGCTGGTAGGTGCGCCGGTCGCCGTCGAGCGAGGAGTCGACGGCCTCGCGGAAGGGGCCGAAGAACGCGGAGGCGTACTTCGCGGAGTAGGCGAGGATCGAGGTGTCGACGTGGCCGGCGCCGTCGAGCGCCTCGCGCACCACCCGCACCTGCCCGTCCATCATCCCGCTCGGGCCGACGACGTCGACACCGGCCGAGGCCTGCGCCAGCGCCATCTCGGCGTACCGCACCAGGGTCTGGTCGTTGTCGACCCGGCCGTCGGTGCCGAGCACGCCGCAGTGGCCGTGGTCGGTGAACTCGTCGAGGCACAGGTCGCTCATCACGGTCAGCGCGTCGCCGACCTCGGCGACGACGTCGGTGATCGCGAGGTTGAGGATCCCCGACGGGTCGGTGGCCCCGGTCCCGACCGCGTCCTTCTCGGCCGGGATGCCGAACAGCATCACCCCGCCGATGCCCAGGTCGGCGGCCTCGGCGACGGCCTTCAGCAGGCTGGCGCGGGTGTGCTGGACGACGCCCGGCATCGACCCGATCGGGCGCGGCTCGGTGAGGTCCTCCCGCACGAACAGCGGCAGCACCAGCTGCCGCGGTTCGACCGACGACTCGGCCACGAGCCGGCGCATGGCCGGCGTCGTCCGCAGCCGGCGCGGGCGCACCAGCGGCAGGCTGACCGGGCCGTCGGGCTCGCTCACCGCGAGCTCGAGCCCGTCGCGCGCCGCCTCGTCCGCCGCGCGGCGCTCGAGCGCTCGGACGGCTTGGTCACGACCTGACCCGCCTCGAGCATCGCCGCGCGGCGCGACGCACCGAAGTCGGCGAGGCCGTCGACGAGCAGCTCGACGTCCGGCTTGCTCGCCAGCACGTCGACCCGCAGCCCGTGGTCCTCGGCGGTCTTGGCGGTCGCCGGGCCGATCACCGCGATGATCGTGGACGGGTGCGGCTTGCCGGCGATCCCGACCAGGTTGCGCACCGTCGAGGACGACGTGAAGACGACGGCGTCGAACTTGCCGGTCTTGATCGCGTCGCGGGTGGGCGCCGGCGGCGGCGTCGCCCGGACCGTGCGGTACGCCGTGACGTCGTCGCACTCCCAGCCCAGGTCGATCAGGCCCGCCACGAGGTTCTCGGTGGCGATGTCGGCGCGCGGCAGGAAGACCCGGTTGATCGGGTCGAGGACGTCGTCGTACGGCGGCCAGTCGGCCAGCAGCCCGGCCGCGGACTGCTCGCCCGACGGGACCAGGTCGGCGCGCAGGCCCCAGGCCGCGATCGCCTCGGCGGTCTTGTCGCCGACAGCGGCGATCTTGAGGCCGGAGAAGGCGCGCGCGTCGAGGCCGTACTCCTCGAACTTCTCGCGGACCGCCCGGACTGCGTTGACCGAGGTGAACGCGATCCACTCGTAGCGACCCTCGACGAGGCCGCGGACGGCCTTGTCCATCTGCTGCGGGTTGCGGGGCGGCTCGACCGAGATGGTCGGCACCTCCTCCGGCACCGCGCCGTAGCCGCGCAGCCGGTTCGTCAGGGACGCGGCCTGCTCCTTGGTGCGGGGCACCAGGACCCGCCAGCCGAACAGCGGCTTCGTCTCGAACCACGACAGGGTCTCGCGCAGGTCGACCACCGGGCCGACGACCGTGACCGCCGGCGGCTCCATCCGGGCCGACCGGGCGTCCTCGGCGATGTGCTCCAGCGTCGAGGTGACCGTGGTCTGCTCGGTGGTCGTGCCGACCCGGGTCATCGCCACCGACGTGTCGGCGGGGCGGCCGGCGGCGACCAGCGCGGCGGCGATGTCGCCGATCGAGCCGACCGCGCTCAGCAGCACGAGGGTCCGGTCGTCGGCGTACCGCGACCAGTCGACGTTGCCGCCGCAGGTGATGACGGTGACCTCGCGGTTCTCCTTCGTCGTCAGCGGGATGCCGGCGTACGCCGGGACCGACCCGACGCACGAGACACCCGGCACGATCTCGAAGCCGATGCCGGCCTTGGCGCAGGCCTGCGCCTCCTCGGGACCGGACGCGTAGAAGAACGGGTCACCCGCCATCAGCCGGACCACACGCTGCTTCTTGCCGTGCCGGACGACGACCTTGGCGCGGGCCGCGTGCGTGAGCGGCTGGCCGTCCTCGCCGAAGCCGCCGTCGACGAACAGCGGGCCGGTGGGTTCGGCGGCCCCCGGCGCCTCGGCGTCGGCCTCGGGCAGGCCGAGCAGCCGGCGCACCATCGGTTCGTGGGCGGGCACCTCGGTGACGATCACGTCGGCCTGCCGGAGCAGGTCGACGGCGCGCACGGTGAGCAGCTCGGGATCCCCGGGGCCGCTGCCCACGAAGGACACCCAGCCCACGGCGGGGTTGGTGGAGGAGGCCCCGGTGGGGGTCGTGGTCTTCGCTCGCGTCATGCCTTCTGCCTTTTCGCTGGTGCTGCTGGTGTGGTGCTGGTCAGGTGCTGGTCGAGCTCGGCTGCCCCATCGGCGAGCATCTCCTTCGCCAGCCGGGTGCCGACGCCCACGGCGTCGGCCGGGTCGCCCGATGCGGACATCCGCACCGTCAGCGCCCCGTCGCGGGAGAGGGCCACGGCCCTCACCCACAGCTCGTCCCCGTCGTCGCCCTCGACCACCTCGGCCAGGGCTCCGATCGGGGCGGAGCAGCCACCTTCGAGGGTGGCGAGCACGGCCCGTTCGGCGTCGACCGCCGCGCGGGACCGTGGGTCTTCGAGGATGGCCAGGGCGGCCACCAGGTCGGTGTCGTCGGCGCGGCACTCGACGGCCAGCGCACCCTGGCCGGGGGCGGGAAGCAGCTGCAACGGGTCGAGCACCTCCGTCGCCTCGTCGAGAAGTCCGAGCCGGGCCAGGCCCGCCCGCGCGAGCACCACCGCGTCGTACTCCCCCGAACGGACCCTGCCGATCCGGGTGTCCACGTTTCCACGGATGTCGAGGACCTCCAAACCGAGGCCGAGGGCGTGCAGCTGGGCGACCCGGCGGGGCGAGCCGGTGCCGATCGTGGAACCGACCGGGAGCTCCCCGAGGGTCAGCCCGTCGCGGGCCACGACGACGTCGCGCGGGTCTTCGCGATCTGGCACGGCGGCGAGGGCGATGCCGTCGCACGGCGCGGTGGGCAGGTCCTTGAGCGAGTGGACGGCCAGGTCGACCCGGCCGTCGAGGAGGGCGTCGCGCAGCGCGCTCACGAACACGCCGGTGCCGCCGAGCTGTGCCAGCGGGGCGGCGCTGCTGTCACCCTCGGTCGTGATCTCCACGAGCTCGACGTCGCGACCGAGCCGGCTGCGGACCCGGTCGGCGACGATCGTCGACTGCGTGGTGGCGAGGGCGGAACGACGGGTGCCGAGTCGCAAGGCAGGGGCGGTCATGACAGCACTCATGACAGCGCCTCCCCCGAGGGCCGGGTGACGGCGTCGACCGCGTCGGGGTCGAGGGAGAAGAGCTCGGCGAGGGCGGCGGCGTACGAGACGGCCCCCGCCTCGTTGGCGAGCTCGCGCACCCGCACGGTCGGCTGGTGGAGCAGCTTGTCGGCGAGCCGGCGCAGGGAGTGCTTGACCTCGGCGAGCTCGGCTGCGTCGAGGTCGGGGAGCCGCGAGGCGAGCCGGGACACCTCGGCCTCGACCACGTCGGTGGCCATCGAGCGCAGCGCGACGACGGTCGGGGTGACGCTCGCCTGCCGCCGCGCGGTCAGGAACGCCGCGACCTCCTCCCCCACGATCCGGCGGACGCCGTCGATCTCCTCCCCGGCCGCGGTGCCGCGGAGCCGGTCGGCGAGGTCGGCGAGGCCCACCAGCGAGACGCCGGGCAGGTCGCGGACGGCCGGGTCGACGTCGTGCGGAAGCGCCAGGTCGGCGATCGCGAGCGGTCGCTGGTCGGGGCGGGCCGCGACGACCTGGTCGACACCGACGAGGACGCCGGTCGCACCGGTGCACGTGATGAGCAGGTCGGCCGCCGCCAGCTCGTCGGCGAACGCGCCGAGCGGGGCCGACCGGACGGCGTACTCGGCGGCCAGCCGGGCGGCGTTCTCAGGCGTGCGGTTCACGACGACCACGTCGTCGGCGCCCTGGCGAGCCGTGGTCGCGGTGGCGAGCGCGGCCATCCCGCCGGCGCCGAGCACCAGGACGCGGAGCCCGGCGACGCCGCCGGGGAGCAGCCACTGGAGGGCCTCGCTCACGAGGGTCGGCGCGGCCTGGTCGATGCCGGTCTCGGCCCGCGACCGCTTGCCCACCCGCAGCGCCTGCTGGAAGAGCACGTTCAGGGCGGAGCCGACGGTGCCGTGCTCCTGGCCGGTGCGCAGCGCGGTCCGGGTCTGGCCGAGGATCTGGCCCTCGCCGACCGCCATCGAGTCGAGCCCGGCGGCGACGTGGAACAGGTGCGAGACCGCCCCGTCCTCGTAGTGGACGTAGAGGTGGGGCAGCATCGCCTCGGTCGGCTCGCCCGCCCGCTCGACGAGCAGCCGCGAGACCTCCTCGACCGAGCCGTGGAACCGGTCGACCTCGGCGTAGATCTCCAGCCGGTTGCACGTGGCGATCACGGCGGCCTCGGCGACGTGGGCGCCCGCGGTCACGTCGGTCAGCAGCTTGGCGACGCCGTCGGCGTCGAGTGCGAGCCGCTCGAGCACCGCGACCGGTGCCGACTTGTGTGAGATGCCGACCACGAGGACGCTCATGACACGTTCTCCTGACCGGCACCGCTTCGAGACGCGCGCTGCGCGCGCTCCTCAGGGACCACCTTCCGCTGCTCGTGGTAGGCCAGGATCTGGAGCTCGATGGACAGGTCGACCTTGCGGACGTCGACTCCCTCCGGCACCGCGATCACGCTCGGCGCGAAGTTCAGGATGCTCGTGATGCCGCAGGCGACCATCCGGTCGGCGACGTCCTGCGCTGCGAGCGCGGGCGTCGCGATCACGCCGATCGCGACGCTGTGCTCGGCGACGATCGCCTCCAGGTCGTCGAACGGTCGTACGTCGACGCCGGCGACGACCTCGTCCTGCCGGTCGGGGTCGGCGTCGAGCAGCGCCACCACCCGGAACCCGCGGCTGCGGAATCCCGAGTAGTTGGCGAGCGCGTGCCCGAGGTTGCCGATGCCGACGATCACGACCGGCCAGTCCTGGGTCACGCCGATCTCGCGGGCGATCTGGTAGCGCAGGTAGTCGACGTCGTAGCCGACGCCGCGCGTGCCGTAGCTGCCGAGGTAGGAGAGGTCCTTGCGGAGCTTGGCGCTGTTGACGCCGGCCGACTGGGCGAGCTCCTCGCTGGAGCAGGTCGTGGTGCCGGTCTCGGCCAGGCTGACGAGCGCTCGCAGGTACACGGGCAACCGGGCGACCGTGGCCTCGGGGATGTCCCGGGCGGTCTCGGTGGAAGTCCGTGCTGAGGTCACTGCTCCGCTTTCCAGCCGCCCGCCTGGATCGGTTGCACCGGGTCCGGTTCCGGACCCCATCGGCGCGCGGCCACATCAATGTAGGAGTTTGTGAACGAGCGAACAAATCGAGTGGGCCGCCGCGCCCTCGCAGCGGCTAGCACAGGTGAGTTTCCGCACACCCACCGGGTCAGCCGAGGTCGTCCAGCACCCGCGCCAGGTGGGCGTCGAACCGCCGCCAGGAGCGGGGTCGCGTGAAGAACGGCGAGCCGCCGGGAGGCGGCAGGAAGCCGACGATGTCGAGGACGTCCCAGTAGCGGTCGGGGCGTCGACCGGTCTCGGCGACGTACGCCGCCTGGAAGCGGTCGGCGACGTCCGGTCCGTGCCGCCAGGCGAGGTTGGTGGCGCAGTGCGCGACGTCCAGCCAGGCCGGGCCGGTCGAGGTCTCGACCCAGTCGACGATGCCGGTGACGCGCCGGCCGGTCCAGAGCAGGTTGTGCAACCCGAAGTCGCGGTGGAGGAAGCACGCGTCGTACGGCGGATCGCCGGCCCGGAGCACGTCGAAGGCCCGCCGCCAGAGGTCCGGCGACGACGACCACGGCGGCACGACCCACTTCGCCTCCCACGCCCACGACTGGAAGGTCCGCGGCGGCGGCTCGGCCCGGACCTGGTGGATCCGCGCCAGCAGCCGGGCGACCTCGGCCAGCGAACCGTCGTCGACCAGGTCGTGCGACAGCGATCCGGGCACGAACGTCATGAGGTGGGCGGCGTGGCCCGTCTGCGCACCGTGGGCGTCGAGCGCCAGGGTGTGCGGGGCCGGGACGTCGGCGAAGGCGAGCACCTCGAGGGTCTCGGCCTCCCGCGTCGCGAGCTCGGCCCCGTGCGTCCGCCAGGGCTCCTCCGTGATGAGCCGGAGCACGGAGTCGGCGCCGTGGTCGTGCTGCAGCCGCAGCATCGTCGAGGTCATGCCGCCGGTCAGCCGCTCCACCTCGACGACCCGCCGCCCGGCCTCCTGCTCCGCCCAGCGCAGGTGCTCGGGGCGCGGCTCAGCCACCGAGCGCGGCCCGCAGGCGGGCCTCGTCGACCCGCCAGAAGTCGTGCTGCCTGCCGTCCACCAACGTCACCGGGATCTCCTCGCCGTAGCGCCGCGCGAGCGCCGCGTCACCGTCGATGTCGATCTCGTCGTAGGACTCCCCCAGCTCCGCGCAGACGCGGTCGATCACCGCCCGGGCGTCGTCGCACAGGTGGCAGCCGGGGCGACTGTAGAGCGTGACGCGCGCGACCACGGCTACTCCAGCAGGCCGAGGGCGCGCCGGCGCTCGAGACCGCGCAGCCGGCCCTTCTGGACCTTGCCGGTCACGGTCAGCGGCAGCTCGTCGACGATCTCCACCCGGCTCGGCCGCTTGAAGCCGGCCAGCCGCTCGTCGCAGCGCGCACGGACGGCGGCCTCGACCGTCGCCGCGTCGGCACCCGGCGCGAGCACGTAGGCGACGACCGCCTCGCCGGTCTGCGCGTCCTCGGTCCCGATCACGGCGACGTCCGCGACGCCGTCGACCTCGCGGATCACGTCCTCGACCTCGATCGGGTAGACGTTGAACCCCGACACGATGACGAGCTCCTTGACCCGGTCGACGAGGAACAGGTCGCCGCTGCCGTCGAGGAACCCGACATCGCCGGTGGACCACCAGCCGTCGGGGTCGGGACCACCCGACCCGTCGGGCCAGTAGCCGCTGAAGAGGTTGGCGCCCTTGACCTGGATCTCGCCCGGGTCCTCGCCCTCCGGTGGGTGGCCCCGGTCGTCGACCAGCCGCAGCTCGATGCCCGGCAGGGCCGCGCCGACGGAGCCGTGCTGCAGGTCGTCGGAGCACAGGGTGCTGGTGACGACGGGGGCCGCCTCGGTGAGGCCGTAGCCCTGGTGGACGGCGATCCCGGTCGTCTCGCCGAACTCCTCGATGACGGAGGCCGCGAGCGGCGCGGAGCCGGAGAGGATCAGCCGCACGGAGGCGAGCCGTTCGCGCAGGCCCGGCACGCCCTTCCAGTAGGTGAAGACCGGGGGCGCGACGGGCACCACCGTGCAGCCCTCGGCCGCGACCAGGTCGAGGGTCGCCTCGGGCTCGAACCGCTCGGCGATCACGAGCCGGCAGCCGTGGCGGGCCACGCCGCCGAGCACGGCGTTGAGGCCGTAGACGTGGAAGAGGGGGAGCACCCCGAGGACGACGTCGTCGGCGCGCATCATGGGCGGCTCGACGACGGCGACCTGCTCGACGTTCGCCAACAGCGCTCGATGGGTCAGCATCGCGGCGCGGGGGCGGCCCGACGTACCGCTGGTGTAGAGCAGGGCCGCGAGCTTCTCCGGGTCCGGCAACGGCGGTACGTCGCGAGGGGCCGAGGCCACCAGCCGGTCGAAGCCGAGCTCGCCGTCGGCCGGCGCCTCGTCGAGCGCGACCACCCGCGTCGTGACCGCGCGCAGCACGAGGTCGGGATCGAGGACCCCGGGCTCGCCGTCACGCGCCCGGTTGACGAGAGCGACCGCCTCGCGCAGGGTGCCCAGCGTCGCGGCATCGCCGACGGCAAGCCGGGCGCCGGAGTCGGCGATCATCCGGGCCAGCTCGCCGGCCGTGGACGTGGGATTCACCGGGACGGACACCGCCTGCGCCCGTAGCGTGCCGAGGTAGGCGGTCACGAACTCGACCCGGTTGCCGAGCGCCACCAGCACCCGCTGGCCCGCGACGACGCCGGCCTCGCCGATCCCGGTCGCGACCCGCGCGACCTGGTCCTCCAGCTCGGCCCAGGTGAGGCGCCGGTCGCCTGCCACGAGGGCGACGGCGTGCGGCCGCTCCGCGGCTGCCCGCGCGACCAGCGCCGAGAGGTCCGTCAGGACGGGCTGCGCTGACATGGCGGCCATGCTCGCACACGTGATCGGGTCGCGCGGGAGGTCTACGATTCCGGATCATGACCCCGGAGAGGCCGCGCCGCCCGCCGAACCTGCAGCTGCGCTCCGTCCTCGCCGGGGAGGCCTCCGCCGCCGCGGCCGAGGTCGAGACCGCCCTGAGCACCCCCGCGGACCCGGCGGCGGCCGCGTTCTTCGACGTCGACAACACCGTGATGCAGGGCGCGAGCATCTTCCATCTCGCCCGCGGCCTGCACCGGCGCCAGTTCTTCACCACGCGAGAGATCGTCGGCGCGGCGTGGAAGCAGGCCTACTTCCGGGTCGTGGGCGTCGAGGACCCCGAGCACGTGACCGACGCGCGCAACTCCGCGCTCGGCTTCATCCAGGGCCACACCGTGGCCGAGCTCGAGGAGCTGGGCGAGGAGATCTTCGACGAGGCCATGGCCCACCGGATCTGGCCGGGCACCCGCGCGCTGGCACAGCTCCACCTCGACCAGGGCCAGCGCGTGTGGCTCGTGACGGCCGCACCCGTCGAGATCGCGCAGATCATCGCCCGGCGGCTGGGGCTCACCGGCGCGATGGGCACGGTCGCCGAGCACGTCGACGGGGTCTACACCGGCCGGCTGGTCGGCGACCTGCTCCACGGGCCGGCCAAGGCCGAGGCGGTGCGGGCGATCGCGGAGCGTGAGGGGCTCGACCTGAGACGTTGCTCGGCGTACTCCGACTCCTTCAACGACCTGCCGATGCTGTCCCTGGTCGGCGACGCGTGTGCCATCAACCCCGACTCCCGCCTGCGCGCGCACGCCCGGGCCGAGGGGTGGCGGATCCGTGACTACCGGACCGGCCGGAAGGCCGCTCGCACCGGCCTGGTGCTCGGCGCCACCGCCGGCGCCGTCAGCGGTGCGATCGCCGCCGGGGTCGCGCTGCGCCGCCGTCGCTGAGCCCGGCAGGCCCGGTCGCGCGAAAAGTGGCGTGGGCCACGTTCGGGTGTGAGGGCCTTCACAGCCGTCCTGGAACGCACCTACCATGACGGTTGGCTTCGGGTGCCGGGAGGGTCATCATCGACAGGCAGCGTGACGTGGGGGGTGTGCAGCGAGGGCTCGACGCCCTGCGCGCAGCGGTCGCGGCCGTCCTCCTCGAGCGACCCGCCCTCGCCGTCGCCGGCCCGGCCGGGCACGTCCTGCTCAGCGAGGCCACCGTCTCCCCCGGCTCGTCGGGCGCCTCGGGCGGCGGGTTCGACGACGCGGCGTACGCCGCCTCCTCCGAGGAGGACGCGGCCGACCGCACCCGGGTGATCGCGCTGGTCGAGCTCGCGCGGGGTGGCGACAAGGAGGCGTTCGGCCTCCTCTACGACCACTACCAGGGCTCGGTCTACCGGTTCCTCTACTACCGGACGCGCTCGACCCAGCTCGCCGAGGACCTCACCTCGGAGACGTTCTTCCGCGCGCTGCGGTCGATGAACAGCTTCCGCTGGCAGGGCAAGGACTTCGGCGCCTGGCTGATGACCATCGCCCGCAACCTGTGCACCGACCACTTCAAGGCCGGCCGGACCCGCCTCGAGCAGACGACCGAGGACATGTCGGCGCACGACGACACCACCGAGGGCCCGGAGACGACGGTGCTCGCCTCCCTCACCAACGAGCTGCTCATGAAGGCCCTGACGAAGCTGCCCGACGAGCAGCGCGACTGCCTGATCATGCGGTTCCTCCAGGGCCTGAGCATCGCCGAGACGGCCGCCGTGCTCGGCCGCAGCGACGGCGCCGTCAAGCAGCTCCAGCTCCGTGGCGTGCGCAACCTCGCGAAGCTGATGCCGGAGGGGGTGCGGGACGCGTGAAAAGCTACTCACCGGTCACCTCCGTCACACCCGTAACCCGCCGCCCGACGCGCTCGTTGAGACGGGCGTACGGGGGCCGGCAGGGCCCGCCGGCGACCAACACGACAGGAACTGCCCGATGAGCCCGGTGTTCGCGACCAAGCGTCGCGCGGAGGAGTTCAACACCCTGGTCGAGTCGTCGACCGAGGCGTTGGCCGACGCCCGGTACTCCGAGGCCCTCGCGCTCGTCGACCACCTGCGCGAGCTGGAGCCGCCCGCTCCACGCCCTGACTTCACGCTGGCGCTGCGCGAGCAGCTGATGGCGGCCGCCGACACGGTGCTGCTGCCCGCACCCGACCGCGCGTCCGACACCGC
Source organism: uncultured Actinomycetota bacterium (assembly GCA_963829855.1). Lineage (GTDB taxonomy): Bacteria > Actinomycetota > Actinomycetes > Propionibacteriales > Nocardioidaceae > Nocardioides. The sequence goes on along the minus strand of CAWHKE010000014.1, from coordinate 310,104 downwards.
CCGCCTCGCCCTGCCGCCGCGCCGGACCGCCCGCGACCGCCGGATCGCGGCCGCCGTCGGGGCCGCCGCGATCATCGGTGCGAGCACGTCCGTCGCGGTCGCCGCGCAGTCGGCCCTGCCCGGCGAGATGCTCTACCCCGTCAAGCGGCTGCTCGAGAACGCCCAGACCGAGGCACACCTCAGCGAGGCCGGCAAGGGCGCCTCGCTGCTCTCCAACGCCACCGACCGGCTGGCCGAGGTGACCGAGCTCAGTCGCACGAGCGACCTCGACGAGGCGTCGACCATCGCCGACACGCTCTCCGCGTTCAGCGAGCAGTCGCTGGCGGCGTCCGACCTGCTGCTCGACGACTACGAGCAGACGGGCGACCGGTCCTCGGTCGAGGGGCTCAACGACTTCACGGCCTCCAGCATGGAGACGCTGGCCCAGCTCGAGGCGGTGCTCCCGCCGGGCACCCGTGACGAGCTGCAGTACGCCGTCCAGGTGCTCACCCAGATCGACGCCGCGGCCTCGCAGGCCTGCCCGTCGTGCCGCGGCGGGCTCGAGCAGATCCCGGCCGCGCTGCTGGCGGCCGGTGAGCTGGCGGAGCCGAGCGTCACCTACGTGTCGCCGCCGCTGGTCGAGGACGACTCGACGTCCGGCGACGGCCGCGGGCCGGCTCGAAGGGCGACGACCGGACCGGCGGCACCAGCGGCGACGGCGGCTCCGACCCGCTCGACCCGCCCGACCTGCCGGCGTCCGGTGACGGGTCGACCGTCGACGACCCGACGGGGCCGCTCGACGACATCGTCGACGGCCTCACCGGTCAGGGCGGCGAGCAGACGTCCGGCGGAGGCGACGGCGATGGTGGCGGCGATGGTGGCGGTGGCGTCATCGACGACACCGTGGACGCGGTCGAGGACGTCATCGACCTGATCGACGACCCGCTGGCGCCCTGAGCCGGGTCAGTCGGCGCGGTTGCGCCCGAAGACCGTGTCACGCTGCATGAGCAGCGAGTAGAGCGTCTGCTGGATCGTCTCGCGCACCTGGTCGGTGACGTTGAAGACCAGCATCGGGTCGTCGGCAGCGCCGTCCTCGAACTCGTCGGTGCGGATCGGCTCGCCGAACGCCATCAGCCACTTCGAGGGCAGCGGCACCAGCCCGAGCGGACCGAGCCACGGGAAGAACGGCGTGATCGGGATGTAGGGGACGCCGAGCAGCCGGGCGAGCGACGGCACGTTGCCGACGAGGGGGTAGATCTCCTCCGCGCCCACCACGGACAGCGGCACGATCGGGACCTGGGTGCGCAGCGCGGCCGACACGAAGCCGCCGCGCCCGAACCGCTGCAGCTTGTAGCGCTCGGCGTACGGCTTGCCGATGCCCTTGAAGCCCTCGGGCCACACGCCGACGAGCTCGCCGCCGGCCAGCATCCGCTCCGCGTCCTCGTTGCACGCGAGCGTGGCGCCGCCCTTGCGAGCCATCGAGCTGACGAGCGGCATCCGGAACACGAGGTCGGCGCCGAGCGGCCGGAGGTGCCGGCCGGTCGCGTCGTGCACGGTCACGAGCGTCATCAGGGCGTCCATCGGCAGCGTCCCCGAGTGGTTGGACACCACCAGGGCACCACCCTCGGTCGGGATGTTCTCGGCGCCGGTCACCTCGATCCGGAACCACTTCTCGGCGAGCGGGCGCAGCGCGGTCATCAGGAAGCGGTCGGTGACCTCGGCGTCGAAGCCGTACTCGTCCACGGCGTACTCGCCGGTGACCCGGCGCCGCAGGAACGCCAGGAAGCGTGCCAGCTGTGGCTCCCAGTCGTCGCCGAAGACCTCCTTCGCGGCGAACTGGAACGCGCCGAGCCACTCACCGGGGGTGATCCCGCCGAGCGGGGCACGCTCGGTCGTGCGGGCAGCCGCCACCGTCGGCTCCTCACCCGGGGCCCGCTTCGGCGGGGTCTTCTTCGGCGGGGGCTTCTTCGGCGGGGCGGCCTTGCGCGGGGGCGCTGCCGTCCGGGGCAGCTCGACCGGGGTCTCGTCAGGGGCCTCGTCAGTCGGGTCGGGCGCCGGCCCGACGACCCGGCGCACGGGTTGTTTCGGCTTCGCCCCACCGGCGAGGTCGCGGGCCGAGGAGGACGGGCGCGCGGTGCCGCTGCCGCGGCCGGGACGGCCCCGAGTGCCGATCGGGATGATCTCGGCGTCACCCACGGCCGGCTCCGGTCACCGACGGCCCGGACACGGGGGACGGCTCGACCAGGCGGGCGGCCCGGTCGATCGCGCGCGAGGCATAGCCACCGGTCGGGCTCAGCCCGCGACCGAAGTCCTCGAACGCCTCCGCCGTGGTGAAGCGCGGATGGAAGCCGAGCTGGTCTCGCATCCGGCTGGTGTCGATCCCGCGGCCGAAGGTGAGGAGCCCGAGCTGCTCGGGCGAGAAGTCGGCCAGCCGGGCCTGGCGCAGCGTCGAGCCGAGGCTGCCGACCGCGAACGCGGGCAGCGGCAGGCTGGGCCGCTGCAGCCGGCGGATCGCCTGCGACAGGAGGAGCACGCCGTCGCCGGCCACGTTGAACGTGCCGGGTGGCGCCTCGTGCACGCTGTGACCGAGGAGGTCGAGCAGGTCGTCCTCGTGGAGGAACTGGAGCCGCGGGTCGAACCCGAGCACCGTCGGGATGACCGGGAGCCGGAAGTACGACGTGAGCGGGCTCTGCACGTGCGGCCCCATCACGTTGGCGCACCGGAGCAGGGTCACCCGCACGTCGGGTCGGCGCCGGGCGAACCCGCGCACGTAGCTCTCGACCTCGGCGGCGTCCTTGGCGTAGCCGGACCGCGGCGCCCGGCGCGGCTCCATGTCCTCGGTGAACATCGCGGGGTCGCGGCTGCTGGCGCCGTAGACGGTGGAGGTCGACTTCACGATCAGCCGCTGCAGCCCGGGAGCGCGCTGGGCGGCCGCCAGGAGCTGCATCGTCCCGATGACGTTGAGCTCCTTCATGGTGTGCCGGCCACCGGCGCTGCCCGGGGTCGCGATCACGCTCAGGTGGACGACGGTGTCGACGTCCTCCTTGGCGATCACCTTGGCGATCACCGGGTTGCGGATGTCGGCGCGGACGAAGGAGACGTCACCGAGGTCACCGCGCGGCGGGACGACATCGACCCCGATCACGCGGGCGACGCCGTCGGTCCCGGCCAGCGCTCGCGCAGAGCGGCGACCGAGGTCGCGGGAGACCCCGGTGACCAGGACGACCTTGCCGGCAGCGCTCATGGGCGGTCGGGAGCGGAGGCGCTGACTACTTGCCGAGCTTGCGGCGCTGGACGCGCGTCTTCTTCAGCAGCTTGCGGTGCTTCTTCTTCGCCATGCGCTTGCGCCGCTTCTTGATGACTGAACCCACAGGGAGAACCTTTCGACTCACGACGCCGCAGGGTGGACCCGGCGGCGGGGCCAGCCTATCCGCCGGGAGCAGGGCAGCAGAATCGGAGGGGAACGAAAGTCCACCTGGTGGGGTGTATTTCGAGCAGGCGGGATCAGCCCGCGCTGTAGAAGCTCTTGCGGAGGTACTCGTCGACGTCCTCCTCGGTGACCCGGAAGGACCGGCCCACCCGGACGGCCGGGAGCTCGCCGCTGTGGACGAGGCGGTAGACGGTCATCTTCGAGACCCGCATCATCGACGCGACCTCGGCCACCGTCAGGAACTTGGGATCGGTGTAGTCCCCAGGGTTGTTCGCCATCGTGCACCGACTTTCTCTGCGTGCACGCCACCGGCTTCCCCGCCGGTGGGTCACGTGCACGTGAAGAATAGAGCCTCGTGTGAATGATGGGGAAGCAAATCACCAATGAAACTCAAGTGATTCGGCGTGTCGGCTTGATCCCGCGCCCGAATCTTTACCTACGGCAGCGGATCGAGGCCGTGCCAGGGGAACACCTCGGACCTCGTGGCGTGGATCGCGCGATCCAGCCAGCTGTCCGGATCGTACCCCTCCGACCAGTCGCGGAAGGCGGGCGTGCGGCCGTCGGTGAGGCGTAGCGGGGCGGTCCGGCCGAGCCGGGTCTCGACGTAGGCCCGCCACGCCGCCGGGGTCTCGGTGCTCGGGTCGAGCGGGGCGCCCGCGACGATCGCCAGCAGGTGGGTCCAGGCCCGCGGCACGACCTCGATCACGGCGTACCCCCCGCCGCCCGTGGCGACCCACTTCCCGCCCGCGACCTCGTGGGCGAGGTCGTGCAGGGCGAGGTACGCCGCCCGCTGGCCGTCGACGGTCAGCATGAGGTGCGCCAGCGGGTCGTCGAGGTGCGAGTCGCAGCCGTGCTGGGTGACGAGCACGTCCGGCTTGAGCTCGCGCAGCACCGGCGGGACGACGGCGTGGAAGGCGCGCAGCCAGCCGGCGTCACTGGTGCCCGGGGGCAGCGCGACGTTGACCGCGGACCCCGGCGCGTCGGGCCCGCCCACGTCGTTCGGGAACCCAGTGCCGGGGAAGAGCATCTGGCCGGTCTCGTGCAGGGAGATCGTGACGACGCGTGGGTCGTTCCAGAAGATCTTCTCGACGCCGTCGCCGTGGTGGACGTCGACGTCGACGTAGGCGACCCGCTCGGCGCCCTGGTCGAGCAGCCGCTGGATGCCGACCGCGACGTCGTTGTAGACGCAGAACCCGCTCACCCGGTCGGGCATGCCGTGGTGGAGCCCACCCGTGATGTTCGCGCTGTGGAGGCTGCGGCCGCTCCACACCTGGTCGCAGGCCTCGATCGTCGCGCCGACCACGTGGGCGGCCGCGTGGTGCATGTCGGGGAACACCGGGTTGTCGTCGCTGCCGAGCCCACAGGTGTCGTCGTGCTCGCCGGTCGTGCCGGCGCGCGTGATCGCCTCGACCAGCGCGGCGTCGTGGATCGTGAGGAGCTCCGCCAGCGTCGCCATCGGGGCGTCGACCAGCCGGAGCCGGTCGCCGGTGACCCCGAGCTCGTCGGCGAGCCGCATCGTGAGGTCGACCCGCAGCGGCGACATCGGGTGGGTCGGCCCGAAGTCGTACTCCGTGAGGCTGGGGTCGAAGACGACCGTCGCCGGACCGGAGCACTCCATGTCCGACAACGTACCGGTACCCGTGGGGCTGCCCCGTCCGAGTCTTGGCCGGCGTCCTTGCCGGTAGTCCCCGGTTCTTCGGTCGTCAAAGGCCGCATCCGGCAGCCAAAGAACCGGGGACTACCGACGATGACGAGCGCTCAGGATCCCTCGGCGAGCTCGCGGGAGCGGTCGCGGGCCGCCTCCATCGCCGCCAGGAACGCCGCCCGCACCTTGTGGATCTCCAGCTCGCGCAGCGCCGCGGCGGTCGTCCCCCCGGGGGAGGTGACCTGCTCGCGCAGCACGACGGGGTGGGTCCCGGTCTCGCGCAGCATGGTGGCCGAGCCGACGACGGTCTGCACCACGAGGTCGGTGGCGGTGGCGCGCGGCAGCCCGAGGTGGACGCCGGCCTCGATCATCGACTCGACGACGAAGAAGATGTAGGCCGGGCCGGAGCCGGAGATCGCGGTGACCGCGTCCATCTGGCGCTCGGGGACGCGCAGCACCTTGCCGGTCGACGCCATCAGCGACTCGGCCTCGGTGAGGTGCTCCTCGTCGCAGTGGGAGCCGGGCGAGATCGCGGCCATGCCCTCGTCGACGAGGGCAGGCGTGTTGGGCATGACGCGCACCACGGCGACGCCCGCGGGAACGCGCGACTCGATGAACGCGGTGGTGATGCCGGCCGCGAGCGAGACGAGCAGCTGTCCGGGCCGCAGGTCCGGGGCGATCTCGTCGAGCAGGTCGGCCATGTCCTGCGGCTTCACGACGACGGCCACGGTGTCGGCCTTGCGGGCGGCCTCGCGGTTCGAGACGACGGCCACGCCGTACCGCTCCTCGAGCTCGCGGGCGCGGTCGGGACGCTTCTCGCCGACCAGCAGCGCGTCGACGCGTCGACCCGCGCGGACCAGGCCGGAGAGCAGGGTCTCCCCCATCACTCCGGCGCCCAGGATCGCGGTCTGGCGCACAGCTCTGCCCTACTTCTTCGAGATCAGCGACTTCACGAAGAATGACAGGTTGGACGGCTTCTCAGCGAGACGTCTCATGAGGTAGCCGTACCACTCGGTGCCGTAGGGGATGTAGACGCGCACGGTCTCCCCGGACTCGGCCAGCCGGCGCTGCTCGGTCGGGCGGATCCCGTAGAGCATCTGGAACTCGTAGGTGCCCTTCGCGCGGCCGTACCGGCTGGCCAGGGACGACGCGATCTCGACCATCCGCGGGTCGTGGGTCGCGATCATCGGGTAGCCGTCGCCGGCGAGCAGCACCTTGAGGCAGCGCACGTAGGACCTGTCGATCTCGATGCGCTCCTGGAACGCGACCGCCTCGGGCTCGAGGTAGGCGCCCTTGCACAGGCGCACCCGCGAGCCCTCGTAGGCGAGCGCGCGGCAGTCGGCCTCGGTCCGGTGGAGCGAGGACTGCAGGACCGCGCCGGTCTCGGGGAAGTCCTTGCGCAGCTCGCGCAGGATGGCCAGCGTCGAGTCGGTGGTGGTGTGGTCCTCCATGTCGAGGGTGACCGTGGTGCCGGCGTTGCGCGCGGACCGGCAGATGGTGCGGGCGTTCTCGAGGGCGATCTTGTGCCCTCCCCCGAATCCGGCGTCGTCCGGGAGCGCCTGGCCCACCGCCGAGAGCTTCACGGAGACCTCGGCCCGCCGGGTCAGGCCCGCAGCCGCCAGCGACTCCAGCAGGTCGACGTAGGCCGCCACGGTCGCGTCGGCCTGCTCGGCGTCGAGGGTGTCCTCACCCAGGAAGTCCAAGGTCACCGTCAGGCCGTCCTCGACGAGCTCCGCGGTGGCCGTCACGGCCGACTCGGTGCTCTCCCCGGGCACGTAGTTGTGCACGATCCCGGACGACACGGGCAGGGTGCTGACGAGGTTCTTGACCTGCCGGCTGCGGGAGAGCAGCAGCAGCGGTTGGCGCAGCAGAGACATGGGGCACAGGCTACGCGCGGGACTACGGGGTGCGCCTCCTGAGGGTCGCGGCGCCCAGCGCGAGCCCGCCGAGGACGAACGCCAGCACGACGCCCAGGTCGCCCCAGACGTCCGCCGTCTCGCTGGAGCGGGTGAGGGTCTGCATCGCGTCCACGGCGTACGACAGCGGGAGGACGTTGCTGATGGCTTCCAAGGCGTCGGGCAGGGCCTCGCGCGGGACGAACAGCCCGCACAGGAGCAGCTGCGGAAGCACCACCGCCGGCATGAACTGCACCGCCTGGAACTCCGTCGTCGCGAACGCGCTGACGAAGAGCCCCAGCGCGGTCCCGAGCACGGCGTCGACGACCGCGACCAGACCGAGGAGCCACACCGGGCCGGCGACGTCGAGGCCGAGCACGCCGACGCTCAGGGCCACCGCGAGCACCGACTGGACGGCGGCCACCAGGCCGAAGGCGAGCGCGTAGCCGAGCAGGAAGTCGCCCTTGCCCATCGGCATCGCGAGCAGCCGCTCGAGGGTGCCGCTGGAGCGCTCTCGCAGCGTGGTCACGCTCGTGACCAGGAACATGATGATGAACGGGAACAGCGCCAGCAGCGCCGGCCCGAAGCGGTCGAAGACGTCACCGGGGAGCTCCTCGAACATCCACCACAACAGCGTCATCAGCGCGCACGGGACGACGAGCAGCATCGCCATCGTCCGGTGGTCGCGCCGGAGCTGGGCCAGCACCCGGCCGGCCACCGCGAACGTGGTCCTGGCGCTCATCGCCCTGCCTCCTCGACCACCCGCAGGAACGCCGCCTCGATGTCGGCGCTGCCGGTCCGCTCCCGGATGTCGGCGGGCGACCCGTCGGCGATGATCCGACCCTCGCGCATCAGCAGCAGCCGGTCGCAGCGGTCGGCCTCGTCCATCACGTGGCTGGAGACGAGGACGGCGGCGCCGGCGTCGGCGATCCGGTGGAAGAGCGCCCAGAGGTCGCGGCGCAGGACCGGGTCCAGGCCGACGGTCGGCTCGTCGAGCACCAGCAGCGACGGGCTGCCGAGGAGCGCGACGGCGAGGCTGGCGCGGGACCGCTGACCACCGCTGAGCCGGCCCACCACCTGGTCGCGGTGGGAGTCCAGGTCGACCGCGGCGATCGCGTGATCGACCTCCGCCCGGTCGACGCCGAGCACCCGGGCGAAGAAGCGCAGGTTCTCGCCCACGGTGAGGTCGTCGTAGACGCTCGCAGCCTGCGTGACGTAGCCCAGCCGGGGACGCAGGGCGGGACTCCCCGCCGGCTCCCCGAAGATCGTCACCCGCCCCGACGCGACCCGCTGCACGCCCGCCAGGCAGCGCATCAGCGTGGTCTTGCCGCAGCCGCTCGGTCCGAGCAGCCCCGTGACACCGTCCCCGATCGTCAGGTCGAGGCCCTCCAGCACGGTGCGCCGGCCGCGGACGACGGTGAGGCCGGCGATCTCCACCGTATTTTTCATCATGTGTTGAATTATGCTCCTGCGGGCCTCGTCACGGCAAGGGGTCGGCGAGGTATCGCTGGATCGTCGGCGCGTACGTCGCGATGACGTGCTCGGCCGGCATCGACGCAAGCGGTTCGACCCGGAGCACGTACCGCAGCAGGATCAGGCCCAACACCTGGCTCGCGACGAGCGGCATCCGGTGCTCGGGCCGGTCGATCCCGAGCGCCTGCCCGATCGGCTGCACGATCACCGGCAGGAACCCCTCGGTCAGCAGCCGCGACGAGGAGGGGTCCATCACGCCGCGGGCGAACGCGAGCAGCGTGGGCTGCAGCTCCGGGTCGTCCCACACGGAGAGGAAGACCGCGAGGAACCGCTCGGCCGCGCCCTCCACCCCGCCGACGAGCGCCGGGGCGAGCACCTGCCGCGGGTCGACCGGCAGCTGCATCGCCGCGAGGAACAGCTCGTCCTTGGTGCCGAAGTAGTGGTGCACGAGGGCGGCGTCGACCCCGGCGTCGCCGGCGACCGCCCGGATCGTGGTGCCCGCGAACCCGTGGTCGGCGAACCGCGACCGGGCCGCCGTCAGGATCGCGGCCCGGGTGTCGGGGGCGCCCGGCCGGCGACCCCGGCGGGCGGTCATCTGGCCCGCACCACGAAGTGCTCGCGGGCGAACTCGAGGGACTCGCGCAGGTCGGTCTCGCGCTGCTCACGGGTCGTGGCCTTGCGGGTGTTGATCTCGATCACGACGTCGCCGGCGAACCCCGAGTCGGCGACGTGGGACAGGAACGTGTCGGCGCTCATGATCCCGCGGCCGGGCACGAGGTGCTCGTCCTTGGCGCTGCCGGTGCCGTCGGTGAGGTGGACGTGCCGCAGTCGCGACCCCATCCGGACCGCCATCTCGACCGGGTCGGAGTGCGCGATCGCCGCGTGCGAGAGGTCGATCGTCATGTTCGCGTAGGACTCCTCGGACGGGTCCCAGCCGGGGAGGTACATCTCCATCGACCGTCGGGTCCGCGCCTTCGCGGACGCTCGCCAGGGGTACATGTTCTCGACCGCGAACGCGATGCCGGTGGACTCCTCGAGCGCCGCGATGCCGTCGACGAACCCGGCGGCGTACTCCTTCTGCCAGCGGAACGGCGGGTGCACGACGACCACCGGGGCGCCCACCGCAGCGGCCATCTCGGCGGACCGTTCGAGCTTGCCCCACGGCTCGGTACCCCACACGCGCTGGGTGAAGAGCAGGCAGGGCGCGTGGACGGCACAGACGGGGATGTCGTGGTGCTCCGCGAGCTGGGTGACGGCCGACGTCTGCTGGCTCAGGGCGTCGATGCCGACCATCACCTCGACGGCGTCGTAGCCGAGCTGCGACGCGTACGCGAACGCGTGCGCCGACGACTCGGGGTAGACCGAGGCGGTGGAGAGTCCGATCCGTGCCACGCCTACCGGTCCCGGCTGATCGCGTCGATCCGCTCGAGGATCACGCCCTCGCGCAGCGCCCAGGGGCAGATCTCGAGCTCGGGCAGGTCGAAGATGTCCATCGCCGCGACCGCCACCAGCGCGCCCGGCAGGATCTGGTGGGTGCGGCTGGGCGAGACCCCCGCCAGGGCACGCAGCTCCTTCTCCGACATCGCGGCCAGCTTCGGGATCCACTCGACGAGCTCGACGGCCGGCAGCGTCCGCGCCACGAGGGGTCCGGCTCCCGAGGGAGCCGCGCCACAGATCCGGGCCAGCGACCGGAACGTCTTGGACGTCGCCACGGCCCGGTCCGGACGCCCGCTGCGCAGCAGGTGTCCCGCGTCCCGGGCGATCTCGGCCCGGATCTTCTTGCGAAGGACGCGGATCGCCTCCTCGGAGGCGCCGTCAGCGAGGTGGTCGCGAGCCAGCCGGGCCGCTCCGAGCGGCAGCGACCAGGCGACGTCGGGTGCCTCGTCTCCGCCGGCCGCGATCTCCAGGGACCCGCCGCCGATGTCGAAGACGGCCAGCCGGCCCGAGGACCAGCCGAACCAGCGGCGTACGGCGAGGAAGGTCAGCCGGGCCTCGGCCTCGCCCGGCAGCACCGCGATGTCGACGCCGGTCCGCTCGTGGACCTCGGCCAGCACCGCGTCGGAGTTGGTCGCGTCGCGCACGGCCGAGGTGGCGAACGGCAGCATCTCCTCGCAGCCCTTGTCCTCGGCCACGACCAGGGCGGAGGCGACGAAGTCGGCGAGCGCGTCGATGCCCGAGCGCGAGACCGCGCCGGCGGCGTCGAGGTGCTCGGCGAGCCGCAGCGGCTCCTTGTGGGAGAAGGCCGGGAGCGGCGCGGCGCCGTCGTGCGCGTCCACCACCAGCAGGTGGCCGGTGTTGGAGCCGATGTCGAGGACGCCCAGGCGCATGGAGTCGAATCTACCGGCCACGTAGGCTGCTCCGGTGCCCGAAGTCCAGCTGGCGTTCCCCCGCGCGTGGGTCGAGTTCGCCGATCCCGACGACGCCGACCAGCAGTTCCGCTGCGACCTGACCTGGCTGACGTCGCGCTACACCTGCATCTTCGGCCGCGGCTGCGCCGGCATCTACGCCGACGCACCCGACACCGGCTGCTGCACCCTCGGCGCCCACTTCTCCGACGCCGACGACCAGCAGCGCGTGGCGTCGTACGTCGCCGAGCTGACCCCGGAGCTGTGGCAGTTCCACCCCGGCCGGACCGTGCGCAAACGCGACTGGGTCGAGAAGGACGAGGACGGCGAGCCCAAGACCCGCACCCTGGAGGTCGACGGCCAGTCGGCGTGCGTGTTCCACAACCGCACCGACTTCGCCCCGCCGAACGGGCAGGGTGGCGCGGGCTGCGCGCTGCACGGGCTGGCCCTCGCGCAGGGCCGCGAGCCGCTGGAGACCAAGCCGGACGTGTGCTGGCAGCTGCCGATCCGCCGCCAGTTCCGCACCGTCGAGCGGCAGGACGACACCTCCTACACCGAGGTCACGATCACCGAGTACGACCGCCGCGGCTGGGGTCCCGGCGGCCACGACCTCGACTGGTACTGCTCCGGCAACACCGAGGCGCACGTCGCGGCCGCGCCCCTCTTCGTCACCAACGAGGCCGAGCTGGTGGCCCTCATGGGGCGGGCGGCGTACGACGAGCTGGCGGGTCACTGCGAGGAGCACCTGCGGTCGCGATCGGCCCTGGCACTGCACCCGGCCGATCCGCCCACCACCGCTTGACATCAAGAGAAACCGACCCCGCCGTCCGGGTCGGGCGGCGCATTGCTCACAATTGTCGGCATGCGCTTGGACCATCTCTCGTTTGCCGCCGGACCTGATGGCCTGGCCAGCACCGCCCAGCGAATCGGTGAACTGCTCGGCACCGAGTTCCGGGACGGCGGCGTCCACCCGAGGTTCGGCACGCGCAACGTGATCCTGCCGCTGGCAGGTCACACCTACCTCGAGATCGTCGAGGTGCTCGACCACCCGGCCTCCGACAAGGCCCCGTTCGGCCAGGCCGTCCGGGCCCGCTCGCAGCTCGGCGGCGGGTGGCTCGGCTGGGTCGTCGCGGTCGACGACATCGCCGCGGTCGAGACCCGGCTGGGTCGCGAGGCCGCGCCCGGCAACCGCAAGCGGCCCGACGGCACCGAGCTGCTCTGGCGCCAGATCGGCATCAACGGCCTGATCGCCGACCCCCAGCTGCCGTTCTTCATCGAGTGGCAGGTGCCGGCCGAGATGCACCCCAGCGCCGGCGCCAGCCCCGACTTCTCCCTCGCCTGCCTCGAGATCGCCGGCGACCCGCAGCGGGTCTCGGAGTGGCTGGGCGAGACGGTCGAGGCGCCGCTCGAGGACGTCAAGGTCGAGTGGGTCGCCCCCAACGGCACGCCCGGCATCATCGCCGCGCAGGTCCAGACGCCGAACGGGCTCGTACGCCTGTAGCCGGGGCGCGGCCGAGCCCCAACATCTGGCACCACCCGGAGACCTACGAGGTCGAGAACCGGGCGTTCGACCGCGGCGGCGAGCTCTTCTCGCTGATGTGGTCGCTGGCGCCGTGGGCCGACCTCACCGTGCTCGACCTCGGCTGTGGCACCGGCTTCCACCTCCCCTTCTTCGCCGACGAGGCCGCCGCGGTCATCGGCGTCGAACCCCACCCGGCGCTGGCCGGACTCGCCCGGCGGCGCACGCACCGGCTGCCCCACGTGTCCGTCCTGGAGGGCCTGGCCGAGGCGCTCCCCCTCCCGCCCGCCTCGGTCGACGTCGTGCACGCCCGGTGGTCCTACTTCTTCGGGCCCGGCTGCGAGCCCGGCCTCGCCGAGCTCGACCGGGTGGTCCGCCGCGGTGGCACGGCGTTCGTGGTCGACAACGACGCGACCCGGTCGACGTTCGGCGGGTGGTTCGCGCGCGGCTACCCGATGGTCGACCCGGACGCCGTGGAGCGGTTCTGGTCCATCCGCGGCTGGAGCCGCCACGCGCTCGACCTCGCCTGGGAGTTCGACACCCGCGCCGACCTCGAGGCGGTCGTCCGGATCGAGCTCCCCACCGAGGTGGCCGAGGCCGTGCTCGCGGCGTACGACGGCACGAGCGTCGACTACGCCGTCAACCTCTGGTCGCGGCGGTTCTGAGGACCAGGTACGGGGGTGGCGCGCCCGATCAGCTCGAGCCGCGCACGATCAGCTCGGGGCCGAGCAGGACGCCGCCGGAGCGGACCGGGGGGTGGGTGAGCAAGCCCTCGAGGGCCCGCACGATCTCGACCGCGACCTCCTCCAGCGGCTGCCGGACCGAGCTCAGTCCCGGCGGCACGACCTGGGCGACCTGCGAGTCGTCGAACCCGACCACCGCGGCGTCGCGACCGGCCACCAGGCCGCGGTCGCTCAGCGTGTGGAGGACGCCCATGGCGAGCGTGTCCGAGGCGCACACGAACCCGGTCGGCTGCGCCTCGTCGAGGAGCACGGCCGAGGCCTCCCGCCCGCTGGCGACCGTGTCCTCGGTGCGCGACGCGAGGCCGGTGGTGGACAGGCCGTGGGAGCGCATCGCGCGGACCCACCCGGCGCGGCGGTCCTCGCCGATCACCTGCTCCTTGCGCCAGCCGATCCAGGCGATCCGCTGGTGCCCCCGCTCGATCAGGTGCTGCGTCGCGAGCTCGGCCCCGGCCGCGCCGTCGACGTCGACCCACGGGTGGCCCGCGTCCGGGTTGTCCCAGGGGCGGCCGAACGCGACGAACGGCGCCCGCCGGGTCTCCAGCCAGGTCGCCTGCGGGTTGCCGAGGTAGGTGTCGGTGGCGACGAACGCGTCGACCGCGGTGGAGCGGAGCAGGTCGTCGTAGCCGGCCGTGGGGTCCTGCGGGTCTCCGGGGAACAGCAGCACGTGGTAGCCGGCCGCGCTCGAGGTCTCGACGAGCGAGTGCACGAACCGGTCCATGGTCGCGTTGGCGGTCCCCTCCTGCACCGGCGTGAAGCGCAGCCCGATCAGGTGGGAGGCGCGGGTGCGCAGGTTGCGGGCGGCCCGGTTGGGCGAGTACCCGAGCTCCTCGATCGCGTCGAGCACCCGGGTGAGGGTGTCGGGGCGGAGCAGGTCGGGGTTGTTGACCGCGTTGGACACGGTCTGTCGGGAGACGCTCGCCAGCTCGGCCACGTCGGCCAGCGTCGGTGGCGTCGCCGGCCGATGGCCCGGGACCCGCGTCATCACCCCTCCTTGATCGTTCTTGATCGTTCCAATGGAGGATACCCGGCGCCGGCCGCGCGCTCGCGCGGGCCGTGTCGGTGGGGTGACCTAGCGTCTCCCCCATGTCGAAGTCCGGGGCCGCCAGCTCCTCCAAGTCGCGCCCCGCCTACCGCTGCACCGAGTGCGGCTGGGAGGCCGCCAAGTGGGTCGGCCGCTGCGGCGAGTGCCAGGCGTGGGGCTCGGTCGCCGAGACCGCCGCGCCGACCACCCGCGCCGTGGCCGGCCCGGTCACCCGGCCGGCGGTCCCGATCGGCGAGGTCTCGGTCGAGGAGTCGGCGTTCCGCAGCAGCGGCGTCCCCGAGCTCGACCGGGTGCTCGGCGGCGGGCTGGTGCCGGGCGCCGCCATCCTGCTCGCCGGCGAGCCCGGCGTCGGCAAGAGCACGCTGCTGCTCGAGGTGGCCGCTCAGACCGCGCGCTACCAGCGTCGCACCCTCTACGTCACCGGCGAGGAGTCAGCCTCGCAGGTCCGGCTCCGGGCCGACCGGACCGGCGGGGTCCACGAGGAGCTCTACCTCGCCGCCGAGACCGACCTCGGGGCGGTGCTCACCCACATCGAGGACGTCCGGCCCGACCTGCTGGTGGTCGACTCGATCCAGACCATCTCGGCCGGCGACCTCGACGGCGTCCCGGGCGGGGTCACCCAGGTCAAGGAGGTCGCCGCCGCCCTGATCCGGATGGCCAAGACCCGCAACATCACCACCGTGCTCGTCGGCCACGTCACCAAGGACGGCTCGATCGCCGGGCCACGCGTGCTCGAGCACGTGGTCGACGTCGTCCTCCACTTCGAGGGCGACCGCAACTCGCGGTTCCGGATGGTGCGCGCGATGAAGAACCGGTTCGGCCCGGTCGACGAGGTCGGCTGCTTCGACCTCTCCGCCGAGGGCATCGTCGCGGTCACCGACCCCACCGGCCTCTTCGTCGAGAACCACGACCAGCAGGTCGCCGGCACCTGCGTGGCGGTCACGATGGAGGGCCGCCGGCCGCTGCTGGCCGAGGTGCAGGGCCTGGTGACCCACACCGCTGCCGAGCGCCCACGGCGGACCACGAGCGGACTCGACTCCTCGCGGGTCGCGATGGTCCTCGCGGTGCTCCACCAGCACTGCGGCGTCCGCCTCCACCAGCAGGACGTCTTCGTCTCGACCGTGGGCGGTGCCCGGCTGATCGAGCCGGCCACCGATCTCGCGATCGCGGTCGCGCTGGCCTCGGCGTCCACCGGGCGCCCGGCGCCCCGCGGCGTGGTCGCGATGGGCGAGCTGGGCCTCGCGGGCGAGCTGCGCAAGGTGCGCGACCTGCCGCAGCGGATCGCGGAGGCGGCCCGGCTCGGCTTCCAGGTCGCGGTCGTCCCGGGGCGCAGCGGCGGGCGCGACCGCGACGTCGACGGGATGCGCGTGATCGAGGTGGCCGACGTGGCGTCCGCGCTGCGGCTGCTCTCGCTCGTCGGCGACCCGGCCCGATGATCGAGCGGCATCTCCTAGACTGACCGGCGCGACGGCGGGAGACACCGGCCGTCCTGCCGTCTGGAGGCTAGGTGTGACTGCCACCGTCCGCTCCGAGGAGCAGCTGCGGCTGCGGGAGACGCTGGCGTCGATCGCGCCCGGCACCGCGCTGCGCGACGGCCTCGAACGGATCCTGCGGGGCCGCACCGGCGCGCTGATCGTCTTCGGCCACGACAAGGTCGTGGAGAGCATCTGCACCGGCGGCTTCATGCTCGACGTCCCGTTCTCGTCCACCGGGCTGCGCGAGCTCGCCAAGATGGACGGCGCGATCGTCATCGACAAGGACGTGACCCGGATCATCCGGGCCGCCACCCACCTGATGCCCGACCAGAGCATCCCCTCCGACGAGACCGGTACCCGCCACCGCACCGCCGACCGCGTGGCCAAGCAGACCGGCTTCCCGGTGATCTCGGTGTCGCAGTCGATGCAGATCATCGCGGCGTACGTCGGGGAGACCCGGCACGTCCTGGAGGGTTCCGGCCAGATCCTCTCCCGCGCGAACCAGGCGCTGGCGACGCTGGAGCGCTACAAGCTGCGGCTCGACGAGGTGTCGAGCACGCTCTCGGCCCTGGAGATCGAGGACCTCGTGACGGTCCGCGACGTCGCGGTGGTGGCGCAGCGGCTCGAGATGGTCATCCGGATCGCCCGCGAGATCGAGGACTACGTGCTCGAGCTCGGCACCGACGGCCGGCTGCTGTCGCTCCAGCTCGAGGAGCTGGTCACCGGCGTGGACACCGAGCGCGAGCTGGTCATCCGCGACTACCTGCCCTCCGGCCGGCGTGCCAAGACCGCGCGTGAGCACCTCGAGCTGCTCGAGGCCATGTCGCCCACCGAGCTGGTCGACCCCGCGGCCGCCGCTCGCGCCCTCGGGCTCGGCACCGGGGAGCACCTCGACGGCGCGGTCGCCCCTCGTGGCTACCGGCTGCTCGCCAAGGTCCCCCGGCTCCCCCACTCGGTCGTCGACCGCCTCGTCGACCACTTCGGCACCCTCCAGAAGCTGCTCTCCGCCGGCGTCGACGACCTCCAGGCGGTCGACGGGGTCGGGGAGCTGCGCGCCCGCAGCGTCCGCGAGGGCCTCTCGCGGCTGGCCGAGTCGACCATCCTCGAGCGGTACGTGTGAACGGTGGTTCCCCCGCTCAAGCGGGGAATCCGCCACCTCGCGGGCGAAGCTCCGCGCGGTAGGCGCCAGACTCGCCCAGGAGGTTCGCGGGGCAGGTCAGCCCTGGTCGCGACCGTCGCCGTCCCGGTTCTCGCCGTCCCGGTTCTTGTCGTCCCGCGTTCTTGTCGTCGTTCTTCGGCGGCACCGTCTCGGTCACGACCTCCGGCTCGGGCCGGGTCAGCTGGAAGTGCAGGTCGGACGGCTCGCCCGCCAGCGCGGCGGCCTCGATGAAGTACCAGCCCGGCATCGCCCAGTCGGTGTAGCGGGTGCAGCCGTCGTCGGAGCGGCGGGCCGACCAGGTGACCTCGACCTCGGTCGTCGCGTTGTTGCGGAGGACGACGTCGCTGGTCGGGATCGACCGCCGGCAGTCGCTGCTGAACCAGACGTCGTCGTCGCCGGAGCGGATCTTCACCGTCAGCGAGTCCGGCGAGACCTCCCAGGTGCACGCGGGCGAGAGGATCGACCGCAGCTGCAGCGTGAAGGTGACCGGGCCGCCGGCCACGGTCTTGCGCGCCGTCGGCGTCACCGCGATGTCGCGGTCGACGCAGGGGCCCTCGGGCGAGGCCAGCACGGGACCGCGGTCCTTGCGCTGCTTCTTGCCCGGGCCGTCCCCGTCGCCCCGGCCGGTCTTCACCCCCACCGTGGGTTCGTCGGTCGGCTCCTCGGCGGCACCGTCGTCCGGGACGTCGGCCGTCGCCCCCGCGAGCTGTGCCTGCTCCGGGGCGCTCGGGGCACCATCCACGAGCCTCACCACGCCGACCCCGGTGAGCACGAGTCCGACGACCACCGCCACGAGGAGCACCCGGCGGGCCCAGTAGACCCGCGCGGGGAGCGGGCCGCGGGTCATCGACGTCATGGGGCCCACGGTAGGCAGTGGTGGGGCCGAGTCGGTGGTGCCACGCCTACGATCGGCCGCGATGGACGACCTTCACGAGCCGCTGCTGCGGTGGTACGACGAGCACGCACGCGACCTGCCGTGGCGCTCGGCCTCCGCGACGCCGTGGTCGGTGATGGTCTCGGAGTACATGCTCCAGCAGACGCCGGTGAGCCGGGTGCTCCCCGTCCACGCCCAGTGGCTCGACCGCTGGCCGACCCCGCCCGACCTCGCCGCCGAGCCGGCCGGCGAGGCGATCCGGATGTGGGGCAGGCTCGGGTACCCGCGGCGGGCCCTCCGGTTGCATGCCGCGGCGGTCGCCATCACCGAGCGCCACGGCGGAGCGGTCCCCTCCGACCACGCCCAGCTACGGGCGCTCCCCGGCGTCGGCGACTACACCGCCGCGGCGGTCGCGGTGTTCGCGTTCGGCCACCGCCACCCGGTGCTCGACACCAACGTCCGGCGCGTCCTCACCCGGGCGCTGGCCGGCGCCGAGCTCCCGCCTGCGAACGTCACCCGTGCCGAACGTGACCGGGCCGCGGCGCTGCTGCCCGAGGACGACGCGGACGCGGCGACCTGGTCGGTCGCGGTGATGGAGCTCGGCGCCCTCGTGTGCACGGCGGGCCGTCCCCGCTGCGCCGACTGCCCGCTCGCCGCTCGGTGCGCGTGGCGGGCGGCCGGCTACCCGGCGTACGACGGGCCGCCACGCCGCGGTCAGGCGTGGGACGGCACCGATCGGCAGTGCCGCGGCCGCCTCATGGCCGCGGTCCGCGACGCCGACGGCCCGGTCAGCGCGGAGCGGCTCGCCCGGACGTGGGACGAGGCCGACCAGCGCACCAGGTGCCTGGCCGGCCTCGTCGAGGACGGGTTGCTGGTCCGGTCGGACGCGGGCTACGCCCTGCCCTGACCGGGCCCGGGGCTCACTCGGCCCGCGGGACGTCCGTCGGACCCTCGCTGTCGTCAGGGCCCTCGATCGGGGTGGGCTCGGGCGAGGGTGACGCCTCCACGTCGACGGTCTCCAGCGGCGGGAGATCGGGGAACTCGCCGAGCTTCTGCCCACGGAACGTGAACGAGGCGGTCGGTCCCTCCCCGTCGACGTCCACGAGCACGATCTGGCCGGGGCCGACCTCGCCGTAGAGCATCTTCTCGGCGAGCACGTCCTCGATCTCGCGCTGCACGGTCCGCCGCAGCGGGCGGGCGCCGAGCACCGGGTCGAAGCCGCGCTCCGCCAGCAGCGCCTTGGCCGCCTGGGTGAGCTCGATCTTCATGTCGCGGTCGCGCATCCGCAGCTCCACCGAGGCGATCATGTTGTCCACCATGGAGACGATCTGCTCCTGCGACAGCGGCGGGAACACGACGATCTCGTCGACGCGGTTGAGGAACTCGGGACGGAAGTGCTGCTTGAGCTCCTCCGACACCTTGGCCTTCATCCGCTCGTAGGAGCCGGCCGTGTCACTGCCCTGCTGGAACCCGAGGTTGACCCCCTTGGAGATGTCGCGGGTGCCCAGGTTGGTGGTCATGATGATGACGGTGTTCTTGAAGTCGACCACCCGGCCCTGGGAGTCGGTCATGCGACCTTCCTCCAGGATCTGCAGCAGCGTGTTGAAGATGTCGGGGTGCGCCTTCTCGACCTCGTCGAACAGCACCACGGAGAACGGCTTGCGCCGCACCTTCTCCGTCAGCTGGCCGCCCTCCTCGTACCCCACGTAGCCCGGAGGCGAGCCGAACAGGCGCGAGACGGTGTGCTTCTCGCCGTACTCGCTCATGTCGAGCTGGATCAGCGCGTCCTCGTCGCCGAAGAGGAACTCGGCGAGCGTCTTGGACAGCCACGTCTTACCGACGCCGGACGGGCCGGCGAAGATGAACGAGCCGCCGGGACGCTTCGGGTCCTTCAGACCGGCGCGGGTACGGCGGATCGCGCGGCTGAGCGCCTTGACGGCCTCCTCCTGGCCGATGACCCGCTTGTGGAGCTCGTCCTCCATCTTGAGCAGCCGCGTCGACTCCTCCTCGGACAGCTTCACGATCGGGATGCCGGTCGCCACGGCGAGCACCTCGGCGATCAGCTCCTCGTCGACCTCCGCGACCTCGTCCATGTCGCCGGCACGCCACTGCTTCTCGCGCTCGGCCTTGCGGGCGATCAGCTGCTTCTCCTCGTCACGCAGCCGGGCGGCGGCCTCGAAGTCCTGACCGTCGATCGCACCCTCCTTGCGCTGACGCACGTCGGCGATCTTGTCGTCGTACTCGCGCAGGTCGGCGGGCGCGGTCATCCGTCGGATCCGCAGCCGCGAGCCTGCCTCGTCGATCAGGTCGATCGCCTTGTCGGGCAGGAACCGGTCGGAGATGTAGCGGTCGGCCAGCGTCGCCGCCGAGACCAGCGCCTCGTCGGTGATGGTGACCCGGTGGTGCGCCTCGTACCGGTCGCGCAGCCCCTTCAGCATCTCGATCGTGTGGGCGATCGACGGCTCCTGGACCTGGATCGGCTGGAAGCGGCGCTCGAGGGCGGCGTCCTTCTCGAGGTACTTGCGGTACTCGTCGAGGGTGGTCGCGCCGATGGTCTGCAGCTCGCCGCGGGCCAGCATCGGCTTCAGGATGCTGGCGGCGTCGATCGCGCCCTCGGCCGCGCCGGCGCCGACGAGGGTGTGGATCTCGTCGATGAACAGCACGATGTCGCCGCGGGTGCGGATCTCCTTGAGCACCTTCTTGAGGCGCTCCTCGAAGTCGCCGCGGTAGCGCGACCCGGCCACCAGCGCGCCGAGGTCGAGCGTGTAGATCTGCTTGTCCTTCAGGGTCTCGGGGACGTTGCCCTTGACGATGTCCTGGGCGAGCCCCTCGACGATCGTCGTCTTGCCGACGCCGGGCTCGCCGATCAGGACGGGGTTGTTCTTCGTACGGCGGGAGAGGATCTGCATGACGCGCTCGATCTCCTGCTCCCGGCCGATGACCGGGTCGAGCTTGCTCTCGCGGGCGTCCTGGGTGAGGTTGCGCCCGAACTGGTCGAGCACCAGGGAGGACGACGGCGCCTCGCCGCCGGAACCGCCCGTGCTCGCGCCCGCCGCCGCGGACTCCTTGCCCTGGAAGCCGGAGAGCAGCTGGATGACCTGCTGGCGGACCCGGTTGAGGTCGGCGCCGAGCTTCTGCAGCACCTGGGCGGCGACGCCCTCACCCTCGCGGATCAGGCCGAGCAGGATGTGCTCGGTACCGATGTAGCTGTGACCGAGCTGCAGCGCCTCGCGCAGGGACAGCTCGAGCACCTTCTTCGCGCGGGGCGTGAAGGGGATGTGGCCGCTGGGGGCCTGCTGCCCCTGGCCGATGATCTCCTCGACCTGCGCGCGCACCGCCTCGAGGGAGATGTCGAGGCTCTCCAGCGCCTTGGCCGCGACACCTTCGCCCTCGTGGATCAGGCCGAGCAGGATGTGCTCGGTCCCGATGTAGTTGTGGGAGAGCATGCGGGCCTCTTCTTGAGCCAGCACGACCACCCGTCGGGCCCGGTCGGTGAACCGCTCGAACATGTATCGCTCCTGTTGCCTCGGGGGGCGGGCCCGCCTGGTTCGACGGACCGCATCGATGACTACAACCCCACCAGACACCCTACGCGTTCCCCGGTAGGCGGTTCAGGCGTCCGCCCACAGCGAACACGCTGGTCCGGGGCCTGCGTCCGAGGCGGTCTCGGGCCCCGGGAGAGGGGTCGTCGGGCCGGACTCGAAAGAATGTCCGAGCCCGGGGATGCGAGAACCCCGGCGAGAGGATTCAGAAGTCGAGGCGCGAGCATTCTGCCCCGACCACGACCCGTTAACCCCGGCGCCGGGAAACTCGTTGTCCGGATTCGGTCCCCGTGCGGGGCGCCGGCGTCAGTGAGCCGCGTCGAAAGCCTCGCGCACCTCGGCCGGCACGCGGCCGCGGTCGGAGACCTCGAACCCGTTGGAGCGGGCCCAGTCGCGGAGCTCGCGGGCGCTCGGCCCGGTGGTGGTGCTCGACGCCTTGCGCTTCCTGCTGGACGTCACCTTGCGGGCGTGGCCGACGTAGCCCGACAGCGCATCGCGCAGCTGCGCGGCGTTCTTGTCGCTCAGGTCGATCTCGTAGGACGTGCCGTCGAGCCCGAAGCTCACGGTCTCGGTGGCATCGCTGCCGTCGAGGTCGTCGACGAGAATGATGTTGACCTTTTGTGCCATGCGTTCCCTCAATTCGGAATGTGATTCCCCCGCCGTCAATTCGGCGAGGTGATTCTGGCACAGGGAATATGGGTAAAGGAATCCGGTCCCGGAATCAAGGAGAAATCGGTTCCCCGGAGAGAGTCCAAGAATTCTCCGCGGCGCACGGGATCCGCATTCCTGGTGGCTGTCGACAGACCCAGTCGCCATCGAGGAGAAAGCTGACGGATTCGCTTCCCTCGGGCTCCACCAGGACGGTCGCACCGCCGTCGGAGTGCCCCGGCCAAGCCTCGAGGGCGCGCATCACCGCCAGTCCCAGGCCACGCACCGGGCGGGCGTCGGCGGCGGCGACCCGGACCGTGGCGGAGCGGGTCATGACACCAGGTTGCCCAGCATCGCGAGTGGGTCACGGATCTCCGCGGGCCTCACCTGGCCACCCTGCTGGGTCTGGTACGTGTACGTCTGCGACTGGACCGGCTCGCCGTCGTCGGCCAGGAAGCCGTGCTCGTGCATGCCGGCGAGAGCGTGCTGCAGCGACGGGTCGGCGCTGACGTCGGCGGCTGCGGCGATCTGCTCGTACGTCGAGAGCGAGTGGTTCTGGCCGTCCTCCGCTCCGAGGCTCCCGGAGTGGACGTCGGCCTGGACGGTCGTGTGGTGGGCGCCGTCGGGGTTGTCCTCGCCGTCGAGCAGCGGCACCACGTCTCCGGTGTTCTCCAGCGACACCACGCTCACGTCGTCGGGGATTCCGGAGGTCGCCACCGGCGCACCGGCCGTGACCACGTGGGTGACGTGGTAGTCGAAGTCCGGATCGCCCGCGAGGGCCGCCGCCTGCATCCCGCCCTGGGAGTGGCCGACCAGCATCACCGGTGCGTCGGCAGGGACGTGTGCGTCAGCCATCGCCTGGGCGATCGCGTCGGCGTAGGCCGTGCTGTCGCCGGCGACCAGGTTGAGGTTGGAGCCCAGGTTGCGGATCGCGCCCTCCGCCAGGAACTCGTCGGTCCCGGGTAGCTGCACGACGTAGCTGACGCCGCCCTGGCTGTCGGTGAGCTGTTGGATCGAGATGACGCCGTCCGGCACGTCACCCGCGGCGGTCGTGCCGAGGTCCTCGACCAGGTCCTCCAGGTCGCGGGGCGGCTCGTGGTCGAACAGCGGCCCGTCGTAGGCGCCGTTCAGGTCACCCTCGTAGTCGCCGAAGAGCAGGTCGCCGAGGTCGTCGGCCGCCGCCCCGGTGCTGGGGTGGAAGCCGCCGAGACCGAGCGCGTCCAGGATCGGCCCGGTCAGCGGGCCGGCGCCCAGCCCGTCGAGCAGACCGCCCCCGCCGTCGACGAGGGTCTGCACGACCTCGGGATGGTCCTCGAGGTACTCGACCAGCTCTTCCGGAGCCATCCCGGCCAGCGCGGGGTCGATCAGCCGGAGCGCGCCGTAGCCCAGGCCGCCGGCCAGGGCGAGGGCCGGCAGGTTCACGCCGATGACGTAGCCGAGGCCGTAGTGGAGCGACTCGACCGCCGCAGCCCGGAGGTCGTCGGCCGCCCGGTAGATCTCCACCACCCCGACGAAGCACAGGCGCTGCGCCTCGATCGTGGCGGCCCGGACCACCAACCCCCGCGGGCCGTACGTCGCGTCGATGATCGCGGCCTCGGCCTCGGCGAAGCTGCCGGGCGAGAGGATGGCGGACGCGAGCAGGTCGCCGTCGGCGGCCTCCAGCTTGTCGTCCCAGGCGGCCTCGAGGAGCCGGCCACCGGTGTCGCCGTAGAGCCGGCCGAGCCGCAGCAGGTCGTCGTAGGTCGCCTCGATGCCGCCGGCTCCCCCGCTGACCGAGAGCGCCAGGGACGGCGGGGTGCCGTCGTCGGAGTCGGGGCTCCGATCGGTGTAGACGTGCGGGTCCGAGGCGCGGTCGTTCACGCCGGCACCCCCTCGACCAGCGGCCAGGTGATCAGCCCGAGGTCACGGGCGTCTCGTCGGCGGAGCACGCTGGTGGCGCGGCGTCCCGGGCGAAGCTCGTGCCAGCCGCCGTCGAACATCAGCCAGGTCGTGATGGCGGGCGGGTCGGCCGGCCGGTCGCGCCGCCCGGTGACGAGCCGCAGGCGACCGCGGCAGGCGCCGCCGAGCGTGGCGAGCAGCGCCAGGATCTCGTCGGGGTCGGCGTCGCGCACGCCGCGTGGCTCGCCCAGCCGAACCCGCCCGGCGTGGCCCGCGGCGAGCGCGGGCAGCAGGTCGGTGCGGTGGTCCCGGCGCGCCTGCTCGTTGCCCGCGAGCAGCTCGCTCGGGAGCGAGACGTAGTCCGGCAGCACCAGCGGCGCCGGGTCGGGCACCCACGGCTCGGCCGTCACGGCCCGCGTGAGCTGGGTGGTCCACAGCCGCGGGTCGAACCACGCAAGCTCCACCTCGAGCCCGCACCCGGTCACGAGCTGCGTGACCAAGCCACGACGTACGCCGCTCCACGACCGCAGCCGCACCTCTCCTGCCCGCCGCGCGACGGCCACGTCGAGCACGACGGACAGCGGCGCAGCCGCGAGGTTCTGGAGCGCCGCGCCGACCGCCGGGTCGAGGCCGTCGGTCTCGTCGACCACGCCGCGCTCGATCAGCGACGCGCGGGCTCCCACGGGGCCGTCGTCGTCGACGCGGACGAGCTCCTCGGCCAGCGCGTCGTGGGCCAGCGAGGCCGGGGTGCCGGCCAGCCGCTCGGCGAGGCGGTCGGTCGCGGGGTGGTCGCCGACCCGGAGCGGGAGCGGGACGCCGCCCGCCAGCCGGGCGGCGAGCACGAGCTCGGACAGGCCCAGCCGGAGCCGGCGTGGGGGCGACGGGGCGGCGGTCGCCGTCGCCGCGACCCGCACGACCGGGCTCACACGACCACCCCGGGCACCTGGTCGGGCATCGCGAGCCAGTCACGGTGGCCGGGCGGCGGCAGGGGCGTCGCGGCGATCCGCCTGTCCTCCTCGTCACCCGGCGACAGGGCGTCCTTGATCCCGTCGACCACGGCGCCGACCGCGTCCTTGACCCGGTCGACCGCCTCGCTGACGATCGCCCGCACCTGCCGCTCGATGGCACCGATCAGGTCGAGGAGCCGCTGCACCTCCGCCGCGTGCTCGCGCACCCGCAGTGCCGCCTCGTCGTACTCCCGGGAGACCTGGACGAGCTCGTCGCGGCGCTCCCGCGCACGCTCACGCATCCGGTCGGCGGCCACCGACACCCACGTGATCGTGTCGCTCGCGGCGTGGAGCCCGCCGGCCTCCGCACGCAGCTCGTCGGCCCGGCGCTCGAGACGCTCGGCCACCTCACGGATCTTGCGCGGTTCCCCGTACATGACAGGGAGGCTCCCCGGGAGCCGGACCGGGCAAACCCGGCGTGCACCCCCTGTGGAGGAGGGTCAGGCGTTGCGGGCGAAGACCAGCTCCAGGCCGCGCAGCGTCAGGCCGGGCACGTGAGCGGTGAAGCAGCGGCACACGTCCAGGACGATCGGCGCCAGGTATCCCGTCGCGATCACGCGCACGTCTCCGGGCTCGGCGCCGAGCTCCTCGATCATCCGGGCGACCAGTCCCTCGACCTGGCTGGCCACCCCGAACACCATGCCGGACTGGATCGCCTCGACCGTGTTGGTGGCGACGACGGAGCGCGGCCGCGACAGCTCCACCTTGCGCAGCTGGGCGCCCCGGCGACCGAGCGCCTCCAGCGACAGCTCGAGGCCGGGCGCGATCGCCCCGCCGACGTACTGCCCACGGGCGTCGACGACGTCGAACGTCGTGGCGGTGCCGCCGAAGTCGACGACGATGGCCGGGCCGCCGTGGTCGGTGGAGGCGGCGAGCGCGTTGAGGATCCGGTCGGACCCGACCTCGCGCGGGTTGTCGGTGCGAACGGGGATCCCGGTGCGGACGCCGGGCTCGACGACGACGTGCTTCACGTCGCCGAAGTGGCGCGTGAGCATGTCGCGCCACTCGTGCAGCACTGCCGGCACCGTGCTGCAGACGGCGATGCCGGCGATCGAGGAGACCTGGTCGCCGAGCAGCCCGCGCAGCAGCACCGCCCACTCGTCCGACGTACGCCGGTCGTCGGTGGCGACCCGCCACTCGGCCAGCACCTCGCCGTCGGCGACCAGCCCGACGACGGTGTGGCTGTTGCCGATGTCGGCGGCGAGCAGCGGCGCGGTCACAGTCATCGCTCCGTGAGGTCGAAGCCGAGGTCGAACACCGTCACCGAGTGGGTCAGGGCTCCGACCGAGATGAAGTCGACCCCGGTGGCGGCCACCTCCGCGGCCCGCTCGAGCGTCAGCCCGCCGGACGCCTCGAGGGTGGCACGGCCGGCGGTGACCACGACGGCCTCGCGCATCAGCTCGGGCGACATGTTGTCGAGCAGGATCCGGTCGCACCCCTCGTCGAGCAGCGCGCTCAGCTGGTCGAGGTCGGTCACCTCCACCTCCACGGGCAGGTCGGGGAAACGCTCACGCACCGCGCGGTACGCCGGCACGACCCCGCCCGCGGCGATCACGTGGTTGTCCTTGACCATCGCCATGTCGGCCAGCCCGAACCGGTGGTTGACGCCGCCGCCGCAGCGCACGGCGTACTTCTGGAGCGCGCGCCAGCCCGGCAGCGTCTTGCGGGTGTCGAGCACCTTGGCGCGGGTGCCAGCGAGCGCCGCGACCCAGTGGCTGGTGGCGGTCGCGACGCCGGAGAGGTGGCTGGCGAAGTTGAGGGCGGTGCGCTCGGCGGTGAGCAGGCCGCGGGTCGGCCCCTCGACCGTCATCACCCGCGCCCCCGGCTCGACGCGGGTGCCGTCGGCCGTCCGGTGGGTGATCGTGACCGCATCGCCCATGACGACATGGAACACCGCGGCAGCGACGCCGAGCCCGGCCACGACGCCCGGCTCGCGGGCGTTGACGTCACCACGCCCGGCCGCGTCGGCGGGGATGGTGGCGACGCTGGTGGCATCGTCGACACCGTCCGGGAGATCCTCCTGGAGGGCCCGCAGGACATGGTCCGCCACCTCATCGGGCTCGAGCCCAGCAGCCGCGAGCTCGTCTCGCAGCTCCGGGGGGATCCGGTGGTAGCGAGTCATGGCGCTTCGCCGTCCGTGGCAGGCGCGGGCCGGAACGACGGCACCGGCCGGCCGTGGTCGAGGGCGAGGTCGACGTGGCCTGCCCACTGGTCGTCGTCGCGCTCCGGGAAGTCCTCGCGCCAGTGGGAGCCGCGGGTCTCCTCCCGCAGCGACGCCGCGGCCGTCAGCGCCTGACTGATCGTCAGCAGGTTGCTGGTCTCCCACGCGTCCGGCCCGGGCTCCTCGCTCTCCTGGGACGCCAGCGCTGCCAGGTCGCCGACCGCGTCGGCGAGCCCCTTCTCCGACCTCAGCACGCCTACCTCGCCGGTCATGACCTCCTGCACGTGGCGGCGTACGGCGCCCGGCACCAGCCCCGCCGGCCGGTGGTCGACCACCGGGTCGGACCACGCCCGCAGCTCCGCCGGCAGCACCTCGGCGATCCGCCGCGAGAACACCAGCCCCTCGAGCAGCGAGTTGGAGGCCAGCCGGTTGGCGCCGTGGACGCCGGAGCAGGCGACCTCGCCGGTCGCGTAGAGGCCGGGCACGCCCGCGCGTCCCCACAGGTCGGTGGCCACGCCGCCGGAGGCGTAGTGCTGGGCGGGGGCGACCGGGATCAGGTCGGCGACCGGGTCGATCCCGTGCTGGCGTGCCGTCGCCAGGATCGTCGGGAACCGCTTCTCCCAGAACGGCTGACCGAGATGCCTGGCGTCGAGCCACATGTGGGGCTTACCGGTCTCGTTCATCCGGCGCGTGATCGCCTTGGCGACGACGTCGCGCGGCGCGAGGTCGGCCAGCTCGTGGACGCCTTGCATGATCCGGCGACCCTCCCAGTCGACGAGGAAGGCGCCCTCGCCACGGACCGCCTCGGAGATCAGCGGCTGCTGCCCCTGGGAGTGGGGTCCGAGCCACATCACGGTCGGGTGGAACTGGACGAACTCCAGGTCGCGCAGCGTGGCACCGGCCCGCAGGGCCAGCGCCATGCCGTCGCCGGTCGCCACGCTCGGGTTGGTGCTCTGCGAGAAGACCTGGCCCAGGCCGCCGCTGGCCAGCACGACCGCCCGGCACAGCACCCGGCCGACACCGTCGACCTGACCCTCGCCCAGCACGTGGACCGTGACCCCGGAGACCCCGCCGTCGGCGGCGAGCAGCAGGTCGACCGCCAGGGCGTGCTGGATGACCTCGATCTCGGGGGCACGCTCGACCGCGGCGATCAGCGCGCGCTGGATCTCGGCGCCGGTGGCGTCGCCCCCGGCGTGGGCGATCCGGTCGCGGTGGTGGCCACCCTCGCGGGTCAGGGACAGCACGCCGTCGTGCTCGTCGAAGACCGCACCCCAGCTGATGAGCTCGTGGACCGCCTCGGGTCCCTCGTTGACGAGCACCCGCACCGCCTCG
The DNA here is from genome assembly GCA_963829855.1 of uncultured Actinomycetota bacterium. Taxonomy (GTDB): domain Bacteria; phylum Actinomycetota; class Actinomycetes; order Propionibacteriales; family Nocardioidaceae; genus Nocardioides. The sequence goes on along the minus strand of CAWHKE010000014.1, from coordinate 281,957 downwards.
CGGTCGCACGCCCCCGCCCCCGCCACGAGCGTGTCGTGCTCGTGCTGCTCCGGCGTGTCGCCGGGCCCCAGCGCGGCCGCGATCCCGCCCTGCGCCCACTGGGTCGAGCCGGCGTTGAGGACGTCCTTCGTGACGACCAGGATCTTGCCGACCTGCCCGTAGAGCCGCAGTGCCGCGGTCAGGCCGGCGATGCCGGACCCGACGATCACGACGTCCGCGCGCGTCGTCCACCCGGGCTCGGGCGCGGTGAGTCGCGAAGGGGTCACCGGGTGATGATGTCACCGCGCGCGAGATCCGGGTCTCCGAAGGTCTCGGCGGGGTCGAACCCGGTGGCCAGGATCCGGTTGTCGGCGTCGACGAAGACCACGTGCGGCTCGAGCACCTTCGCTTCCTCGGTGGTGACCTGTCCGTAGCCGATCAGGATCACGACGTCGCCGGGGTGGACCAGGTGGGCGGCCGCGCCGTTGATGCCGAGGACGCCCGAGCCCCGCTCGCCCGCGATCGTGTAGGTCTCGAGCCGGGCGCCGTTGGTGACGTCGACGACGTGCACCAGCTCGCCGGGCAGCAGGTCGGCGGCGTCGAGCAGGTCCTCGTCGACGGTGACCGAGCCGACGTAGTGCAGGTCGGCCTGCGTGACGGTGGCCCGGTGGATCTTGCTCTTCATCATGGTGCGCAGCATCAGGCGTCTCCTCCGAAGGTGACCGCGAGGTTGTCGATCAGTCGCGTGCCGCCGACCCGGGCCGCGACCAGGATCCGCGCCGCGGTGCCGTCCGGTACGTCGCCTGGGAGGTCGGCCAGGTCCGGGTCGGTGATCACGAGGTAGTCGAGGTCGACTCCGTGCGCCTGCCGCTGCTCCGCGCGAGCGGCCTCCAGGGCGACGTCGTGCCCCCAACGGGCGGCCGCCCGTGCGGCGTACAGGGTCCGGCTGAGGGCGACCGCCCGCCGTCGCTGCTCGGCGTCGAGATACCGGTTGCGGGACGACATCGCGAGACCGTCGGGCTCGCGGCGGGTGGCCCCGCCGACGACCTCGACCGGCAGGCACAGGTCGGCGACCATCCGGCGGATCAGCACCAGCTGCTGGTAGTCCTTCTCCCCGAAGATCGCCACGTCGGGCCGCACCAGGCCGAGCAGCTTCGCGACGACGGTGAGCACGCCGCGGTAGTGGCCGGGACGGATCCGGCCCTCGAGGACGTCGCCGAGCGGACCCGGGTCGACGGTGACCTGGGGGTCGCCGCCGGGGTAGACCTCGGCCACCTCGGGCACGAACACCACGTCGACCCCCTGCTCCCCGCACATCGCCAGGTCGGCGTCGAGGGAGCGTGGATAGCGCTCGAGGTCCTCCCCGGGGCCGAACTGCAGCGGGTTGACGAAGATCGAGACGACCACCCGGCCGTCCGGCCCGACCTCCTCCCGCATCCGCGACATCAGGCTGGCGTGGCCCTCGTGGAGCGCCCCCATGGTCGGGACCAACCCGACCCGGCCGCGCGGTGCCGAGACGGGTGACAGGAGCTCCGCGAGCTCCTCTCGGGTGCTCGCGACGGCTGGTCCGGTCATCGGTAGGTGCGGGTCTGCCGGGTCTGCGACGGGGCCACCGCGGCGTCGAGCACCTGCCGCAGCTTGGCGGCGCGGATCGGGAGCAGCCGGCCGTCGGTGACGACCCGGTCGAGCGTCGCCCGGCCGAGCGCGACGTACGACGGCAGCGTGTCGGGGGCATGGCGGGCCACCTCGGCGAGGTGGTCGCGGACGGTCTCGACGTCGCCGCGCGCGATCGGGCCGGTGAGCGCGGAGTCGCCCTGCTCGAGGACGTTGTCGAGGGCGGCCTGCAGCAGCGGCCGGAGGGTGCCGGCGGGGTCGTCGGCGCCGGAGGCCGAGAGCAGCTCCATCGCCTGGGCCACGAGCGTGACGAGGTGGTTGGCACCGTGAGCGAGCCCCGCGTGGTAGAGGGCGCGCTTGTCCTCGGCCACCCAGACCGGGCGCCCACCCAGGTCGGCGACCAGCCGCTCCGCGAGGGAGCGCTCGGCCTCGCCGACCGTCACCCCGAAGATGCACCCCGCGAGCCGGGGCAGGTCGATGACGGTGCCGGTGAAGGTCATCGCCGGGTGGAGCGCGATCGGTCGGGCGCCGGCCGCGGCGGCCGGCGCGAGGACGGCCAGACCGTGCCGGCCGGAGGTGTGCACGACGTGCTGGCCGGGGTGGATGGCGCCCGAGGCCGAGAGCATGGAGACGACGTTCGACAGCATGTCGTCGGGGACGGTCAGGAGCAGTACGTCGCAGGCACGCGCGACCGCGGAGGGCTTCTCCACCGGCACGCCGGGCAGCAGCGCGTCGATCCGGCCGCGCGAGGCGTCGGACTCGCCCGCCGTGGCCACGATCTCGTGGCCGGCGTCGCGGAGCGAGGCGGCCAGGACGGCACCGACCCGGCCGGCGCCGATGACGCCGATCCGCAGCGCCGCGTGGCGGGGGGTGAGCTCGGTCGAGCTGCTCATGCGTCGAACCTCTCGTTGCAGTCCCTCCGCCATCCGCGGCGGGTGCCGCGGACCGGTACGGGTACCAGACGATTGCTGTTCGGTGACTCTGATCAGACAACGCCGAGGCTACGCGGCGCGCTTCCCGCTGGGAACCGGTACCGGAGTCGCCTGGATCACACTCCTCGACCGCTCCTGGCCGCCCCTGACCAGGACGCTCCCTTGCGCTCACCGGCCTGAATCCCGTACCGTCCTGAACATTCGTGACGGTGATGTGCACAAATGTGCGTATAGGAGTAGCTCATGAGCAGTTCCCCGGTCGCCAGCGCTGACAACGCGCGGCACGCGCTCCGGACGATGTGGACGATCCGTCGCTTCGAGGAGGCCGTCGACGACCTCTTCGCCCGCGGCCTCATGCACGGGACCATGCACCTCTCGATCGGCCAGGAGGCCTCCGCCACCGGCAGCTGCCTGCCGCTGCGGGCCGACGACGCGATCACCTCGACCCACCGCGGCCACGGCCACTGCATCGCCAAGGGTGCCGACCTGACCCGGATGATGGCCGAGCTGCTCGCGAAGGAGACCGGCTACTGCCGCGGTCGCGGCGGTTCCATGCACATCGCCGACGTCGCCACCGGCAACCTCGGGGCCAACGGCATCGTCGCCGGCGGGATCCCGATCGCGACCGGGGCCGCGCTCGCCTACCAGCTGCGGGGCGAGGACCGGGTCGTCGCCTGCTTCTTCGGGGACGGGGCGGCCAACGAGGGCGCGTTCCACGAGGCGGTGAACCTGGCCGCGATCTGGAAGCTCCCGGTGGTCTTCATCTGCGAGAACAACAAGTACGGCATGTCCTTCTCGACCGAGAAGAGCATGGCGATCGAGAACATCTCCGAGCGCGCCTCCGGCTACGGCATCCCGGGCGTCACCGTCGACGGCAACGACGTGGTCGCCGTCCACGACACGGTCGAGGCCGCCGTGGCGCGCGCCCGCGCCGGCGACGGCCCCACCCTGGTCGAGAACGTGACCTACCGCTGGAAGGGCCACAGCAAGTCGGACAAGAACCTCTACCGCACCAAGGAGGAGATCTCCGACTGGCGTGACCGCGACCCCATCCTGCGGTTCGAGGTCACCGCGAAGGAGGCCGGCCTGCTCACCGACGCCGACGTCGAGGCCGTCCGCGCCTCCGCCATGGACGACATGAGGGCCGCCGTCCGAGCGGCCAACGCCGCGCCCGACGCCGACCCCACCGACCTGCTCGACGCCGTCTTCGCACGCGCCTGACACACCGAGGAAAGACGATGACCCAGCAGCCCCTGACCGAGCCGGAGACCGACCGCACCATCACCTACTCCGAGGCCATCCGTGAGGCCATCGGCCAGGCCATGGAGGCCGACGACCGGGTCTTCATGCTGGGCGAGGACATCGGCCTCTACGGCGGCGCCTTCGGCGTCAGCGGCGACCTCTACCACCGCTTCGGGGGCGACCGGATCCGGGACACCCCGATCTCCGAGCTCGGCATCGTCGGAGCAGCGGTGGGCGCCGCGCTCGCCGGGATGCGACCGATCGTCGAGATCCAGTTCTCGGACTTCACGAACCAGGCGATGGACCAGATCGTCAACCAGGCCGCCAAGATCCACTACATGCTCGGTGGCGCCGCCAGCGTCCCGATGGTGCTGCGGGCTCCGCTCGGCTCGGGGACCGGCGCGGCCGCGCAGCACTCCCAGAGCCTCGAGGCGTGGTTCGCCCACGTGCCCGGTCTCAAGGTCGTGATGCCGGCGACGGCCGCGGACGCCAAGGGGCTGCTGCTCGCCGCGATCGATGACCCCAACCCGGTCATCGTGCTCGAGCACAAGCTGCTCTACCGAACCTCGGGCCCGGTGCCCGAGGAGGCGGTGCGCGTGCCGCTGGGCAAGACCGCCGTACGACGGACGGGGAGCGACCTCACGGTCGTCGCGACCGGGGTGATGGTCTCCCGCGCGCTCGAAGCGGCCGAGACCCTCGCCGGCGTCGGGATCGACGTCTCGGTGCTCGACCCGCGCACGCTGACGCCGCTCGACGCGGACCCGATCCTCGAGGACGTCTCCCGGACCGGTCGAGCGCTGCTGGTCCAGGAGGCCCCCGGCCACGTCGGGTTCACCGCCGAGCTCGCCGCCCGGATCGCCGAGTCGCCCACGCTCTACCGGCTGCTGGCCCCCGTCCGCCGGCTCAGCGGCCTCGACGCCCCCATCCCCTACGCGCCCCAGCTCGAGACCGCGTCGGTCCCCCAGATCGACGACATCGTCGAGGCCGCCCAGACCCTCCTCAAGGAGTCCTGATGGCCAGGCTCGCGATCCGGATGCCCAAGATGTCGATGACCATGACCGAGGGCGAGGTCGCGTCCTGGAACGTGTCCGTCGGCGACGAGGTCGCCGTGGGCGACGTGGTCTGCGAGGTCATGACGGACAAGGTCGACATGGAGGTCGAGAGCACCGTCTCCGGCACCCTCGTCGAGATCACCGTCGAGTCCGGCATGGCCGAGGTCGGCACGCCGATCGGCTGGGTCGAGGGCGAGGACGACGGTGGCAGCTTCGGCGACCTCCTGAGCGAACCGGAGCCCACCCCGGAGCCCGATCAACAGCCGGAGCCCGAGCCAACCCCGCAGGCGGCCCCCGAGCCGGAGCCGGAACCGGAGCCGGCCCCGACCGGCATCGTGCCGGCTGTCCCACGGGCCCGCGCCCTGGCCCGCGAGCACGGGATCGACCTGGCCGCGGTCGACGCGACCGGTCCCGACGGCCTGGTCCGGGTCCAGGACGTGGAGGGAGCGATGCCCGCCGCGGCACCTGCCCCTCCGGCCCCCACCCCGCACCGACAGCCGCACCGACACCCGCTCCGGCACCGGCCGCCAGCGCCGCGAAGCCGACCAGCGGGCTCGACCGCACCGCCGCGATCCGGGCCGCGGTGGCGCGCACCATGACGCCGTCGGCGGCGATCCCGCAGTTCACGGTCTGGCGCGAGGTCACCCTCGACACCGCCGACGCCACCCGCCAGGGCCTGTCCTGGACCACCGTGCTGCTCCGGGCGTACGCCGCGGGGCTGCGCGACGTGCCCGACCTGCTCTGCCGCTGGGAGGACGACCGCGCGGTCGACTCCGGCCCGCCGGCCGTCGCCCTGGCGGTCGCCACCGAGCGGGGACTGCTGGTGCCGGTCTTCTCCGAGCCCGACCGCGCGGACGCACGCGCGCTCGACGCCGAGCTCCGCGACGTCGTACGGGCCGCCCACACCGGCAAGCTCGACCGGCGCTACCTCGGCCTCGCGAACGGCTCCCTCTCCAACCTCGGTGGTAGCGGCGTCGACCGGTTCCAGGCGCTGCTCACGCCGCCGCAGGCCTCGGTCCTGAGCCTGGGCACGGTCACCCGGCGCCCGGTCGCGGTGCCCGGCGGACTCGGCGTGAGGCTGACCGTCCACGCCGGGCTGACCGTCGACCACCGGGTCGCCGACGGCGCCCACGCCGCCGACCTGCTCGCGCGGTTCGCCGAGCGGCTCGAGTCGCCGTTGTGAGTCGGGCGCGCAGTGCCGACACCCTGCTGCGGGCCGCACAGCTCTACTACGTCGAACGTCGCTCGCAGGCCGAGGTCGCCCGCGACCTGGGCACCAGCCGACCGAACGTCTCGCGGATGCTGGCCGAGGCGCAGCGACTCGGCATCGTCGAGATCCGGATCAACGACCCGGCCGGCCGCTGCCGCGGCCTCGAGGGGCGGCTGGAGCGGACCTACGGCCTCACCGCAGCCCGGGTGGCCCGGCGGACCAACGGCCCGGACCCCGCCGGTCAGGTCGGCGCGCTCGGCGCCACCTTCGTGGTGGAGAGCCTGGCAGACGGGATGCCGGTCGGCCTCTCGTGGGGTCGCGCGCTGCAGGCGCTCGTGCGCCGGGTCGAGCCCGAGTGCGACCACGACGTCACCCTGCACCAGCTCCTGGGCGGGGTCACCGGTCCCGGCAACGAGGTGAGTGGCCAGGAGCTGGTCCGCGAGCTCGCGGGGCGGCTCGGCGCTCGCTACCGGCTGCTGCACGCACCCGCCACGCTCCAGTCGGCCGAGGCCCGGCGCGCCCTGACGGCCGAGACGTCGGTGGCCGACGCGCTGCGCGCCGCCGGAGAGGTCCGCCTCGCCCTCGTCGGGGTCGGGGCGCCCCGGTCTGGCTCGTCCGCCGCGGTCGTCCGGTCCCTGGCCCTCGACCAGGACGCGGCCCGCGACTTCTGGGCGGCCGGTCCGGTCGGGGACCTCGCCGGGCGCTTCTACGACCGCGACGGCACGCCCCTGACCGGTCCGGTCGACGACCGGCTGGTCGGCGTGACGCTCCCCGAGCTCGGCCGCGTCGACCACGTGGTCGGGGTCGTGAGCGGTCGAGACAAGACCGAGGCCGTGCTCGGAGCACTGCGCGGCCACCACCTCGACTCGCTCGTGTGCGACGAGGCCCTGGCGCGGGCCCTGCTGGACCACGGCTGACCCACCAGTCGAGCAGCCCTCTTGACGTGACTGGGGTCACACCCCTATACATGCTCTGAACGTATGTGAACATCGCTAGTCACAGAGGTGCATATGCCCACGCCGCGGACCCCGGAGACGCTGCTGGCGGCCGCGCGCCTGTACTACCTCCAGGGCCGCTCGCAGGCCGAGGTCGCCGAGACGCTCGGCACCAGCCGCTCCAACGTGTCGCGGATGCTGGCGGAGGCGCAGCGCCAGGGCATCGTCGAGATCCGGATCAACGACCCCGGGGGCCGGGTCCACGAGCTCGAGGAGCAGCTCCAGCAGCGGTTCGGGCTGCGCGACGTCCGGGTCGCCCACGGGGCGCCCGCCCCGGGCCTGCGCATCGAGGACCAGGTGGGCTCCCAGGCCTCGCGGTTGCTGCTCGACCACCTCAAGGACTCGATGACCGTCGCCCTGTCCTGGGGTCACGCGCTCCAGTCGATGGTCTACGCCACCAACGACGACCTCCACACCGGCGTCACCCTGGTCCAGCTGGTCGGCGGCCTGTCCTCGATCCGCAACGAGATCAGTGGCCAGGAGCTGGTCCGCGAGCTCGCGCTGCGGCTCAACGCCGGCTACCGCGTCCTGCACGCCCCAGCCACCCTGGAGTCGAGCGTCGCCCGCGACGCACTGCTGGCCGAGACCTCGATCGCCGACGCCCTCGAGGCCGCCACCCGAGCCGACCTCGCCGTGGTCGGCATCGGCACCCCGACGCACGGGTCGTCGTCCGCGATCCTCGACTCCCTGCGGCTCGACGAGTCCGAGGTCAACGCCTTCTGGGCGCAGCAGCCGGTCGGCGACGTGGCCGCGCGCTACTACGGCGCGAGCGGCCAGCCGATCCGCGGCGCCGTGGTCGACCACATCCTCGCCGTCACCCTCGACGACCTGATCGCCATCCCGCACGTCATCGGCGTCGCGTACGGCCGGGCCAAGGCGCCCGGCGTCCTCGGGGCGCTACGCGGTCACATCATCGACTCCCTCGCGTGCGACGAAGCCCTCGCCCGCCACCTGCTCAGCGAAGACCTGACCAACTCCGGAGGTTCCTGACATGCCCACCCCGATGCTGCTCCTCGCAGCGGTCGTCGCCGGCTGGCTGCTCCAGCTGTGGCTCACCTACCGCCAGTCCATGTCGTTCAACGACGACGCCCGCCGGCTGCGCCACGTCGGCACGGTCAGCGTGGGCGTGGGCGGCAAGCGCTACCGCGGCGGTCGCGCCTTCGTCGCCCTGGCCTTCGACGGGCGTGGGCAGGTCGCGGACGCGATCTGCCTCAGCGGCTTCACCACCGGCGCGCGGGCCAAGCCGCTGCCTCCCGTGCTCGGCCTCCGGGCCCAGCAGCTCGCCGGGCAGCGCGACGTGCCCGGCCTGACCGGCCCCCAGCGCGAGGCGGCCCGCCAGTCGGCGGAGCTGTCGATCGCCGGGAGCACCCGCACCACCACCACGCCGGAGGACTCCACGGTCCCCGGCTGACCAGCTTCCCTACGGGCCCGGATCTGGCGAGCACCAGCACCGGACCCGCAGGGAGATCGAGCGGGCTTGCCCGCCGACAGCAACAGATGCCCGGAAAAGCATCACGGACGGTTATCGGGAGCCACCCTCGACAAGGAGCAATTATGCCATTCACCCACCTGGCGGTCGGAGCCCTGGCCGCCGCCGAGACCACGGTCGACGATCCGACCGGGTTCTTCGGAGCCCTGGCCGACGGAGCCAACTGGTTCATCGGCCTGTTCAACGCCGGTGGCGCCACGTTCGTCGGCCTGGTCACGGGAATCGTGCCCACGCTGATCGTGCTGCTGACCGGGGTCAACGCGCTGATCCGGATGATCGGCCCCGAGAAGATCGACAGGCTCGGCGAGATGGCGGGTCGTCCCGGCCTCCAGTGGTACCCGGTGCGCTACCTGGTGCTGCCGGTGCTGTCGGTGTTCTTCCTGACCAACCCGATGGCCTACACCATGGGCCGCTTCCTCCCGGAGCGCTACAAGCCGGCGTTCTACGACTCGGCCGTCTCGTTCGTCCACCCGATCACCGGCATCTTCCCGCACGCCAACGCCGGTGAGCTGTTCGTCTACCTCGGCATCGCCGCCGGCATCACGACCCTGGGCCTCTCCACCGGTGACCTCGCGGTCCGGTACCTGTTGGTCGGCATGGTCGTGATCCTGATGCGCGGCATCGTCACCGAGATCATCACCGCCCGCATGATGGCGCGGCGCCCGAGCAGCGAGGAGGCTGCGGCATGAGCACCACCACCAGCTCCGGTCGACCCGGCATGAGCGGCATCAACGGCGTGCTCGTCAAGGTCGGCAAGTCCGTCGGCGGCGTCGTCGGCACGCTCTACCAGGCCGGTCGCGACGCCATCGAGACCGTGATCAAGATGATCCTGCCCTTCATGGCCTTCATCGCGCTGCTGATCGGCATCATCAACGAGACCGGCATCGGCGACGCCCTTGCGCACCTCATCGAGCCGCTCGCCTCGAGCCTGATCGGACTGATCGCGATCAGCATCTTCTGCGCGATCCCGATCCTGTCCCCGGTGCTCGGCCCCGGCGCCGTCATCGCCCAGGTGGTCGGCGTGCTGCTCGGCACGCGGATCGGCGCGGGCGACATCCCGCCGCAGTACGCGCTGCCGGCGCTGTTCGCCATCAACCCCCAGGTCGGCTGTGACTTCATCCCCGTGGGCCTCGCCCTCGGGGAGGCCGAGGAGGAAACTGTCGAGGTCGGTGTCCCGGCGGTGCTGACCTCGCGGATGATCACCGGGCCAATTTCCGTCATCATCGCCTACTTCGCCAGCTTCGGGCTGTACAGCTCGAGCTCGTGACGCGTCCACCGCTCGACTACACAGGGAGTTCCATCATGGCTGAGTACAAGTCCGTCCAGGTCAGCAAGGGCCACGGTGGATGGGGTGGTCCACTGACCATCACCCCCAGCGACGACAAGCCGCTGATCGCCTCCATCACCGGAGGCGGCATCCACCCGGTCGCCCAGAAGATCGCCGACCTCACCGGCGGCGAGGCCTTCGACGGCTTCGCCAAGGGTGCGCCGTTCGACAAGATCGCGGTCGCCGTCATCGACTGCGGTGGCACCGCCCGGGTGGGGGTCTACCCCATGAAGAAGGTGAAGACGGTGGACGTCCACGCGACGTCGCCTGCCGGACCGCTGGCCCAGTTCATCACCGAGGAGCTGTTCGTCTCCGGGGTCAAGCCCGAGGACGTGGAAGAAGCATGACCGGCTCCGGCTCACAGGTCGTCTGGGAGTCGGAGGTCACGCAGGTGGGCGGCCAGGTCGAGGCGTTCCTCGGCCATGGCCTGCTCATCTTCTTCGGGGACAACGCGCCCGTGGAGCTGCACGACATGTCCGTGCTGCACCGCGCCGCCGTCTCCGAGGACGGTCCACGCGCCGGCGACCTCCTCACGGTGGGTGACACCGAGCTGGAGGTCCTGGCGGTGGGACCGGTCGTGCGCGACAACCTGCTGAACCTCGGCCACCTCGACCTCAAGTCCGACGGCCGAACCGAACCCAACCTTCCCGGCGACGTCTGCGTCCGGACCGGAGACCTGCCCCTGCTGAGGGTCGGCGACACGTTCCGGATCACCCGTCCCGGCGCCACAGAGGAGCAGGACGAATGAGCTACCGAGATCGGCTGCAGCAACGGCTCGACGAGACCGGGCAGCCGCTTCGCATCGGCCTGGTCGGGGCCGGGCAGATGGGCACCGGCTTCGCCGCCCAGCTGCTCCGGATGCCGGGGATCTCGCTGTCCGCGGTCTTCGACGTCGACCGGGGGCGGGCGGTCGACGCCCTCGGGCAGGCCGGCATCACACCGGCCGACACCACCGACGTCGACGTGGCCAGCCGGGAGATCGAGAAGGGCGGGAGCGTCGCGCTCGCCGGGACCGACGACCTGGGCGGGCTGCCGCTCGACATCGTGGTCGAGGCCACCGGCGTCCCCGACGTCGGTGCCCGCGTGGCGGTCGAGGCGCTTGCCAGCGGCAAGGGGGTGGCCACCCTCAACGTCGAGTCCGACGTCACGATCGGCCGCTACCTCGCACACCTCGCCGACCAGTCCGACGGCATCTACTCGGTCTGCCGTGGCGACGAGCCGGTGGAGACCAAGATCCTGGTGGACTTCGCCCGCGACCTGAACTTCGAGGTGATCTGCGCCGGCAAGGGGAAGAACAACCCGCTCGACCCCCACGCCGGCCCCGACGACCTCGCGGAGCGGGCCCGCACCAAGCAGATGAACCCCAAGATGCTGACCAGCTTCGTCGACGGCTCGAAGGCCATGATCGAGATGGCGGCGCTGGCCAACACCACCGGGCTGGGCGTGAGCACGCGGGGCATGCACGGCCCGGCCTCGACCGTGCCCACGCTCCACCAGACCTTCGCCCTGAAGGAGGACGGTGGCGTGCTCGATCGGGCGGGGGTGGTCGACTACTGCACAGGCCCGGTCGCTCCCGGGGTGTTCGTGGTGATCCGCACCGAGGACCCCTACGTCCACCACGAGATGACCTACCTCCAGATGGGCGACGGGCCGTACTTCGCGCTCTACCGCCCCTACCACCTGGCCAGCCTGGAGGCGCCGCTCACGGTGTACGAGATGGCGCTCGACCACCGGGCGAGCCTCACCTCCGAGCACTGGACGGCCGAGGTGGGCGCGGAGGCGAAGCGGCCGCTGCGCGCGGGCGAGCGCATCGACGGGATCGGCGGCTCGATGGTTCGCGGCCTGATCGACGACGCTGCCGACTTCGTCACCGACAACGGCGTGCCCCTGGGCGTGCTGCAGGGCGCCGTCCTCACCAGGGACGTCCCGGTGGACGCGATGCTCACCTACGACGACGTCGAGCTCAACGAGTCGTCGACCATCGTGCGGATGCGGCGGATCCAGGAGGCGATGGCCGCGGGGAACGAGCCGCCGAGCCTGCTCCAGCTGCGGGACGCCCTGGCGGCCGGTCAGGGATGACCTGCGGTGGCCGGAGGAGGGCGCCGGCGCGCGGCTAGGCTCTGCCGGTGCCGTCCGCCGCTGCCCGCTCCGAGCCGACCCGGCCGCGTGCCGCCGTCGTGGTGCTCGCGGCCGGTGAGGGACGCCGCGTCGGCAACCACACCAACAAGGTGCTGCTGCCGCTCGCGGGCCGGCGGGTCTTCACCTGGTCGATCCGCTGGGCTCGCGAGCTGCCCGAGGTGTGCCGCACCGTGCTCGTGATCCGCGAGGAGGACCGCGACGTGGTGGAGGCCGCCCTCCACCGCGAGGTCGGGCCACCCGCCGTCGAGGTGGTGCCCGGGGGCAGCAGCCGCCACGGGTCGGAGTGGAAGGCACTCGAGCTGCTCGCGCCCGCCATCGAGGCGGGCGAGATCGACGTCGTGGTCATCCACGACGCGGCCCGGCCGCTGGCCGGCACCGCGGTGTGGGAGTCGGTCATCGAGGCTGCCGTGCGGCTCGGCGGGGCCATCCCGGCCGAGGTCCACGGTCACCTCACCTCGCTCGACGGGGGCGCCGGCACCGGTGACCGCGTGGTCGCCGTCCAGACCCCCCAGGCGTTCGCGGCCGGGCCGTTGCTCGAGGCCTACCGGCGCGCGGACCTCGACGGATTCGTCGGCACCGACACCGCCAGCTGTATCGAGCGGTACGCCGACATCACCGTCCACTGGGTGCCCGGGGATGCCCGCAACATCAAGATCACGTTCCCGGACGACCTCTTCATAGCCGAACGGCTGCTCGCCAAGGCACGCTGGGACCTGACGGCACGAGGGAGGACGCGGTGAGCATCGAGGCGGCGGAGCTGCACTGCGAGACGTGCGACCGGGTCACCGACCACGAGCTCCACTACACCGGGCGGCTGCTGGAGTCGACCCGGTGCACGGTCTGCGGCACGCATCTCGACGTGCCTGCCCGCGACATGCTGCCCACCTACCTCGCCGACCTGGAGCAACGGATCGTCAGCAAGCCACGACGGATGCTGCGGCGGGCGGGTCAGGACCCGGTCGGCTTCCTGCGCAGCGTGCCGCGAGCCGTCGTCCGCCAGCCCGCGAAGCTCCTCGGCGAGCTGCGCGCGATCTTCCGCCACTGACTCACGACGACACGGGTCCGCGGTGGGTGCGAACCCGGTGACCCACCTCGTCGAGCGACTCGAGCAGGTGGATCCCCCGCTCCCCCTCGAGCCGCCGGCCCAGCGAGGGGGCCTTGACCAGCTCCACCTCCCCGCGCTCGCGCAGCCAGGTGACGACCTCGGCGAAGTCCGCCACAGGGGGCGGTCCGTCCAGGCTCTGGAGCACCTCGGCTGCGATGAGCACCGGCGAGGTCACCGTCGCGACCCGTTCGCGATCGATGGTGCCCCGGATCGTGCCGTCGATGACCGTCTTCAGGGTGTCGGTGACTGCTTGCACCCCGACGAACGACACGTGCGGGCGGACCCGGGACCGGTCGACGACCGAGCGGATGAAGTCCGCTCCGACCAGGGGGCACAGGACGTCATGGGCGATCAGGCCGCGGTCGCGGTCGTCGCGGACGGCGTCCCACCACTCGTCGCCTTCCACGACCCGCGTGTCACGCTGCCAGCGGGCGACCTCCCGCGTCACCCGCGGGACCTCGCCGTGGTCCGTCACGACCGTCCCGGGGCCGACGGCGTCGGTCAGGGCACGCAGCGCGTGGGCGTAGAGCGGCTCCCCGTGCAGCGGGTGGTGGGCGAGGCGGGCGCGCCCGGCCAGCACGAGCAGCGGGTGCGGCGGGCGGCGGTCCACGCCCCCACCGTAGAGCCGCCGCCGCGCCGTGGGACACGGCCCCTAGGATCGCGGCATGCCGCTGCTGAGCGTCGTGGTGCCGGCCTATCAGGTCGTCGAGTGGCTCGAGGAGTCCCTGCGCAGCGTGCTCGACCAGTCGCTCCGCGATCTCGAGGTGGTGGTCGTCGACGACGGGTCGACCGACGGCACCGGCGAGCTCGCTGACCGGATCGCCGGGGAGGACGACCGGGTACGGGTCGTGCACCAGGCCAACGCCGGGCTCGGGGCTGCCCGCAACGCCGGCACCGCGGTCGCCAGCCGGCGAGCTCCTCGCCTTCGCCGACAGCGACGACCTCGTGCTCCCGGGTGCCTACGACCTGCTGGTCGGCTCGCTGCGCGCGAGCGGATCGGACCTCGCGATCGGGGCGGTGGAGCGGCTGCGCGGCACCGAGACCTTCGTGACCCCGCTGATGCGGGTCAACCACGAGCACCCGCTCACCGCCGTCCGGATCGACGACGCCCCGCTCCTGCTCGCCGACGTGTTCGCCTGGAACAAGGTCTTCCGCCGGTCGTTCTGGGACGCCCACGGACTTCGGTTCCCATCAGGCGTCCGCTACGAGGACCAGCCGGTCCTCACCGAGGCGCTCGTCCGAGCCCGGTTCGACTCCCTCGTCGAGCCGGTCTACCGGTGGCGCGTGCGCGACGACGGGACCTCGATCAGCCAGCAGCGCGGTGACCTCAGCGACCTGCGCGACCGGCTCGCCACGAAACGCTGGAGCCTGGCCACGGTGACCGAGCACACGGCACCTCCCACCCAGCGGGTGTTCGTGCGACGCGTGCTGCCGGTCGACCTGTGGGAGTACTTCCGCGCCGTGCCCGGCTGCTCGGACGAGTACTGGGAGACCCTGCGCGACGGCGTCCGGGAGCTGTGGAGCGAGGCGACCCTGCCGTTCGAGCGCACCGCGCTGCCGCTGCGGCAGCGGGTGATGGGTTGGCTGGTCGCCGGCGACCGGCGCACCGACCTCGAGTCGTTCCTGGTCTGGCTCGACGACCGGCCCGCCCCGCTGCCGACCCGCGAGGTGGGCGGTCGCACCGTCGTCGACCACCCGTACGCCGAGGAGCCCGGCCTGCCGGCCGAGCTCCTCGGTCCGTGACGGATACTCCTCGCGACGGGTACGCCGGGCTCAGCCGTCGAGCAGACCCTGCTCGACCAGGAAGTCGCGCGCGACGTCCTCGGCGGTCTCGCGGTCGACGGCCACCCGACCGTTGAGCTCGGTGAGGGACTCGGTGGTCAGCGCGGCCATCAGCGCCTCGAGCGGCTCGGCGACGTCGGGGTTGGCGTCGAGGAACTCGGTGCTGACGGCGGGCACGAGGTTCTGGGCCGGCTGGATGGCCCGGTCGTCCTCGAGCAGGACCAGGCCCTGACCCTCCAGGGTGCCGTCGGTGGTGGAGGTCAGGCCGAGCTGCGACTCGTCGTCGAGCACTGACTGGTAGGTCTGCGGGCTTGCGAACCCGAGCGGCAGCACCTCCTCGATGTCGATGCCGTAGACGTCGGTGAGACCGCCTTCGCAGTCCGCCCTGCCCTCGCAGTCGGGGTGCGCCGCGAGCGTGACGGTCTCGCCCTCGAGGTCCGAGAGCTTCGTGACGTCGTTGGCCTCGGAGTACTCCTGCGTGACGAAGAACGCGTTGGTGTCGGTGGCCTCCGACGGCTCGAGCAGCGTGATGCCCTGGCCCTCGAGCAGGCCCTGCGCGTTGCTGATCGACTCGGCGGCGTCGGTTGTCGTCAGCGACTCGGCGTCGGCGCCGTTCTCGGTGACGTTGAGGAAGTCGACGATGCCGCCGACGTACTCGGGGACGACGTCGATCTGGCCCGGGAACTGCTGCATGTAGACGTCGCGGGTGTCGACGAGCTTGACCTCGACGGTGTAGCCGGCGTCCTCCAGCAGCTGGGCGTACATCGCGGCGACCAGCTCGGCCTCCGGGAACGCCTGGCCCGAGATCGAGACCTCGCCGCCGCCCTCGGAGGTCTCGGGCGTGCCCTCGGGCTCGGCGAGGTCGTCGCCGGCACACGCCGTCGCCAGGAACAGGGTGCCGAGGGAGACGAGGGCCGCGATGGATCGTCGTGCGTGCATGGTGGGTGTCCTTCTGTGTCCCGCGGGTGGGCCCGCGCGTGTCCGGATGCGATCAGCCGGGATCGGCCGCCTTCAGCGTATTACCCGCCCCTGACAGCGACTTCCCCCCGCCGGACGAGGCCCGCTGCGGGTCGGCCAGCCGCTGCAGGGCCGACGCACCCAGCTCGAGGACCAGGGCACCCAGCGCCACCACGATCGCGCCGGCGATCCCCTTCGGGTAGTTGGACCGGTAGAACCCGTCGGTGATGATCCGGCCCAGGCCGGGGCCGGCCACCAGCGCGGCGATGGTGGCGGTGGCCCACACCTGCACGAGCGCGAGCCGGAGGCCCGAGACCACGAGCGGCAGCGCGAGCGGCAGCTCGACGCGGAAGAACTGCTGCGGGCCGGTCATGCCCATCCCGCACGCCGCCTCCTTCACCTCGCCGGGCACCTCGCGGACCGCGACGTAGGACTGCGTGACGATGGGCGGCAGCGCGAACAGCATGAGCGCGATCAGGGTCGCGAGCCCCGCCCGGCCGTACGGCCCGAAGTCGGCCGTGCCCGGCCAGTCGGCGATCACCAGCAGCGCGAGCAGGGCGAACGTGGGGATCGCCCGGCCGACGTTCGAGATGTTGATGGCCAGGAACCCGCCGCGACCGAGGTGGCCCAGCCACAGCGCGACCGGCAGCCCGACCACCATGGCGAGGGCGAGCGCGGTGCCCGTCAGGAGCAGCTGTTCCAGCAGTCGCGCCAGCATGCCACCGTCGCCCTGCCAGTTGGCGGCGTCGGTGAGGTAGGCCCAGGTGTCGGCGAAGATGTTCACGCGACCTGCCCCCGGGTCCAGGGGGTGAGCAGCCGCTGCGTCAGCACGATCAGCCCGTCGAGCAGGACGGCGAGCAGGACGCACAGCACGGCGGCCGCGAACAGCTCGGCGCGGAAGTTCGTGTCGACGCCGTCCTTGATCAGGTTGCCGAGGCCGCCGTACGACACGAGGGTGCCCACGGTCGTGAGGGCCACGGTCGACACGGTGGCCACGCGGAGGCCGGCCATGATCACCGGCAGCGCCAGCGGCAGCTCGATCCGCAGCAGCAGCCGGCGCCGACCGTAGCCGAGCCCGGTGGCCGACTCACGGACGTCGTCCGGCACCGACTCCAGGCCCGCGAGGACGGCGCGCACCAAGATGGTGAGCGCGTAGAGGCCCAGGCCGATGACGACGGTCGCCGGCGACAGCCCGGTGAACGGCACCAGCAGCGAGAAGAGCGCCAGCGACGGGATCGTGTAGAGGCCGGTGCTGACGCCGAGGACCGAGGACTCCAGGCGCGGGACGCGCCTCGCGAGCAGCGCCAGCGGGAAGGCCATCACCACCCCCAGCACCACCGCCGAGACCGTGATCAGGACGTGCTCGACCGTGGCATCGACCAGCTCGTCCTGCCGGTCCACGACGTACTGCCAACAGATCCACTCGTTGGTCAGCCGGCTGTAGCAGCTCGGCTCGACCGCGCTCGTCAGCGCAGCCGCCGCAGGTAGGGTCACGGCCATGGACGTTACCGGGCCGGAGGTATCCACCATGATCCGGCTGACGGGTGTCGGCAAGACCTACGGCGACGGCACCGTGGCGGTCCACGAGCTCGATCTCGAGGTGCGCGCGGGCGAGCTCGTCGTCCTGGTCGGACCCTCGGGCTGCGGCAAGTCGACCACCCTGAAGATGATCAACCGGCTGATCGAGCCGACCACCGGCACGATCGAGATCGACGGCCAGGACGTCACCGGCTCCGACCCCGTCGCGCTGCGACGCGGCATCGGCTACGTCATCCAGCAGGTCGGTCTGTTCCCCCACCAGTCGATCGAGACCAACGTGATGACGGTGCCGCTGCTCTACGGCGAGTCCAAGGCGACCGCGCGCGAGCGCGCCCACGCGCTGATGGACCTCGTGGGCCTCGAGCCCGCGACGTACGCCGCCCGCTACCCGCACCAGCTGTCCGGCGGTCAGCGGCAGCGCGTCGGGGTGGCGCGGGCGCTCGCCGCCGACCCGCCGGTGCTGCTGATGGACGAGCCGTTCGGGGCGGTCGACCCGGTGGTCCGGCTGCGGTTGCAGGACGAGTTCCTCCGGCTGCAGCAGGAGCTCGGCAAGACCGTGGTGCTGGTGACCCACGACATCGACGAGGCCGTGAAGATGGGCGACCGGGTCGCGGTGTTCGCCGCCGGCGGGCGGCTGGCCCAGTTCGCCACGCCGGCCGAGCTGCTGGCCCGTCCCGCCGACGACGACGTCGCCGACTTCGTCGGCTCGACGACCGGTCTGCGGCGGCTGTCGGTGACCCCGCTGCACCGCGACCACCTCGAGCCGATGGACGGCATCAGGGCCGGAGAGCTGGGGGCCGCGATCGACCTCGACTCCACGCTGGAGGAGGCGCTCGCGGCGATGCTGCGCGACGACCGGCCGGTCGTGGGCGTCAAGGACGGGGCGCAGTTCGTGGGTGTGCTGACCCCCCTCGGCGTGCACCGGGCGCTGCGGGCCTCGCTGGCGGAGTGAGTCAGGCGACCGTCGCCCGGTCGTCCCTCACGGCCGGCTGACCGGCACGTCCCGGTGCCAGGACTCGGTGACGAACCTCGTCTCCCAGCCCATCGCGGTGTAGAGCCCCTCGGCGCCGGTCGGTGAGTCGGCGTCGACCTCGAGACCCACGCGGTCGCGGCCGCGGGCGGCGGCGTCCGCGATGATCGTGTGCAGCAGCGCCTTCGCGACCCCTTGCCCCCGGGCAGCGTCGATCACGCCGATGTAGGAGACGTAGGACCCGTCCGGCCCGCCGTTGGTGTCGACCTGGGTGCCGATCAGGGCGCCGACCGGCATCGGGCCGAGGCCCTCACCCAGGGCACCGTCGAGCTCGGCGAGCCACCAGTGGTCCCAGCGGTGCCCGGGATCCTCGCGGAGCCGGTGGACGAACTCGGGGAACGTCTCCTCCCACGAGTTGAAGTGGTCGCGGAAGGCCTCCTCGAGGACCTGGTGCGCGGCCTGGACGTCGACCGTGTCGGGCAGCCCGTCCGGCGTACGTCGGACCAGCCGGATCGTGACCTTGCCCTGGGTCCACGCGGCCGGGTCGGGCACCAGGCCCGCCTCGTCCGCGGCGACCGGACGGCTCATCTGCAGCCAGCGGCGGACCCGCTCGAAGCCGGCCTCCTCCAGCCAGTCGTGCTGTCGCTCGTCGTCGGCGAACGCGCCGGTGTCGATCTGCTGGACCTCGAGCCCACGCGCGGTCCCCACCGCACGGGCCTGCTCCTCCGCCCAGGAGAACAGCAGGGACGAGCAGGCGTCGGCCACGTCGTCGGGCAGGCCACGCTCGACCACGTGCACGAAGAGCATCCGACCCTCGGCACGGTCGTGGACGCTGCCCCAGGCGCGGATCTCGCCGTCGGGGTCGCGCAGCACGACGTTCTCGCGCATCCGAAGACCGCGTTCGGACACCTCGACCAGCACGTCGTCGACCGAGGCGCCGGCCCAGCCGCGGCCCGCCCGTTCGTGCCCGCGCAGCAGGTGGGTGAGCCGGGCGACCACGAACCGGTCGGCCGGGTCGGGCTGCTCAGCCCGCCAGTCGTCGAGCAGGTGCTCGGAGTCCGCGAGGAGCCCGTCTGGGTCGCTGTGGAACCGGTTGTCCTCGGGGATCACGTGACCGGATTCTGCCGTACGGCGTGCGAGTGCCCGGGACCGGTCGATCGACCGGTCCCGGGCACTCGACGAGACGTGTCAGGCGCGGAGCCGGTGCGGCTCGGCCTGCCAGGCCAGGATCTCGGCGCGCGCGACGTCGAGCTCCTGCTCGAGCTCGGCCACGCGCAGCACCGCTTCGGCGGCCCGCTCCTCCGCCTCGTCGAGCTTCTCCGACGTGGTGCGGCCGACCTGCTCGGCAGCCTCGGCCCGACGTGCCTCGGCGTTGAACTTCAACGTCGCCTCGGCGGCCCGCTTCTGGGCGGCCGAGAGCGCGGCCTCCAGCTCGGTGAGGGCATGCTCCTGGTGGTCGACCCGGGCGCGCATCGCGGAGGCGAAGACCCGGTGCTCGGCGGTGCGCTGGTCGGTCAGGTCGCGGTAGGCCGAGGCCTGGGCGGCCCGGTCGCGAGCAGCGTCGCGCCGGGTCTGCAGCAGCTCGGAGTGGGTGATCCGCGTGGCGGCGATGCCGAGCACGACGGAGGAGATGGCAGCGAGCGCCTGGAACCAGGCGGAGCTGCCGAGGAACGCGGCGGTCACGAGGACCGCTGCGCCCGTGAGCAGGGCTACGGCGACGGTGAGCCTGGTGCTGCGTTGTCGCCGGCGTGCAGTCGGGGAAGACATAACCCGCAGGTTATGTCTCCTCGTCGTCGGAACGGACGCGACACGCGCGTTCGAGGAGCAGCGCTCCGACGACCATCAGGGCGCCCGCGAGGGCCGCGAGGAGCGATCGGACGATCCGCTCGCTCCCCAGCTCGGCCGCCACCCCGAGCCAGCTCACGGCGTACCCCGCGTAGCCACCGGCGACGAACCCGCCCACCAGGACCGACGCCCGCGCCAGCACCAGCCGGTTGACGGCGTGGTGCGGCTCGAGCCAGCGGCGGTGGACGTGCAGGGTGCGGTGGGTGACGTACGCCGTGGCGAACAGCACCGCCGCCACCACGAAGAGCGCCGCAGGCTGGAGCCAGCTGACCACCGGCGGGTTGCCGAGCCGGTCGGCGACCGGATGGAGCAGCCAGCCCGCCACCAGGCCGACCATGACGGAGGCGCCGACGGCGGCCGGGCCGGTGGGGCGCAGGTGTCCGTCCGGGGGCTCCTGACCGGGGGGACCGGTCACTGCACCTCGAGCGTGAGGTCGTCGCGCTTCTGCAGGTCGGACGAGTCGAGGCCCGCGAGCAGGTCGGCGATCCGGCCCGCCTCGGGCAGCTCGGCCTCCGGCTCGAGGTCGTGCCACGGCCGCAGCACGAACGCCCGGTCCTTGGCCCGCGGGTGGGGGAGCTTCAGCTCGTCGTCGCTGCGACGGTCGCCGACCACGATCAGGTCGATGTCGAGCGTCCGCGGGGCGTTGCGGATCTCGGTCCGCTCGCGGTCGAAGGCGTCCTCCACCGCCAGGGCGCGGTCGAGCAGCCGGTGGGCGGCCAGGGTCGTGTCGAGCAGCACCACGGCGTTCAGGAACGTCTCGGAGCCGGCCGGCGCGTCGACCGGTTCGGTCTCGTAGACCGGCGAGACGGCGGTGACCCAGACGTCCGGGGTGTCGGCCAGCGCGTCGAGAGCACCCTGCAGGGCGGTCATCCGCTCGCCGAGGTTGGAGCCCAGCGCGAGCACGGCCCGCCGGATCGGCCGCATCTCGCCGGTCAACGTGTCGGCATCGATGATGTGCGGGTTGGGGGTCTCGGTCACAGGGGGTCCCTCACGTCTCTCCGGATCGTCAGTGCCACATCGGCGAAGGCCGTCGCAATGGGTGCGTCGGGCTTGTGCACGGTGACCCGGGCCCATTCAACACGACCGTCGGTCAGGCAGATACCGGCGACCCGGGCGGCCACCGTCTCGATCAGATCGACCGGATCGGACTCGACGGCGGCCTTCACCTGAGCCACGAGGCTTCCGTAGTCGACCGTCTCCCGCAAGTCACCGGAGACGGCCGCGGGCCGGGTGTCGAGTCCCAGCGTGAGGTCGATCACGAACCGTTGACCGTCTCGTCGCTCGTGCTCGAACACGCCGTGGTGGCCGTAGCACTCGATGCCCGTCACGGTCAGCTCGTCCATCGCTCCTCCTCCAGTCGCCGCCAGACCTTCAGCGCGTCACGGCTGGCGCGCACGTCGTGCACGCGGATCCCCCAGACGCCCCGCTGGGCGAGCAGCACCGTGACCGCCGCGCCGGCAGCCTCGCGGTCGTCGACCGGCCGAGGCGTGCCCGCCGGGTCGGCGAGCAGCGCCCCCAGGAACGCCTTGCGGCTGGCGCCGACCAGCAGCGGGAACCCCAGGCCGGCGATCTCGTCGAGCCCGGCCAGCAGCGCCCAGTTGTGCTCGGCCGTCTTGGCGAAGCCGAGCCCGGGGTCGAGCACCAGCCGGTCGTCGGGGATCCCCGCGGCTCGGACGGCGGAGACCCGGTCGGCGAGCTCGGCGCGGACCGTGGCGACCGCTCCCTCGTCGTACGACGCCAGGGACTGCATCCGGTCGGCGTGGCCGCGCCAGTGCATCGCGACGTACGTCGCGGAGGACCCGGCCACGACGTCGAGGATGGCGGGGTCGGCCAGCCCTCCCGACACGTCGTTGACGATGGTCGCGCCGGCGGCGAGCGCCTCGCGGGCCACCTCGGAGCGCATCGTGTCGACGGAGACGACCGCGTCGACCGCGAGCGCCTCGATCACCGGGATCACCCGTCCGAGCTCGTCCTCCACGCTCGGCCGGACCGCGCCCGGCCGGGTCGACTCGCCGCCGATGTCGAGCAGGTCGGCGCCGTCGGCGAGCAGCTGCCGGCCGTGGGCGACGGCGGCCGCGGGATCGGCGTAGCGGCCCCCGTCGGAGAAGGAGTCGGGCGTGACGTTCACGACCCCCATCAGCCTCGGGACCATGCCGGTCACGGCCTCCGGTGGATGAGCGCCATCGCCTCGGAGCGGGTCGCGGCGTTGCGCATCTGGCCCCGGACCGCCGAGGTGATGGTGCGGGCACCCGCCTTGCGCACGCCGCGCATCGTCATGCAGAGGTGCTCGGCCTCGATCACCACGATCACGCCGCGGGCGTCGAGGATCTCCATCAGCGAGTCGGCGACCTGCGTCGTCAGCCGCTCCTGCACCTGCGGCCGCTTGGCGTAGACGTCGACCAGCCGGGCGAGCTTGGAGAGACCGGTGATCTTCCCCGACTCCGCCGGGATGTAGCCGACGTGGGCCACGCCGGTGAAGGGCACGAGGTGGTGCTCGCACATCGACCACAGCTCGATGTCGCGCACCAGGACCATCTCGTCGTGGCCGAGGTCGAACGTGGTGGTCAGCACGTCCTCGGCGTTCTGGTGCAGGCCGGCCGTCAGCTCGGCATACGCCCGGGCCACCCGGGCCGGGGTCTCGTGCAGCCCCTCGCGCTCGGGGTCCTCACCGATCGCGATGAGCAGCTCGCGCACGGCCGCCTCGGCACGCGCATGGTCGAACGCGGGGATCTCGTCCGGGGCGCGCTCCGGGTAGGCGACCGGGTCGATCATGCGGTGGCGGGTGGCTCGGGCGGGTCGGCCACCGGGCCGGGCCCGCTGCCCCCGTGGATGTCGCCGCCGCTGCCGGGCGGGGTGATGACGACCCCGGCGGACGCCTCCTCGGCCGGCTGGCCGTTGGACCGGACGCGGTCGCGGATCTCCTGCGGCACCTCGATCGGCGGGATCTCCGACGGGGAGCGGTCGGGCGAGCCGGTCCAGGCGGGTCGCCCGGGCCGGCGGCGGAGCGCCTCGAACACCTCGGCGACCTCCTGCTTGTCGAGGGTCTCGCGGTCGAGCAGCGCGAGCACCAGCGCGTCGAGGACGTCGCGGTTCTCCTCGAGGATGTCGAACGCCTCCTGGTGGGCGGCGGCGACGAAGCTCTTGACCTCCTCGTCGACCTTCGCTGCGACGTCCTCGGAGTAGTTGCGCTGGTGGCCGATGTCGCGGCCGAGGAACGGCTCGGCGTTGCCGTCGCCGAGTCGCACGGCACCGAGCACCTCGGTCATGCCGTACTGCGTGACCATCGCCCGAGCGAGGTTGGTGGCCTTCTCGATGTCGTCGCCGGCGCCGGTGGTCGGGTCGTGGAAGACCATCTCCTCGGCGGCCCGGCCGCCCATCATGTAGGCGAGCTTGTCGAGCAGCTCGCTGCGGGTCTGGGAGTACTTGTCCTCGTCGGGCAGCACCATCGTGTAGCCCAGCGCCCGGCCGCGCGGCAGGATCGTGATCTTGTGCACGGGGTCGCTGCCGGGCAGCGCGGCGGCGACCAGCGCGTGGCCACCCTCGTGGTAGGCCGTGACGAGCTTCTCCTTCTCGCTCATCAGGCGGGTGCGCCGCTGGGGGCCCGCGATCACGCGGTCGATCGCCTCGTCGAGGGCCTCGTTGGTGACCTGCTTGCCGCCCTGGCGCGCCGTCAGCAGCGCAGCCTCGTTGAGGACGTTGGCCAGGTCGGCACCGGTGAAGCCCGGCGTACGCCGTGCCACGGCGTGCAGGTCGATGTCGACCGCCATCGGCTTGCCGCGGGAGTGGACCTGGAGGATCTGGTGACGCCCCGAGAGGTCGGGGGCGTCGACCGGGATCTGGCGGTCGAAGCGGCCCGGACGCAGCAGCGCGGGGTCGAGCACGTCGGGCCGGTTGGTGGCCGCGATCAGGATGACGCCGCCGCGGACGTCGAAGCCGTCCATCTCGACGAGCAGCTGGTTGAGGGTCTGCTCGCGCTCGTCGTGACCGCCGCCCATGCCGGCACCGCGGTGGCGGCCGACGGCGTCGATCTCGTCGATGAAGACGATCGCCGGTGCGTTCTCCTTGGCCTGCTCGAACAGGTCGCGGACGCGGGAGGCGCCGACGCCGACGAACATCTCGACGAAGTCGGAGCCGGAGATGGAGTAGAACGGCACGCCGGCCTCACCCGCGACCGCGCGGGCCAGCAGCGTCTTGCCGGTGCCCGGCTGCCCGTAGAGCAGCACGCCCTTGGGGATCTTGGCGCCGACGGCCTGGAACTTCGCGGGCTCCTGGAGGAACTCCTTGATCTCGCCGAGCTCCTCGATGGCCTCCTCGCAGCCGGCGACGTCGGAGAACGTGGTCTTGGGCATGTCCTTGGTGATCAGCTTGGCCTTGGACTTGGCGAACTGCATGACGCCGCGACCGCCGCCGCCCTGCATGCTGTTCATCAGCCAGAAGAAGACGACGAGGATCAAGATGATCGGGAGGAAGCCGGCGAGGATCGAGCCGAGCACGGACGGCTTGGCGATCTCGGTCGTGTACTCGTCGATCTCACCCGCGTCGACCTGCTGCAGGACCTGGTTCTCGATCTCGGCCTGGGTGTCGGTCAGCCAGTAGGTCATCACCTGGTTGCCGCCCTCGCGGCTGACGTCGGGGTCGAGCGTGGCCTCGATGACCTGGTCCCCGTCGATGAACTTGATGTCCTGGACCTCGCCGTCCCGGATGAACTCGATCATGCGCGACGTGCTGATCTCGTCGTGCTCCCCGGTGGGGACGAGGTACTGGAGGGCGAGCAGGACGCCGGTCACGGCGAGGATGCCGATGACCCAACGATTCAGGAGGATCCGCTTCACGTATTTCTCTCGACTGGACTGAGGACGGGCTGGTGCCACTGACCGACGACGCTACCCGGCGCCGGTCTGGCCCATTCTCGCAGGCGAGCCCAACGGGGGCGAACCTGCGAGGCCGCGGCACCTCGGGACCGCGCCCCGGTGGCAGTTTCCCCGCTCAAGCGGGGAAACTGGCGCCTCCCGGGTGAAGTTTCGCTCGGGAAGTGCAGGAATCCCCGCTTAAGCGGGGAAACCGACAGTCCGAAAATCAGCCGCCGTAGATGTGCGGCGCCAAGGTGCCGACGTCGCGGAGGTTGCGGTACTTCTCGCGGTAGTCGAGGCCGTAGCCGACGACGAACTCGTTGGGGATGTCCCAGCCGACGTACTTCACGTCGACGGGCATCTGGAGCGCTTCGGGCTTGCGCAGCAACGTGCAGATCTCGACGCTGGCCGGTTCGCGGGACTCGAGGTTCGAGGTGAGCCAGGAGAGGGTGAGGCCGGTGTCGATGATCTCGTCGACGATCACGACGTGCCGGCCGGAGATGTCGGTGTCGAGGTCCTTGAGGATCCGGACGACGCCGCTGGACTTCGTGCCGGAGCCGTACGACGACACCGCCATCCAGTCCATCTCGATGTGCCGGGTGAAGCTGCGGGCCAGGTCGGCCATCACCATCACGGCCCCGCGGAGGATGCCGACGATGAGCAGGTCGTGGCCGTCGTAGTCGGCCTCGATCTCGCGAGCCAGCTCGGCCAGCCGCTCCTGGATCTGCGCCTCGGTGTAGAGGACGTTGACGAGCTCGTTCTCCACGTGGGACGCGTCCATGGACCGCAGCCTAGGGCGGTCCGGGGCTCACGTGTCCGGCGGGTCCGCGGAGGCCTCCGGGCGTAGGTGCGGCCCTCACCGGGGGGGTGGGAGGGCCGCAGGAGCCATCCTGGGCCGCCGCGGCGAGCGCCGGACGTGGAATCGGGCGAAATGACCCGAACGGGTCATGCGCCGCTGTCCGACGGGACGAAGGCGAGGCGGTCGTCGCGCCGGACCGCCCGGAGCCGCCCGGGGAGGTCGATCCCGACCTGGCCTCGCCAGGCGCGCACCAGCCCGTCGACCGCGAGCACGTGACCGTGCGCGAGGTCGCTCGGGATCGCGCCGGCGTGCAGCGCGGCCAGCCGCAGCACTCGCAGCCGCAGCGCGTCCGGCAGGGTCGCCAACCGGTCGACCGGCAGCGCCCCCTCGACCACGAGCTCGTCGTACGCCGCCGCCGCCTGGGCGTCGAGCAGCTCGACGTCCGCCCGCAGCTGGGGCGCCGTGCGCGCCAGCGTCTCGGCGACACCGGGCCCGAGCTCGCGCTCGAGCATGGGCATCACGACGTGGCGGATCCGGGCCCGCGTGTGGGCCGGGTCGCTGTTGTGGGGGTCGGTCCACCAGTCCAGACCCTCGGCACGGCAGGCGGCCTCGGTCTGCGCCCTGCTGATGCCGAGCAGCGGCCGGCGGAACCGGTCGAACCGTGGGCGCATGCCTGCCAGCGACCGGCCCCCGCTGCCGCGGGTGAGGCCGAGCAGCACGGTCTCGGCCTGGTCGTCGAGGGTGTGGCCGAGCAACACCGCGGCCGAGCCGAACCGCTCGGCGACCTCCTCGAGGACGGCGTAGCGGGCCTCCCGCGCCGCGGCCTCGGGTCCCTGCCCGGACGCCTCGACCGTGACCCGGACGGCGACCGTCTCGTCGACGCCGAGGGTGACCATCCGCGCGACCAGGGCGTCGGCGCGCTCGGCGGACCCCGGCTGCAGCCCGTGGTCGACCGTCACGCCGACGACCCGCCAGGGCCGGTCACGACCCTCGAAGACGGTGGCGGCCAGCAGCGCCAGGGAGTCGGCGCCCCCGCTGCACGCGACCAGGACCGGCTGCTCGCCGACGTCGGCCAGCTCCCGGCGTACGGCGCCCCGGACCGCGGCCACCGCCGGGTCGAGGCTCATAGCACCCGGGCGACCCACGCATCGGGGTCGGCGATCTCGGCCTTGCTGGGGAGGTGCTCGGCAGCCTCCCAGACCGCGTTGAACTCCGTCATGCCGACGCGGTCGACCACGCCGCGGACGAACTTCGCGCCGTCGCGGTACTGCGCCATCTTCACGTCGAGGCCGAGCGCCTTGCGCAGGACCCGGTCGAGGACACCGATGCCCTTGCGGCGGCGGTCGAAGCCGGCGCGGATCTTGCCGACGCTGGGGATGACCTGCGGCCCGACGCCGTCCATCACGACGTCCGCGTGGCCCTCCAGGAGGGACATGACGCCCGTGACCCGGTCGACGATCGCCTTCTGCTCCGGGGAGCCGAGGACGTCGAACACGCTCCCCCCGCCGCCCCGGACCGCCTCGGCGACCCGCTTCAGTCCGTCATCGAGGAGGCCGCCGGGGTCCATGGTGTCGGCGAGCGCGCCGATCTCGCCGAACAGGTGGTCGCGCATCCACGGGACGGCGGTGAACTGGACCCGGTGGGTCTCCTCGTGGAGTGCCACCCAGAGCCGGAAGTCGGACGGGTCCGCCTGGAGCTCGCGCTCGACGTGCACGATGTTGGGCGCCACGAGCAGCAGCCGGCCGGAGGGCTCGTGGAACGGGTCGAACTGGCCGAGCACCTTGGACGCGAGGAACCCGAGCAGCAGCCCGACCTCCCCACCGGTGATCCGCGCACCGACCGCGCGGGTGACGCCGGTCGGCGCACCCTTCTTCTCCTGCAGCCGGTCGATGACCGGGCCGAGCATGATCGCGAACGCCTCGGTGTTGGCCCGCACCCAGCCCTGCCGGTCGACGACCAGCACCGGCGCGGTCCGCTCGCCGGCGCTGAGCCCGGTGAACTCGCGCACCAGCCCGGTGGAGCGGTCGGCAGCGGCGCGCAGCTCGGCCACGGCCGCGTCGGCCTCGCCCACGGTGACGACGGGCCCGTTGCCGGCGACCCGTCCCCCGAGCAACACCGCGAGCTCCCAGTCGACCATCGAGTCCATAGCCGTGACCCTACGCGTCGGCGAAATGCTCAACGCGAGCAGCGGCAGGCGCCGAGCGCGCCCGCGAGGTTGTCGAGGCTCACCTCGGCCTCGACCGTGTCGGGCTCGCGGATCCGGTCGGCGGCGAGCACGAACGCCATCGGTGTCCCTGCGAGGTCGGTGGCGATCCCGGCCAGGGTCCGGACGCCGCCGAGGCTGCCGGTCTTGGCGCGTACCCGGCCGACCCCGGCTGCCGGTGCCTGGTCGAAGCGGAACGTGAGCGAGCCTGTGAAGCCGCCGACGGGCAGCCCGCTCACGACGGCCCGGAGGTCGGGCCGCTGCGACGCCACCCGGAGCACCTCGAGCAGGGTGGCCGCGCTCACCCGGTTCTGGCGCGACAGTCCGCTGCCGTCGCGGATCACCGCCCCGGCCAGGGGTACGCCGAGGCCGGCCAGCGTCTGGCGGACCCCCGCGGCCCCACCCGCGAACGAACCGTCGTCGAGGACGGCGAGCCCGACGTGGTGCGCGAGGACCTCGGCGCCCTCGTTGTCGCTGACCTCGATCACGTGCTCGGCGATCTGTGACACCGGCGGGCTGCTGACCGTGGCGAGGGTGCGGGCGCCACCGGGCGCTCTGGCTGCGCGGAGGGCGCCCTGCACCGTCACGCCCTGCTCGCTGAGGGCGGCGGCGAAGGCGGCCGCCGCGTCGGCCGCGGGGTCGGCCACGCGCTCCGAGCGGTCCGCCGAGATCCCCTCGTCCACCCACAGCGCCCCGATCGGCGACACGATGTCGTCGGGCACGTAGTCGGCCCGCCAGAAGGGGCTCGCCG
Source organism: uncultured Actinomycetota bacterium (assembly GCA_963829855.1). GTDB lineage: Bacteria > Actinomycetota > Actinomycetes > Propionibacteriales > Nocardioidaceae > Nocardioides. The sequence continues at coordinate 253,177 of CAWHKE010000014.1, read as the reverse complement.
ACGGGCCGGTGAACAGCGATGCGTCGTAGGCCAGCCGCACCGGCTTCCGGCCGCCCAGCTCGGCGGCGGTCTGCCTCGCCAGGGTCCGGACGTCGGCGACGCGCGGCCACTCCTCCGGCGGAGCGGGGGCGCGCGCCAGCAACGGGTCGCCGCCGCCGACGAGCGTCAAGGACCGGCCGCGCGCCACGACCGTGGTCTCGAACCGGTGGTCCGGTCCGAACGCGGCCAGCGCGGCCGCGGCCGTGGCCAGCTTCAGGGTCGAGGCGGGGATGAACGTGCCGCTGCCGGTGGAGTACGCCGGGCGCTCGCCGTCGAGCGCCGCGACCTCGGCGTGCACCGACGGCCCGAGGTCAGGGTCGGCCAGCGCCGCGGCCAGCGTGCGACGTACGGCGGCGCGCAGCAGCGGCCCGGCCTCGGCCGCCTCCGCGACCGGCTCGGGCTCGGGCACCGCGGCGATGTCCATGCCCTGCGGCGGCGGCACGGCGGCGGGTTCGCGCACCGGGTCCGGGGGCTCGTCGGGCGCCCACCGGTCCGAGACCCCCGTCAGGTAGGCCGCGCCCGCCCCGCCGAGAAGGAGCAGCACGAGCAGCACCGGCAGCCAGGTCGCCCGTCGCGACGGGTGGCGTCGGTCACCCTTCCGCACTGTGGACCCCTCTCGGCTGCGTGTTCGGAGCCATTGTGCGCGACACTGGTCCCGGCCCGGACAGGCCGGTGCCGCCGTTGGGAGGACAGACGTGCTCGAGTTCGACGTGGTGGTGGAGATCCCCAAGGGTGAGCGCAACAAGTACGAGGTCGACCACGAGACCGGCCGGATCCGGTTGGACCGGATGCTCTTCACCTCGACGGCCTACCCCGCCGACTACGGCTTCATCGAGAACACGCTCGGCCAGGACGGCGACCCGCTCGACGCGATGGTCATCCTCCAGCAGCCGACGTTCCCCGGCTGCGTCATCCTGTGCCGCGCGATCGGCATGTTCCGGATGACCGACGAGGCCGGGGGCGACGACAAGGTGCTGTGCGTCCCGACGCTCGACCCGCGGCTCGAGCACCTGCGCGACATCAACCACGTCTCGAAGTTCGACCGGCTCGAGATCCAGCACTTCTTCGAGGTCTACAAGGACCTCGAGCCCGGCAAGTCCGTCGAGGGCGCCGACTGGGTCGGCCGCACGGAGGCCGAGGCCGAGGTGCACGCGTCGTTCAAGCGGTTCCAGGAGACCGACGCCCACTGAGCGCGAGTCGTGCCCCATTCCGGCCGAGTCGTGCCTGATTCGGATCGAGTCGGGAGTACGGCGTGATTTCCCCACGACTCGAGCCGCATTCCCCACGACTCGAGCCGCATTCCCCACGACTCGCGCTGGAGGGTGGCCGTCAGCCGACGAGCTCGGGGGACCGCAGCATCTCGGTGGGTACGCCGAACGCGTCGACCAGGTCGACGGCGAGCGGTCGCAGCTTGCGGCACAGGCCGTTGACCTCGCGGCTGATCGCCTTGGAGCGCTGGGACGACAGCCGGCCGTGCTCCATGAACCACGCGCGGTCGGCCTCGATCGTGGTGAGGGCGAACAGGTCGCAGAGCAGGGTGAGCGCCACCTTCTGGTCACCGTCGTCGAGCCCGGCCACCTTGTCGAGGAACGCGTCGAGCACGAGCCGCTCGGTGTGGGCGCGGGCAGTGGCGATGACGTGGTCCTGCACCCGGGAGAAGACCTCGCCGGGGTTCAGCCCGTCGTCGATGCCGCGCTTGAGCCGGCGGGCCACGCCCGCGAGCATGTGCTCCTCGCGGAACCGCAGCATCATCCGGTGGTAGTTCGGGTCGAGCAGCCCGGCCTCCTGGTCCCACTCGTCCCCACCCGGGAGGACGTCGCGGATCCGCTCGATCAGCTTGTGCACCGCGGTCTTCTCGATCACGGTCTCGACAGCGAGCCCGGCGACGAACCGGACCATCCCGAACTGGTCGAGGTCCTCGAACGCGTCGGCGTAGTCGGTGAGCAGACCCTTGGCCACCAGCTGGAGCAGCACGTGGTTGTCGCCCTCGAACGTCGTGAAGACGTCGGTGTCGGCCTTGAGCGCCGCGAACCGGTTGACCGCCCGGTAGCCCTGGCCGCCACAGGCCTCCCGGCACTCCTGGATGGTGCGCGTCGCGTGCCAGGTGCCGAGTGCCTTCGTGCCGGCCGCGCGTGACTCGAGCTTCCGACGGACGGCCTCGCCGGCCTCGGCCTCGCCGGCCTCCACCGAGAAGACCTCGTGCAGCCGGTCGGCCACGACCTCCTGCGCGAAGTGGAGCGCGTACGTCGTGGCGAGCAGCGGGAACAGCCGCCGCTGGTGCAGCCCGTAGTCGAGCAGCAGGTCCTCCGCGGGCGGGTCGGTCGCCTCGAACTGACGCCGACGGTCGCCGTACTTCACGGCGATGGCGAGCGCGACCTTCGCGGCGTTGATGCCGGCCCCGCCGACGCACACCCGGCCCTGCACGAGCGTCCCGAGCATCGTGAAGAACCGCCGGTTCGGGTTCTCGATGCTGCTGCGGTACTCACCCTCGGGCGTCACGTCGGCGAACTGGTCGAGCAGGTTCTCCCGCGGCACCCGGACCGCGTCGAAGCTGATCCGGCCGTTGTCGACGCCGTTGAGGCCCAGCTTCAGGCCGTCGTCCTCGATCGTGACGCCGGGCAGCACGTGGCCGTCGCGCCGCAGCGGCACCACCAGCGCGTGCACGCCGTGCCCGGTGCCGCCGACCTCGAGCTGCGCGAACACCACGGCGAGCTCGGCGTGCCGCGCGGCGTTGCCGATCCAGTCCTTGCGCGCCGACGGGTCGGGCGTCGTGATCACGAACTCCTCGGTCGCCGGGTCGTACGTCGCGGTGGTGCCCAGCGCCTGCACGTTGGACCCGTGCCCGACCTCTGTCATCGCGAAGCACCCCATCGTGGCGCCGGTGATCAGGTCGCGCAGGTAGGCGTCGTGGTGACGCGCCGTGCCCAGCTGGAGGATCGCGCCGCCGAAGAGGCCGAACTGCACGCCGACCTTCACCAGCACGGACAGGTCACCGAACGCCAGCGTCTCGAACGCCGCGATCGACGCGCCGAGGTCGCCGCCGCCGCCGTACGCCGTGGGAAAGCCCATCCCGGTCTGCCCGGTCGCGGCCATCTCCACGACCAGGTCGCGCACCCGGTCACGGTAGGCGTCGGTGTCGAGCCGCTCGGCGTCCTCCAGCACGGAGGCGTACGTCGCCAGGTTGGTCCGCACGAGGTCGCGGACCTCGCCGTAGCGGCCGTCGAGCAGCCGCGTCAGCGCAGCGACGTCGATCTCCGGCTGCCGGTAGCCCGCCGGCTGCGGGTCGGGGCCGGCCTCGGGGGTGGTGTCGGGGGTGGTGTCGGTGGCCATGCCCCGACGTTACTGACCGGTCAGGGGCGGGCGTAGAAGTTGGGCGTGGTCCAGTAGTACATCGACTCCTGGCTCACCGGCCGGCCGGTGCGCGGGGCGTGGATGATCTGGCCGCCGCCGATGTAGAGCGCCACGTGGAAGATCGACGACGAGCTGGACGACGACCCCCAGAACACCAGGTCGCCGGGCCGGAGGCTGCTGGCGGAGATCGGCGTCGACTGCTGGTACTGCGCCACGGAGTAGTGCGGGAGGTACTTCCCGCCGGCTCCCCACGCGCCCATGGTGAGGCCGGAGCAGTCCCACGAGTCCGGACCGTCGGCGCCCCACACGTAGGGCTCACCCAGCTGGGCCCGCGCGAACGCGATGGCGGCGTCGGCGCCACCGCTCGGTGCCGGCGGCGGGTCGGGCTGCGGCGCGGGGTCCTCGGCCGGCTCCTCAGGCTGCTGGGCCGGCTGCTCGGGCTGCGACTGCTCAGTCGGCTGCTCCGCGGGTTGCTCGGGGGCAGCCGGCTCCGCGGCCTCCGCCTGCTCCGCCTCGGCGGCGGCCTGGGCGGCAGCGGCCTCGGCGGCCTGCTCGTCGAGCGCCTCCTGTCGCTGCTCGGCCAGGGCGACGCTGATGTCCTGCAGCTCGGCGAGCTCCTCGATCAGCTCGCCCTTGTGGCTGGCGATCGCGGACGCCTCGGCGGCGGCCGCCTCTGCTGCCTGCCGGGCGGCGTCGCGCGCGGTGCGGGCCGCCACCTGCGCTGCGGCGGCCTCGGCCCGAGCCGCATCGGCCTGGTCGACGGCGACGTTCGCCAGCGTCGAGGCCGCGACGAACCCGTCGTAGCGGCTGTCGAGGGCCGACTCGGCCGCGCGCATGGTCGTGCTCTGCTGCACGACGGTGCCGATCCCGTCGGCCTGCACCATCGACGCGACGGCCGTCAGGGTCGGCGAGATCTGGTAGGAGCTGACCAGCGCGTCGGCGTACGCGTCCTGCTGCCGGTCGACGTCGGTGTGCGCGATACCGGCTCGCTCGTCCGCGGCGGAGGCCGCCAGCCGCGCCTGATCGAGCCGGTACCGCGCACCGTTCCACGCCTCCGTCGCCTGGGCGGCCGCGATGGCGGACTGCTGGAGTCGCTGGTTCGCCGCCGCCAGGTCTGCCTGGACGGCGTCGACGTCTCGCGCCACGCCCTGCGCGGCGGCCCGCGCGTCGCGGACCTCCTGGCGGGACGGGGTGTCGGCCGGGTCGGCCAGCGCGGGACCTGACATCGGGGGGATGGTCAGGCTCACGGCGAGGCCGAGGGCTACTACGACACCGACTGCGCGAGGCACTCGCGATTCCTCCTGCGTTCCGATCACACCGGGTCCCGCCGCCCTGGTCGAGCGTGGACGTGCCCCAAGGCACTCGCGGCACGCTAATGCTCATTCGTCACAAAAGCCACAAAATCCTCAAGAAACTCAGGAGTCACCGGCGTGTCGGCTTGCGAACTACAACAATGTAGTTCCGCCGGTGCGAGGTCGGGCGGCGTTCAGCGGTCGACGTCGACCGGGACCGCGGAGCTGTCCGTGGTCGGGTGCGAGGCGAGTCCGTGTCGCTCGAAGACCTGCCCGCTGGCTCGACCGCCGACGTAGAAGGCGACGAGCGCGATCAGGATGCCGGCGACGTCGTCGGCGAGGTAGTGCCAGCCGAAGTAGATCGTGGCGACGACGGTGACCGCGAAGTTGACCCAGAACACCCAGTGCACGATCCGCGACCGGACGGTGTACTGCACCATCAGCGCCACCAGCAGCGTGATGGCGACGTGCAGGCTGGCGAAGCCGGCCGTGGACTGCACGGCGTCCTCGATGCCCTGCCAGAGCACCCGCTCCCGGGCGCCGGACAGGGAGTCCATCAGCTGGGTCGTCGCCGTGGGCGAGAGGTGCTCGTAGAGCCAGGGCGCGAAGAACCCCGGGCCCAGGGTGGGGAGCAGGTAGTAGGACAGCGTCCCCAGCGACCACGCGATGCACTGCGACGTCACGAACCAGTACCCGTAGGAGATGTTGCTCGACCACACGAGCCACGCGGTCACCGCGAGCGGCACCAGGGGAAGGAACCAGAGATAGATGGTCGAGAGGAAGTGCGCCCAGACCCCGGTGCCCAGCAGGTCGTGCAGCACCGCGCCGGGGTCGTTGCCGAGGAACAGCGCGTGGTCGAGGAGGTAGAGCTCCCAGTCGTACTTGCGCTCGCGCACGAACGGCAGGAACGACTTGAGGTTCCGGTAGCTCACGTAGGTGATGTAGAAGCACACGATGCCCAACACGACCAGCGTCAGCCGCTCGCGGGTCCAGTGGGTGCGCAGCCGGTCGAGCGCGATCGCCTTCCACCGGATCGGGTTGCCGCGCGAGACCCACAGGGTCCGGGGAAGCAGGTCTCCGAGGAGCGCGCCGCTCAGCAGCAGCGGCAGCCGCAGCCAGGAAGGGCCGAGGAAGCCTTCGGGGTCGGCGAGACTCCGGTCGATCAGCAGTGACGTGACGACCGCCAGGACGCCCATGACGGCGGCGATGCCGACCAGCAGGACGTAGGCGCGGCGATACACGGTCGCCAGTCTATTGGCCGGTCAGTGGGCGCCGATCGGCGCCAGCCGGCTGCCGTCCACCCGGACCGCCACGTCGTCTCCCGGTCCGGCATGGGCGTCGAGGCCGGCGACGGCGTCCAGCTCTCCGAGCCCGGGTACGTCGAGCCGCAGCCGGACCTGCTCGGGAGTCAGCCGCGAGGAGACGACCGTGCCCCGCAGCGGCCCGTCCGCTGCGACCGTGAGCGCCGACCGGCGCAGCGCGACGGCGGGGGCGTCCGGGGCGCCGGCGGACCGCAGCAGCCGGGTCGCCGCGTCGCCCTCGAGGACGGCGGCGTACCCGAGGAAGAGGGCGGTGTCGGCATCCGCCGGACGGCGCCACACCTCGGCGATCGGACCCTGCTGGACGATCCGGCCCGACCGCATCACGGCGAGCCGGTCGGCGACCGCGAAGGCCTCCTCGTGGTCGTGGGTGACCAGCAGCGCCGTCGTCCCCGCCGTCTCGAGGATGGCGCGCAGGTCACCCGCCAGCCGCTCGCGCAGCCCGGCGTCGAGGGCCGACAGCGGCTCGTCGAGCAGCAGCAGTCGCGGCTCGACGGCCAGCGACCGCGCCAGGGCGACCCGCTGCCGCTCCCCGCCGGAGAGGGTCCCCGGCAGCCGGTCCCCGTACTCCGGGAGGCCGACCAGGTCGAGCAGCTCGGACACTCGCCGATCGGGGTCGGGCACGCGTCGCAGCCGCAGTGCGTAGCCGACGTTGCGCGCGACGGTGAGGTGGTCGAAGAGCTGGCCGTCCTGGAACATCAGCGCGAAGCCGCGCCGGTGGGTCGCCACCCGGCTGACGTCCTCCCCGTCCCACGAGATGGCGCCCGCGTGCAACAGCTCCAGTCCGGCGATCGCGCGGAGCAGGGTCGACTTTCCGCAGCCGGACGGTCCGAGCACGGCCAGCACGTCGCCGTCCGGGAGCTCGAGGCTGACGTCGTCGACCGCCGGTCGGCCGTCGAAGGTGACGGTCACGTCGCGCAAGGACAGCACGTCAGAAGGCTCCCACGGAGGCGACCCGGAGCCGCTCGACGAGCAGCATGACCACGGCCGTCGTCGTGGCCAGCAGGACCGAGGCGGCCAGCGCCATGCCGTAGTTCAGCTCACCGGGGTGGCCGAGCAGCCGGAAGATCACCAAGGGCAGCGTCGGGAACTCCTCGCGCGCCAGGAACGACGTCGCGCCGAACTCGCCCAGGGACACCGCGAACGCGAACCCGGCACCCGCCAGCAGCGGCCGCCACAGGACGGGCAGGTCGACCGTGAGCACCGACCGCAGCGGGCCGGCACCCAGCGAGGCGGCTGCCTGCCGCTGCCGGTCGTCGATCCCGGCCAGCACGGGCACCAGGATGCGGACGACCAGCGGCAGCGCGACCAGCGCCTGTGCCACCGGCACGAGCAGGGCACTGTCGCGCAGGTCCAGCGGCGGCTCGTCGAGGGTGATCAGCAGCCCGAAGCCGAGCGTCACCGCCGAGACCCCGAGCGGCAGCATGAAGAAGCCGTCGAGCAGGCCACGGACCCGGCGCTCCGTCGCGGTCCGGGAGCGGCGGGTCACCACGACCGTGATGAGCAGCCCCGTGCCGACCGCCATCCAGGTCGCGTCGAACGCCGTGCGCAGCGAGTTGACCAGCGCGTCGGTCACCGACACCTGGAGCGCCTGCCGGTCGCCGGTCGAGCCCAGGGCGGCGTAGTTGGCCAGGGTCCACCCGCCGTCGACCCGGAGCGACCCCGCGACCAGCGAGCCGATCGGGATCGCGACGAACGCGAGCACCAGCACCGTGACCGCGACCGGGACCGCGTCGGCACGACCGAGCCGACGCGGCCGGCCGGGCGACCGGGTGACGGGCGCGCGGACCCGGACCCGCTGCGCCAGGAGCAGCAGCCCGACCACCACGACGACCTGCAGGATCGAGAGCGCAGCGGCAGCCGGCAGGTCGAACACCTGCACCGTCAGCAGGTAGATCTCCGTCTCGACCGTGGCGTACCGCGTGCCGCCGAGGGTGAGCACGATCCCGAACGCGGTGGCGCAGAAGAGGAACACCACCGTCGCGGCCGACGTGATCGCGGGTCGCAGCGCCGGCAGCGTCACCGTCCTGAACACCTGGAGGGGCGAGGCTCCGAGAGTCGCCGCCGCCTGGCCGGTCCGGTCGTCGAGGGCCTCCCACGCGCCGCCGACGACCCGGATCACCACCGCGACGTTGAAGAACACCAGGCCCAGCACGATGGCCACCGGGGTGCCGTCCAGCCCGAGCCAGCCGAGCGGTCCGCCGTCACGCAGCACCTGGCGGAACGCGACGCCCACGACGACCGTCGGCAGCACGAACGGCACGAGCAGCGCCGCTCGCAGCACGCGGCGCAGCGGGAACGTCGTGCGATGGAGCACGTACGCCGCCGGCAGGCCCAGCAGCACCGCACCGCCGGTGGCCGCGGCGGCCGACCAGAGCGTGAAGCCGAGCACCCGAACGGTGCGGCTGCGGGTGAGCACCTCGGCGACGGCCCCGAGGTCGAGCTCCCCCTCCGGCCGGAGGCCGAGGGCGAGCATGCCGCCCACGGGCAGCACGAAGAAGACGCCGAGCACCGTCACGGGGACGAAGCGCCAGGGCCAGCAGGCCCAGCAGCCGGCGGCTCACCGCGTGACCAGGTCGCGCCACTCCTGCAGCCAGGTGTCGCGGTTGGCGGCGATCTCGTCGGGGTCGACGACGTAGGGGTCGGTGGGCTGCTCGGCGAACTCGGCCCAGTCGGCAGGCAGCTCGACGCCGTCGCGCGCCGGGAACACGTACATCGAGGTCGGCAGCGCGGCCTGCACCTCCGGGCTGAGCAGGAACTCGACGACCTGCCGGGCGCCCTCGGGGTTGGCGGCACCGGCCAGCACCCCGGCGTACTCGACCTGCCGCGAGCACGTGTCCAGCAGTGCGGCGGTCGACGACTCGTCGGAGCCCTCCGGCACCGTGAACGCGGGCGACGAGTCGTAGGACAGCACGACCGGCCGCTCGCCGCCCTCGCCGCCCTGGGTGAAGTCGCCGTAGTAGGCGTCGGTCCACCCGTCGACCACCAGCGTGTCGTTGGCGAGCAGGTCCTCCCAGTAGGCCGGCCAGTCGTCGCCGTACGCCGCGACGGTCGTGAGCAGGAACGCCAGCCCGGGCGAGCTCGACAGCGCGGACGGCGTGACGAACAGCCCCTCGTACGCGGGGTCGGTGAGGTCGTCCAAGGTCGCCGGCGGTGCCAGGTCGCGCTCGGCGAACCAGGTGGTGTCGACGTTGACGCAGACGTGTCCGACGTCCACCGGCGCGAGCCGCTCGCCGCTGTCGGCCGGCACGACGTACTCCTCGACGCCGGCGGGCAAGGACACGTCGAGGCTGTCGAACACGTCCTCCTCGAGCGCGCGTGACGCGAACGTGTTGTCGACGCCGAACGCGACGTCACCGATCGGGTGGTCGCGCGTGACGGCGAGCTTGGTGGTCAGCGCGCCGGCGTCGCCGGCCGCCCGGACCTCGAGGTCGAGCCCGGACTCCTCCTCGAACCGACGCAGCAGCTTCTTGGGCAGGGAGAACGACTCGTGCGTGACGAGGACGACCGTGCCCAGGGCCTCCCCGGGCTCGGGCTCGGGCGAGGCCGACTGACCCTCGCCGGTGCCGATGAGGCTGCACCCGCCGATCGCGAGGGCAAGGGGCAGCGCGAGCAGGAGATGGCGTTTCATGGTGACTCCCTACGCCGGTGTGAGCCGGATCAGGTTCGGAGGGTCTGCGGGTGGTCCGCACTCTCAGCCCGGTGTCGCGCCGGGCTCCCCTGTCTGTACTCGTCCACTGTAGTCCGGCGCCGCCGAAGGGTGCCGCCGCGGCCCCTAGGGTGAGCGCATGCCGAGCCGCCGCCACGACCTGCTGGCGTACGTGATCCCGCGGCTGCGCAAGTCCGGCGACCTCGTCGACGAGCCGGCCGAGCGCAGCCGCGTCGAGCAGTGGCACGCGACGCTCGACCGGACGCTGCCGACCCGGCTCGTGCCCGGCTTCGAACGGCGCTTCGCGGTCGTGACCGAGGAGGTCGCCGGCTTCCCCGTGCACGTGGTGACCCCGCGTCACCGGGACCCGGACCGCACGATCTTCTACGTCCACGGCGGCGGGTTCATGGCGCCGATCGACCCGTTCCACGTCCGGTACGTCGCCGGGCTCGCCTCGTCGATGGGTGCCCGGGTCGTGCTGCCCGACTACCCGCTGGCGCCCGAGCGCTGCTGGCGTGACTCCTACGAGCCACTCGTCGACCTCGCAGCCCGGTGGGCGGGCGAGTCACGGATGACGCTGGCCGGCGACTCCGCCGGCGGGGGCTACGCGCTGGCGCTGGCCCTCGGGCTCCGCGACCGGGGCGGGCCGCAGCCCAGCGAGCTGCTGCTGGTCTCGCCGTGGGTCGACCTGACGACCTCGACCCCGGACACCCCGTCCTACGACGCGATCGACCCGTGGCTCTTCCTCAGCAAGGTCCACGCCTACGCCGAGTGGTGGGCCGGCTCCCCCGACGACCTGAGCCGGCCCGAGGTAAGCCCTGGACTCGGCGATCTCTCGGGACTGCCGCGCGCCCTGATGTTCAGCGGCACCCGCGACCTGCTGGTGCCGGGCTGCCGGCTGCTCGCCGACCGGGCCGCCGCGACCGACTGGGACCTGATCTACGTCGAGCGGCCGGGCCTGCTCCACGTCTACCCGCTGCTGCCGTTCATCCCCGAGGCGCGCAGCGCCAGGCACGCGACGCTGGCTTTCCTGCGATGACGGACCCCGGCGTCACCGTCGCGGCCGTCTCCTTCGGCGACCTGGACGCCACGACGGCGTACGCCGTCTGGCGGCTGCGGCAGGACGTGTTCGTCGTGGAGCAGGAGAGCCCCTACCCCGACCTGGACGGCCGCGACGTCGAGCCCGGCACGGTCCACGTGGTGCTGCGCGAGGGCCACGACGTGGTCGGCTACGCGCGCGTCCTCGACGAGGTGAGCGAGTGGCGGATCGGCCGGGTGGTGCTGGCACCGGCCGGCCGCGGCCGCGGCCTCGCCGACCTCCTCATGACCACCTCCCTGGAGAGCTGCCCCGGCCGTGACGTCGTGCTCGACGCCCAGTCACCCCTCGCCGACTGGTACGCCCGCCTCGGCTTCACCGTCGACGGCGACGAGTTCGTCGAGGACGGGATCCCGCACGTGCCGATGCGCCGGCCCGGCGGCTTCCCCGCTTGAGCGAGGTCAGACGGTTTCGTAGACCACGACGCTGTCGACCTCGGACGCCGTCAGCTCACCGCGCGCCACGAGCAGCTCGAGGTGGGCCCGCGTCTCCATCGTCGCCAGCGCGGCGTTGAACGGGTCGAGCGAGTCGAAGGCGTGCCCGTGCCGGGTCCACGGCAGCTCCCTCGCCACGTCGTACGCCGTGCTGCCGCCCTCGACGACGGCGGCCCGGCACAGCGCGAGCCGGTGGTCGTGGTGGGCCAGCAGCTCGTCGATCCGTCGGTGGGACGAGTCGGCGACCGGCCCGTGGGCGGGCAGCAGCCGCAGGTCGGGCAAGCCACGGACCTTGGTCAAGGAGCCGAGGAAGTCGCCGAGCGGGTCGGCGGGCAACGCCGGCTCGAAGCCGATCGACGGCGTGATCGTCGGCAGCACGTGGTCGCCCGCGAACAGCAACCCGGCCCCGTGGTCGGCGAAGACGAAGTGCCCCTGGGTGTGCCCCGGCGTGTGGACCGCGTCGAGCACCCGGTCGCCCAGCGGGATCGGGTGGTCGTCGTCCAGCCAGGTGTCGGGGTAGCGCCAGACCTCGGGCCTGGGCGTGCTCGAGCGGGAGATGTCCTCCCACCGGTCGGCGATGTTGTGGGCACCGGCGCGACGGAGGAACCCGACGTACGGGTCGCTCGCCCGGAAGCCGGGGGCGTGGATCAGGTCGAGCGTCGCCTTGTCGCCGAGACCCAGGCTGACGTGGCTACCGACCTCGTCCCGGATCGCGACGGCCTGCGTGTAGTGGTCGCGGTGGACGTGCGTCACGAGGAATCGCCGGATGTCGCGGATCGAGCGCCCGATCGCCGCCAGGGACGTCTCCAGCAGCGACCGGCTCTCCGGGATCGCCCACCCACCGTCCACGAGGGTGAGCCCGTCGCCGGTCTCGATCACGTAGACGTTGACCGCCCGCAGCCCGTCCATCGGCAGCGGGAGCGGGATCCGGTGGACTCCCGGTGCGACCGGCCAGGCTCCCGGCTCGGACCAGTGGCGGTCGGAGTCGGGCGACACCGAGGTCGCCGTCGAGGTCGTCACCCGCGTCATCATGCCCGTGACCCGAGACCGCCCCGGGACCGGTGCTGCCGGTCCCGGGGCGGTCGTGTGGGTAGGGCGGCGCTAACCGCGTCCGGAGGACGACCGCGCCCGGCGCGACACCGAGTCGATCGCCACGGCGAGCAGCAGCACCGCACCGGTCACCATGAACCGCACCTCGGACTCGACGCCCGCGAGGTTGAGGCCGCTCGTGATCGCCTGGAGCACCAGGATCCCGAGCAGTGCCGACCACGCCGACCCGCGGCCACCGAAGAGGCTGGTGCCGCCGATGACTGCCGCCGCGATGGCGGTGAGGTTGGTGTCGGTCGTGCCGGTCGCCTGGGACACGCTGGTCTGCAGACCCGCCCCGAGCAGGCCGCCGACGGCGGCGAGCAGGGAGCACGACACGAAGACCGTGATGTAGACCCGGTTGACCCTGATGCCGGACCGCCGGGCCGCCTCGACGTTGCCGCCGACCGCGAACACGTGGCGGCCCCACAGCGTGCGACGCAGCGCGAAGTCGACGACGACGACGAGTGCGAAGAACAGCCACCACAGGTAGCTGAAGCCACGGTCGATGTTCACGTAGTACGTCACGAAGCCCAGTCCGGCCGCGAGCAGCGCCGCCTTGGTGAGCACCAGCGGCCACCACGGGGGCGCCAGGTCGGCCGCCTTGCGGGTCATGGCGGTGCGCGCCTGGGCGCCCAGGTAGGCCAGCACGATCAGGGCGACGATCGCGTAGGACTGCCAGCCGGTGACGAAGCTGAACCGCGTGAACTCCAGCAGGTAGGAGTCTGACGGCAGGTTGATCGTGCCGTTGGGGCCGAGCACGAACAGCAGCACGCCCTGGAAGGCGAGCAGCCCGGCGAGCGAGAACACGAACGACGGGACGCCGATCCAGGTGAAGAGCAACCCGTAGAGGACGCCCACTGCGACGCCGACCAGTGCGCCAGCGATCAGGGACACGGTGGTCGACTGACCCTCATTGACCATCAGCACCGCCATCACGGCGGCGGCCATGCCGCTCACCGATCCGACCGACAGGTCGATCTCGCCGAGCAGGAGGACCAGCACGATCCCGAGCGCGATGATGCCGATCGGCGCGGCGTACTGCGTGATCGACACCAGGTTGCGCGAGGACAGGAACCGGGCGTTCTCGATGTAGAACCCGACGCTGATGACGACGAGCCCGATGATCACCGGCAGGTTGCCGAGGTCGCCGGACCGGAGCCGGTTGGCCTGGAGCCGGAGGTAGCCCCCGATGCCCTGGGTCTGGATCAGCCGTTCGTCGGCCAGATCGGCGGCCACCGCGGTGGCCTGCGCCTGCGCGGCCTCGGCGGACTCGACGTCAGCCATCGGAGGCTCCTTCCTCGGAGGTACGCCGGGCGGCGCGCTCGGACACGACGTTGTCGGACGCCCCGGTGATGGCGGCGACGAGCTGCGTCGTCGTCGCCTCCTCCACCTTGAAGTCGGCGGCGTTGCGGCCCAGTCGCAGCACCACGATCCGGTCGGCGACCGCCTGCACGTCGGCCATGTTGTGGCTGATCAGGATGACGCCGAGCCCGTTCTCCCGGAGCCGCTCGACGAGGTTGAGCACCTCGGCGGTCTGGGCGACGCCGAGCGCGGCCGTGGGCTCGTCGAGCATCACGACCTTCGGCTTGCCGACCAGGCTGCGGGCGATGGCGACGGTCTGCCGCTGACCACCCGACAGCGAGGCGATCGGGATCCGGACCGACGGGATCTTGGCGGACAGGGTGCGCAGCAGCCGCCACGCCTCCTTCTCCATCTCCACCTCGTTGAGCACCGAGCGGGACGTGCGCTCCTGCCCGAGGAAGAGGTTCGCGACGACGTCCAGGTTGTCGCAGAGCGCGAGGTCCTGGAACACCGTGGCGATGCCGAGCTGCTGGGCGTCGGACGGACCGGAGACCTCGACCTTGCGGCCGTCGAACACGATCTCGCCGTCGTCCGGCTGGTAGACACCCGAGATGATCTTGACCAGCGTCGACTTGCCCGCGCCGTTGTCGCCCACGAGCGCGACCACCTCACCGGCGCGGACCGTCAACGAGACGTCGGTCAGCGCCTGGACGGCGCCGAACCTCTTGTTCACGCCGGTCAGGGACAGCACGCTGTCCCCGACCGGCGCCTCCATGGTGTCTGTCATCAGCTGATGCCGGCCGCCGCGCAAGCGTCGGCGTACTCCTCGGTGCAGATGTCCTCGACCGCGTAGAAGCCGTCGGCCACCACGGTGTCGTTGACGTTCTCGGCCGTCACGGCGATCGGGTCGAAGATGTACGACGGCACGCCCTCGTACTCGGTCAGCTCGACGCCCGTGTCACTGGTGGCGCCGGGCTCCTCGCCCCGCGCGAGCGTGACGGCGAGCTCGGCCGCGGTCTCGGCCTCGATCGGGATCGGCTTGTAGATCGTCATGGCCTGCTGGCCGGCGATGATCCGCTGCACCGCGGCGAGCTCGGCGTCCTGCCCGGTGATCGGCGGGAGCGCGTCGGCGGCGACGCCACCGCCCGTGAGGGCTGCCACCACGCCGCCGGCCTGGCCGTCGTTCGCGGCGTACACGCCGTTGATCTCGGAGGGGTCGAAGTTGCTCAGCTGGTCGGTCACGAACTGCTGCGCCTCCTCCGGGCTCCAGTCGGGGTTGTCGAACTCCGCGAGGATCTCGATGTCACTGGCGTCGATGACGCTGTGGGCGCCCTCCTTGAACTGCGCGGCGTTCGGGTCGCTGGGCGCTCCGTTGAGCATCAGGATGCTGCCCGAGCCCCCCATCGCGTCGACGAGCGCCTGGCCCTGCATCATGCCGACGGTCTCGTTGTCGAAGGACATGTAGTAGTCGGCCTCGGCGATGAACCGGTCGTAGGCGATGACGGGGATGCCCTCGTCCTGGGCCGCGGTCACCATGCCGCCGGCGCCGGCGCCGTTGACGGGGTCGAGCACGATGACCGAGGCGCCCTCGCTGATGGCGGTGTCGACCTGCTGGGTCTGCTTGGCCTCGTCCTGGTCGGCGTTGTAGTAGAGCACCTCGCAGTCCTCGCAGAGCTCGGCGACCTTCGCCTCGAACAAGGGCTTGTCGAACGTCTCGTAGCGGGTGGTCTGCGACTCGGGCAGCAGCAGCGCGATGCTGGTGCCGCCGCCGTCCTCACCGCCCGGCTCGGCAGCCTCGTTGGCACCGCACGCGGTGGCCCCGAGCGCGAGCAGGGCGGTCATGCCGACGGCGGTCAGACGCGTGACGGATGTGGTCACGATGGATCTCCTTCGGATGGGGGCGCCGGATCGCCAGTGCCCAGGGGTTGTGATGGAACGAGTGTCGGCCGTCACACACTTGTCGTCAAGACTTGAACGAGAATTGGGACAAATCCGTTTCTGACAGTTCCTTACGGTCATGTCTTGACGACAAGCGCGTCGCGGGGGCATGGTTCGCGCATGGCCCGCAGCGTGCCCCCCGCCGCCGACACGGCACCTGGTTCGACGTCGTCGCTGCGCGCCGCGAACCAGCACCGGGTGCTGGCAGTGCTGCGTGAGCACGGGGAGAAGGCGACCCACACCCAGGCCGAGATCGCCCGAGCTAACCGCAAATCGCTTCGCCCGACCGGGTCCCGGCGAAGCGGTGCAGCTGGTCGCCGAGGTCGCGACCGCGCCACTCCGGCTGGTCCTGGAACGTGCGGAAGCGGCGCAGCTCGCCCAGCTCGTCCAGGAGCTCCACCACCCGGTCCGGGCCGACCGCCCGGATCAGCTCGTCCTCGAGGTCGCGGTCGCACACGAACACCCCGGCCAGCCCCGGCGCCTGCTCGAGGTAGCGGCGCTCCCCCGCGTCGCACAGGCCCAGCACCACGGCGTCCGGCCGCTCGCCGGCGAGGGCCACGAGGTAGCGGCGGATGTTGGTCACGCCGCCCATCGCGACCAGGTCGAGCCGGTCACGGACCCCGTGCGCGTCGGCCAGCACCTCGAGCGCGGCGACGTCGCTGTGCCCTTCGACGAGGACGACGACGTCCGCCCGCGTGTCCGCCCCCATGGCGTCGAAGGCTACCGGGCAGGCCGGGGCCGACCCACCGGTCGAAGCCGCCGGTACGCCGCCCGCACCGGGTCGGGCACGTCGACGTGGCCGATGAAGCCTGCCCCTCGCGGGCCGTAGCCCTCCGCGTCGTCACTCAGCCTGCGGACCTCCCCCAGCACCAGCGAGGTGAAGCGCAGGAGGGTCCACGACGACGCACCCACCCCGTCGCCCGCGCCGTCGGTGTGGACGACCGGCACGAACGGTGCGTGGCTCACCACGTCGAGCGGCCGCGCGGAGCCACGCTGGTGGTGGTCGACGCTCGCGTGCGTGCGTCGCTGCATCGTGGGGTCCTGCACCAGGAGCACCCTGCGGCAGGCCTCGCGTCCGGCCAGCACCCGCAGGGAGTGCTCGGCGTTCTCGCCGCAGTGCCGCGACGCCTCCTCGTCGCGACCGCCTCCGGAGGTACGTCGAGGTGGCGCACCAGTACGTCGGCCAGGATCGCCGCCTCGACCGTCCCCGGGTCGCGACGTCCGCGTAGGTCGGGTGGCGGCCGATCGCCGAGACCAGGTAACGCGTGGAGTGGCCGGTCCCACCCGTGACCAGCACGTGTCCCGTCACCCCGTCGTGCACGGCCCGCGCCGCCAGCTCGACCGAGGCGAGCACCGCGCTGCCGCACAGCACCAGCACGTCGTAGGTCCGTCGGTCCCGCCCGGTCCAGGGTGGCGACGTCACGGCGGGCCAGGAACCTGCCGATCGTCTGGAGGTCCTCCGCGGTCGACGTCCCGAGCACCCCGCGGGCCGTGGCCGCCGAGGTTCCAGCCAGGTCCGCCCGCCACGTGGACCGCCGACGTCAGGGTCACGGCGAAGGCCAGCGCCGCCCCCTGCTGGGCGAGCACGACGGTCACCGACGAGTCGTCGAGCAGCAGCAGCCGGGTGAGCACCGCATACAGGGCACAGAAGCCGATGGAGGCCGCGGTCAAGGCGATCCCGACGCCGTCGCCGGCCGCCCCGGGCTGGTAGACCACCAGCCACACCCCCACGAGGGCCACGCCGACCGCGAGCGCGAGCCCGAGCGGGACGCGCTCACGCAGGATGAGCATGGCGAGCAGCATGATCGCCACCGGTTCGAGGGCCCACAGCAGGACGGAGAGGCTGGCCGTGATCGTGGTGAGCCCGATCAGGCCGAGGGCATAGGCGATCCCGGGGTTGAGGACACCGAGTGCGGCGAGCCGGCGTACCGGCGGGGTCCACGCGAACGTCTCTCGGCGGACCAGGCAGAGCACGAGCAGGAAGAGGCAGCTCGACGACAGCTGGACCGGCAGCAGGGTCAGCGGCGCGATGTCGTCCAGGACCTGCTTGGACGCGACCGTGCCGATGCCCCAGGACGCAGCAGCGGCGACCAGTGCGGCGACGGCGGTGCGCGCCCCGGGCGCGCGCGCGGGGTGAGGTGGTGGAGTGCATGGTGGAGCTCCGGACGTAGGAGTGGGCAGGGCTGGACGTCGGCGCCATCGGTCGGCGCCAGGGAGTCAGCCCGCCGCCGCTTCCCCGTCGCAGCAGTCATAGGCAGGGACCCGGCACGGCTTCGCCGTCCGGCGCGTGCACATCTGCCTGTCCACGGTCGCCAGGCTACGCGCCTGCCCGGTGAGCGCACCCTGACGAGGGGAACCCGAACCACTCGTCCAGGAGGACCCGGGCTCATACAGCTCTGTGAGAGGGGTGACCACACAAGCCTCTGACCTGCGGCGACGGGCGAGCCCGGGAGCGCCCGTCCCGCGCTGAGCGACCATCCGCCCCATCTCTCTCGACGTCGAGAGACTTCCGGGAGTGACTGCCGTCAGTGGTGCGGCCTGAGCTCGATCGTCACCGGCACGCCCGCCGACTCCGGGACGCAGCAGGTCAGGTCCGCCCGGCACGCCCGCGGCGGCGACTCGGCCTCCAGGGTGGCGCGCACCGTGTCGAGCTGGGCCGAGAACTGCTCGAGCTCGGCCACCCGGTCGGCGATCTCGGCCTGCTTCTGCTCGACCAGGCGGACGACCCGGTCCTGGGCGGCGCCGCAGTTCGTACCGGCCCAGACCGGGAGGAGGGCGGTGATCTGCTCGCAGCTCAGACCCATCCGCCTCGCCCGGGTGATGAAGAGCAGCCGGCTCGCCTCGTCCTCGCCGTAGTCGCGGTAGCCGGACGCCGTACGCGTCGGGAGGGCCATCAGGCCGACCCGTTCGTAGTAGCGCACCGTCGATGCCGGGACTCCGGCGGACGCAGCGAGCTCGGAGATCCTCACCCGTCCACGGTAGACCTTGCACTCGGGTGCAAGGTCAAGAGCCAGAGTCAGGGACTGCGTCGCGGTCTAGGCCAGGGCTTGACCTTGCACCCGAGTTCAACTCCTACGTTCGGCCCAACGACCGACAACCCGCCGGTCCCCGAACTCAGGAGCACCTCATGGGCACCTTCACCCGAGACAACACCGAGCTGGCCGTCGACGTCGACGGCGCCGGCCAGCAGCACCGCGCCCAGGCGGGCGGCATGACCATCGCCCTCGAGCGGTGGAACGCCGGCCTCGACACCGCCGAGTGGTTCGCCGACCTGCCCGGCGGCGCCTGTCAGGAGCCGCACTGGGGCTACTGCCTCAAGGGCCAGGTGACGATGCGGTACACCGACGGCCAGACCGAGGTCATCTCGGCTGGGGACGCCTATTACGTGCGGCCGGGCCACAACGCCCACCTCGACGAGGACACCGAGTTCGTCGAGTTCACCGCCGCCGACCAGACCCCCGGCATCAACACCGTGGAGGTGGAGACCAGCGGTCAGCGATGAGTCCAGAGGAGCCCTGACCCGGTGAGGCCGGCGCGAGCTTTCGGACTACAGCCACGTCGGCGCGGTCACCCCATGCCGTCTAGGGGATCCGCTCCTTCACCTCGCAGGACTTGGCCGAGTCCGTTCCGGCACCTCCATGGCAGTAGTCCCGCCCCTCGCCGCCGATCAGCCTGTCGCCACCCCGGCCACCGAACACCCGGTCGCGGCCGTCGCCGGCGAAGATCAGATCGTGGCCGCCCCCTGCCCTGATCGTGTCCTTGCCGCCCGAGGCGCAGATCACGTCATGTCCCGACGTGCCGTTGAGGTTGTCGTTTCCCGCGGTGCCAACGACTGTGCAGATCGGGCCGACCTTGATGTCATCGACAATCTCGATGAGATTCTTGGGGCTCTCAGCGGCGTCGACGTACACGAACACCGCACGGTTGAAGAGCCTCCCCCGGGAGAACTTGATCCGTTGATCCATCAGGTCGTTGGCATTCACGTTCTTGAGCACCTTGCCGACCTGGGTGGCGCCCCGGAACAGGGTCAGCGACGCCAGGTCGGTGGCGTCCACAACGCCGGGGTGGTCGTTGCCGAACGCGAGACTTATCGATAGTGCGGGGTTGGGCAGCGCGATCGTCAGGGCGCTGGAGTCATCCGGGTTGACGGCGAGCCCCTGACCATGGCTCTGGCCGCCGAAGTCTTCGACTTCCAGATCGGCCCCGATGGTGTCGCTGAACGTAACCCCGCCGGTGGGTGAGTAGCCGTTCGCTTGTGCACCGGAGGGCTCGCCGGTGAAATTGATGGCGATCGGTCCGGGAACCGCCGCCGTTGCCGGAGCACCGGTGAGCGCTTGGACACTGAGCAGAGCGAGCACCCCGAGGGCGCCGGCGAGAGTCTTCTTCATGGTCTCCCCTTTGGTCCTGACCTCTGGCGCACATCGCCTCGGGCACTGAGTCCGCTCAGATGACCCGAGCCCCGGTCGTGGGGTTGGTGACAGCACTTCAGCCTTGAGGGGTGAGCCGACGTCCCCTGGACGTGACCATCATCACGTTCTGACGATCGCGAGGCAAGGCCAGGTCGGCCAGGAGTGAACCGCCCCGGGTTCAGACGCTCGACTCCTCGACCATGAGCGAGTGTCAAGAAGGAACCGGAGCCACCGTCAAGCAGGTACCGGAGCCGTGTAAAGCAAGAACCCGAGCCACTCCGTCAAGGAGGACCCGGGCTCGTACACGATGCTGAGAGCCGCCTGTCGGAATCGAACCGACGACCTATTCATTACGAGTGAATCGCTCTACCGACTGAGCTAAGGCGGCGCGCTGCCCGGGACTCGCCCGGGCAACCCGGGGAAGTATACGGACGGCAGGCGCGGGCCGCGAAACTGTGGGCGACCCCTCGCCGGGGTCGCCCACAGGTCGGTCAGGCGGCGTGCGCGGCGAGGGGTCGGCCGGCGCGGCGACCGGTCACCGTGGTCTGCTCCGCGCCGCACCAGCAGCGGAAGCCGACGACGATGCCGCGGTCGGTGTTGTCGATGGTGTCGACCTGGCTCGGGAAGATGAGCTGGCGACGGTCACAGTCGGTGCAGTAGTGGGCGAACACGGTTCCTCCTCGAGTCAGCTGTCGTCTGGTGTCCATGATCGGCCACCGCAAGACATAGAGGTAGCCTGTCTTTCCAGCAGGACCTCAAGGAGATGCCTATGTTTTCCCTGCATCAGCTCCGGTGCTTCCTGGCCACCTACGAGCACGGATCGCTCACTGCCGCCGCCGAGGAGCTCGGCTACGCGCAGCCGTCGATCTCCGAGCAGATCCGGTCGCTGGAGAAGTCCTGCGGCGCCCAGCTGTTCCGGCGGGTGGGGCGCGGCGTCGTCCCCACCACGGTGGCCGACACGCTCCGCCCGCACGCCGAGCGCACGCTCGCCGCCGCGGAGGAGGCGCGCCGGGCGATGCAGCGCGTCACGACGTTCGAGACCGGCACCATCCGGTTCGGCATGTTCGGCACCGCCCGCCTGTACGCCGGAGCCGGGCTGGTCGCCGACGTGCTGCGGCAGCACCCCGGCGTGCGGGTCGAGCTGATCGGCCAGAACTCCAACGAGGTGCAGGACGAGCTGCGGCGCGGCCGGTTGGAGGCCGCCATGATCGCGGTGCCGACCGTGGCCAGCGAGGGGCTCACCGTGACCCCGGTCGCCCGCGACGAGCTCGTCTACATCAGCGCCTACCCCGAGCGGCTGACGAGCCCGATGACGGCGCAGCGGCTGGCCAAGGCCTCGCTCGTCATGCCCGAGACGACCTGGCGGGCCGACGACTCCACGCGGATGCTGCTGCGCCAGCTGCTGCACGAGATCGGGCACAACCCGCAGACCCGGATCGAGGTCGAGGACGTCGAGACGGCGGTGGAGCTGGTCGGCATGGGGCTCGCCGACTCGGTCATCCCCCGGGGTGCGGCCGAGCAGCTGCTGCCGCGACTGGCGCCGGAGGCGGGGCTCGTCTCGCTGCGGCCGAAGCAGTTCGACACGTTCGCGATCGTGCACCGCGCCGGCGCGACGCTGTCGCCGGCGGCCCGGCTCATGATCCAGCTCGCCACCGACCG
This sequence comes from uncultured Actinomycetota bacterium, assembly GCA_963829855.1. Taxonomy (GTDB): domain Bacteria; phylum Actinomycetota; class Actinomycetes; order Propionibacteriales; family Nocardioidaceae; genus Nocardioides. The sequence continues at coordinate 231,600 of CAWHKE010000014.1, read as the reverse complement.
GATCCAGTCGATCGCGGAGCCGCTCACCACCCGCTGACACCGGCATCCGTGCCCGGTCAGCGGGTGTGGTGACGGCACACCTGCCCGGTCAGCGCGGTGGGGGCTGCACTTCCTGCCCGGTCAGCAGGTGAGGCCGTCGTCGGGGACGGTGCCTTCCAGGAGGTAGTCCTCGACCGCGTCGTCGACGCAGTCGTTGCCGACGTTGTAGCCGGTGTGGCCGTCGCCGTCGCGCGTGACGAGCACCGCCGAGTCGAGCTGGTCGGCGAGCGCCTGGGCCCACTCGTACGGCGTCGCCGGGTCGCGGGTCGTGCCCACGACCACGATCGGGGCCGCGCCGGCCCCGTCGATCGTGAGCGGCTCCTCGGTCGACTCGGCCACCTGCCCGCGGCAACCGACCAGACCCCAGGCGAAGACGTCGCCGAACGTCGGCGAGGCCGCGCGGAACGCCGGCAGCTCGGCCGCGACCCGGCCGGGCCTGATCGCGAACGGGTCGTCGAGGCAGTTGATCGCGAGGATCGCCTCGGCGCTGTTGTTGGTGTAGCCGCCGCTCTCGGGGTCGCGCGAGGCATAGATGTCGGCCAGGGCCAGCAGCCCGGCACCATTGCCGCCGAACGCCGCCCGGAGGGACGCGCTGAGCACGTACCAGTACTCGCGGACGTAGAGCGGGGTCACGATCCCGTAGAAGGAGGAGCCGACGGTCAGCTGCCGCCCGTCGCTGGTCGGGATCGGCTGGGCGTCGACCTCGGCGAGGAAGTCGGTGATGGCCGCGAGCCCGCTCTCGACCGAGTCGCCGAGGTAGCAGGAGTCGACCGTCTCGACGCAGTTCTCGACGTACGCGCGCAGGGCGGTCTCGAAGCCGCGCGCCTGGCCGAGGCTCAGCTCGCGCGACGTGGCCGAGACGTCGACGGCGCCGTCGAGGACGAAGCGGCCCACCTGGTCGGGGAAGAGCTCGGCGTAGGTCGCGCCGAGCTTGGTGCCGTAGGAGGCGCCGAAGTAGTCGAGCTGGACGCGGCCGAGGGCCGAGCGGAGCACATCCATGTCGCGGGCGGCCTCGATCGTGGAGACGTGCGCCGCGAGCTGGGGGTCGGTGGCGGCGCACCCCTGGCCGAACTCGTCGAGGCTGTCGAGCAACGCGGCCCGCTCACCGGCGTCGTCGGGGCTGGGATCGAGCGCGAGGTAGGCGTCGAGCTGCTGGTCGCTCAGGCAGTCGACCGGGGCGCTGCGGCCGGTGCCGCGGGGGTCGAAGCCGACGACGTCGAGGTGCTCCAGCAGCGGCCTGCCGAAGACCTGGCTGGCCGCGGCGGCGTACTCGGTGCCGGGTGAGCCCGGTCCGCCGGGGTTGACCACGAGGGCGCCCAGTCGCTCGGCCCGGGCGGGGACCCGCAGCAGCGCCAGGTCGATGGTGCGCCCGCGCGGCTCGGCGTAGTCGAGTGGCACCGTCAGGGTCGCGCACTCGTGGTCGTCGCACGCCTGCCAGTCGAGGTCCTGGTCGTAGAAGTCGGCCAGCGCCGGGGTGGGCGCCACCTCCGACCCGGCCTCCGGCGTCGGCTCGGGATAGCTCCCGGACCTGCCTGCCGGGTCGTCGCCGAGCAGCCCGGCGGCGACCAGTCCGACACCGCTGCCCAGCAGGGCGAGCACGACGATCGCGACGACGACCCGCCTCACCGGCGAGCACCGTCGGGCAGCTTGAGCGCCAGCATCATCGACTCGAGGGCCAGCGGCACCGGCACGTTGAACTCGAGCATCTGCTCCCGCGCGTCGAAGATCCAGCCGATCCGGCGCAGGTTGAGCTCCGCGCTCGACCCGGCGGCGAGCCGCTCGACCTCGGCCCGACGCTCCTCGTTGACGAGCTCGCCCGGGGCGCCGGCCGCGACCGCGATGGCGTCGCGGTAGACCGACACCAGGTCCATCAGCCCCCGGTCGACCACGTCGAGGTGGCGCCGCTTCGCCCGGGTCTTCTGCCCCTTCTCCATCGCCGCCAAGGCGGGCGCGTACTCCCGCGGCCGACGACCGCGCTCGACGACGCCGTACGCCTCGGCCAGGTCCTGCCGCTCGCGGGCGTCGAGCTCACCGGTGATCGCGTCGGCCTCGGCCTTCGTCTCCTCGGCGAGGGTGGTGGCGGCGCGCAGGCAGGCACCCAAGGAGGTCAGCGTGGCGGGCATGGCGACCACCCGGTCGCGTCGGTCGCGGACCTCGTCGTCGCGGGCGAGCGCGCGAGCCCGGCCGATGTGGCCCTGGCTCGCCCGGGCGGCGTACGACGCACGGTCGGCCGGCACGTCGTGGCGACGCTCCAGGAAGCCGGCGACGTCGGCCGCGGTGGGCGTCGTGAGCGACACCAGCCGGGTGCGGGAACGGATCGTGGGGAGCACGTCCTCGACCGTCGGGGCGCAGAGCATCCACACCGTGCGCGGGGTGGGCTCCTCGATCGCCTTGAGGAGCGCGTTGCACGCCTGCTCGGTGAGCCGGTCGGCGTCCTCGACGATCATGATCTGCCACCCGCGGCCGACCGGTCGCAACGATGCGCTGCGCACCAGCGCCCGCACCTCGTCGACGCCGATCGAGAGCTTCTCGGTGCGGATGACCTTGACGTCGGCGTGGGAGCCCTTGAGCACGGTGTGGCAGCTGTGGCAGTCGTCGCAGCCCCCGCGCTCGCACTGCAGCGCCGCGGAGAACGCGATCGCGGCGTTGGAGCGGCCTGAGCCCGGCGGGCCTGTGAACAGCCAGGCGTGGGTCATGCCGCGGCCCTCGACGGCGGTCCGCAGCGCCTCGACGACCCGGTGCTGGCCCACCAGGCCGTCCCACACGCTGCCGGCCGGACGGACGTCGGTGACGGTCATCGCACCGCCCGCGTCAGCAGCGGCTCGACCCGGGCGCGGACCGCGGCCGCGATCTCGTCGACCGGAGAACGGGCGTCGAGCACGACGTAGTGGTCGGGGTCGGCCGCGGCGAAGTCGAGGAAGGCCTGCCGCGCCCGCTGGTGGAAGTCGGGGCCCTCGGCCTCGATCCGGTCGCGCGCCTCGAGCCGGCCCAGTCCTCGGTCGGGCTCCACGTCGAGCACGACCGTGAGGTGCGGCCGCAGGTCGGCGGTCGCCCAGCGCTGGAGCGTGGTCACCTCACCGAGGTCGAGCACCCGACCCGCGCCCTGGTAGGCCAGCGAGGAGTCGACGTACCGGTCGGTGATCACGACCTCGCCCCGCTCGAGTGCGGGCAGCACGACCGTGTCGACGTGCTCGGCCTTGTCGGCGGCGTACAGCAGGGCCTCGGTGCGGGCCGACAGCTCACCCGTCGCGTGACCGAGGACGATCTCGCGCAGCTGCTTGCCGACCGTCGTCCCGCCGGGCTCGAACGTGAGGCAGACGGAGTAGCCGGACTCACGCAGCCACTCGGCCAACGCGCGCGACTGCGTCGACTTGCCCGCGCCGTCGCCGCCCTCGAAGCACACGAAGACCCCGGTGTCGCTGTAGGTCCCGTCGGTCACGGGTTCACCCTACGGGCGGGTGGTGACGCGGCGACGTCCGCTCACACGTTGCCACGGGCACGCTGGTCGGGAGTCCACGGGCGAGTGGCCCCCGACTCGCCGCTGGGAGGGCCGTTCGGCCGTGGACTACCGGCCCCTCAGGACCTCTTGGCGGTCTTCTTCGCGCTCTTCTTGGCGGTGGACTTCTTCGCCGTCTTCTTGGCGCCCTTCTTGGCCGTCTTCTTGGCCGGGCCCTTCGCGCGACGCTCGGCGAGCAGCTCGGCGGCGCGCTCGAGGTTGATCGACTCGACCGAGTCGCCCTGACGCAGGGTCGCGTTGTACTCGCCGTCGGTGACGTACTCCCCGAAACGACCGGACTTCACCACGACCGGCTGCCCCGAGACCGGGTCGTTGCCGAGCTCCTTGAGCGGGGCGGTCGCCGCGCCGCGGCCGCGCTGCTTGGGCTGCGCGTAGATCGCGAGCGCCTCCTCCAGCGTGATCGTGAGCAGCTGCTCCTCGGTGTCGATCGAGCGCGAGTCGGTGCCCTTCTTCAGGTACGGCCCGTAGCGGCCGTTCTGTGCGGTGATCTCCTCGCCCGCGTCGTCGGTGCCGACCACGCGCGGCAGCGACAGCAGCTTGACGGCGTCCTCGAGCGTGACCGTGTCGAGGCTCATCGACTTGAAGAGCGAGCCGGTCCGGGGACGCTCCTTCTTGGGCGCGTCCTCCGGCAGCTGCTCGGTGACGTACGGGCCGTAGCGGCCGTTCTTCGCCACGACCGGCAGGCCGGTCTCGGGGTGGTCGCCGAGGGCGATCTCCTCGCCGGCGGGGTTCTCGAACAGCTCACGCGCCTTGCTGGCCGACAGCTCGTCGGGCGGCAGGTCGTCGGGCACGTTGGCGCGCTTGCCGGCGTACGGGCCGTCCTCGTCGCCCTCGAGGTAGGGGCCGTAGCGGCCGACCCGCAGCTTGACCCCGTCCTCGGGCGCGCCGATCGGGAACGTCGCGAGCTCGCGGGCGTCGATGTCGCCGAGCTCGTTGACGAGCGTCTTGAGGCCTTCGACGTCACCGGAGCCGAAGTAGAACTCGGCGAGCTCGCTGTTGCGGTCGCGCCGGCCGCCGGCGATGTCGTCGAGCACGTCCTCCATCCGGGCGGTGAACTCGTAGGAGATCTGCCGCGGGAAGTGCTCGACCAGCAGCCGGGTCACCGAGAAGGCGAGCCACGCCGGGACGAGCGCGCTCCCCTTCTTGTAGACGTAGCCGCGGTTGAGGATCGTGCCGATGATCGAGGCGTACGTCGACGGGCGGCCGATCTCGCGCTCCTCGAGCTCCTTGATCAGGGTCGCCTCGGTGTAGCGCGCCGGCGGCTTCGTCTCGTGCCCGCTGGCACTGACCGAGGCCGCGCTCACGCGGTCACCCTCGTCGAGGTTGGGCAGCCGGGTCTCGGCGTCGTCCTTCTGGGCGCCCTCGTCGGTCCCCTCGACGTAGGCCTTGAGGAAGCCGTGGAAGGTGATGACCCGCCCGCTGGCCGTGAACACGACGTCCTCGCCCGTCGACGCCGCGCCGCCGACCCGGATCGTGACCGACTGGCCGACCGCGTCCTTCATCTGCGACGCGACGGTGCGCATCCAGATCAGCTCGTAGAGCCGGAACTGGTCTCCGGTCAGCCCGGTCTGCGCGGGGGTCCGGAACGAGTCGCCCGCGGGGCGGATCGCCTCGTGCGCCTCCTGGGCGTTCTTGACCTTGCTCGCGTAGACCCGCGGCTGGTCGGGCAGGTAGTCGCCGCCGTACAGCTCGCGGACCTGCGAGCGTGCGGCCCCGACGGCCGCGCTGCTCAGCGTGGTGGAGTCGGTGCGCATGTAGGTGATGTAGCCGTTCTCGTACAGCCGCTGCGCGACCGACATCGTCACCGAGGCGCTCATCCCCAGCTTGCGGGACGCCTCCTGCTGCATGGTGGTGGTGCGGAACGGTGCGTACGGCGAGCGGCGGTAGGGCTTCGACTCGACCGAGCGCACGTCGTACGCCGTGTCGCGCAGCCCGGCCGCCAACGCCTCGGCGCGGCCGCGGTCGAGGTGGGTGACGTTGGCCCTGAGTGCCTTCTCGGTGAGCTCGCCGTCGGGTCCGAACTCCGCACCGCGGGCCACCCGTCGCTCGTCGACCGTGTGCAGCCGGGCCGGGAACATCCGCTGCTCGTGGCCGCTGCCGGCGTCGAACGTGCCCTCGAGGTCCCAGTAGGACGCGACCCGGAACGCCATCCGCTCCTTCTCGCGGTCGACCACCAGGCGGGTCGCCACCGACTGCACCCGCCCCGCGGAGAGGCCGGACATGACCTTCTTCCACAGCACCGGGGAGACCTCGTAGCCGTAGAGCCGGTCGAGGATCCGGCGCGCCTCCTGCGCCTCGACGAGGTCCATGTCGAGCTCGCGAGGACTCTCGGCCGCGGCGAGGATCGCCGGCTTGGTGATCTCGTGGAAGACCATCCGCTTGACCGGGATGCCCTGCGGCTTCAGCTCGTCGAGCAGGTGCCAGGCGATCGCCTCGCCCTCGCGGTCCTCGTCGGTGGCGAGGAAGAGCTCGTCGGCGTCCTTGAGCAGGCCCTTGAGCTTGGAGATGTGGGCCCTCTTGTCGCGCGGCACGACGTAGTAGGGCTCGAAGCCGTTGTCGACGTCGACCGCGAGCCGGCCCCACGGCTGGTCCTTGATCTTCGCCGGGGTGTCGGCGGCACTGGTGGGCAGGTCACGGATGTGCCCGATGGAGGACTCGACGACGTAGCCCGAGCCGAGGTACTCCGCGATCTTGCGGGCCTTGGCGGGCGACTCGACGATGACCAGCTTGTGGGGCACGGGTGTGGATCTCTCCTGCTGAGGTCGGTGGATGCGTCGGGCCGAGGGGCCGACGGCCGATCACGGTAGCGCGACCTGTCAATCCCCTCTCAATCTGCCCACTCCCGGTCCACACCGACGAAGCCCTCCGCCACCAGCGCCCGGACCTCCGGGAGGTACGCCGTCCGCACCTCGGCCGGGTCGCGCGCCAGCAGCGTGGCGAGGGCGTCCAGCAGCTGCGCGGTCGAGAGATCGCCGTCGGCTGCTCCGACGAACCCGGCGACCACCGTGTCAGCGGTGCGTGCCCGGCGCAGCCCGCGCTGCTGACGGAGCACGATCGTCTCGGGGTCGGCCTCCCCGGGCCGGCCGTCGGTCTCCTGCCGGACGTCGGGCGCCACGACCGGGTGCGCGGCGAGCAGCGCCTCGTCGTCGAGCCGGCCGAGCACGTCGGCCGCGTCGCCCCAGGCCGCGACCGCCGGAGCGATCGGCTGCTCGACGGCGTAGGGATGGTCGAGGAACGTCCGCGGCCCGGGTGCGTTGCGCAGGTTGACCCAGCCGAACCCGACCGCCTCGATCCGCTGCTCGTCGAACCAGCCGAGCCACGCGTCGTAGCGGTCGAGGTAGCCGCCCGTGCCGTGCAGGCCGGCGTCCTTGAGCCACAGCTCGACGTAGGACGCCGGGTCGAGCACCTCCCGCTGCACGACGAGTGCGCTGGTGCCTTCGGCGAACCAGGTGTCCAGGCGGTCGTCCCAGGCCTGGCCGCCGACGATCGCCCAGTTGGCGAGCACCTGCAGCCAGCCGCCCTCGGCGAGGTGCGCGGGCGCGGACCTGACGATCCGCTCGACGACCTCGTCTCCGGGCAGCCCGCTGTCGCGGTAGGTCAGCCGGTCGCCGCCGGGCGGGCTGATCACGAACGGCGGGTTGGTCGCGATCAGGTCGAACCGCTCTCCCGCCACCGGCTCGTAGAGCGATCCGGCGCGCACCGCCACGCGGTCGACCTCGTTGAGGTCGGCGTTGAGGCCGGTCAGCCACAGCGCGCGCGGGTTCACGTCGGTGGCGACGACCCCGCGGCTGTGCTCGGCGAGGTGCAGCGCCTGGACGCCGCACCCGGTGCCGAGGTCGAGCGAGCGGTCGACCTCGTGGCGCAGCGTGAGGCGGGCGAGCGAGGTGGAGGCCGGACTGATGCCGAGGACGTGGTCGGTGCCGACCCGGTTCGGGCTGCCGTCGAGGCCAGGGGTGAGGTCGCTCAGCACCCACAGGTCACGGTCGTCGGCGGCGTACGGGCGGCAGTCGACGAGCGCGGTCGCCTCGCCGGCGCTGTGCTCGACGAGGCGTTCCGCGCGCAACGCCTCCACCAGGCCGGGCAGCGCCGCCTCGGCCGACTCGCGCGGCACGACGGTCTGGAGGAGGAACAGCCGCACGAGGGTCTCCAGCGGCGAGCCGCCCGCCGTACGGCGCAGGGCGGGGGTGGTCTCGTTGCGGCCCAGTGCCGCGTGCGCCTCCGGCCCGAGCAGCTCGACGACCCCGTCGTGGGTGTAGCCGGCACCCGCCAGCGCCTCCCGCAGCCGGGCCATCAGCGGCGGGGTCATCGGGTCGGCGCCGGCTCGTGGTAGCCGGTCAGCGGCTCGCCCCGACGCCACGCGTCGAGGTGACCGCGGTAGACACCGTGCCGCAGCTCGAGCTCGTAGCCGTCGTACTGCGGTAGCCCGAGCTCGCGGGCGGCCGCCAGCTCGGCGTCCACGTCGTAGGGCACGCGCACGTAGGACACGGCCCAGGGCGCGGGCTCGGCGGAGTCGAGCACGCCCTCGAGGATGCAGTAGAGCGGTGTGGGGTCTCCCATGCAGTTCCCGACGGCGCCGGTGTTGAACGACGTCCGGCCCTCGAGCTGGCACTCGTAGAAGGGGTCGTGCGTGTCGCCGTACCCGACGAGGTCGGGCTCCGGCCCGTCGCCGGTCGCCGCGGTGTTGGTGAAGAGCGCCTCGAACTCGGCCTGGCTGCGCACGTAGCGGACCCGGCGGTGCACCGTCTCCTCCGAGGCGTGGAACAGCCGGACCCGGCGGCCGCTCAGCCGGAAGTCGTGGCTGAACGGCAGCGACCGCAGCCACTCCCCCTGCCCGGGGCCGAGCTCGGCCAGCCACCAGCGGAGCGCCTCGTTGTCGACCTCGCGGTCGGGGTCCGGCAGGAAGTCGTCCCAGTTCCCGAGGAGGTTCACCTCGCAGCGCTCCCGGCAGAGGTCGACCACGTCGCGGCCGCGCGGACCCTTCCCGACGTAGTCGCCGAGGTTGTAGATCCGGGTGATGCCGCGACGGTCGATGTCGGCGAGCACCGCCTCGAGGGCGGTGAGGTTGCCGTGGACGTCGGAGATCAGGGCGATCCGGTCGAGAGGAAAGGTCACGCGCCCGATCCTCGCACCGGCCCGGACCGGGTCCGGACGCACCTCGACCCCGCCCGGATCCGGACGGGGTCGAGGTGACGTGCCCTGCTACTGCTGCCGGGCTACTGGTGCTGGGTCGGCTCGAACTGCTGGGTCGGAGCCGGCTCGGGGTCGGTCTCGGGCGCGGTGGCCGAGGGAGCCGGCGGCAGGGGCTCTGCCGGCGGACCGTCCCCGTCGTCCATGAGCTGCGACGAACGACGCTTCGACACGACGATGGCGGTGACGATGATCCCGGCCGCCACCAGCGCGATCACGATGCGCAGCGGGTCGTTCTGGTCGTCCCCGACGCTCATCGACACGATGGCGCTGGCGATCAGCAGCGAGACCAGGTTCATCACCTTGATCAGCGGGTTGATGGACGGACCCGCGGTGTCCTTGAAGGGGTCACCGACGGTGTCACCGATGATCGTGGCCTCGTGGGCGAGCGAGCCCTTGCCGCCGTGGTGCCCGTCCTCGACCAGCTTCTTGGCGTTGTCCCAGGCGCCACCCGCGTTGGCCAGGAAGACGGCCATCAGGGTGCCGGCGCCGATGGCGCCCGCGAGGAAGCCGGCGAGTGCCGTGACACCGAGCCCGAAGCCCACCGCCACCGGGGCCAGCACGGCCAGGATTCCCGGCGTGACCAGCTCGCGCAGCGAGTCCTTGGTGACGATGTCGACGACCTTGCCGTACTCCGGGCGGCCGGTGCCCTCCATGATCCCGGGGATCTCGCGGAACTGACGACGGACCTCGAAGACGACGGCGCCGGCTGCCCGGGCCACCGCGTTGATCGCGAGACCGGAGAAGAGGAACACCACGGCCGCACCGAGCAGCACGCCGACGATGACGGCCGGGTTGAACACGTTGAAGTCGAGGAGGTAGGCCTCGTCCGGGCGGATGTTGGCCTCCCTGAGCGACTCGAAGACCGTGGTCGCGTAGGAGCCGAACAGCGCGGTGGCCGCGAGCACCGCCGTGGCGATCGCGATGCCCTTGGTGATCGCCTTGGTGGTGTTGCCGACGGCGTCGAGCTCGGTGAGGATCTGCGCGCCCTCCGGGCTGACGTCGCCCGACATCTCGGCGATGCCCTGGGCGTTGTCGGAGACCGGGCCGAAGGTGTCCATGGCGACGATGACGCCGACCGTGGTCAGCAGACCGGTGCCGGCCAGCGCCACCGCGAACAGCGAGACGGTGAGGGTGGCGCCACCCAGGAGGTAGGCGCCGAAGACGGCTGCTCCGATCACCAGGGTCGTGTAGACGGCCGACTCGAACCCGACCGCGAGACCGGACAGGATGACCGTGGCGGCACCCGTCCGCGAGCTCTCGCCGACGCTGCCGACCGGCTTGTGCTCGGTGCCGGTGTAGTAGCCGGTGAGGGCCAGGATGCCGGCCGACATCACGATGCCGATGACGACGGCGGAGGCCGCGATGAACCGCGGGTCGCCGTCGGCGCCACTGAGGTCACCGGCGATGTTGGTGAACTCGGCGAAGCTGCCCGGCAGGTAGACGTAGGCCGCGATCACGCTGACGACGGCGGCGATGCCCGACGACAGGTAGAACGACCGGTTGATGGTCCTCAGTCCGTTCTCGCCGGCCTTGGGCCTGGTGAGGTAGACGCCGGCGACCGCGGTGAGCGCCCCGATCGCGGGGATGATCAGCGGGAACACCAGGCCGGCGTCGCCGAATGCCTGCGAACCCAGGATCAGCGCGGCGACCAGCGTCACGGCGTACGACTCGAAGAGGTCGGCGGCCATGCCGGCGCAGTCGCCCACGTTGTCGCCCACGTTGTCGGCGATCGTGGCCGCGTTGCGCGGGTCGTCCTCGGGGATGTTCTGCTCGACCTTGCCGACCAGGTCGGCACCGACGTCCGCGGCCTTGGTGAAGATGCCGCCGCCGACTCGCATGAACATGGCGAGCAGCGCGGCGCCGAAGCCGAAGCCCTCGAGCACGTCGGGTGCGCTCTCCTGGAAGGCCAGGACGACGATGCTGGCGCCGAGCAGGCCGAGGCCGACGGTCAGCATGCCGACCATGGCACCGGTGCGCAGACCGATCGTCATGGCGGGCTCGCGCCCACTGGACTCGGCCGCCGCGGCAACGCGCAGGTTGGCGCGCACCGCGAGGTTCATGCCGAGATACCCCACGGCGGACGAGAAGCCCGCGCCGATGACGAAGAAGATGGAGCGGAAGATCCTCACCGTCATGTCGTCGGCGGGGAGCATGAGCAGCGCGAAGAACGCGATGACCGCGAAGATCCCGAGCGTCCGGAACTGCCGCTGCAGATAGGCGTTCGCGCCCTCCTGCACCGCCTGGGCGATGTTCTTCATGTTGTCGGTGCCTTCACCGGCAGCAAGCACTTCCTGGCGGAACTTGAAGGCCATCCCGAGCGCGCCGAGCGCGATCAGGAGGACGATCAGGACCAGGACGAGGTTGCCACCGGAGACCTCCACGACAGCGGGACTGATCCCGGTCATGTGATTCCTCCTGGGAGTGACTCAAGTCGCATGAACGTGCGGAGTCTACGCACGGCACACGCCCTCATCGCACGGGGGTGTGAGCCGAACCACACGCGGCGTGCGGGGAGAGCGTCAGCCGGCTGCGAGTGCCTCGTCTGCGGTCTCGTGGATCACGAAGACCTTGGCCAGTCCGGTGATCCGGAAGATCTTGAGCAGCCGGTCCTGGTTGCAGACCAGCTGGAGCGACCCGCTGTGGGCACGCACCTTCTTCAGGCCGCCGACCAGCACGCCGAGGCCCGTCGAGTCGAGGAACTCGACCTGCTGCATGTCGACGACGAGGTGGTAGGAGCCCTGGCCCACCAGCTCGGTGATCTTGTCGCGCAGCTTGGGCGCGGTGTAGACGTCGATCTCTCCACCGACGGCGACGATGGTCTTGCCATCCGCCTCGCGCGTCGTGAGTGTCAGGTCCACGTGTGCTCTCCCCAAGATCCCGCGTTGTCCGGGGCTCGGTCAGCCCAGGTCACGGGCTTCGCTCCGTCTGCCGGCTCTATCAAAGCACGCCGACCCCACCTCTGGGCGCATTAGCATCCAGCTTGTCCACACCGGCCGTGACAGCAGGCCCTGCGACACTGCCCGCGTGACACCGCCCGACCCCCACCTCCACTCGTGGGCCACCGGGCTGCTCGACGACCTGACCCTCGCCCGGGGCCGCGACGATCGGCTGACCCACGTGGAGCTGCTGGCGCCCCGGCCCGCCCGGTCGGCGGCGTGGCCGGAGTGGACGCCGTCGGCCGTCCGGCGTGCCTTCGCCGAGCGTGGCGTCGAGCAGCCGTGGACCCACCAGGTCGACGCCGCCGAGGCCGCGTGGGCGGGTGAGCACGTCGTGGTGTCGACCGGGACGGCCTCCGGCAAGTCGCTCGCGTTCCAGCTGCCGGCGCTGGCCGCGGTCGAGGCCGCCCGCGGCGAGCGCGGGCAGCGCGGGGCGACGGTGCTCTACGTCGCTCCCACCAAGGCGCTCGCCCACGACCAGTGGGCCTCGCTGCGCTCGCTGGGGCTCGACGTCCGGCTCTCGACGCACGACGGCGACAGCAGCCGCGAGGAGCGCGACTGGACCCGCGACCACGCGGAGTACGTCCTGACCAACCCGGACATGCTCCACCGGTCGCTGCTGCCCGGCCACGCCCACTGGTCGCGGTTCCTCGCGAGCCTGCGGTACGTCGTGGTGGACGAGGCGCACCACTACCGCGGCGTCTTCGGCGCCCACGTCAGCCAGGTGCTCCGGCGGCTGCGTCGGATCTGCGCCCGCTACGGCTCGACCCCGACGTTCGTGCTGGCGTCGGCCACGATCTCCGAGCCGGAGGTCACCGCCGCACGGCTGACCGGGCTGCCGGTCCGCGCTGTCACCGAGGACGCGTCGCCCCGCGGCCAGGTGGCGCTCGCGCTGTGGGAGCCGCCGTTCGCGTCGTACCTCGGGGAGAACGGTGCCCCGGTCCGCCGCGCGGCCACCTCCGAGGCGGCCGACCTGCTGACCGACCTGGTGGTCGCGGGGGTCCGGACCCTCGCGTTCGTCCGGTCGCGGCGGGGGGTCGAGCAGGTCGCGCGCACCACCGCCGAGCTGCTCGCCGAGGTCGACGACTCGCTGCCCGGCAAGGTTGCGGCGTACCGCGGCGGGTACCTCCCCGAGGAGCGCCGCGAGCTCGAGGACCGGCTGCGCAACGGCGACCTGATCGGGTTGGCGGCGACGAACGCCCTCGAGCTCGGCATCGACATCTCCGGCCTCGACGCGGTCGTGATGGTCGGCTTCCCCGGCACGCGGGCGGCGCTGTGGCAGCAGCTGGGCCGGGCGGGACGAGGGGCGCAGGACGCGCTCGGCGTGCTGGTGGCGCGCGACGACCCCCTGGACACCTACCTGGTGCACCACCCGGAGTCGTTGATCGGGCAGCCGGTCGAGGCCAGCGTCTTCGACCCCGACAACCCCTACGTCCTCGGCCCCCACCTGTGCGCCGCGGCCCAGGAGCTGCCGCTCACCGCGGCCGACGACGAGCTGTTCGGACCGACGACGGCGTCGGTCCGCGACCAGCTCACCGCGGCCGGGCTGCTGCGCCGACGGCCGCACGGCTGGTTCTGGACCGACCGGCGCCCGGCCTCGGAGCTCGCCGACATCCGGTCGGCGGGTGGGTCGCCGGTGCAGCTGCTCGAGTCGGCGACCGGCCGGGTGGTGGGCACCGTGGACGGCGGCCGCAGCCACGGCACCGCCCACCCCGGCGCCGTCTACCTGCACCGGGGTGAGACCTGGCAGGTGACCGACCTCGACCTCGACGACCGGGTGGCGCTGCTCGAGCGCGGTGACCCCGGGTGGTCGACGTCGGCCCGGGAGATCACCTCGGTCTCGGTCCTGGCCGAACGGGAGCACGCCCTCTGGGGACCGTGCCGGCTCTCCCTCGGCGACGTGGAGGTCACCCAGCAGGTCGTGTCGTACCTCAAGCGCCGGCACCCCGGCGGCGAGGTGATCGGCGAGGAGCCGCTCGACCTCCCCGAGCGCACGCTCCGGACGGTGGCCGTGTGGTGGACGGTCCCCGACGACGTCGTCGAGGCGGCCGGGCTGCCGGCGGCCGACGTGCCCGGAGCCGCCCACGCCGCCGAGCACTGCTCGATCGGGCTGCTCCCGCTGGTCGCGACGTGCGACCGGTGGGACATCGGGGGTGTCTCCACGGCTCTGCACCCGGACACGGGCCGGCTGACGGTGTTCGTCCACGACGGCCACCCGGGCGGCGCGGGGTTCGCCGAACGTGGCTACCGAGCGGCTGCCGACTGGCTGCGCGCCACTCGCGACACGATCGCGGACTGCACCTGCGCCGAGGGCTGCCCGTCGTGCGTGCAGTCGCCGAAGTGCGGCAACCAGAACCACCCGCTGGACAAGGACGGCGCGCGGGTCCTGCTCGACGCCTTGCTGGCGCACGCGCCGTCCGCACGCGAGTAGCCTGCGGCCATGGTGATACTCGGACTGCTGCTCATCGCGTTGGGTGCCGTGGTGATCGTGGCGGCGGTGTTCGATCTCGAGGGTTCGGCGATGCTGCTCAGCACCGACCTCAACGCCCTGACGGTCTTCCTGCTGGGCGTCGGAGCCGGCGTCGCCGTGCTCTGGGGCATCGGCATCCTGAAGTTCGGCACCAAGCGCACGTGGCAGCGTCGCAAGGAGTCCAAGAAGCTCGAGGAGCTCCACGAGAAGCTCGAAGAGGTCGAGGCCGAGCGCAAGGACGACGAGAGGGCCTGAGCCGGACCGGCGCGAGCCTCCGCCCGCGGGTCGGCTCCGAGCCCGAGCCAGCGCGGCCCGGTCACCGTCACCTGCACCACCACGTCGAGCCCGTCGACCCGGCAGCCGTCGAGTCGGGCGCCGTTGGCGGTCGCGATCCGACCGGCCTCGGTGCAACCATCGGCACCGCGTTGCACACCGCCGGCACCGGCCAGCGCGGCCAGGTCGGCCGCCGACTGCGCGCGACGGTGGTCGACGACGGTCCCCGCGACCAGGCTCAGCCCGCAGCCCACGAGGAGCAGGACGGCCGCGAGCGCGACGACGACGATGCTGGCGGCGCCGCGTTCGTCGCGGGTGCGGCGGCTCACGGCGACTCCGCGGCGGCCACGGCGTCGGCGTGGAGGCCTACTCCTGGCCAGACGTCGAAGAGGCCGCCCGGCCCGCGCAGCTCACGGCGCACCGTCACCCGCACCTCGTCGCCGCCGTACGACGCGGTCACCCGGCTGCCCGCCCCGGCGACCTCCTCGGCGCGGGCGAACGCAGCCGCCTCTGAGTCGCCCCGAGCGAGCGCCCGAGCCGCCTCGCGGGCGCCGTCGACCACCCGGACCTGCGCCGTGCCGACGGCCAGCAGCCACACGAGGCCGATGGTGACCGCGAGCAGCAGCGGCAGTCCGAGCGCGAGCTCGGCCGTGACGGCGCCGCGATCACCACGTCCGGGGCCGCCGCGGCCGGCCCTGCTCACCCGAGACCCAGCAGTCCGAGGACGTGGTCGAACAGGGTGCGCAGCAGCTGGTCACCGAAGCCGCCGCTCAGCAGCTTGTAGAGCAGGCCGGCGAGCCCGGCCCCGGCGGCCGTGCCCACGGCGTACTCGGCGGTGGTGATGCCTGCCTCGCGGCCGGCCTGCTGTCGGACGATGTGGTCCCTCATCGATGTCTCCTCGGTCCTCGGCCGCCCGCTGCGGCCGGTCTGGGACGACCCTCGCGCGGGGCGCCGACCTCGAGCGAGCGGTGACGCGGTGGCTGTGGAGCACCGCGACGGACGCCGGGCTGTGCGCCGCAACCGGCGCCGCGCTCAGAGCCGCAGGCCCGCCACCAAGGAGGCGACCAGGGGGACGATCCCGAGCAGCAGGAAGCTCGGCAGCAGGCAGACCCCGAGGGGCACCGCCGCCCGGACTCCGACCGCCCGGGCACGGTCCTCGACCTCGGCCCGGGCGGCGGTCGCGAGGTCGTCGGCCAACCGCTCGACGACGGCGGCCACCGGAGCGCCGGTGCGCTCGGCACGCGCGAGGGCGGTACCGAGGGCGCCGAGCTCGGGATCGCCGGCCAGCGTCGACCAGACCCGGTCGGGTGGCACCCCCAGCGTCAGCTGGTCGGCCGTCAGCAGCAGCCGGTCGGCCGCCGGGCCGGGGAGCGACGCTGCGGCCTGGCGGACCGCACCCGAGGTGGCGGCGCCCGCCCGGAGCGCCGTCGCGAGGAACAGCACCAGCAGCGGCAGGTCCGCCCGCACCTGGGCCCGCCGGCGGCGTACCTCGACCGGCTCGGCCCCGGCCACGGCCCGGTGGACGACGAGGGCGGCGACCGCGCCGAGGGCGGCGCCGCCCCCACCTGGCCAGCAGACCCAGCCGGCTCCCAGCGCCACCCACGGCCACCACCACCGGCCCTGCTGCACCCAGTCGGCCGCCACGGAGGGCTCGGTGTGCGTCGCACCGGGGCGTTGCCCACCGGGCCGCCACCAGAGCCGGACCCCGACTCCTGCCAGCAGGGCAGGGAGCAGCACGCCCCACCGCATCAGCGCGTCACCGCCGCCGCGATCCGCTCGATCCACCAGAGCCCCGCGACGCCGAGGGCGAGGCCGCCGGCGAGGCAGAGCAGGCCGACCGGCGTGCGCAGCAGGAACGACCACGCCGACGCGCCTCCGCCGTTGCCGAGGAGCAGCACCACGAGCGGCAGCCCCGCCACGAGCCGGGCGGTGGCCCGGGCCGAGGCGAGCTCGCTCTCGACGACTCGCCGCAGCGCCCGATCGGCCCGGATGCTCGCGGCGACTCGCTCGAGCGCCTCGGCGAGCCCGGCACCGCTGCGGTGGGCCACCACCCAGGCTCCAGCGACTCCGCGCAGGTCACCGGCGCCGGGCTCGGCCGCGACGCGCCTCAGCGCCGTGGCGACGTCGCCGCCGAGGTCGGACGCCTCCGCCACCGGGGCGAGCAGCGGCCACGACGACGCGGCCCGGCCCAGGGCGAGGCCGGGAGGCTGCCCCGCTGCGAGCTCGGCCGACATCAGCTCGCACGCCTCGAGCACCCGGTCGGCGGTCGTCGCGGCGGCCCGCCGCCGGTCGCGTGCCTGCAGCAGCTGCCGGCCGGCCAGCACGACGCCACCGCCGACGAGGGCGCCCGGGCCGACGACGAACGTCGCCACACCCGAGGCCACCACGACCAGGAGCCACCAGCCGGTTCGACGGTGACCCCCGACCGCGCCCACTCCTCCGGGTGGCGGGCGGACGAGCAGCCAGGCCGAGGTCGCGGCGAGGACCACGGCGGCGGCGGTCACGCGGCCAACCGCCGCTCGAGCCCCTCCGCCGCCGGACCGAGCCTCGTCGCACCGTCGTCGTCGAACACGACTGCGCTCTCCATCGTCACCAGCCCGTCGGCACCACGCCGCGGCACCGCCACCTCGCGCAGCAGGCGGGTGCCGTCACCTCGCCGGCCGAGGTGGACCACCAGGTGCAGCGCGGCGGCGAGCTGGCTGTGGGTCGCTTCGCGGGTCCAGCCCGCTGCCAGGGAGAGTGCCTCGACCCGCGCGGGCACGTCGGGGGCGGAGTTCGCGTGCAACGTGCCGCACCCGCCCTCGTGCCCGGTGTTGAGGGCTGCCAGCAGATCGGTGACCGAGCCGTCCCGCACCTCGCCCACGACGAGCCGGTCGGGCCGCATCCGCAGGGCTTGCCGCACCAGGGTCCGGACCGTGACCTCGCCGGCCCCCTCGACGTTGGGCGGCCGGGCCTCCAGGCCCACGACGTGCGGGTGATCGGGCCGCAGCTCGCTGGCGTCCTCGACCAGCACGATCCGCTCGCCCGCGTCGACGAGGGACAGCAGCGCCGCGAGCACGGTGGTCTTGCCGACGCCGGTGCCCCCGGTCACGAGGAAGGCGAGCCGTCGCGCGACGACCGACCGCAGCAGCCGGGCGCCGTCCGGGGTGAGCGTCCCGGCGCAGACCAGGTCGTCGACGGACAACGGCACCCGGCTCGGGACCCGCAGCGACATCACGGTGCCGGGGCGCGCCACCGGCGCGAGCACGACATGGCAGCGGGTGCCGTCGGCCAACCGTGCGTCGACGTACGGCGTGGCGTCGTCGAGCCGCCGCCCGACCGTGGCCGCGAGCCGCTGCGCGAGGCGGCGCACGGCGTCGTCGTCGGGGAACCGCAGCTCGACCGGCTCGAGGCCGGACCCGCGGTCGACGAACACCTGGTCGGGACCGTTGACGAGGACGTCGGTGACCCGGGGCAGCCGGAGCAGGGGCTCGAGCGGCCCGGCTCCCACGACGTCGTGGCGGAGCGCCTCGTGGACCGCGAGCACGGTGGCGTCGCCGACCGGCCGGCCGGCGGCCCGGAGCGCGGTCGCCACCCGGTGCGGCGTGAGCGCGCCCGGCTCCCTGGCGAGTCGTTCGCGGACCAGCTCGACGAGCTCGACGGGAGCGGCGGTCATGCGGCGTGGTCGACGTCGACGGCCCGGCCGAGCACCTCGCGCGCCGTCCGGGCCAGCGGTGACCGCCGGCTGCGGACCGGGCCCAGGCCCAGGTCGACCGCCTCGGCAAGCCCTCGCTGGTCGCCCATCCGGGCGGCGACGGGGGCGTGGACGACCCGGGCGACGTCGGCGTCGTCGAGACCGGGACCACGGAGCACGAGCCGGGCCCGACCCTCGGGCAGGCCCGCCACCACCCGGGCCGCCGAGGCGAGCCCGGGCACGGTCGGCCGCGCCACCACCAGCAGCAGGTCGCAGCCCGCCGCCACCTCGTCGAGCAGCGGGTCGCGCAGCCGCGGCAGGTCGACCACGACGGTGTCGTGACCGCGCCGGGCCGCCGACATGACCTCGCGGACGGCGAACGGCTGGAGCGCGCCGGACCGCCCGGCGTACCAGGTGAGGACCCCCAGCCCCTCACGCCGCGGGAGGCTCTCGCGGAACGACGCCGCTCCCAGGCGGCCGGTGGTCTGGCACAGCTCGTCCCACCGGACACCGGCCCGCTCCTCCATGCCGAGCACCCGATCGAGCCCGGGCCCGAGCCGGTCGGTGTCGATCACGACGGTCGGCCCGTCGGCCGCGGCCACCTGGCCGAGGGCCGCGGTCAGCGTCGTGGCACCCGCGCCCCCGGACCCACCCGTGACGCCGACGCACCAGGCCCGCCGCGGGCGCTCGTCGCCGAGGTCGGTGAGCTGCTCGACGACCCACTCCCCCGACTGGGGCAGCTCGGCGACGTTCTCGGCACCGAGCGTGAGCGCGGTCCGCATCGCGTCGGCCGGGAAACCGCCCCAGGCCACGACGTGGACGCCGTCGCGGCGCATCGGCCTGAGCTCGGCCAGCTCGGGGGCGACGTCGGCCCCCACGAGGACCAGCGGCGCGGCCGCCCACCCGGCCAGGCCGCCGATCCCGTCGGGCGCCACGACCGGCGTCACCCCGGCTGCTGCCCCGAGCCGCAGCAGCTCGTCGAGCAGGTCGTCGTCGCGCGTGATGATCAAGGGTGCGTTCATGCCGGGGAGCCTCCCCGGCGGGGCCGCCGGTCGAACCCAGGCGCCGGGCCGCCTGTGGACGACCGGCCCCCGCCGCGGTCTGTGGAGGGTTCGGGGTCCCCACGCGTTGCGCCTCGCCCGCCTACGATGACCCGGTGACCGTCGCCGTGACCCGCCCCACCGCGGCCTTCTTCGACCTGGACAAGACGATCATCGCCAAGTCGAGCACGCTGGCCTTCAGCAAGCCGTTCCAGGCGGGCGGCCTGATCTCGCGCCGGGCGGTGCTGCGCTCGGCGTACGCGCAGTTCGTCTACCTCGTCGGCGGTGCCGACCACGACCAGATGGAGAAGCTGCGGGCGTTCATGTCCCAGCTGTGCGCCGGGTGGGACGTCGCCACGGTCCGCGAGATCGTCGCCGACACCCTTCACAACGTGGTCGACCCGCTGGTCTACGACGAGGCGGTCAGCCTGATCGAGGAGCACCGCCTGGCGGGGCGCGACATCGTGATCGTCTCCACGTCCGGCTCGGAGGTGGTCGGCCCGATCGGGGAGATGCTCGGCGCCGACCGGGTCGTCGCGACCAAGATGGAGATCGTCGACGGCCGCTACACCGGTGAGATCGAGCACTACGTGTACGCCGAGGAGAAGGCCACCGCGATCCTCGCCCTCGCCAGCACGGTCGGGTACGACCTGCCCTCCTGCTACGCCTACAGCGACTCGGTGACCGACGTCCCGATGCTCGAGGCGGTCGGGCACGCCCACGCCGTGAACCCCGACAAGGAGCTGCGGAAGATCGCCGCGTCGAACGGCTGGCCGGTGCTGGTGTTCTCGAAACCCGTGGCCCTGCGGAGCCGGCTCCCGCTCCCGCCGGCGAAGCCGACCCTGGCCGCGCTGGCCGTCGGCGGAGTCATCGCGGTGGGTGGCCTGGTGTGGAGCTCCCGCCGCAGGCGGGCCGCGTCCTGAGGCACCTCCGGGCGGTGAAATCAAGTCTTGAAGTGTCGTCCCGGCAGGCGTAGACAAGGGGGCAGGACACAACTCCAGAACCCGCACGTGAGCTGGGTACCCACGCGGCGATCCACCCTTCCTACAGGGCGCCTGTCGCCGGGAAATGCCCGGGGCAGCACTACGAGAGAAGCACGCCTGGTAGCCACGGTTTCACGTGTCAGCGGCGGCACCCGAGTCTTCTCGAGTCGGGTGCCGCTCGCACGTCAGGAGTCGCGCAGCGGGCTCGCCTCGGCTGCCGCGGAGTAGGCCTCGGCCGCATACAGCAGCCAGCGGTGCACGGCCGGCTGCCCGCCGTCCCGGAGCGCGCCGGCGTTCCCCTCGTACGCCGCGCGCAGCGCGAGGTGACCGGCCTCGGGGACGACCAGCGACGTCGGGTCGAGCCCGCGGGCCACCAGCACGAGTCGCTCGGTGGCCCGGGCCACCAGCCCGTTGTGCGACGCGAACGGCGCGGCCGAGAGCAGCTCGCCGTGCACGACGGCCGCCACCAGCAGTGCGGGGGCGTCATGCGCCAGGACCTGCGAGACGGTCCTCACCAGCTGGGTCGCCGCGGCGTCCCGTGGCCGCCCGAGCTGGTCCTCCGGCAGAGCGCCGGCGGCCGCCACCGTGTGCAGCCGGGCCAGGGCCTGGAGCGGCGAGCGGCGCAGCACCGGCGCCAGGGCCAAGAGCTCCGTGGACAGCCGGACCGACGCGCGCGCCATCTCGTCACCGGCACCCGACCGGACCTCGTCCAGCGTCGACCGCGACCCCTCCAGCACTGCACTCGCCTGCGCGCCGCGCAGCAGCGACTCCGCCGTCACGTCCGGCGCCGTACGCCGCAGACCGCGGTCGCGCAGCACCGCGTCGATCCCGTCGCGGGCCGCCGCGAGCGCGGACGGCACGCCCTCGAGCGCGTGCAGCCGGTCGAGGAGGGCGCCGGTGTCGGTCTGGGAGGACGGGTCCATGGGTGCGGCCAGGCTAGTGGTCGTCACCGCTGCGGTCACCGAGACGGGCCCTCCCAGCAGGTAGCCTGCGCGTGATGAGCACCGACGACCGCCCCGATCTCCACCGGCTCGCCCGGTCCTTCGGCCCGGTCGCGGAGGCCTACGACCGGGGCCGTCCCGGGTTCCCCACGGACGCCGCCCGGTGGCTGGTCGGCCGTGACGCCGCCACCGTGCTGGAGCTGGGCGCCGGCACGGGGAAGCTCACGCGCGCGCTGGTCGAGCTCGGGCACGACGTCCACGCCTCCGACCCCGACCCCGAGATGCTCGGCATCCTGAAGCGCCACCTCCCCGACGTCCCCACCAGCGAGTGCGGGGCCGAGGAGATCCCGCTGGCCGACCGGTCGGTCGACGTGGTCGTCGCGGGGCAGTCGTTCCACTGGTTCGACCACGAGCGAGCGCTGCCGGAGATCGTGCGGGTGCTGAAGCCGGGCGGCTCGCTCGCCGTCGCCTGGAACATCCGCGACGCGACGATCCCCTGGGTCCGCAAGCTGTGGCGGATCCTCGGCGAGCAGCCGGCAGTCAAGGAAGGCACCGACGCCGCGGTCGACGCGATCGTCACCTCGCCCTTGTTCGGCTTCCTCGACCAGGAGACCTTCACCCACTGGCAGGAGGTCAACCGGGCCTCGATCGTCGACCTCGTCGGCTCCCGGTCCTACGTCGCCACGCTCGACCCGGACACCCGCGCGGCCAAGCTCGCCGAGGTGATCGCCTTCTACGACGACTACGGCCGCGGCATGGACGGGATGCGGCTCGCCTACGAGTGCGAGTGCTTCCGTGCGGTCGTCGCCGACTCGGCCCAGCCGCCGTCCGACGACCCCGCGTCCGACGAGCCGGCCGACGAGGACCGGCGCAGCGACGGGACCGACACCGACCTGCTCCTGATCGACTTCCGCTAGCGTCATGCGCGCGCGGCTGCGCCCCTGGCGGCGTACCCACCTCGGCTCCGAGGTCGACCGTGCGACGTACCGCGCGCTCCACACGGCCAGCCTCGCCGCGCCGGCCCTTCGGGAAGGGCTGACGACGTCGAGCGCGGAGCGGAGCCTGCGCCACCTCCGGACCCTGCTCGGCACGCCCGCGGCCGCGCTCACCGACACCGCGTCGATCCTCGCGTGGGACGGCCGCGGGCAGCACCACCGCGAGCAGGTGGGCGAGCTGATCGGACGGGCCGCCGAGAGTGGCGAGACGACGGTGAGCAGCCTCGATGCCTGTGACGACGCGGGGTGTCCCTGTCGCCACGCCCTGGTCAGCCCACTCCTGGTCGACGACGTGGTGGTCGGGACGCTCGCCGCCTGTGCCCCTTACCAGAGCGGGGGCCTGGTCCGCGCGGCCGACGAGGTCGCGACCTGGGTGTCCGGCCAGCTCGAGCTCGCGCAGCTCGACGTCTCCCGGACCCGCCTGATGGAGGCCGAGGTGCGAGCGCTCCGGGCGCAGATCAGCCCTCACTTCATCTACAACTCCCTCAGCGCGATCGCGAGCTTCGTTCGCACCGACCCCGACCGGGCGCGGATGCTGCTGCTGGAGTTCGCCGACTTCACCCGCTACTCGTTCCGCCGGCACGGTGAGTACACGACGCTCGCCGAGGAGCTGCGGTCGATCGAGCGCTACCTGCTGCTTGAGCAGGCCAGGTTCGGCGACCGGCTGGAGGTGACGCTGCGCGTGGCACCCGAGGTGTTGCCCGTGGTCGTCCCCTTCCTGTGCATCCAGCCCTTGGTGGAGAACGCCGTGCGCCACGGGCTGCAGGGCCAGGAGTCCGGCCGACTGACGATCGTGGCCCGGGATCTCGACCAGGACTGCGTGATCGAGGTGGAGGACGACGGGGTCGGTGAGGACCCTGAGAGGGTGCGCCGAGCGCTCGCCGGCGACGCGGACCTCGATTCCGTGGGGCTCGGAAATGTCGACGCCAGGCTGCGCAACGCCTTCAGCGACGACTACGGTCTGGTGGTCGAGACTGCACCCGGCGCCGGCACCAAGGTGACGGTCCGGGTTCCCAAGTTCGCACCCGGGGTGCACGCATGAGCCAGCCGCCACTGACCGCTCTGGTCGTCGACGACGAGCGCCCTGCCCTCGACGAGCTGAGCTTCCTGCTCGGCCGCGACCGGCGGATCGGGGAGATCGTGGCGTGCGACTCCGCGACGGAGTCGCTGCGGGTCCTCCACGAGCGGGAGGTCGACGTCGTCTTCATCGACATCCAGATGCCTGCCCTGTCCGGCCTCGAGCTCGCTCAGGTCCTGGCGAGGTTCCGCAACCCGCCTCGGGTCGTGTTCGTCACCGCGCACGAGCAGCACGCCATCGAGGCGTTCGACGTCAACGCCGTCGACTACGTGCTCAAGCCGGTGCGCGAGGAACGGCTGGCCGAGGCCGTGCGTCGCGTCATCGAGGCGACCGGACGGCAGCATCCCGCGGGCGACGAGGAGCAGATCCCGGTGGAGCGCGGTGGCGTCACCCGGTTCGTGGCCCGCTCGGACATCCGGTACGTCGAGGCGCAGGGCGACTACGCCCGGCTGCACACCGACACCGACTCCCACCTGCTGCGGTCCCCGCTGTCCGCGCTCGAGGAGCAGTGGGCCGAGGCCGGCTTCGTCCGGATCCACCGCTCGCTGCTGGTGTCGCTCGGCCACATCGACGAGGTGCGGGTCGAGGGCAGTCGGTGCTCGGTCGTGGTCGGGGGCACGGTGCTGCAGGTCAGCCGCCGACACACGCCCAGGCTGCGTGAGGTGTTGACTCGCCGGAGCACCGGGTGAGCGAGCGGCCGCCCGAGCGGGTGCGGGTCACCGGCCCACCCCGCCGCCGCACGACGCGCCCGGACCGGCCGCGGCGCAGCCAGATCGACGACGCCACCCTGGTCGGTGAGATCTACCTGACCTCGCTGCTGCGCGAGCAGCTCCGGCTGGGCCTCACGGGGCTGGCGGTGGTCGTGCTGGGCCTGGGGATCTGGCCGCTGCTGTTCTGGCTGAGCCCGGACCTTGCCGAGGTCCGGTTGCTGGGCTTCCCGCTGCCCTGGGTCGTGATCGGCTTCGCCGTCTACCCGTTCCTCTGGCTCGTGGGGTGGTGGTTCGTCCGGGCAGCGGAGCGCAACGAGGAGGACTTCGCCGCGCTGGTCGAGACCCGGGAACGGCCGTGAACGACGCGGCGCCCGGCATCCTCGCGGTCACGTTGGTCACGGTGGCGACGCTGGCCATCGGGACGTGGGGCCTCCGGTTCTCCCGCACCACCAGCGACTTCATGGTCGCCTCGCGCACCGTGGGCACTCGGTTGAACGCGTCGGCGATCGGCGGCGAGTACCTCTCGGCGGCCTCGTTCCTCGGCGTCGCGGGCCTCGTCCTCGTCCGGGGCACCGAGATGATGTGGTACCCGGTCGGCTGGACGGCCGGGTACGTCGCGCTGCTGGTGCTCGTCGCGGCTCCGCTGCGGCGGTCCGGGGCCTACACCGTCTCGGACTTCGCGGAGGCGCGACTGGGCTCGCGCTCGGTGCGGTCGCTGTGCACCGTCATCGTCGTGCTGGTCGGCTGGCTCTACCTGCTGCCACAGTTCCAGGGCGCCGGCATCACGTTGCAGTCCACGATCGGGGCCCCCCGGTGGGTCGGCGAGATCGTGGTCCCGGTCATCGTGCTGATCAACGTGCTCTCCGGGGGCATGCGCAGCATCACGTTCGTGCAGGCGTTCCAGTACTGGCTCAAGCTGACCGCCCTGCTGCTCCCGCTGATGGTGCTGCTGCTCGTGTGGTGGGGTGACGGCGCACCCCACCCCGTGGACGCGCCTTCCTCCGGGGTGGATCCGGCGACGTGGGCGTTGCCACTGGCGGGGGCCGACGCCCAGGGCCTCTACCTCACCTACTCCCTGATCGTGGCGACCCTGCTCGGCACGATGGGGCTGCCCCACGTCGTGGTGCGCTTCTACACCAACCCCGACGGTCGAGCAGCGCGACGCACGACGGTGGTGGTGCTGGCGCTGCTCGGGATGTTCTACCTGTTGCCCCCGGTCTACGGCGCCCTCGGCCGGGTGTACGCCGACGCGCTGGTCCTGGCCGGACGCGAAGACGTGCTGGTGCTGGAGCTGCCGCGGTTGATGGTCGACGGTCCCGTCGGCGAGCTGCTGACGGCGCTGGTGACAGCCGGTGCGTTCGCGGCGTTCCTCTCCACCTCGTCGGGTCTCGCGGTCGCCGTGGCCGGCGTCCTGAGCCAGGACGTGACCGGACGGGCCGTCCGTGGCCGACGACTCAGCGGGGTCGCGGCCTTTCGCGCCGGGTGCGTCGTCGCGGTCACCATCCCGTGCGTGCTGGCCCTGACGGTTCCGGGAGTGGGAGTGGCGCGGGCCGTCGGCCTGGCGTTCGCGGTGGCCGCCTCGACGTTCTGCCCGCTCCTGGTGCTCGGCATCTGGTGGCGCGGCCTGACCCGCACCGGGGCCGTGGCCGGGCTCCTCGCCGGCGGGTGCGGCTCGGGCGTCGCGGTGCTGTGGACCTTGGGCACCCCACCGGGGAGCGGCTGGGCCTCGGTGCTGCTCTCCCAGCCGGCCGCGTGGAGCGTCCCGCTCGCCTTCGCGACCATGGTGGTGGTCTCCCGGCTCACGCGGGCCGAGGTGCCGGCGGACGTGCACCGGATCATGGTGCGGCTTCACACACCGGAACAGGTCCAGCTCGACCGAGGGCAGACCCAGCGCCATCCCACGCCGGCGCGTCAGCCGCGGACGTGAGGGCTACGGGCCGGCAGGGCGGGCGCGCGCCATCGAGCGCACCGCGGAGGCGGCGACGACCCCGCCACCGAAGACGAGCACCAGCCCGGGCCCGGGACGCCACCCGTCCATGCCCACGAGGTCGACCAGGTGGAGGACCTGCCACACCGGGAGGGCCATCGCGACGAGCGCGAACACCGCGCCCTGGGTCAGCGCCAGCGCCCGGACCGGGACCAGCGCAGCAGCGAGCCCGAGCATGGCGGCGTAGAACGTCCAGAGTCCTGCGCCGCGGACGCCGGAGACCTGCCCCAGCGCGGTGTCGATCCACGGCATGAACGAGCCGATGACCACCATGGCGAACGCGCCGAGCATCGCCCTGCGGCCCGGCACCGTCGGTCGTCGCGCGGTCTTCGCCCTCGTCGCAGCAGCGGTCGAGTGTGGTCCGGTACTCATGATCGCGATCGTACGGCGAGGTCGACCTCGCGGGGCCGGTCACGGCGGCCGTTGGTCGGATGGGTGGACCGCTCGACGTACGACGAGCGGTCGCCCGCCAGCGACGAGCGGTGGGTCCGCGCGTCCACGGGGGCTCCGGTGGTGGTCGACCCCACCGGCCGGACGCCACTGGCCGACGCGACGCAGCCGCTCGGCGCAGAGTGTGACCGCCGTCATACCCAGACCTTGACCGGCCCTCGCCGACGTTGCTGTCCTCCCTGTCATGACACTTCCCACGGGACCGAGGAGGACCCATGGATGAACAAGCGCGTCAGGAGTACTGGCGCAAGAATCTCCGGCTGATGGCCGTGCTGCTGTCGATCTGGGCGCTGGTGTCCTTCGGTGCCGGGATCATCTTCGTCGAGCCGCTGAACAACTTCTCGATCGGCGGGTTCCCGCTCGGCTTCTGGTTCGCCCAGCAGGGCTCCATCATCACCTTCGTCATCCTCATCGCCGTGTACGTGTGGCGCATGGACAAGCTCGACCAGGAGTACGGCGTCGACATCGACGACTACGAGGAGGAGGTGCATCACTCGTGACCGAGATCCAGACCTGGACCCTCGTCTTCGTCGTCGCCACGTTCGGCGCCTACATCTACATCGCCTACGCGAGCCGCGTGAACAGCACGGCCGGGTTCTACGTCGCCAGCGGTGGCATCCCGGCACCTGCCAACGGCGCGGCGATCGCCGCCGACTGGATGAGCGCCGCGTCGTTCATCTCGATGGCGGGCATCATCGCGTTCGCGGGCAACGGGTACGGCGGCTCGGTCTACCTCATGGGGTGGACCGGTGGCTACGTGCTGCTGGCGCTGCTGCTCGCGCCCTACCTGCGCAAGTTCGGCAAGTACACGATCCCCGACTTCGTCGGTGACCGGTACTCCGAGAGCGCCCGCCTGATCGCCGTCGTGTGTGCGGTCGTGGTGTCGTTCGTCTACGTCGCGGGCCAGATGGCGGGCGTCGGCCTGGTGTTCACGCGCTTCCTCGGTGTCAGCACCGAGATCGGCGTGATCATCGGCATGGCCATCGTCTTCTTCTACGCCGTGCTCGGCGGCATGAAGGGCATCACCTGGACCCAGGTGGCGCAGTACACCGTGCTCATCATCGCCTACCTGATCCCGGCGTTCGCGGTGTCCGCCAAGGTCACCGGGATCGCGGTGCCGCAGATCGGGTTCGGGTCGATCCTCGACGAGCTCAACGGGCTCCAGAGCGACCTGGGCCTCGGCGAGTACACCGCGGCGTTCGGGTCGACGAACATGCTGAACATGGTCCTGATCACTGCCGCGCTGATGTTCGGCACGGCGGGTCTCCCGCACGTGATCGTGAGGTTCTACACGGCGAAGAGCGTGCGCGCCGCGCGGTTCTCCGCGCTGTGGGCCCTGTTCTTCATCTCGCTGCTGTACACCACGGCGCCGTCCGTGGCGGCCTTCAGCAAGCTGCAGATCATCGAGGACGTCAACGGCACCACCCTCGCGGACATGCCGTCGTGGTTCACCACGTGGGCCGACGTCGGCCTGATCACGACGCCGGACGGCGGGCCCGTCTCCGCCCTCGGCAGCGGGGCGATCAACTACTCCGACATCCTCATCAACAACGACATCATCGTGCTGGCCTCCCCCGAGATCGGCGGTCTGCCGGCCCCGATCGTGGGCCTGGTGGCAGCCGGCGGCCTCGCGGCTGCGCTCTCGACGGCCTCCGGCCTGCTGCTGGTGATCTCGTCGTCGGTGGCGAACGACGTCTACTACAAGAGGATCAACCCGCAGGCCACGGAGGCACGGCAGCTCCTGGTCGGGCGGATCGCGATGGCGGGAGCCATCGTGGTCGCCGGCTACCTCGGCATCAACCCGCCGGGATTCGTGGCACAAGTCGTGGCGCTCGCGTTCGGCCTGGCGTGTGCGAGCTTCTTCCCGGTCCTGGTGCTCGGCATCTTCTGGAAGAACTGCACGGCTGCCGGCGCCACAGCGGGGATGGTGGTCGGTCTGAGCACGACGATGGCCTACATGCTGTGGACGATCGACATCTACGGCAACTCCGACGGCCTCTTCGGGATCGCCGAGACCGGCTTCGGCACGATCGGGATGATCATCAACTTCATCGTGACGATCGCGGTGTCGAAGGTGACCACCAAACCGTCGCCGGTGATGCAGGAGCTGGTGGAGGAGATCCGGTTCCCCGGTCGGACCTCACTGGTCGCCAAGCACGCCCACGGCGAGGTGTGACCGACCCGGCGCACTGAGCGTCACCACGACCGTCGGCGGCGGGGCCAAGACCCCGCCGCCGACGGCGCATCCCGACCGTTCGCCCAACCCTCGCCCAACCCTCCGAAGGTAAGTTGACCGACATGGCTGACGAGACGCTCTCGAACCTGATGCAGGAGAACCGCCGCTTCGAGCCGCCCGCCGAGCTCGCGGAGCACGCGAACGTGAAGGAGGAGGCCTACGCCCGGGCCGACTCCGACCCCGAGGCGTTCTGGGCCGACGCGGCCGAGCGGCTCGACTGGGGCCAGCGGTGGGACCAGGTGCTCGACTGGTCGAACCCGCCGTTCGCGAAGTGGTTCGTCGGCGGCACCCTCAACGCGGCGGTCAACTGCGTCGACCGGCACGTCGACTCCGGGAACGGCGACAAGGTGGCGATCCACTGGGTCGGCGAGCCCGAGGACGACACCCGCGACCTCACGTACGCCGACCTGAAGGACGAGGTGTGCAAGGCGGCCAACGCGCTGGCCGACCTCGGCGTCGGCAAGGGCGACCGGGTCGCGATCTACATGCCGATGATCCCCGAGACCGCGATCGCGATGCTCGCATGCGCCCGGCTCGGCGCTCCCCACACCGTCGTGTTCGGCGGGTTCTCCGCCGACGCGCTGGCCAGCCGGGTGGTCGACTGCGGCGCGGCGGTGATCGTCACCGCCGACGGCGGCTACCGCCGCGGCGCTCCCTCGGCGCTCAAGCCCGCCGTCGACGAGGCCGTCGCCAAGGCCGCCGAGCAGGGCCAGACGGTCGAGAAGGTGCTCGTGGTCCGGCGTACGGGCCAGGACGTCGACTGGGACGACGAGCGCGACGTGTGGTGGCACGACGCCGTCGACGGCGCGTCGGGCGACCACGAGGCCGAGCTGCACGACTCGGAGCACCCGCTCTACGTCATGTACACCTCCGGCACGACCGGCAAGCCCAAGGGCATCCTCCACACCACCGGCGGCTATCTGGTCGGCACGTCCTACACGCACTGGAGCGTCTTCGACCTCAAGCCGGAGACCGACGTCTACTGGTGCACCGCCGACGTCGGCTGGGTCACCGGCCACTCCTACATGGTCTACGGCCCGCTCGCGAACGGCGCGACGCAGGTGATGTACGAAGGCACGCCCGACAGCCCGCACAAGGGCCGCTGGTGGGAGATCTGCCAGCAGTACGGCGTGACCATCTTCTACACCGCGCCGACCGCGATCCGGACCTTCATGAAGTGGGGCGACGACATCCCCGCGAAGTTCGACCTCTCCTCGATCCGGCTGCTCGGCTCGGTCGGTGAGCCGATCAACCCCGAGGCCTACGTCTGGTACCGCCAGAAGATCGGAGCGGGGAAGGTCCCGGTCGTCGACACGTGGTGGCAGACCGAGACCGGCCAGATCATGATCTCCCCGCTGCCGGGCGTCACCCACGGCAAGCCGGGCTCGGCCATGAAGGCGCTGCCGGGCGTGGCTGCCGACGTGGTCGACGACGAAGGCACCAGCGTGCCCAACGGCTCCGGCGGTTACCTCGTGCTCCAGAAGCCCTGGCCCGCGATGCTGCGGACGCTGTGGGGCGACGACCAGCGCTTCAAGGACACCTACTGGTCGCGGTATGCCGACCAGGGGTTCTACTTCGCCGGCGACGGCGCGAAGAAGGACGACGACGGCGACGTCTGGCTGCTCGGCCGGGTCGACGACGTGATGAACGTGTCGGGCCACCGGCTCTCCACGACCGAGATCGAGTCGGCCCTGGTGTCGCACCCGAAGGTGGCCGAGGCCGCCGTCGTGG
Source organism: uncultured Actinomycetota bacterium (assembly GCA_963829855.1). Lineage (GTDB taxonomy): Bacteria > Actinomycetota > Actinomycetes > Propionibacteriales > Nocardioidaceae > Nocardioides. The sequence continues at coordinate 201,351 of CAWHKE010000014.1, read as the reverse complement.
GGGCCGCCGACGAGATGACCGGCCAGGCCGTGTGCGCGTTCGTGATCCTGCGCGAGTCGGCGCTCGAGGACGGCGAGGCCGCCCCCGACGTACTGATCGAGGAGCTGCGCAAGCACGTGCAGAAGGAGATCGGCGCGATCGCCAAGCCGCGGCAGATCATGATCGTGCCCGAGCTCCCGAAGACCCGGTCCGGCAAGATCATGCGCCGGCTGCTCAAGGACGTGGCCGAGCACCGCGAGGTCGGCGACGTGACGACCCTCGCCGACTCCACCGTCATGGACCTCATCAAGAAGAAGGAAGGGTCCGGCGCCGGCGACGAGGAGTGACCGGGCACCAGCTGCTCCGCCAGACCCCGTGACCGGGCACACCTACCGCCCGGTCAGCCCTCGGCGCGAGACACTTCCTGCCCGGTCGGCTGTTGACGGGTGGCCAGGAGCAGCACCGCCACGCCGACCAGCGCCGACAGCAGCGAGCCGGCGAGGATGCCGACCTTGGCGTCGCTGGTCAGCAGCTCGTCACCGGGGAACGACAACCCGGCGATGAAGAGGCTCACGGTGAACCCGATGCCGCCCACCGCTCCGAGGCCGGCGATCATCCGCCAGCCGGTGTCCTCGGGCAGCCGCCCGAGCCCGAACCGGACCGCCAGGAACGACGCCAGCAGGATCCCGACGGGCTTGCCGACAACCAGTCCCAGCGTGATCCCGATCCCCACCGCGGAGCCGACGGCCTCCCCGAGCACGCCGCCGCCCAGCGCGACGCCGGCGTTGGCGAGCGCGAACACCGGCAGCACGACGTACGCCGAGACCGGGTGGAGCCGGGTCTGGAGCCGCTCCACCATCGACACCGACTCGCTGAGCAGGAACCGGAGCCGGTGCAGCTCGTCGGTGTCGAGCTCACGGTCGGCGAGCGCCTCCTGCGCGTAGCCGCGGGCGACGCGCTCCTCCAGCAGCGCGGTCGCCGGGGTCATCAGCCCGATCGCGACGCCGGCGAGGGTGGCGTGCACCCCGGACTGCAGGGTCGCGAGCCACGCCAGGGTGCCGACGACGACGTAGGCCCAGGTCGCCCAGATCCGCAGCAGCCGCATGCCCACCATCACCAGCAGCAGCGCCAGCGCGATGGCGAGGGCGACCAGGTCGAGGTCCGCGGTGTAGAAGACGGCGATCACCACGATCGCGCCGATGTCGTCGACGATCGCGAGCGTCAGCAGGAACAGGCGGGCGGGCGCCGGGATGCGTCTCCCGAGGAGGCCGAGGACGCCGACCGCGAAGGCGATGTCGGTCGCCATCGGGATCCCCCAGCCCGAGCTGCCCTCACCGCCGGCCACCACGAGCGCGTAGATGCCCGCAGGCACGACCATGCCGCCCACGGCGGCCACGATCGGGAGCGCGGCGGTCTTGGGGTCGCGGAGGTCGCCGTGGACGAGCTCGTACTTGATCTCGAGCCCCACGACGAAGAAGAAGATCACCATCAGGGCGTCGTTCACCCAGTGCTGCAGCGACTCCTCGAGGGTCAGGACTCCGATGTCGAGCGTGATCGTGGTGTGCCAGAAGTCGTCGTACGCCGCCGCCCACGGCGAGTTCGCCCAGACCAGGGCGACCAGGGCAGCCGCCAGCAGCAGCAACGAGCCGGCGGTCTCGATCCGGAGGAACTCGCGCACGGGTCGCGCCACCAGGCGCGCCAGCGTGCGGTCGCTCTTGGTGTAGACCGGGCCGAACCGCCAGACGGAGTCGTCGGTCCCCATCCGGTCCGGGTTGTCGCTCATGGAAGGGTGGCCTCTCGGTCGACGACGGGATTCCGCCGGTCTCTACCGACGAGCCGACCAGACTTCCCGGCACACCAGCCGTCACTCTACCGGGATAGGGTCGGCACGAGCCTTGCCCACCCGCGGACCAGCACGGAGGTACCCACGCATGGCCCCCGAACCAGTCCGGGAGACCGACCCGACGATCGGTCGCCTCGTGACCGACGCGAGCCGCGACATCTCCGGCCTGATCCAGAAGGAGATCCAGCTCGCGAAGTCGGAGCTGAAGATCAGCGTGAAGGCCGGCGGCACCGGGGTCGCCTTGTTCGCGGTCGCCGGCTTCCTCGTGCTGCTCGCGATCGTCATGCTGTCGGTGGCCTTCGCCTACCTGATCCACTGGAACGGCGAGGGCCTCGACCTCCACTGGGCGTTCCTGATCGTGTTCGGGGCCTACCTGCTCGTGGCCGCGCTGCTGGCGTTCCTCGGGGTGAGGAAGGTCAAGCAGGTCCGCGGACCGGAGCGGGCGATCAGCCAGGGCAAGGAGATCCCCCGCGCGCTCAAGGGGCAGTCGATAGCGGACTGTTCTCGGTCATCCGGCGCAGTCGCCGGTGCCGACCTCGTCGTCCGAGGCCACTCCGGTGACGGCGCTGCGCCCGACCTGCTCGGCCGTCAGCGCGTAGCCGGTGTCGGGGTCGGTCACCGACGCCGCGAACACCACGCCCACGACGTCACCGGCCGACGAGACGATCGGGCCGCCGGAGTTGCCGGGCCGGATCAGGCCGCGCAGCGAGAAGACCGAGCGGATCACGCTGCCGTCGCCGTAGATGTCGGGCGAACGCAGCCGCTGCTCGGCTCGGATCCGGCCGACCTGCACGTCGTAGGGGCCGTCCTGCGGGTAGCCGAGGATCGCGACGCCTTCTCGCGGTTCGGCCGCGGTGTCGAACGACAGCGTCGGGAGGTCGGTGGTGTCGAGCGCGAGCACCGCGATGTCGAGGTCGGAGTCGTAGTGCACGACCTCGGCCGGCATGGAGTCGCCGTTGATCTCGACCGACGGGTCGCTCACGCCGGCCACGACGTGCGCGTTGGTCATGACCCGCCCGTCGGCGTACACGAAGCCGGAGCCCTCGACGCCGCGGCCGCAGCGGTTGGTGGCGCGGATCTTGACGACCGAGGCCTCGGCGGCTGCCACGTCGGGGTCGCTGAGCAGCCGCTTCGGACCCGGCCCGACCTCGACGATCCGCTCGGGGGCGAACGGGTCGAGGTACTGCGGGAAGAACCCGGACCCGACGACGTCGTTGAAGGCGCCGAGGACGCTGTCGGCCGCCGCGGGGAGCACCCGGTCGACCTGGCCGAGGACGGTCGAGTCGCGGACCTGGCCGGTGATCCCGCTGATGCCCGACCCGGAGACCGCGACGCCGAGCGCCCAGGCCACCAGCAGCACCGCCACCGCGCTGAGCGCGGCGCCACCGACGGCGTCGACGGCGCGCACGGGCTGCCAGGTGATCTTGTCTCGGATCCGGGCGCCGGCGAACTGCAGCAGCGCCTGCCCGAGCGAGGCGCAGAGGATCACGATGAACAGCGCGCCGAGCGAGACGAAGACGGACGGCTCGGCGTCACCGAGGGCGGTCGGAGCCAGCCAGACGCCGAACAGGCCGCCGAGCAGCAGGCCGGTCGTGGCGAACGCGCCGGTGATGAACCCCTGCCAGTATCCCGAGAGTGCGTACGTCAGGACCAGCACGACGAGCAGCCAGTCGAGCAGGTTCACCGACGATCTCCGAATCGCGTGGTGGGCCTCGGGTCGACCCTGGTGGGATCACCTTGCAGCATGTAGGCGGGCAGTGCACGCAGCGGAGCGTCGTCGGTGAGCTCGGCCCAGCCGACGAAGTCGAAGAGCCGCGCGATGATCCCGGCGGTGAAGCCCCACAGCACCCGGTCCTTCTCATCGCCGATGAGGTAGCCCGGTCCGACCCAGCCCGAGGGGTGCTCGACCCGGATCCGGTGGTCGGGCCCGACCAGGTCGTCGATCGGGACCCGGTAGACGGCGTGCACCTCGTCGGGGTCGACCACGCCGACCGCGCAGTCGGTCTCCCACCACGCCAGGATCGGCGTCACCGCGAAGTTGCTCGGGGGCAGCCACAGCTCGGGGAGCTCGGCGAACACGTCGACCCCGCCGGGGTCGAGGCCGGTCTCCTCCTCCGCCTCGCGCAACGCGGCCTGCCGGGCGGTCTCGCCAGGGTCGATGGTGCCGCCCGGGAACGAGATCTGGCCGGGATGGCTGCGCATGTGGTGGGCGCGCTCGGTCAACAGCAGGTCGGGACCGTCGTCGCCCTCACCGAAGAGGATGAGGACGGCGCCGCGGCGCGGGTCGGCGTCGTCGGGCGGCATGAAGCGGGTCAGGTCGTGCACGCTGATCGCCCGGGCGCCGTCCTCGATCGGCCGCAGCCAGGGCGGCCTCACAGCGTGACCCCGAGGTGGGTGTCGACCAGCTCGACCAGCTCGTCGAGGGAGTCGACCCCGCCGGCGACGACCGTGGCCCGGCCCTGCTCGTCGACGAACGCGAAGAGGGGCAGCCCCATCCGTCCGGGGAAGGGCCCAGCGCCCTGCAGCGTGGACTGCGGGTCGGCGAGCAGCGGGTAGGTCACCTCGCTCTCGCGGACCAGGTCGAAGGCCGCGCCGACCTGCACGTCCTCGTAGTCGACCCCGATGATCGGCACCCGGTCGGCGAAGCGCTCGTGGAACCGCTGCAGGATCGGCATCTCGCTGCGGCACGGCCCGCACCAGGACGCCCAGAGGTTGACGACGAGCGGGCCGCGCAGCCGGGCCACGGCGACGTCGCGGCCGCCGCCGAGGCACGGCAGCGTCACGTCGGGCAGGCCGTCCTCGGCCACGGGCTCGGCAGCGGACCTGGGACACGGCTCGACGCCCAGCTCGGCCTTGAGCTCGCGCAGCTCGGGGGTGTCGACGTCGATCTCCGCCGGCCCGGCCAGCAGCCCCGGGTCCTGCGGGTCGGCCGAGCAGGCCACGACGGCGCCGCCGGTCACCATCAGCAGCGCCACGAGCGCCGCGACGGCCGGTCTCCTCACGCAGGCCCCTCGGTACGGACGAGGACGGCCGCCGCCTCCGGGTCGGTCGGGCCGGCGCCGTACGACGGGCACCACTGGGCCACCGGGCAGGCCCCGCACGCGGGCTTCTTGGCGTGGCAGCGACGGCGGCCGTGCCAGATCAGGTGGTGGCTGAGCATGGTCCAGTCGCGCTTGGGGAAGAGCGCCCCGATCGCGTGCTCGACCTTCACCGGGTCGGTCTCCTCGGTCCAGCCGAGCCGGCGGACGAGCCGCCCGAAGTGGGTGTCGACGGTGATGCCCGGGATGTCGAACGCGTTGCCGAGCACGACGTTGGCGGTCTTGCGGCCGACGCCGGGCAGGGTCACGAGGTCCGCCAGCCTCGGGGGCACCTGACCGTCGTAGCGCTCCACGAGCGCGGCGGAGAGCTTGAGCAGGGTCTCGGTCTTCTGGCGGAAGAACCCGAGCGGGCCGAGCAGCTGCTCGAGGTGCTCGCGCGGGGCGGCGGCCATCGCGGCCGGGTCGGGGTAGGCGGCGAAGATCGCCGGGCGAGCCGTGTTGACCCTCCGGTCGGTGGTCTGGGCACTCAGGACGGTGACGACCAGCAGCTGGAACGCGTCGTCGAAGTCGAGCTCGCAGCGGGCGTCGGGATAGGTGTCGGCGAGCACCCGGTCGACCTTGCGCGCGCGGCGGACGAGCGACGTCCGGCTCGCGGGCTCGCGCACGGGAGGGACGCGGGTCGGGGACATGGCGCCAGCCTAGGCGGAGCCGCCGACGGCGATCCGGTCGACGGCGTCCGTGAGAAGGCTCTGATTCCCCTGTGACGTGAGCCACTCGCTAGGATCAGCGCGACACTTGCACCCTGGGCCGAGCCTTGGAGGACCCGTGGACAACGACGTGCTGCGTCAGGCGCCGCTCTTCAGCGCGCTCGACGACGAGGCGGCGACCGCGCTGCGCTCCTCGATGGCCGACAGCCGGCTGCGGCGCGGTGAGGTGCTCTTCCACGAGGGCGACTCCGGCGACAAGCTCTACATCGTGCTCGACGGCAAGGTGAAGCTCGGGCGCACGTCCAGCGACGGCCGCGAGAACCTGCTCGCGATCCTCGGTCCGGGCCAGATGTTCGGCGAGCTCTCCCTGTTCGACCCGGGCCCGCGCTCGGCGACGGTGACCGCGGTGACCGACGCGACGTTCGCCTCGCTGTCGCACGACGACCTGCTCCGCTGGCTCGAGGGCCGGCCGATGGTGGCGCGCGGGCTGCTGTCGCAGATCGCCAGCCGGCTGCGCAAGGCGAACGACGTCAACGCCGACCTGGTGTTCTCCGACGTCCCCGGCCGGGTCGCGAAGGCGCTGCTCGACCTGGCCGACCGGTTCGGCCGCACCGCCGACGACGGCGTGCACGTCCACCACGACCTCACCCAGGAGGAGCTGGCCCAGCTGGTCGGCGCCTCCCGCGAGACCGTCAACAAGGCGCTGGCCGACTTCGCGTCGCGCGGCTGGCTCCGGCTCGAGCCGCGGTCGGTCGTGCTCATGGACGTCGAGCGGCTCACGCGCCGCGCCCGCTGACGGCACTTTCTCTCGGTTTCTCTGGACCCGCCGTCGGCGGTGGTAGTCCACACGGATCTGGCTGCCGCACCGGACCCGAGGGCAGCCAGATCGATGTGGACTACCGGGCGGCGCGCTCGCGGAGGTAGTCGAGCTGGGCACGCACCGACAGCTCGGCGGCGCCCCAGAGGACCGGGTCGACGTCGGCGTACACGATCTCGACGACCTGTCGCGGCAGGGTGACCGCGTCGGCGACGCCTCCGGCCTGCAGCTGGGCAACCGCCGCCTCGACCTGGCCGAGCCGTTCGGCCCGGTGGGAGAGGTAGTGGCCGAGCACTGCCAGCGCGTCGTCGATCACCGGGCCGTGGCCCGGCCAGACGACGTCGACCTCGTGCGTCTCCGCGAGGGCGTGCAGCCGGTCGAGGGAGTCGAGGTAGGCCCCGAGCCGGCCGTCGGGGTGCGCGACCACCGTCGTCCCGCGACCGAGGACGGTGTCACCGGTGAGCACCGCCCGCTGCGCCGGCAGCACGAACGACAGCGAGTCGGCCGTGTGGCCGGGCGTCGCGAGCACGTGCACCTCGAGGTCGCCCACGGTGACCACGTCGCCGCCGACGAGGCCTTCGTCGCCGAGCCGGTACGCCGGGTCCAGCGCGCGTACGCCGCAGCCGACCCGCTCCGCGAACGTGCGGGCCGCCTCGGAGTGGTCGAGGTGGTGATGGGTCAGCAGCACCGCCCGTACGTCACCGGCGGCGGCCGCGACCGCATCGAGGTGGGCCTCGTCCGCCGGCCCGGGGTCGATCACGAGAGACCGGTCGGACGCGGCGTCACGCAGCACCCAGGTATTGGTCCCGTCGAGCGTCATCGGGCTCGCGTTGGGGGCGAGGACGCACTCGGCGACCCCACCGAACGCGCCGCCGGTCCAGCTCACCGGCCGGCCACGAGCGACTCGGATCCCGGCGGCAGCGAGAGCACGAACTCGTCGCCGTCCGAGACCACCTCGGGCATGAACATCTCCACCTGCCGCGACCGCGCCTCGACCATCACGTCGGCCGGCGATCCGTGCTGACCGACGTCGAGGAGGGTGACGTAGGTCGGGGGCATCAGGAGGATCTCGCCGCCCTCCGCCTTCGCGACGGCGTCCAGCGCCGGCAGCCACGCGACCGACGACGACTCCGTCGACACGTCGCGCGTGACCTGTCCCTCGGGCAGCGCGGCGACGAAGAACCAGGTCCGGTAGCGCCGCGGCTCGAAGACCGGCGTCAGCCAGGCAGACCAGGCGCCGAGCAGGTCGCTGCGGAGCACCAGTCCGCGGCGGTCCAGGAAGTCGGTCAGGGACAGGTCGCGGGCCTCCAGCGCTGCCCGGTCGGCCTCCCAGTCGTCGCCGGTGGTGTCGGCCACCACCGAGCCGGCCGTGCCCGCCAGCAGCACCCCCGACTCCTCGAAGGTCTCGCGGACGGCGGCGCAGACCAGCGCCCGCGCCATCCGCTCGTCGCACTCGAGCCGGGCGGCCCAGTCGGACGGCGTCGGACCGGCCCAGGCGACCGCGTGGTCGAAGTCGCGCGGGTCGACACCACCGCCCGGGAACACGCACATGCCGCCGGCGAACGCCATCGACGTCTGCCGCCGCAGCAGGTAGGTCTCCGGTCCGGCCTCACCGGAGCGAAGGAGCACGACGGTCGCCGCGTCGCGCGGCTCCGCCGGGGTCGCCGACCCGTCGGCGTAAGCACGCGCCTGGGCGACCAGCGCGTCGGGCAGCGGCAACCGCTGCACCGGTCAGACCTCCACGACCAGCTCGACCTCGACCGGCGCGTCCAGCGGGAGCACCGGGACGCCGACGGCGGAGCGGGCGTGGACCCCGGCGTCGCCGAACACCGCGCCGAGCAGCTCCGAGACGCCGTTGGCGACCTGCGGCTGGCCGGTGAAGTCGGACGTGGAGGCCACGAAGCAGACCACCTTCACGATCCGCTTCACATCGGCGAGGTCACCGACCTCCGCCTTGACCGCGGCGATCGCGTTGAGGCCGCACTGCCGGGCGCACTCGACGGCCTCCTCCAAGGTCACCTCGCCGCCGACCTTGCCGGTCGCCATCAGCTCGCCGGACCGCATCGGGAGCTGGCCCGACGTGAAGACGTGGTGGCCCGACCGGACCGCGGGCACGTAGACCGCCACCGGCTTGGGCACCTCCGGGACGGTCAGTCCCAGCTCGGCCAGCTTCTCCTCGGGGTGGGCCACGGCTCAGCCCTCCTGGGGACGCTTGAGGAAGGCGACCAGGCCGCCTTGGTCGTTGGTCTGGATGGCCACCAGCTCCCAGCCGTCCTGGCCGAAGTTGTTGAGCATCAAGGCCTCGTTGTGGAGCGGAATCGGCGCCACCTGGTACTCCCACTTGGTCATGAGTGGACCCTACCGAGCCCGGGCCGGGGAGGACACGAGCGGCCACGCGGCGGCCGGTCCAGACCACCCGCCTACGTCCCTGATCTGCCGGTGAGCGTCAGCGGCGCAGGGCGTACCGCACGTGCACGGCGTACGCCGAGTGGTGGACCGAGACGATGTCGAGGTCCTCGTCGCCGGTGAACCCGTCGAACAGCCGCTTGCCGCTTCCGAGCAGCACCGGCGCGGTCGAGATCGCGAGCTCGTCGACGACTCCCGCTGCGAGGCCCTGCCGGATCAGGTCTGCGCCGCCGCCGAGCGAGACCGCCCGGTCGCCCGCGATCTCCCGTGCCTGCGCCAAGGCCTCGTCGAAGCCGTCGACGAAGCGGAAGCCTGCCGCCTCGTCCGGCTGGTCCTCGACCCGGTGGGTCAGCACGATGAGCGTGCCCGGGAACGGGTTGGTGCCGCCCCAGCCGCCGGCGGCGTCGTACATGCCGCGACCGCAGATGCCGCCGCCGATGTCGGCGAGCAGAGAGTCGTAGTACTCGCGGTCGGCACCGGTCATGCCGCCGGTGTCGTGGCCGCCTTCGTAGGTCCACGGACCGCCCATGACCCAGTAGTGCAGCCGCTCGCCACCGCGACCGAGCCCGTACTCCGGCCCGTCGTCAGGGCCGACGACGTAGCCGTCGAGGGACTGCGTGATGCTGGCGATGACCTTGCCCATGGCTCCTCCAGGAGGCTGGCGGGATCTGATGCCCGTAACGACCCGAGATCGCGTCCGGAATCATCGGCGAGGCCTACGCTGAGGCATGACGCAGCGCACCGAGGCCGCGGACGACCGGCCCAAGGCCGACGGCCGGAACCCGTTCGAGAAGTTCGTGGAGTCGGTCAACCAGGTCGTGAGCCGGGCCCCCTTCTTCTTCGTGATCGTGCTCGCGCTCGTGCTGTGGGCCGCGAGCTACCCGCTCTGGAGCAGCACCACCAAGTGGGAGCTCGCCCTCCACACCGGCTCGGCCATCCTCTCCCTGCTGCTGCTCGTGCTCCTCGAGAACGCCGGTCGCCGGAGCGAGGAAGCCGGCCAGGAGAAGCTCAACGTGATCGCCGAGGCCCTGTCCGACCTGATGGCGTCGCGGGCGGCCGACGACCCCGACCTGCGGAAGTCCGTCGAGAAGCTGCGCGAGGCCGTCGGGCTCGAGGAGCGGCACTGACGGGCCGCCCGGCGGTGCCGTTGACCTCCAGTGTGGTCGAGGTCCTAGCCTCGGTCACGTGACGAGCCCACCGACCACCTCCGCCCGCGGACGTGGCGGGATCCTGGGGCCGGCGTACCTCGCGACGACGATCGCGGTCTTCGCACTGATCGCGTTCAACGCCTTCGAGGCGCTGGCGGTGACCACCGTCATGCCCACCATCAGCCGCGAGCTCGACGGGATCGGGCTCTACGCGCTCGCGTTCGCGGCCCCGCTCGCGAGCGGCGTCGTCGGGATGGTCGCCGCGGGGTCGTGGAGCGACCGCCGCGGACCGGCGGTGCCGCTGCTGGTGTCGCTCGTGCTGTTCTCGATCGGGGTGCTCACCTGCGGTCTCGCCCCCTCGATGGAGGTGCTGGTCGCCGGTCGCGTGGTCCAGGGACTCGGCACCGGCGCACTGATCGTGAGCCTGTACGTCGTGGTCGGCGTGGTCTATCCGGCAGCCCTCCAACCGTCGATCTTCGCGTCGTTCGCGGCAGCGTGGGTGCTGCCGGCGCTGTTCGGACCGGGCCTGGCAGCCCTCGTGGCCGACGTGCTCGGCTGGCGTTGGGTGTTCCTCGGGGTGGTGGCGCTGGTGATGCTGGCGGCGGCGCTCCTGGCGCCGGTCGTGCCGACGCTGCGCACTGCCGACACCACCGACGGGGAACCCGCGTCGCGGTCGCGGCTCGCCTGGTCGGTCGTGGCCGCCGTGATGGTGCTGGCGGTGGAGCTGCTCGGCTCTGGTGACCTCGCCGTGGCGGCGGTCCCCGCCATCGCGTTGGTGCTGGTCGCGCTGCGGCCCCTCACCCCGCGCGGGACGCTCATCGCCCGTCGCGGCCTCCCCTCGGTCATCGGCACCCGGGGCCTGATGAGCGGCTCGTTCTTCTGCGGCCAGGCCTACATCGTGCTGGTGCTCCAGCAGCGCTGGGACCTGTCGGCCGGCCAGGCCGGGATCGCCCTGACCGTCGTCGGCCTCGTCTGGGCCTCGGCCAGTCAGCTGCAGGCACGCTTGCGCGACCACCTCACCAGCGAGCGGGCGATGCTGATCGGCACCGTGATGCTGCTGGGGGCGGGGATCTTGCTGTGGGTGGTCGTCTGGCAGCACTGGTCCGCGTGGCTGGCCGGGGGCGCGTTCGTGATCGCCGGGTGCCGGGATGGGACTCGGGTTCACCCGCACCGGGGTGGCGATGCTGGCCGCGTCGTCCGACGCCGACCGCGGCTTCAACTCCTCGGCGCTCTCGATCGCCGACTCGCTCGGGGCGGCACTGGCGCTGTCGATGTGCGGCATCGGGTTCACGGCGGCCACCGCCGCCGGCCGCGACCCCTTCCTCGCGGTGTTCGGCGTCGGGATCCTCTGCGCCGCCGTGGCGGTGGTGACCGCGTCCCGGACGCCCTGCCCGCCGGGGTCGACCGGCACCGCCGCCGCTGCGGAGGAGCTCAGTCCCCGGTGACGACCCGGTAGCGGACGAACGCCGGCACCGCGACCGCGGCCAGCACCGTCCCCACCACGACCAGCACGCCGCCGCCCAACGCGGCGACGCCGGCCCCGGTCACCGCCGCTGCCGCACCGTGCGTCACGTCGGCCACCCGCGGGCCCCCGGCGACGACCACGATGAAGATGCCCTGCAGCCGGCCGCGGACGTCGTCGCTCGCCGCCGACTGGAGCATCGACGTCCGGAACGCGGCCGAGACCATGTCGGCAGCCCCGCCCACCGCGAGCATCACGACCGCGACCATCAGGAACGCCAAGGGCGCGAGCGGTGCCAACAGCGCCGCCACGCCGAACCCGATGATGGCCATTCCCCACACGAGGATCGCGACCACCACGGCCAACCCCTGCCGCTCGACCCGCGACACCCAGCCCGACAGCACCCCACCGATGACCGCGCCGGTCGGGATCGCGGCGAACAGCAGCGCGAAGGCCAGTCCCCCCTCGGAGGGTCCCTCGAAGGCGACGTCGGCGAGCTCCGGGAACAGCGCCCGCGGCATGCCGAAGACCATCGCGATCAGGTCGACGACGAACGACATCATCAGCACCGGGTGACCGCGCAGGTACTTGAAGCCGTCGACCACCGAGCGGAGTCCAGGCGGGACCCGGATGCCCTCCACCGGCAGGCGGGGCAGCCCCACCACCGCCCCGAGCGTGGCGAAGAGCGAGATGGTGTCGGCGAGGTAGAGCCACGAGAACCCCACGATCGGGATCAGCGCGCCCCCCACCAGCGGGCCTGCGATACCGCCCGCCACGAAGACGGTCATGCTGAGGGCGTTGGCCGACGGCAGCAGGTGTCCCGGCACGAGCTTGGGCAAGATCGCGGCCCGGGTCGGCTGGTTGATCGCGAAGAACGCCTGCTGGACCGAGAAGAGGCCGAGCAGCAGCCAGACGTTCTCCAGCCCGAGGGCGGCCTGCATCCAGAACAGCCCGCTGGTGAAGATCAGGCCCATCGTGGTGATGATCAGCAACGTCCGCCGGTCCATCGCGTCGGCGAGGGCGCCGCCCCACAGCCCGAAGACGACGAGCGGCACCAGGCCGAAGACACCCGTCAGCCCGACGTACGCCGAGGAGCCGGTCATGGCGTAGATCTGGGCCGGCACCGCGACCACCGTCAGCTGAGCGCCGACGACCGTGACGATGTTGGCGACCCAGAGCCGCCGGAAGTGGTCGTAGCGGAGGGGGCGCGTGTCCGCGAGCAGCCGCTCGAACCTCACCGCCGCAGGCTAGGTCATCGCCTCCGACTCAGCGCTGGAGGATGGCCGCGATCATCACCCTCACAGCTCGACGAACACGTCGTCGCCCTCGACCGTGACGGTGTAGGTCGTCAGCGGCGACGGCTTCCTGCCCAGGGCGATCATCCGGCGCGACCAGCGCGGCATGTCCCGACCGGCGAAGCCGGGAGCCCAGTCGAGGTTCTCGCCCGAGGCGAGGTCGAAGCGGGAGTTGTGCCAGGGGCAGACCACCACGCCGTCGGCGTAGCGCAGCCCACCGGGTCCCTTGGCGAGCGGGAGCCCCAGGTGGGGACAGCGGTTGCGGGCCGCGCACCACGAGGCTCCGGCCTGCCCCACGAGGACGGACGTCCCGGCCACGTCGACCGCGTGCAGGCTCCCGTCGTCGAAGTCCCCCACGCTGCCGACCCTGACCCGACCCGCCATCCGACGTCTCCTCGTCTCGAAGCCCCCTCCGTTTCTACCAGCGTGACGGCGAGGACGACACCGTCGCGCGACCCGCAGGACCGCCCAGCAGGCGTACGCTCACGAGCAGTCGACCCAGGGAGTGCCCGTGAGTACCAAGAACTACCTGCTGGAGGCGCTGGAGCCTGTGGTGGCCGAGAACCTCGACCGGCACCTCGGTCTGGCGCAGGAGTGGCACCCCCACGACTACGTCCCGTGGAGCGAGGGGCGCGACTTCGCGTTCCTGGGCGGGGAGGACTGGTCGCCGGAGCAGTCACAGCTCTCCGAGACCGCCAAGGCGGCCATGTTCACGAACCTGCTGACCGAGGACAACCTGCCGTCCTACCACCGCGAGATCGCCACCAGGTTCGGACGGGACGGCGCCTGGGGCACCTGGGTCGGACGCTGGACCGCCGAGGAGAACCGGCACGGGATCGCGATGCGCGACTACCTCGTCGTGACCCGCGGGGTCGATCCGGTCGAGCTCGAGCGCGCCCGGATGGACTACATGACCTCCGGGTACGACTCCGGCGACAAGACGCCCCTGGAGGCGGTCGCGTACGTGTCCTTCCAGGAGCTCGCCACCCGGGTCTCGCACCGCAACACCGGCAAGGTCACCCACGACCCGATCGCCGACAAGATGCTCGCCCGGATCTCCAAGGACGAGAACCTGCACATGGTCTTCTACCGCAACATCGTGGCGGCTGCCCTCGAGCTGGCGCCCGACGAGACCATGCGTGCGATCGCCGACGAGGTCATCTCCTTCGAGATGCCCGGAGCCACGATGGCCGGCTTCCGTCGCAGCTCGATGATCATCGCCAAGGCAGGCATCTACGACCTCCGGCTGCACCACGACGACGTGATCATGCCGATCCTGCGCCACTGGAACATCTTCGACCGGACCGGCTTCGGCGAGGTCGGTGAGCAGGCCCGCGACGAGCTCGCGACCTTCCTCGAGGGCCTCGACGCCCAGGCGGCGCGGTTCGTGGAGCGCCGCGCGGAGGGGCGGGCCCGAGCCGCCGCCCGGGCCGACACCGACGAGACGCCCGACATCGCGTCCTGACGCGGCGCTCGGGCGTCAGCCGAGCTCAGGCTCGGTCTTCTCCCGGACCTCGTCCTCGGTGACGCCGGGCGCGCACTCCACGAGCGTGAGCCCGCCGCCCGCGGACTCCGGGACGACGTCGATGACGGCGAGGTCGGTGATGATCCGCTGCACCACGCGCTTGCCGGTGTAGGGCAGCGAGCACTCCTCGACGATCTTGTAGGTGCCGTCCTTGGCGACGTGCTCCATCAGCACGATCACCCGCTTGGCGCCGTGGACCAGGTCCATCGCGCCGCCCATGCCCTTGACCATCTTGCCGGGGATCATCCAGTTCGCGATGTCACCGTGCCTCGACACCTGCATCGCGCCCAGGATCGCGGCGTCGATCTTGCCGCCGCGGATCATCCCGAACGACGTCGCGGAGTCGAAGAACGACGCGCCCTTGCGCAGCGTGACGGTCTCCTTGCCGGCGTTGATCAGGTCGGGGTCCTCCTCCCCCTCGTACGGATAGGCCCCCACGCCGAGGATCCCGTTCTCCGACTGCAGCACCAGCTCCACGTCGTCAGCGACGTAGTTGGGCACCAGCGTCGGCAGCCCGATCCCGAGGTTCACGTACGACCCGTCGGTCAGCTCCGAGGCCGCCCGCGCGGCCATCTCCTCACGCGACCAGGACATCTCAGGCCTCCTGTCCGTCGGTCGGCCGGGGCCGGGTCGTGACCCGCTCGATCCGCTTGTCGGCCGCCTGCTCCGGGGTCAGCGCGACCACCCGCTGCACGAACACCCCCGGGGTGTGCACGTGGTTGGGGTCGAGCTCGCCCGGCTCGACCAGCTCCTCGACCTCCGCGATCGTGACCCGCCCGCACATCGCGGCCAGCGGGTTGAAGTTGCGCGCGGAGTCGCGGTAGACGAGGTTGCCGTGCCGGTCGCCCTTCCAGGCCCGCACCAGGCCGAAGTCCGCCACGATCGCCTCCTCCAGCACGTACTCCCGTGCGTCGTCGCCCTCCCCGAACGTCCGGGTCTCCTTCGGCGGCGAGGCCACCGTCACGTTGCCCTCGGTGTCGTAGCGCCACGGCAGCCCGCCCTCGGCGACCTGCGTGCCACCACCGGTCGCGGTGAAGAACGCCGGGATCCCCGACCCGCCTGCCCGCATCCGTTCGGCCAGCGTGCCCTGCGGCGTCAGCTCCACCTCCAGCTCACCGGAGAGGTACTGCCTCGCGAACTCCTTGTTCTCACCGACGTACGACGAGATCATCCGCCGCAGCCGCTTCTCGAACAACAGCCGCCCCAGACCCCACTCGTCGACCCCGCAGTTGTTCGACACCGCCTCCAGGTCCCTCACCCCGGCCGCCAGCACCGCGTCGATCAACACCGACGGAATGCCGCACAGCCCGAACCCGCCGACCGCCAGCGTCGCACCGCTCTCGATGTCGGCCACCGCATCGGCCGCCGACGACACCACCTTGTCCACTGAGCACCTCCCAGGCGGATCCTGCCACGCGGACGGGGGTTGCCGCCCGGTGGCTACGCTCACCGCCATGCCCACCCCGGACTTCCCTCGCGTGAAGCTGCACGTGGTCACGGGCAAGGGCGGTACCGGCAAGACGACCGTCGCGGCGTCGCTGGCGCTGGCGCTGGCCAGCCGCGGCCAGGACGTGCTGCTGTGCGAGGTCGAGGGCCGGCAGGGCATCTCGCGGCTCTTCGACGTCGAGCCGCTCCCCTACGAGGAGCGCCGGGTCGCGGTCGGGCTGGCGGCGGGCGACCGTCACCCGGGCACGGTCTACGGGCTCCACATCGAGCCGGAGTCGGCGCTCCTGGAGTACCTCGCCATGTACTACAAGCTCGGCCGCGCCGGGCGCGCGCTCGACCGGTTCGGCGTCATCGAGTTCGCGACCACCCTCGCCCCCGGCGTGCGCGACGTGCTGCTCACCGGCAAGGTCTTCGAGGCGGCGAAGGAGGGTCGCCGCGGTCGCCACAGCCGGCAGTACGACGCCGTGGTGCTCGACGCGCCGCCCACGGGCCGGATCGCGCAGTTCCTGGACGTGAACAGCGAGCTGGCCGGCCTCGCGCGGATGGGCCCGATCAAGTCGCAGGCCGACGCGGTGATGAGGCTGTTCCGGTCACCGCGCACGGCGATCCACCTGGTGACCGTCCTGGAGGAGATGCCGGTCCAGGAGACGATCGACGGGATCGCCGAGCTGCGGGAGGCCGGCCTGCCGGTGGGCGGGGTGGTGGTCAACCTCGCCCGGCCGCGGGACCTCGACGACGCCGACCTCGCGGCGGCGCTGGACGGGCGGCTCGACCCGGCCGCGGTGGCGGCGGACCTGAAGGCGGCTGGGCTCCGCGTCGGCAAGGCACTCGTCAGCGACCTGCTGGCCGAGGCGCACGACCACGCGGTACGCCGGGCGCTCGAGGACTCCCAGCGAACCCTCGTGGCGGGGCTGGACGTCCCGACGTACGAGCTCCCACGACTGGCGGGCGGCGCCGACCTCGGCGGGCTGTACGAGTTCGCGTCGCTGCTCCGCGACCAGGGGCTGGCATGACCAGGCCGACGACGCGCGCCCGGGTCGGGCCGCTGGCGGCCCGGACCTCCCCGGCGCCGTCACTGGACGTCGACGGGCTGATCGACGACCCGGCGACCGGGATCATCGTGTGCTGCGGCTCGGGCGGGGTCGGGAAGACCACCATCGCGGCCGCGCTGGGGTTGCGGGCGGCCGAGCGCGGCCGACGCGTCGTCGTGCTGACCATCGACCCCGCCCGGCGGCTGGCCCAGTCGATGGGCATCGAGCAGCTCGACAACACGCCCCGACCGGTGCCCGGCGTGGCGGGCGACGGCTCGCTCGACGCGATGATGCTCGACATGAAGCGCACCTTCGACGAGGTCGTGGCGAGCCAGGCCTCCCCGGAGAAGGCGCAGCAGATCCTGTCCAACCCGTTCTACATCGCGCTGTCGAGCTCGTTCGCGGGCACCCAGGAGTACATGGCGATGGAGAAGCTGGGGCAGCTGCACGCGGACGCGCAGCGCGACGGCAGCCACGACCTGATCGTGGTCGACACCCCGCCGTCCCGGTCGGCGCTGGACTTCCTCGACGCCCCGGAACGGCTCTCGAGCTTCCTCGACGGCCGGTTCATCCGACTGCTGCTGGCCCCCGCCAAGGGGCCGGCGAAGCTGATGACAGCGGGGGTCGGGCTGGTCACGGGGGCGATGACGAAGGTCATCGGGGCGCAGGTGCTGCGCGACATGCAGACGTTCGTGGCGGCGTTCGACACCCTGTTCGGCGGGTTCCGGCAGCGGGCTCAGAAGACGTTCGAGCTGCTGCAGGCCGACCAGACGGCGTTCCTGGTGGTGGCCGCCCCCGAGCCCGACGCACTGCGGGAGGCGGCGTACTTCGTGGAGCGGCTCAGCGAGGACCGGATGCCGCTCGCGGGGCTGATCGTGAACCGGGCGAGCCCGGCGCCGACCGGGACGCTGTCGGCCGACGAGGCGATGACCGCCTCGATGCGGCTCGCGGACGAGCGACCCGCGTCGGTCACGGCCGGGCTGCTGCGCCTCCACGCCGATCGGGCGCGGCTGGTCGAGCGGGAGACGGCGCTCCGGACGCGGTTCGCCGCCGCGCACCCGTCGGTGCCGACGGCGGTGGTGCCGGCGTTGGCCGGAGACGTTCACGACCTGGACGGGTTGCGTCAGGTCGGAACGCTCCTGGCCGACGGCTGACGCCGGCGCGCTTCAACGCCGGAGCACGGCGCGGAGCGGTCAGAGGGATGCCGGAGAGACCTGGGCGTCGCGGGCGTTCTCGAGGACGTTGCGCCAGGAGGCGTTCGGCTGGCGACGCAGCAGCGCCCGGCGCTCCCGCTCGGTCATGCCACCCCACACGCCCCACTCGATCTGGTTGTCGAGGGCCTCGGCCAGGCACTCGGTCCGCACGGGGCAACCCTTGCAGAGGAGCTTGGCCTTGTTCTGCTCAGCGCCTCGCACGAACAGCTCGTCGGGCTGCGTCTCGCGGCACGCGGCCGCCGGAGCCCAGTCTTCGATCCACATACGACGTTCCCCACAGTTCGTCCGGGATTCGGGAGTCCCCATGACTTCCCGATCTGATCCCGCTACTGAAAGGTAAAGAACCGACCCCCCATCAGCCACAGACTCGATCAGCCCAAATGCTGTAGCCCGAAATGACTAGTGCCGCGTGGTCACGAATGGGTGCGATCACGACCTCCCCGTTATCGTGGGCGGCATGTCTGTGCCACCCGACGAGCGGCTGAGTGCTGCCCGCGTCCTGTCGCACCTCGGTGTGATGGGCCTCGTAGCGGTGGTCATGGGCGTGGTCATCGCCGGTCTTGCGATCCCCTTCGCGGGGCTGGCGGGCATCGCGGCGCGGGACGTCTCCCGCAGCATGGACACCCTCCCGACGGAGCTCACGGTCGAGCCGTTGGCCCAGAAGACCCGGATCGTCGACGGGGCCGGCAACACGATCGCGGCGCTCTACGACGAGAACCGCATCAACGTCTCCCTGACGCAGGTCTCGCGGATCATGGTCAAGTCGATCGTGGCGATCGAGGACTACCGCTACTACCAGCACGGGGCGCTCGACCTGAAGGGCACGCTGCGCGCGCTGGTCACCAACCAGGCGCAGGGCGGGGTGGTCCAGGGCGGATCCTCGATCACCCAGCAGATGGTCAAGCTGACCCTCGTCGACCAGGCCGACACCAAGGCGGAGCGGCTCGCGGCCACCGACGACACCTTCGCCCGCAAGCTCCAGGAGCTCCGCTACGCCATCGCCTTCGAGGAGAAGTACTCCAAGGACTGGATCCTCGAGCGCTACCTCAACCTGGCGTACTTCGGTGACGGCGCCTACGGCATCCAGTCGGCCGCGCGCCACTACTTCGACAAGAACGCCGCCGAGCTGAACCTCGCCGAGTCCGCGCTCCTGGCCGGCATCGTCAAGAACCCCACCGGCCTCGACCCCACGAACGCACCCGACGCCGCACTCGAGCGCCGCAACGTCGTGATCGACCGGATGGCACAGCTCAACGTCATCAGCGACCGCAAGGCGGAGCGGACGAAGAAGCAGAAGATCAAGCTCGAGGTGCAGCCGAGCGACAACGGCTGCGTGAACTCCCGGGCCCCCTTCTTCTGCGACTACGTCCTCAACTACCTGATGGCAGACCGCTCCCTCGGCAAGACCCGCGACGAGCGCAAGCAGATGCTGCGGACCGGCGGGCTCACCATCCGCACCAGCATCGACCTGCGCTACCAGGCCGCCGCCGACCAGGCCGTGCAGGACGCCGTCAACCCGACCGACCCGGCGATCGGCGGGCTGGCGATGGTCGAGCCCGGCACCGGAGCAGTCAAGGCGCTGGCGCAGTCCCGCCCGATGGGCCGCGACAAGGCGCTCGGCCAGACCTTCCTCAACTACGTCGTCCCCCAGGAGTACGGCGACTCCAACGGCTTCCAGCCCGGCTCGACGTTCAAGGCGTTCGTGCTCGCGCAGGCCCTCGCCCAGGGGGTGCCGCCCGACTACTCGCTCAGCGTCCCCGCGCAGGAGTTCATCCCCGAGAGCCAGTTCGGACAGCCGGACTGCCCCTACCAGAGCACCACGGTCTGGGAGCCCGCCAACTACGACGGCCAGGGCGGTACCTACGACCTGTACACGGGCACCCAGAAGTCGGTCAACACGTTCTTCGCGAACCTCGAGCAGATCACCGGCCTGTGCAAGCCCTACCAGCTCGCCAAGGACATGGGCATCGTGCTCACCAACCCCGACGGCGGAGCGGGTGCCGTCGTTCACGCTGGGCGTCTCCGACGTGAGCCCGCTGGAGATGGCGGAGGCCTACGCGACGTTCGCGGCCCGCGGTGAGCACTGCGAGTCCCGGCCGGTCACCGCGATCGAGGACCTGCGCGGCAACCTCCTGAAGGAGTACCCCGAGCGCTGCCAGCAAGTGTTGAGCAACCCGGTCGCCGACACGGTCAACGACATCCTCAAGGGCGTCCTCGAACCCGGCGGCTTCGGGCAGTACATCACCGTCGACCAGGAGGACGCCGGCAAGACCGGCACGACGCAGGACGGCAAGGCGGTGTGGTTCGTCGGCTACACGCCGAACCTCGCGACCTCCGCCATGATCGCCGGCGCCAACTCCGAGGGCGAACCCATCTCGCTCGAGGGCCTCACGGTCGGTGGGGACACCATCTACTCGGCATCCGGCTCGGGCATCGCGGGACCGATGTGGGGTCAGGCGATGGGCGTGGTCCAGCAGTGGCTCGACGACGCGCTCTTCACGCCGCCCGACCTGACCGCCCTGCTCGGCGAGGCCGGCGTGGTGCCGTAGGTCGGCGGGATGTCGATCGCCACCGCGACCCGGATGATCGAGAGCGCGGGCTTCACGGCGGTCGTCGGGCCCGAGGTCAACTCGGGCTACCCGGAGGGCACCGTGGCCTACACCGACCCCAGTGGCGGCGAGAGCTACTTCGACGGCGCGCCCATCACCCTCTACATCTCCAACGGGTTCGTCCCGCCGCCCCCCGAGACAACAACGGCGGCGGCGGCGGAGGCGGAGGCCGCGGTGACGACGACGGCGGCGGTCGCGGCGGCGGCGGCGGTCCCGGTGGTGGCGGCGGCCCGGGCGGCGGTGGCGGCGGAGGCCGCGGCGACGACTGACGCCGCTGTCAGGGGGTGCCGAGCTGGCGCCGTACCTCCGCGGCGACGGCCCCGCCGTCGGCTCGACCCTTGGTCTGCGGCGAGACCACGCCCATGACCTTGCCCATCGCGCGCATCCCCTCGCCGTCGGCACCGACCTGCTCGATGGCGGCCCGCACCAGCTCGGCGATCTCGTCCTCGCCGAGCTGCGCCGGCAGGTAGTCGGCGATCACGGCTGCCTCGGCCCGCTCCTTGTCGGCCATCTCGGCCCGGCCGCCGTCGGTGAACGCCTGGGCGGCCTCCCGCCGCTTCTTCGACTCGGTCGAGAGCACGCCGATGATGTCGTCGTCGCTGAGCTCGCGCGCCTCCTTGCCGGCCACCTCGGCGTTCGTGATCGCGGTCAGCACCATCCGCAGCGTCGAGGACCGGATGTCGTCGCGCGCCTTGATGGCCACGGTGAGGTCTTGGCGGAGTCGGTCCTTCAGCGCGCTCATGCCCGCCATTGTGACAGCCTGGGACCATGGCTCATTGGTTGCTGAGGAGCGCGCGAAGCGCGCGTCTCGAAGGGCCGGTCGCTCCGTACCTGGCCGCCGCGACCCTTGCCGGCGTCGCCGTCGCCGGGTACGCCGTGGCGGAGACCCGCCGGTTCGTGCTCCGTGAGGACACCATGCCGGTGCTGCCGCCGGGTCACGAGCCGCTGCGGGTGCTGCACCTGAGCGACCTGCATCTCACGCCGGGCCAACGACGCAAGCAGGCGTGGGTGCGCGACCTCGGCTCGCTGCGCCCCGACCTGGTCGTCAACACCGGCGACAACATCGCTCACCGCGACGCCGTCCCGGTCCTGCTCGACGCGCTCGGCGACCTGCTCGGCGTTCCGGGCGTCTTCGTCTTCGGCTCCAACGACTACTACTCCCCCACGCTGCGGAACCCGGTGCGCTACCTGCTCCCCGACGACGGCACCCGCCACGTCGACAGCGACCGGTTGCCCTACGAGGACCTGCGCCGCGCCTTCAAGGGCGCCGGCTGGCTCGACCTCACCAACCGGCGCGACCTGCTCACCGTCGGTGGGACGTCGCTCGCGTTCGCCGGTGTCGACGACCCGCACCTGTCCTACGACGACCTCGACGCGATCGCCGGGCCGGCCGACGCGTCGGCCGACGTCCGGGTCGGAGTCGCGCACGCGCCGTACCTGCGGGTGCTCGACCAGCTCGCGGCCGACGGCTACGACGCGATCTTCGCGGGGCACACCCACGGTGGGCAGGTGTGCGTCCCGGGCGTCGGCGCCCTCACCACCAACTGCGACCTCGAGCCGGCCCGCGCGCGCGGCCTGCACCGCCATCCCGCGGACTCGCGGCCGGGCGAGCCGGGTTCGTCGTGGCTGCACGTCTCCGCCGGGCTCGGTACCTCGCCCTACGCCCAGATCCGGCTCGCCTGCCGTCCCGAGGCCACCCTGCTGACGCTCACGTCGCGCGCCTGACCGGCCCGCTCCCGCTGCCCCGGGCCGATTTCGGGACGCCCCGCGCGCTCGGGTAGGGTTCGTGCTTGCGAGCCTGGAGGCGACTCCGGCTCGCGATCGGGCTGTGGCGCAGCTTGGTAGCGCGCCTCGTTCGGGACGAGGAGGCCGCAGGTTCAAATCCTGTCAGCCCGACCCTGTAGCGACAGCCGGACCTCCGGGTCCGGCTGTCCGCAGTGGGGGTCGGTCGGTGGTCGCCGGTCTGGCACACTTCGCCGCATGCCGCAGCAGGATCCCGGGAACGACGGCCCTTCGCTGGAGCTGCCCTCCTTCCGCCTCGGCCGCAGGCGCAAGGCGGCGCCGGAGGAGCCTGAGCGGAGTCTGAGCCGGTTCCCGAGCCGGCACCGGTCGAGCCGGGCGCCGGCGAGCCGGTCGAGCCGGAGGAGGCCTCCGGTGCGCGGCAGACATCTCGCGCGCTCCGGCCGCCGACCCTGGGCGGACCCGTGGCCGCGGCTGTCACCGGCCTGGTCGTCGGGCTGCTGCTGGTGGGGCTCGGCTGGGGGTCGCTCCGGCTGTGCGAGCTCGCCCGCGGTACGGCGTCGTGCGGTCAGCCCGGGTTCGTCGTGCTGCTCGCGATCCTGGTCCTGCTCGTGGTCGTGGGCCGGCTGCTGCTGGGCTCGCTCGGCGTCGCCGACGCCGGCAGCATCAGCTTCCTCGGCGTCGGCGTGGTCGCGGTGGTGACCCTGCTGTTCCTGGTCGAGGCCCTCTTCGCGTGGTGGATCGTGCTGCTGCTCCCCGCGGTCTCGCTCGCGTCGTTCGTCCTCGCCCACCGGGTCAGCACCGCGTTCGTCGAGACCCCCGAGGGTCACCTGCACCGCTGAGCGTGGCCGACCTGGCCGGGTCACGTGCCCTTGTTGGCGCCCCTGGACATCTGTAGCTGTTCAGGAGCCGGATCGGCGGCACGTGAGCCGCGGAGCACCGGGAGCGGTCACGCCCGCGCGGCTGCCACCAGCTCGGCGATCTGGACCGTGTTGAGAGCCGCACCCTTGCGGAGGTTGTCGTTGCTGATGAACATCGCCAGGCCGCGGTCGCCGTCGACGCCCGGGTCCCGGCGCAGCCGGCCGACGTACGTCGGGTCCTTGCCGGCCGCGTGCAGCGGGGTTGGCACCTCGCGGAGCTCGACCCCGGGCGCACCCGCGAGCAGCTCGGCCGCCCGCTGCGGTGTCATCGGCCGCTCGAACTCGGCGTTCACGGACAGTGAGTGGCCGGTGAAGACGGGCACCCGGACGCAGATCCCGGAGACCCGCAGGTCGGGGATGTCGAGGATCTTGCGCGTCTCGTTGCGGAGCTTCTTCTCCTCGTCGGTCTCGTTCAGCCCGTCGTCGACGATCGAGCCCGCGAGCGGCAGCACGTTGTAGGCGATCGTCTCCGTGTACTTGTCGGGCTCGGGGAAGGCCACAGACTCCCCGTCGTAGGCGAGCTCCCGGGCCTTGTCCCCCGCCGCCTCGACGCCACGCGCCAGCTCCTCCACGCCGGCGACGCCGGAGCCCGAGACCGCCTGGTACGACGAGACGACCAGCCGGGTCAGCACCGCCTCGTCGTGCAGCGGCTTGAGGACCGGCATCGCGGCCATCGTGGTGCAGTTGGGGTTGGCGATGATCCCGCGCCCCGCTGCCAGCACCGCCTGGATCGCACCGGGGTTGACCTCCGACACCACCAGCGGGATGTCCGGGTCGCCGCGGAACGCGGAGGAGTTGTCGACCACGATCACGCCGGCGTCGACGTACGTCGGCACCAGGGCACGCGACGTCGTGGCGCCGGCCGAGAACAGGGCGACGTCGAGCCCCGTGGGGTCGGCGGTGGCGGCGTCCTCGACGACGACGTCGCGGTCTCCGTACGGCAGCACCGTGCCCGCCGAACGCGGTGACGCGAAGAACCGGATGTCGTCGGCCGGGAAGCCGCGCTCGAGCAGGATCTGTCGCATCGCGACGCCGACCTGTCCGGTGGCGCCGACGACGCCGAGTCGCAGACCCACGGCTACCTCCCGGTCCCGCCGTACACGACGGCCTCGATCTCGTCGGAGTCCAGGTCGAACGCCGTGTGGGTGGCCATCACCGCGGCGTCGACCTGGGCCTCGTCGACGATCACGGAGATCCGGATCTCCGAGGTCGAGATCATCTCGATGTTGACGCCGGCGCTGGCCAGGGCGGCGAAGAACCGGGCGGTGATGCCCGGGTGCGACCGCATCCCGGCCCCGATCAGCGACACCTTGCCGATCTGGTCGTCGTAGAGCAGCTTGTCGTAGCCGACCTCGCTCTGGATCCGCGCGAGTGCGCCCATCGCCGTCTGACCGTCGGCACGGGGCAGCGTGAAGGAGATGTCGGTGAGACCGGTCGCGGCCGCGGAGATGTTCTGCACGACCATGTCGATGTTGATCTCGGCACTCGCCAGCGCCTCGAAGATCCGGGCAGCCTCACCCACCTTGTCGGGCACGCCGACGACGGTGATCTTGGCCTCGCTGCGGTCGTGGGCGACGCCGGCGATGATCGCCTGTTCCATCTCTGCTCCCTGCTGGGTGTCGGGCACGATCCAGGTGCCCTCCTTCTGGCTGAAGGAGGAACGCACGTGGACGGGCATGTGGTAGCGGCGGGCGTACTCGACGCACCGCAGGTGGAGGATCTTGGCCCCCGACGCGGCCATCTCGAGCATCTCCTCGGTGGAGACCCGGTCGAGCTTGCGCGCGGTGGGCACGATCCGCGGGTCAGCCGTGAAGACGCCGTCGACGTCGGAGTAGATCTCGCACACCTCGGCTCCGAGGGCGGCGGCCAACGCCACCGCGGTCGTGTCGGAGGCACCGCGGCCGAGCGTGGTGATGTCCTTGGTGTCCTGCGAGACTCCCTGGAAGCCCGCCACGATCGCGATCGCGCCGGACTGGATGGCGTTCTCGATCCGGCCGGGAGTGATGTCGATGATCTTGGCCCTGCCGTGGGCCGAGTCGGTGATCACTCCCGCCTGGGAGCCGGTGAACGACTGCGCCTTGTGGCCGAGCTGAGCGATCGCCATGGCCACCAGTGCCATCGAGATCCGCTCACCCGCGGTCAGCAGCATGTCGAGCTCGCGCGGCGGCGGGAGCGGAGTGACCTGCTCGGCGAGGTCGCGCAGCTCGTCGGTGGTGTCGCCCATCGCCGAGACGACCACGACCACGTCGTGGCCCGCCTTCTTCGTGGCGACGATCCGTTGGGCGACGCGCTTGATGCCGGACGCGTCGGCCACCGACGATCCGCCGTACTTCTGCACGACAATGCCCACCGGGTCTCACTCCTGGGGTCGGGGTTGGCCGCGGTCGATTCTACTGGGGGTCAGTCGTCGGCCTCGCCCACGTCCAGCACGGCCTCGGCGGCCTCGATCTGGGCCTGCTCGGTCGGGAACTCCGCATCGAGCCGGTCGTGGGACACGATGGACAGCAGCGCGTTGAGGGCGGCGCCGGCCAGGTTGCCCCAGTTGGCGACGTAGGAGAACTGCCACCACCACAGCGCCTCGGCGATGTCACCATTGCGGTAGTGGCGCAGCCCGTTCTCGAGGTCGGAGGCGATGCTGGTGAGGTCGTCGGAGAGCTGGCTCTCGACCATGTCGGGCACGTAGGGGTCGAAGACGAACGAGTAGGTGTCGACGTCACCGAGCATCCCCGCGAGCCGCAGCCGGAGCCCGTCGAGGTCGGCCTCGGGGCCCACGTCGGGCTGGTACTCCGAGCGGGGGGTGAAGTCGCGTTGCGCACCGAGCCGGGCGCCGGCGAGCAGGATCTGGGAGATCTCGAGCAGCAGCAACGAGACCGCCCGGCCACCGTCGTTCTCGCGAGCGATCGCGCGCAGCGCGATCAGGAACGTCTCGACCTGGTCGCAGATCTGCTGTGCGAAGTCCAGGTCTGTCGTCCCGGTCGTGGTCGGGGCGTCAGTCATCAGCGGTTCTCCGTCCTACGAATGCTCGACCCAGGGTCACCTCGTCGGCGTACTCGAGGTCGCCCCCTACCGGGAGTCCACTCGCCAATCGAGTGACGCGCAAGTCGAAGTCCTTGAGCATTCGTGTGAGGTACGTCGCGGTCGCCTCGCCCTCGAGGTTGGGGTCGGTGGCCAAGATGACCTCGGTGACGGTCCCGTCGGCGAGGCGCTGGAGCAGTTCCTTGATGCGCAGCTGGTCGGGACCGATCCCGTCGAGCGGCGAGATCGCGCCGCCCAGCACGTGGTAGCGGCCGCGGAACTCGCGGGTGCGCTCGATCGCGACGACGTCCTTGTACTCCTCGACGACGCAGAGCACGGCGGGGTCGCGGCGGGGGTCGGCGCAGATCCGGCACTGCTCGGCCTCGGACACGTTGAAGCAGACCGTGCAGAACCGGACCTTGGCCTTGACCTCGATGAGCACGTCGGCCAGCCGCCGGACGTCGACGGGCTCGGCCTGCAGCAGGTGGAACGCGATCCGCTGCGCGCTCTTGGGACCCACCCCGGGCAGTCGCCCGAGCTCGTCGATCAGGTCCTGGACGATGCCTTCGTACAACGCGACCCGCCTATCCGAGTCCGGGCAGGCCGCCGCCGGCCAGCGGGCCGAGCGCGTCCGCAGCCAGCGTGTCGGCCTGCGCCTTGGCGTCGCGGTAGGCGGCCACGATCATGTCACCGAGGTCGGAGAGGTCGTCGGGGTCGGTGCCGTCGAAGCCACCCGCCTTGATCGCGACGGCGACCAGCTCGCCCACCCCGTTGACGGAGACGGTCACCGCACCGCCGGCGACGGTTCCCTCCACCCGGGCGTCGGCCAGCCGCTCCTGGGCGTCCTGGAGCTGGGACTGCATCTGCTGTGCCTGCTCCATGAGGGCGTTGAGGTCGAAGCCGCCGCCTCCGAAGGGGTTGCCGGCGGCTGGGTCGATCGGGGGCTGGGTCATGGTGGGGTCACCTCTCTGGTGGTGTGCACGTCAGGAGTGGCGGATCTCTTCGATCACCTCGGCACCGAGCTCGCGTTGGAGCAGCTCGGCGCCGGCGAGTCCGCTGTTCTCGGCGTCGGGGTCGTCGGGGTGGGCGTCGGAGTCGGGCTCGACGGACCGGGCGGGCGGGGCCTGCTCGGGATCGGGACGGGCGGCCGCCTCCGGACCCGGGCCGCCGGCCGACGCCGGCTCGCCCGGAGCCTCGGGCGCGAGATCGCTCGCCCAGTCGGGCGCGTCGCCCGGGGGTGAGGTTTCGGGTGCCGGCGGGGCGGTGGCCCCGGACGGCGCGGGCGACGTGTGGCTGCCTCCGGTGGCGCTGGGGTCGACGATCGACTCGACCTGCCAGTCGACGCCGGCCACGTCGATCGCCGCCTGCCGCAGGATCTCGTCGCAGCCGCCGTTGACGAAGGAGTCTCGCGCGCCGGCGTTGGTGAAACCGAGCGTCAGGCTCTGCCCGTCGACGCCGATCACCTGGGAGTTCTGGGTCAGGTGCATCCACGCCACCCGACGCCGCATCTTGGTCGCCTCGACGATGTCGGGCCACAGCCGGCGCACCTCGACCAGCGTCAGGGCCCCGCTGGGCGCCTGAGCAGCGGTGACAGGCTCGGGCTCCGGTGCGCGCTCGGCCTCCGGCTGGGGGTCGGGCCCGGGGGTCGGCTCCTGCTCGGCAGCGGGCTCGGCAGCGGGCTCGGGGCCTGGGGCGGGTGCCGGCACCGCGGCGGCGACCGGCTCGGGCTCCGGGGCCTCGACAACCGGCTCGACGGGGTGCTGGACCGGCGGCGGCGCGGGGTCCTCTCGGACCGGTGCCGGGCTCGGCGTACCCCCGGTGATGGAGGCGCGCTTCTCGAGCCGGTCGACCCGCGCCAGCAGGCCGGACTCGGACGGGTCGGAGCCCGGCAGCAGCACCCGGGCGCAGATCAGCTCGAGCAGCAGCCGCGGGGCCGTCGCGCCCCGCATGTCGGTGAGGCCGGTCGCCACCAGGTCGGCGGCCCGGCTGAGCTCGGCCGGCCCGAACCGCGCCGCCTGTGCCACCAGCCGGTCGGCCTGGTCCTCGGAGACGTCGATCAGCCCGGTGGCCGGGGCGTCCGGGACGGCCGCCACGATCACGAGGTCGCGCAGCCGACGCAGCAGGTCCTCGGTGAACCGGCGGGGGTCCTGGCCGGTCTCGATCACCCGGTCGACGACCCCGAAGACGGCCGCACCGTCACCGGCGGCGAACGCGTCGACCACGTCGTCGAGCAGCGAGGTCGGCGTGTAGCCGAGCAGCCCGGTGGCCAGGTCGTGGGTGACGCCGTCCGGCCCGGCCCCGCCGAGCAGCTGGTCGAGGACCGAGAGCGAGTCGCGCGCCGACCCGGCACCGGCCCGCACGATGAGCGGCAGCGCCGCCGGCTCGATCGTCACGCCCTCGCGCTCGCAGATCTCGGAGAGGTAGGACGCCAGCAGCCGGGGCGGGATCAGCCGGAACGGGTAGTGGTGGGTGCGCGAGCGGATCGTCGGGATGACCTTCTCCGGCTCGGTGGTGGCGAAGATGAAGCGCAGGTGCGGCGGCGGTTCCTCGACCAGCTTGAGCAGGGCGTTGAAGCCCTGCGTCGTGACCATGTGGGCCTCGTCGATGATGTAGACCTTGTAGGGGCTCTTCACCGGCGCGAAGAACGCCTTCTCGCGCAGGTCGCGGGCGTCGTCGACGCCGCCGTGCGAGGCGGCGTCGATCTCGATCACGTCGATCGAGCCCGGCCCGCCACGCGCGAGGTCCTGGCAGCTCTCGCACTCCCCGCAGGGATCGGCCACCGGCGCCTGCACGCAGTTGAGCGAGCGGGCCAGGATCCGGGCCGAGGTGGTCTTGCCGCAGCCGCGCGGACCGGAGAAGAGGTAGGCGTGGTTGACCCGGTTGGCCGCCAACGCCGCCCGCAACGGGGTCGTGACGTGGTCCTGGCCGATGACGTCGGCGAACGTCTCGGGCCGGTACCGGCGATAGAGGGCGAGCGGGGACTCCACCACTGCACCCTAACGAGCGGACCTGACAGCCGGTAGCGAGCCTCCACACGGCGCCGGTGCGCCGCCGGCCGGACCTGATGAGGCCCCCCGTGCACCCGGCAGAGCTCGCCGACCCTTGCTGCCTTCCGGCCCTGGGGGATTGAGCAAGATACCGCCGCACGGGGGGTTGGCCCGAGTCTAGGTGAGGCGCCGTCGGCCACCAACCCGAGGGCCGTCCGCCTGATTTCGTGGGCCCGACACCCGGCGGGTACTCTCCTCGGCGGAGGATTCGCCTAGTGGCCTATGGCGCTCGCTTGGAAAGCGGGTTGGGTTAACAGCCCTCAGGGGTTCGAATCCCCTATCCTCCGCCACGAGACATGGCCTTGACCCACACGCCGGATCCTGATCAAAGGACTCATCACTTCGCCGAGGAGCTACTCCGTCTGCTGAGCGCCACGCTTCCGGGTGAGAACTCGGATTCGATCGAGGCTCAGCCGCCTGCGCATATCCCTCACACGTCATCGCGCCCGGCGGATCTCACGGGTCATCGCAGCGTGCTTGAGGGGGTCCGCCGGGGGAACCGGCGGTCGCTCCATGAACCTGGCAAGCGAGTTGGTCTACAGGCCGGGCTCACGCGCGTCACACCTGCTACTCACCCCAGCGGCACCAGAGGTGTGTAGGCGAGCCGTGCACCAAACAGCGGCCCTTGTGCTGACCGCGCTTGGCCCAGACGGACCGTGGCTCCCTAGTGCTTTCGACCATCTTGCGCCGCGGAGGCGTAGCCCTTCGGGATTCTCTGGCAGCCGTGCGAGTTAGACCGCACACTGCTTGCGTCGGTCGCGATTGGTCGACGTCAGGCCGTAGAGTCACGGGCCAGTCTCGTCTTGGGCGTGGTGTGCGGCGCCTTGCGCTTGGAGGATCCTGCATGTTCACCGCCCAACGTCGCCATGCGCTCATGACTCTCAGACGACTGGAGCGTGCCTCGAGCGCACTCGTCGTCACCGTCGGCATCGCAGCCTCTGCTGTCATGCTCCCGGCTGGCAGTGCCTCGGCTGAGGACTACACCTTTGTCTCGCTACCGGACTTCTTGAACCAGGACGTAGCGGACGTACCGGCGGCCGACGAGCGCTGTGCGCTGTCGTGGCGGCAGGGCGACCCCACGAGCACGACGCCGCAGTACGAAGCCGAATTGGCCGAGGTGCTGGCCGGCATCAAGGACAAGTCAGGAGCGACTGACGCCCTCGTGGCTGGCGACATGGTGGAGGGCCGCTGGGGCAAGGACACCGAGAACACCGGCATCTTCGGCTCGCTGGGCACCTACATCAAAGGGAAGGCTGCGCTGAGGCGAGCCGCCTGCACCTACTACCCGGCCTGGAAGGCGCGCTTCGACGTGGCCGGACTCACGCCCTACACCGCTCTCGGGGATCACGAGGTCGGCGACGGCCACTGGAACGTAGACACCTATGGCCCCTACGCCCGGTTCAAGCACCGGGCGCAGCACGTGTTCAAGAACGAGTGGGCGAGGTACCTCGGCATGCCCGAAGGCGCAAGTCACCCCGCCAAGGGACCTGCGCAGAAGACGGCCTACGCCACATACCTGCGACCGGAGGTGCTGCTGGTGGACGTGGACGTGTTCAAGAAGACGGACAACGATGTGGTGATCGACCTCGACGATGCTCAGCAACACTGGCTGAACGGTGTGCTCCGGCAAGCCAACCAGCGAAGCGTGAACTGGATCATCGTGCAGGGACATGTGCCCGTGCTGAAGCCAGTACGCCACAGCCGATCCTCGATTCCCCGCCTGGAGTGGACCCACGGCGCCGAAAACGCGTTCTGGCAGTCGCTGGAAAGGTACGACGTTGACCTCTACCTCACCGGCGAAGTCCACGCGACGACCATGCGTCAACACAACGGCGTAACGCAGCTGAGCCACGGGGGGCTGTTCTACAAAGCCGAGTTCTCATACCTGACGGCCACCGTCGGTGGAGGCCAAATAGCACTGGTCACGAGGGCGTACGACGCCCGCATGACAGGAGGTGACCCCGTGATCTGGCAGACCGACCGGCGTGTGGGACGTGAAGGCGTCGAGTACGGGGCACCGCACGTGACCGGCAGGGCGACCCTCACGGAGAACGGCGACCTCTCCGGCCGCAACGGCCTTCTCAAGCGATACACGCCCTGATATCCGGGTCAGCGGGATGCCCGATGGCAGGGTGCGAGATGCCCACCAAGTGGGGCACCGGAGGGCCAGCTGAGTCGGGCATCAGATGCGCACGAGGTCAGTCACACGAGCATGCGACCCTCAGCATTCGCGCGGTGTGCACTCTCAAGTAGCCGATCAGCCCGCGACTCGGAGCACCTTCTGCCCGGTCAGCTGGAGCTCCGGCGGACCAGCAGCGGCCGCGCCAGCAGCGCCACGACGAGCGCGCCACCGCCCAGGAGGCCCCACCAGCGGGCGTCCTCGAGCGCTCCGGCGAGCGGGTCGGGCTCGGGCTCGGGGGCCGTGACCCGGACCGGTTCCTGTCGCTCGCGGGGCATGTCGTCGACCTCGCCGGCGGTGTCGGGCGCCAGCTCCTGGGTGAGCGCCTCGACCGGCTGGAGCACCCCGACGCCGGTCGCCGTGGTCGGGGCCGCCAGGGAGCCACTGGCGCTGGCGGTCAGCCGGGCGACGATCTGGGCCGCGTTCTCGTCGGGGTACGCCGAGCGGAGCAGCGCGACCACGCCGGCCGCGATCCCCGCCGCCGGGGCCGACCCGATCGGGTCGATCGCGCAGGTGGCGCCGTTGGGAGCCAGCGTGACCGCGCCGTACGTCGGCACCGCCACGTCGACGTCCCGGCTCAGCAGCACCGACGCCGTGGCGTCGGCCTGCCCCGCCACGCCCGCGGCCGTGCTCGTCACCCCGAGCACGCCGTCGTAGCCGGCCGGGAGGATCTCGCCCGCGACGTCCTCGCCGGGGGCGGGCGCACCGCCGTACTCCTCGAAGCCCGGCTGACCGTCGACCGGGCGATCGCCGGTCGCGGCCACGATGACGACGTCCTCGCGCGCCAGTGCGCGCACCGCCCGTTCGAGGGCGGCGTCACCGTCGACGTCGAACCCCACGACGACCACGCCGATGCCGTCGTCCTCGGCGTGCTCGACGAGCCAGCGGGCGGCGGCCGTGACGTGGTCGGTGGGGACGTCGAGCGTGCCGTTGTCGAGCGGTGCGTCGTAGACCCGGAGGTCGACGATCGAGGCGGCCGGCGCGACGCCGGTCGGCTTGCCGTCGGCCCGGGCGCCGCCGGCCACCAGCCCGGCCAGGTTGGTCCCCTGCCCGAACGAGACCGGGCCGCCGACCCCGAACGCGAGCTGGTCGGCCACGGTCAGGCGCGCCATCGGCGAGGGAGCGCTCACGCCCGAGTCGACGACCGCGACCGTGACGTCCTCACCAGGCGCGACGCCTCGGTCGGCGAGCAGCTCGGTGGCGCGCTGGATGCCGAGCAGGTCCAGGGCGATGCTGGGAGTGGTGGTCGCGGTGCGCTCGGTGTCCGGCTCCTGCCCCGCGCACGGGTAGGCGTCGTCGACGGCCGACGCGGGCGCGGCCGGGACCCCGAGGGCGAGCACCAGGCCGACCAGGATGCCCACTAGGCGCACGGCTGCGTCCCGACCCGGGGCTCGCACAAGGCGCCGGTGCGCGAGAGCTCGACGCCACCGGTGAAGAGCTCGACCCAGGCGTCGGGGACGACCGGCGCCGGGTAGCCGCCGTAGCCGAGCTGCTCGGCGGCGCCGGCGCCCTCGAGCGGGTAGGCGACGCCCTTGGAGTCGACGACGAACGGGCTGCCGACCGTCCCGTCGCTCCACCCACCCGAGAAGAGATAGGCGCCCGCGCCCGCGTCGACCGACACGGACTCGCCCTGCCGGCCCCCGGCGGCGGCCTCGCCCTGCGGGTCCCGGACCAGTCGCACCGCGGGCCGCGACCCGGCCTCGGCGACCAGCTGCGCGCACCGCTCGCCGAACACCGGCTGCAGCGTCGAGGACGGCCACCGGGTGTCGACGAACGAGGCAGCGTCGATCTCGAGCTCGTCGACGTCGCCGTCGTACGGCGTGGCGCCGGTCAGCTCGGCCCGACCGGTCGCCACCGCCAGCGAGAAGTCGTCGAGCTCGGCCACCGAGCCGTCGGCCAGCACGAGGTAGGGGAGACCGTTCAGCTCGAGCAGCTCACCCGGGTCGGGCCCCTCGCCGGTGTCGGCGGCCGGACCGGGCTCGACCCCCAGGGTCGCCGTGTCGAGGTCCGCCCCGCGGGGGAAGAGGTTGACCCACTCCCGGCTGACCGGCGTCACCTCGGCGCGGCCTGACCCCAGCCCCAACGCGTTGAGGACGAGGCCCTGGCGCGTGGAGTCGGCGTCGGGCACGAGGTAGCGGTGGGCGCTGACGACACCGTCGCGGTCGGGCCGGCTGGTGGCCACCAGCCAGACCTGGTCGCCGACACCCACCAGCACGGCGCCGTCGTCCGGTGCCGCGGTCACCAGCGGGTCGCCGCTCAGGCTCAGTCGCAGGCCGCCGTCGGCGTCGTCGGTGCAGGAGGTCCAGCCCGACTCCACGAGGCGCGACACGTCGGGCACGTCGTACGGCGCCCCGAAGATGCCGAGGTCGCTCCCGATCTCGACCTCGGCGATGTACTCCTCCGGGATCACCTTCGGCTCGACCTCACTGCCGAGGATCAGCTTCGCCGAGGTGATGTTGAGGATCGGGTGGAGCACCGGGTCGCCGTCGGAGCCCGTGATCACGAAGACCTCCGCCTCCTCCTTGGAGATGACGAGCCCGGCCTCGTCGGCCCAGCCGGGATCGACGTTCGAGGTGAAGATGCCCGCGACCGCGGCGCCGGCGATCAGCAGCACGGCCAGCGCCAGGCCGCCCACGATCGAGCGGCCCGGCCGCGACGGCTCGACCTCCCGGCCCCCGGGTGCGCCGGACACGAACGCGGTGACCAGCCGCCGTCGGCTGAACGCGTAGGCCTCGACGAGGTCCTTCTTGGTCGCCACCGATCAGCCCCGGATCGCGTCGAACACGCCGGTGGCGAGGATCATCAGCGGCGGCAGCGACACCAGCGCCACGGTCTCGGCGACGTCGCCCAGCCGGCCTCGCCGCACCGACGGCGTCGAGGGGAGCAGTGTCACGGCCAGGAGCACCGCACCGGTCGCCGCCAGCGCCACCGCCGTCGCGGGGCGCCACTCCGGGTGCAGCCACAGCACCGAGACTGCGACCGTCGCGAGCCCGGCGACGCCGGCCACCAGGCCGACGAGCACCTCGCTGCCCACGCGGTACTGGCGGGTGCGGAGCATCACGACGAGGCAGCACATGAGCGCCACCAGCGTGCCGAACAGGCCGAGCCCGACGGCGAGCGGCGCGATCAGCACCAGCAGCAGTCCCACGGTGCCGGAGACCGCGACCAGGATCTCGTGGGCGACCCGCGCGTCGGCCCCCACCTCGGCCGCGTCGACCTGGTCGGCGTCGGCGGTGATGTCGGCAACGGTGAAGAGCTGGTCGACCTTGGTGCCGGTTGCCCCCAGGGCGAGCCACGGGAACACGCTGCCGGAGACCACGATCAGGACCAGCGCGGTGGACAGCACCACCGCGGGGTCGAACGACGCGGCCCGCATGAACAGGCCGGTCGCCAGGAACAGCGCACCGACCACCACGGGCGGGATCACGAGGGTCCGGCCCTCGCCGAGCCCGACGAGGCACACCAGCCCGGCGACCAGCGCACCGGCGCCTGCCCACGCCACCGGGAGCGCGAGCAGCTCGCCCTCGGGCGCGAGGAGCAGCCCGCCGACGGCGCCGTACGCCGCACCCATCCACGCGACGGGGACGGCGGCCTCGGGCTCACCCTGGGCCCGTGAGAGCACGACGGACCCGGTGACCAGTGCGGCAGCCACGAGCACCGCGGCGGTCGCGGCGAGGGTGCCGCCCTGGATCAGCAGCGCGACCGCGCCGAGGCCGAGCAGCATCGATGCCGCCGCCATGGCGGTCCGGCGGCCGGTGGCCGGTTGCCAGGGCTTGAGATCGCGCTCGACGATGTCGGTCATCGCCTCGACCACGTCGTCGTAGACCCGCGGCGCCGGCTCGTCGACACCGGCGGCGACCGCCAGGACCACGCCGTCCTCGACCCCCTGCATCGTCAGGCTCGCGTCGGGCGCGAGCTCGCGGCCCTCCTGCGTGACGAGCCGGTACCCGCCGTAGACGGTGGCCCCGTCGAGCAGCCCCACGCTGCGCACGAGCTCGGGCAGCAGCTCGGCGACAGGGACGGCAGCCGGGAGCACCAGGTCGACCCGTCGGGTGCCCGAGGTCACGGTGACCTTGACGAGGCCGGAGGCGCTCGTCGGTGCCTGACTCATGCCCACCAACTCCTCGACGTCGAACGCCGACCCGAAACGGACGAGGCGCATGCTACCGGCGGACCCGGAGGGCTCGGTGGGCGGCGAGGCCTGCGCCCGGTCAGTCGATCACGCCCGGCGCGGCGTCCTCGTCGTCGATCCAGTCGTGGTCGTCGAGCAGGTGGTCGACCTCGGCCGACTGGTCGTCCTTGCCCTGGCGTCCGCCACGGCCACCGGCGCCCACGGCCCCCGCGCCTCGGCCGGCGGCGCCACGACCCCCGGCAGCGCCCCGTGCCCCCGCTCCGCGGCCGGCGGCACCGCGGCCGGCGGCGCCGGCACCAGCCGCGGCTGCCCGGCCGGCCGCCGCCCGGGTCGGCGTGCCACCCGCAGCGGCGCCCCTGCCCAGCGCGCCGGAGGCGGCGGTGCGGCCGGTGCTGCCGATGGGTCGGGCACCCGACGCCGAGGTCGAGCCGGCTCCCCCGAGCGCACCGGCCCGGATCGCGCCCATCCCGATCGCCCCGCCGGCCAGGCCGCCGCCGATGGCGCCGGCCATCCCGCCGAAGGTGCCCGACGGCGGCGTGGTGAGCACCGGCGGCTCGCCGGGACCGATCTCGCCGGTCGGCGGGTCGACCGTGCCACCGGTGGGCGGGTCGGACGTGCCGCCCGTCGGCGGGTCGAACGTCGGCGGGTCGTGGGTGGGGTTGCCGGTCGGCGGGTCGAAGGTCGGGTTGGTCGGCGGATCGTACGTCGGCGGGTCGTACCGGGGCGGGGTGCCACCCGTGCCCGGGGGCACGCCACCGCCGCCGACCCCCGGCGTGCCGCCTCCGCCGCCACCGCCGGCGTCCTCGGGACGCTTGCCCTGGATCTCGCGCATCGTGGCGGTCGAGGCCTGGTTGGTCGCGTCGACGTCCTGGATGGCGGCCAGCGCGGCCTGCTCACGCTCGGCGACCGCGTTGTTGTAGGCCGTCACCTTCGCGCCGTGGACCTTCAGCTGGCGGATCTGGTCGATCTCGTCGTCGGACCAGTCGGGGGGCGTCGGCTCGTTGATCGGCCCGTCGGCGTCGAAGCCGCGCACCACCGCCTCGGCGCGCGAGATCGCCGCCTTGGCCTCGCCGAGCGCCTCGGCCCCCTTCTTCAGCTGCTCCTGGCGCTCCTTGACCTTGGCGTGCATGGCGGCGAAGGCCCGGTCGGCCTGGTCGGCGGTGTGCCGTCCGAGGTTGCGCTCGGCCAGCGGTCGCGCGTTCTCGATCGCGTCGGCGACCCGCTTCAGCGCTCGCTCCCCGAGCGACCACTGGTGCTCGGCGGTGAAGACCTGCCACACCCGCGAGCTCGACAGGTGCTCGCGCAGCTTCTGCTCGTTGTCAGCCGCCATCAGGCACCGCCTTCCTCGGACGAGGCGGGCGCGGGCCTGTCGGGCTGCCCGGCCGCGTCGGTCACCGGGTCGGCGAGGTTCTCGCGCTGCGACTCCTGGTAGCTGCTCTGGCCGTCGTTGAGCGCCGAGGACGCGGCCAGCGCCTGCACCGCGCTCTCCTCGCGCTGCAGGTCGGCGGCGGCACCGTCGTCGGCCACCGTCATGCCGGTCTCGAAGGTCGTCACCCCGTCGCGGTAGCCCCACAGGTCGTTGATGACGCCCGCGATCGTGTCGGCGATGATCGCGTGGGCCGTCCGGTGCTCCGCACCGAGCTCGGTCGCCGAGGGCCGCGCGCCGAACGCGCTCTCCGCGAGGTCGAGGTCGCGGAACAGGCTGGTCTCCAGCAGGTCAGCGGCGTCGGCCAGCTCCTGCTTGAGCAGGGCCAGCGCCTCCGGGTCGATCTCGACGGTGCCGTCGCCGCCGACGCTCGGCGGCAGGTCGTCGGGGATGTAGAAGCCTGGAGGGAACATGTCTCTGTCTCCGCGTGGTCGTGCGAGGGAAGGGTTCGAGGCCACCGAAACCGGCCGGGGCCGCCGGGCCGCCGACCGGTCTCACCGGACGCGAGGGGTCAGATGTCGAAGCTCTGGGCACCACGCAGGTCGGCCGCGCGGTACTCGTCGTTCGACTGGTAGACCGTCTTGCTGGTCTGGTCGAGCAGGTCGCGCATCTCCTTGAGCGCCCAGTCCCACTTGGCCTTGGCCTGCTTGTAGGCCTCCTGGGCCTGACCGGACCAGTCGCTGCGCAGCGGGGCCAGCTCGTTCTCGAGGCGGTCCATCCGGTCGTCGATCTTCTTGACCGCGCCGTAGAGGTCTTCGGCGGCCTTGTCGAGGCCGGAGTGGTTGACGCGAAGTCCGTCGAGGTTCATGTCTGTGTCTCCTGTTCCGCGCTCGGGCTCAGAGCTTGTTCTGGAAGTTGGCGTAGTTGACGGCCTGGGTGTCGTCGACGTTGGTGGCGTCCTTCTCGGTGCCACGCAGCGAGGCCTCGAACTCGTTGAGGGCCTCCACGACCAGCTTCTGCTTGTCGGTCCAGGCCTGGTGGAGGATGAAGAAGGCCTGACCGCCGGCGCCGGCCCACTTGCCCTTGAGGTCGTTGATCTGACCGTCGAGCTCCCCGCTGAGCTTGTGGAAGTCCTGGCGGGCGGTGGAGACCATGCCGGCCGCCTTGGTGAGAGTGCCCTCTCCCATCCCCATCTCGTTTGCTGCCATGTCGACTGCTCCTTGTCCCGTCTGGCGGCCGAGTGCCGCTCGATCATCCGTCGCTGTCTGAGCGTCCGCCGGCCGGTCCTGCCGCCCGGGCACCCACGGTCCTACCCGGCGTCCGCCGGCCTAAACATCACGGCGAGATTTCCCACAGGGTGCGGAAGAGCCCGCTCGAGACCACCACGCTCGCCAGCGCGGCGGCCGCGCAGAACCCTTCCGCGACCTCGGCCCGCCGCGACCACCAGACCGATCGCCAGCCGCGTCCGGTCGCCACCGCGATCAGCACCAGCAGCAGCCCGAGGGCGATCGCGACCCCGAGCAACGCCGCCCGCCGCGGATCGCTGAGCTCGCCCAGCAGCTGCCACGCCAGCAGTGACCAGCACGACAGGCCGGCCAGCCGCAGCA
The DNA here is from genome assembly GCA_963829855.1 of uncultured Actinomycetota bacterium. GTDB lineage: Bacteria > Actinomycetota > Actinomycetes > Propionibacteriales > Nocardioidaceae > Nocardioides. The sequence continues at coordinate 162,825 of CAWHKE010000014.1, read as the reverse complement.
GCACCCGCGGGCCCGTGTGGCGGTGGCTGCGGGCCGTGAGCAGCAACGCCGCGCCCGCGAAGAACACCAGGCAGCGCACGCCGATCAGGTCGATCTCGGGCGCCACCCGCGTCAGCAGGAGGTACGACGAGAGGGTCACCGCGGCGGCGATCGCCGCCGACGCGGCCGCCATCGTGCGGGCCGCGCCGGTAGCCACGTGGGACACCGTCGCCTCGGGGACGACGGTCCGGCCGCGGCGGCCCGGTCGGCGTTCGCGCGCCGACCACGCCGTCACGGCCAACCGGTCGAGGTCGATGAGGTACTGGTCGGCGATGTCGACGGCGAGCACCGGCACGAAGCGCGCGGCCAGCACGGCGACCACCACCACCGCGGACCAGACGACGGCCGCCGAGAAGTCACCCAGCGCGGCGAGGCCGGCGAGCACGAAGAGCCCGGCGCCGCTCACCATCCACACCCGCAGCGCCTCGTCGGGCCCGGGGGCGAGCGCCCTCCCCACCGCGGCCGCGACCGCCGCGACCAGCCCGACCGTGCCGAGGACCAGCGGCAGTCGCTCCGGGGTCGGGTCCCACACGGTCGGCAGCGCGGCCGCGGCGGCGAAGGCCGGGGCGACCAGCACCCGCTGGGCGGCGTAGCGTCCGACGGGCAGCACGCCGACCACGGCGGCGGCCAACAACAACCCGACCGCGACGGCCCGCAGGTCTCCGGCGGCCTGCGTGGTGAAGGCGCCGGCAAGGACGGCGAGCAGGCCCGCCGACCAGAACCAGGCGGCCGACCACGGCCCCGGCGCCGGGTCGGGCTGGTGGGTGAGGACGACCACGTCGGGCTCGCTCGGCCGGTGCACCGTGGTCGTCGCGACCAGCACGTCGCCGGTCACGACGCCGGCCTCGTCGAGGGATGCGTCGGGCCGCAGCAGCTCGCCGGTGCGGCTGTAGATGAGCGGGACCGAGCCGAGGGACGACTGCCGCGCGTACTCGCGGGCCAGGTCGGTCGCGGCGGCGCCCGGGGGCACGACGAGGTCGACGACACCGGCAGGGCCGTGGATGCTCACGGCCATCGTGTCGAGCCCGCCCGAGCCGGCTGCCATCCGATCCTCCCGGTAGGTGGTGGTGCCGCCGAGCGTAATCGCTGGCGGCTGGTCGCGAGACCGTCCCGGTAACCTGACGCCGACGACGCACCCGGTGGCCCGCCCCGGACTGCGTCGTCGCGCCGACCGCCAGGACCTCGGGAGTCCCATGACCAGCCAGTCCCTCCTCCGCCGTACCGCCTGTCTCGGCGCCGCGCTGCTGCTCGCCGTCGGGCTCGCGGGGTGCGGCGACGACGAGCCCGATCCAGTTGCAGGCCCGCCCACGGCTGACTCCTCGGAGTCGCCGGGTCCGACGGAGTCGCCGGAGCCGTCCGAGTCCGAGCCCGCGGTCGACCCCGCGACCGGTGAGGTGTTCGAGGGGACGTCCTTCGCGGTGACCGGGCCCGAGGGATGGACCCTGGACGCCCGCTCGTCGCGGGTGGGGCAGTTCGACTCGGGGCCGCCGAAGGGCAACCAGCTCGAGCGTCGCGTCTTCGGCCTGATCAGCGTCGTCGTCAACGACACGTCCGGGGAAACGACCCTGGACGACCTCGCGTCGGAGTCGGTGCGCGACGAGCCGCGGCAGCCCGACGTCACCGTGGGCGGGGAGCCGGCCTACCGCATGGCCAACGACGACCAGGCCTTCAACACCGACGAGGAGCTCGGGCTGGTGCGCGGGGACGAGTCGGTGGTCGTCAACGTGTCGTTGCTCGGGGGCACCGAGAAGCAGCGGCAGAAGCTGCTGCTGTCGGTGCTCGCGTCGTGGCAGTGGAGCGCGTGAGGTGAGCACCACGCTGCGGGGGGCGCGGCTCGACGAGCCGGAGCTGCCGACGGGCAAGATCGTGCTCCAGCCCCCACCCGAGATCGAGCAGAGCGAGGGCGCCAGCGGTGTCCTGATGAACGCGATCCCGATGCTCGGGAGCCTCGGTTCGATCGTGCTCGTGGCCTCGATGGCTGGGCAGCAGGGCGCCAACGCCGGCCGCAGCTACATCGCGGCGGGCATGTTCCTCTTCGCCACGCTGGGCTTCATCGTGGTGCAGCTCGACCGGCAGCGGAAGCAGCGCACCCAGCAGGTCTCCGGGTCGCGCACCGAGTACCTGCGCTACCTCGCCAACGTCCGCACCGTCGCGCGCGACGCCGCCGAGCAGCAGCGCCGCGCCCTCACGTGGCACCACCCGGAACCGGCCGCGCTGCCCGCCCTCGCGGAGGACCGGACCCGGGTCTGGGAGCACACCAGCGGCGACGACCAGTTCCTCCAGGTGCGCTACGGGACGTGCACCCAGCCGCTCTCGACGGAGCTCGTGCCGCCGCAGAGCGCTCCGGTCGACCAGGTCGACCCCGCAGCCGCGTCGGCGCTGCACCGGTTGCTCGTCGTGCACCGGCTGCAGCCCGACCTGCCGGCCAGCATCGACCTCCGGGCCTTCGACCGGATCGAGGTCTGCGGTGAGGACGAGCCGGCCCGCTCCCTGGCTCGTGCCCTGATCTGCTCCGCGACCGCCTTCCACGCCCCGGAGCACCTCGTGGTGGCGGTGCTCGCCACCGGGCGCAACCTGATCCACTGGGACTGGCTGAAGTGGCTGCCCCACACCCTGAGCGGCCAGGAGACCGATGCGGTCGGGCCGAAGCGGATGGTCACCACCTCGTTGGAGGACCTCGCCGCCCTGCTGCCGCCCGACCTCAGCGACCGGCCGCGGTTCGGGGCGGACGAGCGACCCGCGACACCCCACATCCTGCTCGTGACCGACGGCGCGACGCTGCCGCCCGGCAACCACGTCGTACCGCCGGACGGCCTGCACGGCGTCACCGTGCTCGACCTCCCGACCAGGTGGGACGAGCTCGAGGACTCCAGCCGGCTGCGGCTGGAGCTCACCGGCGCGCCGACGCTCCGCGGGCGGGTGCCGGTGCTCGCGCTGCGGCTGCGGGAGGACGCCGTGAAGGCGATGGGCGACCAGTGCGACCTCGCCACCGCGGAGGCGTTCGCCCGCCGGCTCACCCCGCTCCACACCGTCACGGCCGGGGACACGGAGCCGAGCGGCGAGATCACCGGCCCGAGCGACTTCATGGACCTCCTGGGGCTCGGCGACGTCCACACCTTCGAGCCGGACGCCGCCTGGCGCACGCGGCCGGCGCGCGACCGGCTCCGGGTGCCGATCGGGCTGGGCGAGGGTGGCGGGCTGATCCATCTCGACATCAAGGAGAGCGCCCAGCAGGGCATGGGTCCGCACGGCCTGGTGATCGGCGCGACCGGGTCCGGCAAGTCGGAGTTCCTCCGGACGCTGGTGCTCGGCCTCGCCATGACCCACTCCCCCGAGCAGCTCAACCTGGTCCTCGTCGACTTCAAGGGCGGCGCGACGTTCGCCGGCATGTCGGAGCTCCCGCACGTCTCCGCGGTGATCACGAACCTCGCCCAGGAGCTCACGCTCGTCGACCGGATGCAGGACGCGCTGTCCGGCGAGATGGTGCGGCGCCAGGAGCTGCTGCGCGAGGCCGGCAACTTCGCCTCGGTCCGCGACTACGAGAAGGCGCGGTCTGCCGGCGAGCCGCTCGAACCGATGCCGTCGCTCTTCATCGTCGTCGACGAGTTCTCCGAGATGCTGTCGGCCAAGCCGGAGTTCATCGACCTGTTCGTCGCCATCGGCCGGCTCGGCCGCTCGCTGGGGCTGCACCTGCTGCTCGCGTCACAGCGACTCGAGGAGGGTCGGCTCCGCGGCCTGGAGTCGCACCTGTCCTACCGGGTCGGGCTTCGGACGTTCAGCGCGGGCGAGTCGCGGGCGGTCCTCGGCGTGCCGGACGCCTACGAGCTCCCGCCCGTGCCCGGCCTCGGCTACCTCAAGCCCGACCCGACGAACCTGCTGCGGTTCAAGGCGGCGTACGTCTCCGGGCCTCCCAGCGGGCGGACGCGGGTACGCCGCGACGAGGGCGGCCACGTGCAGGGGATCTTGCCCTTCACCATCTCCGAGGTGCACACCCTGGCGCCGGCCGATCCCGACCCCGACCCGGTGCCGGTCCCCCAGCCGCAGCAGGGCGAGCAGGACTCGCTGCTCGACGTCGCGGTCGACCGGATGACCGGGCACGGTCCGGCCGCCCACCAGGTCTGGCTGCCGCCGCTCGACGTCCCCGACACCCTCGACGAGCTGATGGGCGACCTGACCGAGGACCCCCAGCTCGGCCTCGTGTCGCCGCGGTGGCGTGGCGTCACGGGTCTGGTGATCCCGCTCGGCACCGTCGACCGCCCGCGCGAGCAGCGGCGAGACACGCTGTCCGTCGACCTCAGCGGCGCCAGCGGCCACGTCGCGGTCGTCGGCGGCCCGCGCAGCGGCAAGAGCACCCTGCTCCGCACGGTCGTCGCCAGCACGGCGCTGACCACGACCCCGCTGGAGACGCAGTTCTTCGTGCTCGACTTCGGCGGCGGCACGTTCGCACCGCTGCGTCACCTGCCGCACGTGGCCGGGGTCGGCACCCGCTCCGAGCCGGACGTCGTGCGTCGCATCATGGCGGAGGTCCAGGGCATCGTCGACCGCCGCGAGGCCTACTTCCGCGAGCAGGGCATCGACTCGATCGAGACCTACCGCTCCCGCCGGGCGCAGGGTCGCGCCGACGACGGGTACGGCGACGTGTTCCTCGTGGTCGACGGCTGGGCGACGCTGCGGGCCGACTTCGACTCGATCGAGATGGAGATCCAGCAGCTGTCCGCGCGCGGCCTGACGTTCGGCCTCCACATCGTCGCCGGCACGGCGCGCTGGGCCGACTTCCGGTCGGCGATGCGCGACGTCTTCGGCAGCCGCCTCGAGCTGCGGCTCGGCGACGCGATGGACTCCGAGATCGACCGCAAGGTCGCGCAGCTCGTGCCGACCGGCCGCCCAGGGCGTGGCCTGGTGCAGACCAAGCTCCACTTCCTCGGTGCGCTGCCACGGGTCGATGGCGACCCCCGCTCCGACACCGTCGGCGACGGCGTCGACGACCTGGTCGCGCGTGTGGCCGCGGCGTGGCGGGGACCCACCGGCCCGAAGCTGCGGCTGCTGCCCGAGCTGGTCGGGCTCGACGCCGTCCGCGAGCAGGCGGCCCAGCAGGCACTCCCGGCCCGACGGCTGCTGCTCGGCGTCAACGAGAAGGAGCTCGCACCCGTCGGCCTCGACGTCGACGCCGAGCCGCACCTGCTCGTGTTCGGCGACGGCCAGTCGGGCAAGAGCGCGGTGCTGCGGGCCTACATCCGCGAGGTGATGCGCACCCGCACGCCCAAGCAGGCCCAGATCGTCGTCGTCGACTACCGGCGGTCGCTGCTGGGCGAGGTCCCCGAGGAGTACCTCCTCAACTACCTGACGTCGGCGACCCAGGCGACACCCGTGCTGCGCGACCTCGCCAGCTACCTCGAGCAGCGGATCCCTGGCGAGGACGTCACCCCCGAGCAGCTGCGCACCCGGTCGTGGTGGACCGGGGCCGAGGTGTTCGTCGTGGTCGACGACTACGACCTGGTCGCGACCCAGCAGAGCTCGCCGGTCGGCGCGCTCCAGCCGCTGATGGCGCAGGCCCGCGACACCGGCCTGCACCTCGCCGTCGCCCGTCGCTCCGGCGGCGCCTCGCGCGCGCTCTACGAGTCGGTGCTGCAGTCGATGCGCGACCTGGCCATGCCCGGGCTGCTGCTGTCCGGCAGCCCGGACGAGGGTCCGCTGCTCGGCACGCTGCGGCCGGTGCCGGCGCCGCCCGGCCGGGGTCGGCTGGTCACCCGCGACGGCGGCACCCAGACGGTGCAGATCGGCTGGATCGACGCGGCACTCTAGGGGCCCGTAGGGCTCGTGCTCAGCGTCGGCCGGAGCCGAACATCCCGCGCGCGATCTCCCGCGCCGCGGTCCGCATGAAGTCCTTGAACGCCCCCGACTCGACCACGTCGCGCACCAGGCCGCCGTCGTCGTCGGGCTTCGGGGCACGGGTGCTCGACGGCTTCGGCCGCTTCGAGGGGGCCTTCTGCTCCGCCTCGGCGCGCGCCTCGGCCTCGGCCTTGGCCGCGCCCTCCTCGAGCCGGGCCGCGAGCCGCTCCCGCGCCGACTCACGGTCGATCGCCGCGGCGTACTTGGCGTGGCGCGGGCTCCCGGTCACGGTCGCGGTCATCTCGGCCGGGTCGGCCGGACCCATGAGCGACTGGGGAGCGCGCAGCCGGGTCCACGCCACCGGCGTCGGGGCGCCGCGCTCGTTCATCACCGTGACGACCGCCTCGCCGATCCCGAGGCTGGTGATGACCTCGCCGAGGTCGGCGTAGGCGCTCGTCGGGTAGGTGTTGACGGTCGCCTTGAGCGCCTTGGCGTCGTTGGGGGTGTGGGCCCGCAGCTGGTGCTGCACCCGGGATCCGAGCTGGGCGAGCACGTCGTCGGGTACGTCGGTCGGGCTCTGCGTCACGAAGAAGACCCCGACCCCCTTGGACCGGATCAGCCGGACCGTCTGGACGATCTGGCCCAAGAACGCGTCGGAGGCGTCGTTGAACAGCAGGTGCGCCTCGTCGAAGAAGAACACCAGCTTGGGCCGGTCGACGTCGCCGACCTCCGGCAGGTCGTGGAAGAGGTCGGCCAGCAGCCACATGAGGAACGTCGAGAAGATGACCGGCCGGTCCTGGAGGTTGGGCAGCTCGACCAGCGAGATCAGGCCGCGACCGTCGGGGGTGGTCTGCAGCAGGTCGGGCGTCTCGAACTCGGGCTCGCCGAAGAAGGCGTCGGCGCCTTGGCTCTGGAAGGTGACGAGCTCGCGCAGGATCACCCCGGCCGTGGCGGTCGAGAGGCCACCGATCGCCTTGAGCTCGGGCTTGCCCTCGTCGCTCGTCAGGTAGGTGACCACCGCCCGCAGGTCGGCCAGGTCGAGCAGCGGCAGCCCCTGGAGGTCGGCGTAGTGGAAGATCAGCCCGAGGCTGGACTCCTGGGTGTCGTTGAGGTCGAGCACCTTGCTCAGCAGCACCGGTCCGAACGCGCTGAGGGTTACCCGCAGCGGGATGCCGGTGCCCTGGCCGCCGAGGGCGTAGTACTCGACGGGGAAGCCGGTGGCCGACCACTGCTGGCCGACCGACGCGGCGCGCGCCTCGATCTTCTCGCCCGGTGTGCCGGGCGTGCTCAGCCCGGAGAGGTCGCCCTTGATGTCGGCGGCGAACACCGGGACGCCCTGTGCGCTCAGCTGCTCGGCCAGCAGCTGGAGGGTCTTCGTCTTGCCCGTGCCGGTCGCGCCCGCGACCAGCCCGTGCCGGTTGACCATGCCCAGCGGGATCCGGATCCGGGTCTCGGAGAGCCGGGTCGCGTCGAGCATCAGCCCGCCCAGCTCGAGCGCCGGACCCTCGAACGCGTACCCCGGCGACACTGCCGCGACGATCGGATCCTGCTCGACCGGCAGCGGCTGCTCGCTCATGTGGGCACCGTATCGCCCCCTCGTATAGTCGCCCCGTGATCTTCAAACGCGTGGGGCAGGGTCGGCCCTACCCGGACCACGGGCTCACGTCCCGCGGCTGGGCGGCACTGCCCCCACGCCAGGTCCGGCTCGACGAGCTGGTCACCACCAAGGACACCCTGCAGCTCGATGCGCTGCTCGACGAGGACTCCACGTTCTACGGCGACCTGTTCGCCCACGTCGTCGAGTGGGAGGGCGAGTACTACCTCGAGGACGGCCTGCACCGCGCGCTGCGGGCAGCTCTCCAGCAGCGTGGCGTCCTGCACGCCCGCGTGCACACCGTGGCGGCCGGCTGATGGAGGCCCGGCTGAAGTCCCTGGTGACGCTGCTCGCGCTGGGGGTGATGCTGCTGGCGGCCGCCCTGTGGGGCTGGGCCGCGATCAGCGAGCCGCTGCCGGAACGAGCCGGCCCCGCGGTCTGCGTCGACCGGCCCTTCGCCTCCGGCGATCCCGTACGCCGCGCCGACGTGACCGTCAGCGTGCTGAACGCCGGCACCCGGACCGGCCTCGCCGGCCTCACCCTCGACCTGTTCGTCGACGCCGGCTTCGCCCAGGGCACCGCCGACGACGCCCCCGAAGGCTCACGGGTGCGGGCCGTCGAGATCTGGACCGAGGACCCGACGAGCCCGGCGGTGCGGCTCGTGGAGGCGCACCTCGGCGACGCCGTCAAGGTGGTCCGTCAGGAGCCGACCGTGAGCGGGGTGCAGGTCGTCGTCGGCGACCGCTTCCAGAACCTCGTGAAGGGACCGCGCAAGGTGGTCGCCGAGAGCGACGTCGAGGTCTGCGGCCCGCCGGACGTGACCTGAGCCGACGGGCCGGCCAGTACGGCTCAGCGCCGGTCGGGCCGGTCGATCCAGTGCCCGAGCCGGCCGGTGTCGGAGACCTGGCGGAGCCGTTCCTCGGTCTTGTCGCGCAGCCGCCGGGGCGTCACCACGAGCAGGTCGTCACCGTGCCGGAGCACAGTGCGACGTTCGGGCACGAGGGTCTCGTCTTCGCGGATGATCATCGCGACCGACGAGCCGTGCGGGAGGCGGAGCTCTCCGACCTCGACGCCGTGGAGCTTCGAGACCGGGCTGATCGTCACCTGCAGCATGTCGGCCGCGACCCGGTCGAGCGGTGCCGCCTCCAGGTCGAGCCCGCGCGGCTCCGAACGCCGGGCCACGCGGAGCAGCCGCGCGGCCATCGGCAGGGTCGGCCCGGTCAGGAGGGTGTAGAGCACGACCATCACGAAGACGATGTCGAAGAGCCGCTCGGCGCCGTCGACCCCCTCGGACAGCGGGATCGTGGCGAACACGATCGGGACCGCCCCGCGTAGCCCGGCCCACGACAGGAACACCTGCTCGCGCCAGGACAGCCGGGAGAAGACGGCGCAGACCGCGACCGAGAGCGGTCTCGCCACGAACGTGAGGATCATGCCCGCCGCGATCGCGAGCCCGACGGTCGTCGGCGTGATCCGGCCGGGCGAGAGCAGCAGGCCCAGCATCACGAACAGCCCGATCTGTGCGAGCCACGCGACACCCTCGGCGAACGACCGGGTCGCCACCCGGTGCGGCAGCTCCTGGTTGCCCAGGATCAGCGCTGCGACGTACACCGCGGCGAAACCGGACGCGTGGACCGCGGCTGCTGCACCGTACGCCAGCAGGGTCAGGCAGAGCACCGCGATCGGGTAGAGCCCGGACGACGGAAGGGCCGCACGCCGCATCAGCCAGGCACCGCCGAAGCCGCAGGCCAGCCCCGAGGCCACGCCGACCACCAGCTCCCACGCCACGATGCCCGTGGCGCCGAGCAGTCCGTGGTCGTTCCACGCGCCGCTCGAGATCAGGGTGACGATGACGACGGTCGGGGCGTCGTTCAACCCCGACTCGGCCTCGAGCGTGCCGACCAGCCTCCGGGAGAGCGGCACGACGCGGAGCACCGAGAACACGGCCGCGGCGTCCGTCGGGGACGTGATCGCGCCGAGCAGCACGGCGAGCTCCCAGGGAATGCCGAGCAGGTAGTGGGCGCCGACGGCGACGACGGTGACCGACACGGCGACGCCGAGCGTCGCGAGCAGCGCTCCCAGCTTCATCGACGGCCGGACCTCCCGCCAGGAGGTCGTCAGGCCGCCCTCGGCCAGGATGATCGCCAGCGCGGCGAACCCCAGTGCGTGGGCGACCTGGGAGCTCTCGAACTCGATGCCGAGCCCCTCCTCCCCGAGCGCGACGCCTATCAGCAGGTAGAGCAGCAGGCTCGGCAGACCCGCGCGCGACGAGACCCGCACCGCCAGGATCGCCAGCAGCGTCACGGCGCTGCCCACGAGCAGGAAGGCATCGAGGTCGTGCACGTCGAACGTCACGTGTCACCTCGCGGAGAGCAGGGGCGGCGAGGCCGCAGTCTATCGAGGGGCGCACCGCGCTCCGGACGAGCCCGACTGCGTGGACGGGCCGTCACGGGCCGGTGCGCGAGGGGGTGAATCCACGCCGTCGAGATGGTAGAACGGGTGGACACGTGACAACACGGGGGTCATGTCCATGAGCGAGATCGAACGTCGGGTCGAGGCCACGCGCGTGGATCCCGACTACGCCGAGCTCACCTTCGACGAGGAAGCGATCGCGGCTGGCAGACATCGGGTCCTCGTCGGGCGGATCTGGGACGAGCTCGGGGAGCTGCAGATCCGGTTCCTTCGCGAGCAGGGTCTACGGCCCGGGGATCGGTTCCTCGACGTCGGCTGCGGCGCCTTCCGGGCGGGGCGCCATCTCGTCGACTACCTCGACCCGGGCCACTACTACGGCATCGACATCGGTCACGACGTGATGCGGGCCGGATACGACCACGAGCTCACCGCCGAACAGCGCACGAGGCTGCCGACGAGCAACCTGCGGGCGACCGACCGGTTCGATGCCGACTTCGGGGTCACCTACGACATGGCGATCGCGCAGTCGGTCTTCACCCACATCAACCTCAACCGGGTGCGGCTGTGCCTGCATCGTGTGGCCAAGGTCATGCGGCCCGGTGGCCGCTTCTTCGTCACCTTCAACGAGCTGCCGCCCCGGACCTCCGTCGACCGGATCAAGCAGGGGATGTACACCGAGCGGAACGTCTTCTGGTACTACCGGCGCGACATGCGGTGGGCGGCACGCGAGACTCCCTGGACGCTCCGCTACGTCGGCGACTGGGGGCACCCGCGCGGCCAGCGGATGCTCGAGTTCACCCGAGACGGCGCCTAGCGTCCGACCCGGACCCGGCGCGCGCTACGGCAGGGCCAGCGGGAACGACTGGACGTCGTCGGCCGGCTCGTGGTCGGGGAGCCCGGTGACCCAGTCGCGGCGGACGAACGCGGTGCGGATCCGCTGGGGGTGGTCGCCGACCGGGACGGTGTCGACGATCCGACCGGTGCGGTAGGAGATCTTGGCGACCTGGTCGGTCCCGCTCCAGGAGATGTAGCAGTGCCGGCCGTCGGCGCTCGGCGTCACCCAGTAGGGCTTGCCGTCGGCCTTGCGCAGGAGTCGGCCGTGGTCCCCCGTGCGGACGTCGACGACGGTGGCGTAGTCGGACATCGTGCCGGCCACGCAGAGCCTGGTGCCGCGGGGATTCAGGGCGATGCCGTGGTGGGCGGAGTCGAGCAGGTACTGCTCGCGTGGCGTGTCCGGGACCAGGTTCGGCAGCCGCTGGATCCGCTGGATCCGGCCGGTGCGGAGGTTCAGCTCCACGAAGCCGTGGAAGAAGCTGACCTGGAAGTAGACGGTGCGCTCGTCGGGCGACAGGGTCATCGGACGGACCGCCGTGCTCATCCCCTCGCGGCCCCGTCGGTCGAGCTCGCGGCGGAGGTCGTAGCGGCGCAGCACCTCGAACGTCGACGCGTCGACCAGCTGGAACTGCCGCTCGCCCTTGGCGGGATCGGCGAGGTCCTGGTCCAGTGGCGTGTAGACGTAGCCGATGCTGGCGTGCAGGATCGTGCGGCCGCCGTCGAGGAACACGCTCTCGTGGGGCGATCCGCCGGACGGGAAGCTGCCGAGCTCGTGGCCGTCGCGGACTCGCAGCACGTGCACGACGTTGGCGGTCGAGGCACTCACGACGACCGTCCGACCGTCGGGTGAGATCGCCATGTGGTCGGCCCGATGACCGTCCACCGGGAACCGCCACGCGATCTCGCCGGTGTCGAGCCGGATCGCCACCACGTCGGCGTACGACGGCCGCGAGGCGATCAGCAGCTCGCCGTCGTTCGACGAGTACATGTCGTCGACGTACTGGTGGTGCCCCTCGCCGATCAGCTCCCGGATCGCGAGGAAGTAGGCGAGCCGCTCCGGGTCGGTGGCGATCTCGCGCTCCCGCTCCTGGCGGTCGGGGATGACGTCGATCCGTCCGAGCTGCCGGAACGTCCCGGGGGCCAGCACGGTCGCGGTGCCGTCCCAGTTGTTGCCGACGAGTACCACCCTGCGCACCTCTCCGACCGGCTGCTGCTCGGTGGCCGGCGCCGGCGACAGCACTCCCAGCGCGAGGGTGAGCGCGATCGCGAGGGCGGCCTTCGGCGCGGTCATGCCGGACCAACGAGGGTGCCGCCCGCGGGGTTATGGCGCTCAGGTTTAGAACCGCGGGGCCCGGGTAGGCAGGAAGCACGGAGCGGAAGGGACGTGTGCATGTACGGCGACACGACGGTGATGCGCAAGCACGCGGCGGCGCTGCGCGAACAGGGGGCCGACCTCCGCGCGATGGCCGACCACCTCGTCGGGCAGGCCGAGCAGATCGGCTGGTCGGGTCGCGCCGCGGAGGCGATGCGCTCCCGGGTGCGCGACCGCGCCAGCCACCTGCGGGGCTGCGCCTCCTCCCACGACGGCGCCGCCGACGCGCTCGAGCAGCACCTCCAGCAGGTCGACCGCACCAAGGACGCGATCGTCGAGATCGAGCGCAGGGCGACCTCGCTGGTCAGCGACGCGCAGACCCGGCTCGCCCGGCTCGACGGTCTCGACGACCCGCCGGGCGTCGAGCGCGCCGCCACCGACAGCGACCGTGAGCTCGCCGGCGCCACCCTTCCCCCGCCCGGTCATCGCGACTGGCTCACCCTCGAGCTCCCAGGACTCTGACGTGCCGACCATCGACCTCTCGACGACACCGCCTGCCCCGACCTCCCTGCTCGACGGGCTGCCGCGGCGGGTGACGTTGACCCTGCCCGAGCTCCGCCTGGCCGCCGCGCGCGCGGGCGGCGCGCCGCTCCCGTTCGAGGTGCACGAGGCGCGACCGGCCTCCGCGCTCGAGGGGAGGCTCGGCACGAGCCGGGCCACCGCCGAGGACGACGCGTACGCCGCAGCGCTGGCGTCCCTCCACGGCCCCGAGGAGTCGCTGGCCCGCCGTGGGCTGCTCGGCGAGGTCGGCGAGGACAGCGGGCTGGTCGGCGCCGTCGGGCTGCTCGCCACGCCCCAGACCGCGCTCGATCTCGACGTGACCGCCGCGGGGGTCCGGGCCCGCGCCTGGCACCGACGCGCCGGGGACGCCGTCGCGACTCTCGCCACGGTCGACGGCATCGTCTTCGAGCTCGCCTGGTTCCCCACCGAGGCGTGGGCCGACGAGCTGGCGCGGGTCGCGGTGCTGCCCGAGGAGTGCCTGCTGTCGGAGTCCGCCGTCCCGGCCTACGTCGACCTTCCCTACGACCTCGCCGACGCGGCGAGCGAGGCCGCGCGCAGCGGCCGCGGCGACCTGGTACCGGTGCTGGCCGGACACTCCGACCCGGTCCTCGACATCGCGGGCGAGGCGCTGAGCGCGCCGGCCGCCGAGACCGTCCTCACCGCGCTCGCCATCGAGGCCCGTGGCCGGCTGCGCGTGCTGGCGGCCGACCTGAGCAGCGGTGAGACCAGCCTGGTGGGCGTGGTCTCGTGGACGTTGCTCACCGACGGCTGGCACGCGCTGCGGCCACGTGAGGTCGACGGCCGCCAGCGGGTGCAGGTCGCGGCGATCTCGCCCGCCGACCTGGCCGCGGAGCTCGCGCCGGTGCTCGCGGAGGTGACCGCATGACCGAGACGCCCGCGCGGCCCGACCCGGCGGACAAGTACGACGAGCTGCTGCGGCTCGCCGACCTGTTCGACGTCAGCGGCGACGACCTGCGCTCCCGCGCCCGGCTCGGCTCCGACCTCCTGCGCGACGACGACGTCGCCTCGTCGGCGGAGCTCTCGCCGCCGACGTACCGCACCGCCGAGGAGGAGATCCGGGCCGCCACGACCGGCAAGCACGGCCTGATGACCCGCGGTGTCGAGCTCGACGCCGATGCCCTGATGGTGCGCGCCACGGTCCTCACCTACCGCTGGATCGACGAGCTCGCCGAGGCCGCCTACCGCACGATGGGCTCGATCGCGAGCCGCGCGATCGGCTACCTCGCGCCCGAGGTCGACCTCGGCGGCGCGATCGTGTCGGCCGGCCTGATCGAGACCGACGCCCTCGACCGCGACGACGTCGCGGGCTACCTGAGCGAGCTGGCCGAGCACAACCCCGAGCTGATGGACCATGTCACCAGCGGTGGGGGCGGGCTGCTGGAAGGGCTCCAGATGCGGGCCCTGCTCACCGCATCGGTGCTGGCCGGTGAGCACGGGCGAATGGCCTCGCTCGGAGGGCTCCAGGCGATCGGCGTCGACCCGATGGCACCCGACTTCGGGTCCGCGCTGCGCGACTCCGCCGGCGGGTTCGTCACCGCGCCGGAGCCCGAGGAGATGGCGGCGGGCGGCGAGCCGGTCGAGACGACCGCGCCACGCGGGCTCGAGGACCTGATGACCACGCTGGCGCGGTTGCCGGGCGCGGTGACCGTCCAGCAGATCGCGCCCCACCGCTACATCGCCTACCTCCCCGGTCCCGCCAACGGTCGCGGCCGGCTCCGCCTGGTCGGTGGCGACCACTCGTCGTACGCCGCGCGGGTGGTGTCCGACATCGAGCGCGCCGTGGCCGGCGACCCCCACGCGCGCGTGATGCTGGTCGGTTCCGCCCAGGGCGGTGTGACCGCTGCCGAGGTCGCCTCCGACGCGAGCCCTGACACGTTCGTCATCGACCAGGTCGTGACCGCCGGCGCCCCGTCCTCCCAGGTCCCGCGGATCCCGGCCCACACCCACGTGTTGTCGCTCGAGGACCGTGGCGACCCGGTGGCGCTGCTCGGCTCCCTCATCAACGCCGGTACGAGCAACCGGCTGACGGTCGTCTTCGACGGCTCGGTCGCCGGTGGCGAGGACGTCTACGTCGCCGGGGGACGGGCCGCCGACGCGGCCGGCCACCCCGAGCTCAAGGCCGAGCTCGACCGGCTCGCCTCGGACGGCTACTTCGCCAGCTGACCCAGCTCGGGGCGGCGTAGGTCGCACGGCCATGCCCATCCGGGACCTTCGGCACTGCGGCGGGCGGCCCGGGCGGCGCAGACTCGAGGCAACGACCCCCAAGGAGGCGCGCCATGACCATGCCCGTCGAGCTGCCCTACGAGACGTGTCTCGAGCTGCTCTCCAGCCGTGAGGTCGGGCGGGTCGCCGTCTGCACCGTCGACGGTCCCCGCATCGTCCCCGTGAACTTCTCGGTGGTCGACGAGTCGGTCGTCTTCCGGACGACGCCGTACAGCGTCGTGGGGATGCACTCCTGGAGCGGCCGCCTCGCGTTCGAGGTCGACGACGTCGACGTGGAACGTCGGACCGGCTGGAGCGTGATCGCCACCGGCCGGGGCGGGGTCGTGGAGGACGCCGCGGAGCTCCGCCGGATCGAGGCGGCACCCGGCCCCACTCCGTGGGCCAGCGGTCAGCGGTGGCTGTACGTGCGGCTGCCGTGGGACGAGCTCACCGGTCGCCGCCTAGGCCCCGCCGCCACCGCCAGCGCCTGAACGGCCCAGCCGTCGGAGGTCGAGGCGTGAAGGCGCGCCCGCGCGCCGTGCCACGAGACCACACCACACGCGCGGACGTCGGCCCCACGGCTGCCGGGGTCTCGTGGCTCGCTGACGCTGGGACCTCGACCCCGACACAGCCGAACCGCACCTCCGCCGAGGCGGAGGTGCGGTCGTGGTGCTCCCCCGATTGTCCAGGGGCAGCGGGCTCAGCGCAGCCAGTGCTGGGTGGAGACCAGGTGGGTCTGGTTCCAGGCCCGGCCGAGGCCCCAGGTCGTCCCGGCTGCCGTGAGGAGCAGGACGATCATCGAGATCGCGCCGAGGATGTGGTCGTCGAGCACCGGGTTGTTGGCCGGGGGCAGTGCCACGGTCCACATCAGCACGTAGAGGACGGCTCCGGAGATCGTCGCCAACCGCATCCCGATGCCGAGCGTCAGGGCGACGCCGATGCCGAGCAGGCCGAGCATGAAGAGCCAGTCGGCCCAGACGGCGCCGGCCATGTCGTTGTAGAAGTCCTTGAAGGGTCCCTCGGCGCCGAAGGCCAAGAAGCCTTCGGTGGGGCTGCCGCCGTTGATCCAGGCGGCGTCGCCGAACCGGACGACGACTGTCGCACCGGTCTCGGGGTCGACGCTCGAGCCGGTGCCGTAGCCCAGCGCGAACAGCTTGTCGAAGAACGCCCACAGGAAGGTGAGCCCGAACGCGATGCGCAGCACCGCCAGGGCCTTGCGTGCCGCTCCGCTGAGTGCGGCAGTCATGTCGGACGCGTGGTGGACCGCTCCGGTCCCGGTGGTGGTGCTCATGGTCTCTCCTCTTGCCGTCGGCGCCGGTCGGCGCCTCCTGACTCCAGGTTCGCGGCACGCGGGGCCTGCGAGCAGGGGCGAGAGACTGGATCGGGCGGGACCTAGGTCCCGAGTCGCCGCGGAGCAGCGATCAGCCGTCGGCCCGGGCGGCTGCCGCGCCGCTGCGCCCGGCGCCGCCGGCGAACCGCGCGGCCCCCTCGGCGGCCGCGCCGTTGGCCAATGACTCCAGGCCGAAGCGGAACTCCTGGCGCATCGCCTCCTCGATCTCGACGCCCTCGTTGGCGAGCACCGACAGCCGGTCGTTGCGCAGGCACACCTGCGGCAGGCCGGCCAGCATCCACGCGACCGACACCGCCTCGTCGAGCGCCGTGCCGGGGTCGACGACCCAGTTCACGAGGCCGATCCGCTCGGCCTCGACGGCGTCGATCTCGCGGCCGGTGAGGATCAGGTCCATCGCCCGGCCGGTCCCGATCAGGTGCGGCAGCCGGACGGTGCCGCCGTCGACCAGGGGCACCCCCCACCGTCGGCAGAAGACGCCGAACGCCGCGTCACTGGCCGCCACCCGCAGGTCGCACCAGAGCGCGAGCTCGAGCCCACCCGCCACGGCGTACCCCTCGATGGCGGCGATCACCGGCTTCGTCAGCCGCATCCGGGTCGGACCCATCGGCCCCGGCCCCTCGGGCTCCAGCCGGTGGTCCATCGTCTTGAGGTCGGCTCCCGAGCTGAACGTGCCGCCGTCGCCGTACAGCACCGCGACCAGCTGGGCCGGGTCGGCGTCGAACTGCTCGAAGGCCGCCAGCAGCAGGTCGGCCGTCTCCCGATCGACGGCGTTGCGCGTCGTGGGCCGGTCGAGCGTGATCACGCTCACCGGCCCGTCCAGGTCCACCCGGACGGTCATGACGACCCGCCACCCAGGGCACCACTCTCCATGTGCGCCATTCTTCCCGACCCGGACCCCTCACCGCGATGGTCCGACCGGGTGCTGGAGCGCCGGGCTGCCGCGGTGGCGCCGCGTCAGAGGTCTCCCGGGCCCCAGTAGTCGATGCCCCTGGTCAGCCGGTGGACTCGGCCAACAGCTCGACGTACCGCCGGAGGTAGAGCGGCCAGCCGTCCTCGGCTGCCACACCGTCGCGCGCTGCCTCCCAGCCCTCGCCGTGGCGCTCGAGGTGCCGGTGCACCAGGCTGACCCGGGTCCGGCCGTCGCCCACCGGGGTGAACGTCACCTCGACCTCGCTCGTCCGCTCGAGGTCGTCCGCCAGGCGCCAGTCGGGTCCGATGTCCCAGCTGAAGACGAACCGGGACGGCGGCTCGTAGGCCAGCACCCGGGCCCACCGGCAGCGGCTGCCGTCGGTGCCGCGGTCGTAGATGTCGCCGCCGACGCGGCGCTCGACCACCGTCTCCTCGAGCGGGACCGAGAGCAGGTTGTGCTCGCGCGGTTTGATCCGGTCGAGGTCCAGGAACGCCTCGAACGCTCGTGCCTGCGAGACGTCGACGACGACCTCGTGCTTGACGTCGGTCAGGGATTCGGTGCTCATCGGGTCACTCCTCGGTGGATGCGTGGTCGGACAGATGCTGCAACGCCGTTCCCCAGAAGCCGTCGAGCTCCCGGCGGTAGCGGGCCAGGCGCGCGGCGTCGAGCTGGTAGATGCGACGGGTCCCCTCGGCCCGGTCGTGCACCACCCCGGCGTCCTTGAGGAGCCGCAGGTGCTGGCTGACGGCCGGGCGGCTCACGGGCAGCGTGCTCGCGAGCTCGGTGACCGAGCAGGGGCGCTCGGCCAGCAGCTCGACGATGGTCCGGCGGGTCGGGTCACCGAGGACGGTCCACGCGTCGTAAGCGTAAGCGGTCACGAACCGTAAGTTATCACTTACCTTCCGGATCTGCCAGACTCGGCGAGATGGATGCCCGTCACGCTCTGGTCCGCAGGCCCTCACCCCGGCTCGCGGACGGCCTCGTCACCCACATCGCACGTAGCGACGACGTCGACGCCGATCTCGCGCTCGCGCAGTGGCTCGCGTACCTCGCCGCGTTCCACGACGCGGGCTGGGAGACCCACGAGGTGGCACCGGCCGACGACTGCCCCGACTCCGTCTTCGTCGAGGACACGATGGTCGTGTACGGCGACCTCGCGGTCATCAGCCGCCCGGGTGCGGACGAGCGCCGGCCCGAGACCTCCGCAGCGGAGGAGGCGGTGCGCGCCGAGGGCTACCGGATCGCCCGGATCGAGGAGCCCGGCACGCTGGACGGCGGCGACGTCCTCAAGCACGGCGGCACCGTCTGGGTGGGCCGCGGCGGCCGCACCAACGACGAGGGGATCGCCCAGCTCCGCGCCCACCTCGCACCGCTCGGTGCCGACGTGGTCGCCGTGCCGCTGACCAAGGTGCTGCACCTCAAGACGGCCGTGACCGCCCTCCCCGACGGGACCGTGATCGGCTACGAGCCGCTGGTCGACGACCCCGGCGTCTGGGGCGACCGGTTCCTCGGCGTCCCCGAGGAGCCTGGCTCGCACGTCGTGCTGCTGGGCGACGACGTGCTGCTGATGTCCGCGTCCGCCCCGGAGACGGCGGACCTGCTCGAGGAGCGGGGTTACCGGGTGGTGCGCGTCGACATCTCCGAGTTCGAGAAGCTCGAGGGCTGCGTCACCTGCCTGTCGGTGCGGCTGCGCGACCGGCCCGGACCCGACGCGGCCTGAAACGTACGGCGGCTCGCCTCTACAGTGCATGACATGACGGGGATCGGGGCGGACTGGCGGATCGTCGACGGGGTTGCGACGGCCTGGTTCGACGCGCCCTCGCTGGTCGAGGGGGCTGCGCTGGCCGGGCGCCTCGTGGAGCTGTCGTCCGAGATCGTGGTCGACCTGCGTGCGACCGGCCTGCGGGTGCGCGTCGGCTCGGACGAGCACGCAGCGGATGCGTCGGCGGCCGCGCGGGACTTCGGGCTGGCCGCCGACCCTGCCGTGCTGCAGCACCTGGGCGTCGTGATCGAGTCCGCGGACCCGGCTGCGGTGGGGCCGTTCTGGCAGCGCGTGCTCGACTACGCGCCCGCGGAGGACGGCGGTCTGGCCGACCCGTTGCGGCGCGACCCCGCGATCCGGATAAGGCAGTCGTCCGAGTTGCGGCCGTTGCGCAACCGCATCCACCTCGACGTGGTGCGGCCGGCCGCGGCTGTCGAACAGGGCGAGTCCTGGTGAGGCCCGGGGACCGTACGGCGTCTGCCACGCCGACCCCGACGGCAACGAGGTCGACCTGGTGCCGGGCGATCCGCTCGGCGAGACGAGCGCGACGGCCGACTGGCAGTCGGTGTTCGGCGCGATGGCGTGCTACCGCACCACCTCGCCGACGCAGCAGCGTGACCTGGTCGTCGCCGCGGCGGCGCTGGCCGACGACACGGGCTTCCCGCTGCTGGTCGACCTGCGCCCCGGACTCGTGATCGTCGACAGCGGCAAGGACCAGGCGGACGACGACGCCCATGGCCTCGACCTCGACTTCACCGACCTGGCCGCAGACCTCCAGACCGCTGCCCGCGAGCTCGGGGCCGAGGCTGACCCGGGGCTGCCGCGCTTCGTCCAGCTCTTCCTCGACGCCGCCGACGTCGCCGCGGTCAGCGCGTTCTGGGTCGCCGCGCTCGGGTACACCCGGGACCGGCGAGACGGCGTGAGCGACATCCACGACCCACGACGGCTGAACCCCGTGCTGGTCTTCCAGGAGCTCGACGCCACGGAGATCGAACGACGCCGGCAGCGCAACCGCATCCACGTCGAGCTCGCGGTGCCGGCGGACCACGCGCAGACGCGCCTCGCCACGGCCGTCGCAGCCGGTGGCCGGCTCCTCGAAGAGTCGGAGGGTCATGGGCGGGTCGCCGACCCCGAAGGCAACGAGCTGGTGATCGTCAGCGGGGTCTGACCTCGCGCTCGACCCAGCCGCGACCTCCCCTCCGGCAGTGGTCACAGGGCACGGGACGTGGGACAGTGACCGAGACCCGGTGCCACGTGATTGCCACGGGTCTCGGGCACGGTGCAACGGTCACGATTCATGGCCCGAGCGGGGTGCAGATTGATCCGGTTCCACGCACTGGGGGGACTCAGCATCACCGACCGCGGTGCTGAGCTGGGCATCGGCGGTCCCCGCCAGCGTCGCCTGCTGGCGATGCTGCTCATCCACCGCGACACGGTGGTCTCCGTCGACCGCCTCGCGGACGCGGTCTTTGCCGGCGAGCCCACGGCAGCCGCCAGCACGACACTGCGCAGCTACGTCGCGCGCACCCGCAGGCTGGTCGACGGATCCGGTTCCGGCCCGGTCGTGCTGACCCGGGCCCCGGGTTACCTCCTCCAGACGCCGGCCGACTCCTTCGACGTCGCCTGCTTCGAGCGGGCGCTCGCGACCGGCGGGTCACACCTGGAGCGGGGCGACGCACCCGCCGCCGCGTCCACGCTCCGCGAGGCGCTCGCCCTGTGGCGTGGTGACGCCTACGCCGAGTTCGCCGACGAGGACTGGGCCCGGACGGAGGCCCGGCGCCTCGAGGAGCTGCGCCTGGTCGCACACGAGCGTCTCGTCGAGGCCGAGCTGGCTTGTGGTCGGGCGGCCGACCTGATCCCGGAGATCGAGTCGCTCACCCGGGAGCACCCCCTGCGGGAGGAGTTCCGTGCGCAGCTGATGCTCGCCCTCTACCGGGCCGGGCGGCATGCGGACGCCCTCCGCGTCTTCCGCGAGTACCGTGCCCTCCTGGTGGACGAGCTGGGCGTCGACCCCTCGCCGGCACTCGGCGCGATCGAGCAACGCGTGCTCAGGCACGACCCAGGACTGCTGCTGACCGAGCCTGTGGGCCGTCCGCTGCGCGGCTACCGCCTCGGCGAGCGTCTGGGCACCGGCCGGGACGGCACCGTGCACGCCGCGCGCGTCCCGGGCGTCGACCGGGAGTTCGCGATCCGTGTGGTCCGGGAGGAGATCGCCGACCGCCCCGAGTTCGTGCGCGCCTTCGAGGCGTCCACCCAGCAGCTCGCGGCACTGAGCCACCCGGGGATCGTGCCGATCCACGACTACTGGCGGGAGCCCGGGGCCGCCTACCTCGTGATGCGGCGCCTGCCGGGCGGATCGCTCGCCGACCGGCTCGAGAAGGGGCCGCTGACCGACGACGCCCTGGCCGCCATGGTCACCCGCGTCGGCGGTGCCTTGGCGGCCGCGGCGGAGGTCGGGATCAGGCATGGCCGGGTCGTGCCCGGCAGTGTCCTGTTCGATGCGGGCGGCGATGCCTTCCTCGCCGACTTCGCGCTGGCACCCACCGACCCCCCGGTGCCTGCGGGCGACGACGTGCACGACTTCGCCACGATGGTCGCCGCGTGTCAGGCTCGCGTGCGGGAGCCCGTGTCGGCGGTGCTGACCCAGGCGACAGCCACGGCCGGACGACCCACCATGGCCGAGCTGGTCCCGCTGCTCGTCGCCGCCATCACCGGTGAACGGCCGGATGCAGATGCTGCCCGACCGAACCCCTACAAGGGACTGCGCGCGTTCGAGGAAGCAGATGCCGGCGACTTCTTCGGTCGCGAGGACCTCGTCGACGAGCTGGTCGACCGGCTGCGGGACGACGGCCGTCGAGGACGCTTGGTGCTGGTCGTCGGGGGATCCGGCAGCGGCAAGTCCAGCGTGGTGCGGGCGGGTCTCCTGCCGCGGGTACGTCGCGGCGACGTCCCCGGATCCCAGCGGTGGTTCGTCACGACGATGATGCCGGGCTCCTCTCCCTTCAAGGAGCTCGCAGAGTGCCTGCGCGGGGTCGCGGTCGCCACCCCCGCAGCGCTCGCCGACCGCCTGGCCGAGGACGATGCGGGGATCGACCGGGTGCTGCGGCGCCTGGTTCCCGGTGACGGGCAGCTGCTGCTGGTCGTCGACCAGCTGGAGGAGCTCTTCACCCTGGCCAGCGTGCCGGACCAGCGTGCCTTCCTCGGGGGCCTGATGCACGCGGTGTTGGCACCCGACAGCCGGCTACGGCTGGTCGCGACCCTGCGGGCCGACTTCTACGACCGGCCACTCGCCTACCAGCCCTTCGGTGCGGCTGTGAACGAGGCGACCATGACAGCGACCGCGATGCTCCCGAGCGAGCTCGAAGCGGCCATCATCGAACCGGTCGAGCGGTCGGGCGGCCACGTCGAACCTGCGCTCGTGGCCGAGCTCGTCAGCGCGGTCAAGGACGAGCCGGCCGCCCTGCCGTCCCTGCAGTACACCCTGTACGAGCTGGCCGAGATGAGTCCGAGCAGGCATCTGGACCTGACCGCCTACCGCCAGCTCGGCGGGGTGGGTGGTGCGATCGCGACTCGAGCGGAGCGGCTCTACTCCTCGCTCGGCGACGACGAACGGGTCGTGTTCCGACGCCTGTTCGAGCGCCTCGTCATCCTCTCCGTGGACGGCGAGCCGGCCCGCCGTCGGGCCCCGCGCCCCGAGCTGGGCGATCTCGGCGCCGGACGGGCCGTCGACACGGTGATCGATCGGTGGGCTGACGCGCGCCTGCTGACCCTCGACCGGGATCCGCGCAGCCGCGTGCCCACGGTCGAGATCGCCCACGAGGCCCTGCTGCGGGAGTGGCCGCGCCTCGGGGGATGGATCGAGGAGGACCGGGAGGCGATCGGCGCCCTCGGCCGGCTGCGCGAGGCTGCCGCCACCTGGGTCGACCTGGGCCGCGACCCGGGAGCCCTGTACCGCGGGGCGAGGCTCGAGATCACGGTGGACGACCCGGTCCTGCGCCAGGCAGACCTGCCGCAGCGCGAGCGGGAGTTCCTGGCGGCCAGCATCGCGGCCCGGGACCACGAGCAGCGCGAGGCAGCGGAGCGGGTCGCACGGCGGACACGGGACAACCGTCGGCTGCGGTTCCAGCGCGCCGCCATCGCGGGCGCGCTGGTCGTGGCCCTCGTCGGCGGGTTCATCGCGCTCGACCAACGCCAGCGGGCCGAGTCGGAGCGACGGGTGGCCACTGCCCGCGAGCTCGCCGCTGCCGCCGTGTCCAACGTCGCCGCCGACCCCGAGCGCAGCATGCTGCTCGCCCTGGCCGCTCTCGAGGTGACGCGGTCGGAGGGCGAGCCACCGTTGCCCGAAGCCGTCGAGGCCCTCCACCTCGCCGTGACGTCCTCGCGGGTGATCATGCGCGTCCCGGACATCGGCGGTGGACTCGACTGGAGCCCGGACGGGCGCTTCTTCGTGACGGAGGGCCCCGAGGAGTCCGGCATCGTCGACATCCGCGACGCCGACACCGGCGACTCCGTCCGCGCGTTCCCCGGGCACCACGACGACATCAACGACGTCGCCTTCAGCCCGGACGGATCGGTGCTGGCAACAACGGGCGACGACGGCAGCCTGCGGCTCTGGGACCCCGAGGCCGGTACGCCGTTGCACGCGGTGCGAGAACCCGGTGTGCGCGGGCCCGTCCGGGACGTCGGCGTGTGGTCCCCGTCGTTCAGCCCGGACGGCACACGTGTCGCCGCCTCGTGGTGGGACGCCGTCCGGGTCGTCGACGTCCGTACCGGGAGGATCGTCACCACCATTCCTGCGGATAGGCCGTCGGGCACCGCCTTCAGCCCTGACGGGGAGCGGCTCGCCTACGGCACGGCGGGTCCGACGGTGGTGGCGGACGCGCGTACCGGCGACTCGCTCTTCACCCTCTCCCACGAGGGCAGTCGTGACGTGTCGTGGAGCGCCGACGGCCGGTGGCTCGCCACCACGGGGTCCCAGGGCGTGGCCCACATCTGGGACGGGGACACGGGCAGGTTCCGGTTCCCCGTCACCGGGCACACGGGTGGGCTGTGGAGCCTCGACTGGAGCCCGGTCGGGCACCGGCTGGCCACCGGCGGCGACGACGGCACCGCCCGCCTCTCGGAGATCACCCGGGACGGGGCACGGCCCCTTCTCACCTTCTCGGCGCAGGAGACGAGCCGCGGCGGTGGCTTCATCGGCGTGTCCTTCTCTCCCGACGGACGCCGGCTGATGGCCGGCGACCTCGGGGTCACCTCGGTCACGGTCTGGGATGCCGACCCCTTCGGCGGCAGCGAGTGGGCCAGCGCCGTGGGCTCGGTCGGCGTCATGCCCGACGGGCGAGGCTTGCTGGTGGGCCACTGGCGGGGGAGGTTGCGCGTCGTCGATGCCGAGACCGGGGGCCGCCTCGCCACGATCCGATGGCCGGGACGGACCATCTTCGACGTGGCCGTGAGCGGCGACGGAGAGTAAGGCGGCACTCCTGACGAATCACGGGATCAGGGTCGTCGACCTCGCGACCGGCGCCCCGCTGTTCAGGGTTCCGTGGGGTGACGCCTGCTGGCTGTGGGACATGGCGTGGAGCCCGGACGGCTGCACGCCTGGCCATCGCCTTCGCCACCGACGACCCCGCAGCGTTCCCTCGTGGTGGTCGACGAGACCGGGCCCGGGTGGCGCGGCTGCCGGAGCTGGCTGGGCACAGCACGCGCTCCGTCAGCTTCAGCGCCGACGGCCGGCTGTTGGCGACCACGAGGTGGGGCAACGACGCGGTCGACCCGACCCAGATGCCGGTGCGGATCTGGGACCTGGAGACGCAGACCGTGGCGAGCCGGATCGACACCCAGGCCGAGCTCACCGAGTTCGCTCCTAGAGGGGGACTGATCGCCTCGAGCCGTCCGGTCGACGGGATCGCCGAGATCTGGGACGCCGAGACGGGAGAGCGCACCGCGACGCTCACCGCGACCGCCCACATCGCGGCCATGTCGTTCGACGCGTCGGGGAGCCGGCTCGCCACGGCGCACGCCGACGGCACGGTCCGGCTGTGGGACCCGAGGACGGGCGCACAGGACCTCGTGCTGCGCGTTGGTGACCAGGTGGTCGAGCACGTGTGGTTCACCCCCGACGGGTCCAAGCTCGTCACCCGGGACGCGGGCGGCTCCGTCCGGGTCTGGGCCCTGGACATCGAGGACCTGATCGGACTCGCCCGCGAAGAGCTCACCCGCGAGCTCAGCGAGGACGAGTGCCGGCAGTACCTCCGCGTCACGCGTTGTTCCGACGCCTGAGCCGACCGCCACAGGACTGCCACGAGGTCGTCACCGGACGACCACGCGTGGGTCCCACTCTCGAGTCACGCACCGTTGCCGTCCGGCAGCCAGACCCGAGGAGATCTCATGACCCAGACCACCACGCGCGTCCCCACCCCGACGCCGCCCACTGCCGATCGCCCCGCACCACCGGCCCGAACCCGACGTGTGATCGTGGGCTGGCTACTCGTGGCTTCAGCAGTCGTCGCAGCCATCGTCCTGCTGCTCGTGGCGACGTCCCCCGGGCCCAGCCCGGAGCCGGCGCCGCCACAGACCCCCGACGGCTCGCTCATCGACGGCGAGGTGCCCGGGGCCGGGAACGCCGCAACCGGTTCCCAGCCGGGTATCTACACCGGATGGCCGGTGGGAGTCCCGCACTCCGCCGATGCGGCCGAGCGTTGGTTCGCCAGCCAGCACCCGGCCCCGGCGGGCTGGCCCGAGGGGATCCCACGGTCGGCCGACGCAGCCGAACGCTGGTTCGCCAGCCAGCACCCGGCACCGGCAGGCTGGCCCGAGGGGATCCCGCGGTCGGCCGACGCAGCCGAGCGCTGGTTCGCCAACCAGAGGTGACCGCGACACGACGAGAGCCGGACCCGATCGCTGGGTCCGGCTCTCGTCGACGCCACTGGGGCCTCGGTCGAGCTGACAGCGTGTTGGTCCAGGACATCTGCAGGGCCAGGTCCCGGAAATGACAAAGATCCGAACCCACCACCGTGGGTTCGGATCTTGCAGATGTCCTGAGACATCACATGGCGGTGGCGGAGGGATTTGAACCCTCGGTGGACTTGCGCCCACAAACGCTTTCGAGGCGTTCTCCTTAGGCCGCTCGGACACGCCACCGCCGGGAAGGGTACCGGAGGGCTACGGGGGGTCCGAAATCGCGCCGGGTCAGGCTGCCCAGTCGGGACGGCGGCCGGTGGCGCCTGCGAGCTGGTCGAGCGCCGGGGCGTCGGAGGGGATGTCGACCGGAGGCCCGAAGGGCCCGCCGTCGGCCTCGTCGGGCGCCTCGAAGGAACGTGCGAAGCCCAGGCACGCCTCCACGGACGCGGGGTCGGGGTCGTAGGGCTGGCCGGTCGCGCGGGCCAGGTCCCAGCCGTGCACGACCACCTCGTTGAGGGCGACCAGGGCTGCGACGTCGGCCGGCAGCTCGACCGGCCCGGCCATCGTCATCCCGTCGAAGGCGCCCGGCGCCCGCCAGGCCTCGGCGAGGTCGGCGAGCGCGATGCCGATCCGGTCGCGGAAGTCGGGCGCCAACCGTGAGCCGTCCGCGGACGGCTCGTGCGGAGTCTGGTCCTTGCGCGCGGCGGCGGTGAACGCGACCGACAACCCAGCGACGTGGTCGAGCAGGTCCGCCACGGTGTACGCCGGGCACGGGGTCGGGTGGCGCAACTGGTCGTCGCGGATGCCGGCCACCAGGGCGGCGGTGGCGCGGGTCGCGGGACCGAGATCGAGTGCAGTCATGCCCTGATGACCAGCCCGGCCCCGCGGATTCATCGGTGGTGCTTGGGCTAAGGGGCGCGGCGCGCCCGGAAGAACTCCTCGAGCAGCGCGCTCGACTCCGCTGCGAGCACGCCGGCGACGACCTCGGGGCGGTGGTTCAGGCGACGGTCGCGCACGACGTCCCAGAGGCTGCCGACCGCCCCTGCCTTGTCGTCGAAGGCGCCGAACACGACCCGAGCAACCCGGGCGAGCACCGCCGCGCCGGCGCACATCGTGCACGGCTCCAGGGTCACGACCAACGTGCAGCCGTCGAGCCGCCACTCGCCGCGGGCCGCGGCGGCCTCCCGGAGGGCGACCACCTCGGCGTGACCGGTCGGGTCTGCGTCGGCCTCCCTCACGTTGCGACCGGTGCCGATGACCGCGCCGTCCGGGTCGAGCACGACCGCGCCCACCGGGACGTCCCCGGCCGCGAGCGCCGCGCGCGCCTGGTCGAGCGCCGCCCGCATGGCGGCGTCGTGGGGGCCGGCCACCTCAGGCGGACGCGAGGCCGACGGCCTCGTCGAAGAGCGGCCCGAACCCGAGGCGCCGGGCCACCTCGGAGAGCATCTCGTCGGGGTAGAGGTCGAGGTCGTCGAGCAGCACGCCCATGTCCATCGCCTGCATGCCGAGGTCGCCCAGCAGGTCGAGGTCGCCGGCCGGCCCCTGGTCGTCGTCCTCCTCCGGCGGAGGCAGCCCGAGGAAGTCGACGGCCGACGCCGCGATCTCCCACTCGTCGGCGGCGGTGATGTCGGAGAGCAGCACGCGGGAGTCGGACCCCGCGACCCGCACGATCACGAAGAAGTCCTCGTCGACCGCGACCAGACCCACCGCGCCGCCGTCTCCCGGAAAGCGGCGCAGCGCGTGGCTGAGGTGACCGACGTCGGTCAGCACGTCGTGGGCCAGCTCCTGGACCTGCCACACCCCCTCCTCGCGGTAGGCGGCCAGCGCGAAGTCGACTTCGTCCAGCTGCTCGACCATGACTCCACACCCCCTGTCTACAAGCCTTTCCGGCCATTCCAGAGTGACAGACACCCCGCGGCACGGTCTAGGGTCCACGCATGCGCACCCACGTCGTCGACCACCCGCTGGTGTCCCACAAGCTGACCTACCTGCGCGACGAGCGGACCGACTCACCGACGTTCCGACGACTGGCCGACGAGCTCGTGACGTTGCTCGCCTACGAGGCCACCCGCGAGGTGCGGACGTCGCCGAAGGACATCGTGACGCCGGTCGCCCCGACCACCGGGGTGAAGCTCGCGAGGCCGAAGCCGCTCGTCGTCCCGATCCTGCGGGCCGGCCTCGGCATGCTCGACGGCCTGATGCGGCTGCTGCCGACGGCGGAGGTCGGCTTCCTCGGGATGATCCGCAACGAGGAGACACTCGAGGCGTCGACGTACGCCGAGCGGCTGCCCGACGACCTCTCCGGCCGGCAGTGCTACATCCTCGACCCGATGCTCGCGACCGGCGGGACGCTCGCGGCCGCGATCCGGTTCCTGGTCGACCGCGGCGCCAACGACATCACCGCGATCTGCCTGCTCGCCGCGCCCGAGGGCTGCGCCCGGCTCGAGCAGGAGCTCTCCGACCTCGACGTACCGGTCACGATCGTGACCGCCGCGATGGACGAGAAGCTCAACGACAAGGGCTACATCGTCCCCGGCCTCGGCGACGCCGGCGACCGGCTCTACGGCGTGGCCGACTGAGCCTGCAGTGAACCGATCGGCAACCGCTTGGGCAGGCTGACCGACACCGTCGTCCCGACGCCCTCGCTCGAGGAGACCGAGATCTGCCCGCCGTGCAGGTCGACGATCGCCTGCACGATGGTGAGCCCGAGACCGGTGCCCTGGATCGCCTGGGTCATGGCGGTCGAGGACCGGAAGAAGCGGGTGAAGAGCTGGTCCTGCTCGTCGGCCGGGATGCCCATGCCGTTGTCGAGCACGACGATCTCGATGGTGTCCGGGCGGTCGGTGACGACGAGCTCGACCCGCCCGCCGTCGGGGGTGAACTTGACGCCGTTGCCCAGCAGGTTCAGGACCAGTCGCTCGATCTGCTCCGGGTCGGCCTCGTGCATCACCGGCTCGTCCGGCAGCCGCACCACGAAGTCGAGGTGGCGGGTGGCGAGCAGCGGTGCGAGCCCCTCGTGCGCAGCCCGTACCGCGTCACGGAGGTCGGCCTCCCGCGGCGACATGCTCATCTGCCGGGTCTCGATCTGGGAGAGCAGCAACAGGTCCTCGACGAGCAGCAGCAGTCGCCGGCCGTTGCGCTGCACCCGGTTCGCGAGCTGCCGCTGGTCGGAGGTCAGCTCACCCACGACGCCGTCCTCGAGGAGCTCGACGTACCCGATCATGCTGGTCAGCGGCGTCCGCAGCTCGTGGCTGACCGTCGCCACGAAGTCGGCCTTGACCCGCTCGAGCTCGCGCAGCCGGTCGACCGCGTCGCGCTCGTGGTCGAGCGCCTGCAGGGCCGCGCGGTGCATCGCCTCGCGCTCGGTCACGTCCTCGGCCACGCAGAGGTAGCCGGAGATCTCGCCGAGCTCGTCGACGACGCTGGTCAGTGACAGGAGCATCGCGCGCTCCTCGCCGTCGGGCCGGGTGAAGGACCAGAGCTGGCGCTCCTCGTCGGCGGCCGCCGCGGCCGCGCAGATGTCCATGAAGAGCGGCCGGACGCCGAGCCGGGTGGCGTGCTTCACGAGCTCGAGGTCGGAGTAGACATGGTCGGCGGGGTCGCCGACCATCTCGGCCGAGGTGCGGTCGAAGATCCGCTCGGCGCCGGGGTTGAAGAGGTCGACCCGGCCCTTGACGTCGATCGAGAAGACCGCCGTGCCGGTCGCCGCGTCGACCAGCCGCTCGAGCGTCCGCTGGCGGGAGGCGGCCCGGGCGCTGGCGATCCGCTGCTGGGTCGTGATGACCGCGAGCGGGAGCAGGATCAGCGCGCAGTCGAGCAGGAAGAGCTGGAGGAAGGCGTTGACGAGGTCCTGGTCGAGGTCGTAGCGCACCAGCAGCTCGTGGACCGGGCCCAGGCCGAGCAGCGTCATGCCGGTCGCGATCGAGGCGACACCGGCCAGCAGCAGACTGGCCTCGCGCAAGGTGCCGCGGAAGGCCAGCCACGCGAACATCGGCATGATCGCGAAGACGATCGGCGGGGCGGCGGCGTACGAGAAGATCGCGAGCGTCACACCCAGCGTCAGCACCGACTGCACCACCCGCTCCCGGGGCCGGGCCATCGGGGCGAAGCTCGGGCCGGAGAGGAACAGCGGCAGCAGCATCAGCATCGCTGCCGCATGGGTGCCGAAGACCGCCATGAGCGCGAACCACGGGCTGCCCTCACCGGCGAGGGTGACCGTCAGGGCGGCGATCGCACCGGCGGCGAGCGCGCTCAGGCTCGCGGCTCCGATCAGGGTGGAGACGTCGCCGTCCTCGGCGAGCCGGGGCCGACCGCGTGGGTTGCGGCTGAGCAGGTTCAGCCGGTTCATCACCAGCAGGGTCCCGACGACCGACGCCAGGGTGAAGCCGATCGCCGTCGCGACGTCGTAGTCGGCCAGCAGGTGGCAGAGCAGGAGCAGCGCGCCGCCGAGGGCCACCAGCGACGCGCGCCGACCGCTCTCGGCCAGCAGGAGCAGCCCGGGCAGGAGGCCCGCCGCGGGCCACGCGATCGGTACGCCGCTGGCGGCATCGGTGGCGTGGAGCAGCAGCCACGACAGGCCGACCATCACGCACAGCAGCACCGCGGTCGCGTGCGGGCGCAGGAGACGTACGAGCGCCCACCCGCGGAGCCCCGCGACGTCGTCCCGCACCGCCCACGCCTCCATCCGGTCCTCGAGTCCGCCTCAGTATGGGCGGCAGGGGTGGACCGGCGAGGGGAAACGCCAGAGTTGGGCTAGAGCGCCTTCACGGCGTTCAACAGCTTGCCCATCGACTCCTTGGCGTCGCCGAACAGCAGCGAGGTCTTCTCGTCGAAGAGCAGCTCGTTCTCGATCCCGGCGAAGCCGGGCCGCATCGAGCGCTTCATGAAGATGATCGCCTTCGCGTCATCGGCGTTGAGGATCGGCATGCCGTAGATCGGGGCGCCGGGCGTGGTCTTCGCCGCCGGGTTGACGACGTCGTTGGCTCCGACGACCAGGACGACGTCGGCGTCCTTGAAGTCGCCGTTGATCTCGTCCATCTCCTTGAGCTGCTCGTAGGGCACCTGCGCCTCGGCGAGCAGCACGTTCATGTGGCCCGGCATCCGGCCCGCCACCGGGTGGATGGCGTAGTCGACCTTGACGTCTCGCTCGATGAGGACGTCGACCAGCTCGCGCAGAGTGTGCTGGGCCTGGGCGACCGCGAGGCCGTAGCCCGGCACGATGATCACCCGCTCGGCGTACGCGAGCATGATCGCCGCGTCGCTGGGACCGGCCGTCCTGACCGGCCGGTCGGACGCCTCGCCAGCGCCGAGGGTGGAGCCGCCCTTGAGCGCGCCGAACAGGATGTTGGCGACCGAACGGCCCATCGCGTTGGCCATCAGCAGGGTCAGGAAGGTACCGGCGGCGCCGACCAGGGTCCCCGCGACGAGCAACAGCGTGTTGCCCAGCACGTACCCGCCGGCCGCGACGGTCAGGCCGGTGAAGGCGTTCAGCAGCGAGATGACGATGGGCACGTCCGCGCCGCCCACCGGCATCACCAGCAGGACGCCGAACGCCAACCCGAGCACGCCGAGCACGATCCCCGACCACATCACCGGGTCGGCGACCAGCACGCCGGACACCACCAGCCCGCCGAGCAGCGCGCCCGCGAAGACGAGCGGGAGGCCCGGGAAGACCACCGGCCGCGACGTCATCAGGTCCTGCAGCTTGGCGAAGGTGATGACCGAGCCCGCGAAGGACACCGACCCCACGAAGATGGTGAACGCGGTCGCGACCAGCACGAACCAGCCGACGTCGTGACCGGTGGACACCAGCTCGTCGAGCTCGAGCAGGGCCACGAGCGCGGCGGCGCCGCCGCCCACGCCGTTGAAGAGGGCCACCATCTGCGGCATCTGCGTCATCTGGACGGTGCGGGCGCCGTAGACGCCGCCCACGGTGCCGATCGCGATGGCGACCAGGATCGGGACGACGTTGTCCATCTGCTCGAGGTAGAAGAAGGGCAGGGCACAGGCGACGACCGCCGCGCCGGCACCGATCAGGTTGCCGGTGCGCGCTGTGCGAGGGCCGGACAGCCCCTTGAGGGCGAGGATGAAGGCGACCGCGCAGAGGAGGTAGACGACCTGCGCCCAGACGGGGATGCTCACGCCGGCGCTCCCTTCTCGCTCGTCGGCTCCGCCTTGGGCTTCCTGCGGGTGAACATCTGCAGCATCCGGTCGGTCACCACGAAGCCGCCGACCATGTTGATCGCCGCCAGCACGATCGCGACCAGGCCGACGGCCAGCGCCACGCCCGACGCGTGCGCGGTGACGATGATCGCGCCGAGCAGGATCACGCCGTGGATGGCGTTGGCTCCCGACATCAACGGGGTGTGGAGCGTGGAGGAGACCTTCGAGATCACCTCGGTGCCGACGAAGACGCTCAGCACGAAGATCGTCAGCCAGACGACGGGCTCGCTCATGCGCCACCTCCTTCCGACAGAGTTCCTTCCAGCGCGGTCCGGGTGGGTTCGTGGAGGATCGCGCCGTCCCGGGTGACGCAGGCACCGGCGATGATCTCGTCCTCCGGGTCGGGCGCGAACGACGTCGCGCCCTCGTCGTCGGTGGCGGTCATGAGCGTCACCAGGTTCACGATGTTCTGGGCGTAGAGCCGCGACGCCGGTCCGGGCATCTGGCTCGGGACGTTGCGGCCGCCCCACACCTGCGCGTTGCCGACCCTGACCACCTCGCCGGCGACCGAGCCCTCGACGTTGCCGCCGCTCTCGGCGGCCAGGTCGACGACCACGGAGCCGGCACCCATCTCCTCCACCATCGCGCGCGTCACGAGCATCGGCGCGGGCCGGCCGGGCACCGCGGCGGTGGTGATCAGCGCGTCGGCCTTGGCGATGTACGGCGTGAGCAGCTCGCGCTGGCGGGCGGCTCGGTCCTCGGTCATCTCGCGGGCGTAGCCACCGGACCCCTCGAGCGTCTCGAGCTCGAGGTGGATCGGCTTGGCGCCCATCGACGCGATCTCCTCGGCGGCGGCCGCGCGGACGTCGTAGGCCGAGACGACGGCACCGAGCCGTTTCGCGGTGGCGATCGCCTGCAGCCCGGCGACGCCCGCGCCGAGCACCACGACCTGGGCGGGTTGCACGGTTCCGGCGGCCGTCATGTTGAGCGGGAAGAAGCGGCGCAGCATGCCGGCCGCGACGATCGCGCAGCGGTAGCCGGCGACGAGCGCTTGCGACGACAGCGCGTCCATCGACTGGGCTCGCGAGATCCGCGGCACCAGCTCCATCGCGTACGACGTGATCGAGCCGTCGCGGTAGGCGATGACGAGCGGGCCCTCCGCGGAGGTCGGCAGGAAGGAGACGGTGGAGGTCCCGGCCGCGAGCCCGCGGGCCCGTTCGACCTCCAGCGGCTGCACCGACACGACCAGGTCGGCCCCGTCGAACGCGGCCTCGTCGACCGTCGCGCCCGCCTCGACGTACTCCTCGTCGGAGAGCAGCGCGTGGTGACCCGCCCCGGGCTCGAGTGCGACGTCGTACCCCAGCCCGGTCAGCTTCTCGACCAGCTCGGGCACGATCGCGACCCGGGCCTCGCCGTCCCGGGTCTCCTTGGCGATTGCGATCTTCACGGGTGCGAACCTACGAGACATCAGCCCGCAGGCACAGGTATCTCATCTCCGGGCGTGGTGACTCACCCCACGTCGAACGTCTCCACCACCTCGTAGCGCGGCCGGCCACGGGGCCCCTCCCCGAGGTAGGACGCCACGAGGTCCAGCCGGCCGGCGACCCAGCCCGGACCGGCGTAGCCGTCGAGCAGCCGGACCCATCGCGACACCTCGGTGGGTCGGCTGAGACGGGCGACGGTGAGGTGCGCCCGGAACCGCTGGCCGCCGACATCGATGCCCGCCCGCGCGGCCGCCGCACGGGCGCCGGTCGCCATCCGGGAGAGCTCGGTCCGGCCCGACTCGTCGACCTCCAGGCCGGCCCACAGCACCCGCGCCCGGGCCGCGTCCGGGAAGGCGCCGCCGCCGGCGATCCGGGTCGGCACCGGCCTCCGCCGGGCGGCGGCCCGGCCCAGCCGTTCCACCAGGTCGTCGAGTTTCCGGTCCGGAACCACCGCGAGGAAGGCGAGCGTCACGTGGAGCTGCTCGGGCAGGCTCCAGCGGAACGGCGCCGCGTCGCGCCGGACGGCGAGGAACTCGTCGAGGTGCTCGACGGCCGCGTCCGGCGGGGTGAGCGCCACGAACATCCGCATCCGGCCAGCCCAGCCCGGGGCCTGCTAGCCGACCCGGCCGTCGAGCAGCGAGCCCACGCCGTACGTCACGGCCATGGCGACCGCACCGCCGAGCACGTTGCGGATCACGGCCGCGCGCGCGGAGCCGTAGCCGAACCGGGCGCTGGTCCAGCCCGTGAGCGCGAGGGCCGCGACCACCGAGGCCACGGTGAGCCAGATCCTCGATTCGGGCGGGGTCAGCGTGATCGTCAGCAGCGGCAGCAGCGCGCCGAGCGTGAAGGCCAGCATCGAGGTCCACGCTGCCTGCCACGGGTTGGTGAGGTCGTCGGGGTCGATCCCGAGCTCGGTCTCCGCGTGCGCGCCCAGGGCGTCGTGCGCGGTCAGCTCCTGCGCCACCTCGAGCGCGAGCCGCTCGCTGAGCCCCTTCTCGACGTACAGCCCGGCGAGCTCGGCGAGCTCGTCGTCAGGGTCATCCGCGAGCTCGCGACGTTCCTTCGCGAGCAGCGCCTCCTCCGAGTCGCGCTGGGTGCTCACGGAGACGTACTCACCGGCGGCCATGCTCAGGGCGCCCGCGACCAGGCCCGCGATGCCGGCGATCGCGATCGTGCCGGTGTCGTCGGTGGCACCGGCGACCCCCATCACGATGCCGGCCGTGCTGACGATCCCGTCGTTGGCGCCCAGGACGCCGGCGCGCAGCCAGTTCAAGCGGTTGTTGAACCCGCTGCTGTGCGGCTCGTCCGCGTGAGGGCCTGGCTCGATCGTCTCGGGCAGGTCGGAGGTCATGCTCCGATCGTGGGCCGCCGGCGGGCGCGCCGCAACGAAGGGAAGGCTGGGCTGTCCGAGTCAGAGGCCGAGGTCGCGGGCGATCAGCAGCTTCATGATCTCGTTGGAGCCGGCCCAGATCTTCGTGACCCGTGCGTCACGCCAGGCGCGGGCGACCCGGTACTCGTTCATGTAGCCGTAGCCGCCGAACACCTGGACGCAGTGGTCGAGGACGTCGTTCTGGACCTGCGAGGTCCACCACTTGGCCTTCGCGGCGTCGACCGCCGTGAGCGCGCCGCGGGTGTGCGCCAGGACGCACTGGTCGACATACGCCTGGGTGACCTCGACCTGTGTCACCAGGTCGGCGAGCAGGAACTGGGTGTTCTGGAACGAGCCGATCGGCTGGCCGAACGCCTTGCGCTCCTTGGCATAGGCGACCGTCTCGTCCAGGATCTGCGCGGCGTGGGCGAGGTTCGTGACCGCCGACCCGAGGCGCTCCTGCGGCAGGAACTTCATCATCGCGATGAAGCCGGTGTCGAGCTCGCCGATCAGGTCGTCGTTGCTGACGCGCACGTCGTCGAACGCGAGCTCCGCGGTGTCGGACTCGTCCTGGCCGACCTTGTCGAGCACCCGGCCGACCGAGAATCCGTCGGCGCTGGTGTCGACGCCGAACAGCGAGATCCCCTTCGCCTTCTTCTCCGGCGACGTCCGCGCCGCCACCACCACGAGGTCGGCCGACCCGCCGTTGGTGATGAACGTCTTGGACCCGTTGAGGATCCAGTCGTCACCGTCACGCACGGCAGTCGTCTTCAGCGCGGCGAGGTCGGACCCACCGGACGGTTCGGTCATGCCGATCGCGGTGAGCAGCTCCCCGGTGCAGAACGGCGGTAGCCACCGCGCCTTCTGCTCGTCGTTGGTCAGGTGCACGAGGTACGGCGCCACGATGTCGCCGTGGATGCCGACACAGCTCGGCAGGGTCATGTTGACCTTGGCGAGCTCCTCGGTCAGGACCGCGTTGAACCGGTAGTCGCCGGCCTCGGAGCCGCCGTACTCCTCGGGGACCTCGAGCCCCAGGAACCCTTGCTTGCCCGCCGCGAGCCAGAAGTCGCGGGGCAGCCCGTGGTTGGTCGCGTGCTCGTCGAGGTGGGGCACCACCTCGCGGTCGAGGAACTCCTTGACCGAGCCGCGGAACGCCTCGTGGTCGTCGTCGTAGATCTCGCGCTTCATGCCACCGATGTTACTGGCGGGTCACACAAAGTCCCGCCACTTGGTCGAACCTACCGACCTGGGGCGGGCGGGAATGGGACGCTTGACACCTCTCGATGGGCTGCGAGGAGCAGAGCGACATGGCCGAGGCGACGAGCACGCCGTCCGTGGCGCGCGCGCGCGACGACGGGTGGGGTGACGACCGGGCGCGTCAGGCGGTCCGCGTGATCGCGGAGGACGCTCGGCTGCGCACCGACTTCGGCACGTGCGAGGTCGAGGTGCTGCGACCCGACGGGATGCTCGAGTTCGTCGCGATCGCCGGCAACGACGAGGCCAACCAGGAGATGCTGCGCCGGGCGTCGCCGTTCTCCGCGATGCAGCCCGCGCTGAGCCTCGGCGCGGAGTACGGCGCGTGGACGTTCGTCGCCCAGGAGTGGCTGACGCCCGAGGCCAGCCGGCTGCTCGACGAGTACTGCTGGATCCCCGACATCCCGGAGACGGGCACCCCCGACGAGTGGCGGCCCAAGGACATCCTGGTCGCACGGATCGTCGACGACCGCGGGCACCTGCGGGCCCTCATGTACCTCGACGAGCCGGTCAACGGACGGCGGCCCGGCCCGCCGGCGCTGCGCCAGCTCGCCCACGACCTCCAGCTGTCGCTGCGCGCCGTGCTCACGGCGATCGAGCGCGAGGAGCTCTCGCAGCAGGTGCGGCTCACCGAGGCGGCGCGCGCCGTGGTCCGGGCATCGTCCAGCCGGGTCGGGTACGGCGACCTGCTGAACCAGGCGCACGACCACCTCGTGGTCGGGTTCAACGCCGACGACCTGATGGTGCACGACTTCGCCGACCCGGCCATCGGCGGGAGCTCGGCGGCGCACCTCCCGCCCGCCCTCCTGACCGCGGTCGAGGCCGCCGCGCGGCGTGGCTGGGACAGCCAGACCGTGCTCCTGGTGGAGGCGGGCCGCGTCTGGGGCGACGACGACCTGCACGAGGAGCACCGCCACGCCCTCACCGAGCACCTGGTCGAGAACGGCGTCGCCGAGCTCGTCGTGGTGCCCATCGGCGCCGGGCCCGAGCCACTCGGCATGTTCGTGCTGGCGCGCAGCGTGGGCGGCGCGCGCTGGACCGAGAGCGAGAGCTGGGCCGCGCTCGGCATCGGTCACGACCTCGGCCGGGCGCTCCTGGCCACCCGGGCCCGCGAGCGCGAGCTGGAGCTGATGGCCGAGCTGCGGCGGCTCGACGCCTACCGTGCCGAGCTGATCCGCACGGTCTCCCACGAGCTCAAGAACCCGCTCGGCGTGATCGTCGGTCACGTCGAGATGCTGGAGTCGATGCCGGGCCTGCCCCTCGAGGCGGAGCCGTCGCTGCGCGCGCTGGGCCGCAGCTCGTCGCGCCTGACCGGCGTCGTCGACGACCTGCTCCTGCTCAGCCGGATCGGCAACCCCGACACCCCGCTCGACCGGCATCCGGTCGACCTCGCGCCGATCCTCCGCGGCGTCCTCGAGGACGAGACCGTCCACGCCCGGCGCGCCGGGGTCGAGCTCTCCGCGCCGTCGTACGTCGGCGACCTCGCCGTCTCCGGAGACGCCAAGGAGCTGCTGCGGCTGGTCGCCAACCTCGTCAACAACGCCATCAAGTACTCCACCACCGGCGGTCGGGTCCAGACCGAGCTGGAGCGGACCGGCGACACCGTCGTGTTCACCTGTCGCGACGACGGGCTGGGGATCTCGGGTCCGGACCGGCAGCGGCTGTTCAACGAGTTCTTCCGGTCGACCAACCCCGAGGCCCTGGCACGGCCCGGCACCGGCCTCGGCCTGGCCATCGTCGCCCGGATCGCGAGCCGGCACGGCGGGCGGATCGACGTCGAGTCGACCCTCGGGGTCGGGACGACGTTCCGCGTCACGCTCCCGGCGGCGTGACGCTCCGACCCCTCGCCACCACCGCCCTCAACGGCCGGTGACCGTCAGCGGACCCCCGCGGGCTCGGGCTCCCGGACCGTGCCGAGTCCACCCTCGCCATCGTCGGCCGGCTCCTCACGGAAGCCGTGTCGCTCCCACCACCGGAGCAGCGGACCGGGCGCCCACCAGTTCCAACGGCCGAGCAGCTTCATGGTCGCGGGCACCAGCAGCGCCCGGACCACGGTCGCGTCGAGCGCGATGGCCACGAGCATGCCGACGCCGATCATCTTCATGAACAGCACGTCGCTGAAGGAGAAGGCCCCGATCACGACGATCAGGAGCAGCGCGGCAGACGTGATGATCCGGCCCGTCTTCTGCAGGCCGGTGGCCACCGCGATCTCGTTGCGGCGGCTCAGCGGCGTGATGCCGACTCCGGCGTCCCACTGCTCGCGCACCCGCGACAGCAGGAACACCTCGTAGTCCATGGACAGCCCGAACAGGATCGCCAGCATCAGGATCGGGTTCGTCAGGTCGAGGAAGCCCTGCGACGTGAAGTCGAGCGGGCCCTCGAGGTTTCCGTCGCTGAAGATCCAGGTGACGATCCCGAAGGACGCGGTGATCGACAGCACGTTCATCAGCACGGCCTTCACCGGCAGCACGAGCGAGCCGAACGCGAGGAACAGCAGCACGAACATCACCACGACGACGATCAGCACCATCCACGGCAGGTGCGACGCGACGGACGTCTCGAGGTCGACCGTCTCGGCGGTGAGGCCGCCGAGCAGCGCCTCGCCGCTCGCCGGGTCGAGGTCGCGCAGCTCGCGCACCACGTCCTGCGACGCGGGGGTCTGGGACGAGCCCTCCCACGACGCACGGAGCAGGGTCACGTCGCCGTCCTGCGCCACCGGTTGCACCGCCGTGATGCCGGGCACCGCCTCGACGTCGGCCACGTAGCCACCGACGTCGTCGGCCGCGGTGCCGTCGAGAACCAGGGTGGCGCTCGCGCTCTCGGAGCCGAAGTCGGTCGCGAGCTTCTCCATCGCGACGTACGACGGCGCGTCGGGCGGGAGGATCTTGTGGTCGACCGATCCCCACTTCACGCCGAGGAACGGTGACGCCAGCACGAGCAGCCCGGCGGTGACGCCGACCAGCACCCAGACCGGGCGGCGCATCACGCCACGGGCGATCCGGGCCCAGGCGCCGCGCTCCGGGTCGGCCTCCCGGCGACGGCGCAGGACGCGGCCCTTGTCGATCCGCCGGCCGAGCAGCTGCAGCGTCGCCGGCAGGATGGTCAACGAGGCCAGCATCGCCACCAGCACGGCCGCGATCCCGCCGTACCCCATGGACCGGAGGAAGGACTGCGGGAACACCAGCAGCGACGACATGGCCCCCGCGACGGTGAGCCCGGAGAAGAGCACGGTCCGGCCGGCGGTGCGCATCGTCGTGGTCAGGGCCGCGCCGACGGCGCCCGGGTCGTCGACGGGACGGCGCTCCAGCTCCTCGCGGAAGCGGCTGACGATGAAGAGGGCGTAGTCGATCGCCAGGCCCATCCCGAGCAGCGTGATGACGTTGATGGAGAAGATCGAGACATCCGTGACGAGCGTCAGCAGCCGAACCACCGCGAGCGCGCCGACGACGGCCACCGCGCCGACCAGCACGGGCATGGCTGCGGCCACCAGGCTGCCGAAGATCAGGATCGCGAGGATGGCGACCACGGGCAGCGAGATGGTCTCGGCCCGTCGGAGGTCCTGCTCGGTGCGCTCGTTGACGTCGGCGAAGATCGCGAACGTGCCGGCGAGGTCGGTCCGCAGCCCGTCGGCGTGCAGGTCCTCCTCGATCGCCTCGAAGCTCTCGAGGTACTCGTCCTGCGTCTCGCCCTCGAGCGAGATCACGACCTGGGTGCTGTGGCCGTCCTGGCTGAGCAGGTCGGGCGCGGACGTGTCGTACCACGTGAGCACCTGGGTGGTGTGGCCCTCCGGAAGCCCGGCGAGCGTCGCCTCGACCCGCTCCTGGAACTGGGGGTCATCGACCCGCAGCTCGTCGCTGGAGTAGATCGCAATGACGTCGGCGCCGTGGTTGCCGAGCTCGTCGCGCTCGAGCCGGAGCGCCTGCGAGGACTCCGAGCCCGGGTCGTCGAAGCCGCCCTGGGAGAGTGACCCGAACACCCCGGCGCCGTACGCACCGGCGGCGAGGGTGAGCGCCACTCCGACGAGCAGCACGACCAGCGGCCGGCGAACCAGCACCTTGCTCCAGCGATCCAGCATCCGACTCACACCCTTCATGAAAGTTTACGGTGTTTACCGTAAACGGTGTAAACTGAAATCGTCAAGAGGACGACGGAGGCCCGAGTGACCGAGACCCTGACCCGCCGCGAGCGTCAGCGCGAGGCGACGTACGCCGAGATCGTGGCGTCCTCGCGCGCCCTGCTGCGCGAAGGCAGCGACCTCTCGCTGCGGGCCGTCGCGTCACGGATGGGGATGACCGCGCCGGCCCTGTACCGCTACGTCGCGAGCTACCAGGAGCTCGTCGACCTGGTGGCGTTCGAGATCGACAAGGCCGCCACGGAGGAGTTCCAGGCGGCCGCGGCCACCCAGCCCGACGACGACCCGATGGCGCAGCTGATCTGCGCGTCGGTCGCGTTCCGCCGCTGGGCGCTGCGCGACACCCCGGAGTTCTCGGTGGTCTTCGCCAACCCGGTCGCCGAGTCGGCCTGTCACGGCCGGGCCGAGGTCATCACCGCCTGGACGTCCGGGCTCTACTTCCACCGGCTGCTCCTGTCGCTGTGGGAGGAGACCCGCTTCGAGCACCCCGACCTCGACGACCTCGACCCGGTCGTGGCCGGTGCGCTGCGCGAGCCGCTGTTCCCGGTCGACGTCACCGAGGTGCCCGCGGACCACCTGGGCCTGATCTGGGTCTTCATGCAGGCCTGGGCGACCCTCTACGGCACCGTCACGCTCGAGGTCTTCGGCCACATGGACCCCCGCGTCATCGAGAGCGGCTCGCTGTTCGCCTCGATGCTCGGCGACTGGCTCCCCCGGTTGGGCGTCGACGACACCGACGGCCGCTACCGTGCGTTGCTGCTGGCGGAGATCGCGGGCACCGGGTAGTCGGCCCCTCGGTCCACGTGCGGCACCACGCCGGCTCCAACACCAATGCCGGCCCTGATGCGCGCGACGCCCCTCGGCTCTGCCAGCCCCGACGGTCAAGCAGGGGCCGCCCAGCAAGCTGGACGGCCCCCGTTGTCAGGTGGTCGAGCGGGTCCTCCTTGTCAGGTCACGGGTCGATCACGATCGTGCAGATGACGGTTCGCGGCGACGGGTCGATCTCGATGCCCTCGTGGGTCACCGAGTCGTCCCAACCCGCGGCCGGAGTGGTGCTTGCGGTCGTCCCAGTGTTGGTGCATTCGATCGAGGTCACACTGGTCTCACCGGAGCCGCCGTCGCGGAAGTTGACCTGGATGTCCGCGAGCGGAGCGTTGGTGAACGTCACGACGCCAGTTCCTGTCGGCTGGTTGTCGGTGCAGTTCGTCCCGGCGACGACGGTCGCCGTCAGGTCGGACTGCGAGGCGTCGCCGTACCCGGGTGGTGGCGAGGTCTCGTTGACGGTGTAGTCGCCGGTCGACAGGCCGGAGACGCACACTTCACCGACGTCCGGGTCCTCGTCACCGGCTCCGTTGTCGGTCACGCTCGAGCCGTCGTACGAGAACACCGCACCCGGCTGCGAGACGGCTCCGCCCTTGGTGCTGTTCTTGAGGATCTTGAGCGCACCGACCTGGAGCTCGTTGGTGTAGGTGCAGTCGAGCACGTCGGTGTCGGCGTCGATCGAGAACGTCACCGTAGTCCCGGTGATCGAGAACGATGTGCCGGCCGAGCTCGCGCTGCAGTCGAGGCTGACGAACGCCCAGTCGGCGGGGATCACGTCCTCGGTGACGGTGTAGCCCGTGCCGAAGAGCACCGTGTCCTCGTAGTCCATCACTCCGTCGTCGGTCAGCTGGAACGTGTTCGCGCTGGCCGGGTCGGTGTTGAAGCTCTTCGTGTAGCCGAAGAGCGTGGTGTTCGGGTCCTCGTCCGGGTCGGTCTG
This sequence comes from uncultured Actinomycetota bacterium, assembly GCA_963829855.1. Taxonomy (GTDB): domain Bacteria; phylum Actinomycetota; class Actinomycetes; order Propionibacteriales; family Nocardioidaceae; genus Nocardioides. The sequence continues at coordinate 120,938 of CAWHKE010000014.1, read as the reverse complement.
CTTGCGGATGATCACGTTGCCGCAGTTCTGCAGGTCGATGCCGACCGGCGCCACGAAGTCCTTCAGCTGCGAAGTGAAGGAGTCGGACGACCGACTCTTCAGCATCGCGCTGCCGAACGACGCGCACTTGCTCGGCTGGAAGAGGAGGCGAAGATCGATCTGCGCCTCACCGAACGTCCGCGGCTGCTTCGAGCCGGACGTGATGAGTCCGTCGGATTCCGCGGCCGGGATCGGCGAGTCGTTGATGGTGCCCGCCGCGCACGGGGCGTTTCCGCAGAGCGGGTTGTTGGCCGTGAGGAGCGTTGTCGGACCCCAGGCGCTTCCCGTCCAGAACCTCCCGGTAATGGCGGCTTGCGCGCCTCCCTGGTCGATGGCGTACTCGATGAGCAGGTCACCGGCGGTGCGGAGGACGTTGGGCCCGCTGGCACAGGGGGTCGACGACTGGTTGAACTCGAAGTCCATCAACGTCGTCCCGCTGGGTTCGGAGACCCGGCTCCAGGCCAGGTTCAGGAACCCTGGGTGGCCGCCCGTGCCGGCTTCCTCGTAGACGTGGAAGCTCAACAGGTCGCTCTTGTTGGGCGGGATCGAGTCGGTCGTCGCTCCCGGACAGACGGTGTCCTCCTTCACGCCGCCCGCGTAGGAGTCGTCGCCGGTTCCGTTCACCGCGTCGGTCGCCCGGACCTCGGTGACGTTGGCCCAGTCGAGCGACGGGGGTGCCGTGTGGTCAACCTTGAGGTTGGCGTCGTCGTCGATCTCGAAGTTGCTGCCCGCCAACGTGGCATCGCCGTGATCGGCCACCGCGACGGCCGGCATCAGGGCACTCGCAAGCACGAGCACCGCCACCGGAACTATTCGCGACCGGTTGATGTGTTTCTTCATGGGGTCCTCCCCCTCCCTCCGTTGACGAAGCGCACCGTGCGCTGTCGCCGAGGAGGCGGGGCGTCCGCCCGAGTCCGGGCGTCCCACCGCGGGCACCCGGCACGGGGACGCACCGGGTGCGAGGGTTCGCATCCTTCCCCGAGGGCCGGCCGGGGCACATCGCCCGATTGCGGTAATCAGGACGACGTTTCAACGTCGGCGAACGTCGGCTCCGCTCTTGCCACGCATGGCTGCGAGTGAGGTCGTTCACCTGCGCGATCGCACGAGATCAGTAGTACCAGGGGAAGGGCGACCAGTCGGGCTCGCGCTTCTCGAGGAACTGGTCGCGGCCCTCCTGGGCCTCGTCGGTCATGTACGCGAGCCGGGTGGTCTCGCCGGCGAACAGCTGTTGGCCGACCAGGCCGTCGTCGATCAGGTTGAACGAGTACTTCAGCATCCGCTGCGCGGTCGGGCTCTTGCCGTTCACGAGCCGGCCCCACTCGAGGCCGGTCGCCTCGAGGTCGGCGTGGGGCACCGCGCGGTTGACGGTCCCCATCCGGACGCCGTCGGCGGCGTCGTACTCCTGGCCGAGGAAGAAGATCTCGCGGGCGATCTTCTGGCCTACCTGGCGGGCGAGGTACGCCGAGCCGAAGCCGCCGTCGAAGGAGCCCACGTCGGCGTCGGTCTGCTTGAAGCGGCCGTGCTCGGCGCTGGCGAGGGTCAGGTCGCAGACGACGTGCAGGCTGTGGCCGCCGCCGGCCGCCCAGCCGTTGACGAGGCAGATCACGACCTTGGGCATGAAGCGGATCAACCGCTGGCACTCGAGGATGTGCAACCGCCCGAGCCGGGCCTTGTCGACGGTCTCGGCGGTCTCACCCTCGGCGTACTGGTAGCCGGCTCGGCCGCGGATCCGCTGGTCACCGCCGGTGCAGAACGCGTGCTTGCCGTGCTTCGCGCTCGGCCCGTTGCCGGTGAGGAGGACGCAGCCGACGTCGGAGCTCGTCCGCGCGTGCTCGAGGACCCGCAGCAGCTCGTCGACGGTGTGCGGCCGGAACGCGTTGAGCACGTCGGGCCGGTCGAAGGCGATCCGGACCGTGCCGTGGGCCGTGGCGCGGTGGTAGGTCAGGTCGGTCAGGTCCTCGAAACCGGGGACGGCGTTCCACGCCCCGGGGTCGAACGTGTCGGACACACCGTCGATCGCGCTCATGGGTCGGCACGCTATCGCTCCCCGGAATCCTCGGCGGGGCGGCGCTGTTGGGACAGGCATGACACTCCAAGGGACCTACGAGCCCAGTCCGACGCGGTGGGTGCGCGAGCAGGTGGCGGAGTTCGAGGCGTCGAACGGTGCGCGCGCCAACACCCTGGCCCGTACCGGCGACCCGATCGTGGTCATCACCAGCGTCGGCGCCACGAGCGGCAAGCTGCGCAAGAACCCGGTGATGCGGGTCGAGCACGAGGGCCGCTACCTCGCCGTCGCGTCGTACGGCGGCCGGCCGGAGGACCCGGTGTGGGCCGACAACTTCCGCGCCCACCCCGAGGTCGACCTGCAGGACGGACCCGACAAGGCGACGTACACCGTGCGCGAGCTGCCGGAGGGACCCGAGCGCGACGAGTGGTGGGACCGCGCGGTCGCGACCTGGTCGACGTACGGCGAGTACCAGCGGAAGACCGACCGGCTGATCCCGATCTTCCTGCTCGAGCGCACCGACTGACCACGCGTCGCTGACAACCGGGGCCGGCGGCCCCACACTGTGTCGGTGACCCACACTGTGCCGCTGGCGCTGGCGGAGCCCGTGGTCACCCCGCCGGCGCGGTGGGTGTGGTCCCTGTCGCTGGTCAACCTGGGGATCATGTCGGGCTGGTTCGGCCCGATCCAGGTGCTGCTCGCCGAGCAGGCGCGCGACATCGCGCCCGGAGACAAGGAAGCGGTGCTGAGCCTCGTGCTCGGCGTCGGCGCGGCGGTCTCGACGATCTGCAACCCGCTCTTCGGCGCCTTCTCGGACCGCACGACCTGGCGACGCGGCCGTCGGCTGCCGTGGGTGGTCGGTGGTGCGGTCGGTGGCGCGCTGTCACTCGCCCTGCTGTCGGTCGCCGACTCCGTCGCGGTGATGCTGCTGGCGTGGTGCGGCGTCCAGGCGTGCCTGAACGCGATGTACGCCGCCGTGATGGCCTCGATCCCGGACCAGGTGCCGGTCCACCGGCGCGGGTTCATCGGCGGCATGGTCGCGATCGCGCAGACCATCGGCATCGTGGCCGGCGTCGGGATCGCCAGCGCGACCGGCAGCGTCGCCGCCGGCTACCTCGCGACGATCCTCTGGCTGCTCGTGCTGACCGTCCCCTATGCCCTCGGCTCGCGCGACCTCGCGCTGCCGCCGGGGTACCGCCCCGAGCCGTTCCGGCTCGGCCGGTTCGTCCGCTCCTTCTGGATCTCGCCGCGGCAGCACCCGGACTTCGCCTGGGCCTGGATCACCCGGTTCCTCGTCAACCTCGGCAACTACATCGGCACCCTCTACCTGCTCTTCTACGTCACCGACGGGCTCGGGATCAGCCCCGAGGACGCCGACGACCGGGTGCTCGTGCTCACGGCGCTGTACGCCGTGGCGACGGTCGCGACGACTGCCGTGTTCGGCCACTGGAGCGACCGGCTCGGTCGCCGCAAGATCTTCGTCATCTGGTCCGGGGTGATCTCCGGGGTCGCGGCGCTGGTGCTCGCGATCCCCCAGACCTGGAGCGCCGCGCTGGCCGCCGCGGTCGTGCTCGGCTGCGCCTACGGCATCTACACCGCGGTCGACTTCGCCCTCATCACGCAGGTGCTGCCGGCCGCCGAGGGGCGGGCCAAGGACCTGGGCGTGATCAACATCGCGAACGCGCTCCCCCAGGTGCTCGCCCCGGTGTGCGCCGGGATCATCCTGGTCGCGGTCCGCTCGAGTGGCGGGTCGGTGGCGACGAACGGCGAGGAGTGGTCGGTCGGCTACGGCGCCGTCTACGGCTTCGCCTTCGCCGTCAGCATCCTCGGGTCGGTCCTGGTGACCCGGATCCGCTCCGTCCCCTGACCGCCCCGCGAATCGTGGGGAAATCGGCGCGAGTCGTGCCTCATTCGGGTCGAGTCGTGAGTTGTTCGTCAACGGGACACGACTCGAGCCGCATTTCCCACGACTCGAGCCGCATTTCCCACGATTCGGGCCGATTTCCCCACGATTCGGGCTAGCCGGCGATGGTGCGCGCCAGGTTGACGAGGTGCTCGAGCCGGGCCAGCTCGGAGGCGAGGAAGGCCGGGCCGCCGTGCCGGCCGATGAGGACGGCGTCGTCGGGACCGAGCGGGCAGCCGGCGAGCAGGTCGCCGTCGCGCTCGAGCATCCGCTCGGCGGGTACGTCGACCCAGCCGAGCGAGTCGGGGGCGGTCTCGGTCGCCCGGACGACGCCGCTGGACCGGTGCACGCCGGGCGCCCCAGTCGGCGCGGAACACCACCGGCATCAGGTCGACCAGCCGGTCGAGCGCGTCGTCGGGGTGGGCCGTCAGGTCCTCGACCGCCTCGAGGTCGAGGAAGACGTTGCCGCCGGCGGCGTACCGGCCGATCCAGAGCACCTTGACGCTGTCGAGCTCGGTGCAGGCCGACACGATCGCGTCGGGCATGGTGCCGTCGACCATCTCGAGGAAGACGTCGTCGACCGCGGTGCCGTCGTAGCGCTTCTCGACGATCTCGATCGCCTCGATGTCGCCGCCCGCCTCGCCGATCGCGGACGCCAGTCGGCCCAGCGAACCCGGGACGTCGGGCAGCGACACACGCAGCAGGAAGGGCACCGCTCGACCCTAGCCGCGGCGCGTGACGGTCAGGTTTCGCCGCCCGGATCGTGGCGGGGATCGTGGCCTCGGAGCCGCTCGGCCAGGCCGGTCGCGCGGACGGCGCGCCGCCCGACGGCCGCCCGCACCTCGGCCTCGCTGCCGACGACGCGCACCGACTGCCGGGCGCGGGTCACGGCCGTGTAGAACAGCTCGCGGCTCAGCAGCCGGGAGTCCACGGCCGGCAGCAGCACGCTCACGTGGTCGACCTGGCTGCCCTGGCTCTTGTGCACCGTGAGCGCGTGCATCGTCTCGACCTCGGCCAGGCGGGTCGTGGCGAAGTCGAGGACGGTGCCACCAGAGCTCGGGATCAGGCCGCGCAGCTCGCCGTCCGGCCGTCGGACGACGACGCCGGTCTCGCCGTTGTAGATACCGAGGCCGTAGTCGTTGTGGGTGACGAGCACGGGTCGGCCGGCGTACCAGCGCGGCCAGAAGTCCTGGCCGGTCGCCTGCGCGAGCCAGCGCTCGACCTGCCGGTTCCAGTGGGCCACCCCGCGGGGCCCGTCGCGGTGGGCGCAGATCAGCCGGTGCCGGTCGAGCGCCGCCAGGGCGCCGGCCTCGTCACCGGCCTCGGCGGCAGCCCGGATCGCGACGGCGGCGTCGAGGAGGTCGGGCTTGAGCAGCGGTTCGGCGTCGTCGGTCTCGAGGAACGCGACCCGCTCCCCGCCGGCGCGCAGCACCGCCATCACGGCGTCGGCGTCACCGTCGCGCAGGGCGACCGCGAGCCGACCGATCTCCTCGCCGTAGCGGTGGGTCTTGGTCAGCGAGACGACGGGCGAGTCGGCACGGTCGGCGTAGCCCTTCACGAGGTCGCCGAGGACGGCGCCCGCGCCGACGGACGAGAGCTGGTCGGGGTCGCCGACCAGGACGAGCCGGGTGTCGGGGCGCAGGGCCTCGAGCAGCCGACCCATCAGCATCAGCTCGACCATCGAGCTCTCGTCGACCACCACCACGTCGTACTTGAGCCGGTTGTGGCGGTGGTGCCGGAAGCGGGTGGAGTTGTCAGGCCGGAACCCGAGCAACCGGTGCAGCGTGAGCGACTCGAGCCCGGCCAACCGCTCCCGGTCGTCGAGAGGGAACCGGGCGGTCTCGCTGTCGACCGACTCCTGGAGCCGCGCGGCCGCCTTGCCGGTCGGCGCGGCGAGGGCGATCGACAGCCGGTGTCCGCGCGCGGCCGCCTGGTCGGCGAGCACGGCCAGCAGCCCGGCCACGGTCGTGGTCTTCCCGGTGCCGGGACCGCCGGTGAGGACGGTGGTCCAGCGGTGCACGGCGGCGGCGATCGCGGCCCGCTGGTCGGCGTACTGCTCGTCGGGGAAGACCCGGGTGAGCGCCGTGGCGAGGGCGGCCTCGTCGACCACGGGTGCGGGGCGCGCGGACCGCTCGGTGAGGTCGTCGAAGACCTGCTCCTCGAGCCGGTGGTAGCGGTCGAGGTAGACCAGGCCGTGGGCCAGCCGCAGTCCGCCCTGGGCGACGAGGGCGGACGACGCCACGGCGTCGTGCCAGGCGGCCGGGTCGGGCCAGGACAGGTCGGGCGCGAGCTCGCGGACGGCGGTCAGGTCGGCGCCGACCGACCCCCGCGGGACGACCGTGGTGGCGATCGCGACGGCCAGCGCGACCAGCTCGTCGTGATCGCCTGCCAGGCGGGTCAGCCGCCGGGCGACGTGGACGTCGGCGGCGGTGAGCAGTCCGGCGCGGTTGAACTCGGCGAGCAGCCCGTCGCCGGCCGAGACCGCGAGCCGCGGGTCCCAGGCGTCGGTGGGCTCGAAGAGCTCGGTCACGTCGTCACCCGCCCGTCGACCAGGTCGGACAGCGCGGTCACCAGCGCCGCCGGTGGTCGCCACGAGAACACCCCGCACGGATGACCGTCGACCACGGGGGTGTCGGGTCCGCACATGCCGCGCAGGTAGAGGTAGAGGACGCCGCCGAGGTGCTGGTCGGGGTCGTAGCCGGGCTGCCGCCACCGGAGATAGCGGTGCAGCACGAGGGAGTAGAGCAGCGCCTGGAGCGGGTAGTCGGAGTGGCCCATGGCGTCGGCGAGGGCGGTCGGCGCGTAGTCGTGGGCCCGGAGCACGAAGCCGGGGTCGGCGGGGCTGCCGGTGCCCAGCCAGTTGGTCTTGTAGTCGCAGACGAAGTAGCGGCCGCCGACTCGGAGCGTGAGGTCGATGAAGCCGTTGAGGTAGCCCCGCAGCGGTTGGTCACCGAGCGCCGGGAGGTCGAGCCGATCGGCGTATCCCCGGACCGGGTCGCCGTCGGGCAGGTGCTCACGCAGCAGCTCGGCCACGTCTCCGAGCCGTACGCCGGAGGCCGGCCGGCCGCGCTCGTCGCCGCCGTCGAGCGGCAGCTCGAACTCCAGCTCCGCGAGCCGGTCGGCCAGCGTCAGCCGGCGCAGCGTCAGCTCGCCGGTGAGCGGCCCGAGCGGGGTGTCGCACACCGCGACCAGCGCCGCGACGAGGGCGTCCTGGTCGAGCTCGACCGGCCACCGCACCAGCTGCTCGGTGAGGTGGTGGCGCAGCTCGGCGGCCAGGTCACCGCCCCGGTCGGGAGCCGCGGGATCGGTGTGCTCGAGCACGCCGTGGACGAGCGAGCCGAACGTCGCCCCCACCGGCAGCCGCGCCATCGGCGACACGGGTGAGTCGTCGGGGACGACCTGCTCGACGAGGAGGTCCACCAGGGCTGGATCCTGAGGAGCGAGCGAAGCGAGCGTCTCGAAGGGTTCGTCGTCACGGGGGGTCTCCTCCGGCTCGCTGGAGACGCCCGCCTCGATCGGGTCGTGGGCACGGGGCGTCGCGGTCAGCCCGGAGTAGGACGTGCGCCGCCAGTCGGCGTCGATCGCGCGAGTGAACGCCCGCACCTCGAGGTCGGGCACCGGGCCTGGGGGTGGTGGGTCGGCCGCCGGCGCGGGGAGAGCCACCTCGGGTGCGGGGCCGTCGGCGTCACGCCACCGCGTGAACGCCGCGACCGCGTCGTCGTCGGTCGGCACCGGCACCGTCGCCGGGACGGCCGGCTCGCCCGGCCCGCGGCCGAGCAGCACCCGGTGCAGCGGCGAGGCCGGAGCGTTGCTGCCCGGCGCCCACCAGGCGACGACCTGCGACTGGGCGCGGGTCATCGCGACGTACAGGAAGCGGAGCCACTCGCCGGCGTCCTCCTCCTGCGCCCGGCGCACGGCGTGCCGGAACCCGTCACCGTCGGGACCGCCGACGAACCGGCACCGCTGACCTGCACCGTCGTGGAAGAGCGGCAGGTCGGGGGCGCGGACGAACCGGTCGGCCAGCGACGGGAGGTAGACCACGGGGTACTCCAGCCCCTTGCTGGCATGGATCGTCACCAGCTGCACCGCCGCGGCGTCGCTGTCGAGCCGCCGGGTGCGGTCGGTGCGGCCCGGGGTGTCGGCCTGGGCGATCTGGTCGCGCAGCCAGGCCGTCAGGGCGACCACGCCGAGCCGGTCGCGCAGCGCAGTCTCGTGGAGCGCCTCGCCGAGGTGACGCAGGTCGGTGAGGTGTCGCTCGCCGTCGACCCGGCCGAGAACCCGCGCGGCCAGCCCGTCGGCGGACGCCGACTCCATCAGCGCCGCCACCCCGCGCAGCGCGAAGATCTCGGCCCAGTCGCGCAGCCGCGAGGCGATCCGGTCGGTCAGCGGGTCACCACCCTCGACCAGCCCGGCGGCCGTCTCGCCGAGGAACGGCGTCAGCGCCGCGGCGCGCACCCGTGGGACCCGGTGCGGCTGCTCCACGGCCTCGAGCAGGGTCAGCCACTCGAGGGCGGCGGTCGTCGCGAAGACGCTGCCGCCACCGGCGATCACCGCGGGGATGCCGACCGCGTGGAGTGCGTCGCGTGCCGCCGCCAGGTCGCCGTGCCGGTAGGCGATGACGGCGACGTCGCCGGCCTCGAGCTCGCGGCCCGCGAACGCGGGCCGGGCCGCGAGCAGCCGCCGGATGTCGGCGGCGAGGTCATCGGCGACGTAGGGGCGGACGTCGCCCATCGCGAGCGGCTTGCTGCCCTGGCGGCCGAGCTCGGCCCGGCGTACGACCCGGAGCCGCAGCGGCGCGGTCACCGGCGCTCCGGTGAGCCGAGTGGCTGCGTGGTGGGCGTCGACCGGGTGGACGACGATCTCCTCGTCACCGAGCTCGGCGCCCTGCAGCAGCGTCTGGAGCGAGCGGAGCAGGGGGCCGTCGGACCGCCAGCTGACGCCGAGGGTCTGGGTCGTCGCGGCGGTCGACTTCGCCTCGAGGTACGTCGCCACGTCACCACCCCGGAAGGCGTAGATCGCCTGCTTCGGGTCGCCGATGAGCACCATCGTCGCGTGTCCGGTGAAGGCCCGGTCGAGCACCTGCCACTGGACCGGGTCGGTGTCCTGGAACTCGTCGACCAGCACGATCCGCCACCGGCCGCGCATCCGGGCCCGCGCCGGGGAGTCGTCGCGGTCGAGCGCCGAGGCGAGCTGGCTCAACAGGTCGTCGTAGCTGAGGATGCCGAGCAGCCGCTTGCGGCGGTCGAGCTCGGCGCGGACCGCGAGCGCGAAGGCCACCCGCCGACCAGCCGGACTCTCGGGATCGGCGTGCTCCGGCTCGATCCGGGCCTGCGGGTCGGTGACGACCGCCCGCGCGATCTCGCCCGCCTCGGCGCGGCTGAACAGCGGGGGGTCGTCGCGGAACGCGAACGCCCGCAGGTAGAGGTCGTCGACGACCTCGTCGGTGAGGTCGGAGAGATCCTCGACGAGGGTGGTGCGGCTGTCGCTGTCACCGGCGACCCCGAGCGAGTCGAGCACCATGGAGCAGAACTGGTGGGTGGTCGCGATGGTGGCGGCGTCGAACGTCACCAGCGCCTCGCGCACCCTGGCATGCCGCCGGTCGAGCTCGGCCTCGTCGGCGTCGAGCAGCAGCCGGACCAGGTCGTCGGGATCGGTGACCGCGTCGGGGTCGGACAGCGCAGCCTCCGCCGTGACGAGCTGGGCGCGTACGCGCTCGCGCAGCTCCTGGCTCGCGGCCCGGCCGAAGGTGACGACGAGCATCTGCTCGAGCAGCGCCTCGCCCTCGGCGACGAAGCGGGTCACGAGCGCGCCGATGGTCCAGGTCTTGCCGGTGCCGGCGCTTGCCTCGAGCAGCGTCGTGCCGGTCGGGAGCGGCCCGGTGATGTCGAAGGTGCTCACAGCGGCCCCACCCGCTCCTGGCCGGTGACCAGCGGCTCCCAGATCCGCCAGGCGACGTCGCCGAGACCGGCGGCGAGCAGGGCGGTCAGCGGCGCGTGCGGGCCGAAGGCCCTCACGTGCCACGCGTCGGCGTCCTCGCCGGTGATGCCGAACTGGTTGAACGGGTCGGTGGTCCACTCGCGCGCTGCCGCGTCGGCGGGGGACTTGGGGTCACCCATCAGCTCCGCGGCGCGCGCCTCCGCCCACCGGCACGCGGTCTTGAGCGGAGCCGGCACCGGACGGGTCCGCCCCTCGTCGTACAGCGCGACGAGGTCGGCGAGCCACTCCACGGCCCGGTGGTCGAGGGGTCTCACCAGCGAGCGTGACGGCCCGGCGCGACCGCGGCCGACGGTGTGGGACGCCCACGACTCGTCGGGGTGGCCGGCGCTGAGGGCGAGCAGGTCGACCCAGCGGGACAGGCGGTGCTTGGGGCCGAGCCGGGAGTAGCCGAGCGCGACCAGGTGGTTGCCGTAGATGCCCGACACCGTGCCCGTGAGCCGACGGCCGCCCCCGAGGTCGACGTCGACGTCGACCGTTCGCGGGGTGCCGGCGCGCAGCGGCTGGGTCTGCGTCAACAACGCGAAGACGTCGCGGGTGATCGTCTGCAACGCGTCGTTGCCCATCCTCCCTGGCGGCACCGTGCCGCGGAGGTGCTCGCTGAAGAGCACCGCCTGGGACTGCTCCTGCGACTGCTCCGCGGCGAGCAGCGACGTGACGAGCCGGTCGCCGATGTCCCACTTCTCCAGGGCGTCGAGGTCGATCGGGATCCGGTCGCGGACCTCGTCGGCCTCGAGCGGGGTCGCCAGCGCCATCGGCCCACGCAGGAACTCGCGCACCGGGTGGAGCAGGAAGCGCGTCAGGTCGGCGAGGTTGACGTCGGCGGGCTGCGGGGCCGGCAGCGGCCGGCCGAGGAAGGGCGGGGTCGGGGTCCGCTCCGCGACCGCCGCCCGCGCACCGGCCAGCGCGGCGCGGTCGAAGGAGAACGCCTGCGGCGTGCCGAGCCGCCCGGGCTCGAGGTTGCGCCGGTCGTGGGCCTGCAGCGGGTGTCGGACGACGACGTCCACGCCGTCGGCCGTGGCCGCGGCCGCGTCGACCAGCTCACCGAGGGGCACGGCCGGCGGGCGGACCGCACCGGAGTGCTCGGCGGCGCCGGTGTAGCAGACCACCAGCGCGTCGCGCGCGGCCAGCACGGCGTCGAGCAGCAGCTGCCGGTCCTCGCTGCGCACGTCACGCTCGCCGGTCATCGGGTCGCGCGCCAGCACGTCGTCGCCGTCGGTCCACTGGGTGCGCGGGAACACGGTGTCGTCGAGGCCGACCAGGCACACCACCCGGTGCGGCACCGACCGCATCGGCACCATGGTGCAGACCGTGAGCGTGCCGGTGCGGAAGTTGGCCCGGGTCGGGCGGCCGGCCAGCCGGGAGGTGAGCAGCGCCCTGACGTCGGCCAGGCGCAGGGTCGAGCCGGTGCCGCCCGCGGCGTCGAGGGTGCGGGCCAGCTCGCGCTCGAACTGGGCCAGCTGCCACGCGTCGTCGGGGGGTACGTCGCCGAGGGCCCGGACCGCCTCACCCAGCGCGGCCACCCAGTCGCTGACCGTGCTCGCGGCGGTCAGCGCGTCGACGCACCGACCGAGCCGGTCGCAGAACTCGGCGACCCGCCCGACGAGCGCGATGTCGTTGCTGCCCACGTCGTCGAGCGGCAGCGCGTTGCCGAGGTGGCGCAGGTCGTCGCCCGACATCGCGACCCCCACCAGCATCCGGTCGAGGCCGGCACGCCAGGTGTTGTGGCCGAAGCCGGCCATGTCGAAGGCGGCCCGCTGGGCCTGGTCGAGCCCCCAGCGGATGCCCGACTCCCCCACCCAGCGCGCGATCCGCCGCAGGTCGTCGTCCTCGAGGCGGAAGCGGCCGCGCACCACGTCGCGCGAGAGCAGGTCGAGCACCTCGGTGGCGGTGACCCGGCCACCCGCGACCTCGACCAGCCGCGTCGCCAGGGCGAGCAGCGGGTTGGTGGCGCTGAGCGCCCGGTCGGCCAGCCGCACCCGCAACCCGTGGGCCGGATGGCCGTCAGCCACGACCTGTCCGAGCCCGAACCCGGCCTCGATCAGGGGGGCATAGGTCTCGACGTCGGGGCACATCACGAGGATGTCGCGCGGCTCGAGCTCGGGCCGGTCCTGGAGGATCCCGACCAGCACCTCACGGAGGACGTCGATCTGGCGGTGCGACCCGTGGCAGGCATGGACCTGCACCGACCGGTCGTCGGGGTCGAGGATCCGGGCGGCGCGCTCGGCGGCGGTCGGAGCGCGGTTGGCCCGCAGGTCGGCCTGGAGGTGCCCCAGCAGCGTGGTGGGCGGGCCCGCCCGTGGCGCGGGCAGCGCCGTGTCGTGGTCGACCGCGCCGGCCAGGCCGCGCTGGAGCTCGCGGGCGTCGCGACCCAGGGAGGCCAGCAGCGGGTGGCCGACGAACGTCGCGGACTCGTCGTCGTGGCGGCGTACAGGACCTGCGGCCACGGCAGCCGCCAGGTCGTCCCACAGGGCAGGCGAGGCCTGCGGCAGCCACAGGTGGACGTCGCGGAGCCGGCCGAGCGCGGCGACCAGCCGGATCTCGGTGACCGGCAGCCGGGTGTGGCCGAACAGGGACAGCCGACCGGGCAGGTCGAGCCCGGCGCCGCCCTGCTCGAGCCGGGCCACCGTCTCGGCGTGCCGCTCGTCGGGGGCCGGGTGGCCGACGCCGGCCACCAGCCGGCGCCAGAGCTCGGGCTGCCACCGGAGGTCGGCCGCGAGCTCGCCGCCGGCGCCGTCGGTGTCACGGCCCTCGCGCCAGTCGGTGACCAGCTGCGGCCGTTGTCGCGCGTAGGACGCGAACAGCCCGGCCACCCGGCGGGCGACCGACCAGCGCCGGTTCTGGCGCAGCTCGGCGTCGTCACCGGTCTGGCCGTGGCCGAGGTGCGCGGCCAGCGCGCTCGCCCACGGCTCGTCGAGGGACCCGTCGATCACCTCGAGCAGCGGCCACACCAGCTGGTCGGGCTCCCACGGGTCGTCGCGGTCGCGGTCGAGCAGCATCGAGACCAGGGAGTGGGGGCTGAGGAACCGGACCCCGGCGCAGACCCCGTCGCCGCCGCGCTCCCCGGCGCCGAGCCGGTGTGACAGCCGCTGGGCGACCCAGCGCTCGATGCCCTTGGCGGGCACGACCACGACCTCGCGCTCGAACGGGTCGTCGAGCGGGGTCGCGACGAGGTCGGCGAGGCCGTCGGCGAGCAGGTCGGTGCGTTCGGCCCGGTGGAGGTGCAGCGCCACCCGCGACGACCCCCTCTCGTGCGACGACGTCCGGCGACTCCCCACAACATAGGGCCCCGTGCCGACACACAGCGGCGGCGGACCCCCGGGAGGATCCGCCGCCGCTACGCGCCTGCCGGCGAGCTACTTGTCGAAGATGCTGACCCCTCCCGGCCCGACGAGCAGGCCGAGGATGATCAGGACCACTCCCCAGAGCACGCCCCCGCGGATCAGCGTCACGATGCCGCTGACGACGAGGATCACCGCGATGATCCAGAGCAGTAACGTCATGGTTCCTCCTTGGCGGCCGCACGGTCGGCGACCGGCCGTCTCTCAACCTCCCACCGCCGCTGGTGGGCCGCCCAACACCCCAAGAGGTGAAGCCGCAGGTCAGAGGTGGCGCACTACGCTCCGGGGATGGCCGAGCAGGACCATCAGGACCCTCAGGACGACCGCGACGAGACCGAGCAGGAGCGCCTCGACCGCAAGTGGGAGGACCAGCTCCAGGAGCTGCGGGTCATGCAGACCGGCGTCCAGCTGCTCGCCGGGTTCCTGCTCACGCTCCCGTTCCAGGCGAAGTTCGCCGACCTCGACTCCTTCCAGCGGGGGCTGTTCCTCGGTCTGATGGTGATCGCTGCGCTGACCACGCTGTGCGTCATGACCCCGGTGTCCGTGCACCGGCACCTCTCGGGGCAGCACATCAAGCACCGGGTCGTGGCCACCGCACAGGTGGCGATGCTGACGGCGCTGGTGGGCGTGGCGCTGCTCGTCGTCGGGATGCTCACGCTGATCTTCGACGTCGTGGTCGCCCGCACCCCGGCGCTGCTCGTCGGCGGCGCGGCCGCGGTGGTGGCGCTCGCCCTGCTCGCCGTGCTCCCCCGGGTGCTCGAGCGTCAGGACTAACTCCCCTGTCCCTCCGCAGCGGCCCTGTGTACGGTTCCCGGAACGACGAGCCCCTCGGCCACGCCGGCCGCGGGTGGAGAGGCGGAGCGATGGCGGACGTTGACGGGGCCCTGGACGCGGCCGGACTCACCAACACGGCGGTGCGCGAGTACGTGCACCACTGGGCGGACGTGCTGGGAGCCGAGCGGGTCGAGGTCGTGAGCGCCGCCGACGACGCCCGGCTGATCGAGGAGGCGCTCGCCGCGGGCGAGATCCAGTCCGCCGGGGAGGGTCGCTACTACTCCCGCAGCTACTACAAGGACACCGCGCGCTCCGAGGAGCGCACGATCGTCGCGACCAACGACCCCGCGGACGCCGGCACCTACAACAACTGGCGGCCGGCGGAGGAGATGAAGCCGCTGCTGGTCGAGCGGATGCGCGGCCAGCTCGCCGGCAAGACCATGTACGTCATCCCGTACCTGATGTCGCCGCCGGGCTCGCCCCTGGAGAAGTACGCCGCCGGCGTCGAGCTGACCGACAACCGCACCGTCGTGCTGCACATGATCCGGATGGCCCGGGTCGGCATCAGCATCATCAACGACCTGGCCGACCCCGACACGTTCGTGCGCGCGGTGCACGTGACCGGCGACCTGGAGCACCTCGGCCAGGGCACGCCCGACGACCAGCGCTACTTCGTCACCGTCGCCGACGAGCGGACCATCCTCCACTTCGGCTCGTCGTACGGCGGCAACGCGCTGCTCGGCAAGATCGCGCACGGCCTGCGGCAGGCGGCGTACGACGGCTGGGCGTCGCGCGAGTTCCTCTCCGAGCAGTTCATGCTGATCGGGATCACCGACAAGCAGACCGGCAAGAAGTGGCACGTCTGCGGCGGCTTCCCGAGCGCCTCCGGGAAGACCAACCTCGCGATGATGCTCGCTCCGGACGCCCTCGGCGACCGCTACCACGTCTCCTTCTACGGCGACGACATCGCGTGGCTGTGGGTCGACCCCGACGACGGCCGGCTCTACGGCATGAACCCCGAGTACGGCGTCTTCGGCGTCGCCAAGGACACCAACGAGTCGACCAACCCCACGGCCCTCGAGTCGGTCGACGAGGGCACGCAGGTGCTGTTCACGAACGTGGCGTGGAACTCCGAGACCCACGAGGTGTGGTGGGAGGGCAAGACCCCCGCGCCGCCGGCCGACCCGACCGGCTGGCACGACTGGAAGGGCGAGAAGATCTCCGACCGGTCCGAGCGCGACAACTCGCCCTGGGCCCACCCCAACAGCCGGTTCACGACGACCCTCGCCAACGTCCCCAACGTCGCGGCCGACTTCGAGGACCCGGCCGGCGTCCCGATCGACGGCATCATCTTCGGCGGACGCACCAGCGACCGCGAGCCCCTGATCCGCGCCATCACCGACCTCGCCGAGGGCGTCTACGACGGCCTGACGCTCGGGGCCGAGGCCACCTTCGCGGCCGAGGGCACCGACGGTCAGCTGCGCTACGACCCGATGTCGATGCGGCCGTTCATGTCCTACGCCGAGGGCGAGTACGCCGCCCACTGGCTGCGGATCGTCGGCGCCGCGACCGAGCAGCCGATCTTCGCCCACGTCAACTGGTTCCAGAAGGACCCCGACGACGGCCACTACCTGTGGCCCGGCTACCGCGACAACCTGCGCCCGCTGCTGTGGCTGATGCAGCTCAAGGACGGCGAGGTGAGCGGTCGCCCCACCCCTGTCGGCATCCTGCCCACCGAGGAGGAGCTCGCCCTCACCGGCTGCACCGTCGACCCCGGTGACCTGGCGACCCTGCTCGACATCGACGTCCCCCGCTGGCGCGAGGAGATGGGCTTCCGCGAGAAGCACCTCCAGCAGTTCGACGGTCTCCCCGAGGAGATCTGGGAGGCCCACCGTCGGGTCGCGGCCGCGCTGGACGACGCCGACTGACGCCTCGTGTGCCTGAGACCCCTCTAGGTACGGGTCTCAGGCACACGCCGCGACCTGCGTGGCTCCAGCTGCGCCACGTGGTCGGGGTTGAGCTCGTCGAGCGTGGTCACTCCGAGCAACCGCATCGTCCGCTCGACCTGCCCGCGCAGGATGTCGATCACCCGGTCGACGCCGTCGCGTCCGCCGGCCATGAGTCCGTAGAGATAGGCCCGCCCGATCAGGGTGAACCGGGCGCCGTGGGCCACCGCCGCGACCACGTCCTGCCCCGACATGATGCCGGTGTCGAGGTGCACCTCGACGTCCGAGCCGACGGCGGCGACGACGTCCGGGAGCAGGTGGAACGGCACCGGAGCGCGGTCGAGCTGCCGGCCGCCGTGGTTGGACAGCAGGACGGCGTCGACGCCGACGTCGGCGCACCGGCGGGCGTCGTCGACGCTCTGCACACCCTTCACGACGACCTTGCCCGGCCACTGCTCGCGGATCCACGCGAGGTCGTCGTAGGTGACGGTCGGGTCGAACATCGTGTCCAGCAGCTCGGCCACGGTCCCGGACCAGGAGTCGAGTGACGCGAAGGCGAGCGGCTCGGTCGTGAGGAAGTTGATCCACCACGCCGGCCGCGGTACGGCGTTGGCGACCGTGCGCGGCGTCAGGGTCGGCGGGATGGTCATCCCGTTGCGGACGTCGCGGAGCCGGGCCCCGGCCACGGGGACGTCGACCGTCACCAGCAGCGTGTCGTAGCCGGCCTTCGCCGCCCGGTCGACCAGCGCCATCGACCGGTCGCGGTCCTTCCACATGTACAGCTGGAACCAGTGCCGACCGCCGGGCGCCGCGGCCGCGACGTCCTCGATGGACGTCGTCCCCATCGTGGACAGGGCGAACGGGATGCCGGCGGCCTCCGCGGCCGTGGCGCCGGCGATCTCGCCCTCGGTCTGCATCATCCGCGTGAAGCCGGTCGGCGCGATCCCGAACGGCAGCGCCACCCGCTTCCCCAGGACGTCCCGCGACGTGTCGACCGTGGAGACGTCGCGCAGCACCGCGGGCCGGAACTCGACGTCGGCGAAGGCCTCACGCGCCCGGGCCAGCGACACCTCGCCGTCGGCCGCGCCGTCGGTGTAGTCGAACGCCGCCTTCGGGGTCCGCCGCTTCGCGATCCGTCGGAGGTCCTCGACCGTCAGGGCCTTGGCCAGTCGCCGTTCCTTGGGCGACCAGGTCGGCTCCTTGAACCGCAGCAGCGGCCGGAGGTCGTGGGGCTTCGGTAGCTGTCGCTTCACGCGGGCACTCCTTCACCGGGTCGGGGGACGCGCTCGTCTGCAGCCTGCCAGTCCAGCCCGGGCCGCGGCTCGTGGCGTCGTACGTCGTGGGTACGGCGCACCAGGTCACGCATCGCCGCCAGGTCGGGCAGCCCGGCGCCGAGCGTGCGAGCCTGCACCAGCACGTTCCCGAGCGCGGCCGCCTCGGCCGGACCCGCCAGCACGGGCAGGCCGCAGGCGTCGGCGGTGAGCTGGCACAGCAGGTGGTTCTGGGATCCGCCGCCGACGACGTGGACGACCTCCAGCTCCCGTCCGGCGAGGGTGGCCGCGGCCCGCAGGTGTCGCCGGTAGGCGAGCGCCAGGCTGTCGAGGACGCAGCGGGTGATCTCACCCGGCGACTGGGGCACCGGCTCCCCGGCCGCCCGCGCCAGGGCGACGACCCGCTCGGGCATCGGGTCGGTCGCGCTCCCCGGCGGCAGCAGGCTCGGGTCGTTCACGTCGACGACGGTCCGCAGCGGCGCCGCGGTGCTGGCTCCCGCCAGCAGGGAGGCGAGGTCGGTGCCCGGCACGCCGCGGTCCGACCACGCCCGGACGCACTCCGACAGCACCCACAGCCCCATCACGTTCTTGAGGAACCGGACCGTGCCGTCGACGCCGCCCTCGTTCGTGAAGTCGGCTCGCCGGGCGTCGTCGGTGAGGACCGGCGCGTCGAGCTCGAGCCCGACCAGCGACCAGGTCCCGGACGAGATGTAGCCGAAGCTGCCGCGCCCGGCCGGCACCCCGACCACCGCGCTGGCGGTGTCGTGGGAGCCGACCGCCGATCACCGGGACGTCGGCCGGCACCCCGAGGTCGGCCGCCACCTCCGGCAGTAGTGGCCCGACGACCTCGCCCGGGTCGCGCAGCGGCGGCAGCACGGCCCACGGGAGGCCGAGCCGGTCGACCAGCTCACGGGACCAGGTGCGGGTCGTCACGTCGTACAGGCCGGTGGTCGAGGCGTTGGTCCGCTCGGCACCGACCCGACCGGTGAGCCAGTAGCCGAAGAGGTCGGGCAGCAGCAGCAGGGTCTCGGCGGCGGCGAGGGCCGCGGTGCCCCGAGCCGCCACCAGCTGGAACACGGTGTTGAAGGGAAGCTGCTGCAGTCCCGAGACGGCGTACAGGTCCTCGGCCGGGACGCCCTCGAGCACCCGCGCCACGATCCCGTCGGTACGGCGGTCGCGGTGGCTGTACGGGTTGCCGAGGAGCTCGCCGTCGCGGTCCAGCAGCCCGTAGTCGACGGCCCACGAGTCGATCCCGATGCCGTGCATCGGGCCGGTCCGCGCGATCGCCCGCAGCCCGCCGAGCACCTCACGGTGGATGCCGAGCACGTCCCAGTGGAGGGACGGGCCCACGGGCACGCCTCCGTTCGGGAAACGGTGAACCTCCTGCAGCTCCAGCAGGTCCGGCCCGACGCGTCCCGCCATCACCCGGCCGCTGGTGGCGCCGAGGTCGACGGCGGCGACGCGCAGCGTCATCGCAGGAACGCGGCTGCGACGCCGGAGTCGACCGGGATGTGCAGCCCGGTGGTCCGGGTCAGGTCCGGACCGCAGAGCGCGAAGACGGCGTCGGCGCAGTGCTCGGGCAGCACCTCCTGCTTGAGGAGGGTGCGCTGCGCGTAGAACTCGCCGAGCTTGTCCTCCTCCACGCCGTAGACCGCCGCCCGGTTGGCACCCCAGCCGCCGGCGAAGATGCCGGAGCCGCGAACCACGCCGTCGGGGTTCACGCCGTTGACCTTGATGCCGTGCTCGCCGAGCTCGGCGGCCAGCAGCCGCACCTGGTGGGCCTGGTCGGCCTTCACCGCGGAGTAGGCGATGTTGTTGGGGCCGGCGAAGACCGAGTTCTTCGAGGAGATGTAGACGATGTCGCCGCCGAGCCGCTGGTCGATCAGCACCCGCGCCGCCGCTTTCGACACCAGGAACGAGCCCTTGGCCATCACGTCGTGCTGGAGGTCCCAGTCGGCCTCGGTGGTGTCGAGCAGCGACTTCGACAGCGACAGCCCGGCGTTGTTGACGACCAGGTCGAGCCCACCGAAGGCGAGCAGGGTCGCGTCGACCATCGCCTGCACGGCGTCGGCGTCGGAGACGTCTGCCGCGACCCCGAGGGCCACGTCCGGACCGCCGAGCTCGGCCGCGGCCGCCTGCGCCTTCTCGAGCGAGAGGTCGGCGATCACCACGCACGCACCCTCGGCTGCGAGCTTGGTCGCGATCGCCTTGCCGATGCCGCTCGCCGCACCCGTGACGAGTGCGATCCGGGTGGCCAGCGGCTTGGGCTTCGGCATCCGCTGGAGCTTCGCCTCCTCCAGCGACCAGTACTCGATGCGGAACTTCTCCGACTCGTCGATCGGCGAGTACGTCGAGACGCCCTCGGCACCGCGCATCACGTTGATCGCGTTGACGTAGAACTCCCCCGCCACGCGGGCGGTCTGCTTGTCCTTGCCGTAGCTGAACATCCCGACGCCCGGCACCAGCACGATCAGCGGGTCGGCCCCACGCATCGCCGGGCTGTCCTTCGTCGCGTTCCGCTCGTAGTACGCCGCGTAGTCGGCGCGGTAGGCCTCGTGCAGCTCCGCCACCCGAGCCCGCACCTTGTCCAGCGGGGCGTCCGGCGCGAGGTCGAGCAGCATCGGCTTGACCTTGGTGCGCAGGAAGTGGTCGGGGCACGACGTGCCGAGGGCGGCCAGCCGCGGGTGGCGGCGCGAGGCGAGGAAGTCGAGCACGACCTTGTCGTCGGTGAAGTGGCCGACCATCGGCCGGTCCTGCGACGCCACGCCCCGCAGCAGCGGCGCCAGCGCGGCCGCCCGCTCCCGCCGCTGGCCGGCCGGCAGCGGGGCGTACTTCTTGAGGGGCGCGCCGAACGGCTGCTTCTTGGAGTGCTTCTTGAGGTACCGCTCGGCGGTGCGGATCATCCAGAGCGAGTTCGTGCGGCACTGCTCGGAGGTGTCGCCCCACGCGGTGATCCCGTGCCCGCCGAGGACGCAACCGATCGCACGCGGGTTCGCCTCCTTGATCTCGGCGATGTCGAGCCCGAGCTGGAAACCGGGACGTCGCCACGGGACCCAGACGACCTTGTCGCCGTAGACCTCCGTGGTCAGCCGCTCGCCGTCGGCCGCCGTCGCGATCGCGATCCCGGAGTCGGGGTGGAGGTGGTCGACGTGCGCCGCCTCGACCAGACCGTGCATCGCCGTGTCGATCGACGGCGCTGCGCCGCCCGAGCCATGCAGGCAGTAGTCGAACGCCGCCACCATCTCGTCCTCACGGTCGAGACCGGGGTAGACGTCGACCAGCGCGCGCATCCGGTCGAGGCGCAGCACGGCGAGGCCGGGGGCGGTGAGCGTGCCGAGGTCGCCGCCGGAGCCCTTCACCCACAGCAGCTCGACGTCCTCGCCGGTCACGGGGTCGGTCTCGACACCCTTCGCCGAGGTGTTGCCGCCCGCGTAGTTGGTGTTCTTCGGATCGCTGCCCAGCGCGTTGGAGCGCTCGATCAGCGCGGTCACCGTGGGGTTGCCGATGGTGCTCACGTGCTCAGTTCCATCCTGCCTGGGTCCCGCCGACCCGGTCGGTCTCGATCAGCTCTTGGTAGCCGCTCTCGGCGTAGGCCCGCATCGGGTCACCAGGCAGCCCCCGCTCCTCGCGGAATGCCGCGAGGCTCGCTCGTACGTCGGTGTAGAAGGCGTCCATGAACACCTCGTTGGCGGCGAGCACGTCGCCGCTCTCCTGGGCCGCGGCCAGCTCGTCCCTGTCGACCAGCAGCGCCCGGGCAAGCATCTCCTGCACATTGAGGACCGACCGGATCTGGCCCGGGATCTTCTTCTCGATGTTGTGGCACTGGTCGAGCATCAGCGCGACGTCACTGTCGGCCCCGAAGCCGCCGCCCCGGACGACCTCGAAGAGGATCCGGAACAGCTGGTAGGGGTCGGCCGCCCCGACGATCAGGTCGTCGTCGGCGTAGAAGCGGCTGTTGAAGTCGAACGAGCCCAGCTTCCCGAGCCGGAGCAGCTGGGCGACGATGAACTCGATGTTGGTGCCGGGCGCGTGGTGGCCGGTGTCCAGGCACACCATCGCGCGGTCGCCGAGGGCCGCGACGTGGGTGTACGCGGTGCCCCAGTCGGGGACGTCGGTGTGGTAGAACGCCGGCTCGAAGAACTTGTACTCGAGCACCAGCCGCTGGTCACCGCCCAGTCCCAGCAGTCGCTCGTAGATCACCACGAGGCTCTCGGCCAGCCGGTCCTGGCGACCGCGCAGGTCGGCCTGGCCCGGGTAGTTGCTGCCCTCTGCGAGCCAGATCTTCAGGTCGCGCGAGCCGGTCGCGTCCATCACGTCGAGGCACTCGAAGTGGTGGTCGATCGCCTTCTGCCGGATCTTCGCGTCGGTGTGGGTCAGGGCGCCGAGCCGGTAGTCGTCGTCCTGGAAGGTGTTGCTGTTGACGGTGCCGAGGGCGACGCCCTGCTCCGCGGCGTACCCCCGCAGCGCGGCGTAGTCGTCGACCCGGTCCCAGGGGATGTGGAGCGCGACGCTGGGCGCGAGGCCGGTGAACCGGTGGACGGTCGCGGCGTCGGCGATCTTCTCCCGGACCGTGCGCGGGGTGCCGGGGGTGCCGAACACCTTGAACCGGGTGCCGGAGTTGCCGTAGGCCCACGAGGGGACCTCGATCGCCAGCGCCTCCAGGGCGGGTGCGACGGCGTCGAACGTGCGGGTCATGGCTGGGTCCTCTCCAGCTGGTCCTCGAGGTGGAACACCTCGTCCAGGACCAGGAAGCCTTCGTCGGGTGCCGTGTCGCCGAGGTCGGTGAAGAACTCGGCCATCTCGGCCTGCCAGCGCGCGTTGACCTCGGTGGCGGCCATGCCCGCGCGGGCGGCCTCCAGGTCGGGGGTCTCGACGTAGCCGATCAGGAGGCCGTCGTCGCGCAGGAACAGGGAGTAGTTGTGCCACCCGGTCCGGTGGAGCGCCTCGAGCATCTCCGGCCAGACGGCCGCGTGCCGGGCGCGGTACTCCGCGAGCCGGTCCGGGCGGACCTGGAGCTGGAAGCAGACGCGACGCATCGATCGGCCCTCCTGGAGTGAGTGGGGTGGCGCGGGGCAAGTGGGCGGGGTGCCTGCCGGGGCCGGACGGCCCCGGCAGGCTCCCTCGGTGCGGTCGACTCAGAAGTCGAAGTCCGCGATGTTGTCGGCGTTGAACACGAACGGGTCACCGAGCAGGACGGTGCCGCCCTCCTCGACGGTGTACTCGCCGAGGTCGCCCGCCTCGAACGTGTCGCCGGCCTCGCCGGTGATCTCGCCGGAGGCCAGGGCAGCCGCGGCGTACGTCGCCAGGTAGCCCAGGTCGCCCGGGTTCCAGAGCGCGAAGGCCTCGACCGTGCCGTTCTCGACGTACTCCCGCATCTGGTTGGGAGTGCCGAGGCCGGTCAGCATGACCTCGCCCTTCTTGTCGGAGTCCGAGAGGTAACGGGCCGCGGCGGCGATCCCGACCGTGGTCGGCGAGATGATGCCCTTGAGGTCCGGGTGGGCCTGCAGCAGCGCAGCCGTCTCGTCGAAGGACTTCTGGTCGTCGTCGTCGCCGTAGACGACGTCGACCAGCTCGAGGTCGGCGTAGTCGGGGTTGGACTCGAGCTCGGCCTCCATCATCTCGATCCAGGCGTTCTGGTTGGTGGCATTGGCGCTCGCGGAGAGGACCGCGATCTCGCCGGAGCCGCCGACCTGCTCGGAGATCAGCTCGAGCTGGACCGCTGCGATCCCCTCGGCGGTGGCCTGGTTGATGAAGAGGTCACGGCACTCCGGGTTGGTGTCGGAGTCGAACGTCACGATCGACGTGCCCGCCTCACTGGCCTCGTTGAGCGCGTCGCAGATCGCCTCGGGGTCGTTGGCGGAGACGATGAGCGCGCTGACGCCCTGCTGCGCCGCGGTGTTGATGTACTGCACCTGCGAGTCGGCGGTCGCCTCCTGCGGCCCGACCTCCTCGATCGAGGCGCCGACCTCGTCGGCGGCCGTCTCGGCGCCGGCGGTGCTGGTGTCGAAGTAGGCGTTTCCCAGGTTCTTCGGCAACATCGTGATGGACACGTCGCCGTCGCCCTCTGGGGTGCCCTCGCCACCCTCGTCCCCGCCGCACGCGGTGAGGACCAAGGAGCCGCTGAGCGCGATCGCGGCCACTGCCGACGCCCGCTTGGTGAGGAACTTCATCGGTTCTTCCCTTCTGTTTCACCCGCGCCGGACGGCTCGGGTCGAGGGCCACGGGCCCGGGTGTTTCGCCTGACGGTGCGGGTCTTGCCCGAGACCGCGGTCAGGACGCTGGGAGAGATCACCGAGACCACGAGGAGCAGCCCGATGATGATGTTGATGATGTTGACCGTGATGCTCTCCAGTCGGAGCGCGCTCGAGATGACGCCGATCAGGAGGACGCCGGCGAGGACGCCGTGCAGCTTGCCGCGACCGCCGAAGATCGAGACTCCGCCGAGCAGCACGGCTGCGATCACCTGGAGCTCGAGCCCGGCGGCGTTGTCGCCGCGGGCGCTGCCGAAGCGCAGCACGAAGTAGACGCCGGCGAGGGCCGAGACGACGCCCGACAGCACGAAGAGGATCAGCTTGGTGCGCGCGACGTCGACCCCCGTGAAGCGGGCCGCCTCGGCGTTGAGCCCGATGTCGTAGACGCCGCGGCCGAAGGACGTGAAGTGGAGGAGGAGGCCGAAGCCCACGATCAGCACGGCCACCAGCAGCACGACCTGAGGGACGCCGGTCTCGCCGATCTCGGCGGTCGCGAGGTCCGACCAGCGGTCGGGGAAACCGGTGATGGCGGTGGTGCCGAGCAGCCCGACGGCCAGGCCCCGGTACAGGGCCAGCGTGCCGATGGTGACGGCGAGCGACGGGAGGCCGACGTAGGCGACGAGGAAGCCGTTGAGCGCTCCGCACGCGGCGCCTGCCACCAGGGCGACCAGCGCGGCGACCGGGATGGAGTACCCGGCCTCGAAGAGCAGACCGACCAGCACGGTGCTGAGACCGACCACGCTCGCCACCGACAGGTCGATCTCGCCGGTGACGATCACCAGCGTCATCGGCAGCGCGATCAGCAGGATCGGAGTCACGTCGAGCAGCAGGTAGGTCAGGGTCAAGGGCCCGCCGAAGTTGTCGACGTTCACGAGGGCGTAGAGCGTCACCGCGACGAGGAGCGCGATCACGGCGGACTCCCGCGTGAGGAGCAGGCGCTGCCAGAGGGGCCGCGAGTGAGTCGCGTAGGCACGGGTTCCCGGGGTGGTGGACGCGGTGGTGGTCATGTCTGGTCCCTCGCCTCGATGAGCTTGCGGGTGCGGCGGGCGGCGAGGACCCGGTCGAGCACGATCGCGCCGAGGATGAGGACGCCGACGACGGCCCGCTGCCAGAAGTCCGGGATGCCCAGGATCGGGAGCGCGCGGTCGATGGTCACCAGGAGCATCGCTCCGATGGCCGCCCCCCAGACGGTGCCGGAACCGCCGAAGATCGCGACGCCGCCGATCACCACCGCGGCGACCGCCTCGAGCTCGATGCCCAGCCCGGCACCGGAGCTGACCGTGCCGTAGCGGGCGGCGTGCAGCACCCCGGCGAGCCCGGCGAGCGCGCCGCTGAGGACGAAAGCCGCGAGCACCCGGCGACGGACCGGGAGGCCGTAGAGCACGGCGGCGTCCGGATCGGAGCCGATGGCGTACAGCCCCGGCCGCCGCGGTGCGCGTGGAGGTAGTAGCCGACGACGATCACGACGACGACGGAGACGAGGAAGAGGACGGGGATGCCGAGCACCTGCTGCGTGCCGAGCCGGAGGAAGTCGCTCGGCATGTCGCTGGCGTTGACCCGGTCGCTGCCGGCCCAGGTGAGCATCACCCCGCGGTAGATGTACAGCGTGCCGAGCGTGATCACGAGGGCCGGGACCCGACCCAGGCTCACCAGCAGGCCGTTGACGAGCCCCAGGCCGGCACCCGTCGCGACGCCGGCGATGACGACCACGAGGATCGGGATGCCCGGGTTGTCGATGAAGAGCCGCCCGGTCAGGTACGCCGTCAGCGCCAGCACCGAGCCGACCGACAGGTCGACGTTCCGGGTGATGATGACGACGGCCTGCCCGGCGGCGAGCAGGAGCAGGATCGACGGCGTGAGCAGCAGGTCGCGCCACCCGTTGCTGCTGAACAGGAAGCTCGGGTTGGCGAGGGTGGCGGCGACGATCACCGCGACCAGCACCAGCAGGATCGACGCCTCACGGGAGCGGACGACGTCGTTGAAGAAGCGCGCCGCAGGTGACTGCTGGCTGGGCTCGACCAGGCGCTCGACGTCACCGGGGAGGTGGTCGCCGACCTGGGTCGTGGTGTGACTCATCGCGCTGCCTCCACGGCGTGGGTCGCGGCGTGCATGACGCTCTCGGGGGTGGCGTCCTCGCGGCTCAGGTCGGCGGTGATCCGTCCCTCGCAGACCACGAGCACGCGGTCGGCCATGCCGAGCACCTCGGGCAGCTCGGACGAGATCATCAGGATCGCCAGTCCCTGCCCGGCGAGGTCGGACAGCAGTCGGTGGACCTCGGCCTTGGTGCCCACGTCGATGCCGCGGGTCGGCTCGTCGATGATCAGCAGGGTCGGGTCGGTCGCGAGCCACTTGGCGATCACGACCTTCTGCTGGTTGCCGCCGCTCATCGTGGACGCGGTCATGTCGAGGGCGTGGGTCTTCACCTCGAGGCGGCCGGCCCAGGGGGCGGCGGCGCGACTCTCGGCGGCTCCTGTCAGCAGCCCGGCGCGAGACAGGCCGGTCCGGATCACGGCCGCCACGTTCCGCGCGACGGAGGCCTCGGTCACCAGCCCCTGCTGGCGACGGTCCTCGGGGACGAACGCCATCCCGGCCCGGATCGCGGCTCGCGGGTCACCCGCCTTCACGGGCCGGCCGCCGAGCACCACGGTGCCGGAGTCGTAGGGGTCGACGCCGAAGACCGCGCGGGCGATCTCGCTGCGCCCCGCGCCGACCAGGCCGGCGAGCCCCACGATCTCCCCGGCGCGGACGGACAGGTCGACGTCGTGGAAGACCCCGGCGCGCGTCAGTCCTCGGACCTCCAGGACCGTGTCGCCGAGCTCGGCCGCAGTCTTGGGATAGAGGTCGCCGACCTCGCGGCCCACCATCTTCTCGACGATGGACGCCGGACTGGTGCCCGCGATCGGTTCCGTGGCGATGTAGGCGCCGTCGCGCATCACGGTGACCGTGTCGCACAGCGCGAAGACCTCGTCGAAGCGGTGGGAGATGAAGACCAGGGCCCGGCCCTCGTCCCGCAGGCTGCGGGCGACCGCGAACAGCCGCTCGACCTCGACGCCGCTCAGGGCCGCGGTCGGCTCGTCCATGACGAGGAGGCTGGCGTCGAGCGAGATCGCCTTCGCGATCTCGATGATCTGCTGGTCGGCGATGGACAGGCCCAGCGCAGGCCGCCGGGGGTCGATGTGGACGCCGAGCCGGGTGAACAGGGCCTGCGCCTCGGCGTACATGGTGGCCCGGTCGATCCGGCCGCCGCGACCACGCGGCTGGCGGCCCATGAAGATGTTCTCGGTGACCGACAGGTCGGGGAACAGGGTCGGCTCCTGGTAGATGACGGCGATCCCGGCCGCCTTCGACTCGGCCGTCGACGAGAACGCGACGTCGTCGCCGAGGAAGCGGAAGGTGCCGCCGTCGCGCTGGTGGACGCCGGCGACGATCTTCACCAGGGTCGACTTGCCGGCGCCGTTCTCGCCGACCAGGGCGTGGATCGAGCCCCGCTCCACGACCAGCGTGCCCGAGCGCAGCGCCAGCACCGAGCCGAAGGCCTTGGCGACGTCGCGCAGCTCGAGCACGACCTCGCCTGCCTCGGTGCGTTGAAAGGTTTCAATCATGGTGCGCCCAAGGTAGGTGACCACCATCACAGACGTCAAGGGCCCGTCACCGATTCGTGACTCATGAAGGGAGCCGCGGTTGCCAGCAGCCTCCCAGTGGGCGATGCTTGCACCGTTTCAACCGGCCTGGAGGTGTGCGATGTCCCGCGTCCCCTCCGCCCGCCGCGCGTCGGTCAAGGACGTCGCCGCCGCCGCAGGGGTCTCGCTCGGCACGGTGTCGAACGTCCTGAACCGGCCGACGCAGGTCTCGGCCGCCACCCGGGCCCGGGTCGAGCAGGCGATGGCCGACCTCGGGTTCGTCCGCAACGAGTCGGCTCGCCAGCTCCGTGCCGGCACCTCCACGAGCCTCGGGTACGTGATGCTCGACGCCACCAACCCGTTCTTCACCGACGTCGCCGAGGGCATCGAGCTCGCCGCCGAGAGCGAGGGCCTGTCCCTCTTCCTCTGCAACAGCGGCCAGCGGCCCGAGCGCGAGTCGGCGCACCTCGAGCTGCTGCAGCAGCACCGGGTCCGGGGCATCCTGATCACGCCCGTCGACCCCGGCTCCGAACGGCTGGACGAGATCCGGCGACGCGGCACCCCGGTCGTGATCGTCGACCGGATCCGCCACGACCAGTCCTTCTGCTCGGTCGCCGTCGACGACGTCCTCGGGGGTCGGCTCGCCGTGGAGCACCTGGTCGACCGCGGGCACACCAGGGTTGCGTTCGTCGGGGGGCCGATGGAGCTCGGGCAGGTCCGCGACCGGCTCCAGGGCGCGCGCCAGGCCTGGGCGGACGCCGGCCTCCCCAAGGCCGACCTGCTGGTGCTGACGACCGAGGCGCTCGACGTCGCCAACGGCACCACGGCCGGCGAGCGGCTCTCGGGACTGGCGTCCACCCGCCGCCCCACCGCTGCCTTCTGCGCCAACGACCTGCTCGCACTCGGCCTGCTCCAGCAGGCGATCAGCGCCGGCATCGCCGTCCCCTCCGAGCTGGCGATCGTCGGGTACGACGACATCGAGTTCGCCGGCGCGGCCGCCGTGCCGCTGACGTCGGTCCGGCAGCCTCGACAGCGGCTGGGACGGACCGCAGCCGGCCTGCTCCACGAGGAGCTCACCGACCCGGACCACCGTCACCAACAGGTGCAGTTCACGCCCGACCTGGTGGCGCGGGCGTCGACCCTCGGCTGAGCCCGGACGCTCCGGAGCGGTGGCTCACGTGCCCTGCCTGCTGCTCCTGGACAGCTGCAGCTGTCCAGGAGGTGGATCAGCGGCACGTGACCCACCGGCGATGACCGAGGCCCGCCTCAGACCCGCGCGGGCAGCAGCGGCGTCAGCCGGACCATCGCGACCGACCCCAGCAGCGGTCCGATGCCCAGCATCGCCACCGCCCACGGCCACCCCGCGGCCTCCGCCACGATCGGGACGAGCTGGATCGTCACCACGGTCAGCAGGAAGCCGAGCGCGGTCTGCAGCGTGAGCGCGGTCCCGACGTACCGCGGGTCGACGACGGTGCCGAGACAGGCCGAGAACATCGCGGAGTCGGCGATCACCGAGGCACCCCACACGGCCAGCAGCGCGACCAGCACCCAGGTCGGCCCGCCGAACGCGAACGCCGCGAGCAGGCAGCAGGAGCCGCTGACCAGCATCGCCCCCGTCGCCGCGCGGGCGCGGCCGAGCCGGTCGCCCACCCAGCCGGCGAACAGGCACCCGAGGGCGCCGCACACGCCCAGTGTCACGAAGGCGACCGCGCCCACCTGGCCCCCCGACAGCGGACTGCCGGCAGCCGCCGCACTCGCGGCGAGGAACGTCGGCGCCCAGGCCCAGACGGCGTACAGCTCCCACATGTGCCCGAGGTACCCGAGGTTGGCCAGCCGGGGCGCTCGCTCCCGCCACACGTCGAGCACGACCCCGGGCCGGAACGCGTCCGATCGCGTGACCAGCGGCCCCACGACGATCCAGCGCTGCAGGACCGCCGCGACCAGCGCCAGGGACGCCGAGACCACCAGCGCCTCGCGCCAGGCAGAGCCGAGCGAGCCCGTGATCAGCTGCGGCAGCAGGCTGCCCAGCGTCAGTGAGCCCACCATGGTGCTGACGGCGAGACCGCGCCGGTCCGCGAACCAGCTCACGACCACCTTCATGCCGACCGGGTAGACGAGCGCGAGGGCGGCGCCGGTCACCAGTCGCAGCGTCACCGCCGCGACGACGCCGTCGACCAGCAGCGCCGTGGCGTACGTCGCCAGCGCCGCCACCACCGCACCGATCCCCATCAACCGCGGCGGGTCGACCCGGTCCGGAAGGTTGGTGGCAGCCGACACGAGCGCGCCGATGACGAACCCCAGCTGTACCCCGATCGTCAGCATCGCCTCGCCGACCTGTCCCATCTCCCACTGCCCGCGCAACGACGGCGCGGCCGCGGAGGCGGCGAACCAGGTCGCGATCGCCAGCACCTGGACCGCCGAGACCAGCACCAGCTGCCGTACGGCGACCCGTCCGTCGGGCGGAGCGCCGGCCGGGGCGGCGGGGCTCACCCGCGCAGCCGCGGCGACGAGTCGGGCGGTGCGTGCGGGGCGACCCGCTCATGGGCGCGGTCGTGCACGGCCTGCTTGATCTGGGTGAGGTTGTTGCGGAGCAGGTCGCTGATCAGCTCGTCGGTCCGGGGGTCGTCCAGCATCTCGATCATGACCCGCAAGGTGGTCTCGGTGACCTCACCGACGATCGCGTCGTACCCGGGCAGCCGGCCGATCAGCCGCACGTTCGGGTCCTGTTTCACCTTCTCGGCCACCAGCGCCTTGAGGTCGTCGCGGTTCTCCATCAAGGCATCGGAGATGTTGCGCGTGTAGTGGCCGGTCTGGATCACCGCCGCCACCTCGTCGAGGACCACGATCGTCAGGGGTCGCTTCACCACGCCGAGCGCGCGCTCGGCCAGGGTGGAGGCCCGCTCCACGACCGCCGGGCGCCGCATCCCCAGCCGCACGAGCAGCGCGCCCAGGAGCGCCACGACCACCGACCCTGCGAAGACGACGGCCAGCACCAGCAGCAGCACCTGGAGCGTGCTCAGCCCCTCCAGCCAGTCCGACATGCCCCCATCCTCCACGACCCGCGCCAGGAGCGGTGGCTTGACGTCGCGCGACCCTTGTCTCTAATCTTTAGTTGTTTGGTAGTAATGAGTCAGTCACACAAGAAACGGGTCACTCATGCGCAAGCTCATCGTCCTCGGCTTCGTGGGCCTCCTGGCCCAGCTGGTCGACGGCTCCCTCGGCATGGCGTACGGCGTCACGTCGTCCACGCTCCTGCTCGCCGCCGGCATCGCCCCGGCCGCCGCGTCGGCCGCCGTCCACTTCTCGGAGATCGGCACCTCGCTGGTCTCCGGCTTCTCGCACCACAAGCTCGGCAACGTCGACTGGAAGACGGTCGGCATCCTGGCCGTGCCCGGCTTCGTGGGCGCGTTCGCCGGCGCGACGTTCCTCGCGAGCCTGCCGGCCGACACCGCGAAGCCGTGGGTCGCTGGGCTGCTGATGGCCCTCGGCTTCTACGTGATCTACCGGTTCCTGGTCCTCGGTGGCCGACGCCCGACGTTCAAGTCGCGTCCCGGCCCGAAGTTCCTGGTCCCCATGGGCCTGGTCGGCGGCACCCTCGACTCGATCGGCGGTGGCGGCTGGGGCCCGGTCGGCACCACGACCCTGCTGTCCTCCGGCCGGCTCGAGCCCCGCAAGGTCGTCGGCTCCATCGACACCTCGGAGTTCGTGGTCGCGGTCGGCGGGTCGCTCGGCTTCCTCCTGGCGCTGAGCAGCCAGGGCATCCCGTGGGACTACGCGCTGGCGCTCCTGATCGGCGGCGTCATCGCGGCGCCGGTCGCCGCCTGGCTGGTCAAGCACCTGCCCGCCCGCGTCCTGGGCGTCGCGGCCGGTGGGTTGATCGTCCTCACGAACACCAAGACCATCGCCGAGGCGCTGGGCGCCTCCGGCGGCACGGTCGGCCTCCTCGCCGCGCTCGTCGCGGTGCTGTGGATCTCGGGCATCGCCTGGGCTGTCGCCCAGGAGCGGAAGGCCCGGGCGATCGAGCAGCCCGAGGAGGTGTACGCCGAGGCCTGACCCTCCTCGGCGCCACCGGCGGCCGGCAGGACGCGCTTCTGCCGGCCGCTGTCGTGGGCGGGGACCAAGGTCCCGCCCTTCCGGGCCCGATGCCCGATCCGCGCGGGCGTCGATCCGGTCGACGCTGGACCCATGGAGTCCTCTGGCATCCGACCCGGCTCGATCGTCGTCGGCTACGACGCGTCGGCACACGCCGACCGCGCCGTGGCCTGGGCCGCCGACCAGGCGAACCTCGAGCACCGCACCCTCGTCGTGGTGAACGCCGCTCCCGAGGACGACGCCCGCACGGCGATCGTGCTCGGATCCGGCGTGCTGCCCGTGCCGGGCGCCGAGCTGCTCTCCTACGCGCAGAGCGTCGCCGACCGGGGCGTGGCGCTGGCCCACGCCCGTCACCCCGACCTGGACGTCGTCGCGCGAGCGGTGCTGGCCGACGCCCGGCCCGAGCTGGTCGGGCTGTCGGGCTCGGCGGCGATGGTGGTGGTCGGCTCGCGCGGCCACGGCGCGGTCGCGAGCGGGCTGCTGGGCTCGGTCGGTGCCCACCTCGCCCGTCATGCCGAGTGCGCCGTCGCGGTGTGCCGCCCGGGGAACCCGGGGCTCGTGCACGACGGTGTGGCCGTCGCCGCGGACGCGACGGCCGGCTCACACCCGGTGCTGGAGCAGGCGTTCCGGCAGGCGTCGCTCCGCTCCCTGCCGTTGACGGTCGTGCACTGCGTGTCCGACGACGACCTCGTCGAGGACGCCCGCCGGACGCTCGCCGAGACGGTCGCCGGCTTCGGTGAGAAGTTCCCCGACGTCTCGGTGACCGTCCAGCTCAGAGCCGGCTCGGTCGAGGCGGCGCTCCGTCGCGACCGGCCCTGGCACCTCGTCGTCGTGGGCCGGCACCCCCTCGACTCCGTGACGCGCCGCTTCTCCCACGTCACGGCGACCGAGGTCCTCGAGCACTCCGACGCCACCGTGGTGGTCGTGCCGCAGGCCCGGTAGCGGAACCGGCGGCCCTCAGTCCGGCAGCCACCCGGCGGGCACGCCGGTGAGCCGGAGCCCCGACCCGTCCCACGCCACCGGGATCGGATCCGTGATCTCCCCGACGAACCGGCCCTCCTCGTCGACGTTGCGGAACGCGAGCATCACCCACGCTCCCGAGCGGTCCTGCACCAGCCGCCCGCTGTAGAGAGCCTCGCTGGTCACCCGGACCGCGCGGTCGACGTCCACCCTGTCCAGCGGCTCCTCCACGGGGACGACCCAGACGCCGCCGCGGCGTCGGTCCGGCCGCTCGGTCGCCATCTCGGTGGGAAGGCACGAGAACATCAGCAGGGCCTGGCCGTCGACCACGGCGTGCTGGATCACCTCCAGCTGGCCGAACCCGGCGTCCGGCGTGCTGAGCGGCGGCCCGACCCGCCAGGTCTCGAGGTCGTCGGAGGTGGCCTGACCGACGACGCCACGATGGTTCCGCTCACCGTGGGCGGCCCGGGCGGTGACCAGCATCCGCCAGCCCTCACCCCCGGGGCCCGGCATCACCCACGGGTCGCGCCACGCCTCGTCGGGCCAGCCCGCGTCGGACGGAGCCTTCTCGTACCACCGAGCATCGCTCTCCAGCAGCAATCCGGTCCGGTGCCAGGTCACCAGGTCCGTCGAGGTCGCCTGACCGATCCGCTGCACCAGCCCGCCACTCGTTCGGTCGATGCCGGTGTAGAACAGCCGCCAGAGTCCCGCCGGGTCCCGCACGACCGACCCGGTCCAGGTCGCCAGGTCGTCGAACGCCGGGCCGTCGTCGGCCACCAGCGCGTCGGCCTCCTCCGTCCATCGCACGAGGTCGCGGGACACGGCATGGCCGATGCCGGCCCGGGCGTGCCGGCGGTCGGGGTCCTGCAGCGCTCTGGACGCCTTGAGGAAGAACAGGTGGTAGCGCTCGCCGTCGTCGGCGAGCCAGGAGTCCCAGAGCCAGGACGGGGCGAGTCGCAGCATGAGGGGTCCTCGGTCGGTGGGGAAGACCTGCCCCAGCGTAGGGCGACCGGGCGATGAGTCTCGCGGCCCGTCCAGGTCTGCACCGACAGACTCCGACCACACGGAGAGGACGGGAAACGTGACCGAGGACCTGACCGGGACCGCGGGCCGCCTGCTGTCGGCCAACCGCTACGCCGTGCTCGCGACCGTCGACGGGACGGGAGCGCCCTGGGCAAGCCCGGTCTGGTTCGCCCACCGAGGGCTCGACACGATCGTCTGGGTGTCGCGGCCGGGGTCCCGGCACTCCACGGCGCTCGTGGCCGAGCCACGGCTCGCGGTCACGGTGTTCGACTCCTCCGTGGCCCCCGGTCACGGCTCGGCCTTCTACGGACGGGGCCGTGCGGGTCTGTGTCCGGACGACCGGCTCGACGAGCTGCTCGCCGTGTACGGCGAGGAGAGCGAACGGCAGGGTGAGAGCGGGTGGGGACGGGACCGGGTGTCCGGCGAGGCTCCGCTCCGCCTGTACGTCGCGGAGCTCACCGAGGTCTCGCTGCTGCTCGACGACGGCGGCCCGGACGTCCGGGTTCCGGTCGACCTCTCGACGGCGTAGCGCTCAGGCCGGGCCGTCGACGTTGATCGTCGGCGCGCCCGCGCCGCACCGCACGACGACCGCCCGCGCGGTCTCGTCGCTCGGGTTCGACTCGCGGTGGACCGCACCCGCCGGCACCCGGAGGAAGTCTCCCGGTCCGGCCTCGACGACGTGGCCGCCGCCGGTACCCGACTCCAGCCGCATCCGGCCGGAGACGACGAAGAGGGTCGTCTCGTGCTCTCCGTGGTGGTGCCAGCCCGAGACCGCGCCGGGCTCGGTGTCGACCAGCCCGGACCACATGCCGTCCTCGTGCATGGCCAGCTGCCTGCTCATGCCGGGTGTCGGGTCGGCCGGGGTGAGGGCGTCACCCGGCACGTGCGTGCAGGGAGCGGCGGGATCCTTCTGCGGCATCTCCCGACGGTAGCGCCGTCGGCGCCGCCCGAGGAGGCCCGGACATGCCGGCGGCGGCCACGATGCGTGATCGTGACCGCCGCGGGCGGGCTGTGCGGGGTGACTTACAGGCCGCGCACGTTCTCGGCCTGCGGGCCCTTGGGGCCCTGGGTCACGTCGAACTCGACCTTCTGGTTCTCGGCGAGCGACTTGAAGCCGGTGCCCTGGATCGCGGTGTGGTGGACGAACACGTCCGCGCCGCCGCCGTCCTGGGCGATGAAGCCGAAGCCCTTGTCGTCGTTGAACCACTTCACGGTGCCCTGCGTCATTACTTTTCCTTTGTTCGGTGTTCCACGCGATGGGCACTGTGCTCATCGCGGGGCTGAAAACATCTGCACTGCACCTGATGTCCAGCTAACCGACAACCAAGAAACCGTGTGATCGATGCGCCCCGGCCACCCGCTGGGCGGGAGCCCGAGAGATCGAGACCTCTTCAACAGGGGCAACACTACCCCCCTTCTGGCCCAGACCCCTATCGACGGGTCCGGCGGGCCGTGGCGGGCGGGGGTATCAGGACGAACCGGCGCCGCTCCTCCGAGTGAAGGCCACGCCCGGGCGGCAGCCCGGCGTGCCACCACCCCGTTCCCACACCACCGGAGGACAGATCCATGAGACGCACCAGCCTGGGGCTCGTGATCGGCGCCCTGATCGCCGGCTCCCTGAGCTTCCTCGGACTCACCGCCCCCGCCCAGGGCGCGGCCCCGTCCGAGGAGGATGCCCGGATCCGCGTGATCGTCGAGCTCAGCAGCCGCTCGGCGGCGGGCGAGGTCGTGCAGTCCGTCGCGGGCGAGAGCGACGTGCAGCGCACCCGCTACTCGCCGTACCTGATCATGGAGGTCCCGCCGACCGAGGTGCGCGACCTCCAGGCACAGCCCGACGTGGTCGCGGTCCACGAGGACACGCTGTCGGCTCCGACCGTCGCCAGCTCGCTGCCGGTGATCAACGGTGACGACGTCCAGGCCCTCGGCCACACCGGAGGCGGCGCGACGGTCGCCGTCCTCGACAGCGGGATCGACGCGGACCACCCGTTCTTCGGCTCGCGGATCCGGGCCCAGGCCTGCTTCTCCGACCCCACGAACGACGACGCGGACGGCGACGAGGCGAGCCTCTGCCCGAACGGGAACACCACCGACACCAGCGCCGACACCGACGACGACGTCAACGCCACGTGCCTCGACGGGGCCGCCAACATCTGCGACCACGGCAGCCACGTCGCCGGCATCGCGGCCGGTGACGCCTCGGACGACGCCTCGGGTACCGCGCCCGGCAACGGCGCGGCCCCGGACGCCGGCGTCCTCGCGGTGCAGGTCTTCACCCGCTTCAACACCGCGGCCGACTGCATGCCGAACGCGGCGCCCTGCGTCCTCAGCTACGCGAGCGACCAGATCCTGGCGCTGGACTGGGTGCGCGGTCAGGCGGTGGCGAACCCGGCCTGGAACGTCGTGGCCGCCAACATGAGCCTCGGGGGAGGAA
Organism: uncultured Actinomycetota bacterium; assembly: GCA_963829855.1. GTDB lineage: Bacteria > Actinomycetota > Actinomycetes > Propionibacteriales > Nocardioidaceae > Nocardioides. Next base: position 85,288 of record CAWHKE010000014.1, on the reverse strand, counting down.
TGAACACCGCGGCCTGCGACGCCGACGTCCGCAAGACGGCGGTCGACGCCAACCTCGCCGCCGGGATCGCGACCGTGATCTCGTCGGGCAACAACACCTTCCTCAACGCCGTCGGTGCGCCGGGCTGCATCTCGACCGCCGTCACGGTGGGCCGGACGAACGACGACGACACCACCACCAACTCCGGCAACCGCGGTCCGCTGCTCGACATCATGGCGCCGGGCAGCGGGATCGACTCGTCGGTGCCGGACGACGGCTACGGCTCGATGAGCGGTACGTCGATGTCGGCGCCGTACGTCACCGGAGCGTTGGCGGTCCTCCGCACGGCCTACCCGGCCCGCGCGATCGGTGACCTGATCACCGACCTGACCAGTACCGGCGTGCCGATCACCTACGCCACCAACGCCGCCGGGACGACCACGGCCACGACGCCGCGGCTCGACCTCCTGGCCGCGCTGCAGAACGCGAACGCGGCGCCGACGGTGACGGCGGACCAGGCATCGGTCACGGTCGACGAAGGCTCACCGGCGTCCAACACCGGCACCGCCACCGACTCCGACGGGTCGGTCGTCTCGATCACCGCCAGCCGCGGCTCGGTGTCGCTCACGGGCACCCAGTGGACCTGGTCCGACACCCCGCTCGAGGGACCGGCGGACCACACGGTGACGATCACGGCGACGGACGACAAGGGCGAGCAGTCCTCCGCCAGCTTCGCGCTGCACGTGGACAACGTGGAGCCGACCGTCACGATCGACTCGCTCGACGACGGTGCGGAGGGCGGGACGGTGACCCTGACGGGTCACTTCACCGACCCCGGCGTGCTCGACTCGCACACCGTCACCGTCGACTGGGGCACCACCGACGGCATCGCGGGGGCGACCTCGCTCGTCGGCTCGGCCTTCTCGGCGACGTACACCTATGGCGACGACGGGACCTTCCCGGTGGCCGTCACGGTGGTCGACGACGACGGCGGCTCCGGCCAGGACGACGACAGCACCACGGTCACGAACGTCGACCCGACCGCCGCCGTCACCGGGCCGGCGACGACCACCTGGAACGGGCAGCAGATCATCTTCGCCGAGGCCGGCACGCAGGTGGACTTCGAGGCGAACGCGACCGACGCCGGGAGCGACGACCTCACGTTCGACTGGGACTTCGGGGACGGCGCCACCGCGTCGAGCACGTCGCTGGTGAACCCGCCTGCGACCGATCCCGACCCGAGCCCGACCGTGCAGCCGCGCGACGCCGACGACCTCTCACCCCACACCTACACCGCCGCGTGCGCGGCGACGCTGGGGCTCGAGGTCACCGACGACGACGGCGGGTCCGCGAGCGACTCGGCGCAGGTCGTGGTGCTCGGCACCGAGACCGACGCCGGCACGCTCGGGGTCTGGCAGACCGACTTCCGGGACAAGCGAGCCAAGCGCCACACGGTGGCCGAGAAGCTGTGCCTCCTGTCGGTCGTCCGCGTGCTCAGCTCGGAGTTCGACGAGGCCGTGCCGTTGACCACGATCGCGCAGGCGAGCGAGGTGCTGTTCCCGCAGGGCACCAAGAACCCGAAGGACCAGTTCGACGCGCACCTGCTGGCGCTGTGGCTCAACGTCGCCGCGGGCTCGATCGGCCTCGGCGACCCGGTCGACAGCGATGGCAACGGCACGGCGGACACCACGGTCGGCCAGCTGATCCTCGACGGGGAGGCCGAGCGCACCTCGGCCACCCCCGACCGGGCCACGCTGCTCGCCTACAAGGACCTGTTCGAGGCCATCAACGCCGCGAGCTGACGGGTCCGCACGATCACGGCCGGGTCCGCGGAGTCCCCGCGGGCCCGGCTGTTCGTCTGCTCAGCCCGGCCGCTTCATGTACAGCTCGGTGAACTCGCGACACCGGTCCTGGTCGTCGAACCGGATCAGGAAACAATTGTCGTAGGTCCTGGTGACCGGACCGTCCGGCCGATCGCGATAGACCGACGTGCCGGTGGCCACCACGGTCTCGTCGTCCACGGCGAACGGGGTGTAGTGCGCTTCGTAGGTGTCTGGGGCGTCGCGGGTGGACGTCCCGGTAGCGTCGCCCTCGCCCAGCCACGAGACCACCACCGCGTCCCGACCGAGCACCGGCTCGTCGTACGGGTGGTAACGGTAGGCGACGTCCTCGGCGAAGAGGTCCGCGATGTCGTCCCGGTCGTAGCTCTTCCACGCCGCCACGTAACGGTTCAGCCAGGCTTGAGCGGTGTCACGGTCCATGACTCACGGTCTCACGATCAGACGCTCCAGACGCCCGTCGGCCGGGTGGCCGGTCGTCGGTCAGGCCGCCGGTCAGGTCCTCGTCAGCCTGTCAGTCCTCGCCCGAGTCCAGTGTGATTCAGGCGCGGCCTCGGCCGCGTGGTGGTCCGTCAGGCGATCCTTGACATCCGCGCCGCCACGACGGATGCTTCACGCGCGGGGTGCACAGCCAGGTACGGGGGACCTGGCTGCTTTCTCGGGACCCGCCCTACTGCGCGTCGGCCGCCGCGTCCGGTGGGGGGAGGCTCGACGCGAATCTCTCCCACGCGGCTTGGCGCGAGACGCCGAGCACCTTCCCGATCTCGGCCCACGACAGGCCACGGGCACGGATCAGCCCGACCCAGTCGGTGGCGAAGTCTGAGTTCTGCGCGGCGGAGCGCAGGATCAGCGGCAGCCTCGACAGCAGGTCGGCGTCGGACATCTCGTCCCACACCGGGCGGGTCTCACCCGCGAGCTTCTCCGGCGAGCGGGTCACGGCGTAGAAGTGCTCGAGACAGCGGATGCAGATCATGGCACCCAGGCCGCCGGCGAGGCGGTTCTCCTGGCTGCCCTGCTCACCGCAGAACGAGCAGATCTTGCTCTCCACCCTCGAGTCCACGCTGCCTCCGGTCCGTCTCGCTGCGGGCTTCACCCTAAGGGGCGAGGCAAAGCGCCATGCGGAGGCGGGTGCCTTGCCAACGCCGCGTTCCTTCTCAGTTGCCCATCAGGCCTTTCACGTACCGCGCCTGACCGAGGTGCTGGGTGCAGTCGTTGACCACGCTGACCAGCCGCACGCCGAGCGTGACTGGCGGGTCCCACCGCGTGTCGACGACGAGGTCGAGGTCGTCGGGCGCCAGGCCGGAGACCCAACCGATGCTCCGCGCGTGGACCGCGGACGCGTAGCCGGCGAGCAGCTGCGGTGCCACGACGACGACGCCGACCTGCTCGGGCGTGTGCCCGTAGCCGGTGTCGCCGACGTCCAACGACAGCCCGAACCGTTCGTGGAAGCCGTCCGTGGTCCAGACCTGGGCCGACCCGGCGGCGTGGGCGAGGTGGTCGTCCTGAACCCGCGACAAGTGCCAGACCAGCCAGGCGATCGGGTTGGCGCCCGGCGCGGGCCGTCGGGCGGCGGTCTCCTCGTCGAGGCCGTCCAGGACGTCGGCGACGCCCTCGGCCACGCGGTTGAGGGAGTCGACGAGCAACTCGGCCGGAGTCATGCCACGACGGTAGACCCGGCCCCCTCGGCAGGGCGGGTCAGGGCCGGATCTGCACCACGTCGAAGTCGGTACCCGCGGGCGCTCCGGGACCGAACGGCGGCGGGAAGCCGAGGTCGAACCGGCCGTTGACGAGAGCGAGCGTGCTGCCGTGGCGGGCGACGGTGGTCGGCACCCGGAACAAGTCGGACGTGATCACCTCGACGACCCGGCCGTGGGTGAGGTCGGGCGACAGCTTCACGCGGGCCACGGAGTTCGCGAAGTTCTGCACCACCCACGCCGTCCGGCCTTCGAGCTGGAGGCCGTCGAGGGTGCCCGGCGCCAGCGCCGGACCGGTCAGCGGGATGGCCCGGCTCTCCCCGGTGTCCGGATCGACCAGGGCGAGGATGCCGAGCGCGGTGTGGTCGACGATCAGCCACCCGCGGTGGGTCGAGTCGATGCCGTTGAGCCCGAAGCCGCCGGTCGCGGACGCCGGGCCGGTCACCGTGATCGGCTCGGTCGGCCCGAAGGAGCCGTCGGCCAGGATCGGCACCCGGTAGATCGTGGCGGCGAACGTGTCGGTGAAGTAGAGGGCGTGCCGGGTGACGGCCACGTCGTTGCTGAACGTCACTCCTGGCGGGCCGAGCACGAGGTCGGCCACGGTCGAGCCGTCCGCGGTGTCGTACACCCACGCATGCCCCGTCGGGCCCCCGGCGACGACCAGCCAGTCGCGCGACCGGTCCACCCGCATGCCGACGGCCACCCGCCCGTCGGCGGGGTCGAGGTCGATGAACGTCGAGCCGGCGCCGCTGCGCAGGTCGCCGCGGTAGATGTCGCCGTCCACGAGCGACCCGACATAGAACGTGTTGCCCGCGCCGACCGCGATCCCTTCCGGCTGGAAGTCGACGGGGAGCGGGATCGAGGCCGGGCGCGGCTCGGCCATCGCCGGCGCGATCAGCAACGGGACGAGCGCGATCGAGACGAGCGGGGCGAGCAGGCGCATGGTGGACTCCGATCACAGGACCTGGTCCCTCCATCGTGCACACGGCACGACGGTCGCGAATCCCCCAAATGAGGGCCTCTTCGGGCCGCACCTCATGTCCGGTCGTGGTCAGGAACCGGCCGGCCCTGACCGCATCACGGCCCGGGACGGGAACACCGGTGTCCTCCGTCCGGCGAACGCCGCCAGCCCCTCGTGCGCGTCGGCGGACCCGAAGGCCTGCTGTCCGTACAGCGCCTCGGCGTGGAAGGCCGCGTCGACCGGCATGTCGGCCAGCTGCCGGACGCTGGCCTTGATGATCTCCAGGGCGGTGCCGCTGCGTGAGAGCAGCCGGTCCGCCAGTCGCGCGCGCGGCGGTCAGCACCTGGTCGTGAGGGACGACGCGGTTGACGAGCCCGATCCGGTAGGCGTCGTCCGCCCCCACCTGGTCACCCAGCAGCATCAGCTCCATGGCGAGGGCGTACGGGACCTGGCGGACCAGCCGGGTGAGGGTCCCTCCCGCCGGGACGACGCCGACGCCCGCCTCGGGCAGGGCGAAGCTCGCGCGCTCGCTGCAGATCCGCAGGTCCGTCGACAGCATCACCTCGAGTCCTCCGCCGAGGCACAGGCCGTTCACCGCGGCGATGACCGGCTTGTCGAGCGAGCTGTGCTTCTGGTGGGCCCCGTCCCAGTGCGAGATGTCGAACCGGCCCTCCGCGAGCGCCGGGATCGACTCGTGCAGGTCCGCTCCGACACAGAAGGCCCGGTCCCCGGCGCCGGTGATCACGACGACGCCGACCTGCTCGTCGTCCCGGGCCCGGTCGAACGCGCGCCCGAGCTCGTCGTACATGCCCAGGGTCAGGGCGTTCAGCTTGTCCGGTCGGTCGATCGTGACCAGCGCGACCCCGTCGTCCACGGCGTAGGTGACCCGGCCCATCAGGTCGCCCCACCCGACCGCCGGCCGTCGAGCTGGTCGTCGTCGAGGCCGCAGAGGAGGCGCAGTACGTCGTCGGTGTGGGCGCCGAACCCCGGGGCCAGCCCGCGCGGGGTCGCGGGCGTCTCGCTGAGCTTGAGCGGCGACCCGACCATGCGGAGGGGCCCGAACCCGGGGTAGTCGACGTCGACGATCATGTCGCGGGCCGCGATCTGCGGGTCACCCACGACCTCCGCGATGTCCTTCACGGCGCTGAGCGGCACCTGGTCGCCGGCGATGGCCTCCAGCTCGGCCTTGGTGCGATCGGCGAACCACCGCTGGATGACCGGCTCGACGTTGGCCCGGTAGTTCGCCTCGTCGAACCGCTTGGCCATCGTGTCGATCGCGGGGTCGTCGGCGGCCTCCGGCTCACCGAACAGCTCGCAGCTGATCCGCCAGAACTTGTCGGTGTAGCCGCCGAAGAACACGAAGCCGTCCTGGCACGCGAAGAGCTCGTAGGGACGGACGAACGGGTGCTCGTTCCCGCGCGGCCGGGCGACCGTGCCGTCCACGGTGAAGGAGACGACCGCGTTCTCGGTGAGGCTGAGGACCGAGTCCTGCTGCGAGATGTCGACCAGCTGCCCGACCCCCGTCCGCTCGGCGTGCCGGAGTGCCGCGAGGGTCCCGATGACACCGTAGAAGGTGGCGGCGAGGTCCCCGATGATCGTGCCGACCCGGAGGGGGGGCTGGCCGGGGAGGCCGTTCATGGACCAGAGGCCGCCGGTTGCCTGGGCGCTGTTGTCGTAGGCGGGACGTCGGCGGTACGGGCCGGTCTGCCCGTACCCCGACAGCGCCGTGTAGACGAGCCGCGGGTTGACCTCGCGCAGCGACTCGTAGCCGAGCCCGAGCTTGTCCATGGCGCCCGCCCGGAAGTTCTCGACGAGCACGTCGGCATGGGCGGCGAGCTGCCGCAGGACGCGCTTTCCGTCCTCGGTCCCGAGGTTCAGCGTGATGCCCAGCTTGTTGCGGTTGAACTGGGCGAAGAACGCGCTGAGCTCGGCACCGTCGTCCGCGACGAGCATCGGGGGGAAGGCCCGCGTGTAGTCGGGTTCGGCGGGGTGCTCGACCTTGATCACCGTCGCTCCGAGGTCGGCCAGGATCATCGAGCAGAAGGGCCCCGCGACGACCCGGGTGACGTCGAGCACGACCACCCCGCTCAGGGCGCCGCCGTCGGGGCGCTCGCTCCCCGCGGCCAGCAGGCTCGCGAGCTGCTCCGCGAGCGGCGGTGACTCAGCCACGGCGCAGCTCGGTCAGGACCTGCTCGGCGGCCTCGGTCCGGATCGTCCGCGCCTCGACCATCCGCCGGACCACGTCGTCGACCTCGTGCGGCTGCGCTCCCGCGCCGACCGCGACGTTCCGGGCATGGAGCGACATGTGGCCCCGCTGGATCCCCTCCGTGGCCAGGGCGCGCAGGGCGCCGGCGTTCTGCGCCAGGCCGACCGCGACGACGACGCTCGCCAGCTCGGCCGCACTGCCGACCCCCAGCACGGCGACGTTCGCCTGCGCGGCGGGGTGGACCTTCGTCGCGCCTCCGACCAGTCCCACGGGCATCGGTAGCTCCAGGGTCCCGACCAGGTGCCCGTCGGACGTCGTCTCGAACCGCGACAGCGAGGTGTAGCGGCCGTCCGGGGAGACGGCGTGGGAGTGGGCTCCGGCCTCGACCGCGCGGGTGTCGTTGCCGGTGGCCAGGACGACCGCCGTGATGCCGTTCATGATGCCCTTGTTGTGGGTGGCGGCACGGTACGGGTCCGCGACCGCGAACTCGGCGGCGTCGATCATGTTGCACACCGCCTCGGGCCCGCCCAGCAGGTCGCGGTCGAAGACCGCGGAAGCACGCGTCAGCCGGAGGTCGGCCTTGTTGGTCAGGATCCGCAGGAGCGGGCGCCCGCCGGCGAGCTGGGCGATCCGCGGCGCCACCGCCTCCGCCATCGTGTTGACGGCGTTCGCACCCATCGCGTCGCGGACGTCGACCACGAGGTGGACGACCACGTAGGTCTGCCGTGACGTCGGGATCACCCGGACGAGCAGGTCCCGCACGCCACCGCCGTGCGCGACCAGGGCGGGGTCCTGGGCGTCGGCCAGCGCCATCAGCTCCGGCGCGGCCGCCAGCAGGCGGTGGCGTGCGGCCTGGGGGTCCGGGACGTCGAGCACCTGGACCTGGGCCTGCATCAGCGGCGGGGTGGCGGAGGTGACGAAGCCGCCGTGGTCCCGGGTCATCCGGGCCAGGTTGCTCGCGGCCGCCACGACGGAGGGCTCCTCGGTGGCCATCGGGACGAGGACGTCGCGGCCGTCGACCCGGAAGTTGGTGGCGATCCCCACGGGGACGCCGAGCACCCCCACGACGTTCTCCACCATGTGGTCGGCCTGCTCCACGCCGAGTCCGCGCTCGGGATCGAGGGCGCGGAGGACGCCGGGGGCGCACCCGGCGAACCCGGCCACCAGCTCACGGCGGGCCGGGACGTCGAGATCGCGGAACCCGCTCATCCTGCTGCTCGTGGTCGTCACCTCCAGCAACCTAGGGACGGCGAGCCGGCCTGCCCATGTGCCGAGGTGACGCTCTCGCCCCGCCGACTTGTGCTCCGGACCAAGCCCGACCCGGCCTCAGCCGCGCCGGGTCACCGAGGCCAGGAACTCACCGAGCAGCAGGTTGACCACGGCCGGGCGCTCCTCCATGACCATGTGGCCGGCGCCGGGCACGATCGCGAGCTGCGCGCCCGGGACGGAGCGGGCGATCTCGAGTGTGTGGTCGGTGCGGATCGAGTCGTGCTGACCCGCGAGCACCAGGGTCGGCGCCGTGGATCGCGGCCAACGAGGCGGGCGCGATCTGCGGCTCGGACTGCCACATCGTCATCAGCTTGGCGAGCACGACCTCGACGTGCTCCGGTCCGTCCGGCGACAGCCGGTGGTAGGCCTCGTGGAACGGCGAGAGGCCCTCGGGCTCGGGCCCGTCGTCCGGCGCCGGAGGTCGCGTCGTCGTCCTCGACGAAGCCGGTGGGGTCGAGGTTGGCGCTGATCGCGACCAGCGACCGCACCCGCTCCGGGTGGTCCCGTGCGAGCAGCAGGCCGGTGATCGCGCCGTCGCTGAAGCCGATGACGTGAGCCGCGGGGACGCCGAGCGCGCTCAGGTAGGCGAGGGTGTCGCGCACCATCGCGTCGAAGCTGATCGGGCCGTCACGGTCGGCCGTCCGCCCCTGGCCGGGTCGTTCCGGGGCGTGCACCTGGTAGCCGAGCGCGAGCTCGTCGATCTGCGGCTGCAGGGTCTCGATCGAGCAGAACCCCCCGTGGAGCAGCAGCACGGGGTCGCCGGCGCCGTGCACCTCGTAGTAGGTGGCGATGCCGTCGAGCTCGACGTAGGGCATGGGGCTCCTCCCGGAGTCAGGACGTCAGCGAGCCTCGACGGCGGCCGCCGAAGCAGTGGTGGCCCGGGAGCCGCGGACGCGGGGCACGACCATCGGCTTGGCCGTCTCCGGATCGGCGACGATGCGGCACGGGAGACCGAACGTCGCCTCGATCAGCTCCTCCGTCACGACCTGACCCGGGCTGCCGACGGCCTGCACCTTCCCGCCGCGCATGACGATCAGGTGGTCGGCGTAGCGGATCGCCAGGTTGAGCTCGTGCATCACCACGACCACCGTCATCCCGCGGGTGGCCCGGATCGTCTCGCAGAGCTCGAGCACGTCGATCTGGTGCGCCAGGTCGAGGAACGTCGTCGGCTCGTCGAGCAGCAACGTGTTCGTCATCTGGGCCAGCGCCATGGCGAGCCACACGCGCTGCCGCTCCCCGCCCGACAGCTCGTCGACGCTGCGCTGGGCGAAGTGGCTGACCCCGGTGGCCGCCATCGACTCGTTGACGATGACCTCGTCGTCGCGCGACCACTGTCGCAGCAGCTTCTGGTACGGGTAGCGGCCGCGGGACACCAGGTCGGCGACAGAGATGCCCTCGGGGGCGACCGGGCTCTGCGGCAGCAGGCCGAGGCGACGGGCGACCGCCTTCGTCGGCTGACTGTGGATGTCGGCTCCGTCGAGCAGCACGGTCCCCCGGTCGGGCTTGAGCATCCGGGCGAGCGCCTTGAGCAGCGTGGACTTCCCGCACCCGTTCGGCCCGATGATCATCGTGAGGGATCCGCGCGGGATCCGGACGTCGAGGTTCTCGGCCACCACGGCCGCGTCGTAGCAGAGGCGGAGCCCGTCACCGACGAGGACGTCGTCGTCCTCGGGGGCAGGCGTCGGCGTGAAGCCCGGCAGGCTGGTCATCCGATCGTGGTCCTTCCTTCACGGGCGATGAGCCAGGCGAGGTAGGCGCCGCCCAGCGCGAGAGTGGTGACCCCGACCGGCAGGTCCGCCGTGGGCACGAGCCGCTGCGCGACGGTGTCGCTCGCCAGGAGCAGCAGCGCGCCGAGCGCCATGGCGGGGATGACCTGCACGGTGGGCGACCCGGTCAGCCGGCGCGCGATCTGTGGTGCGGCCAGCGCCACGAAAGTGATGGGGCCGGCGCACAGGACGGCCACCGCACAGAGCGCGGCACCGAACCCGAGGGCGAGCCTCCGGGTGCGCTCGACGGCGACGCCCAGCGCCTGAGCGGCGTCGTCCCCCATCTCCGACATCCGCAGCCCGGGCCCGAGCGCCACGAGCACCGGAGCCAGCAGCACGAGCCCGACGGCGCCGATCCGCACGTCATCCCAGTCCCGTCCGTTGAGGCTGCCGGTCAGCCAGATGTAGGCCTCCTGCGCATCCAGGATGTTGGCCCTGAGGATCAGGTAGGAGATGAACGACGCCAGCATCGCGCTGATCCCGATCCCCACGAGGATCAGGCGGTAGCCCTGCACCCCGCCGCCGCGGAACGCGAGGACGTAGACGAGGACAGCGACCCCGAGGCCACCGGCGAGGGCGGAGCCGGTGACGACGAGGTCGGAGGCGTTGAACACGACGATGGCGAGCACCGCCCCGAAGGCGGACCCGAACGTGAAGCCGATGATGTCGGGGCTCCCGAGCGGGTTGCGGGTCACGCTCTGGTAGACCGCGCCACTGGCGCCGAAGGCGGCGCCGGCCAGGACCGCGGTCACCGAGCGCGGGAGGCGCAGCGTGTAGACGATGAACTCGTCACCGGCGGTGCCCTGGCCGCGCAACGTGGCCCACACCCGGCCGAGCGGGAGCGGGAAGTCGCCCGTGGTGAGCTGCCACGTCATCAGCGCGAGGGTGAGCGCGACGACGGCAGTGACGACCGTGGCCGAGCGTCGTACGACGCGCACGCGGCGGTCGCCGGGCAATCGGAGGTCGAGGGCGCCCGGGTTGACGGGTGGCGCGATGCGGGTGGGCTCGGCCAGGTCGGTCATGGTGCTTCCCCCCTCACAGCTGGGCCAGCCGGCGGCGGCGGACGATGGCGATGAAGACCGGGGCACCGAGGACGGCCGTCACCACGGAGACCTCGAGCTCCGAGGGTCGGAGCACGAGACGCCCGATCACGTCGGCCACGAGGACCAGGACCGCGCCGACGACCATGGAGTACGGGAGGATCCAGCGGTGGTCCGGGCCGGTGTAGGCGCGGACGGCGTGCGGGACGACCAGGCCGACGAAGGCGATCGGCCCGGTCACCGCGGTCGCGGCGCCGCACAGCAAGGTCGTCGAGACGATGCCGACCACCCGCACCCGCCCCACCCGGGCACCGAGTGCGTTCGCGAGCTCCTCCCCCAGCGCGATGGCGTTGAGGGCGGGACCGATGAACAGCGCCAGGGCGAAGCCGACCAGGAGGAACGGGACGACCTGCGCCACGACGGTCGAGTTGACGTGCTGGAGCGAGCCGACGGTCCAGGAGCGGAAGCCGTTGAACGCGATCCCGTTGGTCAGCACCACCGCGGAGATGACGCCGGTCAGCATGGCCGTCACTGCCGCCCCGGCCAGCACCAGCCGGACCGGGGACGCACTGCCGCTGCCGGCGGACCCCAGCAGGTAGACCACGACGGTGGCGACACCGGCCCCCAGCAGCGCGAACCACACGTACTGGTCGAGCTGCGTGATGCCGAGGTACGCGATGGCGAGCACCACGGCGCACGCCGCACCCGCGTTGACGCCGAGGATCCCGGGATCGGCCAGGGGGTTGCGGGTGAGCGCCTGCATCAGCGCCCCGGCCAGCCCGAGCGCCATCCCGACCAGTACGCCGGCGATGGTCCGCGGCACCCGGAGCCCGCGCACGATCAGGTCGGCCTCGCTGCCGGTGTCCTGGAGCAGGGAAGCCCACACGGTGCCCGGCGACAGCGTCCTCGCCCCGATCCCCAGGCTGAGGGCGACCGCGACCGCCAGCGCGACGACGCCGATGACGAGTCCCACGACGAGCAGGGACCGCGAGCGGCGTACGCCGTCCTCGCCCGCCTTTCCCGCCCGCGCGGGCGGGGAGGCGACGGCAGTGTCGGTCACGGTCGCAACCCGCTGCGCGTCATCGGCTGCTCCCCTCCCGCGATCGTGACGACCGGCTCACACCAGATCTTCCGCGACAGGGCTCTCCCCCGCCAGGGCAGCCTCGATGATGGGCAGCCCCTTCTCGATCGCATAGGGACCGCTCAGGACCGTGGCCCAGTCCATCGCCCACATGAAGGTCTCGCTGGAGGCGTAGGTCAGCCAGATCGCGTTGCCGTCCTTCACCGAGTCCAGGCTGGAGACCACCGGGTTCGCCTGGACGTCGGGGATCGCGCCCTCGTCGGTGCACCACACGACCAGGTCGAGGTCCCCGACGAGGTCGAGCTTCTCCGCACTGATCTCCAGCGAGTAGTCGTCACCGACGAGCTCGGAGAGCTCGGGGGAGAGGGTGAAGCCGACGGAGGTCAGGAAGGTCGTGCGCGGCGCCTGCTCCCCTAGCACGTAGTAGGCGCCCGTGTAGGCCTCGGCATGCACCGCACTGAGGCCACCCCATTCCGGGTGCTCGCTGCGGACCGCCGCGAACTGGGCGTCGAGCTCGTCCACGGCTGCCTGCGCCTCCGCCTCGAGCCCGACGGCCTGGCCGATCAGCAGGGTGTGCGGGCCGTACGGGACGGCGCTGTCCTGGTACCCGACCGGCGGGCCCACGACCGGCGCGATCTTGGTGAGGGTCTCGTAGTCCTTCTTCGAGATGCCTCCGCTGACCATGGTGATCAGGTCGGGCTGCAGGGCGGCGATCTTCTCGAACTCGAGGTCGTAGAAACGCACCTCCTCGGGCTTGCCGCCGAAGCCGTCCTTGTTCCACGGGAAGACCGGGTTGTACCAGCTGTCGAGGAAGGAGCCGATCGCCACGGGCGTCACACCGAGCGCGATCAGCGGGTCGCAGTCCGTCTGCCCGAGGGCGAGCACGCGCTGCGGACGGGCGGCGATGGTGGTCTCGCCGAACCGGTGCGTGACCGTCACGGGAAAGGCCTCCCCGGAGGCGTCCGGCTCGCTCGGGGTCGCGGTGGTCGGCGGTTCGTTCGCGTCGTTCGTGCAGCCCTGGACTGCGACGACGGCAAGGCCGCCTCCGAGGACGCTGAGGAATCCACGACGGCCGAGTCCGTTGAAGGTGTCGTTGCGGGTCATGGGGTCCGTCCTGGGTTGCTGGGTTTCACATTGCGGGAAGGCTACGTCCGCCGCACGGCCGTCGCCTTGTGGCAGTCCACCGATCCTGGGCGGCTGCTTGTGCCGATCGATAAGGCCGCAGGCGCGCGTGCCTCACGCGAGCCACGTCCGTCCGTCCACGACCGTCCCGAGCACGGGGATCTCGGCGATGGTCGTGGGATCGACGTCGAAGGGGTTGCGAGCCAGCAGCGTCAGGTCGGCGAGGTACCGCGGCGCCAACCGACCCAGCCGGTCCTCACGCCCGAGCGCCCACGCGGCGCTGGAGGTGACGGTCTCGAGGGCCGACACGAGGTCGAGGCGCTCGTCAGGACCGATGACCTGACCGCTGTTGCTGGTGCGGTCGACGAACGTCTGGATCACGCGCAGCGGCGGACCTGGCAGCGGCCGGTCCGAGCTCCCGACCAGTCGGATGCCGTGCGTGAGCAGCGAACGGCCTCGGTAGAGCCACGGGGTCCGCTCGGGGCCGAGCTGGCAGGCGTAGCGATCCCCGTAGTCGAAGAGGAACGACGGCTGCGACACCACCGCCACGCCCAGCGCACCGAGCCGGGGCAGCTGGTCGTCCCGGATCACCCCGCCGTGCTCGATGCGGTGGCGCGCGTCCGGCCGTGGCCAGGCCGCCTGCGCCTTCTCGAGCGCCTCGATGGCCAGGTCGAGCGCGGCGTCGCCGATCGCGTGCAACGCCATCCGCCAGCCCGCGCGGTGACCGTCGACCACGGCCTCGAGCATCTCCTGCGGGTCCTGCCGCCAGACACCCAGGTTGTCGGTGCCTTCGTACGGCGTCGTCATCCGCGCCGTCTCCACCTGCATGCCGCCGTCGAGCACCACCTTCTGCGCCGCGATGCCCAGCCAGTCGGAGCCGAAGCCGGTGCGCAGCCCGAGGTCGAGGCCGCGCCGGAACCCGTCCGCAGGGCTGGTCCGCAGGTCGCGGAGCACGTCGATGCTCGGCATGAGCTGCATCCGGACGGGCAGCCGGCCGGCGTCCAGCGTGGCCTGGTACGCCGCGCCGTCGACCGGGCTCAGGGCGCCGACCTCGCCGCCGTTGCCGGCGTCGACGCAGGTGGTGATCCCCTCCCGGCGGGCCTGCTCGGCCGCGCGCACGATGAGGCCGGCGGTGTCGTCGATCGAGTAGGGCAGTCGCTGCGCGAGCACGACCGCTTGGTCGCGCTCCTTGAAGAGCCCGGCGGAGGCCTCTGGCCCGGTGCGGTACTCCGGCGGCAGCGCCTCGAGCACCGCCGTCGAGACGACCGAGGCGTGGCTGGAGATCTGCCGCGCCCACACCTTGCGACCGCGGGTGGCGACGTCGAGCTCACCGGCGGTGAGGTGCCGGCCCAGGACCCGGTGGTCGTAGCCGCTCACCTCGAGCCAGCCGTCGTCGGGCGTGGCCTGCGCTGCCGCGGCGATCACTCCGAGCGCCGCACCCGGGGTGGCGCAGCCGCCGATGTCGATGGCGGCCAGTCCCTGGCCCGTCAGCTCCAGGTGCGTGTGGGCGTCGATGAAGCCCGGCACGACGCACGCACCGTCGAGGTCGAGCCGGTCCGCGGCGTCCCAGCCGTCCAGCTGCTCGTCGAGGCCGACGACGCGACCGTGGAGGATGCCGAGGCGTCGCGCCCGAGGACGGGTCGGATCCATCGTCACGACGTCCGCGTTGTCGACGAGGAGGTCGACCATGGGTCCGGGCATGACCGGGACGGTAGAGCGGAACGGCCGCCGGATCTTCGTCGCTTCGTGGAGGTTTGCCGGGGCGTGCCTTGTGGGATCGGACGAAGCCGGGCTCGGGCGGGTCAGCCCTTGGCGAGCCGGAGCTGGAGCCACGCGACGAGGCGCACGTCCGGGTCGTTCAGGTCGAGGTCGAACACTTCCTGGAGCCGGCGGATCCGGTAGCGCAACGTGTTCTCGTGCACGCACAGCGCCTTCGCGGCGCCCGCGGTGTCGCCGAAGGCGTCGAGGTAGGCGAGCAACGACTCCGCGTAGTTGGTGTTTCGCTCCCGGTCGTGCTCGAGCACCGCGGCCAGCGGGTCGCCCGGCAGGTCCAGGTCGAGCAGGCCGCGGGTGGCGAGCTCGCCGAGCACGACCTTGCTGCGCAGGTCCTCCACGGTCGCCACGGAGCCCTGCTCGTCGTCGTGGCGCAGTGCCGCCAGGGTCGAGTCCGCCAGCCGACGGCTCTCGACGACGCCGTCGAGCGTGGGCACCGTCGGGCCGATCCCGATCCGCAGGTTCACGCCGGTCGTGCGGCGTACGGTGTCGCTGACGTCCTGGGCGAACGCCGCCAGGCTCCGGCCGCGCGGGGTCACCTTCGCCCCCGGCAGCACCGCGTAGATCAGCTCGTCCACCGACGTGGCGAGGGCCCGCGGGTGCCAGGCCTCGCAGTAGAGGTTGATCATGTCGATGGTGCGCGCGAGGCCCAGCGCCGCCGACTCGTCGCTGCTGTCGGCGGAGATGGCCAGGACCGTGGTGGGGGTGGCGGTCGGGAGCCCGATCAGGGCGGACGCCACGCCAGGCCCGATGCGCGCGCTGAGGAGCGAGGCCAGCACCTCCCCACGGTTCCAGCGTCGGCCGTTCTCCTGCTGTCGGATCTGCAGGAGGTGCAGGGCGGCGACGGTCCCGGCGTCCTCGAGGGCCTGCGCCGCCCCCTTGCGCAGCGGTGGGTCCCCGTCGAGGACCCAGATCATGCCGAGCAGCTCGCCACCCGCCCGCACCGAGATGGCCAGCCGGCTGGCGTGCTGGGACTCCATGCTCTTGAAGTGGAGGGGCTTGGTGGCGTTGCGGACCTGGAGGTAGTTCTCGGCGTCCCCCTCACGGGTCGGGGTCTGACGGTCGGTGATGCTCTGCAGCCGGATGTCGTCGATCTTCTGGTGCGGGAGGTTCGAGTAGGCGAACATCCGCCCGTTGTGGTCCTCGATCGAGGTGGCGCCGCCCACGCTGTAGGCGATCGCGTTGGCGAGGGCGAAGAGGTCGCCCGGTCGCACCTGCGCGTACGCCGGCGTCGCTGACTGCTGCGCGTCGACGACCGCGCTCACCAGGGAGTCGACGTCCCGCCACGGGGTCTCGTCCGGAGCGACCAGCACCGCGACGCCCGCCGCCTCGGCGGCGGCGACCACCTCACCCAGGTCGTCGCCACGGGCCTTGACCACCACGCAGGCGTAGCCGCGCAGTCCCGCCTCGGCGACCGAGGCGACGGTGGCGGGGTTGCCAGGTTGTGCGCCGACCAGCAGCAGCACGCCGCCGGGGTGGTCGGGCACCGGTTCGCCGACGTCGTGGATGACGCAGTCGCCCGCGATCGCGCGCGGCTCCGCCGGCAGCCAGCCGGGGTACAGCTGTAGCGGGGCCGCGATGGCGACCAGGTCCCCCGCGGTGACCCCGGGCACCTCACGGCGCGTGGGTGTCATCTGCGCATCGTAGTGAAGCGCGGCCGCGGCCACCGCGGCGTTGCTCACGGCGTGAGCCCGATCCCCAGCAAGGCGCCCGCGGCGTACGTCGCGGACGCGGCCAGCGCGCCGTACGCCAGCTGCCTGAGGGCTCCCCACCACCAGGCGACGGCGGTGAAGACGGACGCGACGGCTCCGGCCACCAGCAGTCCGAGACCACCGGCCGCGAGGCCGGCGACGAGCGACGTCAGGCCCAGGAGGTACGGCAGGAGGGGCACCAGGGCGCCGATCGAGAACATGACGAACGACGAGATCGCGGCCGCCCAGGGGCTCGCCTGCTCCTCGGGGTCGAGACCGAGCTCCTGGGTAACGTGCAGCCGGACCGCCAGTCGGTGGTCCCGGTGGACCTCGCGGGCCGCCGTCGCGGCCGTCCCGTCCGTCATGCCCATCCCCACGAACATCCCCGCCAGCTCGGCCATCTCGGCTCCCGGGTTCTCCTCGATCTCCCTCGCCTCGACCGCGACCTCCTTGTCGATCGCCTCGTTCTGCGTCGACACCGAGGCGTACTCACCCAGCGCCATGGAGAACGCGCCGGCCACGAGGCCGGCCACCCCGGCGGTCACCACGATGCTCGGCGAGGCACCGGTGGCCCCCACCCCGGCCACCAGAGAGACGTTGGTGACCAGCCCGTCCATGGCGCCGAACGTCGCCGCCCGCAGCCAGCCACCCGAGATGTCGACGTGCGTGTGGCCGACCTCCTCGACGCCTTCGGGCTGGCGGGGGATGTCGGCGGGTGGCTGCGGCGGCGTCGGCATGGGCGCCATGGGAGCGGTCGGGAACCCGCGCGCGCAAGCAAGGAAAGCCTGCGCTCATCGGATTCGTCGCTCGTCGTCCCGCCTGGCCGGGCACTCCGCTGGCTGACGCGACAAGGGGGTCGCGCCAACTTTGGCGTCCACCACATGCCCGGCCGGACTCGACCCGGACGACGATGTGTAGAGATGCGCCGGGCACCGGCCCGCGCCTGTGCCAGTCCTCACACCTCGACAGGAACCGCCTGTGCTGACCTCCGCCGAATGGGCCCTCGCCGT
Organism: uncultured Actinomycetota bacterium; assembly: GCA_963829855.1. GTDB lineage: Bacteria > Actinomycetota > Actinomycetes > Propionibacteriales > Nocardioidaceae > Nocardioides. Next base: position 67,858 of record CAWHKE010000014.1, on the reverse strand, counting down.
CACGGTCTTCATCGCCGCCGTCGTCGAGCTGGTCGAGACCCTGACCATCGTGCTGGCCATCGGGCTCACCCGTGGGTGGCGCTCGACGTTGGCCGGGGTCGTCTCGGCCCTGCTGGCGCTGGCGGTGTTCACCGCCGTCGCCGGCTACTCGTTGGCCACCTGGCTCCCCGAGGCGGCGCTGCAGCTGCTGGTCGGTGGTCTGATGCTGGTCTTCGGCCTCCAGTGGTTGCGCAAGGCGGTGCTGCGCTCCAGCGGCCTCAAGAGCCTGCACGACGAGGAGGAGGAGTTCCGCGCCACGACGGCGGCCGCCCGGGGAGCCGCGACCGAGAGCCGGCTGGGCCTGGACTGGTTCGCCTTCGTCGTCTCGTTCAAGGGCGTCTTCCTCGAGGGGGTCGAGATCGTCTTCATCGTGATCACCTTCGGCCTCAGCGCCGGCAACGTGCCGGTCGCCGTCGGCGCCGCGCTCGTCGCGGCCGTGATCGTGCTGGCCGCCGGCACGGCCCTGCACCGGCCCCTGACCAAGGTTCCCGAGAACACGCTGAAGTACGTCGTCGGGCTGTTGCTCACGACCTTCGGCACGTTCTGGTCGCTCGAGGGGCTGGGGATCTTCAGCGCCGACAACGAGCCGTTGGAGTGGCCCGGCGACGACCTCGCCCTGGCCGGGCTGCTGCTCGCCTGGCTGGTGGTCTCCCGGCTCCTCGTCTGGAGGTTCCGACGTCTGGAGCCGGTCCACCCAGCCCCCGCCCGCGCCCAGCAGGAGGTCTGACCATGGAACACGCTCGGCCGCTTCATCCGTGGCTTCGGCCGCTTCTGGTACGACTTCATCGTCGGTGACGACCCCAAGATCGCCGGCGCTGTCGCGGTGGTCCTGGTGGTCGGCGCCGTCCTGGTCGGGGTGGCCGGTGCCACGAGCCCGACGCTGGTCGTCGGGCTCGCCGTCCTGCTCGTCGTGGCGTTCGCCCTCGCCATGGCCGTCGACGTGAGCGGCTCGCGCCGCGGACAGTCCTGAGGCCGACGTGCTCTCCCAGCCCGAGTACGCCTGGCCCGGCACCGACGACGACGTGCTCCGCCTCGTCGCGCAGCACCCGTGGGTCACCCTGGTGAGCGCCACCTCCCACGGGTTGACGGTGTCACCGCTCCCGGTCGTCCCGGCCCCCGACGCCGTCGGCGTCGAGGTGCTCGGCCACCTCGCGCGCACCGATGCCGAGGAGCACGAGCTGGGCGAGTGCGACGCCGTGCTCGTCGTGCAGGGGCTTCACGGCTACATCAGCGCCGGCTGGTACGCGGGCGGCCCCTACGTGCCGACCTGGAACTACGTCGTCGCGCACCTCCACGGCCGGCCCGCCGTGCTGGACGCCGAGGCGACGTACGGCGTGCTCGACCGGACCGTCGACCACTTCGAGTCCGCCCGACCCGAGCCGTTCCGGCTGTCCTCGGTAGCGCCGTACGCCGCCCGGATCGCCCCGGCGGTCGTGGGCTTCCGGCTGACCCCCGGCCGCGTGGTCGCCAAGGCGAAGCTCAGCCAGGACAAGCCGGCCGACGACCGCGATGGTGTGCTGCGCGGTCTGGAGGACCCGGCCGACGTGCACGGAGACCCCGCTCTGGCAGCGGTGATGCGGGCGAACGGCATCCCGGCACCCTGACCCGGCCTCGCACGGTCAGGACGTTCGCGTGCCGCCGTTGGCCGAGCGGACCAGCTCCGCCGCCACGTCCCGCAGCTTGATGTTGCTGGTCGAGGAGGCCCGGATGAGGAAGTTGAAGGCCTGCTCCTCGCCGAGCTGGTAGCGCTCCATCACGATCCCGACGGCCTGGCCGATGGTCCGGCGGGTCTGCAGAGCCTGGTTGAGCTGGCTCTCGTGACGCGATCGGCCCAACGCGATCGCAGCCTGCGAGGCGAAGAGCTCCGCGATGAGCACGGCGTCCTTCGCGATGGTGTCCGAGCTCGTCGAGTACAGGTTGAGACCACCCAACGAGTCGTCGTCGCTGTAGAGGCCGACGGCCAGCTGCGCGCGCAACCCGCGTCGTGCCGCCTCCGGCAGGTACCGGGGCCACCGCGGGTCGTGACGGGCGTTCTCCACCGCCGTGACGCCGTCCCCGGTGATGGCGTCGTAGCAGGGGCCCTCGCGCAGGCCGTACTGGAGCTCGTCGAGGTCCCACACCAGCTGGTCGGTGCCGGACCGGGTCACGATCGTCCCGTCCTTGTATCGGGTCGAGATCCCGACGTGGTCGAAGCCGGGCACGGTGTGCAGGGTGGCCTGCGTGATGGCGTCGAGGGTCTCCTCGAGCGTCTTGGGTGCGTGCATCAGCTTCGCGGCCTCGGTCAAGGCCGCGGCGATGCGGAGTCATGGTCGGGCACGGGCTCCTCCGGAAGCGCGTCGGTCACGGAGACACGCTCGCGGACTCGATCAGAGCGTGCCGCCCCGCGCGCCGCCGCTCGCAACGCCAGTACACAGGGGACGACCTCAAGGACCGTGGTCTCAATCGGTGGGGCCTAGACCCGCCAGAACCCGATGAGGGGAGCCAAGGAATCTACGACCACCGTACGCCGCCCGCCGTGTCGTCGCCACGCCCTCACTGCCACGAGCCGTCGCCCTCGCTGTGGACGGAGATCACGACCCGCGCCAGGACCGGCAACGGGACGTTCGCACGGGCCGCGACGCCCTCCAGCCGCTCGCGAGCGGCGCCGACGGACTCGCCGAACCGGGCGGCCAGGATGCCGACGGCGGTGTCGACGCGGTTGGCGTCCCGCAGTGCGCCAGGGGCCTTGACGGCTTGCAGCCTGGTGGCGAACGACAGGTCGGCGTTGGTGACCGCGTGCTCCGGCGAGGCGCCGAGCGCGTGGGCCAACCGGTCCCGCCGATCGTCGAAGGCATCGGGCGAGGCGCCGTAGAGGTTGAGCCCGCCCCTCACCTGGCCCTCGTGGATGATCGGCATGGACAGGCTGCTCGCCACTCCGCTCGCGGCGGCCGCCCGCGCGTACACGTGCCACACACCCTCGTCGAGCAGCGCCTGGACGCCGCACGCCACAGGTCTGGCCTCCTCGACCGCCCGCTCGCACGGGCCGTCGTCGAGGTACTGCATCGCGTCGAGGCTGGCGACGCCGACGCTGGGGGCGGCCAGGGTGAAGGTGACGCCTTCCTCGACGAGGGTCAGGCTCAGGCCGACCAGCTCGGGGACGACCGTCCGTGCGGTCTCGCCCATGCCCAGGAACGCCTCGTCGACCCGGGGGTCCTCGAAGGACAGGAGCTCCGCCAGGGCCTCGGTGGTCTCGGGCAGGGGTTCCAGCTGATCACTCATGACACGGGCCCGGTACCCACCGTCCCCGGCGTGCATTCCTCTGCTCCGTCCGTGACCCGCCTCGATCCCTGGAGCCATACTGTGCGCGCAAGCCCGATCCGAGGAGACGGCATGGACTTCGCGTTGACCGACGAGCAGCGCAGCATCGTCGAGGTGACCCGGTCGTTCGTCGAGCGCGAGCTCTACCCGCACGAGGAACGGGTGGAGCGGACCGGCGTGCTGCCGCCCGAGCTGGCGGCGGAGATCCGGCGCAAGGCCCTGGCGGCCGGCCTGTACGCCGCCAACATGCCCGAGGAGGTCGGGGGTGCCGGCCTGGACGCCGTGACCCTCGTCCTGTTCGAGAAGGAGCTCGGCAAGGCCAGCTACGCGCTGCACTACACCTGCGTCGCACGACCGTCGAACATCCTGCTGGCCGGCACCCCGGCCCAGCGGGAGCGCTACCTCCTCCCGTGCGTCCGCGGCGAGCGGATCGACTGCCTGGCCATGACCGAGCCGGGGGCGGGCTCCGACGTCCGCGCCATCCGGACCCGCGCGACCCGCGAGGGTGACGGCTGGCGGATCCGCGGCTCCAAGCACTTCATCAGCCATGCCGACGAGGCCGACTTCGTGATCCTCCTGGCCCGTACCGGCACCGACGACGACGGCCGGGCCACGATGTCGATCTTCCTCGTCGACCTCGACACCCCCGGTGTGGCGCTTCACGACGGCTACCGCAACGTGTCCCACCGCGGCTACACCAACTCCGTCCTCGACTTCGACGACGTGTACGTCGCCGGCGACGCACTCCTCGGCGAGGAGGGAGGGGGCTTCGCGCTCGCGGGCACCTGGCTCGGGTCCACGAGGCTCCAGGTGGCCGCGACCTGCCTCGGCCGGGCCGAGCGCGCACTGGACCTGTCGGTCGCCCACGCCGCGCACCGCGAGCAGTTCGGGCAGCCGATCGGCCGGTTCCAGGGCGTCGGGTTCAAGCTCGCCGACATGGCCACCGAGCTGCGGGCCGCGGAGCTGCTGACGCTCAACACGGCGTGGCGCTACGACCAGGGCACCGCGACCGACGCCGACATCGCGATGGCGAAGCTGAAGGCGACCGAGATGCTGGCGATGGTGGCCGACGAGGCGATCCAGATCCACGGCGGCATGGGGCTGATGGACGAGCTCCCCCTGGAGCGGATCTGGCGCGACGCTCGCATCGAGCGCATCTGGGACGGCACGTCGGAGATCCAGCGTCACATCATCGCCCGCTCGATGCTGCGACCGTTGGGAGCATGACGGTGACCGGCGACCCGCACGGCAGCCTCCGGACCCACGAGGAGGACGGCGTCCTCGAGGTGACGCTCGACCGGCCCAAGGCGAACGCGATCGACCTGGCCACGAGCCGGGCGATGGGTGAGGTCTTCGCCGGCTTCCGCGACGACCCCGCGCTGCGGGTCGCGATCCTGCGCACCGCCGGGGAGAAGTTCTTCTCCGCCGGCTGGGACCTGAAGGCCGCCGCGGCCGGCGACCCGGTCGACGGCGACTACGGCGTCGGCGGGTTCGGCGGTCTCCAGGAGCTGCCCGGGCTGGACAAGCCGGTGATCGCCGCCGTCCACGGCCTCGCGATGGGTGGCGGCTTCGAGCTCGCGTTGGCGTGCGACCTGATCTACGCGTCGGAGGCCACGCAGTTCGGGCTGCCGGAGATCAACGCCGGCACCCTCGCCGACGCCGCCACGGTGAGGCTGCCGAAGCGGGTCCCCCACCACGTGGCGATGGAGCTGCTCCTGACCGGTCGCTGGATGGCCGCCACCGAGGCTGCCCGATGGGGCCTGGTCAACGAGGTCCTCCCCGACGACCAGGCGGTGCGGGCGAGGGCCTGGGAGGTCGCGCGGCTGCTCGCCGCCGGTCCTCCGCTGGTCTTCGCGGCGATCAAGGAGACCGCGCGCGCCGCCGAGTCCCTCTCGTTCCAGGAGGCGATGGACCTGGTGACGTCCGGGTCGCTCCCGACGGTCGCGGCGCTCTACGACTCCGAGGACCAGCTCGAGGGCGCCCGGGCGTTCGCCGAGAAGCGTCCTCCGGTGTGGAAGGGCCGCTGACGCACGCCGGCGGCCGTCACGGGCATCGGGAGATCCGGACCGAGTACTTGCCGAGCGAGCCGTAGTCGGAGTACCCCGTGGCCGGGGTCTGCGCCCCGACGCCGTCGACCGTGAGGTAGTAGGTCCCGGCGGCGAGCGACCTGGCGATGGTCGCGTTCAAGCCGGTGGCCACGTCGAACGACGCCTCTCCGGACAGTGGGTTGCTCGAGGTCAGGAGCGCCCGACCGGCCGTGTGCAGGCGGAGCCGGACGTCGAGGTTCGGGCTGTTCTCGGACGGCTTGACCGTGATCGTCGTCTTGGCGGAGCAGGTGCGACGGAACGAGAGCACGTCGGCGTCCGTACGCCGCTCGATGACTCCGGCCGCCTTCCTGGCCGTGTCCAGCGCGGTGGCGGTGGCGAAGCCGGACCCGTGGTCGTCGACGCGCAGGGGGAGCCCGAGGCTCTGGATGACCGCGACGTCGTCCTGGGCGTTGTTGGCGTCGGCGTACTCACCGCTGCTCCACTGGACCAGGGGCTCGTTGTAGCCGACGCCCATGATCGGGGCCCAGTTGCGGTGGCCCGTGTAGTAGCCCACCGTCGACGTGCCGTCGTGGAACAGCCCGAGGTTGTGGCCGGCCTCGTGGCTGGCCGCCTCGGCGATGTACTTGTCGACGTTGGACAACAGCTGGGGGAAGACGAACGCCGGCTGGTAGTAGGCGGACCCGACCAGGTTGTAGACACCGACGAAGGCGACTCCGCCACAACCGTTGCCACAGATGCGGGTCGCGGCGTCGGTGCTCGGCGTCACGAGGACCCGCGTGCCGAACTGCGTGTCGGCGGCGCTCGACCGGTCGAGCGCAGCGGCCCCCGGGTCCTGCGTGGTCACGTCCACGTCGAAGGGCCGGTAGTCCTCGGCGACCCGCTGGTAGACGCTCTGGATGGTGTCGTGCTCGGCCTGGCTCCACGTGGCCGGGTTCCCGTCGAGGTCGAACGCCGGCTGCGAGCTGGTGGGGATCGTGTACGAGTCGTTCCACGCGGTACCGGACACCGGGCCGCCGTCGAAGTCGAGGAAGATCGTCCGTTGCGCACCGAGCCTGCTGTGCAGGGCGAAGGTGTTCTGGTTCGGGAACGGGCCGGCCTGGGGCGCGCTCTCGACCAGCCGCGTCGGGAGCGGCTCCTTCACGTGCAGGAGGCCGGTGGGGTCGACCCACAGCGACGGGTCGTCGCGCAGCAGCGCCGCCAGCTCGCCGGAGGTCCGGTCGTACCGCTGGGCCACGAGGTCGAGGTCGTCGCCCAGGGCCCGCACCGCGGCGCCTCCCGACACGTTGCGGTCGAGGATCCGGTCCGGATCGTCCGCCGGTGCCGCCGTCGACAGCCCCGCCGTGGCCGCGGAGGCGCACATCAGGGTCGAGACGCCGAAAGCGGCGAGTGCGAGAAGTGGTCGGACGTTCATCAGGTGCCTCCAAGGAGTGGGCGAGCCGGGCCGGTTGACGGCCCTGCCCTGACAGAGGGCGTCCGACGCGCTCCTGATACCGGCCCGCCCTGAACGTCCGTCGCGAGAGGTGGTGCGCCTCGCTCCCTTGTCGACCTAGTCCGCGGCGGGAGCGTCCGGCTCGTCCGGAGACCCCGACGGCGAGCGCTGCAGCGTCAGTCGCGTGATCCGGTTCCCGTCGACGGCGCTGACCTGGAGCACGCCGCCGGGCACGTCGACCTGTTCGCCTGCCGCCGGGATGTGACCGAGCCGGGCGATGACGTAGCCGGCCACGGTCTCGTAGCTGCCTTCCTCGAGGTGGAGCCCGGTGGCTCTGGCGAAGTCCTCCAGGCTCGTGCCCCCGTCCACGTCCCCCGGATCCGTCGAGGACCCACCGTCGTCAGCGTCGTACTCGTCGCGGATCTCGCCGACGATCTCCTCGACGAGGTCCTCGAGCGTGACGATGCCGTCGGTGCCGCCGTACTCGTCGACGACCACCGCCAGGTGCACACCTTGCTGACGCAGGGTGGCGACCGTGGGCAGGACGCGATTGGTCCCGGGAAGCATCTCGATCGGCCGGCAGGCGTCGGAGACGAGCCGGTCGTCGTCGGCGGCGATGCCGAGCAGGTCGCGGACGTGGAGGAAGCCCATCACGTCGTCGAAGCCCTCGCCGCTGACCGGGTAGCGCGAGTAGGGCAGGTCGCGCACGCGCTCGGCGGCCTCGACGAGCGCCAGGTCCCCCGCCAGGAAGGTCACGTCGCCTCGTGGGCGCATGACCTCCTTCAGGGTGGCCTCGGAAGCGGCGAAGACGTCGCCGAGCATGCGCCGCTCCTGGTCGGTGAGGGCCTCGTGGGTGGAGACGAGCTCGCGCAGCTCCTGCTCGGAGAGCTCCTCGCTCTTCGCGTCCGGATCGCCACCCAGCAGGCGGACCACTGCGTTGGTCGAGATCGAGAGCAGCCAGATGGCGGGACGCATCAGCGTCGCGAAGCGGTCCAGGACGGGCGCCACGGCCAACGAGATCCCGGTCGACTTCTGCAACGCCAACCGCTTGGGCACGAGCTCCCCGAACACCAAGGAGAGGTAGGCGATGAAGAGGGTGAGGACGACGAGCGCGGTGGTCCCGGCGGCCGACTCCCCCAGTCCCGCCTGCTCGAGGTAGGGCGCGAGGTCGGGAGCGAGGGTCGAGCCACCGTAGGCGGCGGAGAGGAAACCGGCGACGGTCACGCCGATCTGGACCGCGGCGAGGAACCGGTTCGGATTGCGCGCCACGAGTGCGACGTGGGCGCCGCGGGAGCTCTTGCGCTCCATGGCGGAGAGCTGGCTCTCGCGCAGTGACACCAGGGCGAGCTCGGTCGCGGCGAAGACACCGCCGACCAGGACGAACAGGAGCACCAGGCCGAGGTTGACGAGGGTCTGGGTGTCCATCAGTACCGTTCACCCCCGCTCGCGGGCGCGGGTGAACGGTGCGTATCTCGCGGGTCATCCATGACGTCAACCCTACGAGCGCCGCGTCGCCTCTCCATCTCGCCGAGCACCTGCGCCGCGGCTGTCGGCGGCAGGCCGCACGAGCTCCGGGTGACCCTTGGCGGGCTTTCCGGGTCGGTTGGCCCTGTCCAGCTCTCCCGTCCGAGCCGACCATGCAGGAGAGGCCGACTGGAAGGGGCGGACATGAGTGCTCCTCAACAACGCTCGGTCGAGCCTCGCCTGGCGCCAGTGCGCCACTCGCGGTGGGCGGCCGCCCTTGCTCTCGGCGTCGGTATGGCCGCGACGGCCTCCGGAGCAGGCATCGGGATCCGGCACCTGCAACAGACGGGGTTGACCCTCGAGACGGTCACGGGGCTGGTGGTGCTGGCGATCGGGCTGGCTCTGCTCGGGTACGCCGCCGTCAAGGCCTGGAGAGCCACGCATGGGTGGTGGCGGCTGACGCTGGTACCGGCGGTGGTCGTGGTCGGACAGGTGGTGCTGTCGTCCGCGGTGGCGGTGATGTACACCGTCGTACCACCGACTGCGTTGGGGACCGGCACCCCTGCAGATGAAGGCCTGGACTATCGGGATGTCTCCTTCACCACCAGCGATGGCGTCGAGCTTTCCGCATGGCTGATCCCGTCGCGCAACGGCGCGGCCGTGGTGCTCAAGCACGGGGCCGGGTCCACTCGCACCTCGACGATCCGGCACGCGGGCGCGCTCGCCCGGCATGGGTACGGCGTCCTGATGGTGGACGCGCGGGGCCACGGACGCAGCGCCGGCACGGGCATGGACATCGGCTGGTACGGCGACCTGGACACGACCGCGGCGGTGACGTTCCTGGGCGGCCAGGACGGAGTCGAGCCGTCGAGGATCGGGGTCGTCGGGCTGTCGATGGGTGGCGAGGAAGCGATCGGTGCCGCGGGAGTGGATCCTCGAATCTCAGCGGTGGTCGCGGAGGGCGCCAGCGGACGCAGTGCCGACGACGACGTGTCCCCGGCGGGGGACGCCTCGGCTGTGGAACGTGGCCTGGACTGGTGGACCTACTGGCTGACGGACCTGCTCACGGGAGCGTCGCCCCCGGTGTCGCTGCGGAGCTCGGTGGCCACCGCGGTCGACACCGAGTTCCTGCTCATCGTCGCCGGCACCGTGGAGGAAGAGATGTTGGCTGCCGCCAGCATGCGCTCCGCCGACCCGCTGCGAGTTCAGGTCTGGACGGTCCCCGGTGCCGGACACACCCAGGGACTCAGCAGCGCACCGGAGGAGTGGGAGCGTCGAGTTGTCGGGTTCCTCGACGACGAGCTCCGGCCATGAGGCCTTCGGGTTGCCTCTCAGGTTTGGTGAGTGACGTCCCTGGTGCCCAGGGGGCAGGCGTTCCCGGCCGTGCTCAGGAGGCGATCGCCGTGGCGGTGAGGAAGTAGACCGACACCGTGAGCAGGTCCTGGATCACGGTGGCGATCGGTCCTGAGCCGAACGCCGGGTCCTTGCCCAGACGGTGGAGCGTCCAGGGCAGCAGCAGAGCGACGCCGGTGGCGATCGACGAGGCCGCGAACATCGCCAGGGCGACCGCGGCCGCCACCTCGAGGTTCCCCCACCCCGCCCAGATGAGCGGGAACGCCAGGGCTGCCAGTGACAGTCCCAGGAGTGCGCCGGTGACGACCTCACGCACGGCGACCTGCTGGATCCCGACGCCGACGGACAAGCCGCGGATCGCCAGCGTCTCGGTCTGCATGCCCACCGCAGCGGCGATGTAGACGACGCCGGGCACGAAGTAGGCGATCAGCACCGTCTCCTCGAGCTGCTCCCCGAAGGCTCCCACGATCACTGCGGCGAGCAGGGCGCCGACCAGACCGACCAGGAGCCAGGGCAAGCGGTGCAGGAGCCGTCTGCCCACGCGCTCCGTGCTGGCTGACCGTGCAGCCGATGCGGTCCCGAGGAACCCGCCCAGCCGTGCCATGTCCTCGTCGTGCTCCTCGAGCAGGACACCGAGCAGAGACTGTGCCGGGATGAGTCCGCGGAAGCTGCCGCTGTCGTCGATCACCGCGATGCCCGGCTCCCCGCGCTGGACGGCCTGCCAGGCGACGTGCTCCTGGTGTGTTGCCGGGCTGACGGTCGGGGGGTTGGTGTCCATGACCGTCTCGACCACGGACTCGGCAGGGGCGGCCAGCAGCCGCTCGATCGCAACCAGGCCGACCAGGCGCTCTCCGTCGCAGACTGCGACCACCGACGCGCTGTCGAACTGCTGGCCCCGGAGCCGGATCAGCAAGGCCGACACCGGCTCACTCCTCGTCGCGATCGGCACGCGCATGCTGGCATGCTGCTCCGCCGTGCGGAGCAGGTCGTCCGGAGTGTCCAGGTCTGCCGCGCCGGTCATGAGCCGATAGTGGCACGACACCTGGGGTCTGCGAAGCGCGCAGAACAAGGCCCCCTCCACGGGCGCGGACCCGAAGATCGTGAGTGCCAAGAAGGGCCGTGCGCGGCGCGTTGGCAGCATGTCAGGGCCGTGATCTGCGAAGCGCGCCTGTAGGGATTCGAACCCCAAACCTTCTGATCCGTAGTCAGATGCTCTATCCGTTGAGCTACAGGCGCTCGTCGTACGGCGTGCCGGACGACTGGTCGAGGATAGCCGAGGGCCTGGTGGGCAACCGAATCGGTGCCGGGAGGTCTCGTGGCTCGCTGCGCTCGTACCTCGACCTCCGACGGAGTGCGACCGGGGTCACACCCCGTAGATCGATCCAATATGTCGCCGCGTCGGACGCGGATAGCCTCCCCGCAACCGCTCGCCCGACAACGACGCCGTGCGACATCGAACGCCGACGCGCATAGGGGATCACGAACGCATGACCGCCACGATCACGGGGACTGCCCCGACGACCCACCAGGGCATCCTCGACTTCGTCGCCGAGGTCGCCGAGCTGACGACGCCCGACCGGATCCACTGGTGCACCGGCTCCGACGCGGAGTGGGAGGAGCTGACCCGGGCGCTGGAGGCGACCGGCACCTTCACCCGGCTCAACCCGGCGATCAAGCCGAACTCCTTCTACGCCGCCTCCGACCCGACCGACGTGGCGCGCGTCGAGGACCGCACCTACATCTGCTCGGTGGACGAGAAGGACTGCGGGCCCACCAACAACTGGATGGACCCGGAGGAGATGAAGGGCATCATGCGCGGGCTGTACGCCGGCTGCATGAGGGGCCGCACGATGTACGTCATCCCGTTCGTGATGGGGCACCTCGAGGCGGAGCGCCCGATGTTCGGGATCGAGCTCACCGACTCGGCCTACGTCACCGCGAGCATGCGGGTGATGGCGCGGATGGGCAGCGCGGTGCTCGAGCGGATGACCGAGCTGGGCGCCGACTTCGTGCCGGCGATCCACTCGGTCGGCATGCCGCTCGCCGACGGTCAGGCCGACGTCGCGTGGCCGTGCAACGACACCAAGTACATCGTGCAGTTCCCCGAGGAGCGGGCGATCTGGTCGTTCGGCTCCGGCTACGGCGGCAACGCGCTGCTCGGCAAGAAGTGCTACGCGCTGCGGATCGCGAGCGTGATGGCCCGCGACGAGGGCTGGCTGGCCGAGCACATGCTGATCCTCAAGCTCACGTCACCGGCCGGCGTCGTGAAGTACGTCGCGGCGGCGTTCCCGAGCGCCTGCGGCAAGACCAACCTCGCCATGCTCCAGCCGACCATCCCGGGCTGGAAGGTCGAGACGCTCGGCGACGACATCGCGTGGATGCGGGTCGGCGAGGACGGCCGGCTGTGGGCGGTCAACCCGGAGTACGGCTTCTTCGGCGTCGCGCCCGGCACCAACGAGCACACCAACCCGAACGCGATGCGGACCATCAACAAGGGCAACTCGGTCTTCACGAACGTCGCGCTCACCGAGGACGGCGACATCTGGTGGGAGGGGCTGGAGAACCCGCCGGCCCGCGCCACGTCGTGGAAGGGCGAGCCGTGGACGCCCGACAGCGAGGAGCTGTCGAGCCACGCCAACAGCCGCTACTGCACGCCGATCACGCAGTGCGACATCCTCGCGCCCGAGTACGACGACCCGCGCGGCGTCCCGATCGACGCGATCCTCTTCGGCGGCCGCCGCAAGACCACCGTCCCGCTCGTGTTCGAGGCCCGCGACTGGACCCACGGCACGTTCCTCGGCGCCACCCTCTCCAGCGAGACGACGGCCGCCGCGGTCGGCGCGGTCGGCGTCGTCCGGCGCGACCCGATGGCGATGCTGCCCTTCATCGGCTACCACGCCGGCGACTACTTCGACCACTGGATCAACATCGGCAAGGACAACGACGAGTCCAAGCTGCCCCGGATCTTCTACGTCAACTGGTTCCGGCGCGACGACGAGGGCGGCTTCCTGTGGCCCGGCTTCGGCGAGAACAGCCGGGTCCTGAAGTGGGTCGTGGAGCGGATCGAGGGCCAGGCCGCCGCGCTCGAGACCCCGATCGGCCACGTCCCGGCGCCCGGGGCCCTCGACACCGACGGGCTCGACGTCACCGACGAGCAGCTCGCCGCCGCGCTGCGGGTCGACGCCGAGGAGTGGCGCGCCGAGATCCCGCAGATCCAGGAGTGGTTCGAGAAGTTCGGCGACCAGCTGCCCGCCGTGCTCTGGACCGAGCTCGACGGGCTGAAGGCCCGGCTCGGGCTCTGACCGACGCTCAGCCGCGTGGCTCCTTCCCGGTTGCGGGAAGGGGCCACGCGTGTTTCCGGCGTATGGGATTCTGGTCGCCGGCGGGGTGGGAAGGAGTGACGTGCGCGACCTGGGACCCGAGGACCGGGCGCTCTTCGAGGATGCGGCCACAGCGTTGTACGAGGACATCGTCGGGTCCGGCGGCATCGACCAGCGCGACCCGCGGATCGCTCGCACGGGGCCTGACCGAGCCGCCTTCGACCTGCTTCTCGACGTGGGCCTGCTCATGGAGCAGCCCGACAAGCAGCAGTACGTCGCCATCGACCCGTCCACGGTGCAGTCGCGCATCGTCTCACCGCTGACGCAGGAGGGCGCCCGGCTGCTGGAGGAGTCCTCCGGCTGGGCCACCGCGTTCGGTCCGTTGGCGCAGGCCTGGCGCCGCGCCCCCGACACCACGCAGGGTCCGTTCACGGTGCTGCACGCGAACGCGATCGACCCGTTCATCGCCGGCCTGGTCGCCGAGTGCGAGGACGAGATGCTCACGGCCCAGCCGCAGGCCGGTCGCGACGCCGCCTCGCTCGCGGCGGCCGCCGTCCGCGACACCGCGATGCTCGACCGCGGCACCAAGATGCGCACGCTCTACCAGCACAGCGCCCGTCGCAGCGCCATCACCCACGACTACGTCGCAGCGGTGACCGAACGCGGGGCCGAGGTCCGCACGCTCGACGAGTTCTTCAACCGGCTGATCGTGATCGACCGGCGGGTGGCGGTGATCCCCGGCAAGCAGGAGGACCTCACCACCGCGATCGCGATCCGCGAGCCGTCGGTCGTCGACTACCTCGTCGACGTGTTCGAGCGGGCGTGGGAGCGGGGCCGGCCCTTCACGAACCGGGAGAGCGGGATGCTCAAGGACATCGCGGCCGAGCAGCGCGCGATGACGATCCGAATGCTGATCGAGGGTCACGCCGACCCGCTCAGCGCCAAACGGCTCGGCGTCAGCCCGCGTACGTACGCCGGCTACGTGGCCGACCTCAAGCAGGAGTATCTCGCCGAGACCCGTTTCCAGCTCGGCTACACGATGGGGCAGCGCGGCATCTCCGGGCGCGAGCGCACGCTCGAGGACGACCCCGACTGAACGGCGCCACCGGGCGCCGTCCGGACAAAGCGCGAGGGCAGTGACGATGTCACTGCCCTCGCGGGGTTGAGACGGGCCGGGGGGACGGCGCTGGGACCGCTGAATTCATTTGGGGGGGAATCGCGGTCCCCGTCTCAAGTTCTCCAGATGCCGGTCAGGCGATCACTCAGCGGGCCGCCTTGGAGCAGCACCCACCCCAGCTGCTGTCGGCACTCGCTGGGCTCCCGAGAAGACCGATCCCCATCAGTGTCGCTGCCACGACGAGGGCTACTTTCTGCACGATCTTCATAGTCTCTCCACCTACTCGCTCCGCTGCCCGACCCCATGCGGGGCCGCTGCCCTTCCATCCTCCGGGGACCGACCCGGCCAGGACACCTCTGCGCTGGGTCAACTTTGTGCATTGCAGAATTATGCAGCGCAGCGGTGGGCGCAGAGACGACGGCTCCTTCCCGGTTCCACCGGAAAGGAGCCGTCGAGCAGGCGCGGAGGCGGCGGGATTTGAACCCGCGAGAGGAGGATCACTCCTCAACCCGCTTAGCAGGCGGGCGCCATAGACCGGACTAGGCGACGCCTCCAGCACCGTTTCGTCCAGGCTCGACACCCGGGCTCACGGCGGGCTCAGGTTACAAGCACGGCGGGCCGGCCGCCGAATCGGGTCACAGGGGCCGGAGGCCCTCGGCACGGCGCAGGTGATCGCGGACCGCGGCGACGAACGCGTCCCGGTCGGCCGCCAGCGCGGACACCGGGATCGTGGTCGCGCCACCGTCCTGGAGCCGGATCACGAGGCAGTCGATCCCGCCCGTGCTGGCTGTCACGGCGTCGGCCGCGTCCGCCCACCGGGCCGCGGTGACCCCGGCACCCCGCACCAGCCGGACCCGGTAGCCGTCGTCGTCGAGGCGGACCACGTCGATCCGGAGTACGGCGACCGCGACGGCGACCACCAGCGCGAGCCCACCCGCGCCGAACCCGACCACGACCCACGGCGACCAGCGCAGGAACGCCGTGACCACGGTCAGCACCAGGACGAGCACCGCGACCGCCACCAGGAGCGACCCCAGCAACCGGGCGGCCAGCGGCGGCGCGAGCCGATAACCGGACGACATGACAACGATTCTCCTCACCCGGCAGATCCGGTGGTCCCGGGGGGTTGTGGCGCGCCGAAGGACGGGGCGACACTCGTACCCCAGCCGGATCCCCTCACCCTCCCGGGGGCGCCATGCCAGCCACGCCTCTCCACCAGTTCCCCCACCTCCACGCCGCCGTCACCGAGACCGGCGCGCCCGGCCCGTGGCGCTGGCGAGCCCGCGGCATCCTGTCCGAGCTGCGTGACCTGCTGGCCACCGAGTCGCCCGTGGCGGTCGACGGGTGGCTGGCCGCTCGCGGGGCCGGTGTGCTGCGCGAACGCAACCAGCTGCTGGCCCGGGTGGCCGCGCTCGGACCCCAGGTGCTCGCCGATCCGCCGGTCGAGGATCTCCGCGACCGGATGCTCCGCCTGCTCGTCGACGTCGAGCACCACCTGCAGCGTCGTCGAGACCTCGCGTGGGACGAGGTCGAGCTGGAGCTGGGCGGCTCCGAGTAGCCCAACAGCCACCTACGTAGACTCCACCCGGTGTCGCCCTCGGGCGACCTCGGAGGGGTGCCGGAGTGGCCGATCGGAACCGCCTTGAAAGCGGTCGCTGGCAGAGATGTCAGCCGCGGGTTCGAATCCCGCCCCCTCTGCTGGCTCTCAGCCTGGCTAGATCGCGAAGATCTGCGCCTCGTCGGCGAACGCCTTGAACTCCAAGGCGTTGCCGGACGGGTCGTGGAAGAACATCGTCCACTGCTCGCCGGGGTCTCCCTCGAACCGGAGGTAGGGCTCGATCACGAAGTCCGTGCCGGCGGCCTCGAGCCGGCCCGCGAGCGCGTGGAAGTCGTCGACGTCCAGCACCAGCCCGAAGTGCGGGACCGGCACCTGCTGGCCGTCGACCGGGTTGTGGGCCGCCGGGCCGGGCACGGTGTCGGCGAGGTGGGTGACGACCTGGTGGCCGTGGAAGTTCCAGTCCACCCAGTGATGGTCGGAGCGGCCCTCGGTCAGGCCGAGGACGCCGCCGTAGAACGCGCGAGCGGCGGCGATGTCGTGCACCGGCATCGCCAGGTGGAAGCACGGGCGGTGGGTCATGACAGCTCCCGAGGTCGAGGTCTCAGCGGGCGACGGTGAGGGCCAGCAGGACGTCGCCCTCCTGGATGACGTCGCCCGGCGTCACCCAGACCCCTGCGACGGTCCCTGCGTACTCGGAGATGACCGGGATCTCCATCTTCATCGACTCCAGGAGCACCACGGTGTCGCCGATCGCCACGGCGTCCCCGGGCGCCACGTCGACGCTCAGCACGTTGGCGACCATCTCGGCTGCGATCTCGATCTCCTGCACACGTGCCATGGCGCCGACGCTAGCCGTTACCCGCGCGTACCGGCGAGGCGGCGCCGCCACGCGTCACAGCAGGGGCTCGATCCGGGCCGGCTCCGGCCGGAGGGCGGCGGCCTCCTCGGCCCGCCGGCCGCGGCGGCCGCGCTGGCCGGTGAGGGCGAGATCGAGCCGGATCAGCAGCAGCCCGACCCCCAGCCCGACCACGAGCGCGTACCCGATGGCCATCGCCGACTCCTGGGTCGAGACCCCCGGGTCGGTCAAGGCCTGCGCGATCGGCGCGGTGGCACCGACGCCGAACGCGCAGACCCACCAGCCCTGGCGCCGCCGGGCACGCATGTGGGTGCCCCAGACCAGCGCCGGGATGCCGATGAGCGCGATGATCGGGCGGGGTGAGGCACCGATCGTCGCGCGCAGCCACCGGACCCCGTCGAAGAGCGACTCGACCAGGACCGGCGTCCCGTAGCGGCGCAGCAGCTCGGCGTACACGAGGCTGAGCACGAGGACCACGCCGCCGACGACGACCGTGACGGCGCCCCGCTTGCCGAGGCCGTGCAAGCCGGCGCCGAGCCGGTAGACGACGCCGAACGCGGCGGCCAGGGACAGCCCGAACGTGACGTACTCGAACCGCACGACGTCGATCGTCGGGTGGAGCCCGACCGTGGCGAGGGCGCCGAGGGCGGCGACCAGCGACGCGACGACCACCTCGCGGACCGCCTGCCACAGCTTGACCGCCGGCACCGTGGCCACGACGGCCAGCACGGCGGACACGACGCACACCATCACCGCGGCGCCGTTGCGCATCAGGTCCCGGTCGGCCCACAGCACGCCCACCCCGACCGCGGCCGTCAGCAGCGAGAAGACGACCGGCCGGCCGCCGGTACGGGCCGCGAGCGCCCAGACGTACGCCGTGCCGACGAGCACCGATCCGATCTGGGGCAGCCAGGCGGACTCGAGGTCGATCGGCCCCAGCCCGAGCGGCAGCTCCAGCACGTCGGACTCCACCGGCCCGGTGCCGAACAGGCCGATCGCGAGCAGCAGCGCGCCGACGAGCACGGCCAGCAGCCAGACCACCGAGAGCAGCCGCGTGCCCACCTTGGACGGCGCCGGGGGCGGGACCGGCGCGGCACCCGGCAGGGCGGTCTCACTGCCCTCGGCGAGCGGCCGGGGTGCGTCGGGGGTGGTGCGCCATCGACGGGACCGGCGCACCGGTTCGGCGCGTCGGCGGGGGGTGCTCCGAGCCACGGGGCGGAGGCTACCGGCGCCGGTTCGCCAGTGAGGGGTTGGTGTGCCGGGACCGTGAGACGACCTCGGGGTCGAGCTGCGCGGTCAGGACGTCGGGACCGTCACCGGCCTCGACCAGGACGTCGCCGAGCGGGTCGACGACCATCGAGTGGCCGGTGTAGCGCGGCCCTGGCTGGCCCACCGCCACGACGTACGCGGTGTTCTCGATCGCGCGCGCCCGGACCAGGGTGCGCCAGTGGTCGACCTTGCGGTCGCCCGCGACCCACGCCGACGGGGCGACGAGGACGTCGGCCCCGGCGTCGACGAGAGCGCGCGCCTGCTCGGGGAACCGCAGGTCGTAGCAGGTCATCAGCCCCAGCGTCAGCCCGCCCAGCGGCACGGTCGGTGCCGCGATCGCACCCGCGGACAGCCGGTCGGACTCGCGGTAGCCGAAGGAGTCGTAGAGGTGGACCTTGCGGTAGTCGACCGACGCCGCCCCACGCAGGACCAATGTGTTCCAGGGGCGGCCGGGGTCCTCCGACGTCTCGAACATGCCGGCCACCACCGTCGCCCCGCGGGCGGCCGCGACCCGGGCGACCTCGGTCGCGAACGGCCCCGTCACGGGCTCGGCGGCCTCGCTGACGTCGGAGCCGGCAGGACCGAAGTCGCGGGCGAACGCCTCGGGGAAGACGACCAGGTCGGCGTCGGCCGGAGTCAGCTCGTCGAGCAGCGCCCGGTTGGCCGTCGGATCGAGCCCCGACGCGTGCTGCACCAGCGCCACGCGCAGGCCGGTCCGGGAGGTCACGACCCCACCCTGCCACCCGGCCGGGTGGCGGCGCGACGCCCGGTCGCGCCTGGGAGACTCGCCACATGGACCTGGCGGCGGTGATCCTCGCGGGCGGGACCGGCGTCCGGCTCGGCGGCGTCGACAAGGCCGCCATCGAGTACGCCGGGACCACGCTGCTGGAGCGCGCGCTGGCGGCGACCTCCGCGGCCACCGAGGTCGTGGTCGTCGCGGACCCGGCACCGACCAGCCGGCAGGTGACCTTCGCCCGCGAGGACCCGGCGTACGGCGGTCCGGTGGCCGGGCTGCTCGCCGGCCGTGCGGCACTGAGCGGCGCCCCCGACCTGCTGCTGGTGCTCGCGGTCGACATGCCCCACGTCACGGAGGCGACCGTCGACCGGCTCACGGCCGCGGTGGGAGACGCCGACGGGTCGGTGCTCACCGGCCCTGACGGCAGGCGCCGGTTGGCCTTCGTGGTGCGTCCGGACCGGCTCGACGCGGTCGCGCCGGCCGATCCGCACGGCGCCGCGGTCCACGCGCTGCTCGCTCCGCTGGTCCTCCACGAGGTCGACGCGGTGGGCCGGGAGGCCTCCGGGGTGGATACCGTCGGGGACCTGCGCCACCTCGACGACGCAGATCGATGACCCGTCACAGCGGTCCGGGGGTTGCGGGCGAGAGGAAGTGCCGCAAACCTTGGTGACTGTGAACCTGCACGACTGGATCGACGAGCTGTGCGACGTGCTCGACATCGAGACCGAGGTCGACGAGGGCCTGATCCTCGACCTGTCGCGCACCGCCGCGCACCAGGTGGAGAAGGTGGCCGCGCCCATCACGGCGTACCTCCTCGGGTTCGCCGCTGCGGACAGCGGTGCCAACCCCGAGCAGATCGAGCGGCTCGCCGCGCGGGCCCAGGCCCTGGCGGAGGGCTGGGACCGACCGGCGGACGCCCCCGACCCCCTCGACGTCGACGACGACGTCCCCGACGACAGCACCGTCGACCACACCGGCGACGCGTTCGAGGACGAGTGAGAGCGGCGCTCGCCGAGTCCACCGGCGGGCCGGAGGTCCTCTCGCTGCGTGAGGTGCCGGCGCCGACGCCCGCCCCCGGCGAGGTGCTGGTCGACGTCGCGGCCACCGCCGTCAACCGGGCCGACCTGCTCCAGCGGCAGGGCCACTACCCACCACCGCCCGGCGCCTCCGAGATCATCGGCCTCGAGTGCAGCGGCACGGTCGCTGCGCTCGGCGACGGGGTCTCGGGCTGGGCCGTCGGCGACGAGGTGTGCGCGCTGCTCGCCGGGGGCGGGTACGCCGAGCAGGTGGCCGTGCCGGCCGGGCAGCTGATGCCGGTCCCGGCCGGGATCGACCTGGTCACCGCCGCCGCACTGCCCGAGGTCGCGTGCACCGTGTGGTCGAACGTCTTCATGGTGGCCGGACTGCGGCCACGGGAGCACCTGCTCGTCCACGGCGGTGCCGGCGGCATCGGCACGATGGCGATCCAGCTGGCCCACGCGCTCGGGGCGCGGGTCTACACGACCGCCGGGTCTCCGGAGAAGCGGGCGCTGTGCTCCGAGCTCGGCGCCGACGTCACGATCGACTACCGCGACGAGGACTTCGTCGACGTCGTCCGTCGCGAGAGCGACGGTCACGGAGCCGACGTGATCCTGGACAACATGGCCGCGAAGTACCTCTCGCGCAACGTCGACGTGCTCGCCCTCGAGGGGCGGCTGGTCGTGATCGGGATGCAGGGCGGCACGAAGGCCGAGCTCGACCTCGGGGCGCTGATGCGCAAGCGTGGCGCGGTGATCGCGACCACGCTCCGCTCGCGCCCGGTCGAGGGCAAGGCCGCGATCTGCGCGGCCGTCACCGAGCACGTCTGGCCGCTGGTCGAGGCCGGGCTGGTGCGCCCGATCGTGCACGCGACGCTGCCGCTGGCGGAGGCCGGGAGGGCGCACGCGCTGCTCGAGTCCGGGGACGCGGTGGGGAAGGTGCTGCTGACGGTCGGCCCGTAGGGTGGAGGGCATGAGCGAGCAGCCGGACCAGTCGTCCGACCAGTCCTCCGGCGGGGAGCAGCACGTCGTGGTGATCGGCCCTGACGGGCAGCCCGTCGGGTCGGTGCCGGCGAGCGTGCTCGCCGCGGCAGCCCAGGCGTCCGACGGAGACGACGCGGACGGCCGCGGCGTCACCGACCTGGTCGAGCAGCCCGCCAAGGTGATGCGGATCGGCAGCATGATCCGTCAGCTGCTCGAGGAGGTGAAGGCCGCGCCGCTCGACGAGGCGAGCCGCAACCGCCTCAAGGAGATCCACCGGGCGTCGATCAAGGAGCTGGAGTCCGGCCTGGCGCCCGAGCTCGTCGAGGAGCTCGAGCGGCTGTCGCTGCCGTTCACCGAGGAGGGCACGCCGTCCGAGGGTGAGCTCCGGATCGCCCAGGCCCAGCTGGTCGGGTGGCTCGAAGGCCTCTTCCACGGCATCCAGACCGCGATCTACGCCCAGCAGATGGCCGCCCGGGCCCAGCTGGAGCAGATGCGCCGCCAGCTGCCGCCGGGCATGGGACTGCCGCAGCAGGAGGGCGGCCCGACCGAGGGCGACGAGCCGCACCGCAAGCCGGGCGAGTCCGGCGGGATGTACCTCTGAGCGCTCGCAGCCACTCAGGCGCGTCGGCGGAAGACGACCAGGCCCAGCAGCCCGACGATCACCATCGCCGCGCCGGGCGCGGCGATCCGCATCAGCTCGGCGGGCTCGGAACCGTCGACCTTCGTGAAGACCGGGTCCGGGGGCTCCGGCACCTCCGCCTCGGGCGGGGTGAAGGGCTCGCCCTGGCCGAGCACCCGCTCGACGTCCGCGACGAACGCCGGGGTGGCGCGGTCGGTCCCGGTGCAGCGATCGCTGGTGAGGCGGTCGCCGTCCTGGGCGGCGAACACGACGTAGGCGAGGTCGGTGCGGAGCCGGCCGAGACCACACCCGCCCTCACGCGCGTCGGACTCGACCGCGACCGGGCTGTCGGTGACCCGGCCCTGGTAGACCCGCTCGACGTCGAGCGTGTACGTGGTGCGGCGGCGCTGGTCGGTCTGCTCCGTCAGGACGCCGCGGAAGACGACGTCGGCCGCCCTGGCCTCCTGCTTCACCGTGCCCGACGTGCAGGTGCACGCGGCCTGCGCCGCGGGGTGCGTCAGCAGCACGCCGGCGCTGGCGAGCGCGAGCGCGACGAGGACACGGACGACCCGGCTGAACACCGCTCCATGGTCACAGATCACAGGTCGAAGAGGCCAACCAGGACCCCGGCCACGCCGTCGTCGTCGTTGCCCGGTGCCACGTGGTCGGCCGCCGCGCGGACGTCCGGGTGACCGTTGGCCATCGCGTACGACGTCCCGGCCCAGCTCAGCATCGGCAGGTCGTTGGGCATGTCGCCGAAGGCCACCACGCCGGCCGCCGGCACGCCGAGCTCCTCGGCCACGCGGGCCAGCGCGGTCGCCTTGGTGACGCCGCTGGCGCTGATCTCGACGAGACCGTCGAGGGTCCAGGTGGCGGTGGCGTGCT
This sequence comes from uncultured Actinomycetota bacterium, assembly GCA_963829855.1. GTDB lineage: Bacteria > Actinomycetota > Actinomycetes > Propionibacteriales > Nocardioidaceae > Nocardioides. Next base: position 45,868 of record CAWHKE010000014.1, on the reverse strand, counting down.
CGCCGACGGCGGCGACGACCCGGTCGCGGAAATCGGCCGGGTCGGGCGCGTCGTGCTTCACGAGCAGCTTGAGCCCCGGCTCGGTCCAGAGGTGCGCGAGCTCGCCGACCGGGCTGCCGGCGGGGAAGCGCTCCGCCTCGACGTACGACGGGTCGCGGACGAGTCCGGACACGCACTCGACCGCGAACGACGCCTCGGGCGCGGCCTTGCGGACCGCCTCCACCAGGGCGAGCCCGGCCTCGACGCCGATCCCGCGCACGTCGCGCACCCGGTGGTCGCCGTCGGCGCGGACCTCGACCACGGCCGCGCCGTTGGAGACGACCGCCAGCCCGTGGCGGCCGACCAGCGGCCACAGGTCGTCCATCCAGCGGATCGGCCGGGCGGTCACGATCACGACCGGCACCCCGCGCCGGTCGAGCTCGGCCAGCACCTCCCGGGTGGCCGGCGACACCGACCCGTCGGTGCGGACCAGCGTGCCGTCGAGGTCGGTCGCGACCAGCCGTGGGGTCGTCATCGGAGGGGGCGGCGGCTCGCTCACGGAACCGGCCGCGCGAGCACCAGCTCGTCGTCGTCGGTCGAACCGCGGAGCTCGGTGAAGCCGCAGCGGGCGAGCACCCGCAGGCTGGCGGCGTTGTCGGGCCGCACCCGGGCGGTCAGCCGGACCCCGAGCCGGTCGGCCTCCGCGACGTACGCCGTCAGCGCCTCGGAAGCGATCCGCTGGCCACGCACGTCGGCGACCAGCCCGAAGCCGATCTCGGTCTCGCCGTCCTCCGGTGGACCGAAGCAGCCGATGGTGCCGACGGCCTGGTGGCCGAGCACCACGTGCCGCGGCCCCCACGGGTCGTCGGCGCGCACCATCGACACCGCGTCGACGTCGTCAGGGCGCGGGTAGGACGGGTGCCAACGTTCCTGGCGGCGGCCGGCGCGCATGTCGGAGGCGTCGTCGGGGGTGACCAGGATCAGCCGCAGCCGGTCGGTCGTGATGCGGTCGGGCAGCGGCACGCTCAGTCCTCTCTCACCTGCAGCACGACCGTGAGCTCGTCGCCCACGTCGACCCCCTCGGCCCGCCGCACCGACTTCTTCACCGGCAGCACGTATCCGCCCGAGCCGGCGTCGTCGGGGAAGACGCTGGTGTCCCACCGCGAACCGCCGACCTCGACCCGCACCCGGACCGACCCGAACCCACGCGGCTCCCCCGCCCGCAGCCGGACCTCGTCGCACACCTCGGCAGGCACCGTGACGAAGCACCACGCCGACGGGTCGGCGGTCTCCTGCCGGGCCTGCCAGCGCCACAGCGGGGCCGTGAACGTGAACGAGTCGGTCACGCCGGCCACCAGCGAGCGAGCTCGGTGACGACCCCGTCGTCGTAGACGGTGCCGGTCTCGGCGTCCGCGGCCTCCTTGACCTCCTCGACCGCCTGGCCCATGGCGACCCCGCGGCCGGCCCACTGCAGCATCTCGATGTCGTTGCGCCCGTCGCCGATCGCCAGCGTGTCGGCCTGGGCGACTCCGAGCCGGTCGCACACCAGCGCCAACCCGGAGGCCTTGGAGACGCCGACGGGTGAGAGGTCGAGCCACGCGGTCCAGCCGACGACGTAGTCGGTGCCGTGGAGGCCGAGCCGCGACCCGAGCGCGACGAAGTCGTCGGCGGACGCCTCGGGGTCGCGGATGATGACCCGGCTGACGTGGTCGGCGACCAGGTCGGCGACGTCGGTGGGGATCAGCTCGCCGGACAGCTCGCCGTCCGGGAATGGTCGGTTGACGCGGTAGCCGACCCCGCGCTCCTCGACCGCGACCAGCGCGTGCGGGTGCTCGCGGAGCACGGCCTCGACCGCAGGCCGGGCGTCGAAGGTCTCCTCGTGGACGACCTCCAGGTCGGGGTAGCGGAAGATCACCGCACCGTTGGACGCCACCACCCAGAGCCGCTCGTCGCCCTCGGGCGGCAGCCCGAGCAGGTCGGCGATCCCGGTCATCCCGTGGGGCGACCGGCCCGACGCGAGCACCACGTGGGCGCCGGCGTCGTACGCCCTGCGGACGGCGTCGTTGGTGGCGGACGGGATCTGCTCGTAGGTCGTCCCGGCGCCGTCGACCCACTTGAGCAGGGTGCCGTCGATGTCGAGCGCGACCAGCCGCGGCCGCCAGCCGTCACTCAAGGGGTGGTCCCGGTCGCGACGGGCTCCAGCACCTCGAGCCCTCCGAGGTAGGGACGCAGCGCCTCGGGGACCCGCACCGACCCGTCGGCCTGCTGATGGGTCTCGAGCAACGCGATGATCGGCCGGTTGGTCGAGCAGAGCGTGCCGTTGAGGGTCGCCACCGGCTGCGTCGCCCCGCCGGCGGCGCGGGAGCGGGTGTCGAGGCGGCGGGACTGGAAGTCGGTGCAGTTCGAGGTCGACGTCAGCTCGCGGTAGCGGCCCTGCGAGGCGATCCAGGCCTCGCAGTCGAACTTGCGCTGGGCGGACAGCCCGAGGTCGCCCGCGGCGACGTCGATCACCCGGTAGTGGAGCTCGAGCTTGTCCATGAACTCCTTCTCCCAGCCGAGCAGCCGCTGGTGCTCGGCGAAGGAGTCGTCGATCGAGGTGTAGACGAACATCTCCACCTTGTCGAACCAGTGCACCCGGAAGATGCCGCGGGTGTCCTTGCCGTGCGAGCCCGCCTCCTTGCGGAAGCAGGGGCTGTAGGCGGCGTAGCGCAGGGGGAACGTGGCGGCGTCGAGGATCTCGTCGGAGTGGTAGGCCGCCATCGGCACCTCCGAGGTGCCGACGAGGTAGAGGTCCTGGCCCTCGATCCGGTAGACGTCGTCGGCCGCCTGGCCGAGGAAGCCGGTGCCCTCCATCGCCCGCGGCTTGACCAGCGAGGGTGGCACGACCTCGACGAACCCCGCCTCGGCCGCCTGGTCCATCGCCATGTTGACCAGGGCGCGGTGCGAGCCGCGCGCCGATGCCGGTGAAGAAGTAGAACCGCGACCCGGAGACCTTGGCGCCCCGCTCGATGTCGATCGCGCCGAGCATCCGGCCCAGCTCGACGTGATCGCGTGGCTCGAAGTCGAAGTCGGGCTTGCTGCCGACCGTCTCCAGGACGACGAAGTGCTCCTCGCCGCCGGCCGGGGCCTCCTCGGCCGCCAGGTTGGGGATCGCCATGATCGCGTCGTGCCACGCGGCCTCGGCCTCGCCCTGGGCGGCCTCGAGCCGCTTCACCTCCGCCGCCAGCTCCTTGACCTGCGCCAGCAGCGCCTGCTTGTCCTCCCCCTGGGCCTGCGCGACCTGCTTGCCCCGCTGCTTCTGCTCGGCCCGACGTGCCTCGAAGTCGGCGATCGACTGCCGGCGGGCGGAGTCGGCGGAGAGCGCCCGGTCGACGACGTCGTCGGACAGCCCGCGCTTGGCCTGGGCGGCCCTCACGCGGTCCGGGTCTTCACGCAGCACTCGGGGGTCGATCATGGGCGTCAGCCTATGCGGGTGGGGTGATCACGCGCTCGGCAGCAACCGGCATACTCCCCGCCATGACCGCCCGCTCGCGACCCCGGCTGCTCGGGCTGGCAGCCGTGCTGCTGGCGTTGTTCGCCGTGCTCGCGGTGCTCGTGACGCAGGACCGGGCGCCGCTCGGGGTGTTGGACGACCTCGGGCGGGACGCCGAGGCCTGGGCCGACGATCACGAGTGGCTCGTCGAGACGCTGCGCTGGATCGAGCTGCTCACGGCGACCGTCGCGAAGACCATCGCGACCATCGCCGTGATGGTGGTGCTGCTGCTGCGCAAGCAGCCCCGGGCCGCGCTCTTCACCGGCGCGGTCATGCTCGTGACCGCCCTGGTCACCACCGGGTTCAAAGCTCTGGCTCGCCCGCGGGCGGCCGGAGTGGCAGGACCAGATCGACTTCCTCACGAGCAAGTCGTTCCCCTCCGGCCACGCGTCGTCCATCACGGCGTTCTGCGGGGTCCTCGGCGTGCTCACCTGGCTCTTCGTACGACGCAGCTCGATGCGCCACACCGCAGCGGCGGTCCTGGTGGTGCTCTGGGCCGTCGTCTGCCTCGACCGGGTGCTCCTCGGCCGCCACTTCCCCACGGACGTCGTCGCGGGCACCCTGCTCGGCCTGGCCGTGCTGACGCTGGGCCTGGTCGTGATCGATCCCGAGCCGCGCGGGCATGCCCAGAAGGCCGAGCCGCTCCCGGAGGTCTTCGCGACCGAGCGCAACCTCGCCGTGATCCTCAACCCGGCCAAGGTCGAGGACGTGGGGCAGTTCCGGGCGATCGTGGCGAGCATGGCGGAGGAGTCGGGCTGGTCGCCACCGACCTGGCACTACACGTCCGTCGAGGACCCGGGCGCCGGCATGGCCGAGGCGGCCTCGGTCGCCGGCGCCGACCTGGTGCTGGTCTGCGGCGGCGACGGCACGGTCCGCGAGGTGTGCGCCGAGCTCGCCGGGACCGGAATCCCGGTCGGGATCATCCCGGCCGGCACGGGCAACCTGCTCGCCCGCAACCTCGACGTACCGCTCTACCTGCGCTCGGCGGTCGACGTCGCCCTCAACGGCCAGGACCGGGCCGTCGACCTGGTGAAGGTGGCGGGCGACGGGATCGAGGACGACACCCACTTCATGGTGATGGCAGGCATGGGTTTCGACGCCGCGATCATGGAAGGTGTCAACGAGGACGTCAAGAAGCGGATCGGCTGGTTCGCCTACGTCATCTCGGCGTTGAAGTCGCTGATGTTCCCCGCCCAGCGGATCGAGATCTCCGTGGACGGAGGCGAGTTCACCCGGCACCGCGCCCGCACGGTGGTGGTCGGCAACGTCGGTTTCCTCCAGGCGGGCATGCCGCTGCTGCCGGACGCCGCGATCGACGACGGCCTGCTCGACGTCGTGATCCTGCACCCCCGCAACTTCTTCTCGTGGATCCCGCTCGCCTGGCGCGTGCTCCTCAAGCTCAAGCACACCGACGAGCTCGTCGACCGCCGGGTCGGCGCGACAGTCGTGATCCGCGCCTCGGTGGACACCCCGAGGCAGCTCGACGGAGACTCGATCGGCCCCGGCCGCGAGCTGCGGATGGAGTGCCTCCACGGCCGGCTCCTGGTCCGGGTCCCCCGCTAGCCCGAGTCGTGGGAAATGCGTGCCGAGTCGTGCCTGAATCGGGTCGATTCGTGGCTGAATCGGGTCGATTGGTGGCGGATTCCGGCACGCGCCGTTCACGCGCGCACCCGCCGCAACCGGAGCGCCTCCGCCAGCTCCGCCAGCCACACCTCGCGCCGCTCGGGTGCGAGATCCTCCTTCCTCACGACGATCACGATCCAGCCAGCCGCACGTAGGGCCGAACGACGGAGCTCGTCGTCCGCTCGCTGCTCCGGGGAGCTGTGGAACTCCTCCCCGTCGTACTCCACCGCGATCCGCGCCCGCAGGTAGCCGAGGTCGACCCGGTAGCGGGTGCCGTCCACGGTCACCCACACCTGCGGCTCGGGCCGCGCCAGGCCCCACTCGACGATGAACCAGCGCAGCCACGACTCGGGCTGTGACTCGGCACGTGGGTCGACCTCGGCCACGAGCCGCCGCAGCTGGACGACGCCGCGACGGCCGCGGTAGCGGCGCAGCAGCAGGCGCATGTCCCGGTGGCCGATCCCCTGACCGCGCATCAGCGCGTCCATCGCTCCCAGCGCGTCGTGCGGTCGCATCGAGCAGCCGAGGTCCAGCGCCGTGCGGAGCGGTGTGGTCACGCGGAGCCCGTCGAGCTCGACCCAGTCGTCGGGCAGGAGGTCACGCGTGTTGCCAGCGACCTCGTGCCGCTCCGTCGGCTCGTGTCCCCGCAGGACACAGGTCTCGATCGGTGGGGTGCCGTCGTGCTCGGCGTACGCGAAGCAGTCCACACCCCAGATCCATGCGGCCGTCCGGTCGCGCACCACGGAGTGCCGGCTGGTCACCAGCCGTGCTGCTGCGGCTCGCTCCCAGGGAGTGAGCTCCAGCTCGGCCCGCGCGTAGACACCGTGCAGCAGTCGCACCAGGCGGCCGTCGGCGACGGCCTCGTCGAGGTCGCTGCGCCGGCAGCCCAGCGCACGCGCGGTAGGCCAGGTGAACGGGTGGTCGGGGAACAGCAGGTCGTCTGACACATCGCGAGCGTCGTACGTCGGCGCGTTGGACGACCGGCGTCCGGGTGGCCCCTGTGGACAGGGCGTTCCGAGCCGGGGCTGGGGAGGTTCGGCGGCCTGACGGCCCTGAACAAGACACGACTCGACCCGATTCACCCACGACTCGGGCCGATTTACCCACGACTCGGCGCTGCTAGGGGCGGGCGTGGGTGATGGCTTCCTCCTCCTCGGGGGACAGCTGCTGCTCGCTGGCCCAGGCGGAGACGTTCTTGGCGTAGGTGCGGGCCTCGCTGCGGCCGTGGATGGAGGTGACGACGACGCCGTGGCCGCCGTCGTCGAGCAGGGCCAGCGACCAGGAGAGGTGGCCGCCCATGTCGCCGAACGCGTCGTAGCGCACGACCGCGAGGTGGCGGAGCGCGTCGCCGGCCTCCCGCTTCAGGGCCGCGACCTCCTGGCGGAGGCCGTGGACGTCCTCGGGCAGCTCCTCGGCGCCGGTGTCGCCCGCGGGCCGGGTGCGGCGCAGCGCGACCACGGTGAGCGCGAGCGAGAGCACCGCGACGACCAGCGAGACGACCGCCAGGCTCTCCATGTCCCGAACCCTACGATGACACCGTGACCGCGACCGGCAAGCCACGCATCGCCTACCAGGGTGAGCCGGGCGCGAACTCGCACCTGGTCTGCCGCGAGCACTACGCCGACCACGAGGCGGTCGCCTGCGCGTCGTTCGAGGACGTCTTCGCGGCGGTCGAGAGCGGCGAGGCCGACCTGGCGATGATCCCGATCGACAACTCGATCGCGGGCCGGGTCGCCGACATCCACCACTTCCTGCCCGACTCCGACCTCCACATCGTCGCCGAGCACTTCCTGCGCATCCAGTTCGCGCTGCTCGCCGTCCCTGGCGCGACCCTCGACACGATCCGGACCGTCCACAGCCACGTGCACGCGCTCGGCCAGTGCCGCAAGGTGATCCGCGAGCTCGGACTGAGGCCGGTGGTCTCCGGCGACACCGCCGGCGCCGCGCGCGAGGTCGCGGAGATGGAGGACCCGACCCAGGCCGCGATCTCGCCCCCGCTGGCGGCCCAGATCTACGGGCTCGACGTGCTGCGCGACGACGTCGAGGACGAGGACCACAACACCACCCGGTTCGTGGTGCTGTCGCGGGAGTACGTCGAGGCCCCGGCGGGCAACGGGCCGGTCGTCACGTCGTTCGTCTTCCACGTCCGCAACCTGCCCGCGGCGCTCTACAAGGCGCTGGGCGGTTTCGCCACGAACGGCGTCAACATGACCAAGCTCGAGAGCTACATGGTCGGCGGCCACTTCACCGCGACCCAGTTCCTCGCCGAGGTCGACGGCCACCCGTCCGACCCCGGGGTGTCGCGGGCGCTGGAGGAGCTGGCGTTCTTCACCACGGACGTGAAGGTGCTCGGCGTCTACCCGGCGGCCCGCGAGCGGGGCGAGTGAGCCGCGGGCGATAGATTCGTCCGGGTGAGCCACGACCCGCGCACCGAGGACCTGGGCTTCGCCCGGGTCGACCTCGACCGCGCCGCCCGCACCGGCGACGCCGAGGTCGTCTACGGCGCCGGCAAGACGCCCGAGCAGATCGTCTCGATCCTCACCACCCTCCACGGCCACCACCCCGACCGGGCGGTGCTCGCGACCCGGCTCTCCGACGAGGCGATGCACGCCGCCGAGGCTGCGGGTGCCGCGGTCGACCGGGTCGCCCGGGCGGCCACGCTCGGCCCGCTGCCGACCGCGCGCGGCACGGTCGCCGTCGTCAGTGCCGGTACGTCGGACGCCCCCGTCGCCGCCGAGGCCGTGCTCACCGCACGCGTGCACGGGGCGGAGGTCGACGCGATCACCGACGTCGGGGTCGCCGGGCTGCACCGCCTGCTCGGCGTCCGCGACCGGCTCGAGCAGGCCGACTGCCTGGTCGTCGTCGCCGGCATGGAGGGCGCGCTGCCGTCCGTCGTCGGCGGGCTGGTCGGGGTCCCGCTGGTCGCGGTCCCCACGAGCGTCGGCTACGGCGCCTCGCTCGGTGGCGTGGCGGCACTGCTGGCGATGCTCAACTCCTGCGCACCGGGCATCACGGTGGTCAACATCGACAACGGGTACGGCGCCGGGGTGTTCGCGGCGCGGGTCGCCCGGCAGTCGGCGCGGGACGACCGGTGACGGTCTGGGTCGACGCGTCCTCGGGTGCCTCCGGCGACATGCTGCTCGGGGCGCTGCTCGGGGCCGGCGTCCCGCTCGACGCGCTCCAGGAGTCCGTCACCGCCGTCAGCCCCGAGCCGGTGACCCTGCGGGCCGAGACCGTGACCCGCGGCGGGTTCGCCGCGACCCGCTGCCACGTCGAGGTCGACGACTCGGTCCACCACCGCACCTGGCGCGACATCCGCTCGCTGCTGCTCGCGGCCGACCTCGTCGGCGGGGTGCGCGACCGGGCGGTCGCGGTCTTCGAGCGGCTCGCGGTCGCCGAGGCCACCGTCCACGGCAGCGACCCCCTCGACGTGTCCTTCCACGAGGTCGGCGCGCTCGACGCGATCGCCGACGTGGTCGGCGTCTGTGCGGGTTTCGCCGCGCTGGCCGACCCCGAGGTCGTCGTGAGCCCGGTCGCGGTCGGCTCCGGCAGCGTCCGGGGCGCCCACGGCACGCTGCCGGTCCCCCCGCCCGCCGTCGCCGAGCTGCTCCGCTCGGTCCCGTCGTACGCCGGACCACCGGGTGCGCCCGCCATGGAGCTGTGCACGCCGACCGGGGCAGCGCTGCTCACGACGTTCGCGACCGGCTGGGGTCCGCAGCCGGCCATGACCGTCGGCTCGATCGGCGTCGGCGCCGGCGGCCGCGACCCGGAGGGCCACGCCAACGTGCTCCGGCTCTTCGTCGGCGCTCCGGCCGAGCACGTCCCGGACGGTGCCGTGCTGCTGGAGAGCAACGTCGACGACCTCGACCCGCGGGTCTGGCCGCAGGTGATCGCCACGCTGCTCGACGCCGGCGCCAGCGACGCCTGGCTCACCCCGATCCTCATGAAGAAGGGGCGGCCGGCCCACACCCTGTCGGTGCTCGTCCCCGCCGAGCGCGCGGCGCTCGTCCGGACCACCATCTTCCGGCACACGTCCGCCATCGGGCTGCGCGAGACAGCGCTCGACAAGCACGCGCTCGACCGCGAGATGGCTGCGGTCGACGTCGACGGCCAGCCGGTCGCCGTGAAGCTCGCCCGCGACGACGGGGTGCTCGTCAATGCCATGCCCGAGTACGACGACGTGGTCCGGGCGGCCGCGGCGCTGGGCCGGCCGGTGAGCGACGTGCTCGCCGACGCCCTGGCCGCGAGCCGGGCGTTCTTCCGCTGATGGCCGCCGCATGATCGACCCATGATCGATCTCGCCGTCGTCGCGCTCACCTTCGGCGCGATCTTCGTCGTGGAGCTGCCCGACAAGACCTTCATCGCCACGCTGGTGCTCTCCACCAAGTTCCGGCCACTGCTGGTGTGGCTCGGGGTGGGGCTCGCGTTCACCGTGCAGACCGGGGTCGCCGTCGCGCTCGGCCACGCGGCGTCGTTCCTGCCCGCCGATGCCGTGCGGGTCCTGTCGCTGCTGATGTTCCTCGCGGGCGCGGTGATCCTCTTCCGCGAGGGCCGCGGCCACCAGGTCGACTCCGGTGAGGAGTACGCCGCCAAGGCCACGTCGAAGGGCGCGGACATCACCGGGATCCGCGCCGTCGGCGCCTCCTTCCTGGTGCTGTTCGCGGCCGAGTGGGGCGACCTGTCCCAGCTGCTGACGCTGACCCTGGTGGCTCGCTACGAGGACCCGGTCAGCGTGTTCGTCGGCGCCCTCGGTGCGCTGCTCGCGGTGAGCGGGTTGGCGGTGCTGATCGGCCGGGCGCTGCTGCGGGTCGTGCCGCTGCACTCGCTCCACTACGTCGGGGCGACGGTCTGCCTGCTGCTGGCCGCCTTCACGGCGTACGAGCTGGTGGCGTGAGCCACCTTCGCTGGACAGCCCGCGCGGGGTTTCGGGAGGATGCAGGCTCGGGGAGGGGACCCGACGACGAGAGGGCCATACCCATGGCGATCTTCGATGGCTTCGACGACCGCGAGGTCGACCGGATCAAGAACACCGGCACCCACGTCACCCTGCCCGCCGACTGGTCGCCCATCTGGGAGAAGACCCCGGCCGACAAGGCGTACATCATCCTCAGCGGCGAGGCGTCCGTGCGGCGCGGCGGTGAGGAGATCGCGCGGCTCGGACCGGGCGACATCTTCGGCGAGGGCGCGATCGTGAAGAACAAGCTCCGCAACGCGTCGATCGTGACGCTGACGAAGCTCGAGCTGATCCACTTCACCCGCGACCAGGTCAACCAGCTGTGCGCCGAGGTGCCCGCGTTCAAGGCTGCGCTCGACCGCACCGCACAGGAGCGCCTTGGCGCCTGACGACGCCGACCCGGAGCTCGCCGATCCGGGGCTGCCGGACCTCGAGCGGTACCTCCTCGGCGCCCGGCGCACGCTGACGAGGCAGCAGGTCGCCGACCGGGCCGGCGTGCCGCTCGAGCTCGCCGAGGAGCTCTGGGGCCAGCTCGGCTTCCCCCACGCCGCCGACGACGACGTCGCGTTCACCGAGAACGACGTCAAGGCGCTCGAGCAGACCGCCCAGCTGGTCTCCCTCGGGATCCTCGAGCCCGACTCGCAGTCGGCGCTGGTCCGCACGTGGGGCCGCTCGTTCGCACGGCTGGCGGAGTGGCAGGTCAGCCTGCTCGCCGGCCTCGCGCTCGCCGACGACGATCCCGCCGCCCGGCTCGACGAGCTCGTGACGACGGTGCTGCCGAACGTCGAGGAGCTCCAGGACTACATCTGGCGGCGGCACCTGGTCAGCGCGGCGCAGCGGCTCCTGCCGAGTGCCGAGGGCGTCGACGAGGTGCGCCCGATGGCGGTCTGCTTCACCGACATCGTCGGCTACACGAGTCAGAGCAAGAACCTCACCGAGTCGGAGCTGGTCGACCTGGTCGAGCTGTTCGAGGACGAGACGACCCGGCTGGTCGTGGCGGCCGGCGGGCGGGTGATCAAGACGATCGGCGACGAGGTCCTGTACGTCGCAGACGAGCCGGGCGCCGGCGTCGAGGTGGCGCTGGACCTGACCGCGCGGGGCGAGGACGCCGACGACGACTTCCCCCGGGTCCGGGCCGGGCTGGCCTTCGGGTCGGTGACGAGCCGGCTGGGCGACGTCTTCGGGCCGACCGTCAACATCGCTGCCCGGCTGACGTCGGTCGCGCGCCCCGGGTCGGTGCTGGTCGACCGCGGGGCGTTCGACGCGCTGACGGGCAGCGACCGGCCACCGGGCACGGCCCCCGACGGCACCGCGCTCACCAAGCTCCTCGACCGGGCGGCCGACGAGCTGGCCGATCTCTCGCCGTACGCCGAGCACGGCGACCTCAAGTTCCGCCGGCTGCGTCGGGTGTCCGTCAAGGGCTACCGCCACCTCGAGCCGTGGGCCGTGCGCCGCCGGACGTGGGAGAGTCGTCCGTCGTGAGCACCCCGCGGGAGCGCCGGCGCGACCGGCTCGTCGCCCAGGCCGAGGCCGCGCTCCAGCGACTGGCCGCCGACCCCCGCGACCACGTGGCGAAGGGCTCCCTCCACGAGGCGGTCGGTGGCCTCGAGCCGCTGCTCGGCGACGACGAGGCCGCGCTGCGCGAACGACTGGTCGACGAGCCCCGGCGGACCCACCTCACGGTGCCGCTCCCGCCGCTGCCGGTCCGGACCGAACGGCTGCTGCTGCGTCGCCGCGAGCCGTCCGACACCGCCGCCCTCCACGAGATCTACCGCCGCGAGGACGTCGCCGAGTACCTGCTGACACCGCCGCTGGACCGCGACGAGGTCGAGGAGATGCTGGCCGACCGGGCGACGTCCGACGACGACGGCTTCGGGCTGGTCCTCGATCTCGACGGCCGGGCCGTCGGTGAGGTGTCGCTCCTGTTCCGTGGACCCACGACCGCCGAGCTCTCCTGGGTCGTCCATCCCGACCACGGCGGCCGCGGCCTGGTCACCGAGGCGACCCGCAGCCCTGATCGACCTGGGGTTCGGCCACTGCGCCCTGCACCGGATCTACGCCGAGCTCGACGCCCGCAACACCGCGTCGGCTCGGATGTGCGAGCGGCTCGGGCTCCGTCGCGAGTCCCACCGGCTCGCCGACTACTGGTCGAAGGGCGAGTGGACCGACACGTTGGAGTACGCCGTGCTCGCGACCGAGTGGGCCTCACGGTCCACCCGGCCGCGCCACTAGAGTGCCGGGATGACGACACACGGTGCCGACAGCGAGGTCGGCCGGCTGCAGACGGTGATGCTGCACCGGCCCGGCGACGAGCTCAAGCGACTGACACCGCGCAACAACGACAAGCTGTTGTTCGACGGCATCCCGTGGGTGGCGCGTGCCCAGGACGAGCACGACGCGTTCGCCGACGCGCTGCGCAGCCGCGACGTCGAGGTGCTCTACCTCACCGACCTGCTGACGGAGACGCTCGAGCAGGAGTCGGCGCGGTTGCACGCGATCACCACGGCGCTCTCCGGGCTGCACCTCGGCGACACGATGCGCACCTACCTCGGCCACGCGCTCAGCGACGCGACCCCGGCCGAGCTCACGGCGTACCTCACCGCCGGCATCCGCAACGACGAGGTCCGCGGCGGTCACGGGCTGGTGACCGCGCTGCTCGACGAGCACGACTTCCTGATCGACCCGCTGCCGAACCTGCTGTTCACGCGCGACTCCAGCGTGTGGGTGCGCGACCGGGTCGCGATCACCTCGCTCACGATGCCGGCCCGCCGTCGGGAGACGCAGCTCACCGAGCTGATCTACACCGAGCACCCGCGGTTCGTCGGCACCCGCAAGATCCACGGCTGGCACCACGAGCACGTCGAGGGCGGCGACGTCCTGCTGCTCGCGCCCGGCGTGATCGCGGTCGGCGTCGGCGAGCGCACCACTCCCGCCGGGGTCGAGCGGCTGGCCCGGCAGGTCTTCCACGCCGAGCTCGCCCACACCGTGCTGGCCGTCCCGATCGCGCAGGAGCGCGCCACCATGCACCTCGACACCGTGTGCACGATGGTCGACGTCGACAAGATCGTGATGTACCCGAACGTCGCCGACTCGCTGCAGGCGTACGCCGTGACGGTCGACGGGCCGGGCAGCGACGAGGCGTCGCTGCAGCTGAACGTGTCCGAGGCCGAGCCGTTCCTGGTCGCCGCCGCCAAGGCGATGGGCATCGACACCCTCGACCAGATCGACACCGGTCTCGACCCGGTGACCGCCGAACGGGAGCAGTGGGACGACGGTAACAACACCCTCGCCCTGGCTCCCCGGGTCGCGGTCGCCTACGAGCGCAACGACGGCACCAACGACCGGCTGGAGGCGGCCGGGATCGAGGTCGTCCGGATCGCCGGCTCCGAGCTGGGGTCGGGCCGCGGCGGGCCTCGCTGCATGAGCTGCCCGGTCACCCGGGCTCCGCTGCCCTCCGACCCCCCTGCGTGATCCACTACTGATTCCGCACCGCACCGCGCTGACGTGCAGGGATTCCGCGGCAGACCCGTAGTTCGAGGCCCGGATCCGTGCCCTCGGCGAGCGCGCGACCGTTCCCTCAGCACCCCCAGGGCGGTCGCCGTGTCCGGAATGCGGCACCCTCGGTGGCGCGGAGCGGACCGCCGACGTCCGGGCATGAAAGGACCCGGCCGTTGCCGACGGGGGAGACAACAACGACCGGGCCAGCAGGAAACCTACCGGGGAGCCTCGCCGGACACAACCGTCGGGGTGGCGAGTTCGGGCAACAGGATGGTCACCGGATGGTGACTTGTCGGTGAGCCAGGCCGTTGCGGGCGGCCCGCTCCTCGCCCGACAGGTCGCCCTCGTCGGCGAGAGCGGCGCGGAGGTCCGCAGCGAACCGGTCGGCCGGTTCCTCCAGGGCCTCGGGACCGGTCCCCAGGGGCAGGTCCCACACCGGCGCGAGCAGTCCGTGCGCGCGGAACATGCCCACGAACCGCGAGTCCGGGACCAGCACGTCCTGGCCGGTCACGTGCAGCCGCGCGAGCGCGTCGAGCAGCGCCCCCTCCGGCTCGGGCATGACCCAGCGCAGGTGCTCCTTGGTGCCGACGTCGGTCCAGTACGCCGCGGGCACCGAGGTCAGCCGCCGGGTCGGGCTGACCTGGCCGTTGGCCTCGTCCAGGGCGCCGGCGAGGTCGGGGGCGTCCGGCACGTCGGCCACCCAGAAGTCGAAGCCGTCGTGGATCGTGATGTCGAGCGGCCCGTCGGCCACGAGGTCCTGCAGCCGCGGCCCGTCGCCGGGCGCCTCGGTGAGGCCCACGATGCCCGGCTCGTCCTGGGCCAGCGCGGCCAGCAGCACGGCGGCGAGGTCGCGGGACGGGTCGCCGAAGCTGTGGACGACCTGCAGCGCCAGCCAGACGTCGCCGCTCTCCCGCACCATCGCGGGCGCCGCCATCGGCAGCAGCGTGCAGAGCTGGACCGCCCGCTCGGCGTACTCGCCGGTGAGCGGGAGCGGGGCGGTCGCCGACGGCACCAGCTCACGCAGGGCGACCAGGTCGCACTCCGAGGCCAGGCCCTCGAAGGGCCGGGCCACGAACACGGCCGACGCGCCGCCGGGCGCGCCGTGGCAGGCCTTGTAGCGGCGGCCGGACCCGCACGGGCACGGCTGGCGCGGGCCGACCTCGCCGGTGGCGGCCGGAGCCTGGTCGCGGGTCTTGGTCCGTGAGCGCTTTCCCATGCGGGCGAGGCTATGTCACGGGGCGGGACGGGCCGCCCGGCGGCCGCGGCTCCAGGACACGACTGCGTCGTGCGTGGCGCGCAGCGCCTCCTGGGAGGAGTCGTAGGTCTGCTGCGCGACGCCGACGAAGACGCAGTCGACGACGGTCAGCTGGGCGAGCCGGCTCGCGGTCGCGCCGGACCGGAACGTCGTCTCCCGGGCGGCCGTCGTCAGCACGTGGTCGGCGACCGCGACGATCGGCGAGCGCGGGAAGTTGGTCACCGCGATCGTGGTGACGCCGTTGGCCCGGGCCCGCGCGAGGGCGTCGATCGTGTCCTGGGTGGCGCCGCCGTGGGACAGCCCGACCGCCACGTCGCCCGGCTTCAGCAGTGCGGCGCTGGTCATCGCGACGTGAGGATCGGCCCACGCGAAGGCGACCCGGCCGATCCGGTGCAGCTTCTGCTGCAGGTCGAGCGCCACGAAGGCGCTGGCGCCCACGCCGTAGATGTCCACCCGGGCGGCGCCGACGATCGCGTCGATCACCCGGCGCAGCACGGCGACGTCGAGCTGGTCGGCGGTCTCCTCGACGGCGCGGGCGTCGGCGAAGGCCACCTTCTCGACCACGTCCTCGAGGTCGTCACCCGGCCCGATGTCGCTCCCGACCGTGCGGGCGGCCAGCCCGCCCTGGGACCGACCGAGCTCGGTGGCGAGCGCGAGCCGGAGCGCGGGGTAGCCGGTGAAGCCGACCGCCCGGCTGAACCGGGTCACCGTGGTCACGGAGGTGTCGCACGCGGCGGCGAGCGCGCCGATCGTCGAGCCGGCGACGCCTGCCGGGTCGTCGCACACCCGCAGCGCCACCCGCCGCTCCGCCGGGGCCAGGGTCGGCACCAGCGACCGGATCCGGACGGTCGTCGTCTCAGTCACGGCTGGCGCTCCACCCGGCGGCGACGAAAGGGTCCGGGTCGGTCCCGGGCTCCGGCACGGCTGCTCATCAGGCGCCGGTCCGGTAGAGCAGGTGGCGCTCGCGCACCCGGCGGAACGCCCGCAGGTCGTCCTGCCAGCCCGCCACGACCTCGTCGACCCCGGCACCGGCGTCGATGTCGAGCCGGACCTGCTCGGAGCCGCTGAGCCGGTCGATCCAGTACGGAGCCTGGCTCTCCCGCCACGCGAACTCCGGTGCGACCCGCTTCGCGGTGACGATCATCGTGATCGCGGTCCGGATCGCGTCGAACGCCGCCCGGTCGGTGACGTGGAGCTGCACCCCGGCGCAGAGCGTGCCGGCGTGCTTGGACGTGCTCGGCGTGAAGTAGGCCTCGCGGAACTGCACGCCCGGCAGGTCCTGCTCGCGCAGCGCGTCCGCCCAGCGATGGTCCAGATAGGGCGCGCCGATCAGCTCGAACGGGCGGGTCGTCCCGCGGCCCTCCGACAACGTGGTCGCCTCGAACAGGCAGGTGCCCGGGTAGACCACCGCGGTCTCGACGCGCGGCATGTTGGGCGAGGGCATCACGAACGGCTGACCGGTCTGCTCGTGGAAGAGGTCGCGCCGCCAGCCCCGCATCCTCACCACGTCGAGCTCGACGGCACGGCCCGCGTCGGCGGGGACGAACTCCGCGTTGAACAGTCCCGCGAGCTCGGCGACCGTCATTCCGTGCTGCTGGGAGATCGCCTTGCGGCCGACGAAGCTCGCGTGCTCGGGGTGCATGACCGGACCGTACGCCGCCGCGCCGCTGATCGGGTTGGGTCGGTCGAGCACCACGAACCGGACGTCGGCGAGCGCCGCCGCGACCATGCAGTCGTACATGGTCCAGATGTAGGTGTAGAACCGGGCGCCGACGTCCTGGATGTCGAACAGGACCGTGTCGACGTCGGCGGCCCGGAAGTAGTCCGCGATCTGGGTGGGGCTCTTGCCGTAGGTGTCGTAGACGGCGACCCCGGTGCGCGGGTCGACGTAGTCGCCCTCGGAGCCGCCGGCGTCGGCGGAGCCGCGGAAGCCGTGCTCCGGGCCGAACGCGGCGACGAGGTCGACCTGCCCCGTCTCGACCATCAGGTCGATCTCGTGCCGCAGGTCGGCCACGGTCCCGGTGGGGTTGCTGATCAGCCCGACCCGGTCGCCGCTCAGCAGCGCGTAGCCGTCCCGGTGGAGCACCTCGATCCCGGTCAGCACCCGGCGCCCGCCGCCCGGTGCCGACCCTGCCGCCCCAGCGGCGACCGCCGCCGAGGTCGACAGGGCTGCCGCCCCCGTCGCGGCACCGGTGGTCCGGAGGAACCCGCGCCGGTCGAGTCGGTGAGTGGTCGCCATGTCAGTACCCCAGGCCGTGGCCGAACGGGTACAGCGCGGTGCCGGGATCGTCCGCACTCGGGATGGTCACGGGGAGCTTCCCGGTCGGGTCGACCTCGCCGTACAGCACCGAGACCAGCGAGCGGATGGAGACGCCGGTCCAGCTGTACGTCGCCAGGTAGGCCGGGACGTCGGGGAACCAGGCCACGTCGTGGGCCTCCCGGACCCCGACCGCGATGACGGGCTTGCCGGTCGCGGTCAGCCGCCGGACCAGGGCGCGCTGCTGGGCGCTCGTGTCCTGCCAGGCCCGGTAGGTCAGCACGACCGTCACGTCGTGCGCGGCCGCGGCCTCCTCGGCAGCGGCGATCTGCGCCTCGCTGGGGTTGGTGCCGGTCTCGAGCACGGTGGTCTCGGCCCCGCGCTCGGCCATCCGGTCGGCGACCGCGCGGGTGGTCGTGGCGCCCCACCCGGTGACCAGCACGCTCTGGTCGGCCGCGGCGTCGAGCGGCAGCGTGCCGTCGTTCTCCACCAGGGTCGTCGACCGGTCGGTCATCGCCTGGGCGTCGGCCAGGTGCTCCGGCGTGCCGACCGCGTCCGGCACGGCGGCCACGTCGACGTACGGGTCCTCGACCAGGCCGAGGTCCCACTTGAGCTCCAGGATCCGGGTGACGGACGCCCGGATCCGCTGCTTGGTCAGCTCACCGGTGCGAACCGCGTCGAGCACTGCGTGGTAGGCGAGGTCGAGGTCGGGCGGCATGAGCAGCAGGTCGGCACCGGCCTTCAACGCGAGCACCGGCACCCGCTCGTCGCCGTACTTGTCGCGCACGCCCTGCATGCCCAGCGCGTCGGTGATGATCACCCCGTCGTAGCCCATCTCCTGCCGCAGGATCCCGGTCAGGATCGGCTTGGAGAGGGTGGCGGGGTCGCCGGACGGATCGAGCGAGGGGACGACGATGTGCGCGGTCATGATCGCGCGGACGCCGGCGTCGATCGCGGCCTGGAACGGCGGCCGGTCGAGCTGCTCCCACTCCGCGCGGGTGTGGTCGATGGTCGGGATGCCGGTGTGGCTGTCGACGTCGGTGTCGCCGTGGCCGGGGAAGTGCTTCGCCGCTCCGGCGACGCCGGCCCCGGTGTAGCCACGCACCTGGGCGGCGGCCAGCTCGGCCGCAAGCTCCGGGTCCTCGCTGAAGGAGCGCACACCGATGACCGGGTTGGCGGGGTTGACGTTCACGTCGGCGACCGGCGCGAAGTTCCAGCTGATGCCCATCGCCTCGAGCTCCGTGCCGATGATCTCGGCGGCTCGCTCGGCGTCGGCGGCGGAGCGGGTCGCGCCGAGCGCCATGTTGCCGGGCAGCTCGGTGGCGGGCGGGCCGATCCGGGCGACGATGCCGCCCTCCTGGTCGATCCCGACCAAGGAGGGCACCTCGAGCCGCTGGTCGAGCGCGGCGTCCTGGACGCCGTTGGAGAGGCCGGCGACCTGCTGCGGGTCGTTGACGTTGTTGGACCAGGCGAAGTAGATGATCCCGCCCAGCTCGTAGGTGTCGATCAGCTGCGACGCGTTGTCCACGCCGTACGCCGCCTGGTTGGCGGCCACGTCGGCCGGCGCGGTCGTGTCGGCCGTCTCGCCGTACGCCTGCGTCATGAAGAGCTGACCCACGAGCTCGCGCAGCGTCATGCGGGACACGGTGCTGCGCACCCAGGCGTCGCGCGGCGACCCGGCGGTGGCAGCGGACGCGGCCGTGCCGGACGACGTGGACGACAAGGGTGTGACCGCCAGCGCGACGGCGACGAGCACGAGGGCGACGAGGCCGACGCGGGCGCGAACGAGGTGGTGGTGACGCATGGCTTCCTCCCGAGATGCCCGCGTTGGTGAATGAATCACGAGATGAGTCGTGGTCCTGGAAATCTTTCACCGACCCCGCGTCGGGGTCAACCCCCTCGGCCGGTCAGGTCCGGACGGGTCAGGCGTCGAGCAGGTCCAGCATGTACGCCGGCCGGTCGGTGATGACGGCCCGGACGCCGAGGTCCAGGCAGCGCTGCAGCTGTGCTTCGGTGTTGACCGTCCAGACGTGGATGTCGCGGCCGGTGCGGACGAGCCGCGACGCGAAGACCGGGTTACGGGTGAGCTCGTCGATGCCCGGACCGAGGATCCAGCCCGGCCCGAGCAACGGCTTGAGCCGCGGCCAGTGCCGCGCCTTCTCGATCAGCATCACCACGCGCAGGTCCGGCGCCAGTCGCTCGACCCGCTGCAGCGCCGTGTACGAGAAGCTCATCACCCGCACCGGGCTGTCGCCGCGGTGCCAGCCGAAGTGCCGTAGCTCCTCGACGAGCCGGCGCTCCACCAGCCCGGCGTACCGGGTGGGGTGCTTGGTCTCGATGGCGAGCTCGACCCGCCGCCCGCAGTCGGCGACCGTGCTCAGCAGCCGACGGAGGGTGAGCACGCCGTCCAAGCTGTCGTCACGGTCGGGTGCCTCGTCGTCGAGGTCGGCCCACGGGTTCTTCCAGGACGCGAACTCGAGCTGGTCGAGCTCGGCCAGGTCCATCGTGGAGACCACGCCACGGCGGCTCCCGGTGCGCCGCAGGTCGCGGTCGTGGAAGCACACCAGGTGGCCGTCGGCGGTGAGCCGCACGTCGCACTCGAGGCCGTCGGCCCCGGCGTCGAGCGCCTCGACGTACGCGCCCAGGGTGTGCTCGGCACGCTCGTCACTGGCGCCGCGGTGTGCGACCACCTCGGGCCTCATAGCAGGCATTCTGCCGGTCCGCGGCCCCCGGACCGCGGACCAGGGAGCCGCGAGCCGCGTCGCGGCCCCGCACCTCTGGCCCCAGGGGTCGCGTCGGGGTCCATTCGGGGAACAATCTGATTGCCGCGCTCGGCGAGAGCCGAGAGGCTGGGGCCCATGACCACCGATCTCTCCGCGCCGGCGACCGGCGCCGCCGCGAGCGCGCGCGACCTCGTCAAGATCTACGGCAAGGACGAGACCGAGGTCCGGGCCCTCGACGGAGTGACGATCGACCTGTTCGCCGGCGAGTTCACCGCCGTCATGGGGCCCTCCGGCTCGGGCAAGTCGACGTTGATGCACTGCCTGGCCGCGCTCGACACCCCGACCAGCGGCGAGGCCCTCGTCGGCGGTACGCCGCTGAGCGGGTTGAAGGACAAGCAGCTCACCGCGCTCCGGCGCGAGCAGATCGGGTTCGTCTTCCAGTCGTTCAACCTGGTGCCGACCCTGACCGCCGAGGAGAACATCACCCTTCCCCTCTCGCTGGCCGGCCGCAAGCCCGACGCGGCCTGGTTCGACCAGGTGGTCGACGCCATCGGGCTCCGGGACCGGCTCAACCACAAGCCGAGCGAGCTGTCGGGCGGCCAGCAGCAGCGAGCCGCGTGCGCCCGGGCGCTGGTCAGCCAGCCGTCGATCGTCTTCGCGGACGAACCGACCGGCAACCTCGACAGCACCAGCGGAGCGGAGGTGCTCCGGTTCCTGCGCCGGAGCGTCGACGAGTTCGGCCAGACGGTCGTGATGGTCACGCACGACCCGGTCGCCGCGTCGTACACCGACCGGGTGGTCTTCCTCGCCGACGGCAAGATCGTGGAGGAGCTGCGCAACCCCGACCGGGAGTCGATCCTCGACGCCATGGCTCGGCTCACGCCCGAGGTGGGCTGAGCCGTGCTGCGACTCACCCTCCGCAACCTCTTCGCGCGCAAGGTGCGGCTCCTCATGAGCACGCTCGCCATCGTGCTCGGCATCGGCTTCCTCACCGGGGTCCTCACGTTCAGCACCGGCCTGAACTCGACGTTCGACAGCATCATCAAGGGCTCCACCCCGGACGCCGTGGTGCGGCCGGAGGGCACCGACCCGAGCCAGCAGTTCGGGATCGGCTCCACGAGGGTCGTGACGCCGGAGGACGTCGAGAACCTGGCCGCGCTCCCCGAGGTGGCCCAGGCCGACGGCAGCGTGGACGGCCTCGGGATGACGCTGCTCGACCAGGACGGGAAGCTGGTCGGCGGTGGCGGCGCCCCGACGTTCGGCTTCAACCACACCGACACCCTCAACCTGCTCGACGAGCCCACGCTGGAGCTCATCACCGGCGACTGGCCCACGGGCATCGACGAGGTGGTGCTCGACACCGGCGCCGCCGAGAAGACCGGCTACGAGATCGGCGACGAGGTGACCGTGCTCGCGCCCAGTGCGGCGTCGATCGACACCGTGCGCACCACGCTGACGATGGCGGGCACCGCAGAGTTCAACGGCGGGGGCACGGCCGGAGCCACGCTGCTCGTGTTCTCGACCGAGGGCGCGCAGCACTACTTCCTGGACGGCCGAGACGCCTTCACGTCCGTCTCGCTCACCGCCGCCCGCGACGTCACCCAGACCCAGCTCACGGACGCGGCGGCTGAGGTGCTCCCAGAAGGCTTCGAGGCTGTCGGCGGCGACGAGGTCGCCGACGAGCAGGAGTCCGCGATCGCGGAGTTCACCGACGTCATCACCCAGTTCCTCATGGCGTTCGCCGTGATCGCGATCCTGGTCGGCGGTTTCATCATCGCCAACACCTTCAACATCCTGGTGGCGCAGCGGGTGCGCGAGCTGGCGCTGCTCCGCGCGCTGGGCGCGAGCACCAAGCAGGTACGCCGCTCGGTGCTGGTCGAGGCCGCCCTGATGGCGGTGCTCGGCGCCACCCTCGGCATCCTGCTCGGGCTCGGGCTGGCGCGCGGCCTCGCGTCCCTCTTCTCGTCGTTCGGCCTCGAGATCAGCAGCAGCGCCCTGACGCTCACCACCACGACCGTCGTCCTCGCCTACGTCGTCGGCCTCGGCGTGACGCTCGTGTCGGCGTACCTGCCCTCGCGCCGGGCCTCGCGCACGTCTCCGATCGCCGCCATGCGCGACGACGCCGGCACCCTCGCCGAGGGCTCGCTCCGCCGGCGCGCGATCATCGGCGGCCTGGTCGCCCTGGTCGGCGCAGCGCTGGCTTTCGTGGGCCTGATGGATCCGCCGGGTCCCGGGGCTGCCTGGATCGGCGCAGCGTCGGTGCTGTGGGTGCTGACCGCCGCGGCACTCAGCCCGGTGCTCGGCCATCCCGTGCTCCTGGCCTGCCGGCGGATCTTCTCGGCGGTGTTCGGCACCACGGGCCGACTCGCCGCCGAGAACACGCTGCGCAACCCGCGGCGCACCGGCGCCACCGCGTCGGCCCTCATGATCGGGCTCGCGGTCGTCTCGGCGGTCGGCACGCTCGCCGCCTCCCTCAACGAGACGATCGACGTGCTCGTCGACGAGCAGGTGGCCTCCGACTTCCTCGTGCAGTCGGTCAACTTCCAGTCCTTCGCCACCGGCATCGGAGACGAGATGGAGCGGGTCGACGGGGTCGGGGTGCTCACGCGCGAGCAGTTCGCACCGGCCCTGGTCGAGGAGCAGCCCGAGTTCCTGCTCGGTGTCGCGCCCGAGTACCGCGAGGTCTACAACGTCAGCCTGGTCGCCGGTACGGACCAGCTCAACGACCCGCGCGAGGCCGTGATCACCAGGGACGCCGCCAGCAAGTACGGGGTGTGGGTCGGCGACGACCTCGACCTGTCGTTCCCCGGGGCGGGCAAGGCCACGGTGGAGGTCGTCGGCGTGTTCGACACGACCGCCGTGCTCGGCAGCGTGAACGTGCCGCTCGACCTGCTCGTCGACGTGGGGCTCAAGCGCACCGACACCGGGCTCAGCATCAACCTCGAGCCGGGCGCCGACCCGGCGCAGGTGCAGGCCGACCTCAAGCAGGTCGTCGAGGACGTCCCGATCGTGACGGTCGAGGACAAGGAGGAGGCGAGCGAGCGCTTCCGCTCGCAGATCGACTCACTGCTGTACCTGATCTACGGCCTGCTCGCGCTGGCGATCGTGATCGCGGTGATCGGCATCGTCAACACGCTGACCCTCAGCATCCTCGAACGGACCCGCGAGGTCGGGCTGCTGCGCGCGGTGGGGCTTTCGAGGCCCCGACTGCGACGGATGATCACGCTCGAGTCCGTCACGATCTCCGTGATGGGTGCCCTCCTCGGCATGGCCGTGGGGCTGCTGGTCGGTGTGCTGCTGCGGCAGTCGCTGGCCGACGACCTGACCGAGCTCTCGCTCCCGCTGCGGAACCTCGCGATCTTCCTCGGCATCTCGGTGCTGTTCGGGGTGCTCGCCGCCGTGATCCCCGCGGTGCGTGCGTCGCGGTTGAAGGTGCTCGAGGCGATCGCCACCGAATGAGCCTTCCGCTGTTCCATGAGGTTCCCTAACATTGAGGGATCCTATGGATTGAGGGAGACACCCATGGCACTCGTGCAGGTGGCCCAACGGGCCGAGGACCTCGACCGGGCCACCCGGTTCTACACGGAGCTGCTGGGCCGCGGCCCGGCTGCGACGTACGACCCGCCGGGCCTGGTGTTCTTCGACCTCGACGGCGTGCGCCTCCTGCTCGAGACGCGGGCGCCGTCCGCCGTGCTGTACCTGCGGGTCGGTGACCTCGACGCCGAGGTCGCGCGGCTGGAGGCGCTCGGCGTCGAGGTCACCGGCCGCCCGCACCCCATCTTCCGGCACGACGACGACACGCTCGGACCCGCCGGGACCGAGGAGTGGCAGGCGTTCGTGACCGACAGCGAGGGCAACCAGGTCGGGTTGGTCGAGCTGCGGCCCGTCGCTCCGTGAGCCGGAGGGCGACGCGGCGCGACCTCGCCGCCGCGGACCGGCTCAACTCCGGCGCCATCCACCTGCTCCGCGGGCTGCGGCCGGTCGACCAGCGGGCCGGCCTCACCCCGGCCCGGCTCTCGGCGCTCTCCGTCCTCGTGTACGCCGGACCGCGACCGCTCGGTGCACTGGCCGCGGTCGAGGGCGTCCGGCCCCCCACGATGACCGGGATCGTGGACGGCCTGGTCGCCGCGGGGCTGGCCCGACGCGATCCGCATCCGACCAGCGGCCGCTCCGTCGTCGTGTCCGCGACGCCGGCGGGCCAGGAGCTGATGCACGCCGCCCGCGGCGCTCGCCTCGACGCGATCGCGCGGGCGCTCGGGTCGCTCGACCGCGACGCGCGCGACGCGGTCCGCGCCGCGGCGCCGTACCTGCCGGCGCTGGCGGTCGCCCTGGCGGAGGTGCTGGATGCGGACGCCGACCGTCCGGAATGACCTCTACCGTCGCCCCCATGACTGAGATCGTGCTCTTCCACCACATCCAGGGACTCACGTCCGGCGTGCACGCGTTCGCCGACCGGCTGCGCGCCGGGGGCCACACCGTCCACACCCCCGACTCGTTCGAGGGCCGCACGTTCGCCTCGATCGACGAGGGCGAGGCCTACTGCAGCGAGATCGGCTTCCAGGCGATCCGCGACCGCGGCATCGCCCAGGCGCAGGACCTTCCGGCGGAGGTCGTCTACGGCGGGTTCTCGCTGGGCGTGATGGCGGCCCAGACGCTGACCCAGACCAGGCCCGGCAGCAGAGCACTGCTCGCCTACCACGGCTTCGCCGACCCCTCGTACTTCGGCACCTGGCCCGAGGGCACCCCGGTGCAGATCCACGCGATGGACGCCGATCCCTACTTCGTGGGCGAGGGCGACCTCGAGCCGGCGCAGGAGTTCGTCGACGCGCACGCCGAGGCCGAGCTGTTCCTCTACCCCGGCGACGGTCACCTGTTCGCCGACGACACGCTCGACGCGTACGACGCCGGCGCGACCGACCTGCTCGTCGAGCGGACGCTCGAGCTGCTCGGCCGGTTGGACGGCCGCCGGCGGTAGGTCCGCTCAGCCCTGCTGGCGCAGGTAGCGACCGAAGTGCGGCACCGTGAAGGCGATCCGGCCGCGCTCGGAGGCGTAGATCAGCCCCTTCTTGAGCAGCGCATCGCGGGCGGGCGACAACGACTGCGGCTTCTTGCCGAGGACCGCGGCCACGTCGGCGGTGGGCACGCTCTCGACGTCGTCGAGCGGGCCGGTCCCGGCGAGGGCGACGGCCGCGTCGGCCATCGCCCGGAGGTAGTCGCGCTCCCCCGGCGTCGCCCGCTCGAAGCGCGAGCCGAAGAACCCGACCGCCAGCTCCGACTCGGCCTCCGGCGCGGCCACCGCGACGTCGTCCGCCGTGATGGGCGAGCGGGGGGCGCGGTCCCACACGGCCTTGCCGTAGGCCTGGATGAAGTAGGGGTAGCCGCCGGTGGCGTCGTGGAGCGCGGCCAGCGCGGCGTCGTCGTACGTCGCGTCCTCGTCGGCGGCGGGGGCGACCAGCGCCCGGTCGGCGGCCTCGCGGGGCAGCCGGTCGATCCGCTGGTAGCGGAAGAGCCGCTCGGAGTAGGACTTGCTGGCGCTCAGGACCGCCGGGAGGTGCGGCAGCCCGGCACCGACCACGATCACGGGCAGGCCCGACTGGCTGAGCTCGTGGCAGGCCGCGCACAGCGCCGAGACGTCGTCGGGACCGAGGTCCTGCATCTCGTCGATGAACACCCCGATGCCCTGGCCCACGTCGGCGGCGAGACCGCCGACGTCGGTGAACAGCTCGACCAGGTCGATCTCGACGTCACCGGAGTCGGCCCGGCCCTTCACGGCGGGCGCGTCGATCCCGGGGTGCCACTGGTCGCGCAGCTTGGCGCCGGGTCCGGCCTCGCGCTGCGCGAACGAGCGGATCACGCCCAGCACGTGCGCGACCGACTCCTCGTCGCGGTGGCCGAGCTCGCGCACCGCCTGGTGGAGCGCCGAGGAGAGCGGGCGGCGCAGCGACTGGTCGGGGCGCGCCTCGAGCTTCCCGGTGCCCCAGCCGGCCCGGACGGCGGCCGAGCGCAGCGCGTTGAGGAGCACGGTCTTGCCGACGCCCCGCAGCCCGGTCAGGACCAACGAGCGCTCCGGCCGCTGGGCCGCCACGCGGGCGAGCACCACGTCGAACGCCGCCAGCTGCTCGTCGCGACCGGCCAGCTCGGGCGGCCGCTGGCCGGCGCCGGGCGCGTACGGGTTCCGGATCGGGTCCACGCTCGGAGCGTATCGGCGTGTCTAGCGTGCGCCGTAGATTCGGCGGCGCGGCGCGCCGGAGCGGTCAGCCGACCTCGCCGAGACCGGCCTTGCGGCGGGTCAGCGCCACGTCGTACGCCTGGTCGAGACCGGCCCGCAGGACGGCGATCACCTCGGGGACCTCGTCGACCGCCAGCCGGAACGAGCCGGTGCAGACGTTGTCGCGCCACAGCGAGAGCACGACCACGCTCGCCTCCTGGTGCCACGAGATCCGCAGCGCGCGGTCGCCACCGCGGGCGTCGAGGTGGATCGACCCCGTCTCGGGCAGCGGGCGGGCCTTGGACATGCCTCCATTCTGCGTCGCCGGGGCGAGCGGCGGTAGTGGTCGCACGCAAGACCTAGAATCGCCTCGTGCCCGAGCTGCCCGAGGTGGAGGCGCTGGCCCAGGATCTGCGGGGCCGGCTCGCCGACCGCGCCATCGCGAAGGTCCACGTCGTGGCGTTCTCCGCGCTCAAGACGTTCGACCCGCCGGTGCACGCTCTCGAGGGCACGATGGTCGACGACGTCACCCGCCACGGCAAGTTCCTCGACATCGACGCCTCCGGGCTCCACCTGGTCTTCCACCTCGCCCGCGCGGGCTGGATCCGCTGGCGCGACGAGCTGCCGCCGGTGCCGCCGCGCCCGAGCAACAAGTCACCCCTCGCGGTGCGGGTGATCCTCGACGACGACACCGGTCTCGACGTGACCGAGGCGGGCACCAAGAAGAGCCTCGCGGCGTACGTCGTGCGGCAGCCGTCGGACGTCAAGGGCATCGCGTCGCTCGGGCCCGACCCGCTGGCGGAGGGCTTCACCATCGACCGGCTCGGCGAGATCCTGCAGGCGGCCGGCCGGTCGCAGGTCAAGGGCGTGCTCCGGCACCAGGGGACGATCGCCGGCATCGGCAACGCCTACTCCGACGAGATCCTCCACGCCGCGAGGATGTCGCCGTTCAAGCCGGCCAACGGGTTCACCGACGGTGAGCTCCAGACCCTCTACGACGCGATGCGCGGCGTGCTCGGCGATGCGGTCGAGCGCTCGCGGGGGCTGGCCGCCAGCGAGCTGAAGGGCGAGAAGAAGTCGCACCTCGCCGTCCACGGCCGCACCGGCGAGGCGTGCCCGGTGTGCGGCGACACCGTGCGCGAGGTGAGCTTCGCCGACTCGAGCCTTCAGTACTGTCCGACGTGCCAGACCGGCGGCAAGCCGCTGGCCGACCGTCGGATGTCCCGACTGCTCAAGTGAGAGGGCACATGTTCTCCTCGATCCCCGCCGTGACCGTTCCCGAGCTCGACGACCCGCTCCCCGACGCGACCTGCGTGCTCGACGTCCGCGAGCAGGTGGAGTGGGACCACGGCCACATCGAGGGCGCGCGCCACCTGCCGATGATGGAGCTGGTCGAGCGGCGCGGCGAGATCCCGCCCGGTCCGGTGCTCGTCGTGTGCCGGGTCGGCTCACGGTCGGCTCAGGTCACGGCGTACCTCGTCCAGCAGGGGTTCGACGCCGTCAACCTCGACGGCGGGATGGTCGACTGGGCCGCCGCCGGCCGGGCCATGGTCAGCGAGACCGGCGGGCCGCCGCAGGTGGTGTGACGCCGCTCAGGGCGACTCGGTCATCCCGTCGAGCTGGTCCTGCAGACCGTCGAGCTGGCCCGACATCACCTCGTCGATCTCGGCGGCGCACTTCTCCAGCACGTAGCCGCCCATGGCGTCGACCTCCTCGCGGGCCTGCTTGCCGAAGTCGTCGCCGAGGCTCTCCAGCTCCTCGGCGGTGGCGTCGGCGTCCAGCTCGCCGAGGGTCTCGATCATCCGGTCGAGCCCGCGCCGCGCCTCGTCCGGCAGGTCGTCGGGGAGGTCCGCGTCGCGCATCCGGTCGGCCCACTCCCGCGCAGACCGGACCTTGTCCTCGACGTTCGCGTCGTCGAGGTCCAGCTGGCTCTTCATCTGCTCGATGTAGAGGCTGCAGAACCCGGCGCGGTCGTCGGCGGCGCGCGGCGGCTCGTCCTCACCGCAGCCCGCGAGCAGGCCGAGCGTCAGCAGGAGGGCCGCCAGGGTCGCACGCGTCATGGCTACACCATCCCCGATGGGTGGTGACGGCGTCCTCGGTTCAGGCCCACCCGGCCGGCGGTGGGACCGGCAGCGCGGCCGCCAGCCGGCCGAGGTAGTCGTCCCGTGCGATCTCCACGACGCCCAGGCTGGCCAGGTGCGCCGTCTGCCACTGGACGTCGACCAGCCGCCGGTCGGCGTGCTCGTCGGAGAGCAGCTCGACCAGGCCGAGGAGGGCCACCTTGGACGCGTCGGTCTCGCGGTGGAACATCGACTCCCCCGCGAACAGCCCGCCGATCGCGACGCCGTACAGCCCGCCCGCCAGCCGCCCGTCGCGCCACGCCTCCACCGAGTGCACCCACCCGAGCTGGTGGAGCCGGAGGTAGGCCGCGCGGATGTGCCGGTCGATCCACGCGTGGGGTCGCCGCGGGTCGGCGCAGGCGTCGATCACCTGGGCGCAGGCGGTGTCGACCCGGATCTCGAAGCGACGCGCGGAGCGGCGCAGCGAGCGGCTGACGTGGAGCGCGTCGAGCGGCAGGATTCCGCGGTCCACCGGGCTCCACCAGCCGGGGGCACCGGCCTCCGGGAAGGGCATCGGGAAGATCCCCTCGCGGTAGGCGGCCAGCAGCGTCCCCGGCTCCAGGTCGGCGCCGATCGCGACCAGGTCGTCGTCGTCCGGCCACCGGTCCGGCGCCGGGAACGCCCACGACGTCGGCGCGGGCTCCACGGGCGGCATGCCACGAACGATGGCACGAACTCGACCCGCGCCGGACCTGCTGGGCGAGTCGCGCACCTACCCAGGCACGTTTCGGTCAGTAGGTGGTGGTTTCCCCACCGAGGCGGGGAAACCACCGCTCCCGCACCGCCCGTAGGATCGCCGCATGGGCACGATGAGCTCGATCTCCAAGCGGCTGGCGCCGCGGGTCACGGACTTCACGCCGGCGCTGACGACGACGTTCGTGCGGGAGGCGCTCCGGCGCGCGATCGACGGGGTCGGGCCGCTTCCGCCGGCGGCGCAGGCCGCGGAGAAGCAGCTGAAGGAGCAGAAGGGCAACGTCGACCGGGGGATCCACGAGGTGATCGAGAACCACGTCCGGCTCGCCGGAGCGCAGGGTTTCGTCACCAACCTCGGCGGCCTGGTGACCGCGGCCGTGATGATCCCCGCGAACATCTCGGGGCTGGCCGTGATCGAGTGCCGGATGATCGCCGGGATCGCCCACCTGCGCGGCTACGACCTCGACGACCCGCGCGTGCGCAACGCCATCTTGGTCTGCCTGCTCGGCGAGGACGTCGTGAGGGACCTGCTGAAGCGCAAGAAGATCCCCGCCCCTCCGATGGCGCTGGCCACGGCGCCGGCCCACGACGCGGGGCTCGACACCACCATCGCCGCGGTCGTCGCCTCCGACCTGATCACCCGGGTCGCCAGCAAGCGGCTCGCGACCACCATCGGCCGTCGGGTCCCGGTCGTCGGCGGCTTCGTCGGCGCGAGCGTGGACGGCTACGCCACCTGGCGGATCGGCCGCTACGCCGACCGCGAGCTCCTGCCCCGCGCCGCGCGGTAGAACCGCAGCGCGGCCCGGCCCGACCCGCTCGCCTGGAGCCGCCGCACGGTCTTCTCGCGCCAGCGGTACGTCGGCCGCAGGTGCGCCCGCTCGAGGTCACGCCGGGTCGCGTCGAGCTCGGCCCGCAGGTCGCTCTCGGTCCGCACCAGCCGGGCGTTCTCGACCAGCAGCGCGGTGATCGCGTCGAGGGCAGCGTCGGCGACCTGTGCCTCGTCAGGAGAGTCCGGGTCGGCGTACGTCGTGGAGGGCGGGTCCCCCACCAGGTCGGCCAGGTCACCGACCACGTCGTACCCGCGGTCGCGCACCACCTCGCTCCAGCGCTCCTGGAGCTCGGCGACCCAGCCGTGGTCCTCGGGTGGCAGCGTCAGCCGGGGCGAGCCGGTGCGGCGCGACAAGGTCTGGTGAGCGACGAGCTCGCGCACGAGCGGGCGGTAGGCGGCCGGCGGGACGAGCTTGTTGGCCTTGATGTTGATGCGGCGGACCATGGTCGTCTCGGGCACGCCCAGCGACGGGTTCGCCCGCTCCGGCTCGACGTCGAGCTCGAGCTCGCCGAGGTCGAGCGCGGAGCTGAACCGCTGCCAGAGCAGGTCGTGCGGGCCTCCCGGCCGCGGCACGGTCACCAGGTGGACGCGCTCCGGCGGGAGGTCGGCAGCCCACCGGTCGAGGATGTCGGGGATCTCCTGCACCCCCCAGAACCAGGCGCCGATCGCGCTCGCCCGGGCGGGGTCGCGGACCTGCGCGAGGAAGCTGCCGTACGGCAGCTCGCGCCGGTGCTTGACGTTCTCCTGCCACTCGGCGGGGATCTGCCGCACCAGGTCGCGCACCGAGAGCACCACGTGCACCTCGCTGTCGGGGTGGCCCAGCGACGCGAGGGCGCGCGCCGCCTGGCCGCGCGAGGCGGTCGCCAGGATCTCGTGGCTGATGATCGCGGTGCGGTCGCCCGGCTCGTCGAGGAACCCTCGCACCTGCTCGGCCAGTGCGTCCCAGGCGCCGACGGCCTCGTTCTCGAGGCCGCCCCACGGCAGCTGCATCAGGTCGAGCGCGGCGAGGAAGTGGGCGTCGAACCGCTCGGCGGCGTACAGCACCCCCTGCTCGCGCAGCCGCACCCGGTTGCGGAAGAGGACGTCCTGGACGTGGCTGGTGCCGGTCTTGGGAGTACCGACGTGGAGCAGGACCCGTCGGCTCACGGTCCCTCCTCCGGTCTCGGCGTCAGCGCGGCGGACAGCAGCAGCCGCAGCGCCAACGCGAGCGTCTCGGCCACGTCGGGGTGCTCGACCCCGGCCCGGTCGACCGGCAGCACCAGCGCCGGGTCGCCGTGCACAGGGTAGCGACCGCGCGCGACCTGGTGGTGCAGCCGTTGGGCCTCCGCACGCACCCACGCTCGGTGCCGCGCGGGCACGACGAGCGGCAGCCCGGGAGCCTCGGCGAGGACCGGTCTCAGCACCTCGGCGATCACCCGGGCGCGGGCGCCCGGCTCGGCCATCGGGCGCAGCGACGCGCTCACCCGGCGGCCCAGGTCGACGGCGGACGCCGCCATCGTCGCCGGCCCGGCGGGACCCCGCCGCACGCCGAGCAGCCGCGGGGCCAGCCGGGGGTCGGTGACGAGATGGACCCGGTTGGGCCCCGGCAGGGTGCGCTGGCGCCGGGCGACCTCGACGAGGTCGATCGGCCGCGGGAGGGGACCGCGGGCGGCTCGCCGGTCGAGCCAGGCCGACCACGGCACCGCGCCGTGGCGGAAGCAGTGGGCGGTCCAGAGGTCGACCAGCATCCGGCCCGTGTCGGTGCCCACGACGACCACCCGCCCGCCGTACCCGCCGGGCGGCCGACCCCGGGCCACGAGGTGGCGGCGCAGCGGCTCGACGTGCTCGGGGTCGCCGAGCAGGTGGTAGCGGACCCGCCAGGGCCGGACCCAGCCGCGCGGGGCGGCGCGCGGCGCGTGGCCCGCCAGGTCGTCGGCGAGCAGCACGCCGGCGAGCCGGGTCAGCTCCTGGTCGGGGACGGCGCTGGGGTCGGCCGGCCGGGGTCCGTGCTCGGGGACGGGTGGGCCCCCGAGCAGCGGGAGGGCCGGCCGGGCGCGCCGGGGCGGGTCGACGACGAGGATCCGCTCAGC
The DNA here is from genome assembly GCA_963829855.1 of uncultured Actinomycetota bacterium. GTDB lineage: Bacteria > Actinomycetota > Actinomycetes > Propionibacteriales > Nocardioidaceae > Nocardioides. The sequence continues at coordinate 14,128 of CAWHKE010000014.1, read as the reverse complement.
GAGGGCGGCGTCGGGGCGTCCGGCCCGGTTGGCGCGGCGGAGCAGCTCGAGCTGCTGCGCGCCGGGCAGTGACGGAGCGGCGGCCGGGGCGTCACCGACCCAGTCGCGCCACGGGGTGGTGCCGCCGTCGCGCAGGTGGGCGACCCACCCCCACGCCCGCTCGGTCACCGCGAGCGCAGCCGATCCGCGTTCCTGCGCAGCCGGTCGGCCAGCCGGTTGTCGGGATCGGGTCGGGCCGCGGCCTCGGCGGTCATCGCGGCCAGCGCCTCCATCGCGACCTGGAACCGCGGCCGCGCCTTCACCCGGTCGGGATTGCGCCACTGCTCGTCGGCGCCGGGGCGGACCGGCATCAGGTCGGCGACGTCGCCGACGACGTCCACCCCCGCCTGCGCCACCCACTCGAGCCACTGCCGACTGCGCTCCTCGACCCAGTCGTAGTCGTCCGGCGGCAGCATGATCCGCGGCGAGTCACCGCGGACCAGCTCCTGCTCGGCGAGCATCTCGCGGATCAGCGCGTCGTAGGCCGCCTCCCGCCGCGTCTCGCGGTCGAGCCGCACGTTGAGCTGGCGCAGCACCGCCGTCTCCACGACACCCAGCGACGCGTTGACGCGGGCGCTCTCGACCGGCCCCCACGCGGGGTCGATCCCGGTGGCCCGGCAGAACCGCTCCCAGAGGCCGTCGCCGGCTCGGGCCTCCTGCGGGACCGTCACGAGGTGGATGTGCTCCGGCGGCACGTGCGCCCCCCACGTACCGAGCACCGCGGGGAGGTCGAAGGAGCGGGCGAACCAGGTCTTGCCGTGCTCGGCCTTCCGCAGGAAGCGGCGGAAGCGCCACTTGCGCCCCTGCTTGATGCTCTCCTGCCACGCAGCGGGCAGCTGCCGCGCCAGGTCGCGGGCGGTGTAGACGATGTGGACCTCGGCGTCCTGCAGGTCGGTCATCGCCTTCGCGACGTAGCGCGGCCGGGCCGGAGCCAGGATCTCGTGACTGACGACGACCGTGCCGCCGCGCTTGTGGATCCGCTTCACGAGGGCGTCCCAGCTGCCCTTCGCGTGCCCGGGCTCCCCGCCCCAGTCCTGCCCGAGCAGGTCGAGTGCGGCGCGGAACTGGAAGAGCCCCGGGCTCACCAGCGGCGACCGGGTCGGGAAGTGGACGTCGTGCTCGGCCAGCGTCGCGGCGTTGCGCGTCAGCCGGTCCTGGAGATAGGTGGTGCCGGTCTTGGGCGCTCCGATGTGGAGGTAGACCGTCCGGCTCATGCGGGAGATTCTGCCGCACCCGACGCCGACGTGGTTCCTGAGGAGGGCCCCCCGGGCCCGTCACGAAGGGCCCGTACGACGGCCGACGGACTCGGCCGTCCGAGCACCCCGGCCATCCAGACACTGGTCTCGACGAGCGCCGAGAGGTCGACCCCGTGCTCGATGCCGAGTCCGGTCAGCAGCCACACCAGGTCTTCCGTGGCGAGGTTGCCGGTGGCTGACTTCGCGTAGGGGCAGCCACCGAGCCCGCCCGCGCTGGCGTCGAACGTGGCGATGCCGCACTCCAGCGCGGCCGACGCGTTGGCGAGCGCCTGGCCGTAGGTGTCGTGGAAGTGCATCGCGAGCTGGTCGGTGGTCATCCCGGCGTCCGCGAACGCCGCCAGCAGCGACCGGACGTGGCCGGCGGTGCCGACGCCGATCGTGTCGCCGAGGCTGAGCTGGCTGGCGCCGAGGTCGAACAGCCGCTTCCCGACCGACACGACCTGGTCGAGCGGGACGGCGCCCTCCCACGGGTCGCCGAAGCACATCGACACGTAGGCACGGACGTCGAGCCCGGCGTCGCGGGCCCGGCGGACGGTCGGCTCGAACATCGCGAACTGCTCGTCGAGGCCGCGGTTGAGGTTCTTCTGCGCGAAGGTCTCCGTGGCGGAGCCGAAGATCGCGACGTGCCTTACGCCGAGCTCGAGCGCCCGGTCGAGGCCGCGCTCGTTGGGCACCAGCACCGGGCAGTCGCGGCCGGCCTCCCCCAGGAGGCTCATCAGCTCGGCGGCGTCGGCGAGCTGCGGGACCCAGCGCGGGTGGACGAACGACGTCGCCTCCACGATCGGCAGCCCGGCCGCGAGGAGCCGACGTACGAACTCCGCCTTGGCCTCGACCGGGACGACCGTCTGCTCGTTCTGGAGTCCGTCGCGCGGGCCGACCTCGTAGATCGTGACCCGCTCGGGCAGCCCGGCCCGCCGCTCGACCATCGGCAGCGTCACGAGTCGTCCCCCGGCGTCACGACGAAGAGCGTCGCGCCGAGCGCCACCTGGTCGCCGGGCGAGGCGCCCACGGTCGTCACGGTGCCAGCGAACGGCGCCTTCAGCGCCAGCTCCATCTTCATCGCCTCCAGGGTGCCCAGCACGGTGCCCTCCGCGACCTGCTCCCCCTCGGAGACGCGGACGTCGAGGACGGTACCGGGCATCGGCGCGGCGATGCTGCCGTCGCCCGCAGCCTGGGACCCGGCGAGCCGGTCGGGCAGGGTGAAGTGGTGCCGCTGCCCGTGCAGCGCGATGTCGACGAAGTCCCGCTGTGCGTTGACGACCGCGCGGACCCGGTGGCCGTCCACCACCGCCTCGAGCACGTGGTCGGCGGCCGAGATCTCCCGGACGGCGAGGTCGTCGACGCGGCCCGCGGCACGGTCGACGACGACGTCGCGGTCGAGCTCGACCAGGGTCGGAGCCGAGGGTCCCGCCAGCCGGAAGCCGTCGGCCTGGAAGGGGTGGCCGGTGTCGAGCGACGAGACCATCGCCGACGTCCACGCAGCCAGCGCCCGTGGGAGGTCGAGGTCGGGGGCGGGCACCTCAGCCCCAGGGATCGGCACCGTGTCGAGCCAGGCGGTGTCGATGGTCGCGTCCCGGAACTCGTCGGACGCGACCAGCGCGCGCAGGAACCCGGCGTTCGTCGTGAGCCCCAGGATCGCGGTGGCGTCGAGGGCGTCGACCAGCAGCCGCCGGGCGGCCTCGCGGTCGGGGCCGTGGGCGATCACCTTCCCCAGCATCGGGTCGTACGAGGTGGACACCACCTGCCGCGGCTCGAGGGCGTGGTCGACGCGGATGCCCTCGCCGGCCGGCCACCGGACGATGCTGGCCCGCCCCGCCTGGGGCAGGAAGCCGCCGAAGGAGTCCTCGGCGTAGACCCGCGCCTCGATCGCGTGGCCGGTGAGCCGCACGTCGTCCTGGGTGATCGGCAACGGCTCGCCCAGCGCGACGCGCAGCTGGAGCTCGACCAGGTCGAGGCCGGTGACCAGCTCGGTGACCGGGTGCTCGACCTGGAGCCGGGTGTTCATCTCCAGGAAGTAGGCCTCGTCGGTCTCGGCGTCGAGCAGGAACTCGACCGTCCCGGCGTTGACGTAGCCGACGTGCCGCGCCAGCGCGACGGCCGACGAGGTCACGAGCTCCCGGACGGCGGGGCTGATCGTGGGCGCGGGCGCCTCCTCCAGGACCTTCTGGTGGCGTCGCTGGGTGGAGCAGTCGCGCTCGCCGAGGTGCACGACGGTGCCGTGGGAGTCGCCGATGACCTGCACCTCGATGTGACGGCCGTGCTCGACGTACTTCTCGACCAGCATGGTGTCGTCGCCGAAGGCCGCGGCCGCCTCCCGCTTCGCGGCCGCCACCGCCTCGGCCAGCTCGGCCTCGGAGCGCACGATCCGCATTCCCTTGCCGCCACCACCGGCCGCGGCCTTCACGAGCACCGGGTACGGGGCGTCGTCACCGGTCGGCACGACCGGCACCCCCGCCGCGACGGCCAGCTCGCGGGCGGCGTCCTTGCGCCCCATCTGCTCCATGACCGCGGCCGACGGCCCGACGAGGTGGACACCGGCGGCTTCCAGCGCGGCGGCGAACGGCGCGCGCTCGGACAGGAATCCGTAGCCGGGGTGGACGAACCGGGCACCGCTGTCGACGGCCGCGGCGACCACGGCGTCGACGTCGAGGTACGACGGCACCCGCACCGCGTCGTCGGCCGCGTGCACGTGGGGGGCGTCGGCGTCGAGGTCGGTGAAGATCGCGACCGTGTGCCAGCCCAGCCGGGCGGCGGTGCGCATCACACGGATCGCGATCTCGCCGCGGTTGGCGACGAGCAGGACGTGGCTGTCGTTCATCCGTCTCACATCCGGAAGATGCCGTAGGAGGGGTCCGGCGTCGGCGACTGGGCGGCCACCGCGAGACCCATGCCCGAGCACCCGGCGGGTGTCGGCAGGGTCGATCACGCCGTCGTCCCAGAGCCGGGCCGTCGCGTAGTACGGCGAGCCCTGGGTCTCGTACTGCTCGCGGATCGGGGCCTTGAACGCCTCGTCGTCGTCCCGGCCGGCGACCGTGGCGAGGACGCCTGCCGCCTGGTCGCCGCCCATCACCGAGATCCGCGCGTTGGGCCACATCCACAGGAAGCGGGGGTCGTAGGCCCGCCCGCACATGCCGTAGTTGCCGGCGCCGAAGGAGCCCCCGATGACGACGGTGAACTTCGGGACCACGCTGCACGCCACGGCGGTCACGAGCTTGGCGCCGTCGCGCGCGATGCCGCGGTTCTCGTACTCGCGGCCGACCATGAAGCCGGTGATGTTCTGGAGGAAGACCAGCGGGATGCCGCGCTGGTTGCACAGCTGGATGAAGTGGGCGCCCTTGAGGGACGACTCGCTGAAGAGGATGCCGTTGTTGGCGACGATCCCGACCTCGTGGCCCCAGATCTTGGCGAAGCCGCAGACCAGCGTCTCGCCGTAGAGCCGCTTGAACTCGTGGAACCGGCTGGCGTCGACCACCCGGCGGATCACCTCGCGCACGTCGTACGGCGTGCGCGTGTCGGTCGGCACGACGTCGTAGAGCCCGGCGGGGTCCTCGGCAGGCTCCTCCACCTCCACCGGTGGTCGAGGCGGGCGCCCTGCGCCCGTCTCGACACCACTGCGAGGCAGCGTCCCCACGATGCTGCGCACGATCGCCAGGGCGTGCGCGTCGTCCTCGGCGAGGTGGTCGACCACGCCCGACGTCCGGGCGTGGACGTCGCCGCCACCGAGCTCCTCGGCCGTCACGATCTCGCCGGTCGCGGCCTTCACCAGCGGTGGGCCGCCCAGGAAGATCGTGCCCTGCTCCTTGACGATGACGGACTCGTCGGACATCGCGGGGACGTAGGCGCCACCGGCGGTGCAGGACCCCATCACGCTCGCGATCTGCGGGATGCCACGGCTCGACAGGTTCGCCTGGTTGAAGAAGATCCGGCCGAAGTGCTCGCGGTCGGGGAACACCTCGTCCTGCATCGGCAGGAAGGCGCCGCCGGAGTCGACGAGGTAGAGGCACGGCAGCCGGTTCTCCGCGGCGACGGTCTGCGCCCGCAGGTGCTTCTTGACCGTCATCGGGTAGTAGGTGCCGCCCTTGACCGTCGCGTCGTTCGCCACGATCACGCACTCGCGGCCACTCACGCGCCCGATGCCGGTGACGATGCCGGCACTCGGCACGGCGTACACGTCGCCCTCGCCCTTGCCGTACATGCCGTACGCCGCGAGCGGGTTCAGCTCGAGGAACGGGCTGCCGGGGTCGAGCAACCGGTCGACCCGGTCGCGCGCCAGCAGCTTGCCGCGGTCGGTGTGCTTCGTGCGGGCGCTCTCCGAGCCACCCTGCCGCACGGTCGCGAGGCGCGCGCGCAGCTCGTCGACCAGGTCCGTCATCTCCACCACGGAGTTCAGGTTAGCGATCATTAACCAACCGCGTCCACCGTCACCCGCCGTGCGCCGCCCTGATGGCGTCCAGCAGCCCGGCTGGGCCGCTCAGCACCCCGGACCCGTCCGTCAGGCGTACGTCGCGGCAGCCGTAGCCCTCGACGACCGCACCGGTCCGGCCGGAACCGTCGTCCCAGACGACCAGCCAGCGCGGCCCGAGCTCCTGGGTGCACATCCGGCCGGGGTCGGCCGGCTCGAGCTCACCGAGGCCGTCGGCCACGGCCGCCAGGGCCGCGCCCGAGACCTCGACCGGTACCCCGTCGAGCCGCCAGGCGGCGTCCGAGAGCTCGTAGCGGCACACCGTCGCGCGGTCGGGCAGCTCGAGCGCCGGGCTCGCGTCCGCCGGGTCGCCCGACCCCTCGTCGGGCAGCTCGTCCGGGCAGGCCGGGCCCGACGTCGGCGGCGCCTCGGTCGCCGTGGTGGGCTCGTCGCCGCCGCAGCCGGCCACGAGGGCCACCACGGCGAAGAGGGCTGCCAGTCGTGCTGTGGTTCCCGAGGTCATGTGGATGGGACGGCCGGGCCGCCGTACCGGTTGCACGGTCAGGCCGGCAGCTGCTCGCGCAGGAAGGCCAGCGTCTGTTGCCACGCACGGGCCGCGGCCTCGGGGTGGTGGAGGAAGAAGTCGTCGTTGTCGAAGGCGTGGTTGGCGCCCCCGTGCAGCTCGACCCGGCCCGGACGGCCGTCAGCGGTGACGGCCGAGGTGATCGCGTCGACGCCGGCGAGGGGGAGGTAGTCGTCGGCGGTGCCGAAGTGGTGCAGGCTCGGACAGGTCACCCGCGGCGCGAGGTCGAGCAGGCCTGGGAGCGCGCTCCCGTAGTAGCTGACCAGCACCGCCGGCGCCACGTCCGCCGCCACGGCGAACGCCAGCCCGCCGCCGAAGCAGAACCCCATGGCCCCCGGCGTGCCCCGCACCTCGTCGAGGGCGGCCAGGTGCTCGAACGCCTCGTCCGCATCGGCCACGGTCGTCGGCCAGTCGAGCCGGTTCACCAGCGCCATGGCCTCCTCGACCGCGGCCGGACCGGCCCCGGCGACCTCCTGCTGGTCGAGCCGCCAGTAGAGCTCGGGGGCCAGCACGACGTAGCCGGCCGCCGCGAGGTCTGCCGCCCGCCTCCTGATGTAGGCGCTGACCCCGAAGATCTCCTGGAGCAGCAGCAGCCCCGGCCCGGAGCCGGACTCCGGCAGCCAGAGGTACGCCGGCATCTCGCCGTCGGGCGTGGTCACCTGCACGGTCGTCGGGTTCGTGGTGGTCACCGGCCCACCCTCTCGTCCCGGCCTGTCGGTAGTCCACATCGAACTGGCTGCCGGACCGGCCTCGGAGGCAGCCAGTTCCGTGTGGACTACCGGGTACGGGCGCCTAGGGCCGCGGGCATGGACGACCCTCGATCCGGGAGTTAGCGACCGCTAACCTGGGGCAGTGTCCACCGAGGCCGTGACCCGCCGCGAGCAGCTGCTCGCCACCGCGGCGGAGCTGTTCGCGAAGCGCGGCTTCCACGGCGTCTCGGTCGCCGAGCTCGGGGCCGCGTGCGGCGTCTCCGGGCCGGCGCTCTACAAGCACTTCCCCTCGAAGGACGCGATCCTCGCCGAGATGCTGGTCTCGATCAGCGAGGAGCTGCTCGTCGTCGGTCGTGAGCGGGTGGCGCTGGCGCAGGGGGCCGACGACGCGGTCCGGGCGCTCGTCGACTGGCACGTCGAGTTCGCCCTGACCCGGCGGGCGCTGATCGTCGTCCAGGACCGCGACTGGGAGTCGCTCCCGGATGACGCCCGCGAGCAGGTGCGTGGCCTCCAGCGCGCGTACGTCGACGTCTGGGCCGACCAGCTCCGCCGCGTGCACCGCGGACTGAAGGCCGACCGGGCCCGCGCGATGGCGCACGTCGCGTTCGGCCTCATCAACTCGACGCCTCACTCCGGCCTGCTGCCCGACGCGCAGATGCGGGCGCTGCTCACGACCATGGCGCTGGGCGCCCTCGGAGTGGCCGACCGCGAGACGTAGGCCTCGGCACCGCGCCTCGGTTAATGATTCGCTCGCTGTCGGTGCCCGCACCTAACCTTTTCGGGTGAGCACGGAGACCCCAGACCTGGCCGCCAACGTCCCCGACGACCCGGGCGGCACGCCGGGGTCGGACGCCGGTCTCGACCGGGGAGTGCTGATCGTCGCCGGCGTCGTCGTGCTCGGCGCGATCATGTCGATCCTCGACATCACCGTCGTGTCGGTGGCGCTGCAGACGTTCCAGACCGAGTTCGACGCCACCGCGGCCGAGGTCGCGTGGACCATGACCGGCTACACGCTCGCGCTCGCGGCCGTGATCCCGCTGACCGGCTGGGCGGCCGACCGGTTCGGCACCAAGCGGCTCTACCTGCTCGCGCTGTTCTTGTTCACGGCCGGCTCGGTCCTCTGCTCGGTCGCCGACAGCCTCGGTCAGCTGGTCGCGTTCCGGGTCCTCCAGGGTCTCGGCGGCGGCATGCTGATGCCGCTCGGCATGACGATCCTCACCCGCGCTGCGGGTCCCGACCGGGTCGGCCGGGTGATGGCCGTGCTCGGCATCCCGATGCTGCTCGGCCCGATCTTCGGCCCGATCCTCGGGGGCTGGCTGATCGAGATCGCCTCCTGGCACTGGATCTTCCTCATCAACCTGCCCATCGGGCTGATCGCGCTGGCCTACGCCGCGAAGGTGCTGCCCAAGGACCACGTCGAGCCCTCGGAGAGCTTCGACTGGTTCGGCATGCTGATGCTGTCGCCGGGCCTGGCGGCGTTCCTCTACGGCGTCTCCTCGATCCCCGAGCACGGGACCGTCACCGCCACCGAGGTCTGGCTGCCGGCCGTCGTCGGCCTGGCACTGATCACGGCATTCGTCCCCTGGGCGCTGCACCCGCGCAACCTCCACCCGCTGATCGAGCTGCGGCTCTTCAAGAACCGCGACATGACGATCGCGGTGGTCGCCATGATGCTGTTCGCGATCGCGTTCTTCGGGTCCAGCCTGCTGTTCCCGCTCTACTTCCAAGGGATCCGCGGTGAGACCGCGCTGGCGGCCGGCTGGCTGATCGCGCCGCAGGGTTTCGGCGCGATGATCACCATGCCGATCGCCGGCATCCTGGCCGACCGGATCGGCCCCGGCAAGGTGGTGCTGACCGGCATCACCACGATCGTGGTCGGGATGTCGGTCTTCACGCAGCTGACCGACACCACGCCGTACCCGCTGATGCTGGGAGCGCTGTTCGTGATGGGTCTCGGCATGGGCGCCACGATGATGCCGATCATGTCGGCGGCGCTCGCGACGCTGACCGACCACAACATCGCCCGCGGCTCGACGCTGATGAACATCACCCAGCAGGTGGCCTCGTCGATCGGGTTCGCGCTGTTCTCGGTGCTGCTCACCAACGGCATCAAGGGAGTCCCCCTCACCCCGGCAGGGTTCCCCGAGCCGAGCGCCGCCGCCGAGGTCTACGCCGACGCGTTCGTGGTCGCTGTCGTCCTGGTCGCGCTGTGCCTGGTGCCGTCGTTCTTCCTGCCGCGCCACAAGGTGGCCCCGGTCGACCCGGCCGCGATGGTGGCTCACTGAGCGGTGGTTCCCCGGCTGACATAGTCGGATCATGGACGGACTCGGAGACCTGCTGTCGCGCCATCCCGTGATCGACGGTCACAACGACCTGTTGTGGGAGGCGCGCACGCAGGTCGGCTACGACTTCGACCGGCTCGACATCGCGGGCACGACCCCCAACCACACCGACCTGCCGCGGCTCGCGACCGGCGGGGTCGGCGGCCAGTTCTGGTCGGTCTACGTGCCGTCCTCGCTGCCCGGCGGCCACGCGGTCGCGGCCACGCTCGAGCAGATCGACGCGGCGTACGCCCTGATAGCGAGGTACGCCGACCGGCTGGCGTTCGCCGGCACGGCAGACGAGGTCGAGGCGGCCTGGGCGTCGGGACGGATCGCGTCGCTGCTCGGGGCCGAGGGCGGGCACTCGATCGACTGCTCGCTCGGCACGCTCCGGATGCTGCACGCTCTCGGGGTCCGCTACCTCACGCTGACCCACAACGACAACACACCCTGGGCCGACTCGGCGACCGACGAGCCGGCGGTGGGCGGCCTCACGGCGTTCGGGGTCGAGGTGGTCCGGGAGATGAACCGGATCGGCATGATGGTGGACCTCTCCCACGTGGCGCCGACCACGATGCGCGCCGCCCTGGACACCAGCGATGCGCCGGTGATCTTCAGCCACTCGTCGGCGCGCGCGGTGACCGAGCACCCCCGCAACGTGCCCGACGACGTGCTGGACCGGCTGCCCGCGAACGGCGGTGCCTGCCTGGTGACGTTCGTGCCGGACTTCGTCAACGACGACTGCGCCGCCTGGCGGCTGGAGCTGCGCGCGGCCGGCGAGGCCGCCGGGCTCGACGCCAAGGTCGAGGAGGGCTGGCGGGCCTTCCGCTCCGACTGGGCTGCCGACCATCCCGCCCCCACGGCGACGCTCGCCGACGTCGTGGCCCACGTCGAGCACGTCCGCGAGGTCGCGGGCATCGACCACGTCGGTCTCGGCGGCGACTACGACGGGGTCGAGTCGCTGCCCGAGGGTCTCGAGGACGTCAGCGGCTACCCCCGGCTGCTCGCCGCGCTCTCCGAGCGCGGCTGGTCGACGGCAGACCTGGCGCGGCTCACGAGCGGCAACGTGCTGCGGGTGATGCGCGGCGTCGAGGCGGTCTCGGCGAGGCTGCAGAGCGAGCGCCGACCCAGCCTGGCGACGATCGAGGAGCTCGACGGCGTCAGCCGCTGACGCCGAGCGCCAGGGGAAGCACCTCGGTGGCTCCGGCCCCACGCAGCGCCCGGGCGCCGAGCGTCATCGTCCAGCCGGACACCACCAGGTCGTCGACGAGCAGCACCGGCCCGGCCGGGATCTCGCCCTCCACGGCGAACCGTCGGGTCACCGCCGCCACCCGCTGGGCGGAGTTGGAGGCGCCGCGGTCGGGGTCGACCGCGGGGTCGACGATCGCGAACCGCCCCACCACGGGTACGTCGAGGTAGCGCGACAGCCCCTCGGCGAGGTCGCGCGTCAGGGTCGGCCGGCGGGCCGACTCGACGTGCACGATCGCCTCGACCCGGGGCCTCCAGTCGCCGAGCACGTCGACCACGGCGCGCGCCAGCGGGACCGGGACCGGGCCGTCGTCAGCCGCGAACAGTGCCCGCAGCGACCCGCCGTGACCCAGGTCGGTGAGCCGGGCGACGACCCGCCCCTCCTCGGCGCCGTCGGCGATCTTGCCCTTGAGGTCGAGCCCCAGGTTGGCCAGCGCGGTCGGCCACATCTTGCGGGGCTCGAGCACCACGCCGGGCCGGGAGAGCTGCTCCTCGGCGGCCGCCACGGCCGCCTCGCTGACGTCGGCCGAGACCGCGAAGCCGCCACAGCGGTCGCAGCGGCCGCACGGCTCCGCCCCGGGGTCGTCGAGCTGGCGGCGGAGGTACTCCATCCGGCAGCCGTCGTGGTCGAGGTAGGCGAGCATCGCCGCCTGCTCGCGCTCGCGGGCCTCGCGGACGCGCCGGTGCCGTTCCTCGTCGTAGACCCACTCCTGGCCGGTCGACTCCCAACCGCCGCGCACGCGGCGGACCGCGCCGTCGACGTCGAGCACCTTCAGCATGGTCTCGAGCCGGGTGCGGTTGAGGTCGACGTACGTCTCGAGCGCGGCGGTGCTGAGCGGCCCGTGCTCGGCCAGCGCCTCGAGCGTCGCGCGCACCAGCGGCTCGCGCGGGAAGGCCAGCGAGGCGAAGTAGGCCCAGATGTCGCGGTCCTCGAGGGCGGGCAGCAGCACGACGGTGGCGTCGTCGGTGCCGCGGCCGGCGCGGCCGACCTGCTGGTAGTAGGCGACGGGCGAGGCCGGCGCCCCGAGGTTGACCACGAACCCGAGCCGGGCGTCGAACCCCATCCCCAGCGCGCTGGTGGCCACCAGCGCCTTGACCTCGCCGGCGAGCAGCGACTGCTCGAGCGCGAGCCGCTCGGTGGGCTCGGTCTGGCCGGAGTACGCCGCGACGGCATGGCCGCGGGCGCGCAGGTAGCCCGCGACCTCCTGGGTGGCGGCGACGGTGAGGCAGTAGACGATGCCGGAGCCCGGTTGCTCCGCGAGGTGGTCGGCCAGCCAGGCCAGCCGCTGCTCGGCGGTCGTCAGGCGGACCACGCCGAGCCGCAGCGACTCGCGGTCGAGCGAGCCGCGCAGCACCACCGTGTCGGTGCCGAGCTGCTCGGCGACGTCGTCGGTCACGCGCTGGTTGGCGGTCGCGGTGGTGGCGAGCACGGGGATGCCGTCAGGGAGCTCGGCGAGCAGGGTGCGGATCCGGCGGTAGTCGGGCCGGAAGTCGTGGCCCCAGTCGGAGATGCAGTGCGCCTCGTCGACCACCAGCAGCCCGCAGGTCGCCGCCAGCCGCGGCAGCACCTCGTCGCGGAACCCGGGGTTGTTGAGCCGCTCGGGGCTGACGAGCAGCACGTCGACCTCGCCGGCGTTGATGGCGTCGTGGATCGGCTGCCACTGCTCGATGTTGGTGGAGTTGATGGTGACCGCGCGGATCCCGGCCCGCTCGGCGGCGGCGATCTGGTTGCGCATCAGCGCGAGCAGCGGCGAGATGATCACCGTCGGCCCGGCGCCCTGGGCGCGCAGGAGCAAGGTGGCGACGAAGTAGACGGCCGACTTGCCCCACCCGGTGCGCTGCACCACCAGCGCGCGCCGCCGGTCGACGGCCAGCGCCTCGATCGCAGCCCACTGGTCGTCGTAGAGCGTCGCCTCGGGCTGCCCGTCGCGCGGGCCCACCAGCGCGCGCAGGTGCTGCTCGGCCTCGAGCCGTACGTCGGAGCCCACCTCGGTCACCCGGCCTGTCTACCAGCGCCCACCCCCACACCCGAGTCGTGGGTAATGCGGCGCGAATCGTGGGAAAATCCGACCGAGTCGTGTCTCAGTCCGCCGTTGCCGACGAACGAGACACGATTCGATCCGATTTCGGCACGACTCGGCCCGATTTGGGCACGACTCGCGCGGTCAGGCGGCGGGGCCCTGGCGGCGTACGTCGTCGACGGCCGTCATGGCCTCGCGCAGCTGGGCCAGCCAGTCGCCCTCGTGCTGGCCGACCAGCCGGACGCACCAGGCGAGCGCGTCGGCGCGCGAGCGGGCCACGCCGGAGTCGACGAGGGTGTCGAGGACCTGCCGCTGCGGCTGGCGCAACCGGGTCATGACCGGGGCCGCGACGTGGGTCCAGAGCTCCTCGTGCTCACCGACCCGCACACCCCACGACACCTTCCGCTCGTAGCGGTGCTGGGCCTCGCGGGCGATCTTCATCCGCGCCTCGCGGGTGTCCTCGCGGAACGCGCGTGCCCGGCCGGCCCGGGCCTCGGCGGTCGCGACCTCGGACTCACCGGTCACGTCGTCGGTGGTGAGAACGACGGTGATCTCCTCCCGGTCGACGCTCACCTTCGGTGGCTCGACCGTCCACTCCTGCGGCAGCCGGCCGGCGAACCAGCCCTCGACCGCCTCGTGCTGCTCATCTGTAATCATGTAATCAGTGTTGCACGCGCTTTCAAGTCGGCGGAGCGAACGCCCCGCCCCGCAGCACGGGGACCGCGTCACTGGTGTGGAGCCGGCCGGCGATGGCCACGTCGTGCGCGAACCCGATCGCCGTGAGCTCCACCCCGCCGGCACACGTGGAGAGGTTCTCCAGCGGCCGCGGCTCGAAGGCGGCGTACGCGTCCCGGGCGAGCCGCGCCTCCGGGCTCATCGGCTCCGGATCGAGGCCGGCCAGCACCGCGCCCGCACCCCACAGGTCCTCGGCGCACGGCCGCAGCGTGCCGTCCGGCCACCGCTCCCCCGCCGGTACGACGGCGACGACCGCACCACCGTCGAGCCGCGGCCGCAGCCACTCGGTCACGGCCCCCGCGTTGCGCAGGCAGGCCGCCACGACCGTCGTGCCCGAGCCCGCGAGCTCCGCGCAGATGGTGGACCCGTTCGGCGACGGCAGGACCAGCCGCTCGATCCCGGTCGCGGTCTGCAGCGACCCGGGCGACAGCGACACCGCGCCGGCGCGGTAGCGGGCGTCCTGCCGCTGCAGCGCGAGGTTCGCCTCGAGCTCCTCGGCGTACTCGGCGGCGCGCTCGTCGCGCCACCGGAAGGGGTAGACGGTGATCCCGCGCTCCACGGCGACGGTCACGGTCGTGGTGAACGACAGCACGTCGACCACCACCGCCACGTCGGCCCGCCGCGCGATCGCCGCACCACCGGTCGGCCCCCACTCGAGCCGGATCCGATGACCCGCCTGGTCGTGGCCTGGAACGAGCATGCAGGTGTTCTACCGCATCGGGCAGCGGGCTACTCGTCGCCCCGGAAGACGCCGCGCACCGTGGTGCCGCGACCGGGCTCGGACTCGACCCGGAGCTCCCCGCCGGCCGCGCG
>CAWHKE010000013.1:0-417110 GCA_963829855.1 uncultured Actinomycetota bacterium | reverse complement strand
AGGCCGGCATCTGGCAGCCGCCTGTGGGTGGGACCATGGCCGCGGCCTGGCTCGGCTTCGTGGACCCGTTGGTCCACATCCAGAAGGTGCACCTCAACGGGCCGGACCCGGTCGGCAGCGCGGCGTACGCCGAGGACTACGACGAGGTGCGCGACCTAGGGTCCGCGACGGACTCCGCCCGCACTCAGCACCAGACCGACGTCGCGAACCACTTCTCCTTCAACCCGATCGCGATGTACCGAACTGCCGTGTGCGACCTGCTGACCGAGGAGCCCATGGGGCTGCGGCGTACCACTCGGTTCTTCGCCGAGATCGACGCCTCCGGGGCCACCACAGTCATCAGGACCTGGCGCCTCAAGTTCGACGTCGGCTTCTGGCGGCCGTTCGAGGCCGTGGCCGGCGCGGGCGACGACGGCAACCCGGCCACCACCCGGAGACGGACTGGGTGTCGCTGGTCCTGACCCCGGCGTACAGCGACTACACCAGCGGCCACGCCTCGGCCACCGCACCGTTCGCCGAGGTGCTGCGCAGGACGCTGGGGGACGACGTCTCCCTCCACCTGGTGAACCCGGTCTCGGGACGGAGCGCGACTACACCAGCCTCACGCAGCTGGAGCACGACGCGTTGAACGCCCGGATCTGGGGCGGTCTCCACTTCCGCGACGCGATGGACGACGGGTACCACCTCGGCCACGTGACCGCCCGCCGGGTGATGCGCGCCCTGCGGTGAGCAGCACGCGGCGACGCCCCGCGTGCCACCCCTGTGGGTGAGGGCGGGGCGTCGCGGGGGTGCCTACGTTGGCTCCATGTCGAACGAACAGATCATCTGGCTGGTAGTGGCGATCGTGGTCGTCGTCGCGGTGGTGGGACTGGCGCTGGCGGCCAGCCGACGGCGCGGTGCCGCGAAGGTCGAGCACCGGCGACACGAGGCGGAGCAGTGCGCGAGGACGCCGTGGCCGGCGCGTCCGGGCTGGGTTCGTCCCGCGCCCAGGCGCACGAGGCCCGGGCCGAGGCCGAGGTGGCCCGGGCGAGGGCAGCCGAGGCGGAGCAGGCGGCGGCGATGGACGAGGCGACGGTGGAGGACCGGGTGCGGGAGGCCGACCGGGTCGACCCCGACGTCGACCACCGGTCCGAGGACTACCAGCCCGAGACGCCGGCCCCGGCCACCCGGACCGAGCCCGGGACAGAGCCCAGGACCGAGCCCAGTGCCGGATCCGCGACCCAGCCCGTTGCCGAGCCCGGGACCGAGCCCGCACCCGAGCCGCGTACCGAGCCCGACGCGGCCTCCGGAGGCAGCCACCGCGCCTGAGGGGACCTCCCCGCCTCGCCTCCGTCGCAAGAAGTCTCGGACGGGGCGTAACCGATCACCCGACGTCAAGTTGTGCCTGACGTAGAGGCGGGAGCCCCCCTCTCGGCAGGCCGTCGAGTGCTCCCGGCTCACAAGACGGGGGTCTCACCATGGCCAGATCACAGTTCCTCCTCCGACGGGGCCTCGCCCCGATCCTGGGGCTGACGCTCATGACGACCGGTACGGCCGCGCTCGCCGTCCCCACCGCCGCCGCGGAGTCCGAGAAGGCGACGCTGGTGCCCACCGCGTTCGCACTCCAGGGCTCCGGCTTCGGCACCCACGTGCTGGGCGGCGAGCTGCCGGCCGACTCCCGCACCACGGCGTTCCAAGCCCTGGGCTGCAGCAACAAGGCAGGCCGGGTGAAGGGCAACACGGAGGCCGAGCTGACGGTCCCGGGCCTCGGCGTCGTGTCGGGGGTCTCCACCACGCTGCGCACCACCCGCCGCAACGGCGTCGTGGCGTCGACGTCGACCCAGCGGATCGCGTCGATCACCGTGGCCGAGTCGAGCGTCGGCAGCCTGACCATCGAGGCGCTGCGCTCGCGGGCGCGTGCCTTCCACGGCCCCGACGGCTTCGGCTCGACCGCCACCACGGACCTCGGCCGCCTGGTGTTCTCGCCGGCCGCGGGCGATCCGCAGGTGCTTCCGCTGCCGACCGCCGGCGACCCGGTCGTCGTCCCCGGGCTCGCCGAGATCGAGCTCGGCCAGCGCCGCACCGCGAAGTCCCGTGGCGGCGCGTCCGCCCGCGCGACGGGGCTCGTCATCCACGTCGTGCCCAGCGGGACGACCGCCACCGTCGGCCTGGCCAGGGCCAAGATCGGCGGCGGTGTCCAGTCGGTCCTGTTCCGGGGCCAGTCCCACGGGCTGCGCGCCGAGGGCCTCGACGACAACCTGAGCAAGGGGCGCACTCCGCTCTCGCTCATGCCCTGCCAGGGCACCGGCGGCAGGGTGTTGCACAAGGCGATCGCGGACGTCGACCTGGGCGGGCAGATCGAGGTCGGGGCGGTCACGAGCGCCCAGCTGGCGCGCCAGCAGGGAGACGAGGCCCGCGGCTGGGAGCGCGGCCAGGTCGCGTCGATCTCGCTCGGCGACGGCCAGCTCGTCATCGAGGGCGTCGTGGGCCAGGCCAACGTCCGGAAGGACGGACGCCGTCCGACGTACGACGCCCGGGGAACCACGGTCGGCTCGGTGACCTTCGAGGGCGACCGGCAGCGGTTCCCCGACACCGGCGTCCTGGAGATCCCGGGGGTGGCCCGCCTCGAGCGGGAGATCGTGACGCGGAAGCGGAACGCGATCAGCGTGGTGGCTCTCCGGATCACGCTGCTGGACGGGTCGCTCGCGACCATCGACCTGGGCAACGCGACCATCGGGACGTCACCGTCCGGTCGCTGACCGCCCGCACCACGTCGCCGCGGGCACCTGCACCTAGAGTCACGTCATGAGCCAGGTGCCCGCGGCGACCCGATGCCTGCGCGTCCTCAAGTTCCTGGCCAGCCAGCCGGAGCCGGTGCCCCTGGACCGGATCCGGCAGGCGTGCGACCTGCCCAGGAGCACGGCCTACCACCTGCTGCAGGCCATGGCCGACGAGGGCTTCGTCGACCACCTCGAGGACGAGCACCGGTTCGCGCTCGGGGTGGCCGCCTTCGAGGTGGGCAGCGGCTACTCACGCCACGAGCCGCTGCAACGGGTCGCCCGCAGGCTGCTGGCCGCGGTGGTCGACGCCACGCGCCAGAGCGCGCACTTCACGGTCCTCCACGGACGCGACGTCCTCTACGTGCTCGAGGAGCGCGCCCCGGGCCGGCCGAGCCTGGTGACCGACGTGGGCGTCCGGCTGCCCGCGCACCTCACGGCGAGTGGCCGCGCGATCCTGGCCGCGCTACCCCCCGCCCAGGTCCGGGCCCTCTACCCCGACAGCACGACGTTCACCCAGCGGCACGGCACCGGGCCCGCCTCGCCCTCGGCCCTGCGGTCGCTCCTCACCGACACCCGCGCCCGGGGCTACGCGACCGAGGACGGCGAGGTCACCCCCGGCTTCGCCAGCGTCGCCTCGGCCGTGCTCGACCACCGCGGTCACCCGGTCGCCGCCATCGCGATCACGTTCGAGTCGGGCGACGACGCCGCCGCTCGTTCCCAGCTCGCGGAGGCGACCCGCCAGGCCGCGGCGGCCCTGACCACCCGGATCGGTGGCCGGGTGCCCTGAGCCGGGGGTGTGACCTGGGCGGGGGCCGCTCGTTGATCCCGGCAGCCCCACCGGAGGAGACGCCGTGCCCGACCAGCCGCCCACCGTCCGACGCCTGCTCGTCGCCGGCACCGCCGCCTCCGTGCTCGTGGCCGGCGCCGTCACCACCGCCGCCGCCGGCGGACGGGTCGGTGACCTCGCTGTCCCGGTACGACGCCTCGCAACGGCAGGTCGTCGCCCAGCGGGACGCGGCCCGGGCGGAGGCACGACCTCACGACCACGAGCACGACCCCGCGACCAAGAACGCGATCTCGCGGGCGGGCGAGACCAGTGCGCGGGCGCAGGACCCCACCACCGCCCCGCAGAAGGTCGCCAACGCCGCGGGGGTCGCGGTCGCTCGCCATGCGCCCGCACCGCGGCTGACCAGCGCTCCCCTCGCGCGACCGCGAGCGCGGCACCCCGAGGACCGGTACGCGATGGCGGGCGGCTGCTACCGGCTCGTACCGGCCGGGGACCCGCTGCACTTCCGGGCCACCGACCTCGGTGAGTACCTCCTGTACGACGCCGAGCGACGCTTCGTCACGGCCGGGGGGAGGGCGTCCGAGCCGAGCGACGACAGCGTCTGGCGCGCCACGCGCGACGGTGACCGGACCGTGCTCACCAACGCCGGCGAACGGCTGCGCGTCGACGGTCGCTCGCGGTTCCGGCTCACCCGGACCACCGGCTGCACCCGCTACCCCGAGGCCCAGGTCAACGTGACCGGTGCCCCCTTCCAGGGCGTCTCACCCTTCCAGGAGGTCCGCGGGTACGTCGACGCGCACACCCACGGCATGGCGTTCGAGTTCCTCGGCGGCGGTGCCCACTGCGGCAAGCCCTGGGACCGGTTCGGGGCGCCGTACGCGCTGACCGACTGCCCCGACCACGTGGCCGGCGTCAACCCGCTGGAGGCGTTCCTCTCGTCCGAGCCCTACCACGACCCGGTCGGCTGGCCGACGTTCGTGGACTGGCCGGCGCCGGAGTCGCTCACCCACGAGGGCACCTACTACAAGTGGATGGAGCGCTCCTGGCGGGGCGGCCAGCGGCTGTTCGTGAACCTGCTGGTCGAGAACAACCAGCTGTGCCGCCTCTACCCGCTGCCCGTCACCGGCAAGAACTCCTGCGACGACATGGACTCGATCCGGCTGCAGGCGCAGCGGATGTACGAGCTCCAGGACTACGTCGACGCGCAGTGGGGCGGGCCCGGCGAGGGCTGGTACCGGATCGTCACGAGCCCCTGGGAGGCGCGGCGGGTCATCAACGACGGGAAGCTCGCCGTCGTCATGGGGATCGAGACCAGCGTGCCGTTCGGCTGCAGCTTCCAGGTCCGGGCGGGCGAGGACGTCCCGGACGCCCGGTGCACGAAGCGGTCGATCGACCGGCAGCTGGCCGAGGTGCGGGCGCTCGGCGTCCGCCAGATGGAGCTCGTCAACAAGTTCGACAACGCGCTCTCCGGGGTCGCCGGCGACGCGGGCAGCACCGGCGTCGTCGTCAACAACGCCAACCAGCTCGAGACCGGCAGCTACTGGGACATGCGGCACTGCGAGCCGGCGGTCCCCGGCGCGCACGACAAGAACCAGTACGCCGTCCCGGAGATCGCCCCGGACCAGCAGGACGCCCTGTTCGGCGCGATCGGCCAGGTCTACGGGCAGCTCGGGGCGCTCCCGCTCTACCCGCCGCCCGACCACTGCAACCGCCGAGGGCTCACCGACCTCGGCGCGCACCTCGTCGACCGGCTGGCCCAGCACGGGATGTTGATCGATCCCGACCACATGAGCGTCGCCGCGCGCGACACCCTGCTCGACCAGGTCGAGGAGCGAGGCTACGGCGGGGTGATCTCCAGCCACTCGTGGTCGACGCCCGACGCCTACCCACGGATCTACCGGCTCGGCGGCTTCATCGCGCCGTACGCCGGCGACTCGACCGGCTTCGTCGAGAAGTGGCGCCGCCACCTCGAGTGGGCCGACGACCGCTACTACTTCGGGATCGGGTACGGCGCCGACATGAACGGGCTCGGCGCCCAGGGCGACCCCCGCGGCGCCGACGTCGCCAACCCGGTGACCTATCCGTTCCGTGGTCTCGGCGGCGTCACCGTCGGGCGGCAGCGCGCCGGCACCCGGGTCTACGACCTCAATGTCGACGGCGTCGCGCAGTACGGCCTCTACCCCGACTGGATCGAGGACCTGCGGCTGGTCGCCGACGCCCAGCGAGGCGACGGCGACGCCATCACGACCGACATGGCGCGCGGCGCTGAGGCCTACCTGCAGACGTGGGAGCGGGCGCTCGGCGTGGCCCCCGACCCGTGCCGCAACCCCGGCCTGCGGCTGCGGGTGACGACGTTCCGCGACCGGGTGGAGCCCCGGCTCACGGTGCGCGGGGTGCTGCGGGCGGTCGGCCAGCCGTACCTGCGCCGCGACCGCACGTTCACCTACTGCGCCCGCACCGCCAGCGACCCGGACGTGCGGCTGCGCGTCGTGCTCGACCGCACCGGCCGGGTGGTGGGGGTCCGGCGCGGCAGCTGACCCACCGGTGAGCCTCTGGCCGCCGGGAGGCGCCGCGGGCACCATGGTCACACCATGTCGCGCGCTGCACGGGTGCTCGCGATCGCGGCTGCCTGGGCGCTCCCGGTGGTCTGGGTCGGGGTCGCCCTGACGTCCGGACCGTCCGACGGGACCGCGGTCTCGCCGCCGGCGGTGGTGTCGGACGCGCCCGGGTGGGGCGACAGCGTCACCATCGTCAGGACGTACGGCGAGACGCCACTGGAGCCGGGCAACGTGGTGCAGACCGTCGAGGGCCGCCCGTGGGGCTCCTGGCTGACCGACGGCGGAGCTCTCGACGCTCGACGAGGGCGAGACCCTGACCTACGGCATCCTCCGCCCGGGCGACGTCGGAGTGGAGCTCCAGGTCGAGGTCACCCTCACCGACGTCGCCGTCCGATCCGCCCTCGCGGTCGCCCTGCTTCCGGTCGGCCTCGCGGGGGCGGGGCTCCTCGTCGCGTCCTTCTTGCTGTGGCATCGGCCGGGCGCCGCGGCGCACCGGGCGCTGCTGGCCGGTGTCTCGTTGTCGGCCTGCGGGATCACGACACTGCCGCTGGGGCTGGCAGCCGTCGACGCGGTCGGTGGTCGCGGGCTCTGGCCCCACATCGGGGGCGGCGTCGCCTTCGTGCTCGGGCTCGTGTGCCTGGTGGTGGTCACGGTGACCCTCGTGCCGCCGGACTCGCGGCCCCGGTGGGCGTGGCCGGCGGCGGCCGGGCCGGTACTCGGGTACGTGGCCTGGGTGGTCGGGGTCGCCGCGCCCCGCGAGGACGGGCCCTACCAGCTGCAGGCGCTGCTGACGATCGCCGGCCCCGCGGCCATCGGCGCCACGGTCTCCGCCCTGGTCCTGCTGGCGGTGGAGCAGGCGCGAGCGCCGCGCCGCCCGGAGCGGCTGGCCTCCCGGCTGGTGCTGCTCGTGCTGCTCGGGGCGATCGGCGTCAGGCTGCTGCTGGTCGACGTTCCCACCCGGTTGGTGGGGCAGCCCCTCGTTCCGGCCACCGCCGTGACGGCGGTCGTGGTCGCGACCGTCCTCCTCGGCGTCGTGATCGCCCTCCTCCGCTATCGGCTCGACGTCGTCGAGCCGAACGTTCGCCGCGCGCTGCTGCAGGCGACTCTCGTCGGCATCGTGGGCGGCGCGTTCCTCGTCGGCGTCGGTGTGGTCGACCGGGCGTCCGACCGCTCCTTCGAGTCGATGCTCGCAGGGGGCGTGATCGCCCTCCTGGTGCTGCCGCTCGCGGTCGCTTCCCAGCGGCTGCTGCGCCGCCGGCTCAACCGCGACCGCGAGCTCCCGCGCCAGGTGGTCGCGGAGCTGCGACGGCTCGACCCGGCCGCCGCTCCGGAGGAGGCCGTCCGCGAGACCCTGGCCCTCCTGGCCGACCGGCTCCGGCTCTCGTACGCCGCCATCGAGGCCGACGACGGTCCCGATCGCGCCGTCAGAGCCTCGGTCGGCACCCCGCTCGGCGCGACCGTCACGGTCGACCTGCTCGCCGGTGGCAGCCGGCTCGGCCGGCTCGAGCTCGGGGCCGACCCGGACCGCGATCCGTTCGGCTCCGCCGACCGGCAGCTGCTCGCGGACGTGGGCGCCGAGGTCGGTGCCCTGGTGCAGGCCGTCCTGATGAGCACCGAGCTGCAACGCTCGCGACAGCGGCTGATCACCACCCGTGAGGAGGAGCGACGCCGGCTCCGACGCGACCTGCACGACGGCCTGGGTCCCTCCCTGGCCACGATGGCGATCCAGCTCGAGACCGCCCGCGACCTGATCGCCGATGACCCGGATACCGCGGCTGAGCTGGTCGAGCGGCTGTCCGACCGCGCCCGCAACGACATCGCGGAGATCCGCCGGCTGGTCGACGGGCTGCGGCCACCAGCGCTCGACCAGCTCGGGCTGGTGTCGGCGCTGCGGCAGCGTGCCGAGGAGCACGGGTTCGGGGCACCCGAGGTTGGCGGGCAGCTGCGCTGGACGGTGGTCGCCGACGACGACGTCGAGCCGTTGCCGGCGGCGGTCGAGGTCGCGGCGTACCGGATCGTGGTGGAGGCCGTGAACAACGCCCAGCGCCACAGCGGGGCGGCGCGCTGCGAGGTGCGGCTCGAACGTGAGGACGGGGCGCTCGCCGTACGGGTCAGCGACGACGGCCGGGGGCTGGCCGACAGCCCCGGTCTGGGTGTAGGCCTGACCTCGATGAGGGAGCGGGCTGAGGAGCTCGGCGGCACCTGCACCATCACGTCCGACGCGGGCGCGGGGACCGTCGTCGCTGCCAGGCTTCCGCTGCGGGAGGAGGCAGACGCGTGAGCGGCGACGTGATCCGGGTGATGCTCGTGGACGACCACGACGACTTCCGTCGTGGCCTGGAGGCGATGCTGACCGCGAGCAGCACCTGCGAGGTCGTGGGCGAGGCGGTCGACGGACGCACCGCGGTCCGCCACGCGCTGCAGCTGCAGCCCGACGTCATCCTGATGGACCTCCACATGCCCGAGCTCAACGGCATCGACGCGACCGCCCAGATCGTCCGGTCCTCGCCCCACATCGGGGTCGTGGTGCTGACGATGATGGAGGACGACGACTCGGTGTTCGCCGCGATCCGGGCCGGTGCCCGCGGCTACCTGCTGAAGGGGTCGCGCCGCCAGGAGATCGTGCGCGCGATCGAGGCGGTCGGCGGAGGCGAGGTGATCTTCGGACCCGGCATCGCCGAGCGGGTGGCGTCGTACTTCGCCGGCATGCGCACCCGCCCCAAGGCCGAGGCCTTCCCTGAGCTCACCGAGCGGGAGCGGTCGGTGCTCGGCCGGATCGCGGAGGGTCGCGAGAACGCCGAGATCGCCCGCGAGCTGGGGCTGTCGGTCAAGACGGTCCGCAACCATGCGAGCAACATCTTCGCGAAGCTGCAGGTGGCCCACCGGGCGCAGGCGATCGTCCGGGCCCGCGAGGCGGGCCTGGTCGACGGTGCCGACTAGCCCGGGTCAGTAGTCGAAGCCGGGGCAGCCCTCTGCAGCCGGAAGTCCTCGGCGTCCGCGCCGATCCCCCGGGCGAACGCCCGGTCGACAATGACCACCTCGGCCCCGCTCTCGGGCAGGGTCTCGGAACGGCCGGTGATCACACAGGCGTCGACCCGCTTCGGCTCGACGGTGGTGATGAACTGGGCCAGCCGGTACATCTCGCCCGGACCGAGGTCGGTGTCCAGGCTCTCCAGGGCCGTGAGGGTCGCCTGCTCCATGAAGCCGACCCCGTCCTCCTGCGCCAGCAGCGCGGTCAGTGCGCCGAGCATCAGCCGTTGGTGGTTCGCCGACCGGTCGAAGTCGCTCCGTTCCAGGCCGACCCGGTAGTCGGCGTAGGCCAGCGCCTCGTCCGGGGTGAACGTGTTGAGGCCGGGCTCGACCCGCACGCCGTCGTTCGTGAACCCCTGGGGGGTGCGGACCTCGACGGGCCCGACCACACCGAGCAGGGACAGGAAGCCGTCCGAGTCGAGGTGCAGCACCAGGTCGGGGGTGATGCCGGTCAGCTTGCCGACTTCCTGCGCGACGACGTCCGCGCCGCCGTCCTCATCGGAGTAGACCTGGTTGATCCTGACCTCACCGATCTCCGGAACGTCCAGGAACGTGTCGCGAGGGATCCCGAGCCCGACCGCGGAGCCACTCTCCGCGTCGATCCCGACCAGCTGGATGGCGTCGGTCAGCCCCTCCGAGTCCGACCCCAGCACCAGCACCCACGCGGTCCCGTCGGAGAAGTCGACGCCCTTGGCGTTCTCGACGCCGTACAGGCTGATCGTGGCGGGCCGCACCGCGCTGCTGGGGACGACGAGCACCGTCAGCAGCCCGACGAGGACCAGTCGGACCAGGCGGAGGAGGGTACGTGGCGGGATCACGGCGCCTCCTCGCCGAGCGGCGCACCGTCGTCGCCGGCCAGGTCGAACCCGAAGACCGCCCAGCGGCCGTCCTGCTCGGTCAGCATCAGCCGCCCGGTCAGGCTGACGTCCTGGGTCGTGCCGTCGGGCATCGTCGCCTCGAGTGCGAAGTCGATGTGGGCGGTGGCGCCGAAGACGTCCCCGCCCTCCACCCCGAAGTAGCAGCTCGGCCTCGAGCGACCGGGGGCGGACCGCCGTCGCGTCGCCGATCCGGCTGCCCGTGAGCACGTCCAGGTCCCGCGCCGCGAGGTCGGCGGCCCCGCCGGTGAAGACGTCGAACGACTCGACGAAACGGTCGCGGGGGTACTCGCCCAGGTAGCTGCTGACGAGGTAGCCGGTGAGCACCTCGCCGACCGCACCCTCGAGCTCCGAGCGCTCCGTCGACGACAGCTGGCGCGCGCCACCCGGCGCGGTGGTGACCCGCAGCGCGACCGGCTCGCCGTCGGACGACGGCTGCGGTGGCGCGGGTGACGGGCTGGTGCAGCCGGCGAGCGCCACGACGAGGGCCCCTGCCACGCCCCACGCGGCCGACCGCCCCCGCGTCGAGCGGCGGCGCGTCGTCCCCACCCGGGAGCGGCTCATGCGCTCCATCATGGCGGATCGACCCGGCCCGGAGCTCAACTCGCGGAGACCGTGTTCTGGGCCGAGATCGCGAACCGGTCGACGTTGTCGTGCGCCGGCCACCGGTCACCGACCGGCCCCTCGGCGAAGCGGCTGAGCACGTTGTCGGTCACCTGCGCGGTGAACGTCGCGGTGCTCCGCCCGAGGGGCTTGTCGCACCGGTCCACGATCGCGCAGCCCCACCGCAGGGTGCCCGCGTTGAAGACCCCGGCGCCCGAGCGGACCGTGAAGTAGACCGACTGCGCCCGGGTCGTGACGCCGCGACAGCTGTACGGCGAGTCGCTGAGGATCTGCAGCGGACGCGGCAGCCGGGCGTCGGGGTAGACCCGGTCGGCTTCCGGCCCGACCAGGCCAGGGATCCGCGTTCCGAGCTGCACACCGGTGCCCGCGAAGCCCCACCAGCCCGGCGCGGCGACGACGTAGTCGGTGTCGACCGGGTAGCACTCGTACTGCATGCCGAGCAGGGCGTGCTCGGGGTCGGCCGCGGGGGCGTCACGGAACCGGGCGGTCGTCTGCCGCGGTGCGAGATCCCGCATCGGGTCGAGGTAGGCCGAGTCGCGGTAGCCGACGACCCGGCGCGCGGGACCGGTGCGGGTGTCGTCGAGCCGGATCCGCCAGTACATCGTGTTGGCACCGAGGATCGCGAGGTTGGTCCCTCCGTCGCGGGCACGCTCGACGGCCGTCCGCATGCTCGTCGTCCAGTACTCGTCGTGGCCCATCGAGACGTAGCCGGTGGCCCCCTCCAGCACTCCGGGGCGGGTGTGCAGGTCGACGTTGGTCAGGTACGACAGCGGGATCCCGAGCCGCTCGGCGCGCAGCACGATCGGGATCGCGGAGGTGCGGTAGTCGTTCGCCCCGGTGGCCAGGTTGAACGGACGGTCGAAGCTCACGGCGTAGCTGCGTGTGCTGCCGTCCGGTGCGTCGTAGAGGGAGTAGCCGCCCCACTCGTTGTAGGCCTGCCACGTCGTCACCGGCGCCACCAGGGCGACCGTGCCCGCAGTCTCCGGGGAGGAGACGACGTACGGCACGTAGGTCTGCCACCCGTTCCCGGTCTCCAGCGTGATGACGTGCAGGCCGGGGTCCCAGCCCCGGGTGTCGAACCGGACGTCGACCTCCCACGGTGCCACGACCGTGCGGGTCGTCACCGGGCTGAACACCGGTGCGGGTTGGACCCGGCCGCGCAGCCAGCCGCGGGACGCGACCAGCCTGCCGGTGCCGCCGCGGTAGGCGCCGATCCGGTACACGTGGACCCGATAGACCTGGGCGGCCGTCGAGACCTTCAGCTCGAGCCGCCGGCCGGGCAGCCCGCTGATGGCGGTCGTGTATGCCGCGATCTGGCCGGCGTGGGCCGGCCGGGTGACCCGCCAGGCCTCGGTCCCGCGGGACGGGGCAGGGTCCACGGCCTGCCCCGTCCCGGGCCGCTCCGGCCGCGGATCCGCGGTCTCCCCCGACGTCGGTGCGGATCGTGTGGTCGGACGTGGGCTGGCGACGTCGCCGGCAGCGGACGAGCAGGCCGTCGCGATGATCGTCAGGCCCACCAGCAGGGCGGTGGTGCAGGTGGTGCGGGTGCGCGTCGTGGTCATGCGCAGACCGTCCGACGCGACCGTGTCCCGGCACCTGAGGCTGCGGTCCCGGGTGGCCCGGGAGGTCCTGCCGCAGGGTCAGGACCCCACCGTCGAGTCGTGCCCGATTCGGGCCGAGTCGTGCCTGATTCGGATCGAGTCGTGCCTGGTCCCGGACTCGACCGGAACCAGGCACGACTCGGCCGGAATTTCCCACGACTCGCGGGGAACGGGGCACGACTCGAGGCGGGGGTGAGCACATGCCTACTCCCAGGTAACGTGATTCACACGGCTCGCCCGCTGACCGCGACCCCTGGGTCGCCGTAGTCTCGGCGCGACGCACCACCGAAGCCATCAGGAGACGTCGTGACCTGGGTCCTTGTTCTCGGCCTGCTCATCAACGTGATCGCGCTGCCGATCGCGGCACGCCGGGTGGTGTGGCTGGGCCGGTTGATCCGGAGCGGCCAGCCCGACCCGACCCGGGTCCCGGGCGTCACCGGCCGGCTCGGCCAGGCCGTCAAGAACCAGCTCGTCGAGGTCTTCGCGCAGCAGCGGCTGCTCAAGTGGACGGTGCCCGGCGCCGCTCACTTCTTCGTGTTCTGGGCCTTCGTGATCCTGGCTAGCGTCTACGTCGAGGCGTACGGCGTGCTGCTGATCTCCGAGGACTTCGCGATCCCGCTGATCGGCCACTGGGAGGTGCTGGGCTTCCTCCAGGACCTGATCGCGGTGCTCGCCGTGATCAGCCTCGGGGTCTTCGCCCAGATCCGGCTCAAGAACGCGCCCGAGAAGCTGGGCCGCAAGTCGCGCTTCACGGGCTCGCACCTCGGCGGCGCCTGGCTCGTGCTGTTCATGATCTTCAACGTCATCTGGACGATGTTCCTGTTCCGCGGCGCGGCGTCCGCGGCCGGCAACCTCCCCTACGACAGCGGCGCGTTCCTGTCGGTCGGCATCGGCAACGCGCTCGACGGGCTCTCCGAGGACGCCATCCATGTACTCGAGGGGATCGGGCTGCTGCTCCACATCGGCGTGATGCTGGTGTTCCTCGTCATCGTGCTCAACAGCAAGCACCTCCACATCTTCGTGGCCCCGCTCAACGTGCTGTTCAAGCGCCAGCCGGTCGCCCTGGGTGCCGCCAAGCCCCTGACGTCCGCCGGCAAGCCCGTCACCCTCGAGGACCTCGAGGAGATGGACGAGGACACCACCCTCGGGATCGGCTCCATCGAGGACTTCTCGTGGAAGGGGATGCTCGACTTCGCTACCTGCACCGAGTGCGGCCGGTGCCAGAGCCAGTGCCCGGCGTGGAACACCGAGAAGCCGCTCTCGCCGAAGATGCTGATCATGAACCTGCGGGACCACGCGTTCCACATCGGTTCCTACCTCCAGGCCGACGA
The DNA here is from genome assembly GCA_963829855.1 of uncultured Actinomycetota bacterium. GTDB lineage: Bacteria > Actinomycetota > Actinomycetes > Propionibacteriales > Nocardioidaceae > Nocardioides. The sequence goes on along the minus strand of CAWHKE010000013.1, from coordinate 403,545 downwards.
GGCCAAGCGGACGAAGCTGCTCGAGGACGACCCCGAGCTCGCGGCCGAGGTCGAGCGCGCCCTGGTCGGCGCCACCGAGGGCGAGGCCTGGGAGCCGACCGGCGGCGGGATCATCGACCCCGACGTGCTGTGGTCGTGCGTGACCTGCGGCGCCTGCGTCCAGCAGTGCCCCGTCGACATCGAGCACGTCGACCACATCGTCGACATGCGCCGCTACCAGGTGCTGGTCGAGAACAACTTCCCCGCCGAGCTCAACCAGCTCTTCAAGGGCATGGAGTCCAAGGGCAACCCGTGGAACCTGTCCCCCAACATGCGGCTCGACTGGACCCAGGGTCTCGACTTCGACGTGCCCGTCGTGGGCGAGGACCTCGAGTCGCTCGAGTCCGTCGACTGGCTGTTCTGGGTCGGCTGCGCCGGCGCCTACGAGGACCGCGCCAAGAAGACCACCCGCGCCGTGGCCGAGCTGCTGAACATCGCGGGCGTGTCCTTCGGCGTACTCGGCAAGGGCGAGACGTGCACGGGCGACTCCGCACGCCGCGCCGGCAACGAGTTCGTCTTCCAGGGCCTGGCCCAGCAGAACGTCGAGACCTTCAAGGAGTTCAAGGTCAAGCAGGTCGTCTCGACCTGCGCGCACTGCTTCAACACCCTCAAGAACGAGTACCAGGAGTTCGGGATCGAGCTCGAGGTGGTCCACCACACCCAGCTGCTGAACCGGCTGGTCCGCGAGGGCCGGCTGACGCCGGTGCCGGACGGGGCCGGCGCCGCGAAGCGGTCGATCACCTACCACGACCCCTGCTACATCGGTCGCCACAACCAGGTCTACTCGCCGCCTCGCGAGCTGCTCCAGGTGCTGCCCGGCGCGGAGTTCGTCGAGATGGAGCGCAACTCGGAGCGGTCCTTCTGCTGCGGCGCCGGCGGTGCCCGGATGTGGATGGAGGAGACCATCGGCGAGCGGATCAACCTGAACCGCACGACCGAGGCGGTCGGCACCGGCGCCGACCAGATCGCCGTCGGCTGCCCGTTCTGCCGGGTGATGCTCTCCGACGGCCTCTCGGCCCTCCAGGACTCCGGCGACGCCCGCGAGGAGGTCGAGGTGCTCGACGTCGCGCAGATGCTGCTCGCCTCCGTCAAGGGCGAGTCGGCCACCCGCGCCGCCAAGACCGGCGGCGGTGCGGCGACGGCAACCCTCACGAGGGAGCAGTCGTCCGAGGACGTCGCGACGAAGGCGGAGCCCGAGCCCGGCGACGCCACCCAGACCGCGGGCACCATCACCGAGACCGCGGACGCCGGCCCGGCCGCCAAGGCCAGCGGCGGCTCCTCCCTCTTCGACGTCGCCGAACCCGAGCCGGAGGCGAAACCCGATCCCGCGCCCAGCACCGGCGGCTCCCTCTTCGACGTCGCCGAACCCGAACCGGAGGCCAAAGCCGACCCCGCCCCCAGCACCACCGGCTCCCTCTTCGACGTCGCCGAACCCGAACCGGAGGCCAAGGCCGATCCCGCGCCCAGCACCGGCGGCTCCCTCTTCGACGTCGCCGAACCCGAACCGGAGGCCAAAGCCCGACCCCGCCCCCAGCACCACCGGCTCCCTCTTCGACGCCACCCCGGAACCGGAGGTTGAGGAGCGAGGAGCGCCAGCGACGAGCCACGAAACCCCGGAAGCCACCACGCCCCCGCCCACCAGCGAGATCCCCCAGGGCGGCTCGCTCTTCGACCTCGCCGCGCCCGAGCCAGAGCCCCGACCCGAGCCTGAGCCTGCGCCCCAGCCGGAGGAGCCCACGGACGCGGTCGACCCAGCCGCCCTCAGCCAGGCCGCCACGGCGGCAGCGTCGGAGGATGCCGGCGAGGAGGCGGCCACCCCCGAGCCGGAGGACGAGGCGGTCGACGAGGACGACGACGAGGACGAGCCCGCGAAACCGGCCGCTTCAGGCGAGGCACACCGGCCGCGGACCGACACCGACATCAACCAGGGCGGCTCCCTCTTCGACCTCTGAGGGGTCAGCCACCACGCCCGACGCAGAACCCTCAGTCCACGGGGTCCGGGACCGCTACCGGGTCGGGGATGTCCTCCTTGTGGGCGGTGATGAACACCACCGAGACGACCAGGGCGACGGCGAACAGGACCGCGCCCCAGAGGAACGCCACGTGGTAGCCGTGGATGAACGCGAGCGGCAGGAGCTGCTCTTCCTGGCCGGGGCCGGTCGGCGGGTGGTCGGTGAGGTACGCGGTGACCGCGCCGGCGAACAGCGTGTTCAGGAGTGCCGTGCCGAGCGAGCCACCGATCTGCTGGGACGTGTTGAGCACCGCGGAGGCGACGCCCGCGTCGTGGCTGCCGACGCCGACGAGGGAGGTGCTGGCCGCCGGGATGAACACCCCGGCCAGGCCCACCGACATGATCACCATGGACGGGAACACCAGCGCCCAGTACGACGAGTCCTGGTCGACCAGGGTCAGCAGCAGCATGCCGACGACGGCCATCGCCAGTCCCGGCACCATCAGCACCCGCGGGCCGACCCGGGGCAGCAGGTAGGACACGAAACCGGCGGTGAGGATGATGCCCAGGCTGAACGGCAGGAACGCGAAGCCGGCTTCCAGCGGCGTGTAACCGAGGTTGACCTGGAAGTAATAGGTCAGGAACAGGAACATCGCGAACAGGCCGGCGCCGACGAGCAGGAACACCAGGAACGACCCCCCGCGGTTGCGTTCGAGGATCACCCGCAGCGGCAGCATCGGATTGCGAGCCCGGCGCTCCCACAACACGAACCCCACGAGGAGGACCACCCCGACGACGAGGAACGTCAACGTGCTCGGGTGGATCCAGCCCTGCACGGCCAGCGACTGCGGGTCGTCCGGGTTCTCGGCCCTGGCCGCCTCGGTGAAGCCGTAGACGACCGAGAACAGTCCGCCGGTCGCCAGGAGGACACCGAGGACGTCGTACCGGGTGTCGCCGTGCGCCTTGCTCTCCTTGACGAGCGGCACCGCCGCGGCCGCGACGACCAGGGCCACGGGCACGTTGACCCCCAGGCACCAGCGCCACGAGGCGTACTCCGTGAGGACGCCCCCGACGATCAGCCCGATCGCGGCGCCCCCGCCGGCGAGCGCTCCGAAGACGCCGAAGGCCTTCGCGCGCTCCTTCGGTTCGGTGAAGGTGACCGTGACGATGGACAGGGCGGCGGGTGCCATCAGGGCGGCGAAGGCACCCTGGAGGGCCCGAGCCGCGAAGAGCAGCTCCTGGTTCGGCGCCAGACCACCGATCGCGGAGGCGCCGGCGAAGCCGATCAGACCGATGATGAAGGTGCGCTTCCGCCCGGTGTAGTCGGCGATCCGCCCGCCCAGCAGCAGCAGCGAACCGAAGGCCAGGGTGTACGCCGTCACCATCCACTGCCGGTCGGCGTTGCTGATGCCGAGGTCCGCCTGCGCCGACGGGAGGGCGATGTTCACGATCGACGCGTCGAGGATGATCATCAGCTGCGCGGCCGCGAGGACGACCAGCGCCCACCATCTGCCCGGGTCAGGCCCGGTCGCGTCCGTAGCGGTGTCGGCAGCGCGGGCGGGTTCGCTCATGGTGGCCCCTCGGTTCGTCTTCTGGTCCCGAGACTGCTCGCGCCAGCAAACCACGACGAGGTGACACCTCGCCTCAGGGTTTACCCCCTCTTCGGGCAGGCCGGCCGGCAGTGGGCCACCGTGGCGTCGTCGCCGCATCCAGATGATGTCACCATGCCCTTGACATGACATCACGTTGACGTCATAGTGGTGCTCATGGACATCACACCGTACGTCGAGGGACTGCGCCGGGACCTCGTCGCGGCCGCGGACGCGGGCGGCGACGACGCCCGGCGGGCGGCCGAGCGCCTCGTGCTCGCCCTCGACCCCGCCGCCCGGCTCGCCCTGATGGAGGCGATCTCCCAGGCAGCCGCCGAGATCACCGCCGAGCTGCCCAGCGGCAGCGTCGACGTCCGGCTGTCCGGGCGCGAGCTCGACTTCGTCGTGCAGGCCGGGGCCGCACCGGCACCGCCTGCTCCTCCGGCGCCCCCGGCGCCGGAGGAGGCGGACGAGGGCGGGCTGGCGCGGATCACGCTCCGGATCCCCGAATCGGTGAAGAACCGCGCCGAGGAGCGGGCCGCCCGGGCCGGCGACAGCCTCAACACCTGGCTGGTCAAGGTGGTCCGCGCGGCCACCAGCGACGCCGCCATCGAGGTCGACCTCGACCTGTCGAGCCTGCCGTTCGGCGCGTTCGACCCGTTCCGGAAGGACAAGGGCAACCGCCGGATGACCGGCTGGCTCTGACCCACCCACCCACACCACCCACCATCGACATCCCACGCGGGACCGGCACCAGGCCGGCCCCCTGGCCGACTACACCCTGGAGGCACCGCATGACCGAGTACGACTTCACCACTTCCCAGCCCGTCGCCCTGTACGTCGAGATCGGCGCCGGCCAGGTCGACGTCACCGCCACCGACACCGACCAGACCAGGGTCGAGCTCAGCGGCCGGCACGCCGACGAGGTCCTCGTCGAGCTCGACGGCCGCGACCTGCGGGTGATCGCCCCCAAGCGGAAGACCGGCTTCTTCTCCTCGGACGACGACGCGCTGTTCGCCACGATCACCGTCCCCACCGGCAGCGACCTCGCCGCCCGGACCGGCAGCGCCGACCTCGGCGTCGTCGGCGAGATCGGGTCCTCGCGGGTCAAGACCGGCTCCGGCGACGTCCGTCTCGACACGCTCGGCGGTCCCGCCAGCGTCGAGACCGGGTCCGGTGACGTCGAGGTCGAGGAGTCCCGCTCCGAGCTGCGCGTGAAGTGCGGCAGCGGCGACGTGCGCATCAACGCCGTCGGCGCGGGCGCCGCGGTCTCGACAGGCTCGGGCGACGTCCAGATCGGCGCCACGACCGGCCCGGCCGTCGTGAAGACCGGCTCCGGCGACGTCCGGGTGGTCGAGGCCGGGAGCGACGTCTCGCTGGTCACCGGCAGCGGCGACCTGCAGATCGACACCGCCCGGCGCGGCAAGCTCAGCGCCAAGGGCGCGTCCGGCTCGATCCACGTCGGGATCCCCGCGGGCGTGCCCGTCTGGACCGACATCTCCACCGTCTCCGGCCGGATCCACAGCAACGTCGAGGGATCCGGCGAGCCGTCCGGCGACGGCGACCACCTCGAGCTGCGCGCGACCACCGTCAGCGGTGACGTCGTCCTGAGCGCGCGCTGACCAGAGCCCCGACCCAGAGCACCGAGAGGAGGACCACCATGAGCACCTACTTCACCGAGGCCGCCGAGGTCACCCGCCGGCAGGACCTCGAGGACCGCACCCGCCGCCCGGTGCCGGGTCCGCGCCCGCGCACCCGGACCCGCACCCGGATGGCCGCCGCCCTCCGGCACGCCGCGGACCGGCTCGACCACTGACGCTCCCCCACAGCCCCTCCTGCCCTGGCTCGTTGCCGGCAGGAGGGGTTCTTCATGCGCTCACGTCCGGGTGACCGGCAGGGGTGTTTCCTCGACGGATCGCCGGGCCTCCTCCAGCATGATGCGCTGGGCGTGCCGGTAGCGCTCGTCAGCCTCCTTCGGGCTGTCGCCGACGGCGGTGAGACCGATTCTGCCGTGCTCCGTGAGACAGCTGATCATGTGGAAGACGACGCCGACCTGGCGCGACTGGTCGAAGTGCAGGCCGTGACGCGCGACGATGTCGAACAGGTCGCTCGGGACCAGACCCCGCAGCTGCTCGGACTCGAGGTGGTCCGTCGCCACCAAGTGCTTCTCGTGGCCGCGGGGCGTCAGGAACAGCGCAGTCCCGGGGTCGTACCGGCCGTCCGTGAGGAACTGCAGGGTGAGGAACGGGTGAGTCGTCCCGCCCTTCCGCAGGTTGAGCTCGATCGCGTACGACGCCCACTCGCCCCCGGCGGTGCGAACGACCACGAAGTCGACCGCGAACCTGCCCAGGCTCCCTCGCGCGCCAACCGCTGACCGATCACCTCCGCATGGCGGGTGATCGTCCGGGCGTACTCCGGCGCGGCCGGGAACACGCATCCCAGGTAGCTCTGCCCACTCGCGCCGCCGAGCAGCTGGTCGTGCGTCGACAGCAGCTCCACCTCTCCTCCGGGAGGACCCGCAGCTGCACACTCGGGCTGTACAGCTCGGTCCCGGTGATCCGCTCCTCTACGATTCCGGCGCCCTCGGCGAACTTGGCGAGGTAGGTGTCGAAGGGCACGTCGGGCGACTCCAGCTCCATGCCACGGAGGCGCGCCATCACCTCTGGGCGCTCGTCAGGAGAGCCGGGCGAGGGCAGCCCGGCCAGGCGGACGACCGCGTTCCCGGATCCGGAGACACCTTCGTTCAGCTTCACGATGGCACTGTCCATCGTCGGACGCTCCACGCGCATCGCCACCAGGGCGTCCGCCAGGTCGTCAAGGGTGCGTAGGTCCTCCGACCCCAGCGGGTGCGGCACCCCTTCCTCGGCGAACAGCTGGCGGCAGCCGCTCTTCGAGCCGAGCGGTTCGAGCCTGGGATCCGCGCCGTACATGGGGATGCCGAGGCACAGCGCGACGTCGCGCTCCAGCTCCGTGGTGTTGTACGGCACGAGGTGGGAACGCGCCGGGTTCGGGACCAGGGCCGCGATCCGCGCCAGGAGCCTGGGCCGCTCCAGCAGCTTCTCGCTGAGGGACCGCGGGGAGGCATCGTGCACGGCCACCAGGCTGAGCCGCGCGCGCGCGTGACTGGGGATCACCCCCGGGAGCAGCGCCAGGTAGTACTCGATGATCTCGGGGGCGATCGGCATCGACGTCACGTAGACCATCCGCAACCGCGGTTGGCGCAACAGCACGAGCAGGAACAGGAATCGTTCCTCCATGGCCTGGGTCATGCTGCCGCTCTCGGCCACGGCCCGGTCCAGAGTGATGGACGGGACGACCACCACGGACTCGTCGTCGTGATTGAGCCGCATCGACTCCCAGACCCCGGGCATGCGCGCCTGCAGGATGTCGAAGCGGCTGTAGCGCTCCTCCTCGGTCAGTGCGGACAGCACGTCCGGTGCCCCGACCGGTGCGGTCCAGAGGTCCCCGGTCACGACGTCGTCCGTGAGTTGTCGACGCCCTTGACGCTGAACGCCCGAACGCTGCGGCTGAAGCCGCGCAGGTCGCGAGCGCCCGCGTCCTCGCCGACCACCAGTGAGCCGGCTGCGGAGAACACGCGCTCGGTGACGAGGATCTGCCAGGGTTCGGCGTCATCGCACAGCCGGGAGGCGAGGTTCGTCACGCTCCCGATCGCCGCGTAGTCGAAACGGCCCTCGAAGCCGATCTTCCCGAGCGTGGCGTAGCCCTGTGCGACGCCGATCCCCATCGCCAGGTCGTGACCCTGTCGAGCCCACCCCTCGGCCAGGGCGCGGATGCGGGTGCGCATCGCCAGCGCCATCCGGATGGCCCGGAGCGGGCCGTCGTCGCAGCGCACGGGGTCGTTGAAGAAGACCATCAAGCCGTCACCCGCGAAACGTTCCAGCGTGCCCTCGAAGCGGAAGATCAGGTCGCCGAGCGCCTGGTGGTACTCACCGAGCACACCCATGATCTCTTCGGGCTCGCTGGCCTCGGCGAACGTCGTGAAGCCACGCAGGTCGCAGAAGACGACCACGATCTCCCGACGGTGGCTCTCGAGGAACGACTCGTCGCCCGAGTCGACGATGAGCTCGGCCAGCTGGGGCGACAGGAAGCGCCGAAGTCGGCTCATCCGTTCGAGCTCGTCCACCTGCGTGCCGACCCTGGACTCCAGCTCGCGGTTCCAGTCGGCGAGCTCGTCGGCCTGCCGCTTGATCGTGTCCTGGTAGCGCTTGATCCGGGCCAAGGACGCGACTCGGGCGAGCAGCTCGCTCTGGTTGACCGGTTTGGTCAGGAAGTCGTCGGCCCCGACCTCGAGGGCCTTCACCTTCTCCTCGTCGCCACTCGCGGTCACCATGACGACCGGAAGGTAGGCGGTGTGGACCTGCTCACGGATCCGGCGGCACACCTCGTAGCCGTCCATGCCCGGCATCACGATGTCGAGGAGAACGAGGTCCACCGTGGAGTCATTGATCGTCTTGAGCGCCTCCTCGCCGGACCCCGCCGCGCACACGTCATACCCCCGCGACGTGAGGATCGCGTCGAGCAGCCTGATGTTCGCAGGCTGGTCGTCGACGACGAGGACCCTCACGTTCTTCGTGTCACCGTCGTTCACGAGACACCCCCCGGCTCGAGGAAGTCGCGGACCTGCCCCGGGAGTGCGCGTGCGCTGATCGGCTTCTCGACGTACCCGTCGAAGCCGTCGGCGAACGCCCGGTCCCGGTCGTCCGCCATGGCGAAGGCCGTCACGGCCACGACGGGGACGCCGGGGTTGGTGGCGCCGGACCGGATCTGTCGCAACGCCTCCGCGCCGTCGATCCCCGGAAGCTGCAGGTCCATCAGGATCAGGTCCGGGGACGTCTCCTCCGCCAGGCGGACACCGTCCTCGCCCGAGGTCGCCTCGACCACCTCGTATCCGGAGTAGACCAGGACGTCCCTGACCAGCTTGAGGTTCTTCGGGTTGTCCTCGACCACCAGGATCTTGTGGTTGCTCACAACGTGTCCCTCTCCATCCCGTCGTCGTGCCGGCGGCGACCCGCCGAGGTCGTCACGGTGGCGAGTGCGGCCAGCAGGTCGTCGCGCCGGACCGGCTTGACGAGGTACGCCCCAGCGCCGAGGGCAGCACCGCGCGCCCGCTCGTCGACGATGGACACCACGATCACCGGTATGTCGCGGGTCTCGGGCTCGGCCTTGATCGTCTCCAGCACCGACCAGCCGTCGATGCCGGGGAGGCGGATGTCGAGGAGCACCACCGCGGGATGCACGCGCCGCACAGCGGCCAGGCCGGACGGGCCGTCTCGGGCCACCGTGACCTGGGAGGCTGCCCCAGAGAGGTAAGCCGTCAGCAACTCCTGCGACGGCCGGTCGTCCTCGATCACGACCACATGGCCGACGAGCGGCACGTCTCCGGGTCCAGCGTGCCGCCCGGCCTCCGCAAGGTCACGTTCGGGGAGGGAGAAGCCGAAGGTGCTCCCGACCCCGACCTCGCTCTCAAGCCACATCCTGCCACCGAGCAGCTCCACGATCCGGCGCGAGAGCGTCAGGCCGAGCCCCGTGCCCTCTTCGCGCGAGCTTCCCCGACCGCCCTGCTGGAAGGACTCGAAGATCCTCTCCCGATCCGACTCGGACACCCCGATGCCGGTGTCGGTCACCGTGACATCGATCTCGGTGCCCTGCCTCGCGGCACGGACGGCCACCGACCCACCGTCGCCGGTGAACTTCACGGCGTTGGTCATCAGGTTGAGCACGACCTGCTTGAGACGCAGCTCGTCGGAGTGGATCAGGCCGACGTCGTCGGCGACGACCACACTGAGCGTGATGCCCTGCGCGACAGCGCGTTGGCGGAGCATGGACCCCGCGTCCTCGAGCAGCGAGCGGAGCTCGAACGACGAGTACTCCAGCTCCATCCTCCCGGCCTCGATCTTCGAGAGGTCCAGGATCTCGTTGAGCAGCTCGAGCAGGTGCTGGCCGGAGCCGTGGATGTCTCGGAGATATTCCTCCTGGCGCTCGTTGATCTCCCCGAACATCCGCTCCAGGAGCACTTCCGAGAAGCCGAGCACGGCGTTGAGCGGGGTCCGGAGCTCGTGCGACATGCTGGCCAGGAACTCCGACTTGTGCCGGCTGGCGAGCTCGAGCTCCAGGCTCTGCTCCCTCAGCTCGCGGTAGAGCTGAGCATTCTGGAGGGCCAGGGCCGACTGGCTCGCGACCATCTCCAGGAGGTCGAGGGTCTCCTGGGTGAACTCCCCCGTCCGCTTCCGCCGGACGATGAGCGACCCGAGGATCTTGCCCTCACGCAACAAGGGAGCTGCGACGAGCGAGCGCCACCCGTCGTCGAAGAGGATCTGGAGGTGCGGATCGAGAGCCACAGCGCTCAGGTCCGGCACGGCGATCAGACGTCGTTCGCGAGCGGCGCGACCGACGAGCGTCTCGTCCACGTCGATGCGGATGGAACGAAGCCGCTGGACCACGCTGGGCGCCGTCCGGTAGACGCTGCGCACCAGGAAGCACCGGTCGGGCTCGGAGTACTCCATGATCGAGCCGCCGTCGGTCTCCGACAGGTGCACGGCATGCATTGCGATGGTCGAGAGCACCTGGTCCACGTTGAGGCTCGAGTTGACTGCTTCACCGACCTCGCGCAGCGCCACGAGCTCATCCACCTTCCGCGCGAGCTCGCCTCCCCTCGCCTCCAGCTCCTGGACGAGCGTGATGGTGTTGAGCGCCATGGCCGCTTGCGCCGCGAACGCGGACACGATGGCCATCTCGCGCTGGTCGAACGGGCTCACCTCGTAGCGCCACAGGTTGAGGGTGCCGATGACCTCGTTGTCCAGGACCATCGGGGCGCCCATCATGCTGCGGTAGCCGCCCACGCGCTGCAGGTCTTGCCGGCCGTACTCCACGTCGGCCAGCACGTCGGAGATCTGCTGAGCCTTCTGGTCCAGCGCGACCCGGCCGCTCAAGGTTTCCCGATCCAGGGGCATCGGGTGCTCAGCCATGTACCGGTTGGACTCCTCTGAGAGCCCCACCGCCTTGATCAGCCGGAAGACGCCATCCTCCAGGACAAGCAGCATCGCGGTCTGGGACCGGCAGAGCCGACGGGCGCTCTCCACGACCGTCGTGAGGACCGCGTCCGGGTCACCGGCCGAGCGCCCCAGCGCCGAGAGCACCTCGTTGGCGGCCGCGAACTGGTCGGACAGGGCGGCGTGTTCGTTCAGGACGCGCCTGTGCTCCGCGGCATCGACGGCGCCCGAGGTCGTCACCGGCCCGTGCTCGGCCATCGCTCCCTCCCCCCGACTGGTCCAGCTCGCGGGTGACTCTTCGAGTGTCCTCACCTTCCACGGGCACGGCAATCGGTTGGCGACACCGATTCCGGCGCTGACACGATCGACGGGTTGGACCAGCGGGAGCCGCGGCGGATCGAGCCGACCGTGTCAGGAGGCGTGGAGCTCGCCGAACCCGGCCTGCACCAGGTCGACCACCGCCCGCACCGCGGGCTCGGCGTCCGGGCCGGTGGCCGAGACCCGCAGCTCCATCCCGCGGCTCGCCCGCAACGCCATCAGCTCGAGCGAGCTGGCGGCATCCGCGCTGCGGTCCTCGCAGCAGACGGTGACCTCGGCGACCAGTGCCCCGACCGCCTCGGCGATCTGAGCGGCGGGCCGGGCGTGCAGACCGTCCTTGTTGAGCAGGCTGGTGCGCGCGGATATGCAGCCAGTCGACTCGTCCGCGGCGTCCCGCGCCGGAGCGGTCGCCGCAGCGTACGACGCGAGCGCCGTCGTCTTGGGCAGCAGGGCGGCCTCGGCCTCCCGGGCCACGACGTCGAGCCCAGCACCGCCCGCCGCCCGCACGACCGCCGCCACCAGTCCCTCCACCAGCGGTGCCGGACAGAGCCGGACCTGGCCGACCGCCGGCGTCAGCTCCAGCGCCAGCTCGGCGCTCAGCACCGCCGACCCGAGGTCCATCAGCACCAGCACGCCGTCCGGCGACGCCGCGCGCTCGAGGGCGCGGGCTACGTCGGTGGCGTCGGTGCCGAGCCGTCCGTCCGCCCCGGCCGCGACCTCGATGACCGGGCCGGTGCCGGTGACCATCTGCTGCGCCAGGTCCACCGCCGCCCGGGCCAGGGCAGGGCTGTGGGACACCACGACGATCCCGATCATCGCGGCCTCAGCCCACCGCGTCGGCGAGCGCCGAGAGCAGCAGCGCGGCCGACGCGGACCCCGGATCGATGTGGCCGACGCTGCGCTCGCCCAGGTAGCTCGCCCGACCCTTGAGCGCGAGCATGTCGCACGTCGCGTCACGCCCCTCGGCAGCCGCCGTCGCCGCCCGCCGCACCGCCGTGGGCAGCGGCTCCCCCGCCTCGAGCGCCGCGGCCAGGGCCGCGACGGCCGGCGCGAGCGCGTCGTACATGGTCTTGTCGCCCGGCTCGGCCCGGCCCCGGGTCACGATCCCCTCCAGCCCCGCCTGCAGCGCCTGCAGCAGCCCCGGGCCGTCGAGCTCGGCGGCGTCGCCCGCCGTGGTGCCGAGCCGGAGGAAGAACGTGCCGTAGAGCGGCCCGCTCGCGCCACCGACCGACGTCACGAGGGTCATGCCCACCTTCGTGAGCAGCGAGCCGGCGTTGTCCGGTCGCGCCGCGTCCGGACCGGCGACCGCCGCCATCACGGCGTCCATCCCTCGCGTGAGGTTGGCGCCGTGGTCGGCGTCGCCGATCGCCGAGTCGAGCTCGGTGAGGTAGCCCTGGTGCTCGTGGACCGCGTCGGTGAACGAGTCCAGCCACGAGAGCAGGTCGTCCAGGGTGACGGCGTCCGTCACGGTCAGGCCCCCCATCGCAGCCCCGCGGTCAGGACAGGAGCATCCCACAGTCGCAGGAGCTCGTCGTCGGCCCGGAGGACCGTGACGGAAGCGCCCGCCATGTCGAGCGAGGTGATGTAGTTGCCCACCAGCACCCGGGCCGGAGCGACCCCCGCCTTCTCGAGCAGGGTCGCCACCTCGCCGTACAGCAGGTAGAGCTCGATCAGCGGGGTCCCGCCCATGCCGTTGAGCATCACGATGCTCGGGGCGCCGGTGAAGTCGAGGTCGCCGAGGACCGGCTCCACGAGCTGCTCGGCCACCTCTGCCGCGGTCCCCAGCGGCACCCGGTGGCGACCGGGCTCGCCATGGATCCCGACGCCCATCTCCATCTCGTCGTCGGGCAGGTCGAACGTCGGCTTGCCCGCCGCCGGCACGGTGCAGGACGTCAGTGCCATGCCCATCGACCGGCCCGAACCGTTCACGCGCAGGGCGAGGGCGAGCACCGCATCGAGGTCCTGGCCCTCCTCGGCGGCCGCGCCGACGATCTTCTCCAGCAGCACCGTGAGGCCGACGCCGCGCCGCCCGGCCGTCCACGTCGAGTCCTGGACCGCGACGTCGTCGTCGACGACCACGGTCTCGACCCGGGTGCCCGAGCTCGCGCCCGCCATCTCGCCGGCCATCTCGAAGTTCATGACGTCGCCGGTGTAGTTCTTCACGATGTGGAGGACGCCGGCGCCGCGATCGGCCTCGACCGTCGCCGCCACCATCTGGTCGGGGGTGGGTGAGGTGAACACCTCGCCGCAGCACGCGGCGTCCAGCATGCCCGCGCCCACGAAGCCGCCGTGCAAGGGCTCGTGACCGGAGCCGCCGCCCGAGATCAGCGCGACCTTCCCGGACTCCTTGGGCTGCGCGCGGTAGATGACCCGGTGCTGGTGGTCGACCCGCAGGTCGGCGCTCGCGGCCTCGATGCCCTTGAGGGCGTCGGCCAGGACGTCGGCCGGGGCGTTGATCAGCTTCTTCATGGTTCAGACCTCCGCAGTCGTGGGGGCGTCGGACACCGCGGTCCGGTCCACCTGGGTGTGAGCGATGATGCCGAACGCGAGGGCCGCCAGGACACCCGCGAGCAGCTCGGCCCCGACGTACACGGGCCACTGCGCCCAGCTCACGTCGCCGCCGAGGAGCTGCTGCACGATCATCGGACCGGTCGTGCGGGCGGGGTTGATGGAGGCGCCGGTCGTCGGCGCGACCGGGATGATCGCGGCGAACACGACCATGCCGATGGCCAGGCCGGCCCAGCCGGGTGCCGCCTTGCGGTAGATCACCCCGAAGACCGCGAAGACCAGCAGGAACGTCCCGACGAACTCGGCGAGGAACGCCTGCGTCACCGGCACGCTGTCGGCGTACGACGCGACGCCGAGACCCACGTCGCTCGCCTGGCTGCCCAGGACCCCCGCGATGAGGAAGGCGCCGAGCACCGCGCCGGCCACCTGGGCCGCGACGTAGCTGGGCACGTCCCGCCACGGGAACTTCCCGGTGGCAGCCAGACCGAAGGTCACGGCCGGGTTGATGTGGTTGCCCGAGATGTAACCGAAGACGTAGACCGTCACGATCACGATCGACGCGAACGCCAGGGAGATGATCCCCAGGTCCGAGCCGCTGAACGTCGAGCCGTTGGCCTCGTTCACGATCAGCAGAGCGGGCACCGAGCCGACGCCGACGAAGACGAGGAAGGCAGTGCCGAGGAACTCGGCGGCCAGCTTCTGCCACGCAGTGTTGTCGTCCATCACGGGTTCACCTTTCGTGTGATGTGAATTACATTCGACATTGTCGAATAATGCTCAGACACGGGCCAGACGTCAAGGGTGAATCTGAAAGTCGTGCCTGAACGTGCATACTGACGCCGGACGGAGAGGAGACCAGGTGATCCAGGCGATCGACCGCGCGGCGCAGATCCTGCGTGCCCTCCAGGGCTCGCGGCACCTCGGCGTGAGCGAGCTGGGCGCCCGGCTCGGACTGCCCCCGTCCACGGTGCACGGGATCGTGAAGTCGCTGCAGGAGCACGGGCTCGTCGTCCAGGAGCCGCACGGCCAGCGCTACATGCTCGGCCCGACCCTGCTGCAGCTCTCGAACGTCTACCTCGACACGCTCGACGTCCGCGCCCGGGCGATGCGCTGGACCACCGACCTCAGCGAGCGCACCGGCCTCGCGGTCCGGCTCGGCGCGGAGTTCTTCGACGAGGTCATCGTGATCCACCACGAGCCGCGGCCCGACGGGAGCCGGCAGATGCCGGAGACCGGGCTGACCATCCCGGCCCACGCGTCGGCCCTCGGCAAGGTGCTGCTCGCCTACCGCCCGGCGTTCCGCGAGCGGGTGCTCGCCGGGCCGTTGCGCAGCCTCACCGGCGACACCGTCGTCGACCCCGCCGAGCTCGCCCGCTCCCTCGACGAGGTGGCGCGGACGGGGCACGCCGTGGAGAACGAGGAGGCCGTGCTGGGCGAGGCCTCCGTGGCGGCCGCGATCGCGGACCGGGACGGCGAGGCCGTGGCCGCCGTCGCCGTGGTGTTCCCGGCCGACCAGCAGCCGGTGGAACCCAAGGTGCTGACCCTGCTGCGCGAGTGCGCGCGCAACGTGTCCCGCGAGCTCGGCGCGACCTCCTGGCCGCCCGTCACGCCTGACGAGTGATCGGAGCCGGCCAGGGGTCCTTCACGAGCGCATCGCGACGCCGCGCCGCCAGTAGCCCATGAACGCCACCTGCCGACGGTCCAGCCCGAGGTCGCGCACGAGGTGTCGGCGCAACCCGGTCACCACCTTCGACTCCCCCGCGATCCACGCGTAGAGGTCGTCGTGCCGGCCCGCCCCCGCGACCTCGTCTGCGACCTCCTCGCCGGAGGAGGAGTACGTCGGC
Organism: uncultured Actinomycetota bacterium; assembly: GCA_963829855.1. Taxonomy (GTDB): domain Bacteria; phylum Actinomycetota; class Actinomycetes; order Propionibacteriales; family Nocardioidaceae; genus Nocardioides. The sequence goes on along the minus strand of CAWHKE010000013.1, from coordinate 388,286 downwards.
GTCTCCCACAGGTCGGGGTCGACCTCGTCGTCACCGACCTCGACCGAGGCGGCGGGCGCCCCGAGGTGGGCCGCGACGGCCGCGTGCAACAGCTCGCCGTGGTCGGCGCCCTCCCGCGGCAGCCAGACCACCTCGACGCCGGCCGGGTGGTCGACGTCCTGGACGTCGGCGGCGTACGGCACCTCGACGAAGGCCGTCCCGCGCGCGGAGTCGGGCAGCTGCTCGAGGATCACGCAGATGGCCGGGACGGCGGTCTCGTCACCCGCGATCAGCAGCCGCCGGCCAGGCTCAGGTTCCCACTCGATGCCGCCGTACTCGTGGCCGCGGCGCGGCGCCATGGTGGCGAGCCGGTCGCCGGGTGCTGCCGCCAGCGCCCAGGAGTTCCCCGGGCCGGTGGCGCCCTCGTGCACGACGATGTCGACCACGAGCCGGGTGTCGTCGCCCTCGCCGACGACGTCGCGCACGGTGTAGGTGCGCATGTGGCCGCGCTCGGCCTCCGGCCGCTCGGTCCAGGTCGTGAACCAGGACTCGTCGGCGCCGGTGAAGTCCGGGACCACACCCGGCGTCCCGGGGAACACCAGCTTGATCCGCTGGTCGAACCAGGGGTGGACGACGCCGAGCTCCGCCAGCAGCGACCCGCCCAGCTCGACGCGCACGAAGCTCGGCGAGAGCCGGCTGACCGCACGGACCTCGACCGTGCCCAGCAGCAGGGGCAGCTCGGTGGCGGTGCTGGTCATGGCGCTCCCTCGGATCGATCCGGCTGACTTAGGCCAGCCTAACCTTAACGCGAGTGAGGGTCAGATCGAGGTGCGGTGGAAGTTCTGGAACGACCGCGACGGCGTCGGGCCGCGCTGCCCCTGGTAGCGCGACCCGTACTTCGCCGAGCCGTACGGGTGCTCCGACGGCGAGGAGAGGCGGAAGAAGCAGAACTGCCCGATCTTCATGCCCGGGTAGAGCTTGATCGGCAGGGTCGCGACGTTCGCCAGCTCGAGCGTGACGTGACCGGAGAAGCCGGGGTCGACGAACCCGGCGGTCGCGTGCGTCAGCAGGCCGAGCCGCCCGAGGGACGACTTGCCCTCGACCCGGGCGGCGATGTCGTCGGGCAGGCTGACCACCTCGTACGTCGACCCGAGCACGAACTCGCCCGGGTGCAGGATGAACGGCTCCTCGCCCTCCGGCTCCACCTGACGGGTCAGGTCGGACTGGTCGGCCGCCGGGTCGATGTGCGGGTAGCGGTGGTTCTCGAAGACCCGGAAGAAGCGGTCGAGGCGGACGTCGATGGACGACGGCTGCAGCATGGCGCGGTCCCACGGCTCCATCGTGATCCGCCCGGCGTCGATCTCGGCGAGGATGTCGCGGTCGCTCAGCAGCACGGACGTAACCTACCCGGCGGCCGGCGCGCCCAGGATCTGGTCGGGTACGATCCCCTCGCAGCACCCACCGGGTGCGGCACGCGGATGTAGCTCAGTTGGTAGAGCGCGACCTTCCCAAGGTCGATGTCGCGAGTTCGAGTCTCGTCATCCGCTCCACCCACTCACCGTAGAGCGCGACGCTCTGCCCACCGTCGATGTCGCGAGTTCGAGTCTCGTCATCCGCTCCATTCCGGCCTTCGGAGGTTGAGGTGCGAGGGCGCCCCGCGCCCGAGCCACGAAACCTCGCAAGCGTCCATACGGACGTCGGTACGTCGGTTCCCGGGGTTTCGTGGCTCGCTGGCGCTCGCACCTCAACCTCCGGGCAAACCGGAGCCGGTACAGTCGCCAACCGCAGTGACTGGAGTGAAACTTGACGATTCGTGTGACTCGTGGGGACAGTGGTGAACCTCCTTCCCCGATCAGAGGTCTTCCCCATGTCTCGGCTGCAGCACCTCCTCCCCCGCCTCGCTCCGCGTCACCGCGTCACGCTCGCAGCCGTCCTGGCCCTCGTCGTGGTCGTCGCCGCGGCGACGCTCGTGCCCCGCGGCGGTGACTCAGACGACGGCGCGGTCCGGCCCGCGACCGACCAGTCGGGCCCGACGTACGTCGCTCGCGACGGCGCCCCGGGGCCGGGTCGGATCAGTGCGACCGACCGGGCCGAGATCGAGCGGGTGCTGGCCGAGGCGCCGGCGACCGTGAGCGCGCGTCGGCCGGCCGCCGAGCTGGCCCGCGACCTGGCTCGCTGCGCGACGTTCGAGGAGCAGCAGTACTGCCTCGGGGTCGGCTGGACGGACGCCGACCCGGCGCAGGTGCAGACCGAGGCGGCGGCACCCACCCTGCAGAACGGGCGCGCCGTCTCCGTCGAGACCACCGGCGACCTGTCGACGGCCGACCTGCTCGAGCAGCGTGCCGCGCTCCCGGCCGACGAGCGGCTCGCGGCCGAGCGCGCCGAGCTCGAGGCCGCGGCCACCTCGGTCTCGAAGGTGGTGCTGCTGCGGCACCAGCTGCTCGGCGAGGCGGTCCCGGACGGGTTCCTCGACCGCCACCCGGAGGCCAGGACGGTGGCCGGCAGCACCACCGACACCTCGGCGCGCGAGGCCGCCGACAAGGGCATGAAGGACTACCCCCGGAGCTCCAAGGTCCTCCGTTGGAAGCACGTCCGCGCGCAGCGCACCACCTACTGGTGCGGCCCGGGCACGATGCAGGCCATCGCGTGGGGCTGGCAGGACAAGCGCCGCACGCAGCAGCACTGGGCCGACCGGCTCGGCACCACGACGTCCGGCAGCTCCATCACCGAGATGGTGCGGGTCGTCAACGACGCCACGGGCTACGACCAGGAGAACTACGCCGGGAAGTACATCGTGCTCGACATCTCCGACTGGTCCTTCCGGCAGTGGACGCTGCTCCAGATGCGCCACATCGAGGACTACCGCGCTCCGGTCGTCCTCCACCCGATCCTGCTCAAGCGCTTCTACCCCTACCTCGACGACGACGCCTCCGGGCACTTCCAGGTCGGGCGGGGCTACGACAAGGCGGGCGACAAGCCGACCCGGCTCGGCTACTTCGAGCCGTGGAACCAGCAGCGCTTCGACCCGTCCGAGCCCTACATCTCTCGCGTCCAGTGGCGCAGCGCCTACCAGAGCTACCGCGCCAACCAGGCCCACCCGCACCAGAACATCGGGGTCTGAGTGCGCACCCGGCTCGTCGGACCGGTCGTCGCGGCACTGCTGCTCGCGGGCTGCGCAGCGGACGAGCCCGAGCCCGCCCCGCCACCGGCCGCGTCGACCGACGAGAGTCCTGAGCCGACCGGCGAGGACACCGGGTCGGCCGCGCCCAGCCGACAGCCGTCGGCGCTCGACTGGAGGCCGGTGCCGGGGCCGGTCGAGGACGAGGTGACGGTCAGCGGCGGCTCGACGCTGCGGCGGCTCGCCTCCGGCGACCGGGTCGAGCTGACCGGCCCGACCCGCACGACGATCGAGGCGGGGCGGGACTTCCGGATCACCGACGCCTTCATGGACGGTCAGTACGCCGTGGTGGTGGCCGAGCACGAGCGGGCCGAGCAACCGAACCGCGCGACGATCGTCGAGCTCGCGACCGGGGAGCGCACGATCCTCGACGGCGACTCGTCGGTGCCGACCACGGTCGGCGGCACCTGGGCGCTCGGCTCCGGGCTGCTCGTGCACGCCACCACGAGAGGTCGTGACTACTGCCTGGCGCTCATGGACCTCACCACCGGGCGTGGCGCCGGCGGGCCCTGCGTGCCCCCACGCCACGGACTCACCAACGCCACCGTGTCACCGGGCGGCATCAGCGTGATGACGTTCGACGACAGCCGGCCCTCGTGCCGCACCCTCCAACGACTGACGGGCACCCGGCTCGAGCCGCTCGCCGGCGTCGAGGAGTGCCGGGGCTGGGAGGCCGTCACCACCGAGACGGCCGCGATCTGGGGGGTCGTCGACAACGAACGTCGGGTCGAGGCCTCGACGCTGTACGCCGACGCGGGCTCCGGCCCGGTCGAGGTCGGGCCGGTCACGACCGGCACGCTGACCTGGTGCGGCGACGCGGCGTACGTCGTGCGCGACCCCCAGCGCGACACCGACCCGGCCCGGCTGCTCCGGGTCGCGACCGACGGCTCGGTCGAGGTCGTCTACGAGTCGCCCGGCGCCGGCCGCGCCTTCCTGTCGGCCCCGCGCTGCGGCGGCACCGACCTCACCGTGACCGCCTACAGCGACGACGGCGACGAGCAGGTGACGGCGCCGCTCGAGTGACCGGCTCGTACGGTGGACCCGTGAGCGACTTCACCGGGTTCCCCGTCCGTGCGCTGGACTTCTACGACGACCTCGAGGTCGAGAACACCAAGGCGTTCTGGGACGAGCACCGGCGCACCTACGACGACGACGTGCGGGCGCCGATGCAGGCCCTGGTGGCCGCACTGGAGCCGGAGTTCGGGACCGCGAAGGTATTCCGCCCCCACCGCGACGTCCGGTTCGCCAAGGACAAGACGCCGTACAAGACGCACCAGGGTGCGTTCGTCGCGGCCGGGCCGTCGACCGGTTGGTACGTCGAGATCTCGGCACGCGGGACCCGGGTCGGAGCCGGCTGCTACCACCCCGGCGAGCGGCTGGCCGGGATCCGGCAGGCGATCGACGACGACCGCACCGGACCCGAGCTCGAGGAGCTGCTGGCCGACCTCGACGCGGCCGGCTTCGAGATCAGCGGCGAGAAGCTGAAGACCAGCCCGCGCGGGTACGCCGCCGACCATCCCCGGATCGAGCTGCTGCGCCACAAGCAGCTGATGGCCGGGCGCAGCTACGGCTTCGGGGCCGACGCGATCGGGCCCGAGCTGCTGGAGCGGGTCCGCGAGGACTGGCGTCGCACCCGACCGCTCGTGGAGTGGCTCAGCTCGAACCCCTGAGTCCGACCGTCAGTGGGGCTGCCAGGCGTCCTCGTCGGCGGTCCGCGAGCTGACCTCGGCGGGGAGCTCCTGGGACGCGAGGTGCTCGATCGTGACGTGCTCGAAGACGTCGCGCAGCGACCGCCGGGCGGCGATCCAGACGTGCTGGAGCACCGAGGCCTCGTCGTTGTACTCGACGGCCTCCGGACGCAGGCCGTAGACCGACACCAGCGGCCCGTCGACCGCCCGGATCACGTCGGCGACGGAGACGTCGGAAGCCGGGCGGGCCAGCCGCCAACCCCCCGACTGTCCGCGCTGGGAGATCACCACGCCGGAGCGGCGCAGGTCGGCCAGGATCGCCTGCAGGAAGCCGTGCGGGATGTCTTGGCGTCGCCCGAGCTCCTCGGCGCTGATCGCCGTGCGCTCGGTCGTCCGGGCGATCTCGATCAGGGCTCGCAGCGCGTAGTCGGACTTGGCGGAAACTCGCACGAGGTCAGTCTGTCAGACCGACTCGACCGACTCGCTCGACTCGGTCGACGCGGCGTGTGGCGGGCTCTCGAGCGCCCTGCTCGTGGGCTGCGTCACACGCCACGCGGAGGGATCCGGGGATTCCTTGCGAACCCCGTGACGCCGGGCGATACTCTTGTTACCGACGAGTAAGAACGTCAGCCACGAGACGAACAGGGTGGAAGCCGTGAGCCACTACAAGACCAATCTCCGCGACATCGAGTTCAACCTCTTCGAGGTGCTCGGCCGTGACGAGGTCCTCGGCGAGGGCCCCTTCGCGGAGATCGACTCCGAGACCGCCCGGGCGATCCTGGCCGAGGTCGACCGCCTCGCCCGCGAGGACCTTGCCGCGTCGTACGAGGACAGCGACCGCAACCCGCCCGTCTTCGACCCCGAGACCCACACGGCCCCGGTGCCCGAGTCGTTCGCGGCGAGCTACCACGCCTGGATGGACGCGGAGTACTGGCGGCTGCAGGTCGGCGAGGAGCTCGGCGGCACCCCGGCCCCGTCGTCCCTCATCTGGGCGATCGGCGAGATGGTGCTGGGCGCCAACGCCCCCGTCTGGATGTACGCCGCCGGCCCGGCGTTCGCGAACATCGTGCACCGCAACGGCAACGAGCGGGACAAGCGGATCGCGGAGCTGATGGTCGAGCGGGGCTGGAACACCACGATGGTGCTCACCGAGCCCGACGCCGGCTCCGACGTCGGCGCCGGTCGCGCCAAGGCCACGCCGAACGACGACGGCTCCTGGAACATCGAGGGCGTCAAGCGCTTCATCACCAGCGCCGAGAGCCAGCTCTCCGACAACATCGTGCACCTGACGCTGGCCCGCCCGGTCGGCGTCGAGGGCGTCGGCGGCCCGGGCACGAAGGGGCTGTCGCTCTTCATCGTCCCGAAGTTCCACTTCGACCACGAGACCGGTGAGCTCACCGGCGAGCGCAACGGTGTCTACGTCACGAACGTCGAGCACAAGATGGGCATCAAGGTGTCGAACACCTGCGAGCTCACCTACGGCGACCCGTCGGTCGGCGGCGGCGAGCCGGCCAAGGGGTGGCTGCTCGGCGAGGTGCACGACGGCATCGCGCAGATGTTCCAGGTGATCGAGAACGCCCGGATGATGGTGGGCACCAAGGCGATCGCCACGCTGTCGACCGGCTACCTCAACGCGCTCGACTACGCCAAGACCCGCCAGCAGGGCCCCGACCTCACCCAGGCCGCCGACAAGACGGCCCCGCGGGTGACGATCACCCACCACCCCGACGTCCGCCGCTCGCTGATGACGCAGAAGTCGTTCGCCGAGGCGATGCGCGCCCTCGTGCTCTACACCGCGACCTGGCAGGACCGGGTGCAGGTGGCCGAGCACGCCGGCGAGCGCGACGAGCTCGCCATGGCCGTCAACGACCTGCTGCTCCCGATCGTGAAGGGCTACGGCTCGGAGCGCTCGTGGGTGCTGCTGGGCACCGAGTCGCTGCAGACGCTGGGCGGGTCCGGCTTCCTCACCGACTACCCGATCGAGCAGTACGTCCGCGACGCGAAGATCGACACCCTGTACGAGGGCACCACCGCGATCCAGGGCCAGGACTTCTTCTTCCGCAAGATCGTGAGGGACCAGGGCCGGGCGCTCGGTCACCTGGCGAAGGAGATCGAGACGTTCCTCACGAACGAGGCCGGGAACGGCCGGCTCAAGTCGGAGCGGGCACTTCTCGCGACCGCCCTCGAGGACGCCAACGCCATCGTCGGCCACATGATCAACGACCTGATGTCGGCCGACGCCTCCGCCGAGGGCGGCGACCTCCGCAACATCTACAAGGTCGGCCTCAACACGACCCGGCTCCTGATGGTGCTCGGCGACGTCGTCTGCGCGTGGCTCCTGCTGCGGCAGGCCGAGGTCGCCCTCGAGAAGCTGTCGGGCAACGTGTCGGAGAAGGACCAGCGGTTCTACGAGGGCAAGGTGGCGGGCGCGCAGTTCTTCGCGCAGCACAACCTGCCCAAGATCAGCGCCGAGCGCCGGATCGCCGAGGGGATCGACCTCGGCCTGATGGACCTCGACGAGGCGGCCTTCTGACCGTCGCTCGCCCCGACGTACGTCGCGACGGACCCGTCCTGCGGTTCACCAGGACGGGTCCGTCCGATCTCCGGGCGGACCGCGTAGGGTTCTGGGCACGGGGCACGTGTACTCGAACAAGGAGTGACCCATGGGAATCGGTGTAGGCATCCTGCTGCTCGTCATCGGCCTGATCCTCGTCCTCGACGCGATCACGCTGCCGGACTCGGTCACCGAGGTCATCGACGCCGGCACGATCGGGTGGATCTGCGTGGTCGTCGGCGCCCTCGGCCTGGTGCTCGTGCTGGTGATGAACCAGCAGCGCTCGAAGACCACCCACGTCGAGGAGCGCCGCCAGGGCTGAGCCCCCTCAGCGCGGCTTGCGCAGCGCGGCCGTCGCCGCGTCGGTCACGGCGGCGCCCAGCCGGTCGAGCAACGGCGAGTCGATCCGCCACCGCATCCAGTGCAGCGGGACGTCGATCACGTCGCGTCCGAGCAGCACGATCGATCCGTCGTCGAGCCACGGCGCGAGCTGCGCCTCGGGCAGCAGGCCCCAGCCGAGGCCCCGGTGGACCGCCTCGGCGAAGTCTCCGGACGTCGGCACCCGGTGCCACAGCGCGGGCTCCTCGACCCCGCGTCGCGCGAGGTAGGTGTGCTGGAGGTCGTCCTTCTCGTTGAGCACGACAACGGGCATCCGGCCCCAGTCCCATCCGCGGCCCCGGCTCCAGCGCGCCGCCACGGCGGGAGTCGCCGCCGGGCGGTAGCGCATCGCACCGAGCGGCGTGACGCGGCAGCCCTGCACCGGCGTCGGGTCGGAGGTGATCGCCGCGAGAGCCTCGCCGCGCCGCAGCAGGTCGGCCGAGAACGCCTGGTCCTCGACGTGGAGCCGTACGGCGACGCCGTCCCACGCAGCGACCCGGGACAGCACGTCCCTGAACCAGGTCGCGAGGGAGTCGGCGTTGACGGCGAGGGTCAGCTCGGTCGCCCTCCCGGCCGTGCCGAGCTCGCGGTCGGCCTCGGCCGCGAGCAGCTGGTGCTGGCGGGCCAGGCGCAGCAGCACCTCGCCGGCCGCGGTCGGCCGGCAGGGCGACGTCCGCTGCACGAGCACCTGTCCGACCGCCGCCTCGAGGGCCCGGATCCGCTGGCTCACGGCCGAGGGCGTCAGCCGCTGCGCGCGGGCGGCCGCCTCGAACGTGCCGTGCTCGGCGATGGCCAGCAGCGTGGCGAGCTGGGGCGCGGGAAGCTCCATCTCCCTATCGTAAGCACTGCTTCATGATCTACAGATTCTTTCGCTTCCGTGATGGCGCGTCCGCTCCTAGCCTGAGCAGGTGCTCCTCGACGCGACGGCCGGCCTCCTGACCGGGTTCACGCTGATCATCGCGATCGGCGCGCAGAACGCGTTCGTGCTCCGGCAGGGGCTGCTGCAGCAGCACGTCGGCGTCGTGGTCGCGATCTGCGCGATCTCCGACCTGGTGCTGGTCGTGGCGGGCGTGGCCGGGATCGGCAGGATCATCGAGCGGGCGCCAGAGGCGATCACGGTGGTGCGCTGGCTCGGCGTCGCGTTCCTCACCTGGTACGGCGTGGCGTCGCTGCTGCGCGCCCGTCGGCCCGACGCGCTGCGGGCCGCCGAGCAGGGCGTCGGCTCGCGACGTACGGCCGTGGTCACCGCGCTCGCGCTGACCTGGCTCAACCCGCACGTCTACCTCGACACCGTGCTGCTCCTCGGCTCGCTGGCGCAGCAGCACGGCGAGACCGGCCGGTGGTGGTTCGCGGCCGGCGCCGGCGCGTCGAGCCTGCTGTGGTTCACCGGCCTCGGGTACGGCGCCCGCCGGGTCTCCCACCTGCTCGCCAGCCCCCGCGCCTGGCAGGTGCTCGACGTGCTGATCGGCCTCACCATGCTGGCGATCGCGGTGAAGCTCGCCCTGGGCTGAGGAGATGGCGCGATTCCCCGGTCAGCCGGGGATCGCGCGCCTTCCGGCGTTGCAATGCCGTAAAGCGAGGGAAGAGCCCGGCCGGGGTGACGGGTGAGGCGGGACGTACGCCTAGGTTGGCCGCATGGTCACGATCGGGATCGTGTCGCCGGGCGCGATGGGCAGTGCCCTCGGACGCGCCTGGGCGGCCGGCGGCGCCCGGGTCGTCGCGACGGTCGAGGGCCGATCCGACCGGACCCGCGGGCTCGCACACGGGCTGGAGCTGCTCCCGACCCTGGCCGACGTGGTGGCGGCCGCGGACATCGTGGTGACGGTCTGCCCGCCCGCGGCCGCGGGCGCGGTGCTCGCCGACATCATCGAGTCGGCGGGCGAACACCGACCGGTGCTCGCCGACCTCAACGCCGTCTCCCCCGACACCATGGCCGAGCTGGAGCGTGCGCGCCGCCGGCGCCGGCTTCGACCTGGTCGACGGCTCGATCAGCGGCGGACCGCCGAGCCCCGGCGGCGACACCTTGGTGTACCTGAGCGGCCAGCGGGCCGGGCTGCTGGCGGACGTAGCAGCCGACGGGATCCGCGCCCGGGTCGTCGGCGACCGGGTCGGCACGGCGTCGGCCGTGAAGATGTGCACCGCGTCCGTCTACAAGGGCACCACCGCGGTGTGGGCCCAGGCGCTGCAGACGGCGTACGCACTCGGGGTCCTGGACGTGGTGCTCGACGACCTCCGCGAGGAGCACGACGACGAGGTCGCCCGCGCGGGACGCCGGATCGCGGTCTCGACGAGCAAGGCGCAACGGTTCGTGGGCGAGATGGAGCAGATCTCCGCGACCCAGCAGGCGGCCGGCGCCTCGGGCGAGCTCTTCGCCGGGATGGCCGCGGTCTACCAGCGGCTGGCGACGACCGACCTCGCGACGCTGTCCCCCGAGGACGCCGCCGCCCTCACCGACCTCGAGACGGTGCTCGGCCGGTTGCGCTGACGCGCGTCAGTCGCGGTGCTTGCCGTGCGGCTTGGAGCGCCTCGCCGGCGGCCCCGAGTCGCGGGTCAGCTCGATCAGCTTGCCGCTGATCCGGGTCTGCCGGAGCGCCGTCCAGGACTGCTCGGACAGGGTGGCGGGCAGCTCGACCAGCGAGTGGTCGGGCCGGATCAGGATCGCGCCGAAGTCGCTGCGGTCGAGGCCGCCCTCGTTGGCGATGGCGCCGACGATCTGCCGCGGCTCGACCTTCTGCCGCTTGCCCACGGAGATCCGGTACGTCGCCATCGGCCCGCTCGGCGCCCGCCGGCCGGAGGACCCGCCGGATCGCTCCTTGCGGGGCTTGGGCTCCCGCTCGCGGACCGGCCGCTGCGGCTGCTCCTCGAGCAGCAGCGGGGTGTCGCCCTGGAGCACCACCGCGAGCGCCGCCGCCACGTCGACCTCGGGGACGTCGTGCTCGTTGACGTAGTGGCTCACGACGTCCCGGAAGAAGCCGACCTGCGCCGAGCCCAGCGCCGCAGTGATCTGGTCGTCGAACCGCGCCAGCCGGGTGGTGTTGACGTCGTCGACGGTCGGCAGCTGCATCTGCGTGAGGGGGTGCCGGGTCGCCTTCTCGATGTGCTTGAGGAGGTAGCGCTCGCGCGGCGTCACGAAGGAGATCGCGTCGCCCGTGCGGCCGGCCCGGCCGGTGCGGCCGATCCGGTGCACGTAGGACTCGGTGTCCGTCGGGATGTCGTAGTTGACGACGTGGCTGATCCGGTCGACGTCGAGGCCGCGCGCGGCGACGTCGGTGGCGACCAGGATGTCGAGCTTGGCGGCCTTGAGCTGGGCGACCGTGCGCTCGCGCACCTGCTGTGGGACGTCGCCGTTGATGGCCTGGGCGGAGAACCCGCGCGCCCGCAGCTTCTCGGCGAGCGTCTCGGTCTCGTTCTTGGTGCGGACGAAGACGATCATCCCCTCGAAGTTCTCGACCTCGAGGATCCGGGTGAGCGCGTCGACCTTCTGCGGGTAGGAGACGATCAGGTAGCGCTGGGTGGTGTTGGCCGAGGTCGCGGTCTTGCCGAGCACCTTGATCTCGACCGGATCGGTGAGGTACTGCGAGGCCAGCCGACGGATCGTCGGCGGCATCGTCGCGGAGAACAGCGCCACCTGCTTGGAGTCCGGCGTGTCGGCGAGGATCCGCTCGACGTCGTCGGCGAACCCCATGTTGAGCATCTCGTCGGCCTCGTCGAGCACGAGGAACCGCAGCTCGGTGAGGTCGAGCGTGCCCTTGTCGAGGTGGTCCATGATCCGGCCGGGCGTGCCGACCACGACGTGCACGCCGCGGCGCAGCGCGGACAGCTGGACGCCGTACCCCTGGCCGCCGTACACCGGCAGCACGTGGACGCCGCGCAGGTGGGCGGCGTACCGCTCGAACGCCTCGCACACCTGCAGCGCGAGCTCGCGCGTCGGGGCCAGCACCAGCGCCTGCGGGCTCTTCTGGCTCAGGTCGAGCCGCTCGAGGATCGGCAGCGCGAACGCCGCCGTCTTGCCGGTGCCGGTCTGGGCGAGCCCGACCAGGTCGTGGCCGGCGAGCAGCGGCGGGATGGTCTGCGCCTGGATCGTCGAGGGGCTCTCGTACCCGACCTCACGCAGCGACTTCAGGACCGCCGCGCCGAGCCCGAGGTCGGCGAACGTCGCGGCCGGGGCCTCGGACACCTCATCGTTCATCACCCCACGGTAGGGCTTGACGGCCCCCGACAGGGATTCCGCGAACGCCCGTACGCTGCCCCCATGACGGATTCCCTCGTCCGGTACGTCGAGATCTGGTGGCAGGCCGTGGACGACCTGTCGACCCTGCTCGAGAGCCTCGACCCGGACGACTGGTCGGCGCCGACCGACCTCGCCGGCTGGGACGTGCACGCCATCGCCGCCCACAGCGCCCACCTGGAGGCACTGCTCGCGGGCGCCCCGCACGACGAGGTCGAGATCGGGGAGCCGGCCCACGTCACCGGGCTCCTCGGCCACTTCACGGAGCAGGGCGTCGTCGCCCGGCGCGACCGCTCCCCCGACGAGCTGGTCACCGAGCTCCGTGGCTCGGCCACCACTCGCCACGAGGCGCTGCTGGCCGATCCGCCGGCCGACCCGGACGCGCCGGCGCCGGGGATGTTCGGCCTGATCGGCTGGTCGACCGAGACGCTGTTGCGCAACCGGCCGCTCGACCTGTGGATGCACGAGCAGGACGTGCGTCGGGCCGTCGGCCGTCCCGGCAACCTCGACGGGCCTGCCGCGGTGCACACCGCCGACTACCTCGCGGAGAGCCTCGGCTTCGTGCTCGCCAAGCGGGCGGGCGCGACTCCCGGGTCGAGCGCGGTGCTGTCGATCACCGGCCACGCGCCGTACTGCTTCACGGTCAACGACCGCGGCCGCGGCGAGCGGCTCGACACGGTGCCTGACCAGCCGACGGTCCGGCTCGCGATGGACCGCGACACGTTCATCCGGCTCGCCGGGGGCAGGCGCCCCGCCGAGCCCGGTGCCGTCGAGCTCGCCGGCGACCCCGACCTCGGGCAGCGGGTCGTCGACGGCCTCGCGGTGACTCCGTGACCCAGGACCACTGGACCCTCGACGACCTCCCCGACCAGACCGGCCGCACCGCGGTCGTCACGGGCGCCACCGTGGGCGGGCTCGGGTTCCACGCCGGCCTCGAGCTGGCCCGCCGGGGCGCGGCGGTGGTGCTCGCCGGCCGCAACGAGGACACGCTCGCGACCGCCGAGCGGGCGATCGTCGCCGAGGTGCCGGACGCGCGGCTGACCTCCCTGGAGGTCGACCTCGCCGACCTGACGTCCGTACGCCGGGCCGCGGCCGCGGCGGAGGAGCTCGGGCCGATCCACGTGCTGCTCAACAACGCCGGCGTGATGGCGCCGCCCCACTCCCGCACCGTGGACGGCCTCGAGCTGCAGCTGGCGACCAACCACTTCGGGCCGTTCCTGCTGACCGGGATGCTGCTCCCGCAGCTGGCCGAGGCCGGCGACGCGCGGGTGGTGACCGTCTCGTCCCTCATGCACAAGAGCGCCCGCCGGGCGCCGCTCGACGACCCGCGCTCGCTGCACGGCCGCTACCGCCGCTGGCAGGCCTACTCGCGCACCAAGCTCGCCAACCTGCTGTTCACCTTCGAGCTCGACCGGCGGCTGGCGAGGGCCGGGCTGCCGGCGGCGGCGATGGCCGCGCACCCCGGCTACTCCGGCACCCACCTCGTGGCCAACGGCCAGCTCGGTCGTTCCTCCGGCGGGTTCGCCTCCATCCTCGACGCGGCCAACCGCGCGGTCTCGCAGTCGGCGGCGGCCGGGTCGCTGCCGCTGGTCATGGCCGCGACGGCCGACGTACCGGGCAGCAGCTACTGCGGCCCGGGCGGGCCCGGCGAGATGCGCGGGCTGCCCCGGCTCGTGGGGTGCACCCGGCTCGCCCGCGACGAGCAGGCGCAGCGCGAGCTGTGGGAGCTCAGCGAGCGGACGGTCGGGCTGGCCTATCCCTGACCCCGGTCCGTCCCGGCTACTCGGCCGGGAACCGGCCGGAGCCCGCCACCACGACGAACACCACCACCGCGGCGAGGCCCGCCTGCGCCAGCAGGGTGCGCCCGAGGTGCCGGGTCCCCGCCCAGGGCAGCAGCACCAGCCCGCCGAGGGCGACCACGGCGGGGACCACGAGCGGGTAGAGCCGGTCGAGGGTCACCAGCGTCAGCAGCGAGACCAGCCCCGCACCCACGAGCGCCGGGCCGAGCCGGACCGGCCGGCCGGCTCGCGGCAGCCCCACGGTGACGACCTCGCCCCCGCCGGGCAGCGTCGAGGCCCCGGGCAGGGCGCACAGCTCGGTCGCCACGGCGCGCACGGTCTCGCCGTCCGTCACGACGACGACGTCCCGGAAGCGGTCGCTCACCGCGTGACCCCGCACCAGCGTCTCGAGCCGGCGCACCCGGTCCGCCTCGGCCTCAGCCGGCCCGGCGGCTGCCAGCTCCGGGGAGGTGATCGTCGGCAGGCCGGTCGTGGCGGCGAGCGCCTGGGCGGCCGGGTCAGGCGCGGCGAGGACCACGCCCCGCCGCGGCCGGCTGAAGGTGGGGTGAGCCGCGTCGGTCGGCACCAGCACGATCCGTTGCAGGCTCACCGGACTCCCGTCAGGCCGGGATGTTCTGCTCGGCCCAGAGCCCGAGCAGTCCCCGGAAGTGGGCGAGGAACTGCTCCTGCTCGTGCGCCGGGTACGTCGCCGCGACCGTGTCGCGCAGCAGCCGGTCGAAGTCGTCGGAGGTGACCCAGTCGTGCACCTGCTCGGGCAGGTGCGGCAGGTGCTCGTCGCACCACTCGCGGTAGCGGTCGGTCTCGAAGTGGGCGTCGGCCAGCGCGGCGTACGCGTCGAGCTTCTCGTCGTAGGTGCGGTCGGAGTCGGCGATCTCGAAGTAGCGCGACGTCTCGAGGTCGACGTTGCTCCGGCGACCCGTCACCACGCAGTAGACGGACCAGCGCACCAGCGCCGTGATCGCCCACGGGAAGTAGTAGTGGAGGCTCGTGACCGCGACGTCGGGGCAGGCGTTGGCGTAGTCGATCGGGTAGACGTCGTCGCCGGCCACCAACATCTCGGCGGAGTTGAACTCCCACTGGAAGAAGGCGTTGACGATCCGGCTGATCTGCGCGGCCTGCTTGCCCGCGGAGGGCGACAGGAAGTCGTGGGTGACGGCGTACCGCTGGTGCATCGGCTGCTCCGGCCGGAAGTCCATCACCATCGTCTCGGGCCCGATCGAGAGCGCCCGGGCGAAGTGCTCGTAGTCGACGGTGGCCTGGAGGTGCATCAGCATCTCGCCGGACTCGTCGTAGGCCCGGTGCAGGTCGGCGCGGTCGTCGACCCGCGACACCCCGCGCCAGCCGCCGCCGTCGAACGGCTTCATGTACATCGGGTAGCCCAGTCCGTCGGCGATGGCGTCGAGGTCGAAGGACTGGTTGTACTTCTCGGACGTGTAGGCCCACCGGACGTTGTCGACCGGGTTCTTGTAGGGCACCAGGATGGTGTCGGGGACCTTCAGCCCGAGCCGGAGCATCGCGCAGTAGGCGCTGTGCTTCTCCATCGACTGGAACGTGAACGGGCTGTTGAGCAGGTAGGTGCCGTTGACGAGCGCGGCCTTCTTCAGCCACTCGCGCGGGTGGTAGTACCAGTAGGCCAGCCGGTCGATGACGAGGTCGGTGCGGACCGGGTCGGTGAGGTCGAACGGCTCGATCGTGAGCCGCTCGCTCGACACGGTGTGGGGGCGGCCGTCGACGGACAGCGGCCCGACCCGACGCAGGATCGACTCGAACGCGCGCGGCCAGTCCTCCTCCGCCCCGAGCAGCAGCCCGATCAGGTGGTTGGTCATCGCGTTCCTCTCCGTCAGCCCGTCAGCAGAACCGGGGCAGGTGGTAGGCGAGCTGGAGCTGCCACCACGGCCAGTCGTGCGCCGAGTCGTGGCCCCAGACGTCGAGCTCGTGCGGGATCTGCTTCTCGGCGAGCAGGTCCGCCATCCGCCGCGCGCTCGGGAGCGAGCCGGTCGGGTGGGTCTCCCAGGCTCCCTCCCCCACGACGATCACGGCGTGCACCCGGCTGCGCAGCCAGTCGAGGTGGTCGCCGTGCAGGTGGGGCACGTAGTCGGTGGGGTTGGTGAAGAACGCGTCGTCGCCGCGGTCACCCCAGGCGCGCCACTCCGAGGGGTCGTAGTTGCCGGACTGGCAGATCGCGAGCGGGAAGAGGTCGGCGCGGGTGAGCGCCAGCTGCAGCGCGTGGTAGGCGCCGAGGCTGCAGCCGGTGGTGGCGAGGTCCCCGTGCCCGGGTGAGTCGTGGTCGATGAGGGGGACGACGCGGTCGGCGATCCACGCCTCGTAGCCGCGGTGCCGCCGTGCCCGCTCCTCCAGCGGGATGTCCTGGGCGGCCCAGGTGACGTCGTCGACCGAGTCGACGCAGTAGAGCTTGACCCGGCCGGCCTCGAGCAGGTCCTCGACCGCGCCGACCATGCCGTTGTTCTCGTAGTCCCACGCCCGGCCCTGCTCGCTCGGGAACACCACGACCGGCCGGCCGTGGTGTCCGTAGCGGATCACGGTGCCGCTCCGGTCGAAGCCCGGGATGTCGAGCTCCCAGGTCGCGCGCTCGCTCATGTCCACACCTTCCGCAGCAGGTCCGTGAGATGAGGATCGAGCAGGTCGCGCCAGCACGTCCAGGTGTGGGCCTGCCGGACCTCGCCCCAGGTGACGTCGAGCCCGACCTCGCGGAGGTGGTCGCGGACCAGCAGGTTGTTGGCGTGGTTCTCCTCGGCCGAGCCGCACGTCATCGCGACCGAGGGCGCGTCGGGCGCCCCCTGGGTCGCGTCGAGCACGGTGGCGACGAAGCCGGTCACCTCGTCCCAGTACTCGAAGCCCGACTCCTGCGGGTCGAGGTCGGGCGTGAAGAACGACCCCGACTGGAGCATCAGGCCGGCGAACGTGCCGGGGCTGGTCCACGCCGCGTGCAGCGCCGCCAGCCCGCCGAGGCTCTGCCCGACCAGCACCGGCCGGTGGTGGCTCGGGCACGCGGCCAGCAGCGCCGGCAGCACGTCGTCGGTGAGGGCGGCGGCGTACGCCGGGTTGGCCGAGTAGCGCTCGTTCCGGGGACCGGGTGCCAGGAGCGCGACCCGCAGCCGTGGCAGGACACCGGCGGCGAGGCCGGTACCGGCCCAGGTGAGCAGCTCGCCGTACGTCGCCATCTCGGGGCCGTCGTGGACCAGCAGCAGCGGCAGCGGCTCGGCCCCGTCGGCGTCGGCCGGCGACCAGACCGTGACTTCGACGTCGCCGGCGGGCGTGTCCTCGACGACCAGCCCGGCCTGCTCGGACGGAGCCTGCGGTGCCGCGAGCCAGGCCGGCGGGGCATACGCCGGGAGGCCGACCCAGGAGTGCTCGCCGAACGCGCCCCCGACGGTCAGCGGGTTCGTGGGGTCGAGCCGGCGACCGCCGTCCACGTCGAAGAGGTACTCGAGCCGGTCGACGGGCAGGTCGGGGATCCGCAGCTCCCACCCGGCGTCGACCCGGCCCAGCGCGGGGTCGGCGAGGTCGAGCTCGCTCCAGAGCCGCACCGACCCGGCGGCGCCCGCGGCGTCGGGGTAGCGCACGACGACGGCGTCGCCGTCGACGGCGGTGCGGAAGGCGGTCTCGCTCATCGACGCCACCCTAGTGACCGGCGAGCGCCTCACACCTCCTGGATCAGCTTGCGGAGCTGGTCGACCATCAGCGCCAGGAACACCAGCGCCGTCAGTGCCATGGACACGTTGGACACGAGCTTGTTGCGCCACTCGCGCGGCACCCGGTCGCTGTTGAGGATGAGGAGCAGGGTGATCGCGAGGAACGGCATGAACAGCGCGCCGAGCGCGCCGTAGGCCAGGATCAGCCAGAACGGCTCGCCGATCAGGAACAGGATCATCGGCGGGAACGTCAGCCACAGGATGTAGGCCTTGTAGGCCCACCCGGCCGAGCCGCGCTCGGGCGAGTCCTCGGGCAGCCCGCGGACGTTGCCGGCGAAGTCGGCGAACATCAGCGAGACGCCGTTCCACACCCCGACCAGCGAGGACATCGCCGCGGCCCAGAAGCCGATCAGGAAGATCTTCCCGGAGACCGCGCCGTACCGGTCCTCCAGGACGACGCCCAGGTCGAGCAGCCCCTGCTCTCCTTCGGCGATCGCGATGTTGGCGGAGTAGAGCAGCTCGGCACCGACGATCAGGGTGGCTGTCACGAAGAGACCGGTCACGACGTAGGCGACGGCGTTGTCGAGCCGCATGACGCGCATGTACGCCGGGGTCGTCCACCCCTTCTCGCGCACCCAGTAGCCGTACGCCGCCAGCGTGATCGTGCCGCCCACGCCGCCCGCCAGCGCGAGCGTGGTGAAGAGGCCGCCGTCGGGCACCTGCGGTGCGAGGCCGGTCGCGAGCTCGGCGAGGTTGGGGACGGTGAGCGCGGCCGCGGTCACCATCGCCACGAACATGATGCCGACGAAGATCGCGCAGACCTTCTCGAAGAGGCTGTAGCGGCCGAACCACACGAGTGCCAGCCCGACCAGGCCGGACAGGATGCCCCATACCTCGACCGAGAAGACCGGCAGCAGCGAGTTGAGGGGCAGCCCCGTGCCGGCCATCGCGGCGGCGCCGTAGACGAAGCCCCAGAGCACGATGTAGGGCGCGAAGTAGACCGTGGTCCACCGGCCCAGGGAGGCCCAGCCCTCGTAGATGGTGTGCCCGGTCGCGAGCGAGTAGCGGCCCGCCCCCTCGACGAGCACGATCTTCATGACACAGCCGACGACGACCGCCCAGAAGAGGGCGTAGCCGTAGTTGCTGCCGGCGATCAGGGTCGCGACCAGGTCGGCGGCACCGACGCCGGTCGCGGCGACGATCAGGCCGGGCCCGATGACGGACCAGCGGGGCCGCGACTCCGAGGTCGTGGCTTCGGACGAGACGGGGGTGGCGCTCACAGGGTGACCTCCCTGGCCGAGAACGGGGTCTCCAGCACCGTATCCCGAGCCCTGCCTGCGGTCTGGGCGTGGTGGGCCGACCGCGATCGCGCCATGATGAGGCCCATGTCAGCGACGAGCCGAGCCGGGCAGCCCGCCGAACCCTCCGACCTGGTCGACGTCAGCGCGCTGCTCGCGGCCTACGGCGACCGGGTGCCCGACCCCGACGACCCGGACCAGCAGGTCGCCTTCGGCACCAGCGGCCACCGCGGCACCTCGCTGAAGACCTCGTTCAACGAGCACCACATCCTCGCCACCACGCAGGCGATCTGCGACTACCGCCGTGAGCAGGGCTACGACGGACCGCTCTTCATCGGGCGCGACACCCACGCCCTGTCGGAGCCGGCCTGGGTGTCCGCGCTCGAGGTGCTGCTCGCCAACGACGTCGACGTGCTGGTCGACAGCCACGACGGGTACACCCCGACCCCGGCGGTCTCCCACGCCATCCTGCGGGCGAACGGCGGCCGCACCTCCGGCGCCGGGCTGGCAGACGGGATCGTCGTGACGCCCTCCCACAACCCGCCGAGCGACGGCGGGTTCAAGTACAACCCGCCGCACGGCGGGCCGGCCGACACCGACGCCACCTCGGTGATCGCCGCGCGGGCCAACGACCTGATGCGCGGCGGCCTCGCCGGTGTGAAGCGGGTCGCCGACGTGTCGGGCGCCGGGCGCTACGACTTCCTCGGGGCGTACGTCGACGACCTGCCGGCGGTGCTCGACCTCGACGCGGTCCGCGACGGCGGCGTCCGGATCGGCGCCGACCCGCTCGGCGGGGCGAGCGTCGACTACTGGGGCGCGATCGCCGAGCGGCACGGGCTCGACCTGACCGTGGTCAACCCCGACGTCGACCCGACCTGGCGCTTCATGACCCTCGACTGGGACGAGAAGATCCGGATGGACTGCTCGTCGCCGTACGCCATGGCGTCGCTGATCCGGCGCAAGGACGACTACGCGATCGCGACCGGGAACGACGCGGACGCCGACCGGCACGGGATCGTGACGCCCGACGGCGGGCTGATGAACCCCAACCACTACCTCGCGGTCGCGATCGGCTACCTCTTCGGCGGCGCCCGCCCCGGCTGGCCGGACACCGCCCGGATCGGCAAGACCCTGGTGTCCAGCTCGATGATCGACCGGGTCGCCGCCGGGCTGGGCACGCCGATGGTCGAGGTGCCGGTGGGCTTCAAGTGGTTCGTGCCGGGCCTGATCGACGGCTCGTTCGGGTTCGGTGGCGAGGAGTCGGCCGGCGCGTCGTTCCTGCGCACCGACGGCACCGCGTGGACCACCGACAAGGACGGGATCATCCTCGCGCTGCTCGCCTCCGAGATCCTCGCCCGCACCGGGCTCACGCCGAGCGAGCACTACCGGGCGCTGGTGGCCGAGCACGGCGACCCGGCGTACGCCCGGATCGACGCCCCCGCCGACCGCGCGCAGAAGGCCAAGCTGGCCGCGCTGTCGCCCGACGACGTCACCGCGACCGAGCTGGCCGGCGAGCCGATCACCGCCCGGCTGACCGAGGCGCCCGGCAACGGCGCGCGGATCGGCGGCCTCAAGGTCACGACCGCGAGCGCCTGGTTCGCGGCCCGCCCCAGCGGCACCGAGGACGTCTACAAGATCTACGCCGAGTCGTTCCGCGGCCCCGACCACCTCGCCCAGGTGCAGACCGAGGCGCGCGAGGTCGTGTCGGCGGCGCTGGGATGAGCCACCCGGTCGCCGCGCTGCTCGACGACGCGGCGGCGACGGGCCACGAGCCCGGCGGCGCCGTCTGCGTCATCCGCGACGGCCAGGTCGTCGTCGACCACGCCGCCGGCACGAGCGACGGCAGCACCCCGTGGACCCCCGACACCCTGGTCATGACCTACTCGGTCGCGAAGCCGTTCGCGGCCCTGACCGTGCTCGACGTGGTCGCGGCCGGAGGGCTCGAGCTCGACCAGCCGGTGACCGACGTCTGGCCGGAGTACGGCGCGCACGGCAAGGGTGCCACCACCGTGCGCCAGGTCCTCCACCACTCCGCGGGCCTGCCGACCTTCCCCGACGCCGCCGCCGACCTGGCCTTCGACGACCTCGCCGGGCTGACGGCGCTGCTGGCCGACGCACGGCCGTCGTTCGAGCCAGGGACGGCGGTGGCCGAGCACGCGCTCACCTACGGCCACCTGTGCGACGCCCTGGTCCGCCGGTCCACCGGCGACGACCTCGCCGACCGGTTCGCCGGCATCGCCGCCGCCCACGGCTGGGACCTGCACCTGCGGGTCGCCCCCGCGGACCTCGACCGGTGCGCGGACGTCGTCGCGCTCGACGGCTGGCCGGGCGACTACGCGACCGACCCGCGCTGGGGGCCGGCGCTCGCCGTGCCGCCCGGACTCCTCGACCCGGACGTCCTCAGCTCCGAGCGCTTCCGCCGCTGCAGCTTCCCCGCCGTCGCGCTGCACGCCAGCGCCCGCGGCCTGGCACGCTTCTACGCCGACCTGACCGCGCCGGACGGCCCGGTCGCGAGGCGCCTCGGCCCCGAGCTCCATGCGGCGTACATCGGGCCGCAGGCGAGTGGCCACGACCTCCTGCTCGACCGCGACGTGACCTGGACGCTCGGCTTCCAGGTCGACGACGAGGACCTCGGGATGGGTGGGGCCGGCGGCTGCGCGGCCTGGTGGTCGCTGGTCGACGGGACCGCCGTCGGCTACGTCAGTCGCGGGCTCGGGACGACGCTGGCCGACGGGATCTGGGACGCGCTGGCGGCCAGGCAGGCTGAGGGCGACGGAGCCCGACCACCGGGCTGACCCTGGTCGTTCCGAGGGTCTGCCCCGTGGTGCCCGAGCCGCGCCCCGGGGACCGTGGAGGCATGACTCAGTACTCCACCACCACCAGCGCGACCCCGGCTCCGCCGCAGCGTCGCGACCTCGTCAGCGGTAGCGCGTTCATCGCGGGTGCCGCCTGCTTCCTGCCGTCAGGACTGCTGCACCCGGAGCCCGGCCCCGGGACCGGGCTGCAGCAGATCCACATGATGGTCACCGACTCCACGTGGATCCCGTCCGCGGCCCTGGCGCTCGCCGCCTTCGCCTGCTTCGCGGTGGCGTTCGCCCGGATCTCGGGCACGCCCGACCGGCTCGGCCGGGCGCTCCGGTGGGGCGCCCTCACCTCTGCCGCCGTCGCCGTCGGCCAGCTGGTCTACCTGTTCGGGGGGGTCGGGGCGGAACCCCTGGCCCGCGACGAGAGCAACTGGTTCTCGTCGGTCATGTTCGTCACCCACCTGTTCGTCAACCCGCTGTGGGGCCTCGCCGTGGCTGCCATCGCGGTGGTCGGCGGGCTCAGCCGCCGGCTGCTCGGCCGGGTGGGCCTCGTCGCCGGCCTGGTGGGCGGCCTCGCCTGGACGGTGTCGATGGCGACCGCGCCCTACCTCGACGTCGACGACGTCCTGTTCCCTGTCGCGGGCACGCTCCTGACGGGGTGGACGCTGGCCCTGGGCATCGTGCTCCTGCGCCGCGGGCGGTGACGCGTCACCCCCTGCGGGCACCGGCGCCGCCGTGGAAGCATCCAGCCATGACGCGGACCAGCCGGTTGGCCTGGCCCACGGCGGCCGCGGTGGCGGTCGTCGTGGGGCTGGGCTTCCTGTGCGGCGTACACCTGGGGAACCTGCACAACGGGCTGCTCGGTGTCTCGTTCGCTTTCGTCGGTGCCTTCGTGGTCGGCCACGACCCGGACCCGAGCTCTGCGGGTCATCGGGAGGGCCGGCTGTTCCTGCTCAGTGGCGTCGCGTCGGGCGTGATGTTCACGTGCCGCCAGGTGGGCTACCAGCCCGACGTCCCCGGTGCCGAGTGGATCGCGTGGTTCGGGGTGTGGCCGCTGCCGCTGGTCATGGTCCTGGTCGGACTCACGATCATGTCGTTCCCCTCCGGCCGACTGCCCAGCCCGCTGTGGCGACGGCTCGTCATCGCGGCGACCGCGGTCGCGGGCGTCCTGGCGGCGATGTCGGCGCTGTGGCCGGTCGAGTACGGCCGCACGGCGCTGCTGGTCGAGCACCCGCTGGCCCTGCCCGGGGGCGAGGCCCTGCAGGACTTCTTCACCGTGACGAGCAACGTCGCCTACTTCGGCTTCCAGCTGATGTTCGCCGTGTGCCTGCTTGCCCGGATGGTGCGGGCGGACGCCGACCAGAGCCGACAGCTGTGGTGGTTCGTGGGCGCGGGCGCCCTGAGCGTCGTGGTGATGGTGCTCAGCATCACGGTCTGGGGCACGCCGATCGGCGGTCTGCTCTTCATCCCGCTCCTGCCGCTGGCGGCCGGCATCGCCATGGTCGAGTCGTCCTACGAGGCACTGCTGACCGACCTGCGGGCCTCGGCGCGGCGCATCGTCACGGCGGGTGACGACGCCCGTCACCGGCTGGAGCGCGACCTGCACGACGGCGCCCAGCAGCGACTGGTGACGTTGGGCATGGACCTGGGGGCGCTGGTCGAGCTGGCCGAGGCGTCGGGCGACGAGCAGCTGACCCAGGCCGCCCGCCGGGCCCGGGTCGAGCTGATGGAGGCGACCTCGGAGCTGCGCGAGCTCGCGCAGGGCATCCACCCGACGATCCTCACCGACCAGGGCCTGGTCCCGGCCGTCGAGCGCCTGGCCGACCGGTCCCCGATCCCGGTCACCGTCCGTGCCCAGCTGCCCGAACGGCTTCCCCCGGACGTGGAGGAGGCGGCGTACTACGTCGTGGCCGAGGCGCTCACCAACGCCGCCAAGCACTCGGAGGCCACGTCGGTCGGTGTCGACCTGTCGCTGGCCGACGGCGGGGTCGCCGTCCGGGTGGCCGACGACGGGCGCGGGGGCGCGGACCCGTCGGGCCTGGGGCTCGTCGGACTGGCCGACCGGATGCTGATGCTCGGCGGGAGCCTCCGGGTCGACAGCGGGCCGAGCGGCACCACCGTGGGGGCGGTGCTGCCGTGCGAGTGATCGTGGCCGACGACGCCGTCCTCTTCCGCGAGGGTCTCACCCGGATCCTCGCCTCCATCGGGTTCGAGGTGCTCGGCGTCGCCGACGACGTCCCCGGCAGTCTGCGCCTGGTCGAGCAAGATCCGCCCGACGTCGCGATCCTCGACCTCCGGATGCCCCCGGGCCACGGGACCGAGGGGCTCGAGGCCGCGCAGCAGATCCGGGAACGGTGGCCGTCGGTGGGCCTGCTGCTGCTGTCCCAGTACGTCGAGGCGCACTACGCCCTGCTGCTGATGACCGAGTTCGAGGGCGGCGTCGGCTACCTCCTCAAGGACCGGGTCTCCGACCTCGAGACGTTCGCCCAGGACGTACGCCGGGTCGCCACCGGCGCCACCGTGATCGACCCTGAGCTCGTGGCCAGCCTGGTCGCCCGCCGCCGCGAGAAGGACCCGCTGGAGTCCCTGAGCAACCGCGAGCGGGACGTCCTGAGCCTGATGGCGCAGGGCATGTCGAACGCCGCGCTGGCCGATGAGCTGCACCTGTCGCCCAAGACGATCGAGTCCTACGTCACGAGCATCTTCACCAAGCTCGGCCTCGCGCCGGACACCCGGGAGCACCGGCGGGTGCTGGCGGTGCTGACGTTCCTGCGGGCGTGAGCGGGCCAGGGCCACGCAAGCCTTGTGGGTCCCAACGTTGAGCCACGGGGAACGACCAGCTGCCTCCTGCCTCGTCGTGATCTATCCACCGCCGCAGTCGCGGGCGAGAATGCGGTCGTGGCCACCGGACCCGAAGACATGCTGCAGATATTCGAGCAGTGGTACTCCGCCATGCCCGGCTCGCCACGCAAGGACGAGATCGTGCAGCGGAACCTCGGCCTACCAGCGCAGCTGTTGTCGACCAGCCTGCTGACCTGGGACGGTGTCGCCGAGGTCGCCCAGGCTCTGCAGCTGACGGCCGGTGACGTGCTGCTCGACCTCGCCTGCGGCCGCGGCGGCTACGGACTCGAGCTCGCGGCTCGGACCGGAGCCCGGCTGATCGGCATCGACTTCGCCACCGAGGCGATCCGCCAGGCGGCCGAGCTCGCGGCGTCGCGCAACATCGCAGCCGAGTTCCGGGTCGGCGACCTGGCTGCGACCGGGCTCCCCGACGGCTCGGTCGACGGTGTGGTCGTGGTCGACGCCATCCAGTTCCCGCCCGACCCTGCCGCCGCGTACGCCGAGCTGGCCCGCGTGCTGCGGCCCGGGGGCCGCGCCGTCCTCACTTGCTGGGAGTCGCGTGACCCGGCCGACGAGGCCCTCGACGAGCGGATCCGGCTGGTCGACCTGGCTGCAGGGCTGGCAGGCGCGGGGTTCGGCGAGGTCGACGTGCGGGAGAAGCCGGGCTGGCAGGAGGCCGAGCGTGCCCTGTGGACCGAGGCCACGGCACTCGACCCCGGCGACGACCAGGCGCTGGCCGACCTGAAGGAGGAAGCCGAGAGCGTCTTGCCCACGTTCGACAAGGCACGCCGCGTCATGGCTGTCGCTGTCCGGCTCGGGTAGCCGGCTGGAGCGGCGGCGCGAAGGCGCGGTGCCTCACCGCGG
The DNA here is from genome assembly GCA_963829855.1 of uncultured Actinomycetota bacterium. Lineage (GTDB taxonomy): Bacteria > Actinomycetota > Actinomycetes > Propionibacteriales > Nocardioidaceae > Nocardioides. The sequence continues at coordinate 363,022 of CAWHKE010000013.1, read as the reverse complement.
GCCCAGACGGAGAAGAGCTCATCTACATGGGGCGGAGTGAGACAGGTCCACGATCAGGCAGTTCGCCTCTTGCGGCGGGCGGCGGCGGGCCGTTGACTGATCGCGACACCACTCTTCGCCCCAGGAGATCCACCCATGACCGAGTACGCCGTCCGCAACCCCGCTACGGGTGAGCTGGTCCGCCAGTACGACACCGCCACCGACGCCGACATCGCGAGCGCCATCGACCGCGCCCAGACGGCCTATCAGGAGTGGGGCCGCCGGACCTCGGTCGCGGAGCGTGCCGCCCTGGTGCGGCGCGTTGCCGAGCTGCACACCGAGCGCATGGAGGAGCTCACCGACCTGATCGTCGAGGAGATGGGCAAGCCCCGCGACGAGGCCGCCGGCGAGGTCGAGTTCAGTGCCGCCATCTACGAGTACTACGCGGACAACGCCGAGGAGTTCCTCAAGGACGAGGAGATCACGCTGCTCGCCGGCGAGGGCACCGCCCGGATCACGCGCCAGCCCATCGGCGTCCTGCTCGGGATCATGCCGTGGAACTTCCCCGCCTATCAGGTCGCCCGGTTCGCCGCTCCGAACCTGTGCCTGGGCAACACGATCCTGCTCAAGCACGCCCCGCAGTGCCCCTCGTCGTCGGCCTTCATCGAGCAGATCTTCACCGACGCCGGCTTCCCGGACGGCGCCTACGTCAACATCTACGCCAGCAACGAGCAGGCAGCCGACATCATCGCCGACCCCCGCGTCCAGGGCGTCTCGGTCACCGGCTCGGAGCGGGCGGGTGCCGCGGTGGCCGAGGTCGCAGGCCGCAACCTGAAGAAGGTCGTGCTCGAGCTCGGCGGCTCCGACCCGTTCCTCGTGCTCGGCACCGACGACATGGACGCGACGGTCGAAGCGGCCCTGGCTGCCCGACTCGGCAACACCGGCCAGGCGTGCAACGCGGGCAAGCGCTTCATCGTCACCGAGCCCCTGTACGACGAGTTCGTCGAGAAGTTCACCGCCGGCATCCTCGCCGCCGGCCGCGCCCCGCTCTCGTCGGAGCTCGCCGCGGACCGGCTCATGGCGCAGATCGAGGGCGCGAAGGCCGGCGGAGCCACCCTGGTCGCGGCCGAGGGTGACCGCGACGGAGCGCACGTGCCATCCGGTGTACTGACCGGCGTCAGCCGAGACAGCGACACCTTCTACGAGGAGCTGTTCGGGCCGGTGGCGATGGTGTTCAAGGCCAAGGACGAGGCCGAGGCGATCGAGCTTGCCAACGACACGCCCTTCGGCCTCGGCTCCTACGTGTTCACCAACGACCCGGAGCAGGCCGAGCGGGTGGCGAGCCGGATCGAGGCCGGCATGGTGTTCGTCAATCTCGTCGACGCCGACGGTGTGGAGCTGCCCTTCGGCGGCGTGAAGAGGTCGGGTCTCGGTCGCGAGCTCGGTCGGTTCGGCATCGAGGAGTTCGTCAACCGGAAGATGATCCGCGCCGGCTGATCGAGCGCGGCGCGCAGGGGCAGGGTCAGCGCAGGGAGTGGAGGGTGCTCCGCAGCGCCTCGATGAGCTGATCAGCGTGCTCGTCGCCGAAGATCAACGGCGGCCGGATCTTCAAGGTGGAGCGCTCTTGTCCGGTACGACCGATCAGGACACCCCTCTCCCTCATGCCCTCGACGATCCTGCCGGTGCGTTCAGGGTCGGGACGACCTGTGGCCGGGTCCACGACGTCGACAGCGATCGCGAGTCCCCACCCACGTACGCCGCCTACCTGCGGCTCCTCGCCGGCGACACCGTGCAAGGCCATGAGGAGTCGCGCCCCCGTGGTCGCGACGCGGGCCACCACGTGCTCCTCCTCGAGAGCCTGAAGCACGGCGACCGCTGCCGCGCACGCCGCGGTGCCGCCGCCGAACGTGCTGAAGTAGTCGGTGTCCGCGATGAAGGGGTCCACCAGCTCCGCGGGACCGCAGACGGCGGCGACCGGGTACCCGTTGCCCATCGGCTTGCCCAGCGTCACCAGGTCGGCCGGCACCTGGCCGGCGACGAAGCTCCACAGCGCGTCGCCGGTCCGCCCGTGCCCGGCCTGAACCTCGTCCGCGACGTACAGTCCGCCCGCCGCGTGCACGGTGGCTGCAGCCTCGACGGTCCACTCGTGAGCCGGCCCGCGGATGCCGTCGCTGGTGAACGCTCCGTCGATGAACATGGCCGCCACGCCATGGCCACTGGCGGCGAGGCTCTTCACCGCCGACGCCACCACCGTGGGTTCAGCAGGTGGCGGCTCCACCAGCCGCATGTGTGGCGGGGGCGGAGTGTCGCCCCAGCTCTCCGGCGAGAACGCGAACGTCGCCTCCGTGACGCCGTGGTACGCCCACGATGTGACGATGCCGCCCGTGGCGCCGGTGGCGTGCCGCGCGATCCGCCACGCCAGGTCGTTCGCCTCGCTGCCGGAGTTCACGAGCAGGACCCGGTCGAACCGAGCCGGGAGCGTGGCCAGCAGCCGTTCGGCCAGCTCGACCGGAGCCTCCTGCAGGTAGCGGCTGTTGGTGTTCAGCGTGGCCAGCTGCGAGCAGACCGCGTCCACGACCGCCGGGTGGGAGTGCCCCAGCACCGGCACGTTGTTGTAGGCATCCAGGTAGCGGCGCCCGTCCGCCCCCTCGAGGAAGACCCCCTGGCCGCTCACGAGGTGCACGGGCTCGGCGTAGCTGACCTCCAGCCCGCCCAGCACCTGCGAGCGGGCACGGAGCAGCTCGGTGGTGGGCCGACGTCCGTAGGGCAGCCGGGGCGAAGGGAACGGCGGGCTGGCCACGCCGTCCGCCGCGGCGGTGGTGAAGCGCGCTGTCAGAGTGTCCAGACCCACGTCGAGCATCGTCTCCAGCTGGCCGTAGGCCTCCTCGTCGATCTGCGGCGCCGAGCCCAGCTGCTGGGTACGCCACGCGGTGATCAGGACGCAGGCGGCATAACGCCCGGCCATGAGGTCGGCGAGGAGTCCGACCTCCTCCGGCTCCAGCGGCGTTGCGGCGGCATACCCGGCCAGCACCTCGGGCGCGAGGTCGAGTGCTCCGTCGCGACCGCTGAGCACATCGGCCGCCGCGACGCCCAGGTCGCAGATCAGCGCGGTGTGCGTCATGTCCCCGAAGTCGGTGACACCGGTGATCGCCAGGGTGTCGTCGACGAGCACGTTCGTGGGGGCGAAGTCGTTGTGCACGACTTGCGCACGTACCTTCGCCAGCTCTGGCGCGACCCGTTCCTCGAAACGGTCGAGCACGGCGCGCACCACCGGGCGCCGCGCCTCGTCGACGGCCGTGAGCCAGGGCCGCAGCTGCGGGAGTCGTCGGATGTCCCAGGCGATCGGGTAGGACGCGGCGGGGTGCACGAACCCGCGCAGCGCCTGTCCGAGCCGGGCCGACACGTGCCCCCACTCCCGCATGTGGGTGGGGCCCATCTCCTCCGGCTCGGGATGCCGCCCCTCCAGCCAGGTCATGACCCACGCCAGGGAACGCCGGCCATCGAGCCCGGTCAACGCCACCGAGCGCTCACCTCCTCGGGTCGGCACCACCCCGGGCACTGGCAGGTCTGGTGCCACGGCCCTGATGTGGCGCATCGCTGACAGCTGGAAGTCCACCACCTCTTCCGTGTCCGCAGGGTTGTGGACCTTCAGCAGATAGCGACCGTCGGGCGCATCGATCCTGAAGTTCCGGTCGCGCTCGCCGTGGACGGCGGTGAGATCCCCCTCCAGACCCCACCAGGTGGCCAAGGAGTCGTGCAGCGTGGACAGATCGAGCTCCGGCGCAGGCACGGCCAGTGGGTCGTTCGTCGATGCGGTCACCGGCCCATTCTGGCGGTCAACGTGCCAGCACGCCGTCATGCCCACGACACGGCCGAACCGCGGCACTCGTGCGCCGGCGGCGGTGTGACGCAGTTGCCGAACTCGAGGCCGGCTTCACTCAGCTGTCCAACTGCTCACGCAGGCTCGCGAGATCCCCGAGGACCCAGCCGCTGGTGAGCTGCCCGTGATCGGCCGTGAAGAAGGCGGCACCTGCATAGGCAAAGCGGCGCCCCGTAGGTGCCATACCTGCGAGCGGGCCGTCGTGGGTGCCGGAGTAGAGCAGGCGCGCGGCAGCCTGGGTTCCGTCGACGACCAGGGTCTGGACCTCGTTGTGAAAGTCGCTGGACCCCGCGCGGACCAGATCGCGGTACTCGCGCCACTCAGTGCGTCCTCCCCTGAGCGCGAGTCGTGGGAAATGCGGCGCGAGTCGTGGAGAAATCGGATCGAGTCGGGGCCAAGTCAGAAACCAGACACGATTCGACGCGATTTGAGCACGACTCGGGCTACTAGACGCTTCCCGTAGGGCCGGTGTCTAGGTTGGGCTCATGACGCGCCCGTGCAAGGTCGGTGTCCAGTTGCCCGAGGTGGAGCGGTTCGTGCCGTGGCCGGAGTACCTCGACCTTGCGCGGCGAGCTGAGTCGGCCGGCTACGACTCGATCTGGGTGGGGGACCACCTCCTGTACGGCCTGCCGGACGGGTCGACACGGGGCCCGTACGAGGCGTGGACAACCCTCGCCGCGATCGCCGCGGCGACCGAACGCGTAGAGATCGGGCCGCTCGTGGCGTCGACGGGCTTCCACGCCCCCGCGATGCTGGCCAAGCAGGCCGCGACGGTCGACGCGATCTCGCAGGGCAGGTTGATCCTGGGGCTCGGCGCGGGCTGGAACCGACGTGAGTTCGACGCCTTCGGCTTCCCCTACGAGCGGCGGGTCTCGCGCTTCGAGGAGGCACTGGCGATCATCGCGCCGCTGCTGCGCGAGGGTCGGACGACGTTCCACGGCCAGTTCTACGACGTCGACGACTGCGTGCTAGACCCACGCGCGGTCCGAGAGGGCGGGCCGCCGATCATGTTGGGGTCGAACAGCCCTCGGATGCTGAGTATCGGGCTGCCGGTCGTCGACTTCTGGAACGTCTGGTGGAGCATCTACGACAACTCGGTCGCGAAGTTCGCCCAGGTGAAGGCCGAGGTCGACGCGGTCGCACCGGAGGGGCGGCCCGTCGACGCGACCGCCGCGGTTCTGGTCACGCTGCCTGGCGGTCGCGGCCGGTTGATGGGTGAGACGTACGACGCCGACGTCACCACGATCACCCCCGACGACCTCGGGCAGCACATCCGGGAGTTGGCGGCCGCGGGCGCGAAACACCTGCAGCTCGTGCTGGACCCGATCAACGCCGAGAGCATCGACACGATCGGGGCGGTGCTGGCGGACCTCGACCGCTGAACGTCGCACCGTTGTAGCCGACACGGGGCGGACTGGCGCAGGTTGCGAGCGCGCTGCTGGCGGCTACTTGCCTCCGACGCGGGGACGCGGTTTGTTGAAATCGTTCGAAGGGATCGACGCTGCTGCTAGTCCATCATGGGGGCAGCGCCATCGGTCTAGTCGTGCCCGAGGAGGGCCGACCCGTCCGGGTTGTCGATGACGTACTTCCAGCTGCCGTCGGTTTGGCGTCGGACGACCTCGGCGGTTGCACCCTTCGGACTTGAACCGTCCGGCATCTGCATGGTCCAGGGCGTATGCATCAAGGCCAGGTCACCCGCGACGAACACGAGCGACTCTCCGAACGCCAGCTGTGCGCCCGAGTCGAGGTAGGCCTTGAGGGTTGCACGGATCTCGGCCGGTCCGGTCGAAGTGCCGTTCGGCGTCGGAAATACCGCGTCGCCCTCGTAGAGCGCCATGAGACCGTCAAGGTCCCCAGCAGCGAAAAGGCGTTCGAAGAGCCGGCTTGTCTCGGCCGGCTCATGAGCGGCCATGGGGTTCCTTTCGAAGAAGGAAGCAGACGCCCACTCTACGCCGGATAGCCGCGTCTCACCCTGGTTCCGCGCCGCGGTTCAGGGGCCTGCCGCCAGGAGCTCCCGGTAATGCTGAAGACCGGCACCGGTCAGGAGGCCGGCTCGAAGAGTTCGACCACGTTGCCGGACGGGTCCTCGCACAGAATCTGCCGACCACCAGGCCCGGTGACGATCTCGTTGCGGAACGACACCCCGTCGGACCGCAGCTCCTCCACGCGACCGCGCAAGTCGTCGAGCGTGACCACGACGCGGTTCCAGCCACCCGGCTCGGGTTGCCGGCCGTCCGGCATCGGGCGTGCTGCGGACGCCGCCGGGCCGGCGAGCCACAAGTCAAGGTCGTCGCGCCGCACGATCGCCATCGCCGGACCGAACTGCTGCACGAGGGTGAAGCCGAGTCGGTCGTAGAACGTGATCGACGCGTCCACGTCGGCCACCAAGTAGCGCATCACTGCCATCCGATCCTCCAGTTCTCGAGCGCCGAGGTCCGCCCCGCGGAGTGCCACAACCCTAGTCCGAGAAGTGAGCGGTCCCGGCGGCCGTGCACGACGAGCGTGGGGACGTCGATCTCCGGGAGCCGCTCACGCCACCGGGGTTGACAGTCGAGGGCGAGCGATGGCGCGCGCGGCCACGGGATCGTCGCCGAGGATCTCCGCGCGGTCAGCGGCCGCCTCCCCCACGGCCTCGCGGTCGGCCCAGTCCGGCGTCGGCTGCGCGAACAGCTGCTCCATCGTCGCCGCGTCGTGGTCCGGGAGGTCGGGGTCGGGCTTGCCCGGCGCGACTGCGCATGCAACAGGAAGCCCGGGAGCCGGCCAGGATCAGTCGTCCCTCGGTGAGACGGGACCACCGGCCGGACCTCATCGGTCGGACGGTCAGACGGTCGGCGGCAGCGGTGCCTCGGCCTCGGTCTCCGTCTCGGACACGGTCCCGCCGAAGTACATCTGGGCGAGGTCGGGGTCGGCGAGCACCGCGGCGGCGTCCCGCTCGGTGACGACCTTGCCGCTCTCCATCACGATGCCGTGGGAGGCCATCCGCATCCCGAAGCGCACGTTCTGCTCGACGAGCAGGATCGTCTTGCCACTCTCCTTGAGCACCATCACGGAGTCGTAGAGCACCTGCAGCGCCTTGGGGTCCAGGCCGAGCGACGGCTCGTCGAGGAGCAGCAGCACCGGGTCGAGCATGAGCGAGCGGGCGAACTCCACCATCCGGCGCTGACCGCCCGAGAGGTTGCCGGCGCTGTCGGCCGCCCGGTCGGCGACGATCGGGAAGAGCTCGGCGACCTCGTCGTACCGCTGCTTCACCAGCGCCTTGTCACGGCGGATGATGTAGGCGCCGAGCAGCACGTTCTCGCGCACCGTCATCGTCGGGAAGAGCGCGTTGGACTGCGGCACCTGGGAGATCCCCTGGCCGAGGATCGAGGCCGCGGAGTCCTGGTCGATCCGCTTGCCACGCAGGTGGACCTCGCCGAGCCGCGGCGTGAGCAGCCCGCTCACCGTCTTCAGCACGGTGGACTTGCCGGCGCCGTTGGGCCCGACGATGCAGGCCACCGACCCGGCCGGGACCGTGATGTCGACGCCCTGGAGGACGTCGCCGCCGCCGTAGCCGGCGACCACGCCCTGCATCCGCAGCATCGGGGCTCCTGCGTCGCTCACCGGTCGGCCCCCTTCCTTCTTCTCCTCGAGCAGGAAGTCGTCGCCGAGGTAGGCGTCGATCACCGCCGGGTCTCGCTGGATCTCCTCCGGCGTGCCGGACGCCATCGTGCGGCCGCGGCCGAGCACGTGGACCGGGTCGCACAGGCCGAGGACGAACGGCATGTTGTGCTCCACGATGAGGAACGTCTTCCCGTAGGAGTTCAGCTCGCGGATCATCTCGCCCATCCGGTCGATGAGGACGGGGTTGATGCCACCGGCGGGCTCGTCGAGCAGGATCAGCTTCGGGTCGAGCATCAGGATCTGGGCGAGCTCGACCAGCTTCTGCTGGCCGTACGACAGGGCGTGCGCGCGCTGGTCGCGGAAGGCCCGCATGCCGACGAAGTCGAGCAGCTCCTCGGCGGCCCGCGCCTCCTTGCCGCTCACGGCGATCCGGCCGAGGCCGCTGACCGAGAACGAGCGCTGGACGGCGACGACGTTCTCCAGCACCGTCATCTCGCGGAACAGCCGGGTGATCTGGAACGTCCGCCCCAGACCGCGGTGGGCCCGGTTCCACGACGACATGCCGTCGATCCGGGTGCCGTCGAGCCAGATCTCGCCGGACTCGGCGCGGATCGTGTCGTCGATCAGGTTGAAGATCGTGGTCTTGCCCGAGCCGTTGGGGCCGATCAGGCCGGTGATGGTCCCTTCGGGCACCGCGAACGACGCGCCGTCGACGGCCTTGACGCCGCCGAAGTGGCGCACGAGGTTCTTCACCTCCAGCAGCGGCCGGTCCGGGATCGCGTCGCGGTCGACGAGCTGCACGCGGTCGGTGAGCGACGCGAGGCTGCCGCCGGTGCCGATCCGGGCGCCGACGAGGCCGGCCTTGCCGCGGGTGCGCAGGTGCGCCAGGCCCTGCTCGATCGCCGGCAGGATGCCCTTCGGCAGGAAGATCACCACCGCGATGAGCAGCCCGCCGAAGAGGAACAGCCGGGCGTTGCCGCCGCCCCACTCGTTGTTGGCGGTCTCGTTGAGGTACTCCACCAGGAACGCGCCGATCACCGGGCCCCACAGCGTGGCCTTGCCGCCGATCAGCATCGACAGCACCAGCTGGACGCTCAGCAGGATGCTGAACATGCCGCGCGGGTCGATGAAGGTCAGGTAGTAGCCGTACACGGCGCCGGCCATGCCCACGAAGACCGTGCTGGCCATGAAGGCGATGATCTTCTCGGTCGGCAGGTTGATACCGATGGTGGCGGCCTTGCTCTCGTCCTCGCGGATCGCGATCAGGCCCATCCCGAGCTTGGAGCGGCTGATCCACCAGGCCATCAGCAGCTGCAGGCCGAGGATCACGACCAGCGCGTAGTAGAAGGGCAGGTTGCCGAGATCGGGATCCCAGTCGGGCAGAGGGAGGGTGAGACCGGCGGTGCCGTTGGTGAGCGAGGCCCAGTTGACCGCGATCACCTGCACCAGGAACAGGAACGCCACCGTGATGATCACGAAGGCAGGCCCGCTCGAGCGCAGCGAGACCAGGCCGAGCACGAGCGCCACCAGCGCGGCGACGACGCCGGCGACCGGCACCCACAGCCACGGGCTCGACTCCGGCATCCGGGTCGCGATCACCCCGATCGTGTAGCCGCCGAGGCCGACGAACGCGCCCTGCCCGAGCGAGATGTAGCCCGCGTAGCCGGAGATGATGCTGAGCCCGCTGGCGCCGACCGCGAAGACCAGCGAGAGGATGATCATGTTCTGGTAGTAGAGGTCGTCGCTGGCCAGCGGGAACACGACGAGCGCGACGACCGCGACCAGCGCGACCGCCCGGCCGGTCCAGAGGACCACGTCAAGGCCGCCCCTCGGCTGCTCGGCGGCGCCGTCGTCCACGTTCGTGGCCGGGGAGGTGGGAGTCGTCATGTCGCGACGGCGTCCTCTCGGAGTCGGGTGCCCATCAGGCCCTGGGGGCGGACGAGCAGCACGGCGAAGACCACGGCGTAGGGAACGGCGGTCGCCCAGGCGGGCGACCAGTACGCCGAGGTGAAGGTCTCGGCGAGGCCGAACAGGATCGCCCCGAGGACCGCGCCGTTGAGGCTGCCGAGACCGCCGAGCACGACGATCGCGAGCAGCCGGGCGATCCACTGGTAGTGCGAGCCGGGGACGAACGGGTAGAGGATCCCGGTGATCGCCCCGGCCGCGCCGGCGGCCGCGATGCCGAGGGCGAACACCAAGGCGGCGACCGACGCCACCTTGATGCCCACGAGCTCGGCGGACGACGGGTTGCTCGCCGCCGCCCGGATCGCGCGGCCCAGCCAGGACTTGGTGAGCACCAGCCACAGGAGGACCAGCACGAGCACCGCGACCAGGCCGCCGTACACCTGCGCCTTGGGCAGGAACAGCCCGGCGAAGGTGAACGACTCGTCGCCGTACGACGGCCTGATCGCGGTGGAGTTGTTGCCCCAGATCACGCCCATCGCCCCTTCGAGCACGAGCGCGAGCCCGAACGTCAGGAGCACCGTCGACGCCATCGGTGCCGTCCGGATCGGCGAGACCACCACCTTGTAGGTGATCCAGCCGAGCCCGAACACGATCGGCGTCGTGATCACGATCGCGAGCAGCGGATCGATCCCGACGGTGTCCCACAGCCAGTAGGTGATGAAGGCGGCCACGATCACGTACGCGCCGTGAGCGATGTTGATCACCTTCATGACCCCGAAGATCAGGGTCAACCCGCTCGCCGCCAGGGCGTAGACGCCCCCCAGCAGCAGGCCGAGGACGATGGTCTGGAGCAGCTGGGTCATCAGCCGGCGCTCTCCGGCTCCCACTCGCGCTGGATCTCGGCCGTGGCCGCCTCCTCGGGGAGGACGATCTCGGGCGAGCCGTCCTGCCACTGACCGATCAGGAACTCGCCTTGCGGAGCACCGGTCTCGTCCCACGAGAGCGGGCCGAGGATCGTCTCCACCTCGTTCTCGTGGAGCCAGTCGGCCAGCGCCTTCTGGTCGTCGATGCTGCCGACGGCCTCGACGGCTGCCTGGAGCACCTCGCCGGCCGCGAACGCGTCGGCCGCGTCCTCGGGCACCTCGCCCTCACCGAACATCTCCTCGTACTTCGCCACGAACTCGGCGTTGCCGGGGGTGTCGGCGTCGGGTGAGTGGCTCACGGCGTAGAAGACGCCCTCGGTGTTCTCCTCGCCGATGCCGTCGGTGAACTGGCTGCCGAACGACGGTGCGTTGGTCTGGAAGAACATGTCGGGCGTGAAGTCGGCCTTGAGCATCGAGCGGGTCATGCCGATGCCGTCCTCGAACTGGGCGCCGTGGACCACCAGGTCGGGGTCGGCGTTCTTCATGGCGCTCACGATGGTGTCGAAGTTCTTGGTGTCGATGGCGTAGGTCTCCTCGTACACCGTCTCGACCCCTGCCTCCTCGAGCATGGCACGGATGCCCGCCACGTTGGGAGCGGCGAACGGGTCGTCGAGGGTGGGGTACGCCGCCGTCAGCGGCTTCTCGCCCTCGGGCAGCTGCGCGACCCACTCGGCGAACACCTTGCCCTGCTTGTCGGCGGTGGCCTGCTGGGCGAAGAAGAGGAACTCGAACCCGCGGTTGAACATGTCGGGCGAGCCACCCGCCGGCTCGACGTAGACCATCTGGTTGCGCTCGGCCACGGCGGACGCCGGGAGGTTCAGCAGCGAGGAGAAGGTCCCGAGAAGGAGGTCGACCTCGTCCTGGCTGATGAGCGCGTTGTAGTCGGAGACGATCGTGTTCTGGTTCGAGGCGTCGTCCTTGACGATGAGCTCGATCTCCCGGCCAAGGAGTCCGCCCTCCTCGTTCACCATGTCGCGCCACACCTCGTAGCCCTGCTGAGCGGCCTGGCCGGGCTGCGAGAACTCGCCGGTCAGCGGGAGCGAGGTGCCGATCACGATCGGGTCGTCTGCCCCGTCGCCCCCGCCCTCGTCGCCCCCGCACGCGGCCAGTCCGACCGCCATCACCCCGGTCATGGCCGCGGCCACCAGGCCCCGGCGTCGGAAATTCTGCGCCATGCTTCCTCCTCAGTGATTCCGCAATCGATTGCGGCATCGCCAGTGTTGTGAAGGTCGCCACACGGTGTCAAGGGATGCGACGGCATTTCCTGCTGCGAACGCCCGTTTGCACCACATGCGGCGCCTCCCCCTGCCGCGCGAGGGCCCTCCGCCCTCCCTCGCTGGAGGGGTTGACTCTTGCAATCGGTTGTTGCCACTGCCACCCTGGGCCGGCAAGCGAAGGGAGCCGCCGATGACCGATCCGGCACCGGACCTGCCGGGCCACGCCGAGGTCGTGGTCGTCGGCGCCGGGCACAACTCGCTGGTCGCCGCGGCGTACCTCGCCCGGGCCGGCCTGGAGGTGCTCGTCCTCGAGGCGGCACCGACCATCGGCGGGAACACCCGCACCGAGCAGCTGACGCTGCCCGGGTACGCCCACGACTCCTGCAGCAGCGCCCACGTGCTGATCCAGAACAACCCCCTGGTGCGCGACGACGAGCTCGGGCTCGTCGCCGACCAGGGCCTGCGCTACCTGACGACCGACCCCGCCGTGGTGATGCCGCAACCGGACGGCGACGTGCTGGTCATGCGGCCCGACCTCGAGGCGACGGCGACCGAGCTCGCCCGCTGGTCGAGCCGCGACGCCCGCGCGTTCGAGACGATGGTGCAGGCCTGGAAGAGCGGGCTCGCCGCCGCGCACGGCCGGTGGAGCTCCGCGCTCCCCCAGCCGCGGGACGCCGTCACCGGCGAGTACCTCGCGCTCCGCACCCGCAGCGCCTGGGACGTCGTCCACGAGACCTACGAGCACCCGGCGGTCCGGTCGTTCGTGCTCTGGCTCGCGATGGCGACCGTCCAGGACCCGCGGCGGCCCGGCACCGGCTTCCTGCCCTCCTCGCTCGCGGCCGGCCGGCTCGACTTCGGCTGGACCACGCCGGTCGGCGGCAGCCAGGCGCTGCCCGAGGCGCTGCTGCGCGTGATCGAGTCCCACGGCGGCCGGGTCGTCTGCTCGGCGCCGGTCGACGGCTACGTCACCGACGGCGACCGGGTGACCGGCGTCCGGGTGGGCGAGCAGACCGTCGCCGTCACCCGAGCCGTCGTGGCCGGCGGGCACCTGGCGCAGGTGGCCGACCAGGTCGTCGGCGGACCGCCCTCCCCCGACCTGCTGGAGGCGCAGGAGGCGTGGCGGCCCGGGCTCAGCGTGCTCGCGGTCCACGCCGCGCTCGAGGGTGATCTCTCGTTCGGCGACGCCGGCGTCGCGAGTGCCGCGGCCGGGCTCGGGACGACCGACGGGATGGCCCGTCACCTCGACCGGTGCGCGGCCGGCGAGGTCGACACCGACGACCCGTGGCTGCTCGTCGTCAACCAGACCGTGGTCGACCGCACCAGGGTCGAGGGGTCCGGCGGCACGTTCAAGATCCTCACCATGGCGCCGTGGCAGCGGGCCGACGGCCGCGACTGGGCCGACACCAAGGAGGAGTACGGCGCCCGGCTGGTCGAGCTGGTGGCGCAGCGGACCCGCGGGCTCGGCTCGGCCGACATCCTCGCGATGCGCACCGAGTCGCCGGTCGACGTCGCCGCGCACAACCCGCAGAACGTCGGCGGCTCCTGCCACGGCGGTGAGTTCGTGCTCGACGGCGAGGTGGTCCCGGGGTGGCCGCGCTACGACACCGGCATCGCCGGCCTCTTCCTCACCGGCTCCACGACCCACCCCGGCGGGTCCGTGTCGGGCCGACCCGGTCGCAACGCCGCGCGGACCGTCCTGACGGCGCTGGGCCAGGACCCGCTCGACGTGATGGGTCCCGGCTGACCGAGGATCCCGGATCAGGTCACGGCGAGGTCAGCGGAGGAGCAGCGCCGCCAGCGCCTCCTCGGTCTCGCGCACCACGGCTGCCGGGTCGACGTCGACCAGCCGGCCGCCGCGTTTGCGGATGGTGCCGTCCACGATCACGGTGTCGACGTTCTCGGCGCCGGTGGCCAGCGCCAGCGTGTTCGGCACGTCGATGACCGGGGCGGTGGCGACGTCGTGCCGGCGCACCAGGATCAGGTCGGCCCGCTTGCCGGGGGTCAGCGACCCGGTGACGTCGCCGAGGCCGAGGCTGCGGGCGGCGTCGATGGTCGCCATCTCCAGCACCCGTCGGGTGCCGACGACGAGCTCCTGCTCGGCGATGCCGCGGTAGAGGCCGGTCGTCAGCCGCAGCACCGACCACAGGTCGGCCGAACCGACCAGCGACAGGGTGTCGACCGAGAGGGTCAGCAGCATCCCGCTCTGCTCCATCGTCGGCACCGGCGTCACGCCGTACCCGATGAGCAGCTCCGACCAGGGGCTGATGCTGACCGACGCCCCGCTCTCGCGGACCGCGGCCCGCTCGGCCTCGGTCGTGTAGAGCGCGTGGATGAGCTGGGTGTCCGGACCGAGCATGCCCTCCTCGCCGAGCAGCCGGATCATCCCGATCGCACCGTGGGCGCGGGTCGAGTTGGCGTGGTAGCTCACGGGGAGGCCGAGGTCGCGCACGGTGTCGTACTCGGGGCGGAACACCGACTCGCCGACCAGCCCCGGAGGGCGACCGGCGAGCCCGAGGTGCATCAGCGGCAGCCGGCCGGCCTCGAACCACTCGCGCTGCACCCGCTCGATGTCGTCGAGGTCGATCACGGACGTGCCGGGGTGGCCCTGCGGGGTGCCGTAGGAGAAGCGGCCGCGCAACCCGATCTCGCGGTGGGCCTCGAGGTTGGCGTCGGCGTGCGCCGGCGAGCGCAGGTTGTGCGCCCAGTCGTGCACCGTGGTGATGCCGGTGTTGAGGGCGTCGACCAGCGCGAGCCGGGAGCCGTGGTAGAGGTCGGAGGGCAGGCAGCGCACGCCGTTCGCGACGTTGAGCGCGAAGTACGCCGTCTCCGGCGACGAGCTCGACATCGCGCGGTAGAGCGTGGTCCACAGGTGCCAGTGGGTGTCGATCAGCCCGGGCATGGCGATCATGCCGCGGCCGTCGATCTCGGGGCCGCGCGCCTTCAGCCCGCGACCGACCGCGACGATCCGGCCGTCGCGGACGTGGACGTCGCCGTCCTCGACGTCACCGATCTCGGGGTCCATCGACACCACGTGGGCGCCGGTCACGACGTACTCCCGGTGACGCGGCGGGCCGCCACCCGGTGCGGCGGAGGCCGGTGCCGCAGCGGCCGAGGCCACTCCCGTCGCCAGCGTGCCCGCGGCGGCCGCGCCGCCCAGGACGGTTCTCCTGCTCATCTCCATCAGTGTCCCTCCCCGAGACTCAGGTGGCGCCCTCCCGCGGGCGCCGACGTCAGGCGAGCAGCCGCACGGGGCGCTCCAGCAGGGCGGTCAGCTCAGCCAGCCAGCGCGCGGCGACCACGCCGTCGACGGGCCGGTGGTCGACCGAGAGGGTCAAGGACATCACCGAGCCGGGGACGACCGCGCCGTCCTCGACGACCGGCTCGTCGCGCACCGCACCGACGGCGAGGATCGCCGCGTGCGGCGGGTTGATGATCGCCGCGAACTCCTCCACCCCGAGCATGCCGAGGTTGGTCACTGTGATCGATCCGCCCTCGAGCTCCTCCTGGCGGAGCCGGCCCGCGCGGGCCCGGTCGGCGAGGTCGCGCGTGGCCGCGGACACCGAGGACACCGAGCGGCCCCCGACGTCGCGGACCACTGGCGTGACCAGGCCGCGGTCGGTGGCGACGGCGACCGCGACGTCGGCGACGCGCCAGCGCCGGACGGCGTCGTCGGTCCAGGTGACGTTGAGGTCCGGCACCCGCTCGTGGGCGATCGCGACCGCCTTCACCACGAGGTCGTTGACCGAGACCTTGGGTCCGTCGTCGGCTGCCAGCGCCTCGTTGAGCTCGGCCCGCAGCGCGAGCAGCCGCTCCACCCGCACCGTCGCCCGGACGTAGAAGTGGGGCGCCTGCTGCTTGCTCTCCACGAGGCGGTCGGCCACGGCCCGGCGCAGGCGGGAGTGGGGGACGTCCTCGTACGGGGTCTCGTGGCTCGGCGCTGGCGCGCCTCGCACCTCAACCTCCGATGGCGGCGGCGCGTCTCGCACCCCCGGCGCCTCAGCCTCCGCCGGTGCCGACGTCCGGGACGCGATCGCGCCCTCGACGTCGCGGCGCAGCACCCGCTGGCGCGGGCCGGTGCCGGGGATGTCCTCGATCGCGAGACCGGCGTCGCGGGCCATCCGGCGGGCCAGCGGGCTCGCGAAGACCCGGCCGTTCGACGGGCCGTCGCTGGAAGGGGTGGTGGTGACCGGCCCGGGCTCGGGAACAGGGGACCCCGAGCCCGGGTCGGTGTCAGGGACGTCGCGCCGGACGGGCACGACGGGGGTGGAGTCCTCGGCGACTCCGAGGTCGCGCAGCAGCGCGGCGAGGTCGTCGACCTGCTCGCCGACCGCGCCGAGCACCGCGATCGGGGCGCCGACCTCGACCTGCGACCCGGGCGCGACCAACGTCTTCAGCACGACGCCGGCGGCGTCGGCCTCGACGTCGACGAGCGCCTTGTCGGTCTCGACCGTGGCCAGCGCGTCGGCCGCGCCGAACTCGGCCGACTCCGCGACCAGCCACTCGGCGAGCACGGCCTCGGTCGCGTTGGCCGAGACGCCGGGCATCCGCAGCACCCGAGGCACGTCAGTACCTCGCGATCTCGGTGAGCTCGGCGATGACCTCGTCCTTCTGGGCGATCGCCGCGCGCTCCAGCACCTTGCTGATGCTGGGCGAGGCCTCGGCGCCGGTGACGCGGCGCACGGGCGCGTCGAGCAGGTCGAAGAAGCGGCGGTGGATCTCGTCGGCGAGCCAGCCGCCGTACGACGTGCCGACCGCGCCCTGCTCGGCGATCAGCACCTGGTTGGTCTTGGTGAGGCTGGTCTCGATGGTGTCCCAGTCGATGCTGGCCCGGTCGAGCCACCGCAGGTCGACGACCTCGGCGTCGACCTGGCCGAACTCCTCGACCGCCTCGAGCACGAAGGGCACCATCCCGAGGTAGCTGAGGACCGTGACGTCCGCGCCCTCGCGGCGGATCGCGGCCTTGCCGACCGGCAGGCAGTAGTCGAGGTCGTCGACCGGCCCGGGCCCGGTGGCGTTGTAGAGGTCGACGTGCTCGAGCACGAGGACCGGGTCCTGGCAGCGAAGGGCGGTGTTCATCAGGCCGACGTAGTCGTACGGCGTGGTGGGCGCGACGATCCGCCAGCCGGCCGAGGTCGCGAAGATCCCGGCCGGATCCATGGAGTGCTGCGAGCCGTAGCCGGTGCCCATCGCGACCTTGCTGCGCAGCACGAGCGGGACGGCGCCGCTGCCGCCGTACATGTGGCGGGCACGGGCGACCTGGTTGAAGAGCTGGTCGGCGGCGACCCACATGAAGTCGGCGTACATGAACTCCACGACGGGCGTGAAGCGGCCGTCGAGGGCGACGCCGCACGCGAGGCCGGTGAAGGCGTTCTCACTGATCGGGGTGCCGAGCACCCGGTCGGGGAACCGCTGGCTGAGGCCGCGGGTCGCACCGTTGGTGCCGCCGTTGAGGCGGTGCACGTCCTCGCCCATCACCACGATCCCGGGGTCGGTCTCCATCCGCCGGCCGAGGACGGCGGCGATCGACTCGACCAGCTTGGTGTCCTGGACGGCGACCGCGTGACCGTGAGGTGCGACGACCGGCGCGTCGTCGAGCTCGCTGAGGTCGCCGCGGACGCCGACGTCGACCCACGACGGGTCGGGCCACTCGTCCGCCCGGATCTGCTGCTGGCCGGGCTTGCCGTCGGGCACCGGCTCGAGCAGCGTGCCGCCGATCTGCTCCATCGTCTCCTTGGCCTGGGCGAGCGCGCGGTCGGCCTCACCCTCGGCGAGCAGGCCGAGCCGCTCGAGGTGGCGGGCGGTGATGGTGAGCGGGTCGCGCTGCCGCCAGGCCTTCTCCTCCTCCTTGTCGCGGTAGCCGAAGGCGCTGCCGGCGAAGCCGCCGTTCTGGTGGTAGTAGCGGTAGGTGTCGATCTCGACGACGGTCGCGCCGCGGCCGGCCCGCATGTGGGCGACCGCCTCGGACATCGCGAGGTGGACGGCCAGCGGGTCCTGGCCGTCGACCTTCCAGGAGGCGAGGTTGAAGCCGAGGCCGCGGGCGGAGAGCCGCGGCTCGGCGGTCGCCTCCTCGACCGTGGTGGAGACGGCGTACCGGTTGTTCTCGATGAAGAAGCAGACCGGCAACGACCAGGCGCCGGCAAGGTTCATCGTCTCGAGGGTCGAGCCGATGTTGGTCGCGCCGTCGCCGAAGTAGGTGACGGCGACCGCGTCGGTGCCGGAGCGCTGGTGGGCGAACGCGAAGCCGGCCGCCTGCGGGACGCCGCCGCCGACGATGGCGTTGGTGCCCATCGCGCCGGCCTCCTTCCACTGCAGGTGCATCGAGCCGCCGCGGCCGTGGCTCCAGCCGCGGTCGAGGCCGGCGATCTCGGCGAGCGTGCGCAGCAGGACGGTGCGGACGTCGTCGGACGGCGGCGCGAGCGGGTCCATGCCCTTGGGCTCCACGTGGTGCAGCGCCTTCGCGAGGAACTGGTGGTGGCCGCGGTGGGAGCCGTTGACGGAGTCGTCGCTGGTGAGCGCGAGCGCGGAGCCGACCGCGCCACCCTCCTGGCCGATGCTGGAGTGGGCCGGGCCGTGGATCAGGCCGGCGCCGGCGAGGTCGAGGACGTACTGCTCGAAGGCCCGGATCCAGACCAGCTGCGCGAGGAAGGTCCGCAGCAGGGCGGGGTCGGCGGCGTCCCAGTCCTCGTCGGTGACGACGAGCTCGACCCAGGGGGACGCGGGCTCGAGCGGGCGGTGCTGGGGCATGGCTCTCCTCCTCCGTGACGATTGCCACTCTGACACACGATTGGATCCAAAATCTAGACCGTGACCCGTGGACACTGCCTGCCGAGCGTGGTTTCCTGGGCTGGTTGACCGTTTGGGATCCAGATGACAGATCGGGAGGGACGAGAATGGGGCTCCCAGGACTGCGCCGGCTCGACCACGTCGGCTTCACCGTCCCCGACCTCGAGCAGGCCCACCGGTTCCTCGTCGACGTGCTCGGCTGCGAGTACCTCTACTCCCTCGGCCCCTACTCCCACCCCGACGAGGGCGACGACTGGATGACCACCCACCTCGCCGTCCACCCCGCCGCCGTGATGGTCGAGAACCGCTGGTTCCGCTGCGGCGAGCAGGCCGTCTTCGAGGTCTTCCACTACTCCTCCCCCGACCAGCGCGACGCGATGCCGCGCAACAGCGACATCGGCGGCCACCACGTCGCGCTGTACGTCGACGACCTCGATGCGGCGATCGACCACCTGCGCGCGGCGGACGTCGAGGTGTTCGACGGTCCGACGGCGAGCCGCGGCCCGGCGGAGGGCAACCGCTGGATCTACTTCCGCAGTCCGTGGGGCATGCAGTTCGAGCTGGTCTCCTACCCCGGCGGCAAGCGCTGGGACCGGGAGCACCCCCGGCCGTGAGCGAGCAGACCCCCGACCCGATCGGCAGCACCCGCGTCGCGGCGTACCTCCGCGAGGCGATCCTCGGCGGCAAGCTCAAGCCCGGCGACCGGATCCGCCAGGAGGAGGTCGCCGAGCGGCTCGGCGCCAGCCGGCTCCCGGTCCGCGAGGCGCTCCGGATGCTCGAGGCCGAGGGGCTGACCGAGCACGAGGCCCACAAGGGCGCGCGGGTGCCGCGGC
Source organism: uncultured Actinomycetota bacterium (assembly GCA_963829855.1). Taxonomy (GTDB): domain Bacteria; phylum Actinomycetota; class Actinomycetes; order Propionibacteriales; family Nocardioidaceae; genus Nocardioides. Next base: position 343,902 of record CAWHKE010000013.1, on the reverse strand, counting down.
TGTCGCCCCACGAGGTCGACGTGATCTACCGGATGCGCGAGCGGCTCGAGCCGCTGGCCCTCATGGAGAGCCTGCCGCAGCTGACCGAGGCCGACCACGAGCAGCTCGAGGAGGTGCAGGCCCGGATCGAGGCGAACGACGACCTCGAGAAGTTCCTCGACCTCGACCGGGAGTTCCACATGCTCACCTACTCCGGCTGCCACATCGACCCGCTGATGTCGAACGTGACCAGGCTCTGGAACTCCACCCAGCACTACCGCCGCAGCTTCGTCCAGCTCGGCGGCCGCAGCCGGATGTGGGTCGTGAACTCCGAGCACCGGCTGATCCTCGACGCCGTCGTGCGCCGCGACGCCGTGGACGGCGAGCGGTTCCTCGGCGGCCACATCCGGCGCACCCGGATCGAGCTCGCGCACCACCCGGAGGTCTTCGGGTGACCGGCTTCGAGGTCAACGGCTCGCCGGTCGAGGTCGGCGGCGACCCGGAGACGCCGCTGCTGACCGTGCTGCGCGACGACCTCGGCCTGGTCGGCACTCGCTTCGGGTGCGGCCAGGGGCTGTGCGGCGCCTGCTTCGTCCGGATCGACGGGACGGTCGTGCCGTCGTGCCAGACCCCGGTGTGGCAGGCGGAGGGCCGCTCGGTCACCACCGTCGAGGGGTTGTCGAGCGACGGCATCCCCCACCCCGTGCAGCGCGCGATCCTCGACCGGCAGGCGGCCCAGTGCGGCTTCTGCATCTCGGGGATCGTGGTGCGCGCAGCCGCGCTGCTCGACGAGGAGCCGGACGCCGACGCCGAGCGGGTGGCCGAGTCGCTCGACCGCAACCTGTGCCGCTGCGGCACCCACCGACGGATCGTCGATGCGGTCCTCGCCTCCCGGAGCCCGGCCCCGTGACCGACCTGCCGGCCCACGTCACCGCCAACCCGCGGCTCGGCCGCTGGGTCACGGTGGCGCCCGGCTCGGACGGCGACGTCGTCGAGGTGCGGGTCGGCAAGGCCGAGCTCGGGCAGGGCATCGCCACCGCGCTCGCGCAGCTCGCCGCCGACGCGCTCGGGCTGCCGCTCGACCGGGTCCGGATGGTCGCCCCGCACACCGGGCTCGGCCCCGACCAGGGCCTGACCTCGGGCAGCATGTCCGTGTTCCAGTCCGGGCCGGCGCTGGCCCACGTCGGGGGCGTCGTCCGGGCGCTGGCCGGGCCGGCCTCCCCGGTCGAGGAGTACGTCGCACGGATCGCCCGCCTCGACGCCGACCTCGACCTCACCGCGGAGACCCCGCTGGCGCCGCTCGACGCCAGCGCGGTGGGCCGCAGCGAGCGGCGGCTCGACCTGCCCGACAAGGTGCTCGGTCGCCCGCGCTTCCTCGCCGACCTCCGGCCCGAGGGGCTGCTCCACGGCCGGGTGCTCCGACCCCCGTCGGTCGGTGCCGTGCTGCGGTCGGTCCCGGACGGCTGGAAGGCACCCGGGGTCACGCTCGTCCGCGACGGCTCCTTCCTCGGCGTGGTCGGCGAGCGCGAGGCCGATGTCGACCGGGCCCTCGAGCAGCTCGCCCGCGACGCCGCCTGGGACGAGCAGGACCTGCTCCCCGATCAGACCGACCTCGCCGGCTGGCTGCGCCGCGGCACCCACGACGAGATCGAGGTCCTCGACGAGGGCGGCACCCCCGGGCCGGCCGCGGACGGGGTCGTCGAGGCGTCGTACTCCCGGCCGTTTCTCGCGCACGGGTCGATCGCCCCGAGCGCCGGGCTCGCGGTGTGGACCGACGACGGCGTCCACGTCCACTCCCACAGCCAGGGCGTCCACGGGCTGCGCGACGCGATCGCGACGGCGCTCGGCCTCGACGTCGCGACGGTCGTGGTGGAGCACGTCGAGAACGCCGGCTGCTACGGCCACAACGCCGCCGACGACGCCGCCTTCGACGCGGTGCTGCTCGCGCGGGCCGTCCCCGGCCGGCCGGTGCTGCTGCGGTGGACCCGCCCCGACGAGCTGACCTGGGGGCCGCTGTCGTCGGCGATGACGGCGACCGTGCGGGCGCGGCTCGACCGCGGCCGGATCGCCGGCTGGTCCTACGACGTCTGGAGCCAGGGCCACACCGCGCGGCCCGGGTACGCCGGCTCCCCCGGCCTGCTCGCGGGTGCCCACCTCGCCGACCCGCTGGTGCTGCCGCCTCCGACCGACCCACCGCTGGCCGGCGGTGGCGGCACGACCCGCAACGCGGTGCCGGCGTACGACGTGGGGCCGCGCCGCGTCGTGGGCCACCGCAAGACGGACTCGCCGATCCGCACCTCCGCGATGCGCGCGCTGGGCGCGCACCTCAACGTGTTCGCGATCGAGTCGTTCGTCGACGAGCTCGCTCTCGCCGCCGGCGTCGACCCGGTCGCCTTCCGGCTCGACCACCTGTCCGACCCGCGGGCGATCCACGTGGTGAGCGAGGCCGCCCGGCTCGCGGACTGGAGCGAGGAGCTGCCCGACGACACCGGCCGCGGCCTCGGCTACGCGCGCTACAAGGACCGAGGTGCCTACTGCGCCGTCGTCGCGGACGTCGCGATGACCAACGAGGTGCGGGTGACCCGGCTCGTCGTGGTCGCCGACGTCGGGCGGGTGGTCAACCCGGACGGCGCCCGCAACCAGCTCGAGGGCGGGGCGACCCAGGCGACGTCGTGGACCCTGAAGGAGCGGATGCCGTTCGACCGGCGCCGGCTGCTCGGGTCCGACTGGGAGACCTACCCGGTGCTGACGTTCTCCGAGGCGCCGCCGGTCACCGTCCACCTCGTCGACAGCAGCGAGCCGTCGACCGGCGCCGGCGAGGCCGCCCAGGGCCCGACGTCCGCCGCCATCGCCAACGCCGTCCACCGCGCCCTCGGGGTGCGCGTCCGCGACCTCCCGCTCACCGCCGACGCGGTGGTGCGGGCCATCGAAGCGTCCGACCAGTAGAACCAGTAGAAGGAGTCACCATGAAGCAGCCCCGCATCTCCTACATCCCTTACGAGGACATGGACGAGCGCATGCAGGCCGAGATGGACCGCGCCGCCGCGCACGGCACGCCACGACCGGAGACCAACGCGATCCGCGCGCACGTGCCGGCGGCTTTCTGGGCGTTCGCCGAACCGTGGGAGAAGATGTTCCGCAACGGCGTGTGCGACCACGCGATCAAGGAGCTGTGCCGGGTCTACATCTCCCGGACGGTGACCTGTGAGTTCTGCGGCAACCAGCGCTCCGAGCGCGGCGCGAACGAGGGACTCGTCGAGGGCCAGTACGACGACCTGCTCAACTTCGAGTCGTCGGACAAGTTCGACGACCGGCAGAAGGCGGCCCTCGCCTACGCGCAGGCCATCGCCTGGAACGAGGACGACCGCGACGGCCTGTGGGAGCGGCTGCACGCCCACTTCTCCGAGGACGAGCTGGTCGAGCTCGGGTGCGTGATCGCGCTGACCTTCGGCCAGCAGAGCTGGATCCGGCTGCTCGACGTCGACCACCACCAGTACATGGCAGGGACCGCCGCCTCGCTGGCGCCCGGGTTCGAGGACGCCGAGGCGCTTGCCGCCTCGAAGGCCAAGGAGGACTACTGGGCGGCGGGCTCCACACGGTGACCGAGCTGGCGGAGTACCGGATGGCGGAGACGCTCGACGGTCTCTACGCGCCGTACTCGCTGCGGCTCCCCGAGGGCGACGGCCCGCACCCCTACGTGCTGATCGCCTACGGCAACGGCGGCGGCGGGATGGCGTGGGTGGAGGACCGGGCCCACCGCTTCCGGCACGTGACCGACGTGCTGCTCGAGGCCGGCTACGCCTGCGGGTGGGCGCACTACCGCACCGAGGTCGAGCTCGGCTACCAGACCGGTGGGCCCCTGCGGACGACCGTGCGGCAGGGGATGGGGCTGATGAACCGGGCGCCGCTGGAGTACGAGGACGAGGTGGCCGTGCTGCGGCACGTCGCCGCCGATCCGCGGATCGACGGCGACCGGCTCTTCCACATCGGCGTCAGCCATGCCGGCGAGATGTTGTTCAAGCTGCTCTCGCAGTACCCCGGGCTGCTCCGGGCCGGCGTCGCCGCCGAGCCGGCCTCGCACGAGCTGCTCACGCTGCGGCTCGACGACGTCGACACCGTCACCACCACCGACGGGCTGCGCGACATCGAGAGCATGGAGATCCGCAGCACCGAGCGCGCCCGCGCCCGGGTCACCGACCCCGACGAGGTCTCGCGGCGGCTCGACGGCGTCGACATCCCGGTGCTGGTGCTCGGCCGCGACCAGGACGAGCTCCAGGGCATCTTCCGCCTCACCTACGAGCTACTCGCCGAGAAGCGGGACGACGCCGAATGGCGCTCGTGGTCGCACGACGTCCACGGCTACATCTATCCCGAGTCCGACGCCGACGGCGTCCCGCAGGTCGACGACGTCCAGCGCGAGGCCCTCGCCGTCATCGTCGACTTCCTGGACAGGCACAGCACATGACGCAGGGTCAGGCACGAGAGAGGCAGGACATGTACCAACCGATCGATCGCGTGGGGTTCGTGGGACTCGGCGCGATGGGCAGCGGGATCGCCCAGCGCCTGATGGACGCCGGGCACTCGCTGGTCGTCTGGAACCGGACCCGCTCCAAGGCCGACGACCTGCTCGCGGCCGGCGCCGGTTGGGCCGACACGCCCCGCGAGGTTGCCGAGCAGTGCCAGGTCGTCTTCACGATGCTGACCAACACCGCCGCCATCGAGGGCGCCGCGCACGGTGACGACGGCCTGCTCGCCGGGCTCGGCGCCGGCCAGGTGTGGGCCGACCTCAGCACCATCTCCCCCGAGCGGAGCGTGGCGCTGTCGGAGGAGGTCGCCGCGACCGGCGCCCGCTATCTCGACACGCCGGTCTCGGGGAGCCCGGCAACGCTGGCCGCCGGGCAGATGTCGGTGATGGTGGGCGGCGAGCGGGCGGCGTACGACCACGTCGAGTCGCTGCTCCATGCGATCGGCCCCAAGGTCACCTACATCGGCCCGAACGGGCACGCGATCCTCACCAAGGTCGCGATCAACCTCTCGCTCGTCGTCTCGGTCACCGCGTTCGCCGAGGCGGTGACGCTGGTCGAGAAGGCCGGCGTCGACCGTGCGGCGGTCGTCGACGCGGCGCTCAAGAGCGTGATCGCCTCGCCGGTGATCGGCTACCGCGCGCCGCTGCTGGTCGACGACGACACCGTCTTCGCCGACGTCGAGCTGCAGCAGAAGGACCTGGTCCTCGCCCAGGAGCTCGGCCGCAAGCTGGGCGCGATGGTGCCGACCTGCTCGGCGGCGAGCGAGATGCTCAGCGCCGCCCGCAGCAGCGAGTACGCCGACCGCGACTTCCTCGTCAGCGTCGCCGACGTCTACCGCCGGGCCGCGGGGGTGGAGATCCAGATGAGCAGCAAGCCTCCCTTCCGCACCACCGTCTCCGACGTCCCGCTCGAGCAGGGGCTGCGGGAGGAGGAGGGCTGGGTCGACATGCAGGTGCAGTACCTCATCAACTCCGAGCGCGGCGGCTCCGACGGCCTCACCGTCGGCCGCACCGTGCTGCGGCCCGGCGCGCGCCACGACCGTCACCTCCACACCGACGCCGACGAGTTCCTGGTGGTGATGTCGGGCCGCGGCGAGATCCACACCAACACCGGCCGCGAACCGTCCCAGGCCGGCGACGTGATCTTCACGCCGCGCGGCAACTTCCACGGCTTCGTCAACACCGGGGACGAGGACGTGCTGCTGATCTGGGGCTGGAGCGGCGCCGGCTCGCTGGCCGCCGCGGGCTACGGGCTGCCCGGCCCGGACGACGAGTTCGACGACCCCGCCTGATGCCCGCCCTCGACCCCCGGATCGCGGCCGGTACGGCGGCGATGCTGGACACCCGCGCGGCCGCGCTCGACGCCGGCGCCGGTCACCTCGGCTGGAAGCTCGCCTTCGGTGCACCCGCGTCGATGGCGGCCTTCGGCACCGATCGCCCGCTCGTCGGCTTCCTCACCCGCGACCGGCTCCTCCCCTCCGGCGCGACCGTCGACATCTCCACCTGGACGAAGCCCGTGCTCGAGGCCGAGATCGCCGCCCACCTCGGCTCCGACCCCGGCCCCTCCCCCACCCCCGCCGAAGCCCTCGCCGCCGTCGCCGGCTGGTCGATCGCCATCGAGCTCGCCGACGTCGACCACACCCCCACCGACCTCGAACGGGTCCTCGCCGGCAACGTCTTCCACCGCCACGTCCTCCTCGGGCCGGTCGTCCCCGCCCTCCCCGACGACCTCACTGTCACCGTCGAGCGCGACGGCGAGACCGTGGTGACCACCTCGGATCCCTGGGCCCTCACCGGTGACCTGGGCGAGATCGTCTCGAGTGCTGCGTCCACCCTCGCCGCCTGCGGGGTGTCGTGCTGTGCTGGCGACGTCGTCATCACCGGCTCCGTGGTCCTGCCGGTCGACGTCAGCAGCGGGACGTGGCGCGTTGCTGCCGACGGACTCGGAAACATCGCGATCGAGATCTCGCCTGGCTGATGGCCGCTCGGCCAACGCCGTCCCCGGCGGCGTCGACCGTCATGGAGACTTGAACCAGCCGTCAGCGGTGAGCTCAGGTCACGCTGTCGGTCCGCCGGTGACCGCGAGGTACCCGGACCGGAGGTGCCGTTCACGTACGGCGCCGGCCGGGCGCCTAGCGGTAGTGGTTGCCGGTGCGTGCCGGGCGGGGCAGGCGGTGGGCTGCCGAGGTACGGGTCGCCTCGAGACTGCTGGCATGGCAACAACGGCGCTGCGACGGGCCACCGTTGCTACGTTGCCGCCATGACCACGTGTGCCGAGGTAGGGGCGTGAAGGCGGTCGTGTACGACCGCTACGGGCCCCCCGAGCTGCTGCGCATCGAGGACGTCCCGGTGCCGTCGCCCGTCGCCAGCCAGGTGCGGGTGAAGGTCGTCGCGACATCGGTCAACCTCAGCGACTGGGAGTGCCTGCACGGGTCGCCGGCGTACGCGCGGATCGGCGGGCTGCGCTCTCCGAAGCGCCGGACCCTCGGATCGGACATCGCGGGCGTGGTCGACGAGATCGGGGAAGGGGTCACCCGATTCCGGCCCGGAGACGAGGTGTACGGCGACAACCTGGCGCTGATGGGCGGCTTCGCGGAGTACGCGGTCGCACCGGAATAGGCACTCGCCCACAAGCCGCCTAGCCTCACGTTCGCCGAGGCGTCGACAGTCCCGCAGGCCGGCGCGATCGCCGTGCAGGGGACAGAGCGGGCGGTCGCAGGGGACCGGGTGCTGATCAACGGCGCCGGCGGGGGATCGGGTTCCTTCGCGATCCAGCTCGCCAAGCGACGCGGCGCTCAGGTCATCGGGGTCGACAACGCCGCCAAGCTGGATTTCATGCGATCGGTCGGCGCGGACGGCGTGATCGACTATCGCCGGCACGACTTCACCCGCCCCGACCACCCCTACGACCTGATTCTCGACCTGGTGGCATCCCGGTCGGTGTTCGCCTACAGGCGCACGCTGGCACCCGGAGGCACGTATCGGTGCGTAGGCGGGTCTGTGCCCACTCTGCTGCGCGTGGCCACTGCCGGTTGGGTGGTCGGGCGGCTCACCGGTCGCGGGATCGGGATCCTCGCCGTGAAGGAGGGCCCAGCCCACTTCGAGCCGCTCGCTCACCTCTGCGTCAGCGGCGCCGTGAGGATCCACATCGACCGGACCTTCGCGCTGGACGAGGTTCCCGCCGCGCTGGCTCACGTCGGGGAGGGACACGCCCTCGGCAAGGTCGTCGTCCAGATCTCATGAAGCGCCTGCCGGAACGCGGTGGGAGACCAATCGACACATGGCCGCGGTCAAGGGGCGTGGCGATCGGCGACCAACCGGACCCTTCGTGGCTATTCTCTGAGCATGCTCATCCTCGGCATCATCCTGTTCGGCATGCTCGTCGGCGCAGGTGCCCAGCTGATCCTCGGCCGAGCGCACTCCGGCGTCGACTGGACATTGGCGATCGTGGCCGGACTCGTCGGCTCGCTGATCGGCGGGCTCGCGATCAGCCTGCTGTCCGGTGACGGCCTTGACCTGAGGCCGAGCGGCATCATCGGCTCTCTGGCCGGGGCCATCGTGGTGACAGCGGGCTGGCGCTGGTGGGTTGCCCGGCAGCCAAGCACGGCAGGCGGTGCCACCAACCGCTCTGGAGACCCCCGTAAGTCCAACCCGCGCTGACCCGGTTCGGCGCTGAGTCGGCCCATGGGGTTGATCCCACCCGGGTGTGTCGACGTCCCGGAAGGCCGCCCCTGTCAGGCTCCCCGCCTTGGTCGGGGTCGTCGAACTCGTCGTGACGTTCGTCCTCGCGCTCCCGCCGCGCGCGCGATCTCTCGGGCGCGCCGTGCGATCACGTCGGCGTGCTTGATGTCGTACAACTCCTCGATGGTCCGCTGCAGAGCCCATTTCGGAGTCGACGCGGGATGAGCCTTCGTCCGAGTGCGAGATGCCTTCCTCTGCTGCCTTGTCGGGGAGTTTCGACTCCACGCTCCGCCGGTTAGGCATGCGGGATGCCTGCGACAGGCCGCCTTGGGCGGACTACCTTTCGAGCATGGCAACTATCGTGCTGCGAGTTCGGCTTCTCGGTGGCGAGCACGCGGACCTGACCTATGAGGATCCCGGACAGGTCGATGAGGGTGAGATGGTCGAGCAGGTCATCGAGGTGCTGCGCGAGGAGTCCGGCGCCCTCCGCTGCCGCCACGGCGACCGGATGGTCGTGCTCTACGCGCGCGGCGTGGCAAGCATTGAGGTGTCACCGCGAGGCGCGATCATGTGACCCCCCCGCGGAGGTGCTAGGGCCGGGGAGGTTGACGGGGAGCTCCGCACGATGGGGTGGTCGGCAACCGTGCCTCCTCTGCGTGGCCAGGCGGAGGCCGCGGCGGACCAGTCATTCGCCATTCGGTGATCAGACGCGGCGGTGGTGACGCAGGACGACCGGCCCGGCCAGCCGTGTTTGCACGCCAGGTCAAACGTCTATAGGCAATGGCAAGATGGCTACGTGGCATCGGACTCGCGGATGGTGGCGTTGGGCTTCGGCAAATTCGCGCGCGCCGACCGCATATTCGCCTTGGAGCGAATCACCGGAGAGGAACGCGGTGAAGGCCGCCGCACTCGAGTCTGGATCGACGGGGTCGCCGACCCCTTGATCGCGTCGAGGACAGAGATCACGATTCTTCGCGACATGGGCCAGGAGTCCGTCGTCGCTGCACCCGAGCTCGACGAGGCAATGGACCTCGCCGCACGTCTGGCGGCCGCGGCTGAGGAGGGTCGGGTGGATTTGAGCGACCTGGGTCGTCGAGCGCGACGCCTTCTCGCCACGACAACCTCGTCGTCATAGGGAGTAGCGGAGTTCGCCAGCCCGCCGCTTCGCTGAGTGACCTATCGTCTCGCGGCAATGTGCGCGGACTCGCGGCGGAATGACGCTGGTCCCGCATGCTTGGTCGATTCCCATAGGAAGCCCTGAGGAATAGCCTCCGGAGAGGCGGGTCATCTGACCGGCCCCAACGGAAGATTGGTGGTCTCATGCTCACCGTCGAAGAATCGATCGTTATCAATAGGCCCCGCATGGAGGTCTGGGAATTCATGATCGACCCGGAGAATGTGCCTGTCTACAGCAGCAACGTCGTCGACTACGAGTTGGTTTCCGGGGGGAAGCAGGAGGTAGGCCGGGTCTGCCGCGGCACTGTGAAGGTCGCTGGACGCCGCCTCGAACTGACGGACGAGATGGTCGAGGTGGAGAGGGGACGCAGCGGCAGGCTCGTCTCCGAGGACGCGACGATTCCATACACGCTCTCGTTTCGCTATGAGGACGAGGATGAGGGCACCAAGGTCACCTGGCACCAGGAGATGGAATCACTCAAGGGGTTCTTCAAGTTCGCCGACGCGATCGTCCTGAAGCTCTACGCGCGTGACGTGCGTTCGAACCTCGAGAAGGCCAAGACCATCTTGGAGGCCTGAGCAGCGCCCGCTCGCGGCGAATAGACGCACGTGCGCGACGGCACGGATTGCTGATGAGCGGACTCGTTGCGACTACCGACAGCTCCTGGCCAACGCGAGGAAGCGGCTGGCACGGGCCCGGTAGGGCACTGCGGGGCGACTCGAGAATCCAGCGCGGTCGACCTGCCTCCGGTGCAGCTCACCGGCGAGGCGGCCCCACTGGCACCTCGAGGGCAATGACGCGGTTCTGTTGGGCGCGGCGCTCGGCGGGCATCACCATGGCTCCCACAGGCGCCGGCTGGACCCTCGTCCGACATCCGCCACGTTGGAAGGGCTCAGCGCCGACGTGACAGCCGACTGTCAGACGAGCGTCGCACCGACGTAGGTCGTGAACGCCGCCGTGATCCCGGTCGTCGCGATGACAAAGACAACCGTCGTGGCCACACCGAAGGCGCGGCGTGCCATCGATGCGTCCTTCGGGATCACCGCCCGCCGGCCCTTGTGGAGCGTTCGACCGCAGAAGCCGAGGACACGGCGAGCCCAGTCGTACTCCAACGCCAGCAGAGCCGCACCCAGCGCCATCACCACCAGACCCGGTCCCGGAAGCACCAGCATGGCGATACCGGTCGCGATCACGAGTGGGCCGAACACGCTCACGCCGACCTTGACCACGACGGCACGGACAGGCCCCTGGTGTGCCCAGGCCTCGACGTTCGTGAGGATCCGGTGGGCTCGGGGGGTGAGGGTGGTGCCGTTCATCAATTCTCCCTGCAGAGGCCGGCTCCCAGTGTGCCTGGTCTGGCTGAGGGCAGTCTGAGGATGAGCCCCGCCGAGTTGTCGTGAGGTGCAACCTAGACACCACCGGCCCTAGGAAGCCAGCGGCGGTAGGCCTACCGCTACCTCCACCGGCTCCTCCACCGGCGCAGAGTCCAACTCCGGCAGCAGCCGATCCAGCCACCCTGGCAGCCACCAGTTCGCGTCGCCCAGAAGCTTCATGGTGGCCGGGACGAGCACCAGGCGTACGACGGTCGCGTCGAGGAAGATCGCCGTGGCCAGTCCCACTCCCATCATCTTCACCACCGGGTCACTGCCCAGGACGAAGCCCGAGAAGACCGCCACCATGATCAGCGCGGCTGCGGTGATGGTGCGCCCGGTGCCGGCGATCCCCGCGATGACCGCGCGGGTGTTGTCGCCGCAGCGGCGGTACTCCTCGCGCACCCGCGACAGCAGGAACACCTCGTAGTCCATGGAGAGACCGAACAGGATCGCGAACATGAACAGCGGGATGAACGACACGATCGGCACCGTCGACTCCACGCCGATCAGGCCGGCCGCCCAGCCCCACTGGAAGACCATGACGAGCACGCCGTACGCCGCGCCGACGCTCAGCAGGTTCAGCACGACCGCCTTCAGCGGCACCAGTACCGACCGGAACAGCACCGTCAGCAAGAGGAACGACAGCAGCAGCACGGCCACCACGAAGCGCGGCATCCGCTCCTGCACCCGGTCACCGAGGTCGGCGAAGGTGGCAGTCTGACCGCCGACATGGGCGGTTGCCGCGGTGCCGTCGAGCACCGTGGGGAAGACCTCGCTGCGGAGCCTCGCGACGGTCTCCTGGGTGGCAACGTCTTGGGGCGACGTGGTCGGCTGCGCCACCAGGGTCGCCACGCCTGCGGTGAGATCGATGGTCGGGTCGCCGACCGAGGTGATGCCCGGGTCGGCTGCCATCGCCGCGGCCAGCGGCGCCACGACGGACCCGTCCTGGGAGATGTCGACCGCGATCACCAGCGGCCCGTTGGCCCCGGGGCCGAACCCTTCGGCGATCAGGTCGTAGGCCCGGCGTTCGGTCCTCGACTCGGGCTTGGTCCCGTCGTCCGGGAAGCCCAGGTTGAGCGCGAGAACGGGTGCGGCCAGGGCGATCATGAGGACCGCACCTCCGACGAGGTACGCCGTCGCGTTGCGGGTCACGTGAGCGCCCCACCGGTACCAGCCGGTGCTCGGCCGGTGCGGCGTGCGCCGGCGTCCGTTGATCCGGTGCCCCGCCAGCCCGAGAAGTGCCGGCAGCAAGGTGACCGAAGCGAGCACCATCACGAGCACCATCGCGGAGATGGCGACCCCACCACCGGTCACGAACGGGATCCCCGCGACGAGCAACCCGAGGATCGCCACGACGACCGTGCCGCCGGCGAAGATCACCGCCTGTCCTGCTGTTGCCATGGCTCGGCCGACCGCTTCGGCGACCGGCATCCCCAGGGCCAGGTGCTCGCGGTGCCGGGTGACCAGGAAGAGCGCGTAGTCGATGCCGACGCCGAGCCCGACCATGGCCGCGAGCTGCGGCGCCCACGCCGGGATGTCGATCAGGTAGGTCACCAGCTTCATCGCAGTGACGCCGATGACCAGACCGAACAGCGCCATCCCGATCGGCAGCCCCATCGCGACGAAGGAGCCGAAGGCGATCAGCAGGACGATCATCGCGACGACGATCCCCGCGACCTCGCCGAGCCCGGTGGGTGGCTCCTCGAACGCGAAGAACAGATCGCCTCCGGTCTCGAGCGTCAGCGACGACTCGTCACGCAGGTCGGCGACGGCGTCCTTGAGGTTGTCCAGGTCGGAGGCATCGAGGTGCTCGATCGCGGGGTACTGCACGCGCACGAGTGCGATGTCCCCATCCGGCGAGACGGTGCTCGTCGTACTCAGCACGTGGGGGAGCCCCGCGAGAGCGGCCTCCACCGGCGCCAGCTGCGCTGCGGCGTCCGGGGCTTCGAGTACGACGTGGGCGGTGATCCCGCCCTCGTCGGCCTGGGCCTCGGCGAGCAGCTCCGCAGCTTGGTAGGAGTCGAGGCCGGGTGCCTCGAAGCTCTCCTCGAGATCGCGCCCGAAGGCGACGGAGGAGGCGATGACGACGAGCGCGAGGACGACCCAGGCGCCGATGGCGACCCAGGGCCGGGTGGCAGCAGACCGGCCGAGCCGGTAGAGGAGATTCGACATGCCTCCACGGTGGCCCGGCGGCGAGCGACGTACATCGGGCCCAGGAGTGGGGGACTCCTCGGCCGAAAGGACGAGAAGCGGCTCGTGCTTGTGCCCCGTACGACGAGCGTCACCGCTCTCTAGGCTGGAGAGGTGGTCGCCGCCTTCATCCGCTCGATCCTTGCCGAGCCCCGTGCCCCGGACCCGCCGGCGCGGGTGTGGTGGGACTGGGCCCTGGTCGGCGCCATGCTGGTCACGGCCGTGGGCGAGGCGATCTTCCGCCCCGACGTACCGTGCGCGGCCCTTGGCCACCGTGGTCGCGCTCCTGGTGATCCCGGTCCTGCTCTGGCGGCGTACTCATCCACTCCTGGCGACCGCGGTCGGCTTCGGCGGCGCGATGGTGCTGCACATCCCGATGATCGTCGACGACGTCGCCGATGTGGGGCTCTACTCCATGGCCTGCCTCCTGCTGCTTGCCCTACGCCTTGTACCGCTGGGCTTCGGGCCCCGAGGCGCTGGTCGGTACGGCGATCGTCGCCGTACCGGCCGGCCTGGCTTTCGCGACCAGCGAGACCCTCGGGGACGTGATCGGTGGCGCCACCGTGCTGGTCGCGGCGTTCGCCCTCGGGGCCGCGATGCGCTACCGCGCGGTTGCGCGCCAGCGCGAGGTGCAGCAGGTCCGGACGCTCGAGCGCGGTGAGCTCGCCCGCGAGCTGCACGACACCGTCGCGCACCACGTGTCGGCCATCGCGATCCAGGCCCAGGCGGGGCGGGCGGTGGCAGCCACCGACCCGGCTTCGGCGGTCGAGGCGCTGGCAGTGATCGAGGCGGAGGCGTCGCGGACCTTGTACGAGATGCGCACGATGGTCCGGGTGCTCCGCGACGGCGAGGCGGCCGACTACGCGCCGCAGCGGGGCATCAGCGATCTGGACGAGCTGACCCGGATGAGCCCCGTGGTGCAGGTGCACCGCGGCGGCGACCTCGCCGGCCTGCCGCAACCGGTGGAGGTGGCGGTCTACCGGATCTGTCAGGAGTCGGTCACCAACGCGATCCGGCACTCGCTGAACGCCACGGCGGTCACCGTGGAGGTCACCGGCGACGTCGGCGTCGTACGGTTGCGTGTGCACGACGACGGAGAAGCAGCCCGCCCCGCGACCACCGTGGGCTACGGCCTGCTCGGTATGGCGGAACGAGCCAAGCTGCTCGGCGGCGCCTGTCAGGCCGGGCCGGACCCGGCCGGCGGCTGGACCGTCGAGGCGACTCTCCCGCGGGAGGTGCCCCAGTGACCAGCCCAGGGACCATCCGGGTGGTGGTCGCCGACGACCAGCTCCTGGTCCGCACCGGGCTCACCATGATCCTCAACGCGCAGCCCGGGATCGAGGTCGTCGGCGAGGCAACGGACGGTCACGAGGCGGTGGCCGTGGCACGCGAGCTGCGTCCCGACGTCTGCCTCTTCGACATCCGGATGCCCGGCATCGACGGCGTCGAGGCCACCCGCCAGCTCGCTGGCCCAGGCGTCGAGAACCCCCTGGCCATCGTGGTCATCACGACCTTCGATCTCGACGAGTACGTCCATGGCGCCCTCAAGGCCGGCGCCCGAGGCTTCCTCCTCAAGGACGCCGGGCCCGAGCTGCTGGTCCAGGCGATCCACGCAGCCGCGAACGGCGACGCGCTCATCTCACCCGACATCACCCGCCGCCTGCTCACCACGCTGGCCGGCCTGGAGCGAGCCTCCCCGCCGACCCAGCCGATCGAGCCGCTCACCGAACGCGAGGAAGAAGTGCTCCTCACCGTCGCCCGCGGCCGCACCAACGCCGAGATCGCCGACGAGCTGCACATCACCCTGAGCACGGTGAAGACCCATGTCGGCGCGCTGATGAACAAGCTCGGCGCCCGCAACCGCGTCGAGGTCGCGATGTGGGCGTACGAGACCAGGCGCGTCAAGGGATAGGCCGACTGTCATGAACGTGTCAGGCGGGTACACGTAGACGCGGCGAAGTGACGCGAGGCCGCTCCGTCACCGGACGTGGCGCGGGCCTTCTGCCAGCGTCGACGCTTACGCCACGGGACGAGCCCTCGCACCCCGACGGTCTAGATTGGTCTTCGCGCTTCAAGGGCACGCGGCCGGCGCTCTCCGACAACCGCGGGGGAGTTTGACCTGGTCTGCGGAGAACCGCGACCGCGGACCGCTGCATGATCCGACAGAGGAGGTTCGGATGCCGGTGAGGCTCAACCACACGATTGTCTATTGCCGGGACAAGCAGGCCTCGGCATCGTTCTTGTCCGAGATCTTGGGGCTACCCGCCCCGACGAGCTTCGGACCGTTCTCAGTGGTCCAGGTCGCGAACGACGTCTCGCTGGACTTTCTCGAGGAGGGGACGGTGCACCCGCAGCACTACGCGTTCCTTGTCGACGAGAACGAGTTCGACCAGATCCACGGGCGAATCCTGGCCCGCGGCATCCCCTACTGGGCCGACCCCCAGCGGCGTCAACCGCAGCAGATGAACACCAACGACGGCGGCCGCGGGCTCTACTGGCTGGACCCCGACAGTCACATCCTCGAGATCCTCACTGTCCCGTACGGCGGATGGCCGAAGCAGGCAAGTCCGTAGCCGCGGGCAACACGTTGCCAGGAACCCAGTGGTCTTCACTCCTGGTCGGCAGGCATGCACCCGCTTGCGGCGGAATGGGACAGGTCAGGCCTGACACCGATTCGTGCAGCAGTCCCTCATGCCTCTCTGGTCTGGACGGGTGCCGCGAGTCGAGGTGGTCGGTAGTCTCGAGCCGTGACGAGCGAGCCGTCCGGCATGTTCGAGGCGATGTACGCGGGCGCGGAGGCGGGTGGGGCCAAGCCGCCCTGGGACTACGGCGCCCCTCGTCCACAGCTCGTGGAGTGGGCGGAGGCGCAGGACCTGGCGGGAGGTGGTCGCAAGGCGCTGGTGGTCGGGTGTGGATACGGAGCCGATGCCGAGTTCCTTGCATTGCTGGGATTTCGGACCACAGCTTTTGACTTCGCGCCGACGGCGATTGCTGGTGCGCGGCGGGAGTATCCGGCCAGCGAGGTGAACTACCTCGTAGCCGACGTCCTGGATCTTCCTCGTGAGTGGCAGGGCATGTTCGACCTGGTTGTCGAGAGTCTCACCGTGCAGTCGATGCCGCCTGAGCAGCACTCAGTCGCGGCGCGGAACATCGCCGCGCTCGTGGCACCAGGGGGCACGCTGCTGGTCTTGGCGACCAGCCGGGAGGAGCACTCCGAGGTGACGGGCCCACCGTGGCCGCTGACCCGTGCGGAGGTCGAGGTGTTTGCGAACGGAGACCTCGTTATGCGCCGGCTCGAGCGGATCGAGAGCGGCGCCTGGTGGCGAGCCGAATTGTCCCGAGGACGCCAGGGTCACGCCTGACGCCGCGGCGAGCCAGTCAGCGTCGGCGTCGTCCACAAAGGCGTGTCGCCGACAGGCGGCGGTAAGACGCAGAGTCCGGGTGCACACATCTCGGCCAGTCGACTCCGAGGGTCATTTGAGCCCTGTGTCCCCGGGGTCTTGTGCGGGCGGTTCCGCGACTTCAAACTGAATGTCTCTCGCGTCGAGAAGGGCACATCGATGGACACCCTGCCGCGACCCACGTTCGAGCCGCCGGGGCCTGGTTCCTGGGATCTCGACGCGTTGCACTTCCCGCGCCCGGTCACCGCCTACTGGGCCGAGATGCACCCCGAGGCGTTCAGCCTCGGGTACGCGGACATGATGGCGTTCTACGGCACCCCGTTCCAGACCCGGCGGACCGCCTACGTGAGCGGGTTCTGCTACGGGCAGATGGAGCCGGTGCCGCCCGAGTCCTTCCCCGAGCGGGTCCAGCGCGCCGCGGACGTGTTCGCGGGCAAGCTGTGGCGTGAGCAGGCGACGGAGTGGGAAGAGGTTCGCAAACCGACCTCCGTCCGGGCCCACCACGAGATCCAGGGGATCGATCCCGATGAGCTCAGCGACGAGGAGCTGGTGGCCTACCTGCGCCGCTGCCGCGACCACCACGCCTCGATGATCCGGCAGCACATGGCGTTCACGGGCACCGCGGTGATCCCGCCGGGCGACTTCCTCGTCCACGCCCGGGAGTGGACGGGATTGTCGACGGTGAAGTTGCTCGGCCTGATGCGTGGTGCGTCGTTGATCTCCGGTGGGGCCTCGCCCCAGCACACCGCGCTGGTGTCGGCCTACCGCGCCGACCCGGCGGCGCGCGAGGCCCTCGACGCGGACGAGGACCCTGGGGTCCTGCTCGAGCGTCTGCGGCGGGAACCCACCACGACCGGCCAGGCACTGGACGACTACCTCGACTTCGTCGGTTTCCGGCTGCTCGACGGGTTCGACATCTCGAACCACTACGCGCTCGAGATGCCCGACGTCCTCCTACGTGCCATCAAGACCGCGATCGACGAGCCGGGAGCAGTCTCGGGCGTCGACGCGGAGATCGCCGAGGTCCGGAGCCACGTTCCCGAGGAGCACCGCGACGAGTACGACTCGCTCCTCGCTGAGGCCCGGATCGGCTACAGCGTGCGCGACGAACGCGGTGTCTACTCCGACATCTGGGCGTCCGGGCTGATGCGCCGGGCCGCTCTCGCGGCCGGCCGCCGGCTCGCCGCGGCCGGCACCCTCCACGACGCCGGGGACATCGTGTTCGCGGATGTGGACGAGATGTGTGCGCTGGTCGAGGGATCATCGGCCCCCACGGCCGACGAGCTGGCCGCGCGGCACGCCCACCACCGGACCTTCACTGCGAAGGATGCGCCGGCCCACCTGGGCGACGACCCGCCGCCGATGCCCGACCTGTCGACGCTGCCGCCACCGATGGCCCGGCTGCTGGCTGCGCTGGGGACCGCCATGGGTGAGATGTTCGCGGTCTCCGAGGAGGCGCACGAGGAGACGGTGATCCGCGGCCTCGGCGCCAGCGCCGGCACGCGGGAGGGCGTCGTACGGCGGGTCGGCGGACCGAGCGACTTCGACCGGATCCAGCAGGGCGACGTACTGCTCACCGAGGCCACCACCGAGGCCTTCAACATCCTCCTGCCCCTGCTCAGCGCGATCATCACCGACAGCGGAGGCGCCCTGTCGCACGCGGCGATCATCTCGCGCGAGTACGGCATCCCTGGCGTCGTCGGGACCCGCGACGCCACCGTGCGGATCGCCGACGGCACCCGCGTGCGGGTCGACGGCGATGCGGGCACCGTGACGGTCCTCGAGTGAACGGAATCGTGCCGCTGGTCGAGGCGGACGCCGAGGACCTGTACGGCGCCAAGGCCGTGGGCCTGGGAGACGCGCTGCGGGCCGGTCTGCCGGTCCCGCCAGGTGTCGCCCTGCCCGGACCCGAGGTGGACTTGATCGCGTCCGGTGAGGCCACCGCCACCGCCGCGCTGCTCGAGGCCGTGCAGGCCCTCCCGACGCCCCTGGCCGTGCGGTCCTCCGCCGTCGGGGAGGACAGCGCCGGGGCCAGCTTCGCGGGGCAGCACATCACCGTCCTGAACGTGCCCACCGCTGCAGACGTGGAGGCGGCGGTCCGGGAGGTCTGGTGGTCGGCCAACTCCGACTCGGCGATCACTTACCGCAAGCGGCTCGGTGTCTTCGCGAGGCCGAGCGTCGGCGTGGTCGTGCAGTCGCTGCTCCAGCCCGACACCGCCGGCGTGATGTTCACGCGCAACCCGATCACCGGCGCCGACGAGCGGATGATCGAGGCGAGCTGGGGCCTGGGTGAGGCGGTCGTCTCCGGCCGGGTCATCCCCGACTCCTTCCGGGTGGCCCGCAGCGGTGAGGTGCTCGAGCGACGCGCGGGCTTCAAGCGGTTCGCGATCCGTTCCGCACCGGACGGTGGCACCGTGGACGAGGACGTCGCGCCCGAGCTGATGGAGGCGCTGTGCCTGGACGACGAGCAGCTCCAGGCCCTGTCCGACCTGGCGGCCGCCTGCGAGCGGGTGTACGGCCCGGAGCGGGACATGGAGTGGGCCTTCGCCGGCGGCCGGCTCTACCTGCTGCAGTGCCGGGCGCTGACGACGTCGGCGGGCGCTGCGGCGCCGGCGTCGCAGCAGGCGCCGGACGACCTGGCCAAGTCGCTCGTGCACGTGCCCCTGCTGTCCGACCTCGCCGAGCACGACCACGACGCGATCGCCGGGCTCTTCAAGCAGCGCACCTTCGCCGCGGGCGAGACCGTCACCAAGGAAGGAGCGGAGGCCGCCGCGTTCTACCTGATCGAGTCGGGCACGGCCACCGTGACCGTGGGCGGTGAGTTCCGGCGCACCCTCGGCCCCGGCGACCACTTCGGCGAGATCGCCCTGATCGACGGCCGCTCACGCACCGCGACGGTGACCGCCGACAGTGAACTCGTGTGCCAGGGCATCACGCTCTGGGAGTTCCAGCCGCTCGTGCAGCGCAACCCGACCATGGCATGGACCCTGCTGCAGACACTCGCCGGCATGCTGCGCCAAGCCGGTGAGACGCACACACATACCTAGACGGTATGAGGGCCGCCGGAGCCGGGCGCGATCAGTTGACGCTCTCGTCCCCGTGGGCGCGAGAGAACTCTGCTGGCCCGAAGACGACTACTACCGCGAAGTCCTCGACGACATCGACGAAACGGTGCTCTTCCCCCGCCGGAACGAAGGCAACGTCACCAACTCCCATCGATGCGCGTCCGCTGGCGGTCCATAGCGTGGCCTTCCCGCGAGTGACGAGGTAGATCTCGTCTTCCGTATGAGGCCGTTGGGGATCAGAACCGCCGGCGGGCAGCGAATAGGTGCCGCAACTGAGGTCCGGCACCTCAAGATGCTCTGCCCAGTGGCTGCTCGTGCTTGCAACGTAGGTTCCTGCGCCCGCGAGGATCTTCATGATTCTCATCGTATTGAGCCAACCCAGTCCTCCGTGCCTGAGTGCGGTGCAGCCGGCACGCGGCGGTATGACGCAGGTCGCGAAGCGCGAGACGCGTGGCAGAGGCTGCGGGGCATTGTCCAGTCGGAAACGTGCACGGTGGCCAGATGACCTCGCCTGCGCAGGGCCGACACGTCCGCGCCCTTCGACAAACCAGGGCGCAGGGCGGTGCTCGCCATGCGTGCGCAATGCCGGAAGCTAGGACACCGCCGCGCGGACCTTCTCGATCATCTCTTTCTCGCGTTCGCTGACCAGTTCCGCCCTGAACCCCATGAAACCGCCTTCCTTGGCCGCGTTCCCAGCAGCTTCGGCTGTGCTGACCAGCCAGTTCCCGAAGGCGGCTGCCTCCTCCGGTGTTGCGTGCTCGTTGACGATCCCGCAGACGTCCCTGAGCTCCTGAAGGATCTGGTCGCCAGCTGGTGTGCTGCCGGCGGGGCGGTATCCCTTGACAGGGTTGTGGTGCTGCTGGACCTGTGCCTGGATGTCGAGGGCGATCTCGCTCAACAGCTGCTCCCGGCTTGGCGGATTCGTCGCGGCCTTGATCGACGCCATCGACTCCTTGGCGGCCTCGATCGGGCCGCCGGGGTCAGCGAGCGTGATAGCCATCCCTGCGACGAACGGGGCTCGGATGACGCGCACCCAATCCTCTTCGGGGAAGTCAGCCTTCGTAGTCATGGATCTGTCCTTTCATGTCTCAGTGAGGCTCCTGGGGACCGCGCCCCGACGGAGCCTGCGGCGCCAGCCCGGCAATCATCGAGAGAAGTCACCACATCCTGAGCAGATCGGTTCCGCGGACGCAACCACGCGCCCTCCCCCATGCGGAACAAGTCCGCAATGCGCGCAACCCGCGGCCCCGTGCAGAACCAAACGGCGAGCCGTCCGAGTCTCGGCAGACCAGAGCGCCCGCGGCGTCCACGTCTGAGTGGGCGGTTCGAGCGATTTCAGTGCTGCTCTGGCCGCGGTGTGAGCGGGACGTTCTCCGACCTGACCGACGGGTCTGACCAACGCCGATCAGCCGGGGCCGTCGGGGTGGGTCAGGTCGTAGGCGCGCTGCAGCTTCTTGGGGACGACCATGCGCCAGGCGTCGACCACCAGCTCGCGGGCCTCGGCCGGTTCGAGGGTGGCGAGGTTCGCGTGGACCCAGTGGAAGCGAAGGTCCGACTCCGAGGGCAGGTGGAACCTGGCCGGGTCGTTCTCGACGAGGGCAGCGCGCTCGTCGCGGGGGAAGGCGAAGCCCATCACGGTCTCGTCGAGGGAGAAGGCGACGTACACCATCTGGCCGACGCGGAACTTCAGCCGGCCGCGCACGAACACCTCGTACGAGCGCTCCAGCTCGCTGCCCAACGACCGCACGTCCTCGACCACCGCCATGCTCCATTGGACCGTCGCGAGAGCCGGAAGTCATCGGGCTCACCGGGTCTGCCCCTAGTCTGACCACGTGGCATCCGAGCACCCGACCACCGTCGTCCTCTTCGGCGCGACGGGAGACCTGAGTCGACGCAAGCTGCTGCCGGGGCTGCTGCACCTCTTCAAGACCGGGCTGCTGCGGGACATCCGGGTGGTGTGCACCTCGCTCGACGACTACACGACCGAGACGTTCCGGGAGTTCGCGCGCGAGGCGGTGGACGAGTTCGGCGGGGACGACGGGGACACCGAGGCGTGGCCGGAGTTCGCGCCGCTGCTGCACTTCTCGCCCGGGTCGGCCGGGGCGGCGGGGTTGCGGCGTACCGTCGAGGAGGTCGAGTCGTCCTGGGACGGCGTCACCCACCCGCGGCGGCTCCACTACCTGAGCGTCCCGCCGAAGGCGGCGCTCGAGGTCGTCGCGCAGCTCGGCGAGGCGGCGCTGGTCGAGCGCAGCCGGATCATCATGGAGAAGCCGTTCGGCACCGACCTCGCCTCGGCGATCGAGCTGAACCGGCAGCTGCACGAGGTGTTCGACGAGGAGCAGATCTTCCGGATCGACCACTTCCTCGGCAAGGAGGCCGCGCAGAACATCCTCGCGTTCCGCTTCGCCAACGGGCTGTTCGAGCCGATCTGGCACCGCCACCACATCGACCACGTGCAGATCGACGTCCCCGAGGAGCTCGGGCTCGAGCAGCGGGCGAGCTTCTACGAGGCGACCGGCGCCTACCGCGACATGGTCGTCACCCACCTCTTCCAGGTCCTCGCCTTCACCGCGATGGAGCCGCCCACGGCGCTGGAGCCCGCGGCCATCTCGGAGGAGAAGAACAAGGTCTTCCGCTCGATGCTCCCGATCGAGCCGCACGACGTCGTCCGCGGCCAGTACGTCGGCTACCGCGAGCTCGACGGCGTCGCGCCCGACTCGGAGACCGAGACGTTCGTCGCGCTCAAGTGCTACGTCGACAACTGGCGCTGGGCCGGCGTCCCGTTCTACCTGCGCACCGGCAAGCAGATGGCCCAGGGCGCCCGGATCATCTCCATCGCCTTCAAGGAGCCGCCGCGCTCGATGTTCCCCGCCGGCTCCGGCGTCGGCGACCACGGCCCCGACCACCTGACTTTCGACCTCGCCGACCAGTCACGGATGTCGCTGTCCTTCTACGGCAAGCGCCCCGGCCCCGGCATGCACCTCGACAAGCTGTCGATGCAGTTCGCGATGCACGACACCGGCTGGGCCGGGTCGGTGCTCGAGGCGTACGAACGCCTCATCCACGACGCCGCCAAGGGCGACCACACCCTCTTCACCTCCGCGCAGGGCATCGAGCGGCTGTGGGAGATCTCGACCCCGGTGATCGAGAGCCCGCCGGTGGTGCGGCCCTACGCGCCCGGCTCGTGGGGGCCGAACCAGATCCACCAGCTGGTCGCGCCGTTCACCTGGCGGCTGCCCTTCGAGCGGAACTGGCGCGACCCGAACTCCGACGGCGCCTGACCGTCACCTGCGGACGGCGACGGGCATGGGCGACCGGACCGGAGTCATCGTGCTGTCGGGCCCGCCGTGCTCGGGCAAGTCGTCCGTCGGCAGGGCCCTCCGCGGTCGACCGACCTCGACGAGGACTCCGTCCACGAGCGCGCCGCGGCGCTCCCGTACCTAGAAAAGGTCCACCCACTGCCGGCGTCGACGGCGACGCCGGACGAGGTGGCCGTGGAGCTCCTCGGCTGATGGCGGGCCTGCCCCCCGACGGTCGACGCAGACGCGTGGGTGGAGGCCTGGAGGCGTGGACCTGAGCCAGCCCCGTTCCGCGCGCTCTCGGGCCACCTTCGGTCCACAGGGCTGCTTCGCGCGTGGTCGTCCACAGGGACGTCGAGAGGGGGCGACGTGGTCGGTGGGCTCGACGAGACTTGGTGGCACAGGACAAGCACGGGGGTGCCGGATGCGACGCGACGACCACGAACCGCGTGGACCACCGGTCCTGGCGGGAGCCGGGTCCCCGCCGTGGTCGCCTCGCTGGGGCGGGCGATCGACGAGGTCGGTGAACTCCCGCTCGGCGCAGCATCGGACCTCGACGTGATCGCGCTGGTCGACGCACTCACCCAAGCAGCGTCGCGGCTGACCGCGCAGCTCTCGCGCACCCTGATGGAGGCCGACCAGCGTCGCGTCGGCGACCCGATCGGCGCCCGTAACACCGCGTCCTGGTGGGCGCACCGCACCCGGGTGACTCGCGGAGAGGCCGGCCGCACCTTCGGACTCGCCGAACGCCTCGGCACCCCGCTCCACGAGGCGGTCGCCGCAGCCCTGGCCGACGGACGGCTGCGCACCGACCAGGCCGACGTGATCACCCGCGCGGTCGACGACCTCCCCGACGACCTGGTCGACGACGACGTGCGGGGGAAGGCCCGCGACGTGCTGCTCGACCACGCCGCCGACCATGACGCCCACGGCCTGCGCATCCTCGGCAAACGGATCCTCGACGTCGTCGCACCCCAGGTCGGCGAGACCCACGAGCAACGCCGCCTCGCAGCAGAAGAAGCGCATGCCGCTTCGACCGCCTCCTTCTCCATGGTCGACGACGGCCACGGCCGCTGCCACGGCCGGTTCACCCTCCCCACCCTCCACGGCCGGCTGCTGCGCGAACACCTCCACGCGCTGGCCTCCCCACGCCGCCATCCGACAGTGCCGGGTACCGACGAGCCGCCGCGTCCGCTGGCCACCAGGGAGTCGCTGGGTCAGGCGCTGATGGAGTACGTCGAGTCCTACCCCACCGACCGGCTCCCCACCTCCGCCGGCACCGGACTCTCCCTGACCGTCATCCTCGACCTCGACACCCTGGTCACCGGCCTCGGCGCCGCCTCCCTCTCCACCGGCGAACGCATCTCCGCCGGCGAGGCCCGTCGGCTCGCCTGCCGTGCCGGGCTCGTCCCCGCCGTCCTCGGCACCGACTCCGTGCCCCTCGACCTCGGCCGCACCGCCCGCCTCTTCAACGTCCCCCAACGCCGCGCCCTGGTCGTCCGCGACGGCGGCTGCACGACCCAAGGCTGCGGACTACCGCCCGGCGTCTGCCACGCCCACCACGACGAGCCCTGGTCCGCCGGCGGAGCCACCGACCTGCGCAACGGCCGGCTCCTGTGCCCACGCCACCACCGGCTCGCCCACGACCCCCGCTACTACATGCGGCACCACGCCGACCACACCGTCACCTTCCACCGACGATGCTGACGATGTTCACCGCGGGCGCCCCTACGATCGGACCCATGGCCAGCGCCCGACCGGTCCACTTCGACCCCACCGAGGTACGCAACGCCTACGTCACCGCCGGCGACGAGTTCGTCTCGCTGGTCGACCAGGTGCCCGCGGACGCCTGGGACCGGCCGGCCCTCGGCGACTGGTCGGTCCGCGACCTGGTCGGTCACACCACCCGCTCGTTCGTCACCGTCACCGACTACCTGGCCACCGGCGCGGGCCGGGCGATCGAGCTCGACCACGCCTTCGACTACGCCGCCGTCTTCCGGATGGCGCACGCCGACCCCGCCGCCATCACCGAGCGGGGTCGCGCGGCCGGCCGGGAGCTCGGCGACCCCCCGCTCGCCGAGGTGGCGGCGCGACGCGACGCCGCACACGCGGCCGCGGCCGCCCACCCCGACTCGGCTCCGGTGGCCTCGCCGGCGGGCGTGATGCGGCTGACCGACTACCTGCCGTCCCGGGTCTTCGAGCTCGTGGTCCACACCGACGACCTCGCCCGCGCCCTCGACATCGAGCACGTCGCCGACGTAGGCGCTCGCACGGTCGCGACCCTCTTCGCCGCCGGCCTCGCGGCCGAGGGACGCGACGACACCCTCGTGCTGCGCGCCCTCACCGGCCGGGAGACCCTCCCCCACGGCTTCTCCGTGCTGTAGCGGAGCCCGACCGTTGACCCAGCCCGACGCCGACCTCCACGTCATGACGTTCAACCTGCGCTGCGCCACCGGGGAGGACCCACAGCACGGCTGGCCGCTCCGGCGCCCCGTCGTACGACAGCTCCTGGAACGGGCCGGACCGCACGTCCTCGGGACGCAGGAGGGGCTGCCCGACCAGCTCCGCCAGCTCGAGGCCGACCTCCCGGCGCACTACGACGGCATCGGGGAGGGGCGCGAAGGTGGCGGCCGGGGCGAGGCGATGCAGGTCTTCCACGACGACCGCCGGCTGCAGCGGCTCGAGCACGGCCACTACTGGCTCTCCGACACCCCGGACGTCCCCGGCTCGCAGACGTGGGGCGGCGACTGGCCCCGGATGGTCACCTGGGTCCGGTTCCGCGACCGCCGGACCGGCGGCCAGCTCGCCGTCGTCAACACCCACCTGGAGGCGTACGACGCCAGCGCTCGCGCCCGCGCGGCGCAGCTGGTCCGCCGGCGACTCGCGGAGCTGTTCGAGCCCGGACTCCCGGTGCTGGTGACCGGCGACATGAACGAGCCGGCGCGTCCGGGCGGCGCCGTCTACGACTGCCTCGTCACCGACGGCCCGCTCGTGGACACCTGGGAGGCCGCCCCCGAGCGGAGCGGAGGCTTCGGCACCTTCCACGACTACGGGCCGCTCACGCCCGACGGCGACCGGATCGACTGGATCCTCGCCACCCCCGAGGTCGTGGTGCGGTCGGCGGCCACCGACTCTTACACCGAGGACGGCCGTTACCCCAGCGACCACCTGCCGGTGGCGGCCGTGGTGTCGCTACCGGTCACCAGCTGACGGCGACGTACTTGCTCTCCAGGTAGTCGAGCATGCCCTCGTGCCCGCCCTCGCGGCCGATGCCCGACTGCTTGGTGCCGCCGAACGGGGCGGCCGGGTCGGAGACCAGGCCGCGGTTGAGGCCGACCATCCCGGCGTCGAGCCGCTCGCTCACCCGCAGGCCGCGCGCGAGGTCGCGCGTGTAGACGTAGGAGACCAGGCCGTACTCCGTGTCGTTGGCCATCGCGATCGCGTCGGCCTCGTCGGTGAAGGTCAGCACCGGGGCGACCGGGCCGAAGATCTCCTCACCCAGGATCTCCGCGTCCCGCGGGACGTCGAGCAGCACGGTCGGCTCGTAGTAGAAGCCCTCCCGCTCCGGCCGCCGACCACCGGTGACCACGGTGGCGCCGGCACCGACGGCACCGCGCACCAGCTCGTCGACCTTCGCGGCCGACTCCTCGTTGACGAGCGGCCCGACCTCGGTGCCGTCGTGGGTGCCGGGGCCGACCGTCATCGCCTTCATCCGGTCGGCGAGCCGGCGGCTGAACTCGTCGGCCACGTCGGCGTGCACGTAGAACCGGTTGGCCGCCGTGCACGCCTCACCGGCGTTGCGCATCTTGGCGATCATCGCGCCGTCGACGGCGGCGTCGAGGTCGGCGTCCTCGAAGACCAGGAACGGCGCGTTGCCGCCGAGCTCCATCGAGCAGTTCACGACCTGGTCGGCGGCTTCCTTCAGCAGCACCCGGCCGACCTCGGTCGAGCCGGTGAAGGAGAGCTTGCGGACCCGCGGGTCGTGCAGCATCGCGGAGACGACCGCGCCCGATCGGCGGGCCGGCAGCACCGAGACCACGCCCTCGGGCACCCCGGCGTCGGCCAGGATCTGCGCCATCAGCAGCGCGGTGAGCGGGGTGTCGGACGCCGGCTTCAGGATCACCGGGCAGCCGGCCGCCAGCGCGGGGCCGATCTTGCGGGTCGCCATCGCGGCCGGGAAGTTCCACGGGGTCACCAGCACCGCGATCCCGACCGGCTGCTGCAGCACCACGATCCGGTTGGCACCCGACGGCGCGGTCATCACGGAGCCGGAGGCGCGGACCGCCTCCTCGGCGTACCACCGGAAGAACTCGGCGGCGTACGCCGTCTCGCCGCGCGCGTCCGGCAGCGCCTTGCCGTTCTCCAGCGAGATCAGGTGGGCGATCTCGTCGGCCCGGGCGGTCATCAGCTCGAACGCGCGGCGCAGGATCTCGGCCCGCGCACGCGGCGCGGTCGCCGCCCACGACTCCGCCGCCGCAGCGGCCGCGTCGACGCAGGCCATCGCGTCGTCGACGGTGCCGTTGGCGACCGAGGTGAGCACGCCGCCGGTCGCCGGGTCGATCACGTCGAACCGGCCGCCGTCGGAGGCCGGGCGGGCCCGGCCGCCGACCCAGAGGTCGAGCGGCAGGTCGGGGAGGGACGAGAGCGAGAAGTCAGCCACGGTCGGGCCTTTCTGGGTCGATCAGTACGGGTTGGTGACGAACAGCTCCTGCGCAGGGAACAGGGTCAGCACCTTGGGTCCATCCTCGGTGATGACGATCTCCTCCTCGATCCGCGCGGCGGAGACGCCGTCGGTGGCCGGGCAGTAGGTCTCGAGCGCGAAGACCATGCCGACCTGCAGCTCGACCGGCTCCTTCATGGAGTTCAGCCGGGAGATGATCGGGCGCTCGTGGAGGCCGAGGCCGAGGCCGTGCGCGAACTGCAGCCCGAACGCCTCCATCTCGCTGTCGAAGCCGAACTCGTGGGCCTCGGGCAGCAGCGCGGCCACCTCGTCGGTGCCGACGCCGGCCCGGATCCCGTCGATGCCGCGGTCCATCCACTCGCGCGCCTTCGTGTAGGCGTCACGCTGCGCCGGCGTCGAGGAGCCGACGGTGAACGTGCGGTAGTAGCAGGTCCGGTAGCCGTTGAAGGAGTGGATGATGTCGAAGAAGGCCTGGTCGCCCGGCCGGATCAGCCGGTCGGTGAAGTTGTGCGGGTGTGGGTTGCAGCGCTCGCCCGAGATCGCGTTGATCGCCTCGACCTGGTCGGATCCCATCTCGTAGAGCCGCTGGTTGGCCAGCGCCACGATCTGGTTCTCGCGGACGCCGGGCTTCAACGCCTCGACGATGTCCTGGTAGACCCCGTCGACCATGGCGGCCGCCTGGTTGAGCAGCATGATCTCGTCGGAGCTCTTGATGCAGCGGGCGTCGAGCATCGGCTGCTGGGCGTCGACGACGGTCAGCCCCTGCCGCTGCATCTCGAAGAGGAACGGCGGCTCGACGATGTCCATGCCGACCGGCAGGTCGGCCACGCCGGCCTCGGTGAGCAGCGACTTGATCTCCGCGACGGCGTCCTTCATCAGCCCGACGGTCGGCGCGACCGCGCCGCGGAAGCCGAGAAAACCGGCCCGGTAGTTCTCCTCCGGCACCCACTGCGAGTAGACCTTGTGGTGCTTGACCGCCGACCCGAAGTCCCACAGCACCGGCTCCCGGCCGCGCGCCAGCAGCGCGTAGCGGATCATCTTGTCGCCGAGCGCGCCGCCGATCCAGGTCTGCGTCGTGTAGCGGATGTTGTAGAAGTCGAAGAGCAGGAAGGCGCCGCACTCGCTCGACTCGAGCGCCGCCTTCGCGCGGTCCAGCCGGTAGCGGCGGAGCCGCTCGAAGTCGACCCGCTCCTCGTAGTCGACGCCCATGTGGCCCGGCGCCGACAGCCGCCCCGAGGGGCCGGTCGTGCTCATGCGTCGTCCGCGGCCGACAGCCCGTCGTCGACGGGCACGTTCTCGGGCTTCAGGGTGATACCCGAGCTCTGCGCCTGCAGCTCGAGCATGATCGCGAAGTCCTCGGTCACCCGGCCGCTGCTGACGGCGGCCTGCACGGCCGCGCCGGTCGCCGCCGTGACCGGCATCGGCACGTCGAGCTCGTGGGCGGCGGCCGCCCCGAGGTCGAAGTCCTTGCGCAGCAGGATCGGGGTGAACGTCGGGGTGAAGTCGAGGTTCACGAACGCCGGCGACTTGTAGCGCGTGAAGACCGAGCCCATGACGGAGGCGTTCAGGAACTCCAGGAACGGCGCCCGCTGCATGCCGCCCTTCTCGGCCAGCACCGTGATCTCGGCCAGGCACTGGGTGACGACGCCGAGCATCAGGTTGTGGCAGATCTTCGCCAGCCGGGCGGCCTCGCCGTCGCCGACGTACGTCGCGCCCTTGCCGAGGTGCTCGAGGAGCGGCGCGACCCGCTGGTAGGTCTCCTCCGGTCCGGACACCACGAGGGTGAGGCCACCGGCGGTCACGACCTTGCCGTTGCCGCTCACGGGCGAGGCGAGGAAGTCGACGCCCCGCTCGGCGCACGCGGCCCGCATCGCGGCCGACGACTCGCTCGAGACCGTCGAGCAGTCGACCACCACCGCGGGCACGTGGTCGGGGTCGGCGAGCAGCCCGTCGTCGCCGACCAGCACCTGCTCGAGGTCGGCGGGAGTGGAGACCATCGTGAAGACGACGTCGTGCCCGCGCAGGTCGGCGATCGTGTCGGCGACGGTGCAGCCCTGCTCGACGAGCGCCTCGGCCTTCGACCTCGTCCGGTTCCAGACCGTCACGTCCTCGCCGGCGCGCGCGAGCCGAGACGCCATCGCGGCACCCATCCGGCCCGCGCCGATCCACCCGACCCGGAGGGAGCCGGGGGTGTGAACGTCGGAGGTCTCCATGCGTCAGCCTGCTTTCTCGGTGGTGAGCTGGGTGGTGAGCTGGGTGGTGAGGTGGGGGATCACGGGCTCGGGGCCGCCGGCGAGCCGGGCGGCGAGCCAGTCGGCGGTCAGGGGGCGGTGCTGGGCGGCGACGTCGGCGCAGCCGTGGTTGCCGTCCTCGAGCATCAGGAGCTCGACCGGACCCGCGACGGCGTCGCGCAGCCGGACGGAATTCTCCCAGGGGATCAACCGGTCGAGCCGGCCGAAGACGATCAGCAGCGGGGCGACGATGTCGGAGGCCACCTGCGTCAGGTCGAGCTCGAGGGCGTGCCGGCGCGCCGCGTCGTCGTCCGCCGCGCCGGAGCGCACCCGGAAGGTGTCGCGGGTGAGCTGCGGCAGGCCGTCCCAGTACTCGCCGAAGTTGAAGGGGCCGGCGAGCGCAACGACCGCGGCCGCGCGGCCGCCGAGGGCGGCCGCCACGCGGGGTGCGTAGTAGCCGCCGAGGCTGACCCCCCAGACGGCGAGCCGGGACCGGTCGAGGTCGGGCTGGGTGCCGATCGCGTCCCACACCGCTTCGGCGACCGGTGCCCAGTCGCCGCGGATGGGCAGGTCGTACTCCGCCTCGCCCTGGCCGGGTCCGTCGAGCGTGAACGTCGCCAGCCCCCGGTCGAGGAAGGTCTGCTCGGTCGAGCCCAGCTCCTCCTTGGTCGAGTCGAGCCCGGGCAGCATCAGCACCACCGGGTGCGGACCGGGCCCGGACGGCGTGCGCAGCACTGCGACCAGCCGGCTGCCCTCGAAGGGGATCTCGACCCGTCGGCCGGGCGGGTCGAGGTGGGGCAGTGCGTCGGTCAGGCAGGACACGGCCCGCTCGTGGGCGGCCCGCATCTGCTCGAGGTCGGTGACGAACACGAACTTCGCGAAGTGGTGGTAGACCGCGGCCTGGGCGAGGTGCGCGCCGGCAGACCGGTGGCGGCCCTCCTCGAGGGCGGCGCGGCCCAGCGCCTCGTGGGCGGCACCGGCCTCGGTCCACGCCCGGCACCAGTCCTCCCAGCGCTCGACGCCGCCGGTGATCCGGGCGAAGTCGGCCGTGGACACGCCGTTGGTGGTGAACCGCGGGCCCCAGTGGGCGATCGCGGACGCCACGCGCTCGTCCATCGCGATCACCTCCG
Organism: uncultured Actinomycetota bacterium; assembly: GCA_963829855.1. Lineage (GTDB taxonomy): Bacteria > Actinomycetota > Actinomycetes > Propionibacteriales > Nocardioidaceae > Nocardioides. Next base: position 313,170 of record CAWHKE010000013.1, on the reverse strand, counting down.
AAGTCAGCCGCAGCCCGGGTCTGCGCACACATCCTGCAAACGAGTGCAGCCTGACGCGCGAGCGGCCGGATGTCAAGCGACGGCTGGCCCACCGGCTCCCCGCCTCGCAGCGGCCCGAGGTCGTGCCGCAACGAGTGCTGCAATCGAGTGCAGATTCCGCTACCGTGGTCGCCGGCCGGTGCTGCGCCGGCCTGGACCCAGGAGGCCACGGTGAACGCGACCCGTTCGGTGGAGCTCGGCTCGTTCACGCCCTCGGTGGTGCTCGAGGTGGCCAGGCGCACCGGCGCCCTGACCGAGGCTGGGCTCGACGTGGCCGAGCAGCCCGTGCCGTCGTCGCCCGCCCAGTTCCGCTCGCTCATCGACGGCGAGCTCCACCTCGCGCTGACCAGCCCCGACAACGTCCTGGCCTACCGGTACGACCCGGGCAACCCGCTGGGCCAGCAGGTCGACGCCCGGATCCTCGCCGCGGTCGACCGCGGCCTCGGCCTGGGGGTCTGGGCGAGCGCCGGCAGCACGGTCGCCGACCTCCGCGGCGCGAAGGTCGGCGTCGACGTGCCCGGCTCCGGCTTCGCGCTCGCCCTCTTCACGCTGCTGGAGCGTCACGGCCTCGGCCGTGACGAGTACGACGTGGTGCAGCTCGGCTCCACACCGAAGCGCCTGCGCGCGCTCGTCGAGGGCGAGTGCGCCGCGACCATGCTGGGCGCCGGCAACGAGCTGGCCGCCGAGGCGGCCGGCTGCGCGTTGCTCGCGTCGGTGGGCGAGGAGCTGGCGCCGTACCTCGCGACGGTGCTGGCCGTCGTGCGTGACGAGCACGTCGACGTCGGCCACGACCTGGCCGCGGTGCTGCTCGACACGTCCACGCGGATCGTCGGAGGCGAGCTCGCCGACGTCGCGGTCGGGGCGGCCGCCGAGCGGCTCGACCTCGCGCCCGACCTCGCGCGCCGGTACGTCGAGGGGCTGGCCGGCCGCGACGGCCTGGTCACCGACGGCGTCGTCGACCCCGCCGCGCTGCGCACGCTGGTCGACCTGAGGCAGCACTGGCTCCCCCGCGTGGTCGACGGTCGCGACGTGCTGGACGGTGCGTGGCACGACCCCGCCCTCGTGGTCTCTCGGTGACCGGGCGGCCGGCTCCGCTGCGCCTGCTCCAGGTCACCACGCTGGTCAGCACGCTCGACCGGTTCGCGATGCCGCCGATGCTGGTGGCGATCGGGGTGAGCCTGCAGGTCCCCCTCGGGCAGGTCGTCGCCGCGGCCGGTGCCTACTTCCTGGTCTACGGGCTCGGCCAGCCGCTGTGGGGCTTCGCCTCCGACCGGTTCGGCCGGGTCCGCACGCTGCGCCTCAGCCTCGCAGTCGCCGGCCTGCTGAGCCTGGTGTCCGCCCTGAGCCCGACGGTGCTGGTCCTCGGCATCACCCGCGGGCTCGCGGGTGGGTTCTTCGGCGCGGCGTACCCCTCGGCCCTCATCTACCTCGGCGACACCGTCGCCCCGTCGCGCCGGCAGCAGGCGATCACGGGGCTGATGGTCGGGGTCGCGGTCGGGACCGCGGCAGCCTCGGCCGGAGCCGGACTGCTCGCCGACGTCGCCTCGTGGCGGCTGGCGTTCGTCCTCACCGGGTCGGCCGCGCTCGTGCTGGCCGTGGCGCTCGCCCGCCTGCCCGAGCCCGAGCGGACCGGCGACCGCGCGACCGCCCGCTCCTCGCTCGGCGGCATCGCTCGATCGAAGGTCACCCTGCTGGTACTGCTGTTCGCGTTCGCCGAGGGCGTGGTGCTGCTGGGCGCCCTGACCCTGCTGCCCACCGCGGTGGAGAGCGCAGGAGCGTCGGCCACGCTCGCCGGGGCGGTCACCGGCGTCTACGGGCTCTCGGTGCTGGTCGGATCCTCCTCGGTCGGCCGGCTGTCCCTGGCCTGGCACCCCGCGCGGCTGATCCTGCTCGGCGCGACGTGTGCCGCCGTCGGCACCGGGCTGCTGGCCGTGTCGCAACGGCCGGCGGTGGCGGTGGTCGTCGCCGTCCTCATCGGCATCGGCTGGTCGGCCATGCACTCCTCGCTGCAGACCTGGGCCACCGAGGTCCTCCCGGACGCCCGGGCGGTGGTGGTCTCCCTGTTCGCCGGCTCGCTGTTCGTCGGCAGCGCCGTGGGCGCGATCGTGGTGGCCGACCTGGCCGACGCCGGCCGGTTCTCGCTCATCTACGCCGGGTACGCCGCGGTCGCCGTACCCCTCGGTCTCGGCGCGTGGTCGGCCCGGAAACGCTGGCACCGACCCGACGAGCGGAAGGAACCCTAGGATGCCCGGTGTGCAGACGCCGACGCTCCGGGACGTGGCGGACGCCGCGGGGGTCCATCCCGCCACCGCCTCCCGCGCGCTCAACCCCGCGACCCGTGGGCTCGTCAACGCCGACACGGCGCGCCGGGTCATCAAGGTGGCCGAGGGACTCGGCTACCGCCCCAACCCGATCGCCCGCGGCCTCAAGACCTCCAAGTCGAGCACGATCGGGCTGGTCATCCCCGACCTCACCAACCCGCTGTTCCCGCCGATCGTCCGCGGCATCGAGGACGTCCTCGAGCCGGCCGGCTACAGCGGGCTGATCGTCAACACCGACAACGACCTGCAGCGCGAGCAGGCCCAGATCGAGCTGCTGCGGTCCCGGCAGGTCGAGGGGCTGATCATCGCGACCGCGCTGCTCGAGCACCCGTTGCTCGACCGGCTCCACCGCGAGGGCGTGCCGATGGTGATGGTCAACCGGCGACCCGAGGGCCTCGACATCCCCTCGATCACGCCCGACGACGCCTCCGGCATCGAGCTGGCGGTCTCGCACCTCGCCTCCCTCGGTCACCGGCGGATCGCCCACCTCGCCGGACCGAGCACGACCTCGACCGGCATGGCGCGGCTGCGGGCGTTCCGCAACGCCGTGCGCGACCGCGACCTCGACTCCGACCCGGCGCTGGTCGTCTCCTGTGACAGCTGGACCGAGCAGGCCGGGGCCGACGCGCTGCGGGGCCTCCTCGACGCCGGCACCGACCTGACCGCCGTCGTCGCCGGCAACGACCTGATCGCGCTCGGCTGCTACGACGTCTTCGCCGAGCGCTCGATCTCCTGCCCGGGCGAGATCAGCGTGGTCGGCTTCAACGACATGCCGTTCCTCGACAAGCTCGCGCCGCCGCTGACGACCATCGCCATTCCGCACCACCAGATCGGGGCGGAGGCAGCGCGGCTGCTGCTCGACGCGATCGCCGAGCCGACCCGCGGCGCACGCTCCGTGCTGCTGCCGCTGACCCTCGTCGTGCGGGGCAGTACGGCGCCGCCGGCCCGCTGACCCGGGGGCTCAGGCCGTCGTGGTGCCGCGCCGACCCGCGATCTCCGCGGCTGCCGCGATCGTCAGCTCGCCGAGCGGTGCGAACCGGGCGTCGGTGAGCCGTTCGCTCGGCCCCCAGACGCTGACGACGGCGACCGGACGTCCGGCCAGGTCGAGCACCGGGGCCGAGACACCCCACGCCAGGCTCTCGAACTCGCCCCGGCACACGGCGTACCCGCGCTCGCGGATCAGCTCGAGCTCCTTCTCCATCGCCGCGAACGACGTGATCGTCGTCGGGGTGTGGCGGGTCAGCCGCCCCCCGCGCGGCGGCAGCTTCAGGAGCATCCGCAGGTCGTCCGGATCGGAGTACGCGAGGAGCGCCTTGCCCGTGGAGGTCGCGTGCAACGAGACTCCCCGCCCCTGCCACGCGGCCGCCACGACCGAGCCCGCGGTGGCCTCGGCGACGTAGGTCAGCACCCCGCTGCGCAGCACGGCCAGGGAGGCGGTCTCCTGGGACCGGTCGGCCAGGTGACGCAGCACGGCCCGGGACGAGCGGACCAGCGCGGCGCCGTCGGCCTGGCCGGCGAGGTCGAGCAGGCCGAACCCGAGGGAGTAGGTGCCGCTCTCGTCGTCGCGGACGACCAGCCGCTCCTGCTCGAGGGTGGTGAGGATGCGCCAGGTCGTCGTCCGGTTGAGCCCGACCGCCTCGGCCAGCGCGGTCGCCGTGCCGGCGGCGCCGGTGGCGGCCGCCACGGCACGCAGGAGCGCCGCGGCCCGCTCGACCGACTGCACCCGGGTCGCGCCGGGACGCTCTGGCGACGGTGACATTCGGGTGACCATTTCCTCCGGTTCATTGACCAGCACAACCTGCCCCCTTTATGTTGCGCAGATCACACCTTACGTTCGCATAGCGCAACAGGGAGTCACCAAGTGAACCAGAACTCGCGCCGCAACTGGGAAATCTCTCGACGCCAGCTGCTCAGGTACTCCGGGGTCAGCGCTGCTGCCGTGGCCGGAGGCAGCTTCCTCACCGCGTGCGGAGGTGATGACGACGGCGGCCCGGCCGGCCCCAGTGGCACACAGGGTTCCGGCGGCATCCTCATCCACGGCGCGACGGGCGGTGGCGCCAAGGACACGATCGACCCGCATGCGCCGGTGACCAACCCAGACATCGCCCGGGTGAGCAACCTCTTCGAGCCGTTGCTCTTCTGGAACAACAGCTACGAGCTCGAGCCGGCGCTCGCCGAGTCGATCGAGGGCTCGGCCGATGCCACCACCTGGACCATCAAGATGCGCCCGGGCGTGACGTTCCACAACGGCAAGACCGTGACGGCCGAGGACGCCTGGTTCAGCATCCAGCGCGTGGCCGACCCGAAGGCGCCGCTATCGGCGGGTGGTCAGCTCTCGCAGATCATCGACTTCCAGTCGACCAAGGTCGTCGACGAGACGACGCTCGAGCTGGTCCTGAACACGCCGTACGCGATCCTCGACACGCTGCTCGCGGAGTACACGCTCGGGATCATCCCGACCGACTTCGACATCGCCAACCCGGTCGGCACCGGCGCGTTCGCCTACAAGTCCTTCACCCCCGGCGAGACCAGCACCTTCACCAAGTACGCCGACTACTGGGGCGAGCCGGCTTTCATCGACGAGCTGCAGATCCAGGACTTCGCCGACGACAGCTCCAAGGTCAACGCGCTGCAGTCCGGGCAGATCCAGACCGTGGACAACCTGCCCTACAACCTGATCGAGACGATCGAGGGCGCCGGAGGCGGCGTGCTGGTCTCCGACACCGGCGCCTGGGTGCCGTTCACGATGCGGGTCGACGTCGCGCCGTTCAGCGACGTTCGCGTCCGGCAGGCACTGCGCCTGATCGTGGACCGGCAGCAGATGATCGACCAGACGCTCAGCGGCTACGGCTCGCTCGGCAATGACATGTACGCCCCGCTGGACGTGAACTACGCCAGCGACCTGCCCCAGCGCGAGCAGGACATCGACCAGGCCAAGTCGCTGCTGGCCCAGGCCGGCCAGGAGGGGCTGCAGGTCGAGCTCTTCACCGGCGACGACATCGGCTCGGTCGCCCCGGCCGCGGCCAACCTGTTCGCCGAGCAGGCCAAGGCGGCCGGCGTCGACGTGAAGGTCACCAAGAAGACGCCCTTCTACGACGACGACTACCTGTCCTACGCGTTCGCCCAGGACTTCTGGAACACCCGCAACTACATCCCGCAGGCCGTGGTCGGCACGTTCCCGCCGGAGCAGGGCGGCACCTACAACGAGACCCACTGGGACAACCAGGAGCACCGCGACCTCGTCAACGCCGCCGCCAAGGAGCTCGACGAGGCCAAGCGGAAGGAGCTGCTCCACGACGCGCAGGAGATCGAGTACAACGAGGGCGGCCTGATCATCTGGGGCTTCCGTCAGCAGGTCGACGGCTACGCGGCCGGCGTCCAGGGCATCGAGCCGAGCGCCTACCTGCCGCTCGGGTCCTACAAGTTCCAGCACGCGTCGGTCCAGTAGGGCCGGCCGGGATCCTGCGATGACTGACGCTGCGACGCTCCTGCAAGATCCGCTCGAGGAGGTCGCCCCGCCGAAGGGGCAGCACGGAGCGGCCGCCTGGGCCGTCTGGATCGCCCGCCGGCTCGGACTGGCGGTGCTGACCCTCTGGCTCGTCTCGATCCTCACCTTCCTGGCCACGGCCGCGCTGGGGGATCCGGTCCGGGCGATCCTCGGCCGCGACTACAACTCCAACCCCGGCCGGGTGGCCGAGCTGGAGGCGCTGCTCGGCACCGACCAGTCGCTCGTGTCGCGCTACTTCGACTGGCTGGGCGGGCTGCTCACCGGCGACCTGGGGGTGTCCCTGGCCAACGGGCTGCCCGTGAGCGAGCAGATCTCGGACACCGTGCCCAATTCGGCGGTGCTGGTGCTCCTGTCGGCAGCCGTGATGATCCCGCTGGCGTTCGCCGTCGCCATGATCTCGGTGCACTACCGCCGCAAGCGGCCGGACACCGTGATCCAGACGATCCTGCTGGCCATGGCCGGCCTGCCGGAGTTCGTGATCGGCGTGCTGCTGATCGCGCTCTTTGCGACGACGGTGTTCACGATCCTGCCCGCGGTCACGCTGGTCCCGCTGGGTGGGAATCCGTGGGACGAGCCGAAGAGCATGGTGCTGCCGACCCTGACCTTGGTGCTGTGGGTGGCGCCGTACGTCTCCCGCATCGTGCGCGCCTCGCTGCTCGAGGTGATCGACAGCGACTACGTCGAGCTGGCGCGCCTCAAGGGCATCCCCGAGAAGGTCGTGATGCGCAAGCACGCGTTGCTCAACGCGATCGTTCCCGGCATCCAGGTGATCGCCCTCCAGCTGGCCTTCCTGGCCGGCGGCGTCGTCGTGGTCGAGACGCTGTTCTCCTACCCCGGGATCGGCCGCCAGCTCGTTGATTCCGTGCGCAACCACGACGTGGCGATGGTGCAGGCGCTGAGCATGATCATCGCCAGCGTCTACGTCGTGGTGAACCTGATCGCGGACCTCCTGTCCATCCTGTTGACCCCGCGTGCGAGGACGGCGATCTCGTCATGAGTACCGAACCGGCAGCCACTGCCGTTGACCCGGCCGAGCCCTCCACGTTCCAGAAGGCGATGAAGCAGAAGCGCTTCGTCGTCGGCGCCTCGATCACCCTGCTGCTCGTCCTGTTCGTGATCATCGGGCCCTACCTCGCGCCCTTCGGGGAGACCGAGGTGGCCGGGCCGCCCTTTAGCCAGGACGGTGTGCTCGGCACCGACTACCTCGGCCAGGACGTGCTGAGCCGGGTCATGTACGGCGGTCGCGAGATCCTCGTCATCGCGCTGTTCGGCACGTTGCTCGGCATGGTGCTCGGCACCGCGATCGGAGTCGTGGCGGCGTATGCCGGCGGTTGGTGGGACGAGATCATGATGCGCGGCAACGACGTCGTCCTGGCGTTCCCCCAGATCCTGCTCGCCCTGCTGGTGCTCACCGCCCTGGAGCAGCCGACGGCCTGGGTCCTGATCGTGCTGGTCGGCGTCTCGCACGCCCCCCGCGTCGCCCGGCTCGCTCGCGGCGTGGCGCTCGGCATCGTGTCCCGCGACTTCGTGATCGCGGCCGAGGCGCTCGGGGAGAAGCGCAGCCGAGTGATCCTGGCCGAGGTGCTGCCCAACATGAACGCTCCGCTGCTGGCCGAGGGCGGGCTGCGGCTCACCTTCTCGATCGGCTTCGTCGGCTCGCTCGGCTTCCTCGGGTTCTCCGCCAACCCGGGGGCCGCCAACTGGGGCCAGATGATCCAGGAGAACCAGCTGGGCCTGTCCACGCAGCCGTGGTCGGTCCTGGCGCCGGTGCTGATCATCGCGATCTTCTGCATCGGCACCAACCTGATGGCCGACGGCATCGCCCAGGTCGCCCAGCGAGGAGAGAACTGATGACGGCAGCCAGCCAGAGCCTCGTGGGCGAGGAGAAGCAGGGCGCCGGTCTCGTCGTCGAGGACCTCGGCGTGATGCTGACCGGCAAGCCGGTCGACGTCGTGGACGACATCGACCTGGTCCTCAAGCCCGGCGAGGTCGTCGGCCTGGTCGGCGAGTCCGGCTCCGGCAAGACGACGGTCGGCACCTCGCTGCTCGGCTACTCCCGGGCCGGCGCGATCATCTCGTCGGGCAAGGTGCTCCTCGAGGGGCGCGACGTCCTCACCATGCACTGGCGCGCCATGCGCCAGGTGCGGGGCGAGGAGATCGCCTACGTGCCGCAGGACCCGGCGTCCGCGCTCAACCCGAGCATCCGGATCGGCAAGCAGATCGTCGAGCTGCTCGAGCTGCGCGGGATCGGCACGCCGGAGTCGCGGCTGCAGGGCGCCCGCGACGGCCTGGCCGAGGTGGGCCTGCCCAACGACGACGAGTTCCTGCGCCGCTACTCCCACCAGCTCTCCGGAGGACAGGTGCAGCGGGTCGCGCTCGCCATGGCGTTCCTCCCCAAGCCCAAGGTGCTGGTGCTCGACGAGCCGACCACCGGTCTCGACGTCACGACCCAGGCGATGGTGCTCAGGACGATGGCCGAGCTGTGCCGCATCCACGGCGTCAGCGCCCTCTACGTCACCCATGACCTGGCGGTGGTCGCCAACATCGCCGACCGGGTCGCGGTCATGTACGCGGGCCAGATCGTGGAGCTCGGACCCCGGGACGCGATCTTCGCCAACCCGTCACACCCCTACACCCGAGCGCTGCTCGACTCGATCCCCCACCTGAGCCAGGCGCGCGCGCTCACGGGCATCCCCGGGCGGACACCGGCGCCGGGTGCGCGCCCGTCGGGCTGTCGGTTCAACGACCGGTGCTCGTTCGCCATCGACGAGTGCCGGGCCGCGGTGCCGGAGCTGGCCACGGTCGCCACCGAGCACGACGTCCGCTGCATCCGCGCGCATGAGATCGGGACGTGGGACATCTCCCGTGGCACCGTGCCCGACGCCGACCCCGACAGGGCGCGCGAGGTCATCCTCTCGGTCGAGGGACTCGACGTGTTCTACGGCCGCACGCACGTCGTGCACGACGTGAGCTTCGACCTCGCCAGGGCCGAGGTGGTCGCGCTGGTGGGCGAGTCCGGCTCCGGCAAGACCACCATCTCGCGCTCGATCGGCGGGCTGCACAAGGACTGGTCAGGCGTCATCCGGTTCGAGGGCGAGGAGCTCGCGAAGGGTGCGCGTCAGCGGAGCGCGCTCAACCGCAAGCGGCTGCAGTACATCTTCCAGAACCCCTACCTCTCCCTGAACCCGCGGCTGACGATCGAGCAGATCGTCAAGCGACCGATGGAGCTGTTCGGGATCGCGTCCGGCAAGGAGGCCACCGACCGGGCGGTCGACCTGCTCGACCAGGTCGCGCTGGGGCCTCGGATGCTGCGCTACCAGGCCAGCCGGCTCTCCGGCGGGGAGCGGCAGCGGGTCGCGATCGCCCGCGCGCTCGCGGCCGAGCCCGACGTGATGATCTGCGACGAGATCACCTCGGCCCTCGACGTGTCGGTCCAGGGCTCCATCGTCGAGCTGCTCGAGGGGCTGCGGCAGTCGCGTGGCATCAGCATGGTGTTCGTGACGCACAACCTCGCCCTGGTGCGCTCGATCGCCGCTCGGGTGGAGATCCTCCAGCAGGGCCGGGTCGTCGAGGCCGGTCCGGTGGTCGAGGTCATGGACCACCCGCGCGAGGAGTACACCCGCAACCTGCTCGACAACAGCCCCAGGATCGACTGAGGCCCCAGCGTGCCCGCCTCCGCTGTGAGGTCCCGGCTCTCCGGCCTCCGCTTCATCGACCCCCAGGACGACCCGGCGTGGGCGCACGTCGTGGTCCCTGGTGGGTCCGGGCCGGACCTGCCCACCGACGCCCGGCCGGTCGACGTGCAGGTCGCCGGCGCCGGCCGGACCCGAGGACTCGCGGAGTGGGTCGAGGAGACCTGGTCGACGTCCCTCCTGGTGCTCGACCGCGGCACGGTCGTCCATGAGTGGTACGCCGACGGGGTGGGCCCCCACACGCGGTTCCTCGGCGCGTCCATGTCGAAGTCGGTGCTGGCGCACCTGGTGGGCCGGGCCGTCACCGCCGGTGACCTCGGACTCGACGACGAGGTCTGCGCGCACGTTCCCGAGCTGCGCGGCACCGGGTACGACGGCGTCCGGCTGCTCGACGTGCTGACCATGACCTCGGGCGTCGACTGGGTCGAGGACCATCGCGACCCGACCTCGCTCGCGTCGCGGCTGCTCGGCTGCTTCGCCGAGGGCGGTGACTCCCGGCGGCTGCTCGGATCGGTGCGCCCCGGCGTCCGGCCCGGGACGCGCTACGCGTACTGCACCGCCGACTCGCAGGTGCTCGACTGGGTGCGCGAGCGGGCGACCGGCCGCTCGTTCGCCGACGACCTGGCGCTGCTGTGGTCCGACCTGGGCTGCACCGGTGACGCCGCGGTCGGCGTCGACGGTCGCGGCGTGGCGCTGGCCGGCGGGGCCGTCGCGGCCACCGCGCGCGACTGGGCGCGTGTCGCGCTGCTGGCCACCGACGGGACGGTGTCGGGTCAGCGGCTGCTCGCCGGGTCCTGGGTCGACGCGGCCGCCCGGCCGGCGTACCCGTTCCTGGCCCCGGGCCACCTGCCGAGCACCCTCACCGCCCACGCCGGCTTCGGCTACCACTGGTGGCCGCTGGACGCGGCCGGCCGGCGGCTGACCGCCGACGGGAGCCGGGGCCAGTTCGCCGCGGTCGACCGCGGCACCGGTGCCGCCGTCGTGAAGACCTCGCAGTGGCCCTACGACGACGCGTGGGCCGACCGGCAGTACCGCGACCTCAGCTACCTGGGCCTGCACGCCCTGCTCGACGCGATCCCGCCCGCACGATCGACCGGAGGAGAACCCACACCGTGAACCGCAACGTCATGATCACCTGCGCCCTGACCGGGGCCGGCGACACCGTGGGGCGGTCCGAGCACGTCCCGGTCACCCCGGAGCAGATCGCGGAGTCGGGCATCGCCGCCGCCCGCGCGGGGGCCACGATCGTGCACATCCACGTGCGCGACCCCGAGACCGGCAAGGGGTCGCGGGAGGTGGCCTACTACCGCGAGGTGGTCGAGCGGATCCGCGCTGCCGACGTCGACGTCATCATCAACACCACGGCGGGCATGGGCGGCGACCTGATGCTGGACCCGCAGCACCCCACGAGCTTCGTCGAGGGCACCGACCTGGTGAGCGGCGTCGAACGGCTCGCGCACGTGGAGGAGCTGCTCCCCGACATCTGCACGCTCGACTGCGGCAGCCTCAACTTCGGCGAGGGCAGCCTGGTCTACGTCAGCACCCCCGACATGCTGCGCGAGGGAGCCAAGAAGATCCAGGAGCTCGGCGTCCGCGTCGAGATGGAGATCTTCGACACCGGCCACCTGTGGTTCGCCAACCAGCTGGTCGCCGAGGGCCTGGTCGACTCGCCCGCGATGTTCCAGCTCTGCATGGGGATCCCGTACGGCGCCCCGGCCGACCCGCTCACCCTCGCCGCGATGGTCGCCCAGCTGCCCGAGGACGCGGTGTGGGCGTCGTTCGCGCTGGGCTCGATGCAGATGCCCTGGGTCGCCCAGTCGGTGCTGCTCGGCGGCCATGTGCGGGTAGGGCTCGAGGACAACCTCTACCTGCGCAAGGGCGTGAAGGCCACCAACGCCCAGCTCGTCGAGCAGGCGCGCACCATCGTCGAGGCGATGGGCGCCACCGTCGCGACCCCCGACCAGGGCCGGGAGATCCTGCAGCTGAAGGCGCGGTCGTAGCGTGCGCCCCACCCCGCAGGACGTCCGGACCGTCGTCTGCGCCGGCACCGGCGTCATCGGAGGCGGCTGGGTCGCCTACTTCCTGGCGCGCGGCTACGACGTCGTCGCCTGGGACCCCGGGGCCGACGCGGACGCGCGGTTGCGCCACCTCGTCGACGGCGCCTGGCCCGCGCTCACCGAGCTGGGCCTGGCGGACGGCGCCGACCGGGCCCGGCTGGCCTTCGAGCCCGACCTGGCGCGCGCCTGCGCGCAGGCCGACTTCGTGCAGGAGAGCGCGCCGGAGGACCTCGACCTCAAGCGCCGCCTGTTGGCCGACATCGACGCCGCGACGCCGGAGGGTGTGGTCGTCTCGTCGTCGACCTCGGGCTACGGCATGACGGAGATGCAGACGGACTGCGCCCATCCGGAGCGAACGGTGGTCGGACATCCCTTCAACCCGCCGTACCTCATCCCGCTCGTCGAGGTCGTCGGCGGGAAGCTGACGTCTCCCGACGTGGTGGCGTGGACGTCCGACTTCTTCCGGCTGGCCGGCAAGTCGGTCATCACCATGGAGCACGAGGTGCCCGGTTTCATCGCCAACCGGCTGCAGGAGGCGCTGTGGCGCGAGGCCTTGCACATGGTGGCGGCGGGCGAGGCGACGGTCGAGCAGATCGACCTGTCGATCACCGACGGCCCTGGGCTGCGTTGGCCGATCCATGGGCCGATGCTCACCTTCCACCTCGCCGGCGGGCAGGGTGGGATGGCGCACATGCTCGACCACTTCGGCCCGTCGTTGCTGTCACCGTGGACGCGGCTCCAGGCGGCCGAGCTCACGCCCGAGCTGCGCGACGCTGTGGTCGCCGGATGCGACCGGGAGGCCGACGGCCGGACCATCGACGAGCTCGTCGCCGAACGGGACCGTGGCGTGATCGCGGTGCTGCGGGCCCTGGGCCGGGCGTGACGTTCTCGGTCTGGCGCGAGCCGGTCCAGGACGCCTGGATCGACTACAACGGCCACCTCTCCGAGGCCTACTACGTGCTGGTGCTCGGGCACGCCACCGACGCGGTGATGGACGCCGTCGGGCTCGGCCCGGAGTACCGGGCTGAGAACGACGCGTCCCTCTACACGGTCGAGGCGCACCTCCGGTACCTCGCGGAGGTGTCGGCGGGCAGCGACCTCGAGGTGCGGTCGTCCCTCATCGGCGTCACCGGCAAGCTGCTGTGGATCTGGCACGAGCTGTGGGCCGCTGACCGGCTCCGCGCCACCGAGGAGGTGCTGGGCGTGCACGTCGTCGCCGGGGCCTCCGCACCGTTCCCCGACGACGTCGCCGCCCGCGCCCGCGCGACCCTCGTGCCGCCGCCGGCCGAGGCGAGCCGGCGGATCGGGCCGTTGCGCACCGGGTGAGTCGGCGGCGCCGTACCTCATCTGGAGGATGCCCGATCGGGTGGCGCGCGAGCACGATGCGAGGAGCGGCTCTGCACGGGGGTGAGGGTTGCGGCCGATCAGCGGTCGGTCTCGAAGCGGCCCCCTCCTGGTCCCCGCAACCGGGAGGGGGTCCCCCCACGTCCGCTCATTGCCGCGGCGTTGCCCCAGGTCTAGACTCAGCGACTGGGTCTGATTCCCCCCGACCTGCGCCGCCCATCCGACGACGTCGGTTCCGACCTTGGGTACGAGGTGCGGGGAGGGCCCGGCGTGAAGGTGAGCCGACGGCTGTGGAGCGGGCAGGCCAGTCTGGTCGGCGCCGGCCTCGTCGTCGTCTGGACGCTGGTGCCGCTGCTGACCGTGCTGTGGGTCGCGCCCGGCAGTCGTGACCTCGCCACCGCGGCCGCGGTGACCGACCTGGTCACCTACCCCGCGCTGCTCATGGGGGCGCTGCTGCTCTACGTCCACACCCGGGTCGCGCCGGGCGTGGTCTCCCCCGGGCTCGCGACGGCGGTCGTGTTCGGCACCAGCCAGGGCGTGGCGTACGCCGTGCTGCGGCTCGTCCTGCCGGGCTCCACCGAGGCCCGGCCGGGCTGGCTGATGCTGCTCGAGCTCGTCGTGGCCCTCGTCCTCGTCGGGCTGCTCGCGGCCGGTGACCGGCTCCGGCGGCTCGGCGACCCGCTGGTCGTCGGGCTCGGTCTCGGTGCCGTCGTCTCAGGCCTCCGGCTGCTGCTCGTGACCTGGGTCGACCCGTTGTCGGTGACGGCGCGGGAGCAGACGGCGCTGCTCGGCGTCCTGGTGCTGCTCGTGCACGTCGTCGCCGCGTGGCTCGTGGTCCGCCGGGCGCACGCGCCGCGGCCGGCTGCCGTCGTGCTCGCCGTCGTCTGGGTGCTGCTCGGCCTCAGCCACCTGCTCACCTACCCGACCCCGCCGCCCGACGTCCGCAGCCTGGTGGCCCTGCTCGCCGACCTGGTCGGCGCCGCGCTCTTCTGCACGACCGCCTGGCGGTTGCTGCAGGGGGCGTTCGCGGGCGCCACCCGGCTGGAGGTGCTCCAGGAGCTGCTCGAGGCGGCCGAGGCCGAGGTCCGGCAGGACCGGACGGTGCTGCACCAGGTGGCCAGCGCCGCCGCCGGCATCACGTCGGTCTCCCAGCTGCTCGCGTCGGGGAAGGTCGGCGACGGCGCCGCGCGCGACCGGCTGATGCAGCTCCTCGCGGCCGAGTCGGCCCGCCTCCAGCGGCTCTCGGCGAGGCGGTCCGACGCCCCGCCCGGACACCTCGGCGTGGTCCACCTCGACGAGGCCCTCGCGCCGCTGCTCGTGGCGCACGCCGTCCGTGGCAGGACCGTGGTCTGGCAGCCGAGCGGGCTGCGGGCCCTGGGAGCCTCCGACCGGGTCGCCGAGGTCGTCGGCATCCTCCTCGACAACTGCGCCCTGCACTCCGGCACCGCCACCGCCCGGGTCGACGTGGCGGAGACCCCCGACGGCGTCACGGTCACGGTGTCCGACGAGGGACGCGGCATCGACGACGACGTGATCGCGCGCGGCTTCGTGTGGGGCAGCCGGGGCACCGCGTCGTCCGGCCAGGGCATCGGGCTCCACCACGCCCACCGGCTCGCGTCCGCCCTGAACGGCACGCTCACGGTGGTCGGTGCCCCGGGTCGGGGCACCTCGGTGACGCTGACCCTGCCCGCCGTACCCGCCACCGCCGGCCCCGGCGCGGTCGGCCTCGGCGGTGAGTCCCGTGGCGCCTGACACGACGGTCCTGGTGGTCGACGACCACACGCTCTTCTCCGAGGCGGTGGCCGCGGCGCTGGCCGCCGACGGCCGGACCGTGCACCGGCTCGTGCTCGAGGACACCGGCGGCGTGCCGGCGCGGGTGCTGGCCGCCGCGCTGCGGGTCCGGCCCGCCATCGCGTTGGTCGACCTCGACCTGGGCCGCTACGGCGACGGGCACGCCCTGATCCGGCCGCTCGCCCGCGCCGGGACTGCCGTCGTCGTCGTCACCGGACTGCTCGACGACGCCGACTGGGGAGGCTGCCTGCGTCAGGGAGCCCGGGTGGTGGTCTCCAAGCACCGCCCCCTGGCCGGGCTGGTCGCCGTCGTCGATGCACTGGAGGCCGGTGAGTCCGTGCTCCAGGCCAGCGAGTACCAGCGGCTCACCCGGCTGTGGCAGGACCGGCTCGTCGAGGACGAGGAGCACCGCCGCCGGCTGGCCCGGCTGAGCCCGCGCGAGCGCGAGGTGCTCGGCGAGCTCATGGCAGGTCGCACGATCCGCGAGATCGCCTGCCGCGACGTCGTGTCCGAGGCGACGGTCCGCACGCAGGTGCGCACGATCCTCCACAAGCTCGGCGTCTCCACGCAGATCGCGGCCGTCGGGCTCGCCCACCGGGTGGAGTGGCGCTCGCCGCCGGGTGAGCGGGTCTCACTCAGCTGAGGGGTCAGCGGAGGGCGGCGGCCTTCCGGGTCTGAGGGAACAGGGCCGAATAGGCGTTGAGCGCGGGCTGGCCCCCGAGGTGGGCATAGAGGACCGTCGAGTCCGAGGCGATCTCACCGCTCGTGACGAGATCGATCAGGCCCGCCATCGACTTGCCCTCGTAGACCGGGTCGATGATCACCCCCTCGAGCTGCCCCGTGAGCCGGATCGCCTCCAGCGTCGACTCGACCGGGATGCCGTAGAGGTCGCCGGCCCAGCCGTCGAGCACGGTGATCTCGTCGTCGCGCAGCTCTCCCACGCCGATCAGCTCGGCGGTGCTGCGGGCGATCCGGGCCACCTGGTCGCGGGTCTTCGCCAGGGTCGCGGACGCGTCGATGCCCAGCACCCGCCGGGGGCGGCCGCCGGCGCGCTCCAGGTCCGCGAAGCCGGCGATCATCCCGGCGTGCGTGGACCCGGTGACGGTGCAGACGACGATCGTGTCGAAGAAGACGCCGAGCTCCTGCTCCTGCTGGGCCACCTCGTGCGCCCAGTGGGCGAAGCCGAGTCCGCCGAGCCGGTGGTCGGAGGCGCCGGCCGGGATGGCGTACGGCGTGCCGCCGCGCGCCGTCACGTCGTCGATCGCCTGTCGCCAGGAGTCGCGGAAGCCGATGTCGAAGCCGGACTCGTCGAGCCGCACCTCGGCGCCCATGATCCGGCTGAGCAGGATGTTGCCGACCCGGTCGTTGACGCTGTCGGGCCACTCGACCCACTTCTCCTGGACCAGCACCGCCTGCATGCCCAGCCGCGCGGCGACCGCGGCCACCTGGCGGGTGTGGTTGGACTGGTAGCCGCCGATGCTCACCAGGGTGTCGGCGCCCGAGGCGATCGCGTCGGGGACGAGGTACTCCAGCTTGCGGGTCTTGTTGCCGCCGTACGCGAGGCCGGAGTTGCAGTCCTCCCGTTTGGCCCAGACCTGTGCGCCGCCGAGGTGGCGGCTGAGCCGTTCCAGCGGGTGGACCGGGCTCGGTCCGAACGTCAGCGGGTACCGGTCGAAGTCGGCGAGGGCCATGCCGCTCAGTCTGCCGTGGAGCCGGGTCCGTGCGTGCGGTAGTCCACATCGATCTGGTCGCCGATCAGCCAGGATCAGCGACCAGATCGATGTGGACTACCGAGCCGGAGGAGGGGGTCAGGCGGCCTCGCGCAGCTGCTTGGCCTCGCGGGTCAGCGCGAGCTGGACGACACGTCGCTGCTTGGGCGAGCCGGTCGCCATCAGCTTCAGAGCCTTGAGCTGGCGCGGCAGGTTCTTCAGCGTGGTGGTCTCGAGCCAGTGGTTGGGCAGCGAGAGCCGCACCACCTTGTGCCAGGCGGAGTAGACCTGCGGGACGATCGGCCGGGCGCAGTACGACAGGTCGTACTTCTCGAAGAGTGCCTGCACCTTGGGTGCGATCTCGGAGTAGCGGTTCGACGGCAGGTCGGGGAACAGGTGGTGCTCGATCTGGTGCGACAGGTTGCCGGTCATCACGTGCATCGCCTTGGAGCCGGAGATGTTGGCGCTGCCGAGCATCTGCCGGACGTACCACTCGCCCTTGGTCTCGCCCTCGATCGAGCGCTTCTCGAACGTCTCGACGCCCTCGGGGAAGTGGCCGCACATGATGACGGAGTGCGCCCAGATGTTGCGCACGATGTTGGCAGTGAAGTTCGCGGCCAGGGTGGTGAGGAACGAGCCGGTCGGCAGCGACAGCAGCGGGTGGACGACGTAGTCCTTGGTGGCCTGCCTGCGGATCTTGGCCAGCACCTTCTTGGCGTCGGCACGGAACTTCGGGTCCTTGGTCTGACCCCGCGCGATCGCCCCGCGCAGCTCGAGGTCGTACGCCGCGATGCCGTACTCGAAGAAGCAGGCGTTGACGAAGTTCCAGAACGGCTGGCCGAGGTGCATCGGCTGCCAGGTCTGGTCCTCGTCGACGCGCATGATGCCGTAGCCGAGGTCGTTGTCCTTGCCGATCACGTTCGTGTAGTTGTGGTGCAGCTCGTTGTGGCTGTGCTTCCACTGCTCGGCCGGCGTGGCGTGGTCCCACTCCCAGGTCGTGGAGTGGATCTTCGGGTCGCGCATCCAGTCCCACTGGCCGTGGAGGATGTTGTGGCCGATCTCCATGTTGTCGAGGATCTTCGCGACGCTGAGGCCGGCCGTGCCGAGCAGCCAGGCCGGCGGGAACGCGCTGAACAGCAGCACGGCGCGGCTGCCGAGCTCGATGCTGCGCTGGGTCTTGATGACCCGGCGGATGTACGCCGCGTCGGACGCGCCGCGGCTGTCGATGACCTCCTGGCGGATCGCGTCGAGCTCGATACCGATCTGCTCGATGTCCTCGGGCGTGAGGTGGGCGACCGGGTGGTCGGCCTTCTTCTGGATGACGGTCACGGGGAACCTTCCGGTGCTGGTTGGTTACTGGTGGTCGAGCTGACAGGGGCCGGCGGCGGCGTTGATGCAGGTCTGCACCTTGATGGCGCCGCTCTCGCCCGGCACGGCGGTGGTGAGCTCGCCGTTGCGCAGGTCGCGGACGCTGCCCTCGCGGAGCGGCAGCACGCAGCCGTAGCAGATGCCCATCCGGCACCCGCTCGGCATCAGGACGCCGGCAGCCTCGGCGGCGTCGAGGATCGGGGTCGCGCCGTCGGCGTCGACGGTGCGGCCGTCGGTGAAGCCGACCACCCCACCGTCGCCGGGCTCGACGCGGGCGGTACGGAACTGCTCGGTGAAGAGCTGCAGTCCCTTGTTGTCGTGGAACTCCTGGAGCGCGTCGAGCAGCCCGGCCGGCCCGCAGGCGAACGTCCGCCGCTCGGCGAGGTCGGGCACCATCGCGGGCAGCTCCTCGATGTCGAGGACGCCGTGCACGTCGTCGTACCGGCTCACGAGCCGGATCGCGCCGGCCGCGTCGAGCGCCTCGAGGTCGCGGATGAAGATCGAGTCGGGGTGGCTGGGCGCCACGTGCACGACGGTGATGTCGTACGCCGAGCTCCTGGCCGGCCGCAGCACGCCCTCGTCCGTGGACGGGAACAGGTTGCGCAGCATGCCGATCACCGGCGTGATGCCGGAGCCGGCGGTGACGAAGAGGTACTTGCCGCCGCCCGGCGGCAGCACGAAGTCGCCCGCGGCCTGCTCGAGGTGGACCAGCGTGCCGGGCTGCGTGCGGTGCACCAGGTGGTGGCTGACGAGGCCGTCGGGGACGGCCTTGACCGTGATCGAGATCCGGCGGTCGGGGCGCGGGCCGTGGGTCAGCGAGTAGGCCCGCCACTGGCGCACACCGTCGACGTCGATCCCGATCCGGAGGTACTGGCCCGGCACGTGGCCGGCCCAGTCGGCGCCGGGGCGGATCACCAGCGTCGCGGCATCCTTGGTCTCGGCCCGGACCTGCTCGATCCGGCCCCGCAGGTCGGCCCCCGCGCGCAACGGCGCGAACAGGTCGAGGAAGTCGGCCGGCACCAGCGGAGTGGTGGCCGCTTCGGCGAGCAGGCGCGCGCGGCTCCGCAGGGATGTCATGTCACCAGTGTGTCTGACTCAGAGGTGCAATACCTGAGCCGCAGACGTGAATCTCGCGTCCGTTCTTGTTCACAGGTGACAACTACGGTCAGAGGAGGTGGCGGAGTGCCTCGCGTTGCGTGAGAGGCGACAGGGCCTCGGCGCGGTCCGCGACGAACCGCCGGACCCAGTCGGGGTCGGTCCGGGCGTGCTCGCGCAGCGCCCACCCGATCGCCTTGCGGAGCCAGAACGACCGGTCATCCGCGTTGGTGTCGATCGCGTGCGTGAGGAGGTCGAGGTCGGTGTCGCCCCGGTGTCGCAGCTGGCTGAGCACCGCGGTCCGCCGCAGCCAGAGGTCCTCGTCGGTGGCCCACGCGCGCACCACCGGGGTGGCCGCGGCACGGTGGCCGGCGAGGATGCCGCCGACCAGGTGGCTCGCGATCTCGTCCACGACGTCCCACCAGGCACCGGTCACGACCAGGTGGCGGTACAGGTCGAGCGCGGCGAGGTCCTGCCACGGCCGCGCCGCGCGGTGCCGGGCGAGCGCCAGTGCGACGTACCACTCCTCGCGATGGGTGGCGCCGTCCCACAGCCGGCGGACGTCGCCCTCCCACTCGACCCGGTCACCCGGCGCGTACGCCGCGAGGTACGGCCGCAGCAGCGCCTTGAGCTGCGGGGAGGCGAGCCCGTGGTACGGCAGGTCCGACTTCATGTAGCGCTGCTGGGCGGCGGCGCGGTCGGGGTCTCCCGCGGCCGCCAGCTCGCGCCGGAGGGCGGTGAGGTCGAGGCCGGGCACGGCTCGAGGCTACTGTCGACGGGTTGGGCACTAGCATCAAGATCGAACGGTCCGCGGCAGCACGACGGGCCGCGATTGTTCGTCCGTGACAAAAGGGGACGCCGATGGCCGCCTACTCGCTCGATCGCGAGCTGATCGACCTGCTGCGCGCCACCCTGCCCGAGGTGGCGGGCCACACGGTCACGGCAGTGCGTGACGAGGTCCCGGCGTACGGCGAGGGGTTCGGCGACCAGCTCGCCGCCACGATCGAGCAGGCGGTCCAGATGGCGCTCGCGGGGTTCTTGCGCGTGGCGGGGCGACGCAACGACCCCGGGACCCCGCTGTCGCCGACCCTGGAGGGCGCCTACGCGCTCGGTCGCGGCGAGGCGCGGGCCGGCCGGTCGGCCGACGCGCTGCTCGCGGCGTACCGGGTGGGCGCCCGGGTGGCCTGGCGCGAGCTCTCGGCCGCCGCGGTCGCGGCGAAGGTGCCGGCCGGGACGATCGCGTCCTTCGCGGAGCTGGTGTTCGCCTACATCGACGAGCTCTCCGCCGCCTCGGTCGCCGGCCACACCGACGAGCTCCAGACGACCGGCCGGGTGCGCGAGCGCTACCTCGACCTGCTGGCCGGCGCGCTGCTGCGCGGCGAGGCCACCGACGCGCTCACGGCGGCCGCCGACCGGGCCGACTGGAGCCCCCCGAAGACACTGACCGCCGTGCTGCTGCCCGAGGCTCAGGTCCGGCCGGTCCTGGGACTCGTCTCGGGTCACGCCCTGACCGCCACCGAGCACAGCCTGCCGGAGGGCCTCGCGGTGGTGCTGGTGCCCGACATGGGCGGCCGGTCGCGCGCCCGGCTGCTGAAGCTGCTGGCGGACCGGCATGCCGTCGTCGGCCCGGCCCGGCCGTGGCAGGAGGTCCGCGGCTCCTACGCCCGTGCCGTCCGTGGCCTCGCGCTGCGCGGCACCCCTGCCCCGGTCGACACCGAGCAGCACCTCGCGTCGTTGGTGGTCACCGCCGACCCGGACGCCCTCGCCGACCTGCGCGCGGTCGCGCTCGCGCCCCTGGCGACCCTGCGCCCGGCGACCGCCGAGAAGCTCGAGGCCACGCTCCGCTCCTGGCTGCTCCACCAGGGCCGGCGCGAGGACGTCGCGGCCGAGCTGTTCGTGCACCCGCAGACCGTCCGGTACCGCATGGGTCAGCTGCGGGAGCTGTACGGCGACCGGCTCGACGACCCGGAGACGGTGCTCGCGCTGACGCTCGCGCTGGCCTGAGCGGCGGTCAGCCCTGCGCCAGCCGGTCGAGCAGCGACACGGCGTCGTGCGGCGCGCGGCCCCGGGCGTCGTTGTCGAAGTAGACGAAGCAGTCACGCCCTGCTCCCGCCCACGTCTGCAACCGGGCGGCCCACCGGTCCAGCGACGGCGGAGCGTAGCCGCTGGCGTACAGCTCGGTGTGGCCGTGCAGCCGGACGTAGCGCAGGTCGGTGGTGTCCTCGTCGAAGCAGGGCCAGGCGCCCGGGCTGTCCGACAGCACGAGGGCGACGTCGTGGCCTCGCAGGTGCGTCACCGCGTCGTAGGCGCCGAAGGACGGGTGTCGCGGTTCGAGCACGTGCCGCAGCGGTCCGCTCACCGTCGCTCGCGTGACAGCCCGGTCCGCTGCCAGCTTGTCGTCGTGGCGGGCCGCGAGGCCGGCGGCCGCCTGGTGGTCGCGCGGCAGCAGGGCGAGGAACGACTCGACCAGCTCCGCGTCGTACGCCAGGGTGCGCGGCAGCTGCCAGAGCACGGGGCCGAGCCGGTCGCCGAGGAGCAGCACACCGGAGGCGAAGAAGTTGGCCAGCGGCACCTCGACGTCGCGCAACCGCTTCAGGTGGGTGACGAACCGCCCGCCCTTGACCGCGACCGGGAAGCCCGCCGGTGTCTGCTCGACGATCGCGCGGTACGTCGACGGCCGCTGCAACGAGTAGAACGACCCGTTGAGCTCGACCGAGGTCATCCGCTCCGCGACGTACCCCAGCCAGCGGCGGCGGGGCAGGTCCGCCGGGTAGAAGTCGCCTCGCCAGCCGTCGTAGCTCCAGCCGGAGACGCCGACGTGGATGCTGCCCATGCTCCGGCGTACCCGACCGGCCACGATCACATGTCGTCGTGCGCCAGCCGGCCCGCGATCCAGGTCGCGGCCACGGCCGGCGCGGGCAGCCGCCCGGTCCAGTCGCCGAGCGGGTCCAGGTCGAGGAGGACCAGGTCGGCCGGGTGGCCGGGGGCGACCGTGCCGCGCCCGTCGGTCGACGCGGCCAGCGCCTCGCGGAGGGTGATCGCCTGCTCGGCGTACCAGGGCTCCCGGCCGTCGATCGTGCGGTGGACCGCGGCCGCGATCGCCAGCCACGGGTCGAGCGCCGCGACCGGGGCGTCCGACCCCAGCGCGAGGGTCACGCCGTCGTCGAGCATCCAGCGGAACGCGAAGCAGCGGTCGCCCCGGCCGGGCCAGAGCCGGTCGGTGGCGTCGCGGTCGTCGATCAGGTGGGCCGGCTGGACGCTCGCGGTGACGCCGAGCTCCGCCATCCGGCGGACGTCGTCGCGGCACACGAGCTGGGCGTGCTCGATGGAGCCGCGGGCGCCGGTCTCGGCGATCGCGTCGAGCGCCTCGCGGACCGCCCGGTCGCCGATCGCGTGGACGGCGACGTCGAGCCCGTGGGCGGTCGCGCGGTGGAGGAGCCGGCGCAGCTCCTCGGGTGTCTGGTTCGGCTGGCCGAGCGGGAAGCCGAGCGGCGCCGGCCCGGCGTAGGGGTCGCAGCACCACGCGGTCCGGGTGTTGAGCGAGCCGTCGCTGATGATCTTGAACGGCCCCATCCTGGCCCGGTCGTCACAGCCGGGCAGCACGTCGCCCGTGCGCAGGCCGCGCTCGATGACGTCGTCCAGGCCGTCGGCGTACGTCGCGACCCGGACCCGGAGCAGCCCCGCCCCGGCCTCCCACCGCTCGGTCCACTGGTCGGGTCCGCCGGCGAACTCGAGGTCGGTCACCCCGACGACACCCAGGGCGGCAGCCTGCTCCTGCGTGCGCAGCAGCGCGTCCGGGCCGGTGCCGTCGTCGCCGAGCATCGCGGCCAGCCGCGCGTACGCCGCGAACCACTCCCCCTCGGTCACCACGCCCTCGCGGCTCGGCAGCGCCAGCGTCATCAGGGCGACCGTGTTGAGCCAGCCGTGGTGGCCGTCTCCGGCGATCAGCACGACCGGCTGGTCGGTGTCGATCGCGTCGAGCGTGGAGACGAGCGGGTCCTCCGGCCAGTCGGTGGGCCGGTGCCCCCACCCGATCACCGGGGTGTCCGGCCACTCGGCCAGCCGCTCGCGCACCGCCGCCACCGCCTGCTCGGCCGACCGGGCGCCGGCCAGGTCGAGCCGGGCCGCGGTGAGGCTCCACTGCGTGAGATGGACGTGCTGGTCCCACAGCCCGGGCATCAGCCAGCGCCCCTCGGCGCTGACCTCGGGCAGGCCGTCCGAGGCCAGGCCGAGGCCGACCTCGGCCACGGTGCCGTCGACGATCCGCAGGTCGACCGGGCGGTCCGGCGTACCCGTGCCGTCGAGGTCGACCAGCCGGGCATCCTTCAGCAGGAAGCTCGTCATGGCGACACGTGAGGGTCCGGGCAGCTCACACGTGGCGGCGGGACTGCACGATCCGGAACCGCGACGCCACGTAGGCGCCGTCGGTGTAGGACGCGTTGGCGGCGGGGTTGGCGCCGGTGCCGTGGAAGTCGGAGTAGGCGGCCGACTGGTTGACGAAGACGCCGCCGAGCAGGTTCTCGGACAGGGCGACCCCGGCATCCAGAGCGGCCTCGCGCATGTCGGCGAGGACGGCGTCGGAGGTGGAGTAGACGGCGGCGGTCATCGCGCCGTGCCGCTGGACGGTGTCGCGGAAGAGGTCGATCGACTCGTCGGTGCCGGACGTCCGGATCAGGTAGGCGACCGGGCCGAAGCACTCGGACTCGTAGACGTCCGCGTCCGACGCCGTGAGGCCGACGAGGGTGGGGGTGCGCACCGTCGCGTCGGGGTACGCCGGGTGGGTGACCGCGCGCGACGCCACCAGCACGTCGCCGTGCGAGCCGGCGGCGTCGAGCCGCTCGAGCACGCCTGGGTTGACGACGCCACCGAGCAGCTCGACCGCGCGGGCGTCGTCGCCGAGCAGCTTCTCCAGCGACGCCCCGATGCCCTCGGCCACCTCGGCCGGCGTCTTGACGCCGTCCTCGGTGGTGATCCCGCCCGACGGGAGGTAGACGTTCTGCGGGGCGGTGCACATCTGGCCGGTGTAGAGGGCGAAGGAGAACGCGAGGTTCTGGCACATCGCCCGGAAGTTGTCGGTCGAGTCCACGACGACCGTGTTGACGCCGGCCTTCTCGGCGAAGACCACCGCCTGCCGGGCGTTGTCCTCCAGCCAGTCGCCGAAGGCGTTGCCGCCGGTGAAGTCGATCAGCTTCACCTCGGGTCGCACGGCCAGCACCCCGGCGAGCCGGTCGGCCGGGTCCTCGGCGGCGAGCATGACCAGGTGCGGGTCGAAGCCCGCCTCGGCCAGCACCTCCTGGCAGGCCTGCACGGTGATCGCCAGCGGCAGCACCGCTCCCGGGTGGGGCTTGACCACGACCGGGTTGCCGGTGACCAGCGACGCGAACAGGCCCGGCCAGGAGTTCCAGGTCGGGAACGTGTTGCACCCGACCACCAGCGCCACCCCGCGCGGCACGACGGTGAACGTCTTCTCCATCGTCAGCGGCACCTTGCCCGGCTTCTCCCAGCGGGCGGTGGCCGGCGTGCGGGTCATCTCGGTCCACGCGTAGGCGATCGCCTCCAGCGCCCGGTCGAGCGCGTGCGCTCCCCCGGCCTGGAACGCCATCACGAACGCCTGGCCGCTGGTGTGCTGCACCGCGTTGGCGAGCTCGAAGACGCGGCCGTGCAGCCGGTCGAGGATCTCCAGGCAGACCCCGGTCCGACCCTCCGGCCCGGCGTCTCGCCACGCCCTCTGGCCGGCCGTGGCGGCAGCCAGCAGGTCGTCGACGCCGTCGGGCCGCACCCGCGGGTAGCGGACGCCGAGGTCGATGCCGAACGGCGACCGCTCGGTGGCGACCGTGCCCTCGGCGCCGGGCGTCGTGAGCGGGAAGTCGCCGTCGAGCCACGCCTCGTAGGCGGCCTTGCCGTCGGCGGCCGCCGCCTCGCCGTACACGCGCGGCGAGGGGGACTCGTCGAAGGCGGAGAAGTACTCGCGGGAGGCGCAGGCTGCGACGGCGGCGTCCAGCCGGTCGCGGTGTCGTGACAGCAGGTCGGTGCTCATGAGGGAAGCCAACCACAGCGACTACCGTGTCCTCCCGTGGGTGCACGCGGTCTCGGGTTGCTGCTGCTGCTCGCCCTGCTGGGGGGAGCGGCCGGGTGGGCGTACGCCGAGCAGAGCAGCCGGCCGGGCCTGTCAGGCGCGGCTCCGACGCCCCTCGCCGCCGCCGACCCCGCGCTGCCCTACACCCCGCCCGAGGTGACCAAGCCCGACGCCGACCTCCCCCCGCTGTCCCAGGGAGTCCCGACCCACGACGAGCGGCTCGGGGCGCCCGGCGAGGGTGGGGTCGTGCTGCCGGTCCCCGACGGCTGGGCCCGCACCACGCTGCGCGAGGCCGAGGCCCGCTGGGGACCGCCCGACACCGCGACCGGCGGCGGCTACTACGTCCGGGTCCAGGTCGTCGACCTCCAGCGCTCGCTGGCCCAGGCGGTGGCCGAGCGCGCCGCGGCGCTCCCCTACGACGACCGGCTGACGTCCCTCGACATCCCGCCCGGCCAGACCGGCGACACGCTGCGGGCGACGTTCATCCTCGACGGCTGGCGCAAGCTGCAGGTGACCCGCTGGATCAGCTTCGACGGCAACGGCATCGACCTCGAGATCTCCGCGACCGGCCGGTTGATCGACGAGCGCGGGCTCGAGGCGCTGGTGTCGAAGATCGCGACCGAGGTCTACCGGCAGGCACCGGTCGAGCCGCGCGAGGGCAGCCTCCCCCGTCCCTCGGACACGGCCTCGCCCAGCTCCTAGCAGACCAGCAGCTAGAAGCCCGACACCTCGACCTGGTCGAGGACGTCGTTGGCGGTGGCGTGGTCGTCGCTGCGGACCTGGATCCACACGTAGCGGTTGGTGGCGACCTGGCGGACCCGCTCCACGATCACCCCGGGGCACCCGGTGGCGACCTGGGTCAGCACCGGGTCGTCGCCGATCGAGTCGGGATAGGGCTCGAGAACGACGTCGCACGACGCGTGGCCGGGCAGCTCCTCGGGCAGGTCCGCGCCCTCGAGCACGCCGACGAAGACGCCCTCGCCCTGGCCGCTCCCCGAGCTCCAGCCGGGGGTGGATCCCGCCGACAGCGACGGGAAGCGGGCGTCCTGGTCGGGCGGCGTCCACTGGTTCGTCCGGGTGTGGGCCGTCCACGACGCCGGCACCATCACCGACAGCGAGCCGGTCGCGTCGGACACCTGGACCGCGCGGTCGCGCTGCCCGTGCGCGACGTAGCCCGCGACCGCGCCCCCGGCGAGGCACAGCACGGCGGCGGTGCCCACGAGCACCCGACGCCGGGTGCTGGCGCGCGGCGGATTCGGGTCGGGCAGCGGGTCGTCGGCGGGCAGCGCGGTCGGCCGCGGACCCGGCTGCGTGAGGTTCGGGTCGACCGGCAGCCAGGGTGCCGGCATCGAGCCGTCGCCGTGCGCTCCGAGCGCCTCGTCGAGCGCCTCGACGTACGCCGTGACGTCCGGCCAGCGCCGCTCGCGGTCCGGGTCGAGGGCCCGCCGGACGACGCCGTCGACCGCGTCCGGGAACTCCCGACCGGGCCGCGACAGCGCCGGCGGCGGACCGGGGGCGGACGCGGCGGACAGCGACGCGTGCCGGAACGCCGGCTCGCCCGCCAGCAGCAGGTGGGTCAGCGAGCCGAGGGCGTACTGGTCGGCGCGCGCGTCGAGCGGCTCGCCCTGAGCCTGTTCGGGCGCCACGAACGACGGCGTGCCGGCGATCATCGTCAGCCGCGACGACACGTCGAGCGCCTTGCCCAGCCCGAGGTCGGCCAGCATCGCCCGGACCGGGGCCTCGCCGTCGCGGGTGTCGACGGTGCGGAACAGCACGTTCGCCGGCTTCACGTCCCGGTGCAGGACGCCGCGCTCGTGCAGTGCGGTCAGCCCGAGCCCGACCTGCCGGACCACCTCGAAGGCCTGCGACGGGGTCAGCCCGTCGATCTCCAGCCGGTCGGCGAGCGTGCCCTGGTCGGCGTAGGACATGACGAGGTACGGGCGGCCGTCGTCGAGCTCGCCGGCGTCGTAGACGGAGACGACGTGCGGCGACTCCACCTTGCGGAGGAACCGGCCCTCCTCGAGGAACCGCTGCCGGACGTGGTGGTCCTCGGTCCAGTTCTCGGCCAGCACCTTCACGGCGACCGGCGAGTCGAGCTGCTCGTCGTAGGCCAGCCACACCGTGGCGAACGCGCCGGAGCCGATCCTCCGGCGCACGGCGTACCGACCGATCCGAGAGGGCATGGACACGACTGCATTATGGTCATGCCGACGGGGGAAAGAGGCAGCGCATGAGCTGGGACACGACCACGCCGGACGACATCGACGATCTGGCGCGTCGGGCACAGACCGGCGACCGCGACGCGCTCGAGGCGCTGCTGGGGGCGGTGCGGCCGCGCGCGCTCAACGTCTGCCGGGGCGTGCTCCCCTACTCCTCCGACGCCGAGGACGCCTGCCAGGAGGCGTTGATCAACATCGCCAACAAGGTCGGCTCCTGGCACGGGCGGGGCCGGTTCACCACCTGGATGCACGCCGTGGCGGTCAACTCCGCCCGCTCGACGTACCGCCGGCTGAAGAACCAGGCCATCGCCTCCGACACCGCGCCGCTCGAGAAGCCCGACCCCCGCACCACCAGCGTGATCGCCGGCACCCGGCTCGACCTGCTCGAGGCGATGGAGTCGCTCGAGCGCGACCACCCGCAGTTCGTCGAGCCGCTGCTGCTGCGCGACGTCTACGGGCTGCCGTACGACGAGATCGCGCGGTTGGTCGACGCCCCGCTGGGCACGGTCAAGGCGCAGGTCCACCACGGCCGCAAGCTGGTGCGCCCGATGCTGCGCGGGGACGACTGACCGTGCGCTCCTCGCGCTGGCCGGTCGCGGGTGCGGCGCTGGTGCTGGCCACCGCGCTCGGCGCCTGCAACGCCACCGCCAGCGATGCCGACCGCGACCCGGGCGGGAGCCCGCCCCCTGCCGCCGAGCTCGAGGCGGCTCTCAGCGAGCCGGTCGAGGACCGGGTCTACCCCGACGTCGGCGACCCCGGGGTGGACGCCCTCCACTACGACCTCGACCTCACCTGGGACCCCGACGGCCAGCGGCTCGACGCCCACGAGACCCTCACGTTCCGCTCGACCGAGGACGACGACGAGTTCCAGCTGGACCTCGTGTCGTGGCTGGAGGTCTCCGACGTCACCCTCGACGGCGAGCCGGTCGACCACCGCCAGGACGACAAGGACCTCGTGATCGAGGCGGACGTCGAGCGCGACGGTCGCTACGTCCTCGAGCTCGACTACACCGGCTCGCCGCGGGGCGTGGCCGCACCGACGACCCGGGCCGACATCCCGCTGCTCGGCTGGACGACCATGGCCGACGGCGAGGCCTGGACGCTGCAGGAGCCGTTCGGCGCCTACACGTGGTACGCCGTGAACGACCAGCCCGCCGACAAGGCGCTCTACGACTTCACGCTGCGGGTGCCGGAGCCGATGGACGGCGTCGCCAACGGCGTCCGCGAGGACAGCACGGTCACCGACGGTCAGCGGGTGACGCGGTGGCACCTGGCCGAGCCGGCCGCGTCGTACCTCGTGACGGTCGCGTTCGGGACGTGGGACACCGCCGAGGTCACGTCGGCGAGCGGGGTGCCGATCACGATCTACCTGCCGCCCGAGGAGGTCGACCAGCTCGACCGGCTGGCCGAGGACACGGTCACGGCGATGGACTGGTCGGAGGACGTCCTCGGCCCCTACCCGTTCGACTCGCTCGGCTTCCTGTTCGTCGACTCGACGAGCGGCATGGAGACCCAGACCATGATCACCCTCGGCGTCCACGAGTACGCCATGTCGCTGCCGGTGCTGGTGCACGAGACCGTGCACCACTGGTGGGGCGACCAGATCTCGCCGCGCGACTGGCGCGACGTGTGGATGAACGAGGGCATGACGATGTACCTGCAGGCCCTGTGGGAGTCCGAGAACGGCGGCCCCGGCATCGACGCCCGGATGGCCGAGTGGGCGGCCGGCGGCAACGAGATGCGGCAGACCACCGGCCCGCCCGCCGACTACGAGCCGAACGCGTTCGCCGAGCGCAACGTCTACTACCTGCCCGCCGTGATGTGGCACGACATCCGCGGCCGGCTCGGCGACCCGGAGTTCTTCCGGCTCGTCCGCTGGTGGCCGGCGTCCCACGACAACGAGACCGCCGGGTACGACGACATCGTCGCCTGGTGGTCGGAGCAGTCCGGGGTCGACCTCGAGCCGGTGTTCCGGCGGCACCTCCTCGGCGAGCAGCAGCCGCGCACCCGACCTGCGGCCTGACCCGGCCGGTCAGCCCACGGCGCAGGTGACCGTGGCGACGGTGGCCGCCGAGCGGGTCTCCTCCGACAGCTGCGAGGCCGGGACGTCGACGAACCGCAGGTCGGCGTCGAAGAGACCGTCCTCGACCATCCGGTCGAGGCCCGCTGTGGCGATCCACTCCTCGGCCGTGCAGGCGGCCTGCTCCTCGGTCAGCAGCCCCTGACCGAGCAGCGCGTCGGCGAGGTGGCGCTGCGCGGTCCGCGCGTCGGCGGCGGTCAGGGGGCCGACCGGGTCGGTCGAGCCGGTCGGGCCGGTCGGGTCGGGCTCGGGCTCGGACTCGGGCACGACCGGCGTGAGGGACCCGACGGGCCGGTCGACCGACCGGGCGACCGGCTGGTCCCGGGTGACGCCCCAGGCGATCGCCGCTCCCACCAGCACCACGGCGACGACGACGCGCGGTGGCCACGAGCGGAGCCCGCCGTACGCCGCCCGGCGGCGCGGCCGAGGACAGCGTCCGCGCCCGCCGGAGGTCGTCGCGCAGCTGCCCGGCCGTCGGGTAGCGGTCGGCCGGGTCCTTCGCCATCGCGGTCCGCAGGATCCGGTTGACCTCGGCCGCCAGGGACGAGTCGCCCGCCAGCTGCGGGATCGGCTGCGTCCGGTGCGCCCGCGCCAGCTCCTGGTCGGTCGACCCCTGGTAGGGCGCCCGGCCGCTCAGCGTCGCCCACAGCAGGCAGCCGAGGGCGTAGACGTCGCTGGTGACCCCCGCCTCGCCGCCGGCGTGGAGCTCCGGCGCCATGTAGGAGGGAGTCCCGACCGTCCCGGCCGGGTCCTCCTCGGGGTCCTCGCCGCGCAGCCGCCGCGAGATCCCGAAGTCGCCGAGGTACGCCGCCATGGTGGCCTCGCGACGCCGCAGCAGCACGTTGGCGGGCTTGATGTCGCGGTGGACCAGCCCGGCCGCATGGGCGTCGGCGAGCCCGCTCGCCACCTGTGCGACGAGATCGAGCGCGACCGCCGCCGGCGGTGCGCCGTGCTGGCGCAGCATCGCGCCGAGGTCGCCGCCGGGGATCAGCTGGGTCGCGAGGTAGAGCCGGCCGTCCACCTCGCCGTAGGCGTAGACGTGCACCACCTGCGGGGAGTCGAGGCCCGCCAGCGCCTGCGCCTCCCGGGTGAAGCGCGCGCGGAACGCCGGGTCGGCCGCCAGGTGCGGCGAGATCAGCTTGAGGGCGACGGTGCGGTCGAGGGCGTCGTCGGCAGCCTCGTAGACGACCCCCATCCCGCCGCCGCCGAGCTCGCGGACGATCCGGTAGGGGCCGATCTGCTCGCCCTCGCCAGGGCGACCGTGGGTCGCGCTCACGGGCGGGTTCCTACCCCGGCGACCGGGGTTTCACACCCGGAGCGGCCGACCCCGCGCCGGCCGTGACCGGCGACGGGGAGCCGACGCAGTCGGGGGGCAACCCTCGGCGCGGCCACCAGGGCAGCCGGTCGCCGCGGATTTCTGGTCCACAGCGCCCGGGCTCATCCCCAGATCCCCCTATGAGGCCGTACCGACGGTTCCTCCCCACCGGTCAACGTAGACCTGGGCAGAGACCCGCCACCATCACCTCGTGGGCACGATCGCATAGTCCGTTCGGACTACCCGCCGCCTCGGTCCAGAGGGGTGTCCAGAGGGGGATCTGGAGTGTCAGAAGAGCAGCGCGGAGGCGGGGTCCTCCAGGATCCCGGCGACGTCCGCGAGGAAGCGGGAGCCCTTCTCGCCGTCGATGTGCCGGTGGTCGAACGACAGCGCCAGCGTCGTGATCTGGCGGGGCACGATCCGGTCCTCGCCGCCCTCGCTCACCACCCACGGCTGCTTGCGAACCGCGCCGAAGCACAAGATGGCGGACTCGCCCGGGTTGATGATCGGGGTGCCGGCGTCGACGCCGAAGACGCCGACGTTGGTGATCGTGAACGTCCCTCCGCTCATCTCCGCCGGCTGCGTCTTGCCGTCGCGGGCGGTCGCGGTGAGCCCGTTGAGCGCCGCGGCGAGCTCGAGCAGGCCGAGCTGGTCGGCGTCCTTGACGTTGGGCACGACCAGGCCGCGGGGCGTCGCGGCCGCGATGCCGAGGTTGACGTAGCGCTTGTAGACGACCTCCTGGGCGGCGTCGTCCCAGTACGAGTTGATCTCCGGCGTACGCCGCATCGCGAGGATCACCGCGCGGGCGAGCACCAGCAGCGGGCTGACCTTGACCTCGCGGAACTCGCGGCGGGCCTTGAGCCGGTCGACGAACTCCATGGTGCGGGTCACGTCGACGGTGATCCACTCGGTGACGTGCGGACTGGTGAACGCGGACTCGCTCATCGCCTGCGCCATCATCTTGCGGACGCCCTTGATCGGCTCGCGGGTCTCCCGCTCGCCGGAGGTTGAGGTGCGAAGGCGCTCTGGCGCCTGAGCCACGAAACCACCGGTACCGGAGGAGGCACCCTCGACGTCGGCCCGCGTGATCACGCCGCCGTCACCCGACCCGGTCAGCGTCGTGAGGTCGACCCCGAGGTCCTTCGCCAGCTTGCGGACCGGCGGCTTGGCCAACGCCCTGGCCGACCCGAGCTCCGCGTCCTGCCGCGCGGACGTCGCCGGGACGGCCGGCTCGTCGGACTCGTCGACCTCGGTCGGCTGGGCGCCGCCGGCGGCGAACGCGCCCTGCACCTGCAGCTGGGTGTTGGCACCGGCCTCCGAGGACGGCGCCGCCGGGCCCTTGCGGGCACGCCGGACCGGGCCGCGGTCGGCCTTGTTGCGGCCGACCAGGCTCTCGCCCTCACCGCCACCGCTGGCGGCCGGGTTGGACAGGTCGATGTCCATGGCCGGTGCGGGCGCCTCGTCGGTCGGCTCGGCCGATGACGGGTCGCCGATCGCGATGATGGGCGTGCCGACCGGGACCGTCTCGCCCTCGGCGACCAGCAGCTTGCTGACCGTGCCGGCGAACGGCGAGGGCAGCTCGACGATCGACTTGGCGGTCTCGATGTCGCAGATGATGTCGTTGATGGCGACGACGTCGCCCTCCTTGACCTTCCACGCGACGAGCTCGGCCTCGGTGAGGCCCTCGCCGACGTCGGGCAGCTTGAACTCAGCCATCAGAACTCCAGGCTCCTGTCCACCGCGTCGAGGACGCGGTCGAGGTCGGGGAGGTAGTCCTCCTCGATCCGGGACGCGGGGTAGGGGGTGTCGAACCCGCCGACGCGCAGCACGGGCGACTCCAGCGAGTAGAAGCACTCCTCGGTGATCCGAGCGGCGACCTCCGAGCCCATGCCGAGGTTGACGTGCGCCTCGTGGGTGATGATCGCGCGACCGGTGCGACGTACGGACTCGAACACCGGACCCAGGTCGAGCGGCGACAGCGTGCGGAGGTCGATCACCTCGAGGCTCCTGCCCTCGCCCGCGGCGGCCTCGGCCGCCGACAGCGCGGTCTTCACGGTGGGGCCGTAGGCCAGCACCGTGACGTCGCTGCCCTGCCGCACGACGCGGCTGGAGAACAGCGGCGCGGGCGTGGCGGTCTCGTCGAGCTCGGCCTTGTCGGCGTGGTACTGCCGCTTGGGCTCGAGGAAGATCACCGGGTCGTCGCACGCGATCGCCTGCTGGATCATCCAGTAGCCGTCGATCGGGTTGGAGCAGGCGACCACCTTGAGGCCCGGCGTGTGCGCGAACTGCGCCTCCGGGCTCTCGGAGTGGTGCTCGACCGCGCCGATCCCGCCCCCGAACGGGATCCGGATGACCATCGGCATCGTGTAGTGGCCCTTGGACCGGTACTGCATCTTCGCGACCTGGCACACGATCTGGTCGTACGCCGGGTAGACGAAGCCGTCGAACTGGATCTCGACCACGGGCCGGTAACCGCGCAGCGCCATGCCGACCGCGGTGCCGACGATGCCCGACTCGGCGAGGGGCGAGTCGATCACCCGGTCCTCGCCGAAGTCCTTCTGCAGCCCGTCGGTGATCCGGAAGACGCCACCGAGCTTGCCGACGTCCTCGCCCATGATCAGGACCTTGGGGTCGGCCTCCATCGCCTTGCGCAGGCCCATGTTGAGGCCCTTGGCGAGGGTCACCTTCTGCGTGCTCATCAGTGGTGGCTCCCCTCGAACGACTCGAGGTACTCGGCGAAGCCCTCGCGCTGGACGCGCAGCTCCTCGGTCTCCTCGCTGTAGACGTGGTCGAACATGTCGAGCGGCTGCGGGTCGGGCAGCGCCTTGCACCCCTCGCGCAGGTGGTGGCCGAGCTCGTCGGCCTCGTTCTTCAGGTCGTCGATGAACGCGTCGTCGACCAGGCCGTTGCGGCGCAGGTAGACCTCCAGCCGGGCGATCGGGTCCTTCAGCTTCCAGTTCTCGACGTCGTCGTTGAGCCGGTAGCGGGTCGGGTCGTCGGTGGTGGTGTGCGCGCCCATCCGGTACGTGTAGGCCTCCACCAGCGTCGGGCCCTGGCCGTCGCGGGCACGCTGGAGCGCCGCCTGCGTCACGGCGTACGTCGCGAGGACGTCGTTGCCGTCGACCCGGACGCCGGGGAACCCGAAGCCCAGCGCACGCTGGTAGAGCGGGATCCGCGACTGGCGCTCGATCGGCTCGGAGATCGCCCACTGGTTGTTCTGGCAGAAGAAGACGACCGGGGAGTTGTAGGAGGCGGCGAAGATGAACGCCTCGTTGACGTCGCCCTGGCTCGAGGCGCCGTCGCCGAAGTGGGCGATCACGGCGGCGTCCCGCTCGGGGTCGCCGGTGCCGACGTCGCCGTCGCGCTGGATGCCCATGGCGTAGCCGGTGGCGTGGAGGGCCTGGGCGCCGATCACGATCGTGTAGAGCCCGAAGTTGAAGTCGTGGGGGTCCCAGGAGCCGTGGTCGATGCCGCGGAAGAGGCCGAGCAGCTTGAGCGGGTCGATGCCCTTGCAGTAGGCGACGCCGTGCTCGCGGTAGGTCGGGAAGACGAAGTCCTGGGGCTTCAGGGCGCGGCCGGCGCCGATCTGGGCGGCCTCCTGACCGAGCAGCTGGGCCCAGATGCCGAGCTCGCCGTGGCGCTGGAGGGCGGTGGCCTCGGTGTCGATCCGCCGGGTCAGGACCATGTCGCGGTAGAAGCCGCGGAGCTCCTCGGCGGTGAAGTCCCGGTCGAACTCCGGGTGGTGCACGCGCTCGCCCTCGGGCGTCAGCAGCTGCACGAGCTCGGGGCCGCCGTCGCTCTGGGACGGTCCGAAGACCTCCGCCAGGTCGGGGCCGAATCCAGGGTTGGTCACCTGCACTCCTCTTTCAGCTCACGGGCGCTCACGGGGTCTCCGCGGTGGCCGCACTGTCGTCGCACTGGTCGTCGTGGGTTCCGCTTGTGACGGGGACCACAACGTGGGTGCGGTCAAACGTACCGGCGGCGCCGGGGACCCCGCCAATCGAACGGTCCAACCCGCGCCGATGTCAGGGCAGCGTGAGGGTGCCGCCGTCGAGCAGCGGCGCGATCCAGGTCGCGGCCGGATCGTCGTACGGCGTGACGGCGGCGCCCTCCAGCCAGGCGGCCGGGTCGGTGCGACCGGCGCGCAGCACCACGTCCCAGTCGTAGTCGCGGCCCTCGACGAGGTCCCACGGCGTCTCGTCGCGCTGCTTGACCAGCACCACGGCCGGGACGTGCTCGACCCGGTCGAGCGCGCCGGCGACGTCCGGCTCGGAGCTCGCGGTGACCAGCACCTTGGTCGGGCTCCGGGAGGGCCGCGGCCAGCGCCGCGCCGTCGACGACGTGGTGGACGGCTCCGATCCGGGCGCCGGCGAGCACGGCGATCACGGCCTCCGGGACGGCGGGGAGGGCGACGACGACCCGGTCGCCGGGCACGACCCCGCAGTGGCGGAGCACGCCAGCGAACGCAGCGACCTCCTCGAGGAGCCGTGCGTACGTGAAGCTCTCGCCGGGTGCGGTCAGCGCGATCCGGTCGGCCGCGCCCCCGATCACGTGCCGGTCGAGCGCGTCGAAGCAGGTGGGACTCATGGCGCCAGCCTGCCAGCCGACGCTATCATCGGCGCATGGCGATGACAGCGGCGTCGACCGAAGGGTCGGCGGCCACCAGCCCGGCCGGGACGGCAGCGCTGTTCCACGCCCTCTCCGAGCCGTCACGGCTCTCGATCCTCGAGCACCTCTTCCTCGGCGAGCACCGGGTGGTCGACCTGGTCGCCCACCTCGGGCTCGCCCAGTCGACGGTCTCCCAGCACCTCACCTGCCTGCGCGACTGCGGCCTGGTGACGAGCCGCGCGCAGGGTCGCTCCTCCCACTACTCGCTCCCCGACCCGACCCGGGTGCGGGCGCTGCTGACCGAGGCCGGCCGGCTGCTGGCCGCGACCGGTGGCGCGGCGGCGGCCCACGACGAGCGGCACTGACCGTGGGCACGGGGCACTCGCACGGACCTGTGGGTCACGCCGGCGGACGGCACCGCTGGCGGCTGGCGCTCGCCTTCGGGCTGGTCGGGTCGTTCTTCGTCGTCGAGCTGGTGGTCGGCCTCGTGGCCGGCTCCCTGGCCCTGCTGTCGGACGCCGGTCACATGGCCGCCGACGTCGTGGCGCTGGGCGCCGCGCTGGCCGCGACCCGGATCGCCACCCGCGAGGACACCACCGGCCGGCGTACGTTCGGCTCCTACCGCGCCGAGGTCTTCGCCTCCGGCCTGACCGTGCTCCTGATGCTGGGCGCCGCGGCGTACGTCGGGGTCGAGGCGCTGCGCCGGATCGGCGATCCGGCGGTCGTCGCGAGCGGCCCGTTGCTGGTCGTGGGCGGGCTCGGGCTGCTGGTCAACCTGGTCGCCCTGGTGCTGCTGCGAGGCGGCGCCGGCGAGAGCCTCAACGTCAAGGGGGCCTACGTCGAGGTGGTCGCCGACACCGTCGGCTCGGTCGGCGTCATCGCGGCCGGCGTGCTCGTGGCCACGACGGGCGACAGCTGGTGGGACACCCTGGTCGCCGCCGCGATCGCCGCGTTCGTGGCCGTCCGCGCGCTGTGGCTGGGCCGCGAGGTGCTCACGGTCCTCGGCCAGCACGCGCCGGCAGGCATGGACCCGGCCGAGGTCGAGTCGGCCCTCTGCGCCGTCCCCGGCGTGACCACGATCCACGACCTCCACCTGTGGACGCTGACGTCCGGGATGCACGTCGCGACCGCCCACCTCGTCGCCACCGGCGACACCGACGCGGTGCTGACCACGGCCGCCGCCACCCTCCGCCGGCAGTTCGGCGTCGAGCACGCCACGCTCCAGGTGGAGTCGGACGCCCGGCACTGCCGCGAGCTGTCCTGGTAGCGGTGCGGCGGTTTCCCCGCTTAAGCGGGGATTCATGCAGATTTCGGCGCAGGATCCCTCAGGAGGTGCCAGTTTCCCCGCTTAAGCGGGGAAACCTGCAGCCACGAGCAGAGCCTCAGCCGCGGCCGTGGGGCTCCAGCCACACGTCGGGGTCGGGACCCTTCGGGACGACGCCGGTCGGGTTGATGTCGTCCTGGACGACGTAGTAGTGCTCCTGGATCTGCTCGAAGTCGGTGTTGGAGCCGAAGCCGGGGGTCTGGAAGAGGTCGCGGGCGTAGCCCCAGAGGTTCGGCAGCTCCGTCAGCTTCTGGCGGTTGCACTTGAAGTGGCCGTGGTAGACCGCGTCGAAGCGGGCCAGCGTCGTGTAGAGCCGGACGTCGGCCTCGGTGATCGTGTCCCCCATGAGGAACCGACGGTCGGCGAGGCGCTCCTCGAGCCAGTCGATCGCCGCCCACAGCCGGTCGTAGGCCTGCTCGTACGCCGCTTGGCTGCCGGCGAAGCCGCAGCGGTAGACGCCGTTGTTGACGTCGGCGAACACCCGCTCCATGACCTCCTCCATCTCCTCGCGCACGGCGTCGGGCCACAGGTCCGGCGCGTCGGGCCGGTGGTGGTCGCGCCACTCGAAGAAGAGGTCGTGGGTGATCTGCGGGAAGTCGTTGGTGACGACCTGGCCGCTCGGGACGTCCACGATCGCCGGCACCGTGATCCCCTTGGGGTAGGCGGGGACGCGCTCGAAGTAGGCCTCCTGCAGCCGGTGGATCCGCAGCACCGGGTCGAGGTCGCCGGGGTCGAGGTCGAAGGTCCAGCTGCGCTCGTCGTGCGTCGGTCCGGCCAGCCCCATCGAGATGACGTCCTCGAGGCCCAGCACGTCCCGCACGATGATCGCGCGCGTCGCCCAGGGGCAGGCCTTCGCGGCCAGCAGCCGGTAGCGGCCGGGCTCCACCGGCCACCCGTCCCGGCCGTCGCGCGTGATCCGGTCGGGGAGGTAGTCCATGTCCCGGTCGAAGTCGTCCTGCTCCACGTAAGGCACCCGATCGTGTGTAGCACGGCGGCCCACGCGGCGGCTCACCCCGAGTAGCGGTCCGCCAGCTCCACGACCCGGTCGTTGGCCTCCGGCTCGCCGATCGAGACCCGGGCGCCCTCCCCGGCGAACGGGCGCACCACGATGCCGAGCTCGTCACCGGTCGCGGCGAACTCCGTGGTCCGGTCGCCGAGGCCGAACCAGACGAAGTTGCCCTGCGGCTCGGGCACGTCCCAGCCGACCCCGCGCAGGCCGGCGACGAGCCGGTCGCGCTCGGCGACCAGCGCCGCGACGCGCTCGAGCAGCGCGTCCTCCGCCGCGAGGGAGGCGACCGCGGCCGCCTGCGCGACGCTCGAGACGCCGAACGGCAGCGACACCGCGCGCAGCGCGCCCGCGATCGGCTCCGGCCCCACGGCGTACCCGACCCGGAAGCCGGCGAGGCCGTAGGCCTTGGAGAAGGTCCGGGTGAGGAGCACGTTCTGGTGGGCGCGGTACGTCGCGAGCCCGTCGACCGGGTCGGCCATCCGCACGAACTCGACGTACGCCTCGTCGACCACGACCAGCACGTGCGGCGGCACCTTCGCGAGGAACGCGTCGAGCTCGGACTGGCTGACGGCCGGTCCGGTCGGGTTGTTGGGGGTGCAGACGAGCACCACCTTGGTGCGCTCGGTGATCGCCGCCGCCATCGCGTCGAGGTCGTGCCGGCCGTCGGCCGTCACCGGCACCCGGACCGAGGTCGCGGCCGCCGCGGTCACCGCGATCGGGTAGGCCTCGAACGACCGCCAGGCGTAGACGACCTCGTCGCCGGGCTCGCAGAACGCCTGTACGAGCTGATAGATCAGCGCCACCGAGCCGGTCGCGAGCGCGAGCTGCTCGACCGGCACCCCGAGCCTGCTCGACAGCGCGCCGTAGAGCTCGGAGTTGCCCATGTCCGGGTAGCGGTTCATCCGCCCGGCCGCCTCGGTCGCGGCCTCGACCACGCCCGGCAACGGCGGGTACGGGTTCTCGTTCGAGGACAGCTTGTAGACGGTGATCCCGTCGCGCGGCACCGGCGGCTTGCCCGCGACGTACTGCGGGATGGCGGCGACGTTCGGACGCGGCTGCGGGCTCGGCATGCCGGTCAGGCTAGCCGCGCACCCGCCACGGACGCAGGGCGGCCGCGAGCAGCAGCCCGGCCGCGAAGCCGACCATGGCACCCGTCACGTTGTCGACGAAGTCGGTGACGTCGCAGGCCCGGTCGATCCGGGCCACCTCCAGCTGCACGAGCTCGATCGCCAGCGAGTACGCCGCCAGGCCGAGCAGCCCCACCGGCGCCATCAGCCACCCGATCCGCCAGCGGGCGGCGGCCACGACCAGCAGCGCCCCGGCCGGCACGAACAGGGCCGTGTTGAGCAGCCGCTGGCCGCCGGAGAAGATCCAGAACCCGTCCGGCGCCGGCCCGCCGTAGTCCATCGAGCAGGTGTCGGACCGGGTCTCCGCCGGCACGGAGAGGTCGATCCCGGCGAGCGGCACCAGCGTCACCAGCGCGATCACCACGAGCCACCAGGCCAGTCCGCACCAGGCGGCCGCACCGACCCAGCCGAGCCGCCGTCGCAGCACGCCCGCCAGCACCGCGAACAGGATCCCGGACACGAGCGCGCCCGCGACCATGCTCTCCGTGCCCCCGATCCGGTCCACGCGGCGAGGCTAGTGGCCCGACCCCCGGCCAGGTGCGTGAACGACGCCGTCGCGGCCCGATCACTACGCTGGCGCCATGAGACTCGTGATCTGGCTGGTCGCCAACACGCTGGCGGTCGCGGTGGCGGCGTGGATCGTGCCCGGCATCCGCTTCACCGAACCGGGCGGGCTGGCGGAGAACTGGCCCGCGCTGCTGGGCGTCGGCGTCATCCTCGGCGTCGTCTCCAGCTTCGTGAAGCCGGTCGTGAAGATCCTCTCGATCCCGTTCATCATCATCACGCTCGGGCTGTTCCTCTGGGTGATCAACGCCCTGATGCTGCTCCTCACCGGCTGGCTCGCGAAGCAGCTCGACCTCGGGTTCGTGGTCGACGACTTCTTCTGGTCGGCGCTGCTGGGCGCGCTGGTGATCAGCCTCGTGAACTGGTTCGTCGCCACGGTCACGGACGACTGAGTGGCGGACTGAGTGTCGATGCCGGTGACGTTGCCGCCACCCCGCGAGCCGGGCCGCTACCGGATCGCGATGGTCTGCCTGGGCAACATCTGTCGCTCGCCGATGGCGCAGGTGGTGGTGGAGGCGCGGCTGGTCGAGGCCGGGCTGGAGGACGTCGTCGAGGTCACCAGCTCCGGCACCGGCGCCTGGCACGACGGGGAGGCGATGGACGCGCGGGCCGCGACCACCCTCACCGCCGCCGGCTACGACGCCACCCGGCACCGGGCCCGGACCTTCGACGCGACGTGGCACGACGAGCACGACCTGGTGCTGGTCATGGACCACAGCAACCTCCAGGCGGTCGGCGGCGCCGGCGAGCGGGCCATGCTCTTCCGCGCGTTCGATCCGGACGAACCGGGAGGCGAGGTGCCCGACCCGTACTACGGTGAGTTGTCGGGCTACGAGGAGGTGCTGCGCATGGTCGAGCGCACCAGCACGTCGCTCGTCGCCGCGCTCCACCGGGAGCTGTCCCGCACATGACCCGGCTGCCCCTGATCGCGCGGCGCGCCGAGGAGCTGATCGGCTCGTCGGTGATCGCGACCGCCCCGGTCGCCGGGGGTGACATCTCCACCGCCACCAGGGTCCGGACGAGCGACGGCACCACCGCGCTCGTGAAGACCCACCACCAGGCCCCCGAGGGTTTCTTCGACGCGGAGGCACGGGGCCTGACCTGGCTCGCCGAGGCGACCGCCGAGGGGGGCGTCGCCGTCCCGGACCTGCTCGGCCACGACCACGAGTGCCTGGTGGTCCGGTGGGTCGAGCCGGGCAAGACCACCGTCGACGCGGCGGTCGCCCTCGGGCAGTCGCTGGCCCGCACCCACCGCGCCGGCGCGGACGCCTTCGGCCACGAGCACGACGGCTTCATCGGCCGGCTGCCGCTGCCGAACCGGACCGCCCCGACCTGGCCGGAGTTCTACGCCACCCGGCGGGTGCTGCCCTACCTCAAGCTCGCCCGCGACCGGCACGCGATCGGCACCGACGACGCCGCGGCCGTGGAAGCGGTCCTCGCGCGGCTGGCGGCCCTGGTGCCCGAGGAGCCGCCCGCCCGCCTGCACGGCGACCTGTGGAACGGCAACGTGCTCTGGGGGCAGGACGGCCAGTGCTGGGTGATCGACCCGGCGGCGTACGGCGGGCACCGCGAGGTCGACCTGGCGATGCTGTCCCTCTTCGGGCTGCCCCACCTGCACCGGGTGCTCGACGCCTACGAGGCCGAGCACCCGCTCGCCGACGGCTGGCGCGACCGGGTCGGCGTGCACCAGCTCTTCCCGCTGCTCGTCCACGCCTGCCACTTCGGCGGCGGATACGGCGCCCGGGCCGCCGAGGTCGCCCGCACGTTCGGCTGAGGCCGGCTGCGGTGCCGCCACTCTCAGACGAGCCTCAGGCTGGGCTGGCACAGTGAGAGGCGTGCCTGCCGCCGCCCGACCCCGCGTGCTCGTCGTCGACGACGACCGGGCCGTGCGGGAGTCGCTGCGGAGATCACTGGAGTTCAACGGGTACGACGTGACCCTGGCCGCCGACGGGGCCGAGGCGCTCGCCGGGATCGGGACGGCACAGCCCGACGTCGTCGTGATGGACGTGATGATGCCGCGGCTCGACGGGCTCGAGGCCACCCGGGCGATGCGGTCGGCCGGGCACGACCTGCCGATCCTGGTGCTGACCGCGCGCGACGCCGTCGGCGACCGGGTCGAGGGGCTCGACGCGGGCGCCGACGACTACCTGACCAAGCCGTTCGCGCTGCCCGAGCTGCTGGCCCGGCTGCGGGCGCTGCTCCGCCGGGTCGTGCCGCCGGAGGACGCCGACGACGAGGTGCTGGAGTTCGCCGACCTGTCGATGGACGTGGCGACCCGTGAGGTCCGCCGTGCCGGCCGGCAGATCGAGCTGACGCGGACCGAGTTCACGCTCCTCGAGATGTTCCTGCGCCGACCCCGGCGGGTGCTGGAGCGGGCGTTCATCCTCGAGGAGGTCTGGGGCTACGACTTCCCGACCACCGCCAACTCGCTCGAGGTCTACGTCGGCTACCTCCGCCGCAAGACCGAGGCCGAGGGTGAGCCCCGGCTGATCCACACGGTGCGTGGCGTCGGCTACGTGCTGAAGAGCCCATGACCTCCGCCCCCGCCGGCAGCCGCTGGCACTACCGGCGGTCGCTGGCCAGCCGCGTCACGCTGCTCACCACGCTGGCGGTCGGCCTCGCCGTCGCGTTCGTCGCGTTCGCGGCGTTCATGACCGCGCGGATGCAGATGCAGTCGACGCTCGACGAGTCGCTGCTCGACCGGGCCGACAAGGTCGCGACGTACGACGTGCCGCTGGACGTCGAGGTGCCGTCGTGGGCCCTCGGGGCCGCCGACATCCGGATCCTCTACTTCACCTCCGACGCCCGTTACCGGACGTTCGACGACTTCCCAGCACTGCGGCTCGGCCAGCCCGAGATCGACGTCGCCGCCGGTCGGTCATCGGAGAGCACCCGCACGCTCGTGGCCGACGACGGCGAGCGGTTCCGGGTCGTCACCGTGCCGGCCCGCGACCCGGGTCAGGCGCTGGTGCTCGCGCAGTCCCTGGAGTCGCAGCAGCAGACGCTCGCCAAGCTGGGGCTGGTCATGCTGTTGTTCGGGCTGGCCGGCGTGATCGCCGCCGCGGCGGCGGGCTGGGCGGTCGCGCGCAACGGGCTGCGGCCGGTCCGGCGGCTGACGGACGCCGTCGAGGCGATCGCCGAGACGGAGGACCTGCGTCCGCTGCCGGTCGAGGGCGACGACGAGATCGCCCGGCTGGCCGGTGCCTTCAACTCGATGCTCGTCGCGCTCGCGGCGTCCCGCGACCGGCAGCGGCAGCTGGTGGCCGACGCGGGGCACGAGCTCCGCACGCCGCTGACCTCGCTGCGCACCAACCTCGACCTGCTCGCGCAGGCAGGCCGCGACCTCCCGGACGACGCGCGGGTCGAGCTGCTCGCCGACGTCCGCGCCCAGATCGAGGAGCTGACGACGCTGATCGGCGACCTGGTCGAGCTCGCGCGCGACGACCCGATGCCCGCGGTGGTGGCGACCGTGCACCTCGACGAGATCGTCGACCGGGCGCTGACCCGGGTCCGCCGCCGCGCCCCCAGCCTGACGTTCGAGGCCGACGTGGAGCCCTCGTCGGTCGTGGGCGACGCCGCCGCCCTGGAGCGCGCGGTCACCAACCTCCTCGACAACGCCGCCAAGTGGAGCCCGCCCGACGGCGTGGTGCGGGTGCGGCTGGCCGACGGCGAGCTGACCGTCGACGACGAGGGACCGGGCATCGCCGACGAGGACCTGACCCACGTGTTCGAGCGGTTCTGGCGGTCCGACGAGTCGCGCTCGATGCCGGGGTCGGGGCTCGGGCTCGCGATCGTCGCCCAGGTCGTCGACCGGCACTCCGGGTCGGTCACGGCCGGCCGGTCCCCCGCGGGCGGAGCCCGGCTCACCATCCGGCTGCCCGGCGTGCGGGAGCCGTCACTCATCGAAGACGGCGCGTAGCCGGTCGGCCTTCCACACCGTCTCGGCGTACTCGTCCGTCACGTCGGAGTGCACGGTGATGCCCCCGCCGGTGCCCAGCGTCCACTCGCCGTCGCCCGCGGTGAAGAGGCTGCGGATCACGACGCCGAGGTCGGCCCGCCCGTCGCCCGCGATCCAGCCGAAGGCGCCGGCGTACGCCGAGCGCGGGCCGGGCTCGACCGAGCCGATGATCTCCATGGTCCGGCGCTTGGGCGCGCCGGTCATCGAGCCCGCCGGGAACAGTGCCCGCAGCGCGTCGAGCGTCGACACGTCGTCGCGCAGCCGGCCGCGCACGGTGCTGACGAGCTGGTGCACGTTCTCGTAGGACTCGACCGCCATCAGCGACGGCACCGTCACCGTGCCCGGCTCGCACACCATCGACACGTCGTTGCGCAGCAGGTCGACGATCATCAGGTTCTCGGCCCGGAACCGGGGGTCGCTCGCGAGCGACGCGCGGTGGACCTCGTCCTCCTCGGGCGTCGCGCCCCGGGGCGTGGTGCCCTTGATCGGCTTGGTCTCGAGCACCCGGTCGTCGGTGACCAGGGCGTAGCGCTCCGGGCTGGAGCTGAGCAGCCAGCCGCGGGCGCCGTCGACGTCGTGCTGCAGGAACCCCGCGTACGGCGCCGGGTTGAGCGTGCGCAGCCGCACGTAGGCCTCGGGCGGGGCGAGGTGGCTGGCGATCGTGTCGCGGTAGGTGAGGTTCGCCTCGTAGGTGTTGCCGGCGTGCAGCTCCTCCTGGACCCGGGCGAACGCCTCGTCGTACCAGCGCGGCGCCTCGGTCGGAGGCGCGGACCGGGCGACCAGCACGGCCGACGGCGGCGCATCGTGCTCGAACAGGCGCACCGTCCGGGGCCGCAGCCACACCGCGTCGGGCACCGGTCCACCGGGGCGGGCCGTGAGGTCCGGGCGGCACGCGTAGCCGAGGTAGCCGAACCACTGGCCCTCGGGCTCGGCGGCGAGCTCGTCGGCCAGCACGTCGAAGACGTCGTCGCCGACCACCTCGGTGCGCCCCGACCGGTGCCGCGTCACCCGCCGGGCCGACGCGTCGTACGACAGCGAGACGTCGTCGTCGTCGAGCCAGCCGATGATGGACGTGTTGCCCGACCAGTCGCGGGCGCCGCCACCGTCGAGCCAGAAGCAGCGCGGGTGGTCGCGCGCGACCTCGAGGAAGTACGCCGCCACGGGGTCGGTCATCGACGCCCCGCCAAGAAGTTGGCGACCAGCGTCG
The DNA here is from genome assembly GCA_963829855.1 of uncultured Actinomycetota bacterium. GTDB lineage: Bacteria > Actinomycetota > Actinomycetes > Propionibacteriales > Nocardioidaceae > Nocardioides. The sequence goes on along the minus strand of CAWHKE010000013.1, from coordinate 268,759 downwards.
CGCCGTGCTCGGACAGCACCGACTCCGGGTGGAACTGGACGCCCTCGATCGGGAGGTCGCGGTGCCGCACCCCCATCAGTGCCCGCGGACCGTCGTCCCCCGACCCCGGGCACGCCGCCGTCGACTCGAGGCACGCAGGCAGCTCGATCCCCTGGAGCGAGTGATAGCGCACGGCCCGGAAGTCCTGGGGGAGGCCGGTGAAGACCCCGGCGCCGTCGTGGCTGATGAGCGACACCTCGCCGTGGGCGGGCACGTCGCGCTCGACCGTGCCGCCGAACGTGGTGATGATGCCCTGCATCCCGAGGCAGACGCCGAGCACCGGTCGGGTGCCGGCGAGCAGCACGTCGCGGCCGACGGCGAAGTCGACCGGCTCGGACGGGTGACCCGGGCCGGGCGAGAGCACCACGAAGTCGTGGGCCAGCACGTCCTCGGCCGCCACCTCGTCGTGCTGGACGACCGCGGGCAGGCGCCCGGTGACCTCGGCGACGAGGTGCACCAGGTTCCAGGTGTAGGAGTCGTGGTGGTCGACGACCACGACGTCCGGCGCGGGCACCGGCTCAACCTACTGTCCGCCGCCGCCGACGGGCCTCAGGCGAGGAGGTCGCGCACCAGGTCGTGCAGCAGGTCGTAGCCGTGCTCGGTCAGGATCGACTCGGCGTGGAACTGGATGCCGCGGTAGTGCGGGCCGCGCAGCAGGTGGACGTCGCCCGTGGCGGGGTCGGTCTCGGTGGTGACACCCGGGGGCAGGTCTCCGGCGGCCCGCGCGACGAACGTGTTGTAGAAGCCGACCCGCTCGGTGCGGCCGTCGATCGCCACCGGCGACTGGGTGCCCTGGAAGACGATGTCCTTGTAGTCGAGGCCGAGGCCGAGCCGCTGGCAGAGCGCCTGGTGGCCGAGGCACACGGCGAGGAACGGCTGCTCCCGCTCGAGGAGCCGGTCGACCGCGGCCCGCAGCGTCGCCATCTTCGGGTCGTCGCCGTCGCGCGGGTCGCCCGGGCCGGGGCCCACGATCACCAGGTCGGCGTCGTCGAGGCAGCCGGGCTGGTGGGCGTCGTAGCGCACCACGTCGCTGGTCATCCCGAGCACGCCGAGCACGTGGCGCAGCATGTTCACGAAGTCGTCCTCGCCGTCGAGGATCCGGACGTGCTTGCCCCGCAGGCCGGGGTCGGGCGGCGCGCCCGCCTGGTCGGCGAGCCAGAACGACGAGAGGCGGCGGTTGCGGTCGTGCAGCGCGAGCAGCACGTCCTCGTCGCGCGCGAGGCTGGCGACGTCCAGCGCCGGCACCTGGGCCGCCGGCACGAGCCCGAACGCGCTGAGGATGCCGCCCGCCTTCGCGTGGGTCTCCGCCACCTCGTACGCCGGGTCGGAATCACGCACGAGCGTGGCTCCGGCGGAGATCTTCAGCCCGCCCTCGGGGTCGACGTCGGCGGTGCGGATCAGGATCGGGCTGTCCATCGTGTGCTGGCCGTCCCGGTCGCGGCCGAAGAGCGCGAGCGCGGCGCCGTAGTAGCCACGGCCCTCGGTCTCGTACGTCGCGATCAGGCGACAGGCGTTCTCGACCGGTGACCCGGTGACCGTGGCTGCGAACATCGTGTCGCGCAGGATCTCGCGCGGGTCGCGGTGGCTGCGGCCGGCCAAGAGGTACTCGGTGTGGATCAGGTGGGTCATCGGCTTGAGGAAGGGCCCGAGCACCTGGCCGCCCTCGTGGCACAGGTCGCACATCATCTTGAGCTCCTCGTCGACGACCATGAAGAGCTCGAAGATCTCCTTCTCGTCGACGAGGAAGCCGAGCAGCCGGTCGCGCAGGTCCTCGTACCCGCTCGGGTCGGCGCCGCCGACGCGGAACGTGCCGCTGATCGGGTTCATCCGGACGTCGCCGCCGCGGACGCTGACGTGCCGCTCCGGGCTGGCGCCGATCAGGAACCGCTCGCCGGTGTAGAAGCAGAACGTCCAGTAGGCGCCGCGCTCGCGCTCCAGCAGCCGCCGGAACACGGTGAGCGCGCGGTCGGCGTCCCAGTCGGCGACGACGGCCCGGTAGTGGCGGCCGATCACGAGGTTGGCTCCCTCGCCCTGGCCGATCTCGTCGCGGATGATCTGCTCGACGACCTCGCCGTACGCGTCGTCGTCGACGCCGAACCCACCGCGGTCGGCGAACTCGACCGGCGCGTCGGGCAGCGCCGCCAGCAGGTCGTCGACAGACACCTCGTGCTCGGTCTCGATGTCGACGACGGTCAACGGCGCACCGTCGTCGATCGCCTCGAAGCCGCGCTCGGCGACCTGTCGGAACGGCACCGCGACCAGCCGGTCGGCGCTGCGCCCCGGCTCCGGCACCCCCTCCTCCAGCGGTACGTCGAGCAGGGAGGCGACCTGCCGCGGCGTACCCGCGACGAGGCCGGCCGTCGGCGCCGCCTTGCGCCGGATCACCGCCCACGCGCCGTACCCCTGGAGCTGCTCCAGGAGGACGCGGACGTCGGCGGCAGTCATGCGCGCCAGCCTAGGTTCCCCGCCGAGTCGTGCCCCATTCGCGCCGAGTCGTGGATGATTCCGGTCGAGTCGTGCCTGATTCGGATCGAGTCGTGGCTGATTCCCCGTCATGTCGTCCGTGACGACCCCGCACAGGCCTCACAGCACCTCGACGGCGCCATCGGAGAGCCGGAGGACGCCGGCCCGCACCTCGTCCGGGCTGGGGTCCTCTGGCTCGAGCCTCATCCGGAACACCCCTCGGCGCAAGCCCTTCTCCACGAGGGCCGGCAATCGGCCTCGCGATCGGACGACGGGTCCCGACACGGTGAACAGCAAGATCTCCCGTCCGGATCGCCCTGGCTCCATCCGCGCCGAGGAGATCGAGGCCCACGGCACCACCACCGTGAAGCCGGCGTCCCTCACGACCAGACCGTCGCCGTCGAAGGTGACCACCACGTCCTCCGGTCTCCCCGGCCGCAGGGCGAGCTGCCACATCGGGATACCCCACCACAGCAGCAGCCCCGTCAGCCCCGTCATCACGAGGCCGCCGACCACCAGGACGGACGGGTACCGCGCTCGGCTCGACAGGTCGTAGACCGTGTCGACCCAGAAGTCGACCGTCCACCACACCGCGAACACGCCGGTCACGACGTACAACAGCGCCACCAGGTAGACGACGGTCTCACGCCGCGTCGTCGAGCGCCGCAGCTCCAACGTGTCCATGGCCGTCAGCGAGGTCGCTCAGGAGACCGTGGTCAGCAGCTGGGTCGCCCGCGTCAGGACGACGTAGAGCGTGGCGCGCCCGGTGCCCGACTCCTCCTCGATCTCCTGCGGCCGGACGACCACGATGCCGTCGAACTCCAGGCCCTTGGTCTCGAGACCGGTGAGCAGCACCACCCGCTCGTCGAGCAGGCCGGCCAGCCACGACCGCACGTCGGCGATCCGGGAGACGGGGACGACGACACCGACGGTGCCGGCCACCGCACCCGCGACCGCCTCGACCTCCGCGCGGGTGACGGCCTCGAGATCGTCGCCGGCCGACACCTCGCGCGGGGCGACGCCGGTCGAGCGGACGGCGGTGGGCAGGTCGGCGTCGAGCCCGACCCGCTCGGCGTACGCCGCGGCGTGCTCGTAGATCTCCGACGAGTTCCGGTAGTTGGTGGACAGGTGGAACTCGTGGAGCTGCTTGCCGTCGAGGGCGGCGGCCCGGGCCGCGGCGGCCTCGGCCGGCTCCGGCCAGGACGACTGAGCCGGGTCGCCGACGATCGTCCAGGTGGCCGCCCGGCCACGGCGGCCGACCATCCGCCACTGCATCGGGGTGAGGTCCTGCGCCTCGTCGACCAGGACGTGGGCGAAGCCGTCGTCCTCGATCCGGTGGGACGGCGCTGACCAGGCGCGACCGGTCGGCGCGTACTCGCGGTCGGACGCCGTCGTCAGCTCCTGGAGGTCGACCGCGCCCTCGGCGACCAGCTCGTCGTCGACCTGCTCGCCGTGCCGCGCGGGGAGGTCGCCCAGCGCGTAGCGCAGCTCGTCGACCAGCGGCACGTCCTGCACCGACAGCCCCGTCGTCGGGTCGTCGGGCCACGACTTGGAGAGCAGCCGCTGCTCCTCCGCCGTGAGGACGCCGTCCGCGACCCGCGCGAGCAGCTCGGGGTCACGCAGCCACGCGAACACGTCGACCGCCGTCAGCGGCGGCCACCACCCGATCGCGAAGTCGACGAAGGCCTGGTTCGAGAGCAGCTCGTCCTCGAAGGCCTCACGCCCGCGCTCCCGGCCCCGCTCGCCGCGCACCTGGCGCCACATCGCGTCGAGCAGGGTGCTCGTCACCCGCGGCAGCTGGCGGTTGCGCGGGCCGTGCGACATCAGCTGCCGCCGCAGCCGGCCCAGCTCCCGCCGCTCCAGCCGGATCACGTCGTCGCGCCAGAACACCCGGAACTCGTCGGGCCCGCCCGGCACCGCCTGTCGCGCCGTCCGCCGCATCACCTCGGCCATCCGGCCGGAGCCCTTGAGGTCGGCCACGGCGGGCTCGTCGTGGCGCGCGGCCTTCAGGCCGTCGACGACCTCGCCGAGGGACCGGAGTGCCACCGCGGTCTCGCCGAGCGACGGCAGCACCCGCTCGATGTAGCGCATGAAGACGCCGCTGGGCCCGACGACCAGCACGCCGCCACCCTCGTAGCGGCGCCGGTCGGTGTAGAGCAGGAACGCCGCGCGGTGCAGCGCGACGACCGTCTTGCCCGTGCCGGGGCCGCCGGAGATCGCGACGACACCCCTGGCGGGCGCCCGGATCGCCCGGTCCTGCTCGGCCTGGATGGTCGCCACGATCGAGTGCATCGAACGGTCGCGGGCCCGCGACAGCTGCGCCATGAGCGCGCCCTCGCCCACCACGGGCAGCTCGGTGTCGACACTGTCGTCGAGCAGCTCGTCCTCGACGCCGGCGACGCGGCGGCCCGAGCACCGGAGCACCCGCCGCCGGACGACGCCCTGCGGCTCGGCCGCGGTCGCCTGGTAGAAGACCGCGGCAGCCGGAGCCCGCCAGTCGATCAACAGCGAGTCGCGGTGCTCGTCGCGGAGCCCGATCCGGCCGACGTACCGCGGCTGCGGGTCGAGCTCCTCGCGGAGGTCGAGCCGCCCGAAGACCAGCCCCTCGTGGGCCGCGTCGAGCTGGGCGATCCGCCGGGCGGCCTGGAAGACCATCGCGTCCCGCTCGACCAGCCCGCCCTCGTGGCCGAGGGACCCTCGCCCGATGCCCTCGCGAGCCAGCGCCTGAGCGGCCGAGGCCGACCGCTCGAGCTGGATGTAGACACGGTCGACGAACGCCTGCTCGGTCCCGATCTCGCGCTCCGCCAGGTTGTCGCTCACTCTGTTCCTGTTCCCCGTAGTCCTGATGCCGCGCCGATTTCCGGCAAGTCCTCAAGCCTACAAGGGCGGCGCCGCCAGCACCCAGCAACCGGTCAGTCGAGGCGCTGGTAGAGGGAGACGCCGAGGGCCGTGCGCTCGGTGAGCCCGCCGCGGACGTCGATCACGAACGGACCGCCCGCGGGTTCGAACACCGCCTCGACCCCCGAGAAGGCCCCGCCGCCGGTGGTCATGCCGTCGCCGACCATGACCTCGCCGTCCCACTGACGCAGCCCTCGCACGTGACTGACCAGCAGGGTCGGCTCGTCCCAGTCGCGGCGGACGACCAGCCGGTCGTCGCCCTCCGCGCTGCTGGCGGAGCCGACGAACCCCCACTCGTGCCCGTTGTGCTCGACGACGTCCGGGACCCGCCAGCCGGCGACCGTCGTCACCCGGGGTGCCAGGGCGTACGCCGCCAGCCCGAGCCGCACGTCGTCGAGGACCACCGGCTCACCTCCGTGCTCCCGCGACACCCACGTCCGGACCGTGACGACCGTGCCGGGCTCGCCGAGTTCGCCCCTGTCGTACCAGCCCCCAGACCCCGCGCCAGGATCGAACGTGCTGTCGCCGCAGCCGCCGGTCGAGACGACGCCGCGCTGGTCGACCTCGACGTTCGCCACGAATCCGTCGGGGGCCCCCGCGCAGAGCTCGGCCACGCGCAGGCCGCCGGCCGGGAGCGGAACCTGGAACGTCAGGTCGGTCTGACCCGCCGCTCCGATCACGGCGTCGACCAGCTCGTCGCCGCCGACCTGCTGCCGGAACGTGATGCCGTCGTCCGTGATGCCGTCGGGAGCCTCGTCGGTGACCTCGTAGACGGCGATCGCCGACGCGACCCCTTCGGCGCGGATAGACAAGCTGCCGGACTCGCCCGGGGCGACGTACACGAAGTCGTCGAAGTCGGTGGCGGAGGACCGGAGGTGCAACCCGCCCCAGGTGCCGAGGATGCCGACGTCAGCAGCGTCGCTGGCCCACGTCACCAGCCGCGGCTCGTCCGAGGCGCGGAGCCGGATCGTGGCGTGCTTCTCGCCGCCCTCCACCCCCTTCGCGAAGTCGTAGGTGTAGCCCAGTGAGGTCAGGGTCGCCGGCGCGACCTTGCCGATCAGCTGGCGGTCGCTCGGCGCCGGAGCCGGGCCACCGGTGAGGAAGGGCACGGCCGCGACGGCGACGACGGTGGCCGCGGCCGTGACCGCCAGGGTCGCGACCCGCCGGCGCCGGACGGCGCGCGCCCGACCGTGCACGGCGGACGTGCGGGCCAGGACAGCGTCGTCGTGGACCGACGCCGCGTGGGCGTCGAGGGTGGAACGGAGGTCCTGGAGCGTGTTCATCGGGTCTCTCCCTCGATCGGCTCGGGCTGCTCGGGCTGCGCGGCGAGCGACGGGTCGATGCGCAGCTTGGCGAGCGCCTTGCTGGCCTGGCTCTTGACGGTGCCGACGGAGACGCCGAGCAGGTCGGCGGTCTCGGCCTCGGTGAGGTCCTCGAAGTAGCGGAGCACCACGACGGCCCGCATCCGCCGGGGCAGCCGGCCCAGGGCGTCCCACAGGTCGCCGGACTCGCCGAGGGTGTCGTCGCTGGCGCCGTGGTCGGGGAGCTCGTCGGTCGGCTGCTCGCCGTTCCACTTGCGTCGCCACCACGAGGAGTAGGTGTTGACGAGGATCCGGCGCACGTACGGCTCGGGGTTCCCCTCGATCCGGCCCCAGGCCAGGTAGGCCTTCGTGAGGGCGGTCTGGAGGAGGTCCTCGGCCGTGGTGTGGTCGCGGGTGAGCAGGTAGGCGGTGCGCAGCAGCGCGGAGGAGCGCGCCGCCACGAACTCCTCGAAGCCGGGAGTGCTCACCGTGACCTCCCCCGAGATCGTCATGGTCGTCATGTCCGGTCCTACCCGGTGGGCGGGCCGGATGGTTGCCTAGCCCTTGCGTCGGTCCAGGAACGCCGTCATCGCCTCGCGGGCCTCGTCGCTGGCGAACAGGCGGGCCGAGAGCGCGGCCAGGTCCTCGCCGTGCGCGTCGATCCGGGCGACCAGGTCGCGGTTGAGGATCGCCTTCGACTCACGCAGCCCCTGGGCGGCCCCGGTCGCGAGGCTGGCGCACACCGCGGCGACCTCGGACTCGAGGTCGGCCGCCGGCACCGCCGTGGTGACCAGCCCGTACGCCGCCGCGGCCCGGCCGTCGAAGACCTCGCCGCCGAGCGTGGTGAGCGACGCCGCCCGCGGACTCATCCGGTGGTGGACGGTCAGGCTGATGATCGCGGCGGCCAGGCCGAGCTTCACCTCGGTCAGGGCGAACGTCGCGTCCTCGGCGACCACGGCGACGTCGCTGGCTGCGACGATCCCGATCCCGCCGGCGCGCACCGCGCCCAGCACCTCGGTCACGACCGGGGTGCCCAGGGTGGCGATCAGCCGCTGCAGGGCGACGATCCGGCGCGCGCCCTCCTCCATCCCCTCGGTGGTGGCCTCGGTCAGGTCGGCGCCCGAGCAGAAGACCCGGTCGGCGGACCGGATCAGCACGACCCGGACCGCTGGGTCGGCCCCCGCCGCCTCCAGCCCCGCGAACAGCTCGGTCACCAGCTGCCGGCTGAGCGCGTTCTTGTTGTGGGGCGAGTCGAGGGTGATCGTCGCGAGCGGGCCGCTGACGTCGTACTGGACGAGCGCGTCGGTCATGGGGCCATCCTCTCCCACCGGGGTGCGGTCCCGGTCTCGGGTAACGGTGCCGTACCGACGCTTCCCACCCGTCACACCGGGTGGGAAGCGCACGCCCGGCACCGTTACCCGAGGCGGAGCGAACCATCTCCGGGACGGTCCGCTCCGAACACCTCCCATGCGACAGCGACTGATGTATGCCGGTTTCGGGGTCCTGGCCACGCTCGTGGGGATGGCCGTGGGACACCTCGTCGCGGCGCTGATCGACCCCGCGTCGTCCCCGGTGCTGGCGGTGGGGTCGACCGTCATCGACCTGACCCCGACGCCGGTCAAGGAGTGGGCGGTCGCCCGGTTCGGGACCGCCGACAAGCCGATCCTCGTGGGCTCGGTGATGGCCGGCGCCGTCCTGCTGGCCGCCATCGGCGGGATCCTGGCGCGCCGCCGGTTCGCGGCCGGCGCACTGGTGCTGCTCGCGCTGGTCGTGGTGGCCGGGGTGGCGGCCGTCGTCCGGCCGGGTGCCGGGCCGCTCGACGGCGTTCCGGCGATCGCCACCGCCGTCACCGGCGTCGGCGCCCTCTGGTGGCTGACCCGGTCCACGCCGGCCCCGACCGAGCAGACAACCGCCACCGACGAGCTGCCGAGCCGCCGAGGGGTGCTCGTGGCGACCAGCGTCCTGACGGTCGCCGCGGCCGCCGCGGGTGGGGTCGGCCGCCTCGTCGCCGGACTGCGCGCCGACCCGGCGGACGTGGCGCTCCCCGGCCCGGCCGACCCGGCCGCGGCGTTCCCGACCGGGCTGGACCGGAAGGTCCCCGGCATCTCCTCGTTCCGCACGCCGAACGACACCTTCTACCGGATCGACACCCGCCTCACGCTCCCCACGCTCGGGGTCGAGGACTACGAGCTGGTCGTCGACGGGGACGTCGAGAACGAGCTCTCGCTCGGCTTCCAGGACCTGCTCGACATGGACCTGATCGAGCGCGACATCACGCTCACCTGCGTGTCCAACGACATCGGCGGGCCCTACGTGGGTGGGGCCCGCTGGCTCGGTGTCCGGCTGACCGACGTCCTCGACCGGGCCGGGGTGGGCGGCACCGCCGACCAGATCCTGTCCACGGACGTCGACGGCATGACGATCAGCACCCCGTTGGCCGTCGCCACCGACGGTCGCGACGCGATGCTCGCGGTCGGCATGAACGGCGAGGCGCTCCCCCGGGAGCACGGCTTCCCGGTGCGGATGGTCGTCCCCGGCCTCTACGGCTACGTCAGCGCGTGCAAGTGGATCACCCGGATGACGCTGACGACGTACGACGCCCAGGAGGCGTACTGGACCGAGCGCGACTGGGCGATCGACGCCCCGATCAAGATCGCCAGCCGGATCGACACGCCGAAGTCCTTCTCCGAGATCGACGCCGGCCAGACCTTCATCGGCGGTGTCGCGTGGGCCCAGGACCGCGGCATCGGCAAGGTCGAGGTCCAGATCGACGGCGGTGAGTGGCAGGCGGCCGAGCTCGGCCCGAGCGCCGGCGTCGACTACTGGCGCCAGTGGTACCTGCCGTGGAAGCCCACGACCGGGGAGTACTCCCTCTCCGTCCGCGCCGAGACGGAGCAGGGCGAGCAGCAGACCCCCGCCAAGGCGATGCCCTTCCCCGACGGCGCGTCCGGCTACCAGCGGATCGTGGTCCGCGTCGCCTGACCTCCGTCACAGATTTCCGGTCGCGGACCAATCCGCGGCGCCGGCAGCACCGAATCCCAGACGTTCCACACCACAACGAGAGGTTCCCTGACATGTTGCGCACGACGATTCTCCGCAAGACCGGCCTCGCGGCCGCCGCCGTGTCCCTGTCCTTCGGCCTGGCCGCCTGTGGCGAGGACGAGCCGGCCACCGCGGACACGCCCGCCGCCGAGGACACCCCGATGGAGGAGGAGCCCACCGACGAGGGCGACGACATGGCCGACGGCCCGGAGGCCCAGACCTACGGCCCCGCCTGTGGCGAGGTCCCCACCGAGGGCGACGGGTCCTTCGAGGGCATGGCGACCGCTCCGGTGGCCTCCGCCGCCAGCGCGAACCCGCTCCTCAGCACCCTGGTCACCGCCGTCGGTGCGGCCGACCTCGTGGAGCCGCTGAACTCCGCCGAGGCGCTCACCGTGTTCGCCCCGGCCAACCCGGCCTTCGAGGCGTTCACCAAGAAGCAGCTCAACGCGCTGCTCGAGGACACCGAGACCCTGACTGCGGTCCTCACCCACCACGTGGTGGCCGAGCGGATCGCGCCCGACCAGCTGACGGGTGAGTTCGAGACCCTGGCCGGCGACACGCTCACGATCAACGGCTCGGGCGAGGAGGCCACCATCGGCGACGAGGAGGCCACCGTGCTCTGCGGCAACATCCAGACCGCGAACGCCACGGTCTACGTCATCGACACCGTCCTGATGCCCTGACCTTCCGTCAGGACTGGCGACCAGACAAGATTCAGCACGTGGACCATCTCCGCGCGGTGCCGGCCGGCGCCCCCTCTCGTGAGGGGGCGTCGGAGGCGCGGGCGCTGTCGGACCTGCTCGGCAGGTCCGCCCGGGGTGACACCGATGCCTTCGCCCGGTTCTACGACGCCACCTCCGCTCGCGCCTACGGGCTCGCGCTGCGGGTGGTCCGGGACCCGGCCCAGGCCGAGGAGGTCACGCAGGAGGTCTACCTCGACGTCTGGAAGCAGTCCGGCCGGTACGACGCCGCCCGCGGCAGCGCGATGGGCTGGCTGCTCACGATCGTGCACCGCAAGGCGGTCGACCGGGTCCGCTCGGCCGAGTCCGCCACCCGGCGGGACACGACCTACCACCAGGAGAACCACAAGGTCGCGCACGACGCGACCGCCGAGGCCGCCGAGGCCTCACTCGAAGCACGCCGGGTCCGCTCAGCGATGCAGGAGCTCACCGCGATCCAGCGGGAGGCCCTGGAGCTGGCGTACTTCGGCGGATACACACACACGGAGGTGGCGACCATGCTCGACCTACCGGTCGGCACCGCCAAGACCAGGATCCGCGACGGGCTGATCCGGATGCGAGACGCGATGGGGGTGACCACGTCATGAGCGACATCCACGCCCTGGTCGGCGCCTACGCGGTCGACGCCCTCGACGACGTCGAGCGTGCCGCCTTCGAACGCCACCTGGCCGAGTGCGCCGCCTGTCGCGCCGAGGTCGACGGGCTGCGCGAGGCTTCCTCCGTCATCGGCAGCTCGGTGGCCCAGCAGCCCCCGAGCACACTGCGCGACCGGGTGCTCGCCGACATCGCCACCGTCCGGCCGCTGCCGCCGCTGACCACGCCCGCCCGGCAGCGCGCCGCGCGATTTCGTCCGGCTCTGGTCGCGGCTGCGGCTGCCGTGGTGATCGCCGCCGCCGGTGGCCTGGTCGTCGCCGAGCCGTGGGCCGACGACACCAGCCAGGTTCAGCCCACGGCTGCCGACCGGATCCGCGCCGCTGAGGACGCCGAGGAGTTCGACCTCAGCCTCGACGGCGGCGCTGCTGCCACCGTGATCCGCTCCAAGTCCCTCAACCAGGCGGTCCTGGTGACCGAGGACATGCCGGCCGCCCCTGACGGGAAGGTCTACGAGCTCTGGCTGGACCACGAAGAGGTCGGCATGGTGGCCGCGGGCCTGATGGAGGACGGCGACGACGAGGTCGTGCTCACGGGCGATCCCGCGACCGCGATCGGCTTCGGCATCACCGTCGAGCCCGATGGCGGCTCGAAGGAGCCGACCGAGTCGGCCCTCGTCACGGCCGTGGACTTCGAGAACGCCTGATGCCCGGCGCGTCCCGACGGCTCGCCGTCATCGGCTCCGGTGTGTCCGGACTGGTGGCGGCGTACGTCGCCGCCTCCTCGGGGGCGCGGGTGACCCTCTACGAGGCCGACGACCGGCTCGGGGGTCACGCCGACACTCACGACGTGACCGGCGGCGGACGGATCGCTGCTGCGGATCGACACCGGCTTCATCGTGCACAACCGCCGCACGTACCCGACCCTCCTGCGGCTCTTCGAGGAGCTCGGCGTCGCGACCCAGGAGTCCGAGATGTCGCTCTCGGTCCGCGACGACGAGACCGGCCTCGAGTGGGCCGGTGCGCTCGGACGGCGTGGCCTGTTCCCGGCTCGCGCGAACCTGCGCACCCCGGCGTACCTCCGGATGCTCACGGAGATCCCCCGCTTCCACCGACGCGCCCGCCGGCTGGTCGCCGCCTCGACCGGCACCGACCAGACGCTGCGCGAGTTCCTCGAGGCCGGCCGGTTCTCGCCGTACTTCACGCGGCACTTCATGGAGCCGCTGGTGGCCGCGGTGTGGTCCTGCGACCCCGACCTGGCGCTGGAGTACCCCGCGCGCTATCTGTTCACGTTCCTCGAGCACCACGGGATGCTCCAGGTGTTCGGCTCGCCGACGTGGCGCACCGTGAGCGGCGGCTCCCACGCCTACGTCGACCGGGTCGCCGCCGGGCTCCCCGACCTCCGCACCGGCACCAAGGTGACCTCGGTGCTCGAGACCGCGGCCGGGGTCGAGGTCACCGACGGCAACGGGGCGGTGGAGGCGTACGACGCCTGCGTGGTCGCCACGCACCCCGACCAGGCGCTCGCGATGCTGGCCGAGCCCACCGCGCTCCAGCGCGAGCTGCTCGAGGCCCTGCCGTACTCCCCCAACACCGCGCTCCTCCACACCGACACGACGCTGCTGCCACAGGCCGCCGGCGCCCGCGCCTCGTGGAACTTCCGCCGCGTCGTGGGCCGCCGCGGTGACGTCACGGTCACCTACGACCTCACGCGGCTGCAGCGGCTGCCGACCGGCACCCACTACCTGGTGACCCTCGGCGGCGACGACCTGGTCGACCCGGCCACGGTGCTGGCCCGGCGCGACTACGCGCACCCGATCTACACCCCGGAGTCGGTGGCCGCCCGTGAGCGGCTCCCCGAGATCTCCTCCGACCGGCTCGCCTTCGCCGGTGCGTACCACGGGTGGGGCTTCCACGAGGACGGCGCCCGGGCCGGCCTCGCGGCCGCCGAACGGCTGGGCTTCCCGTGGGTGGCCCAGCAGCACGGAGCCGTGGCTGGCTCAGCCCGCACGTCGACACCCGGGGCCGCGGTGGTCGACGTGCGGGCCCAGCGAGCCACGAGACCCGGCGACGCCCGGCAGCCCACCGTCTACCGGACCACGATCACCCACACCCGGCGGACGCCGTTCCGCCGCACCTTCACCCACCGGTCCCACACCTGGCTGGTCGACCTCGACCACCTGCCCGACCACGGCCGGCTCGCGCCGGTCCTCGGCAGCATCGAGGCGCGCGACCACCTCGGCGACCCGGACCTGCCGCTGCGGACGAACGTCGAGGCGTTCCTCGCGCAGCAGGGCGTGACGCTCGACGGCGGCCGGGTGCTGCTGGCCGCGCTGCCCCGGGCGTTCGGCCACTGCTTCAACCCGATCAGCGTCTTCTGGTGCTTCGGCCCCGACGGCGAGCAGCGAGCCGTGGTGGTCGAGGTCCACAACACCTACGGCGACCGGCACGCCTACCTCGTCCACCCCGACGAGCAGGGACGGGCCCGCACCGACAAGCAGCTGTACGTCTCGCCCTTCCACGGCACCGACGGCCACTACGAGCTCGCGGTGCCGGTCCCCGGCGCGACGCTCGACGTCGCCGTCACCCTCCACTCCGACGACGGCGCCGTCTTCAGCGCCTCGCTGCGCGGCGAGCCGAGCGGCGTACCCGGCTGGCGGGCGGCGCCCGAGGCCCTCCGCTCCTCCGCCCTGATCCGCCTGCACGGGGTGTGGCTCTGGCTGCGCCGCCTGCCCGTCCGCGCCCGGCCGGTGCACCACCAGGAAGGCGTGTCCCCCCGATGACGCTCAGTCCGACCCGCAGCACCGGCCAGCGTCACGAGACGTGGCCCGGGCTGTTCGACGTCCCGACCGGACCCCGCAACGCGATCGCCGCGCCGGTGGCCCGACGGCTCTTCCACGCCGCGGTCTCCCGGCTCCCCGTCACCGTCGAGATCGAGCACGGCCCCGGACGCCGGGAGGTGCTCGGCCGCGGCGGTCCCGTGATGCGGATCCACCGGCCCGACGAGTTCTATGCCCGGATCGGCCGCGACGGCCTGATCGGCTTCGGCGAGGCGTACCTCACCGGCGCCTGGGACGAGGGCGAGGACGGCGACCTGGCCGGCTTCCTGACCGTGCTGGCCGCCGAGATGGCGACCCTGGTGCCCGACCGGCTGCAACGAGCCCGGGCGTTCGTGGTGGCGAAGCGGCCGCGTCTCCACCGTCCCGACGAGAAGCGGTCACGCGACCTCATCGCGCACCACTACGACCTCTCCAACGACCTCTTCCGGCTGTTCCTCGACGCGACGTTGAGCTACTCCTCGGCGCTGTTCGAGACGCACCCGGACGGCAGCCCGGCGCTCCCCGAGGACCTCGAGTCCGCGCAGGCCCGCAAGATCGAGCGGCTGCTCGACGCGACGGGCGTCGGCGAGGGCACCCGGGTGCTCGAGATCGGCACCGGCTGGGGCGAGCTCGCGCTGCGAGCGGCCCGCCGCGGCGCGCACGTCCACACGATCACGCTGTCGACCGAGCAGCTCGACCTGGCCCGCGCGCGGGTCGCGGAGGCCGGGATGGCCGACCGGGTCGTGGTCGAGCTGCTCGACTACCGCTCGGTGACGACCGCCCACAACGGGCGGCAGTACGACGCCGTCGTCTCGGTGGAGATGATCGAGGCCGTCGGCGCGGAGTACTGGTCGTCGTACTTCTCGACCATCGACGCCGCGCTGGCGCCCGGCGGGCGGGTCGGCATCCAGGCGATCACGATGCCCCACGACCGGATGCTCGCCACCCGGGGCGGCTACACCTGGATCAACAAGTACATCTTCCCCGGCGGCTTCCTGCCGTCGGTGCAGGTGATCGACGAGGTGACCCGGGCCGACACCACGCTGCGGCTCACGGGCCGGCACTCGTTCGGGCTCCACTACGCCGAGACGCTGCGGCAGTGGGACGAGCGGTTCCTCGCGGCCCGTCCGGAGGTCGCCGCGCTGGGGTTCGACGACATCTTCGTGCGGATGTGGCACTTCTACCTCGAGTACTCCCGCGCGGGCTTCGCCTCCGGCTACCTCGACGTCCACCAGCTCGTCCTCGAGCGGCCGGAGGAGCGCGGGGACCTCGCATGACCCTGACCGACCACCGGCCCCAGGCCAGCCCCGGCGTGGCGGCGCGGCTCGCGGAGGCGCTGCGCCCCTTCGTGCGTGGCGACCTGCCGGTGCGACTGCGGGCCTGGGACGGCTCGGAGGCCGGGCCCGCCGACGCCCCGGTGGTCGAGCTGCGCTCCGCGGACGCCGTCCGCCGGATGGCGTGGCACCCCGGTGAGCTCGGCGCTGCCCAGGCCTACGTCACCGGCGAGGTCGAGGTGCCCGGCGACCTCGCCGCTGCCCTGACTCATGCGTTCTCGGTCGCCCGCGAGCGCGGGCTCGGCGGGCGGCCCGGACCGGCCGCGCTCGTCCGCGCGGTCCGGACCGCTGCCGGACTGGGGGTGCTCGGGCCCCGGCCCGCCCCGCCGGCGTCGCAGGTGCGGCTGCGCGGGCGGCAGCACACCCCCCTGCGCGACCGGCAGGCGATCGCCCACCACTACGACCTGTCGAACGACTTCTACCGGTTGCTGCTCGACCCGTCGATGGCCTACTCGTGCGGCTACTGGACGCGCACCGATCCGGCCTACACCGTCGCGGACGCGCAACGCGACAAGCTCGACCTGGTCTGCCGCAAGCTCGGGCTCGAGCGCGGAACGCGGCTGCTGGACGTCGGCTGCGGCTGGGGCTCCCTCTCGCTGCACGCGGCCGAGCACTTCGGCGCCCGGGTCACGGGGGTCACGATCGCCGCGGAGCAGAAGCGGTTCATCGATGCCCGGATCGCCGAACGTGGGCTGGGCGACCGCGTCGTCATCCGGCTGCAGGACTACCGCGACGTGCCCGAGCGCGACCACTTCGACGCCGTCGGCTCGCTGGAGATGGGCGAGCACGTCGGCGAGGGCAACTACCCGTCGTACGTCGCCGTGCTGCGCCGGTCCGTGCGCCCCGGCGGCCGGGTGCTGGTGCAGCAGATGTCGCGGCCGCGGGGCTGCTGGCCCGGTGGCGGCCCCTTCATCGAGAGCTTCATCGCGCCGGACATGCACATGCGGCCGGTCGGCGAGACCGTGGCGCTCCTGGAGGCCGGCGGCCTCGAGGTGCGCGACGTCCAGGCGCTGCGCGAGCACTACGTCCGGACCGTGCAGGGGTGGCTCGACACGTTCGAGGCCAACCTCCCGGCGTTCGTCGACCTGGTCGGCGAGGAGGTCGTCCGCGTGTGGCGGCTCTACCTGGTGGGTGGGATGCTGAGCTTCCGCGACGGCCGGATGGGGGTCGACCAGATGCTCTGCGTCCGACCCGGTGCGACGCACGAACTTGCACCCGTCCGCACGTGGTGACCGACCTGCTGGTCGTCGGCGGGGCGTCCCTGGCCGTCGCGGTCGCCGCGATGACGATCACCGCGCTGGTGGCCCGGCGGCTCGGCCGGGTCAACGTCGTCGACGTCACCTGGGGCCTGGCGCTGGTCGCGGTGGCGCTGGTGTGCGCGCTCCTCTCCCCGACCTGGGAGGCGTGGCTCGTGCTCGGGCTCGTCGCGGTCTGGGGGGTACGGCTCTCGTCGCACATCCTGACCCGGTCCCGAGGCGAGGGCGAGGACCCGCGGTACGCCGAGCTGCTCGGCGACGGTGGCTTCTCGGTCGCGGTCCGCAAGGTGTTCGTGGTCCAGGGCGCCGCCGTGTGGCTGGTGTCCCTGCCGCTCCAGGCGCCCGCCGTCACCGACGTCGAGTGGCTGTGGGCCTGCTGGCTCGGGATCGCGGTGTGGGCGGTCGGGGTGGCCTTCGAGGTCGTGGGCGACCGGCAGCTCGCGACGTACCGCGCCCGGCCCCGCGACCAGCGCCCGCCGGTCCTCGACACCGGGCTCTGGGCCTGGACGCGGCACCCCAACTACTTCGGCGACGCCTGTGTCTGGTGGGGCATCTGGCTGACCGGCGCGGTCTCCGCCGGCTGGCTGCCCGCGCTGGTGACCCTGGCCGCCCCGGTCACGATGACCCACTTCCTGCGCAACGTCACCGGCGCGCAGCTGCTCGAGCGCACCATGTCGACCCGGCCGGGCTGGGACGCCTACGCCGCCCGGGTGCCGTTGTTCGTGCCGCGCCCGCCCCGCCGCCGAAGCCGGTAGTCCACATCGATCCGGCTGTGCCGGCCGCCTCCCGGGCAGCCAGTTCCGTGTGGACTACCGTCCCGGAGGTGGAGCTGAGCCCGCGCGAGGACCTCAACCGGCGGATGCTCCGGGCGCGCGACGAGATGGACCGGCGGTACGCCGAGCCGCTCGACGTCCCGGCCCTGGCCGCCCTCACCCACCTGTCGCCCTCCCGCTTCGGCAAGGTCTTCCGCGACGTGTTCGGCGAGACGCCGCACCGCTACCTCCAGCGGCGTCGGGTCGAGCGGGCGATGGCCCTGCTACGCCAGACCGACCGGCCGGTGACCGAGGTGGCGTGGGACGTCGGCTTCGCCAGCCTCGGCACGTTCAGCCGGACCTTCAGCGCGATCGTCGGCAGCTCGCCGAGCGAGTTCCGCCGGCAGTCGGTGGCCGTGCATGCCCCCACCTGCTTCGTCGCCGCGTGGACGCGGCCGCGGGAGAGGACGACGGTTTCGGAGAAGCAGCCGGGCGGCGAGGCTGGCTAGCGTCCTCCCCATGAACTCACACGTCTCCGCACTGCGGATCACCAGCGTCCTCGTGCTCGACCAGGACGAGGCCCTCGACTTCTACTGCGGCACGCTCGGCTTCGAGGTCCGCGACGACGCCGACCTCGGCTTCATGCGGTGGCTGACCGTCGCGCTGCCCGGACAGGAGCACCCGCAGCTGCTGCTCGAGCTGCCGGGCGGGCCCCACCACGACGCGGCGACGGCCGCCGCGGTCCGCGACCTGCTCACCAAGGGCGCCCTCGGCGGCGTCTTCCTCACCAGCGACGACATCCACGCGACGTACGCCTCGCTCCGGGACGCCGGCGTGGACATCACGCAGGAGCCGGTCGAGCAGCCCTACGGCACCGACTTCGGCCTGCGCGACCCGTTCGGCAACCACATCCGGATCAGCCAGCTCAGCGGCGCGACGGACGAGGAGATCGAGCAGCGGTACCGCGAGCAGGCCGCCTCCGGAGCCTGACCTCAGGCGGGCCGGTCGACCTGCTCGGCCAGCCGCAGCGGCGCCACCAGGCAGTAGGAGTCGGTGAGCAGCTCGGCGAGCTCGTCCCAGTCGGTGTCGTCGTCGAGCAGCATGCCGACGACGTTGGGGCCCCACTGGGCACGGAAGTAGGGCGCGCCGAGGTGCTCGAAGGCCATCACCTCGTCGAGCTCGGCGCGGAACGTGATCCGGAACAGCTGGTCCTCGCCGCCGAAGACGTGCGCGATGGTGGCCTGGCCGATCCGCCACCGGGTGCCGACCCAGGCGCTCTCCTCGACCGCGGCGGGGAGCCGGCCGATGATCTCCCCGATCCGGAGCACCATGCTCTCGGGCACCAGCGGTCGCTCGGGCTTGGGCACGGGACGACCCTGCCACGGGTCACCGACACCGCGCCATCCGGTCGTGAGCCGGTGCCCCGCGTGGCACAGTCGGGGGTATGGACGCCGTCACGGCCGCGTTCGAGGCCTGCCCGCGCCAGGGTTTCCTGCCGCGTCGGGAGCGGCGCCGCGCGTCGTACGACGGGCCGATCCAGATCGGCGGCGGTCAGACCAACTCCCAGCCGCGCACCGTCGACGCGATGCTCCGGCTGCTCCAGGTGCGCCCCGGGCAACGGGTGCTCGACGTCGGCGCCGGCTCGGGGTGGTCGACCGCGCTGCTGGCCCACCTCGTCGGCCGTCACGGCAGCGTGCTGGGGCTGGAGCTGGAGCCGGACCTGGTGGAGTTCGGCCGCGCGAACCTGGAGCGGACGGGCCAGCCGTGGGCGCGGATCGAACCGGCCGAGCCGGGCGTGCTCGGGCGGCCGGCGGAGGCGCCGTACGACCGGATCCTGGTCTCCGCCGAACCGCACGAGCTCCCCACCGAGCTGGTCGAGCAGCTGGCCGACGACGGCGTGATGGTCATCCCGGTGGCGGGCACGATGCTGCGGGTCACCAACCCCGGTGCGGTCGTGACCAGGCACGGCGGCTACCGGTTCGTTCCCCTCCGCTGAGGGCCGGCCGCGCGGAGCGCCTCGACCGACGGCGGCGCCGGCAGGCCGTCGGGCAGCCACGGCGAACGTACCGGCGCGGCGTACGTGCGCACGATCGGGAGGATCCCCGTCCACACGTCCTCGGGGATCACGTCGAGCTCCTCGTCGACGTCCTGGTCGCTCACCTTGAGCAGCCAGTTGTCGTCGGTGATGTCCATCGCCAGCGCGACGGTCGCGGCGACCTCCTTCTTGAGGTGCCCGCGCAGCTCGCCCCGGCGGCCGGGGACGAGCGCGTCGGAGAGCCGGTCGAGCGCGGCCACCGCCTCGTCTCCCCGCAGCGGCACCAGCGGACCGCGCACCACCGCCGATCGGTAGTTGGCGGAGTGCTCGAAGAGCGACGTCGCCAGCACCAGGGCGTCGATCGCGGTCACCGCGACCACCGCCTCGGCCCCGGCCGCCACCCGGCGCAGCGCGCCGGCACCGGTCGAGCCGTGCAGCAGCACCCGGTCGCCGTCGCGGGCGTAGAACATCGGCACCGCCCACGGGCGGCCGTCGGTCGTCACCGTGGCCAGCGTGGCCACCAGCTCCTCGTCGAGCAGTCGGTCGAGCGCGGCGCGCTCCGAGCGGCGCTTCTCCTTCAGGCGGGTCAGGTCGTCCAGCGTCACCGGACGATGGTGGCATGCCGGCACGCGCCGTGTGCCTGAGACCGCTCCATGGAGAGGTCTCAGGCACACGGCGCGATGTCAGTAGGACTTGGGCAGTCCGAGGCTGTGCATGGCCACGAAGTTGAGGATCATCTCCCGGCTGACCGGCGCGATCCGCCCCGCGCGGGTGGCGACGAGCAGCCCCGCCATGCCGTACTCCTGCGTGATCCCGTTGCCGCCGTGGGTCTGCACCGCCCGGTCGGCGGCGTCGCAGGCGGCCTCCGCCGCGGCGTACTTGGCCATGTTGGCCGCCTCGCCCGCGCCCGCGTCGTCCCCCGCGTCGTAGAGCGCGGCCGCCTTCTGGGTCATCAGCCGCGCGAGCTCGATCTCGATGTGGCTCTGGGCGAGCGGATGGGCGACCGCCTGGTGGGTGCCGATCGGACCCTGGAACACCGTGCGCTCCTTGGCGTACGCCGCCGCGCGGTCGAGCGCGAACCGGGCCAGCCCGGTGGAGAACGACGCGGCCATGATCCGCTCGGGGTTGAGGCCGGCGAAGAGCTGGACCAGCCCGCCGTCCTCGTCACCCACGATCGCGTCGGCCGGCAGCCGGACGTCGTCGAGGAACACCGTGAACTGCTGCTCCGGGCTGACGATCTCCATCGGGATCGAGCGCGCCTCGAAGCCGTCGGCGTCGGTCGGCACCACGAACAGCACCGGCTTCACCTTGCCGGTCCTCGCGTCCTCCGCGCGCGCGACGACGAGCACGTGGTCGGCCTCGTCGACGCCGGAGATGTAGATCTTGCGGCCGTTCAGCACCCACTCGCTCTGCCCATCTGGACGGGCCTCGCGGCGGGCGGTGGTGGTGATGTTGTGGGTGTTGGTACCGGCGTCCGGCTCGGTGATCGCGAACGCCATGGTGCCGGTGCCGTCGCAGATCCCGGGCAGCCAGCGCTGCTTCTGCTCGTCCGTGCCGTAGCGGCTGATGATCGTCCCGCAGATCGCGGGGCTCACGACCATCAGCAGCAGCGGGCAGCCCTGCGCCGCCAGCTCCTCGCAGACCGCCGCGATGTCGCCGATCCCGCCGCCACCCCCGCCGTACTCCTCGGGGATGTTGATGCCGAGGTAGCCGTTCTTGCCGATCTCCAGCCACAGGTCGGTGGTCTTCCCACCCGACCGGGCCTTCTCGGTGAACCACTCGCGCCCGTACTTCGACGCCAGCCGGGACACCGCCTTGCGCAGCTCCTGGCGCTCCTCGGTCTCGCTGAACGCGTTCATGTCTGCTCCTCCATCGGTTCGACCACTGCCAGGACCTCCCCGGCGGCGACCTGCGCGCCGGGCCGTACGTCGACCTCGGTGACTGTGCCGGCGTGCGGCGCGGTCACGGTGTGCTGCATCTTCATCGCCTCCAGCACCAGCATCGGTGCGCCCGCCTCGACCCGGTCGCCGGTGCTCACCGCGACGGTCACGACCGTGCCGGGCATCGGCGCCAGCAGGCTGCCGCTGCGGTGCTGCTCCGCCGGGTCGGTGAACCGCGGCCGCTCGACGAGCCGCCCGTGCCCGGCCGGGCCGTCGACCTCGACCGCGGTGCCTTCCACCCGCACGGCGTACGTCGCCGCGAGGCCGCCCTCGACCAACGTCACCGAGTCCGGGCCGATGGCCGTGACCTCGAGCCCGTCGAACCGGTACCCGCCGCGGTCGCCGTGCCAGGCCACCTCGAGATCGGGCTCGAAGGTCGCCCGTTGTGGCTGGGACGTGACGTTGCGCCACCCGACCGGGATCCCCCGCTGGACGACGCGACGTCCGCGCCGCGCCTCCTCCAGCGCGACGGTGGCGGCCACGAGCAGGTGACGGTGGGGCTCGCCGCGCTCGCTCGCGGCGACCACGGACGTGCGGTCGAGGAAGTCGGTGCCGACCCTCGCTGCGAGGAAGTCCGGGTCGCGGAGGATCGCCACCAGCAGGTCGCGGTTGGTCGCGACCCCGTGGATCCGGGCCCGGTCGAGGGTCGCGGCCAGCCGGCGGGCCGCGGCGAGCCTGGTCGGCCCGTGGGCGATCACCTTGGCGAGCATGGCGTCGTAGTGGGTCGAGACCTCCGAACCGGCCGCGAACCCGGACTCGACCCGGATCCCCTCCCCGGCCGGGACGTCGAACGCCGTCAGCACGCCGCTCTGCGGGTGGAAGTCGGCCGCCGGGTCCTCGGCGTAGAGCCTGACCTCGATCGCGTGCCCGTGTGGTGCGGGGCTGCCGACGTCGAGGTGGGCGAGCGCGGTCCCCTCGGCCACGGCGAGCTGCAGGGCGACCAGGTCGACGCCGAAGACCTCCTCGGTCACCGGGTGCTCGACCTGGAGCCGGGTGTTCATCTCCAGGAAGTAGAAGCGCTCGGTCTCCGGGTCGTAGAGGAACTCCACCGTGCCCGCGCCGACGTAGCCGATCGCCGCGGCCGCGGCGCGAGCGGCCTCGTGCATGGCTGCCGCCACCTCGCGCGCGAGGTCGGGTGCGGGCGATTCCTCGACCACCTTCTGGTGGCGTCGCTGGATCGAGCAGTCGCGCTCGCCGAGCACGAGGACGTCGCCGTGCCGGTCGCCCACGACCTGCACCTCGACGTGGCGGCCGCGCTCGACGAACGGCTCCACGAACACCATGCCGTCGCCGAACGCGCTGGCCGCCTCCTGACGGGCGCGCTCGATCTCGGTGTCGAGCGACGCCAGGTCGCGGACGATCCGCATGCCGCGGCCGCCACCGCCGGCCGAGGCCTTCACGATCAGCGGGAGGTCGGCGTCGGTCGGCGCCGCGGGTGCCTCGAGCACCGGGACGCCCGCCTCGCGCATGATCCGCTTCGCCTCGATCTTGGAGCCCATCGCCTCGATCGACTCGGGTGCCGGTCCGACCCAGGTCAGCCCGGCGGCCTCGACGGCGCGGGCGAAGTCGGCGTTCTCGGACAGGAAGCCGTAGCCGGGGTGGACCGCGTCCGCCCCGGTCCGCTTCGCCGCGTGCAGCATGGCGTCGACGTCGAGGTAGGTCGCGGCCGGCGCGTTTCCGCTGAGGCCGACGGCGACGTCCGCCTCGGAGACGTACGGCAGCGACGCGTCGGCCTCGGAGTGGACCGCGACGGTCTGGATCCCGAGCGACCGGCAGGTGCGGAAGACCCGGGACGCGATCTCGGCCCGGTTCGCGACAAGGAGTCTGGAGATCACGCGCGGAACACCCCGTAACGTTCAGCCCCGGAGAAGGCCTTGGTGTCGATCACCGAGAGGCAGATGCCGAGCACGGTGCGGGTGTCGCGCGGGTCGATCACGCCGTCGTCGTAGAGCATCCCGGACAGGAAGTGCGGCAACGACTGCTCCTCGACCGACTGCTCGACGAAGGCGCGCAGGCCGGCGTCGGCCTCCTCGTCGTAGGCCGTCCCCTTCGCCTCGGCGGCCGCGCGGGCCACGATCGAGAGCACGCCGGCCAGCTGAGCGGGACCCATCACGGCCGACTTCGCGGACGGCCAGGTGAAGAGGAAGCGGGGGTCGTAGGCGCGGCCGTTCATGCCGTAGTTGCCGGCGCCGTACGACGCCCCCATGATCACGCTCAGGTGCGGGACGGTGGAGTTGCTGACCGCGTTGATCATCATCGCGCCGTGCTTGATGATCCCGCCCTGCTCGTACTCGGCGCCGACCATGTAGCCGGTCGTGTTGTGCAGGAACAGCAGCGGGGTGTCGACCTGGTTGGCGAGCTGGATGAACTGCGTCGCCTTCTGCGCCTCCTCGCTGAACAGCACGCCCTGCGCGTTGGCGAGGATCCCGACCGGCCGGCCGTGGATCCGGGCCCAGCCGGTGACCAGGGACGCGCCGTAGAGCGGCTTGAACTCGTCGAAGGCCCGCTCGTTGCCGGGGCCGGCGCCGTCGACGACGCGGGCGATCACCTCGCGCGGGTCGAACGGCTCCTTGAGGTCGCTCGGGACGAGGTCGAGCAGCCCGTCGGCGTCGGCGTCCGGCTCCGCGTAGGAGCCTGGCTCGGGCCGCGCCTTGCGCCAGTTGAGGCGGGCCACGATCCGCCGTCCGATCCGGATCGCGTCCTGCTCGTCCTCGGCGAGGTAGTCGGCGAGCCCCGAGGTCCGGGCGTGCATCTCGGCGCCGCCGAGGGACTCGTCGTCCGACTCCTCGCCGGTCGCCATCTTCACCAGCGGCGGCCCGCCGAGGAACACCTTGGCCTGCTCCTTGACCATCACCGTGTAGTCGCTCATGCCGGGGACGTAGGCCCCGCCGGCAGTGGAGTTGCCGAAGACCAGTGCGATCGTCGGCTCCTTGCGGGCGCTGGCGCGGGTGATGTCGCGGAACAGCTTGCCGCCGGGGATGAAGATCTCCTTCTGGGTCGGCAGGTCGGCGCCGCCGGACTCGACCAGCGCGACGGTCGGCAGCCCGTTCTCCTCGGCGATCTGGGCGGCCCGGAACACCTTCTTCACCGTCCACGGGTTGCTCGCGCCGCCCTTGACCGTCGGGTCGTTGGCGGTGATCACGCACTCGACGCCCTCGATCACCCCGATCCCGGTGACGATGCTGGCGCCGACCGTGAAGTCCGAGCCCCAGCCGGCCAGCGGCGACAGCTCGAGGAACGCCGACCCCGGGTCGATCAGCAGCTCGATCCGCTCGCGGGGCAGCAGCTTGCCGCGGGCGTGGTGCCGCTCGACGTACCGCTCCCCGCCGCCGGCGACCGCCTTCGCGTGCTCGGCGTCGAGGTCGGCGAGCTTCTCGAGCATCGCCACCCGGTTCGCGCTCATGCCTCCAGGACCGCCTTCATCCGCTCGAGGGTGGTGCGCATCCCCTTCTCGTTGGTGCGGCCGCGGAAGGGCCCGAGCACGAGCCAGTACAGCCGCATCGGGAGGTTCGGCTCGAGCCGGAAGTACTCGGTGACGAGGGTCCCGCCGTCCTTCGGCTCGAGCCGGTAGCCCCAGTTGTTGACGGACACGTCATCGGTCCCCACGGAGAACTCGAAGACCCGCTCCGGCTCGCACGCGGTGACGGTGCAGGCGCTCCAGTAGACCGGGCCGACGCCGTTGCGCTTCACGTGGCCCTTGAACTTCGCGCCGACCTCCGGTCCGTCGTACCCGCGACGCCACCGGGCCTCGAACGTCTCGGGCGAGAACTCGCCGATCCGGGTGACGTCGCTGACGAGGTCCCAGACCTGGTCGGGCGCCGCGTCCATCCACAGCGACACCTCGCCGGTCAGCGGTCGCAGCAGGACTCCTACGGGTGGCAGCATCAGACGTAGCCCATCAGTCGTGCGGTCAGGTCGGTCAACACCTCGGTCGCTCCTCCTCCGATCGGCAGGATCCGCGCGTCGCGGTAGTGCCGCTCCACCTCGGTCCCGGTCAGGTAGCCGGTGCCGCCGTGCAGCTGCACCGCCTTGTCACACACGTACGTCGAGCACTCGACCGCGGTCTGCTTCGCGAGGCAGGCCTCGGCGACGACGTCCTCCCCGGCCACGTGCCGGCGGGCCACCTCGTGGGTGTAGGTGCGGGCGACCTCGACGTGCCGTCGCATCTCCACGAGCGTGTGGCGGACCACCTGGTTGGTGACCAGCGGCCGGCCGAACGTCTCGCGCTGGCGGACGTGGGCCAGCGTCAGGTCGAGGCTGCGGGCGGCGATCCCGTAGGCGTGGACGGCGAGCGCGATCCGCTCGACCACGAACTGCTCGGCGATCTGGTAGAAGCCGGTGTCCGCCTCACCGACGAGGTTGGCGGCCGGGACCCGGCAGCCGGCGAAGCCGAGCTCTGCGGTGTCGGAGCAGTGCCAGCCCATCTTGCTCAGCGTGCGGTCGATCGTCAGGCCGGACGTGCCCTTCTCGACCACCAGCAGCGAGATCCCCCGGTGGCCGGGGCCACCGGTGCGGACCGCCAACGTCACGAAGTCGGCGCGGACCCCGCTGGTGATGAACGACTTGCCACCGTCGACGACGTACTCGTCGCCCTCACGGCGGGCGGTGGTCCGGATCCCCGCGACGTCGGAGCCGCCTCCCGGTTCGGTGATCGCGAGCGCGCCGATCAGGTCCCCGGCAAGCGTCGGACGCACGAACCGGTCGATCAGGTAGCGGTCGCCGGTCGCGGCGATGTGGGGCAGCGCGATGCCGTGGGTGAACAGTGCGGCCATCAGGCCGCTGGACGCGCCGGCCTCGAAGCAGCCCTCCATCATCGCGATGCTGTCGAGCAGGTCACCGCCCTGGCCGCCGACGTCCTCGGGGAAGGCGATGCCGAGCAGCCCCTGCCGCGCTGCCTTCGCGTGCAGCGCCCGCGGCACCTCGCCCGCCGCCTCCCAGTCGTCGAGGTGGGGCAGGACCTCGCGCCGCACGAACTCGGCCGCGGTCTCGTGGACGGCTCGGCGATCGGTCACGTCAGCCCCTCCTCGATGGAGACCAGCCGCGACCGCACCCACTCGCCGAGGCCCTTGGCCTGCGGGTCGAACCGGGTCGAGGCCGCCACCCCCTCGCCGAGCAGCCCGTGGAGCACCACGTTGACCCCGCCCAGGCGGGGCAGCAGGAACACCTCGACGTCGAGGCCGGCCGCCTCGGGCACCAGCTCGCGCACCTTCGTGGGGGTGATCAGCTTGGAGAGCCACTCGACGCGCGCGGCGTACTTCTCCTCCGGGCCGGCTCGGGAGACCCAGAGCCCGAGGTTGGCGTCACCACCCTTGTCGCCGGAGCGGGCGTGGACGAACGTGCCCAGCGGCAGCCGGCGGGTGAGGGTGTCGGCGGGGTGGGGGTACGGCGAGGGGCGGGTGCCGGTGGTGTCCTCGCCTGGCTGCGGCGCGGTCGGTGGGTCGCCGACCACCTGCCGGCGGCCGTCGGCGTGCACGACGGTGTGGGTGACCTCCGCCCGGTCGACGTAGGCGGCGCGGTAGAGGCCGTACGGCGTGGGGGGACCCGGCGGCGCGGTCATCGTGAAGCCCGGGTAGGAGCCGAGTGCCAGCTCGACCACGGCGGCCGTGAACGGCTTGCCGACAGGCCCGGCGTCGGGGTCCTTGACGGTGCACCGCAGCAGCACCGACGCGGCCTCCTCCGAGGCGGCGTCGAGGGCCGGCTGCGCGACCGGCGACCAGGTGACCTCGGCCGGCGCCGGCTCGAGCGCGGCGGTGACCTGCTGGCGCACCCAGCCCGCCTTCTCCTCGACGTCGAGGCCGGTCAGCACCAGCTCGACGGAGTTGCGCCAGCCGCCGAGCTCGTTGACGCAGACCTTGAGCTGCTCGGGCGGAGCCTCACCGCGGACGCCGCTGACCGACACCCGGTCGGGGCCGACCTGCTCCAGCCGGACCGAGGCGAGGTCGACGGTGACGTCGGGACCGAGGTAACGCGTCGACTGGATCTCGTAGAGCAGCTGGGCGGTGACGGTGTCGACCGTGACCGCGCCGCCCGTGCCGGCGTGCTTGGTGATCACGCAGCCGCCGTCGGCCGCGACCTCCGCCAGCGGGAAGCCGAGGGGCCGGGACCGGGCACCCCCGGGCAGCGAGCGGAAGCCGCTGAAGTTGCCCCCGGTCGCCTGGGCGCCGCACTCGAGCACGTGACCCGCCACGACCGCACCGGCCAGCTCGTCGTACTGCTCGGGAGACCAGCCGTGGTGCGCCATCGCCGGACCGACCACCAGGGAGGCGTCGGTGACCCGGCCGGTGACGACGACGTCGGCGCCCGCCGCCAGCGCCGCGGCGATGCCGGCGCCTCCGAGGTAGGCGTTGGCCGTCAGGGCGTTCGGGAAGGACAGGTGGCGCAGGTCGTCGCCCTCGACGTGGGCGATCGCCGGGTCCAGCCCGAGGCCCCGGGCGACCTCTCGCAGCCGGTCTGCGAGCCCGGCGGGGTTCAGCCCCCCGGCGTTGGAGACGATCCGGACGCCGCGCTCGAGGGCGGTGCCCAGGCAGTCCTCGACCTGGCGCACGAACGTGCGGGCGTAGCCGAGGCTGGGATCCTTCAGGGCGTCCTTGCCGAGGATCAGCATCGTCAGCTCGGCCAGGTAGTCGCCGGTGACGACGTCCACGCTCTGCCCGTCGGGGCCGTCCAGCATCTCGCGCATGGCCGACAGCCGGTCGCCGTAGAAGCCGGAGCAGTTGCCGATCCGGATCGGGTCGGTCATCGCGCCGGCCGTCCTTCGCCCGAGGGTCCGGCGAAGCACTGGGCGATCGACAGCCAGGCGTTCGCATCGCGGCCCCGCGCCACCAGGTCGGTGTCGTCGCGGTGGGTCCGCTGCGTCACGAGCAGGCAGAAGTCGTGCGCCGAGCCACGGACCGACTGCGCGGCGTCCTCGGGACCCCACGACCAGAGGTCGCCGCTCGGCGCGGTCAGCTCGACCCGGAACTCGTCGGCAGGCGCGTCCATCCCGTTCGTCGCGAACGAGAAGTCCCTGGTCCGGACGCCGAGGTGGGCGACGTGCCGCACCCGGTCGGTGACCTCCGGCTCGGCGTCCAGCGCGTGGTGGACGTCGAGCGAGTGTGCCCAGGTCTCCATGAACCGCGCGGTCGCCATGGACGTCGGTGACATCGGCGGCCCGAACCACGGGAGCCGCTCGCCGTCCGGGACGGCGCGCAGCGCGGCGGCGAGGGCGGCGCGTCCGGCTCGCCAGCGCGCGAGCAGCTCGGCCGGTGCCACCGCGCCGCCGTCGAGTGCCGTCCGGTCGACGTGGCCGGTCGGGTCCTCGACGGCCGACAGCACCAGCGCGTCCCAGGCCGCCCGGTCGGTGGCCGCCGCGAGGGCTGCCTGGTCGGTCCACGCGAGGTGGGCGACCTGCGTCGCGACGTCCCACCCGGCGGCCGGGGTCGGCGTCCGCCAGCCGTCCTCGGGGAGGTCGGCGACGAGCGCGTCGAGCCGGCCGGTCTCGGCGTCGAGGTCGGTGAGCACGGTCTCGAGCAGGCTCACGACGCGGCCAGCCTGTCGTCGAGGGTCCGCGCCCACTCGTCGAGGATCCGGTGGCGGCGCCGGGTGTCGTCGGTGATGGTGTCGGCGAGGCCGAGGCCGCGCACCAGGTCGAGGGTGGCCTGCACCAGCTCCCGCACCCCGGGCCGTGACTCGTCGACGCCCAGCGCCTCCACCGTCAGCCGGTGGGTCTCGCGTCCGATCCGCTGCTCGAGCGGCGCGACGGCCGCGAGCAGGGCAGCGTCGGTCCGCGCGGCGACCCAGAGCTCGAGGGCGGCGGTGAAGACCGGCGAGCTGAAGTGGTCGCCGAGCATCCGGACCACCGCGCGGGTGCGGCCGTCGCCCTGCGGCAGCCGCGACACGGACTCGGCCAGCTCGCCGCCGCGCAGCTCGGCGAGGTGCTCCACCGCCGCCACGACCAGGTCGTTCTTGGTCGGGAAGTGGTGCAGCTGCGCCCCCCGCGACACCCCCGCCCGCTCGGAGACCAGCGTGGTCGACGTCCCCGAGAAGCCGCGCTCGATCAGCAGCTCCAGCGTGGCCTCGAGCAGCCGCTGCCGCATCGCGCGGGAGCGGTCGGCCTGCGGCGTGCGGACGGTCGCGGTCACCACCCCATCGTCGTACGCCACAAACAAACAGTCAAGCCTGACTGTTTCTGCGCGAATCGTGGGAAATTCCCGCCGAGTCGTGCCCCATTCGGCTCGAGTCGTGTCTCGTTGTCGCAAGCGCCCGGAACGAGCCACGATTCGACCGGAATCAGGCACGACTCGGCCGTTCCCACGATTCGCGCTGGAGGGTCAGCCGCCGCGGAGCATCTCCTGGGTCTCGGCGTCGGCGTGGTCGGTCTCGCGCGCGAGCTTCGACGGCCACCAGATGAACCGGCCGATGTCGTAGGCCAGCGCCGGCACGAGCAGCGACCGGACGACCAGCGCGTCGAGCAGGACGCCGAAGGCCACGATGAAGCCGATCTGGGCCAGGAACAGGATCGGGATCACCCCGAGCGCGGCGAACGTCGCCGCGAGCACCACCCCGGCCGAGGTGATGACCCCGCCGGTGGCCGAGAGCCCCTTCAGGATCCCGGGGTGCGTGCCCTGCCGCAGCGCCTCCTCGCGGACCCGGGTCATGAGGAAGATCGAGTAGTCGATCCCGAGCGCGACCAGGAACACGAAGCCGATCAGCAGCGTCGACGGGTCGGACGCCGGGAAGCCGAAGACGTACTTGAAGACGAGGGCCGAGATCCCCATCGTCGCGCCGAACGACAGCACGTTGGCGATCACCAGGAGCACCGGCGCCACCAGTGCCCGCAGCAGCAGCGCCAGCACCACGAGGATCACGGCCAAGATGGCCGGGATCACCTTGCGGCGATCGCTGTCGGTCACGTCGCGGGTGTCGAGGTTGATCGCGGTCGAGCCGCCGACGAGCACGTCGGTCGAGACCGCGTCGAGATCCTCGCGCAGGGACCGCACCGTGTCGCTCGCGGCCTGCGAGTCGGCCGGCCCGT
The DNA here is from genome assembly GCA_963829855.1 of uncultured Actinomycetota bacterium. Classification (GTDB taxonomy): domain Bacteria; phylum Actinomycetota; class Actinomycetes; order Propionibacteriales; family Nocardioidaceae; genus Nocardioides. Next base: position 238,537 of record CAWHKE010000013.1, on the reverse strand, counting down.
CGAGCGTGGCGAGCACGATCGCCTGGCCGTCCACGACCAGCGGCTGGGTCGGGTCGTCCGGCGAGGGCAACGGGAAGACCGGCGGCAGCGTCTGCTCCCCACCCTCCCCGGCGGCCGTCTCGGGCTCGGCGATGCCCGGGTGGGCCGTGACGAGCTCGACCACGGCCGGCACCTGCTCGACCGGGACGACGATCTGCACCGGCGAGGCGTTGTCGGCCTCGAAGTGCGCGTCGAGCACCTCCTGGGCCTCGACCGACTCGACCTCGGCCAAGAACAGCTCGGTCTGCGGCACCTGGTCCTCGTCGAGCTGCGTGATCGCGGTCGCGCACGCGGCCAGCGCGAGGAAGGTCACCAGCCACACCACGCGCGCCCGCGCCTGGATCAGCCGCGCCAGCCGACCCCAGAGGCCGCGGGTGTCGCGGTGCTCCGAGCCGTACGCCGGACGGAACGGCCAGTAGGCCCAGCGGCCGAGCAGCACCAGCGCCGCAGGCAGCAGCGTCAGCGAGCTGAGCACGGCGGCGGCGACCCCGATCGCACCGACCGGGCCGAGTCCGCTCAGCGAGGCGAGGTCCGAGAGCAGCAGGCACAGCAGTCCGAGGATCACGGTCGCCCCGGAGGCCAGGATCGGCTCGAAGGCGCCCCGGTAGGCGATCCGCATCGCGTCGTACTTCGACTCGTGGTCGCGCAGCTCCTCGCGGAACCGCGCGACGATCAGGAGGGAGTAGTCGGTCGCGGCCCCGATCGCGAGGATGAAGAGGATCCCCTGCGACTGCCCGTTGAGCGTCAGCAGGTCGGCCGACGCCAGCGCGTAGATCGCGGCCGCGGCCACCCCGAGCGACAGCAGCGCGGAGAACAGCACCACCAGCGGCAGGATCGGGGTGCGGTAGACCACCACCAGGATCAGGAACACCACGACCAGCGCGACGAGCAGCAGGATCCCGTCGATCGCCCCGAAGGCGACGATGAAGTCGCCGAGCACGCCACCCTGACCGCCGACCAGCGCAGTGAGCCCGTCCGGCGGGTCCTCGAGGACCGCCCGGAGGTCGTCCACGGCGAGCGTCACGTCGTCCCCGTCCGAGGCGGCGATCTGCACGACCACCTGGGCCGCCTCGCCGTCCTCCGAGAGGATCGGGCGACCGACGCCGTCCTCGGCCACGAACTCGACGTCGGCGAGCTCCTCGCGGAACCCCTCGATCGCCTGCTGGTCGTCCGCCGTGAGACCGCCGGTGCGCTCGAAGACGACCGTGGCCGGGACCGTCTCCTGGTCCTGGAAGTCGATGAAGGTCTCCAGCACCTCGGTCGACTCGGCGCTCTGCGGCAGGAACGCGGAGTTGTCGTTCTCCTGGACCTCGGCCAGCTTCCCGAGGAACGCCCCGAGCGGTCCGCCCACGAACACCCAGAGCAGCAGCACGACCAGCGGGCCCACCCAGCGCCTGCGCGACTCCCTCGCCATGGCGGAAGTGTGGCGTACCCCCACAAACGGAGGGACGCAGCATCAGTCGATGCGGGCGACCATCGGCAGCCGGGACCGGGTGAACAGGGCCACGAGCAACGCGGTGACGACCGGCAGCGCGATCACCAGCGAGCCGATCAGCAGCCACGGCACTGCCAGGAAGTGGCTCGGCAGCGACGGGTCCATCTCCTGCACCCACGAGGCCCCGGTGAGCGGGTAGGTGACCGCGATCCCGGGGATCAGTCCCACTCCCACCCCGAGCACCGCGCCGACCAGCGCGATCACCAGCGCGTACGACGCCGCGACCGCCCGCCGACTGCGGGGCGAGGCCCCGACAGCCGACAGCGTGGCCAGGTCGGGTCGCGCGTCGGAGAGCGACAGGAACGTCGCGGTCAGCGTGCCGCCGAGCATCAGCACGGCGGCGAGCGAACCGAGCACGAGCTGGATGATCACGGTCTCGTCGTCGTCCTGGTAGCCGCGCTCGACGTACAACGAGGCCTCGCGCGTCGAGCGCGAGGAGCGCCTCGTTGACGTCCTGCTCCTGGCTCTCGGTGATCTCGGTGCCGTCGACCACCACGCCCTCGACCCGGGTCGGCAGGCCGAGGGCGGCCGCGGCCTCCTGCGACAGCACGCCCTGGGCCCGCGCCTCCAGCTGCGTCGTCTCGACGAAGACCGCCGGCACCGTCGCGCGGGTGACGATCGCCGGGCCTCGCGGCCCGTCGACGTTCGCGACCAGCCTCACCTCGTCGCCCTCGCACGCCCTGGTCGGTGAAGACGACCGCGCCGCCCTGGGCGAGCACGTCCTCGGCCGCGGTGCGCTCGTCGTCGGTCAGGGTCGTGAGGTACGCCGGGACCGTCCCGTCCTGGCTCACCGGGAAGCCCGAGAGCGTGCCGCTCCAGCCCGACAGCACGGACTCGGTCCCGGCCACCCGGGCGTCGACGTAGGTGTAGCTGACGCGCCGTGCTCGGGCGATCCCCACACCGCGGTCACCGTCGCGTCCGGGACGTAGCGATCGAGCACCTCCTCGACGCGCGGCGACGTCGACGCCCTCGGGCGGGCTAGACCGACGCCTGCCCCATCGGCGAGCAGCGGCGTGTAGGTCGCGCGGCTCTCCTCGGCATCGCTGGCGTTGCCGATGCCGAGCGCGACGACGCCGGCCACGGTGGCCGCGACCGCGGCGACCGCCGGCACGGTCCGGGTCCGGTGGCGGGCGGCGTCGCGCACCGCGAACCGCAGCGGCAGGGGCAGCCGTCGCGCCAGCCGGGCCAGCACCACGACCACGACCGGGATCAGCAGGATCATGCCCAGCACAGCGACGATCGCGGAGACCGCGATGACGTACTCCCCGCCCTGGCGCGCGGCACCGTACGCCGCGAGGGCGGCACCGACGCCCAGCAGCAGCACACCGAGCAGCGGCGAGCGCAGCGACGGCTTGCGGTCGCCGCGCCGGCCGGCCAGCACGGCCACCACGTCCTGCCGCGAGGCCAGCCACGCGGGCACGACCGCGGCGAGCAGCGCGGACAGCAGCCCGAAGCCCGCGATCCCGAGCAGGTGCAGCCAGGGAACGTCGTACGGGCCGAGGTAGGAGTCGGAGAACCCCTGGACGACGGGCAGCGCGGCCCAGGCGACCACCAGCCCCAGGCCGACGCCGACGGCGGCCCCGGCGCCCCCCAGCACGAGGGCGCTGGCGAGCACCACCTTGCGCGCCTGGGGTGGCGTGGCCCCGTTGGCGGCCATCAGGGCGAGCGAGCGCTGGAGCCGGCGGGCGATCACCGCGAACGCGGGGCCGGCCAGCAGCACCACCTCGAGCAGCGCCATCACGACCACCAGCACGACCACCGCGAGCCACGCGTCGTCGGTCGAGGTCGCATAGCCGAGCTCGGACGAGATCTCGGAGTCCGGTGGTGGGTCGGTCAGCACCGAGCGCGACCAGACGGTGGCGCCGATCGCGTTGAGCGCCTGGACGTCGGCCCAGGTGACGGGCCCGCCCGCGTCCACCAACCAGGTGTGCTGCCCGGGCGCGGTCTCCAGCTCGAAGCCACCGGGCGGTGCCACGGCGATGGCCGAGCCGCGGACCATCGCGTTCTCGACGATCCCCACGACGGTCAGCGTGGACCCGTCCGCGAAGTCGAGGTCGTCGCCGACGGCGTACGGCCCTCGCGCCGCGAGGTCGCCGTTGACCGCGACCTCACCGACCGCCTCGGGCACCCGGCCCTCGGCCACTCGGAACGTGCCGGTCGCCAACGGCGAGGTGAGGTCGGTCTCGACGAGCTCGGCGTACGTCGCGCCCGCATCGGTCCGGACCTGACGACCCCCCCGCACGATCTCGACGCCCTCGACGTCGCGGCCGAGCGCCTCGCTCACGTCGTCGAGCGTGCGGAACGACGCGCGGCGCCGGGAGTTCCAGCCAGACGCCTCGTCCGGATCGGGGAGCTGGACCACGTTGGTCACCCCCCGGTCGACCCTGACGAGGGCGTCGGCTCCGCCGATCCGTCGCTCGACCGCCTCGCCGCCCTTCACCTCCGACGTGGCGATGACCACGTCGGCGGCGGTGACCGCGAGCACCGGCAGCGCGATCATGGTCAGCACCAGGATCGAGCGTCCCTTGGCACGCCAGGCCTCGCGCCGGGCCATCCGCACGGCGGGGGCCCAGCGGCGGATCGGACTCACCGCACCAGACCGGGTTCGAGCAGTGCGTCGACCGGTGCGCTCGCGGTCTGGTCGATCACGACGCCGTCGCGGAGGAAGACGACCCGGTCGGCCCACGCGGCGTGGCGGGCCTCGTGGGTGACGAGGACGCCGGCCGCGCCCGCGTCGCAGCGGGCGCGCAGCAGCTTGAGGATCTCCTCGCCGGTCTCGGTGTCGAGGGCGCCGGTCGGCTCGTCGGCGAGGATCAGTCGCCGGTCGCCGACCACGGCCCGGGCGATCGCGACCCGCTGCTGCTGGCCGCCCGACATCTCGTCCGGGAACCGGTCGGCGAGCTCGCCGATCCCGACCTCCTCGAGGGCTGCGCGCGCCGACCGACCGGCCGCGCGGACGCTCTCGCCGTCGAGCTCGCGCGGCAGCGCGACGTTCTCGGCCGCGGTCAGCGCCGGGATCAGGTTGAAGTCCTGGAAGACGTAGCCGATCGAACCGCGACGCAGCTTCGCGCGTGCGGAGTGGCCGAGCCCGCCGAGGTCGCGGCCCTCGATCGAGACCGTGCCGCTGGTCGGGGTGTCGAGACCGCCCGCCAGCGTCAGCAGGGTCGACTTGCCGGAGCCGGACGGCCCCATCACGGCGACCAGCTCGCCGGCGTACGCCGAGAACGAGATGGACCGCAGCGCGTGGACCTGCGCGGCACCCTCGCCGTGGACCCGGGTGACCTCGGCCAGCTCGAGCACGGTGCTCATCGGCGGGTCTCCTCGTTCGACCGCCACGTCGGCCGGGCTCGCCGCCACCGCGGAGGCCCGCTCGGACGCCGCGCGCCGCAGCCGGGCCTCGCAGTGGTCGAGCCACCGGATCTCCGCCTCGGCGGAGAACACCAGCGAGTCGAGCACCAGGCCCCACGCCAGGTCGGTCGTGTCCTCCGGCTTCGCGAGCCGACCGGTCCGCTTGAGCCTGGTGTAGTCCTGGAGCGCCGCCATCGTGGCGGAGCGCTGCTGCTGGATCACGGTCCCGACGTCGACGCCGGGCACGGTGACCGCCAGGGCGAGCTTGATCGCGAGCTCGTCGCGGGGAGGCTGGGTCCGAGGTACCGGAGTGGTGAACCACTCCAGCACCTCGGCCCGGCCGTGATCGGTGACCCGGTAGACGACGTGACCGTCGCCCTCGGTCGACTCGACATCGCCGGCGACCTGCTCGACGAGCCCGTCACGCTCCAGGCGGGCCAGGGTCGTGTAGACCTGCCCGACGTTGAGGGGCCAGGTGGCCCCGGTGCGCTGCTCGAACTCGGCGCGGAGCTGGTAGCCGTACATCGGCCCCTGTTCCAGCAGGGCCAGCAGTGCCTGCTTGACCGACATCCGGTCCTCCGATCCTGACGTTCCACGACACCCCCGTGTCCGTGGATACCGGGTATGTATACCACGTATGCACGGCGCCCGTCAGGGGCTCGCGGAGGTCAGCGGAGCCGCTGGTGGATGTCCTGGCTCATCCGCGTGACCGCGAGGTAGAACTCAAGCGTCATCCGGATCAGGCACAGGTACAGCAGGATCCCGATCGGCCCGAGGAGCAGCACCACGAGGCCGGAGCCGGCCCCCTGCGAGAACGCCGTCGCGAGGAAGAGCAGCCACACCAGTCCGAGCGCGATGATCGAGAGCAGGTAGACGACCTTCACGATCATCGGGGTCACGAAGTGCTCGAACGAGAAGTCGAACAGCGCGCCGAAGAAGCCCTTGCTCGGGGGCGGGGTCCCCGGCGCGGGGGGCTGGCCGTAGGGGTCACTCGGCGGGGGTCCGTAGCTCACGGATGCTCCTGTTGGCAGATGGGCTCGGCCTGTCCGAGACCCGGTGGCAGCACCGTACTGTGCGGTGTCGGGAAGACTGACCCCATGACGCAGACGATCCTGATCACCGGCGCCTCCTCGGGCCTGGGAGCCGAGATGGCGCGGCAGTTCGCCGACCTGGGCTACGACCTGGCGCTGTGCGCCCGCCGGACCGACCGCCTGGAGGACCTGCGCGAGGAGATCCTCGGGCGGCACCCGGAGCGCCGGGTCGAGCTGCGGGCCCTCGACGTCAACGACCACGACGCCGTCTTCCGCGTGGTCTCGGACCTCGCCTCGACGTACGGCCGGATCGACCGGGTCGTCGTCAACGCCGGCATCGGCAAGGGCGCCCCGCTCGGCACCGGCCGGTTCGACGCCAACCGCGAGACCGCGATGACCAACTTCGTGGGGGCGCTCGCCCAGGTCGAAGCCGCGATGGAGGTCTTCCGGGCCCAGGGCGGCGGCCACCTCGTGATGGTGTCGTCGCTGTCGGGGCTGCGGGGCCTCCCGAGGTCGATGGCGACCTACGCCGCCACCAAGGCCGGCGTCGCCCACCTCGTCGAGGGGTTGCGCACCGAGTTCTACGGGAAGCCCGGCTACGACTTCACCGTCCTCTATCCCGGCTACATCCGGTCCGAGATGAACGACGGGGTCGCGGCCGCGGAGAACCGGATGATGGTCTCGACCGAGAAGGGCGTGGCCGCGATGGTGTCCGCCATCGAGAAGCGGCGGGCGTCCGCCTGCGTCCCGCCGCTGCCGTGGGCGCCGTTGTCGGTGGTGCTGAAGCACGCCCCGCTGCCGGTCTTCCGCAAGATGATCTGAGGCCGAGTCGTGCCTGATTCGCGCCGAGTCGTGCCTCGATTCGCGCTCGAGTCCGGGGCAGGCCGGAATAGCAGCCGACTCGCCGCGCATTTCACACGACTCGGGCGGAATGAGGCACGACTCGCGCTCAGCGGTGGCTCAGGAGGTCCGGGGCGAGGTGCTGGTGCTCGTTGAACGACAGCAGGGTCAGGCCGCGGCGTCCCGAGATCACCCGGGTGATGCCGGTGTTCACGACTCCCGGCAGCAGGCGGCGGTACGTCGCCACCCCGCCGTTCAGCAGCACTGTCGCGATCGCGGCGATCGGCCCCCCGGACGACACCGCGACGACCGTGCCCTCGTCGGCGAGGGCCGCGAGCGCGGCGTTGGACCGGTCCGTGAAGCCGGCGTACGACTCGGTGTAGTCGTGGTCGTGCTCCCCGCCGGCCCATCGCTCCATCGCCGCCTCGTACCACTCCTGGAACGCGTCTCGGTCGGAGATGTCGGGGGTGTCGCCCGAGACGACCGCGAACTGGGACAGGCTCTCGAGCTCGTTCCACCGCGGGTCCACGCGCAGCGGGGCGGTCCAGCCGGCGGCCTCGGCCGCGAGCTGCGCGGTGCGCCGCTGCCGGACCAGCGAGCCGTGCACGACCAGGTCGGGAGTGAGCCCGGCCAGTGCCCGGCCCAGCACCCGCGCCTGCTCCTCCCCCAGGTCCGAGAGCACGTCGTAGTCGTCGGCCCCGAACGACGCCTGCCCGTGCCGGACCACCAGGATCTGGCCCATCAGACCGACCCGCCCGCGACCGCGCGCGCCCGCTGCTCGAGGTAGCCGACGGCGGGGCCGAACACGGCATAGGCCTCGTTCGTGGTCTGCCGGTGGTAGTAGCGGTACCAGATCTGCTGGGCGATGACCGCGAGCCGGAACAGCCCGAACACCTCGTAGAACCGCCACTGCTCGGGAGTGACCGCGAGGCCCATCCGCTCGCAGTAGTGCTCGACGATCCGGGCCCGCGACCACATGCCCGGGGCGTTCGACGGCTGCCGACGGAACTGCCGGAAGAACTCGTCGTCGTCGTCCTGCACCCAGTAGGCCAAGGAGCCGCCGAGGTCCATCAGCGGGTCGCCGACGGTGGCCATCTCCCAGTCGAGGACGGCCGCGACGGCGGGCCGCTCGCCCGGCGCGAGCACCAGGTTGTCGAGGCGGAAGTCGTTGTGGATCAGGCAGGTGGCGACGTCGGTCGGCTGGTGGGACGCGAGCCAGCCCGTGATGTCCGACCAGTCGCCGAGGTCGTCGGTCGCGGCGTTGCCCAGCCGGGTGGTCCAGCCGGACACCTGGCGGCCGACGTACCCCTCGCCCTTGCCCAGCGACCGCAGTCCGGTCGCGTCGAGGTCGACCGAGTGGAGCCGCACCAGGACCTCCCAGACGTCGCCGCAGAGGACCGACGTCTGCTCGGCAGACAGAGCGAGCCCGAGCTCACGTCGTGGGATCACGCCGTCGACCCGCGTCATCACGTAGAACGGCAGCCCCAGCACCGCCTCGTCGTCGCAGTGGGCCACCATCTCCGGCACGAGCGGGAAGACCGGCGCCAGTGCCCGCTGGATCCGGTGCTCGCGGCCCATGTCGTGCGCCCCCTTCGCCTTCGCCCCGCCCGGCGGCCGACGCAGGATCAGGTCGGCGTCGGGGTAGCGCAGCGAGTAGGTGAGGTTGGACGCGCCACCGGGGAACTGGCGCACCTCCGGGGCGCCCGCCACCCGGTCGCGCCAGGGCTTCGCGGCGTGGTCACGCAGCCACGCGGCGACCCGGTCGACGTCGAAGGCGTCCTCCGCGCGCACCGGCCTGGACTCGTCCGGAGTCTCGTCGGGGGTCTCGTCCGGGGTCACAGCGCCGCCAGCCGCTCGGCCTGGTGCCGCTGCTGTGCGTCGTACGCCGCGCGGTCGCGCCGCTTGAGGTCGTACGCCGCCCGGGCGGCCGGGTCGGGCAGGATCAGCTCCTCGCCCCGGTCGAGCGCGGCAAGCACCTCCGCGGCGATGTCGTCCGGGCCGAGCGGCGCGGTCGCGACGAGGTGGGCGATCACCGCGCCGAGCTCGCGGTCCTCGCCCTGCAGGTCGTCCAGCAGCCCGGTGCGGAAGTAGGAGGGGCAGACCGCGGCCGCCCGGACGCCGTACGGCGCCAGCTCGTGGCCCGTGGTCTCCGTGAGCGCCACCACCGCGGCCTTCACCGCGTTGTAGGAGGCCATCCCCGCGGGGTGGACGAGCCCTGCGAGGGAGGCGACGTTCACGATCAGTCCGGCCCGCTGCGCCTTCAGCATCGGCACGAACGCCTGGGTGCCGCGCACCGCGCCGAAGAGGTTGATCTCGGTGACCCGTCGCCACTCGTCGAGGGTCGACCGGTCGAGCCGTCCCCCGCCGGCGACGCCGGCGTTGTTGACGAGGACGTCGAGCCCGCCCCAGGTCCGCTCGACGTGGTCGACCGCGGCGGCCCAGTCGTCGCCGCTGGTGACGTCGAGCCGCAGGTCGGCGCCCTCGGCCACGTCGGTGGCGAGCACCTCGTCGCCGCGCGCCCGGTAGGCCGCCGTCAGGGAGGCGCCCAGCCCGTTCGCGGCGCCGGTGACCAGCACCCGGCGCGGCGTGTGCCTGAGAGTGCGCTCTGGCGCACTCTCAGGCACACGCGCCGTCATGAGTACTTCCCGAGCTCGAGCCGGGCGACGAGGCCCCGGTGCACCTCGTCGGGGCCGTCGGCCAGCCGCAGCGACCGGGAGCCGACCCACGACATCGCGAGCGGGAAGTCGTCGGAGAGCCCGGCGCCACCGTGCAGCTGGATCGCCATGTCGATCACGCCCAGCGCGACGTTGGGGACCGCCACCTTGATCTGGGAGACCTCGGACAGCGCGTGGAGCGGACCCCCCTCGTCGAGCTTCCACGCGGCGTGCAGCACCAGCAGCCGCGCCTGCTCGATCGCGATCCGGGCGTCCGCGATCCGCTCGCGGTTGCCGCCGAGATCGACCAGCGGCTTGCCGAACGCGGTGCGCCCGAGCCCGCGCCGGATCGCGTGCTCCAGCGCGACCTCGGCGGCGCCGATCAGCCGCATGCAGTGGTGGATCCGGCCGGGTCCGAGCCGGCCCTGCGCGATCGAGAACGCCTCGCCCGGCCCGGACAAGATGTTCGTCACCGGCACCCGGACGTCGGTGAACGAGACCTCGCCGTGCCCGATCGGCTCGTCGGCGTACCCCATCGTCGTGAGCAGCCGCTCGATCTTCACCCCCGGAGCGTCGCGGGGCACGAGCACCATCGTGTGCCGGTGGTGGCGATCGGCGTCGGGGTCCGCACCGGGGAGCTGGCTGAGCCCCATGAAGACGAAGATCTTGCAGTCGGGGTGCCCGACGCCGGTCGACCACCACTTCCGGCCGTTGATCACCACCTCGTCGCCGTCGACGACGGCGGTGGCGGCCATGTTGGTGGCGTCGGAGCTGGCGACGCCGGGCTCGGTCATCGTGAACGCCGACCGGATCCGGCCGTCGAGCAGCGGGTCGAGCCACTCGTCGCGCTGCGCCTGCGTTCCGTAGCGAAGCAGCACCTCCATGTTGCCGGTGTCGGGCGCGTTGCAGTTGAAGACCAGCGGCGCGATCGCCGACCGACCCATCAGCTCCGCGAGCGGTGCGTAGTCGACGTTGCTGAGCCCCGCACCGCCGTCGGTGCCGTACGCCGCGGCGTACTCGCCCGCGTGCTCCACCGGCAGGAACAGGTTCCACAGGCCGCGCTCGCGGGCCTTCCCCTTCAGCTCCTCGATCACCGGCAGCGGCGTCCACTGGGTCCCCTGCAGCCGGGCCTCCGCCAGGTCGCGGTGGTAGGCGGGCTCGATCGGCTCGATCTCGTCGGCCAGGAACGTCGCGACCTTCTCGCGCAGGTCGGCGGCCCGGGGCGACGGGGAGAAGTCCATGCGAGCGACCCTAGTAGGGCAGTGGCGGGTGCCGTCCCGTCTCGGTTCCTCAGGCAGCGACGGTGGTGACGACCCGCGCCCGCTCGAAGGGGTCGATCCAGCGGCGACGGGTGCGGATCAGGCGCATCATCGACCACGCCAGGCACGGCACCGCGACCAGCAACGAGATCGTCGGGTCGGGGAGCCGGGCGAGCATAGAGAAGAGCAGGCCGGTGAACGTCGTGCTCAGCGCCAGCCGGGCGGAGTAGCCGACCATCATCACCGGCGGCGCAGGCGTCGCCCGGGCGCTGCGGAGGTCCACGGCATAGGGGCGCTGGTCGGACCAGCGGAGGGAGGCTCCCACGACCTGGACCGTGACCACGAGGACGGTGCAGGCGATCGCGGTCAGCTCGGAGGCGGTCGGAAAGCCGGCGCGCACCGACGCGAGCGCGATCGTGATGACGGAGGCGATGCCGAGGAACTCGGCGATCACGAGGGCCCGGACGGTGAACACGGTGCCCGGCCGGACCGGCAGGTTCTCGCGCCAGAGCAGGCCACGGCCGTCGAGGCACCAGGCGTTGACGCCGAAGAGCAGCGCGCCGCCGGACACGACCAGCCCGGGCAGGATCGTGATCGACTCCCACGGCAGGCCACCCACCACGGCGACCAGGCCCGGCCCGACGGCCAGCACCGCCATGCCGCGGCGCATCGGGACCGCGCGCCACACGGACGCCCGGTCGATCCGCAGCAAGGCGGTGAGGTCGCTCCACGGCATCGGTCGCGGGGTGTGGGTGTCGGTCTCGGCGCGCAGCTCGTCGTGGGGCAGCCGCCGGGCGGCGAAGGTGGCCGGGATCGCGCCGAGCACCACGAGGCACGCGAACAGCACGGCCTCGAGCACGATCGCGCTGACCCAGCCCCACGTGAAGCCCCCGATGCCCGCGACCCACAGCCACAGGGTCGGGATCTGGTCGAGCACGCCCGTCGTGCGGCCGGTGATCTGCACCCAGAAGGCGAGGGCGGCGAGCCCCACGAGCAGGAACCGCATCGCGACGATGCCGTACGGCCGGCGCCGGACCGCCTCGACGCTCCAGGCGATCACCTGGGCGGCGGCGGTCGCCAGCCCGAGCCAGAGCAGGGTGACGGTCTGCGCCGTGAACAGGCGCTCCGGCAGCGCGCCGTACGCCGAGGCACCCAGCAGCACCCAGGCCTGGATCAGCCACGCGATGTTGAGGGGGGCGAGCAGCAGCGCGCCGAGGTGGTCGGTGACCGGGCTGACCGGGAACGCGACGCCCTGCTCGCGGCTGATCAGCTCCCGGCCGCCGCCGGACGCGATCGCCGAGACGATCGAGATCGCGAAGATGCCGGCCATGGCGGTCGGCATGAGGACCGCCACCTGCAGCCGCCGCTCGTCGTCGGCCGGCACGAAGGCCGGGATCGTCGCGGCCCCGATCGTGATGAGCACCATGAGGAGGGCCGACCAGCGGAACGCCGAGCGTCGGCGGACCGCGGCGGACCGGAAGCGCAGCAGGTGGCCGACGTCGCGGACCGGTCGGTACCAGAAGAACTCGGTGGGGACGCGCGCAGGTGCGTCAGTCGAGGAGGGCGCGGTAGGCACGGGCACCTTCCTCCCCGGCCATGTCGCTGGCGCTGACGGTCGCGACCCGCGAGCCGCCACGCAGCACGAGCACCTCGCCGCACGCCTCGATCGCGAGCTCGCGGAGGTGGGTCGACACCAGGACGCAGGCGCCCCGGGCACGGGCGTCGGCGATCACGTCGAGCGTCGCCTCGACCCCGATCGGGTCGACGCCGTCGAAGGGCTCGTCGAGCAGCAGCACGGCGGGGTCGTGGAGGGCGGCGAGCGCGACCGAGAGCCGCCTGCCCATGCCGTGGGAGAAGCCGCCCGTGACGCGGTGCGCCGCGTCGCCGAGCTCGAACCGCTCGAGCAGGTCGCGCGCGCGGTCCTCCCAGTCGGCCATCCGCCGCAGCCGGGCCGCGAGCTGGAGGTGCTCCCACGCGGTGGCGCGCGTGACGAGGCCGCCCACGTCGGGGCAGTAGCCGGTGACCCGCTTGACGGCGAGCGGATCGCGCCGGACGTCGTTGCCGGCCACGACCGCGCCACCCGCGGTGGGCGGGACCAACCCGGCCAGCACCCGCATGGTCGTCGACTTGCCGGCGCCGTTGCGCCCGAGGAGCGCGGTCGCCTGCCCGGCGTACGCGGCGAGGTCGACACCGGCGACCGCCTCGACGTCGCCGAACCGGACGTGGAGGCCGGTCACCTCGACCGTGGGGAGCTGCTCGTTCACCGGGACATCCTCCCGCACACCCGCCGCGGATGCCTGAGAACGACGCAATCCCGGTCAGGCCGGGAAGGACCCGCCCTTCGCCGCGAGGTCGCGCAGGTACGCCGAGGGCCGGAACCGCTCGCCGTAGGTGTCAGCCAGCTCGTCGGCCCGGGCGACGAACACGTCCAGGCCGATCGGGCCCTCGGTGTCGGTCGGGTCCTGGTAGCCGGTCATGTACTGCGCGGCGCCGCCGGTGCCGGGCGGGAAGCCGATCCCCATGATCGAGCCGATGTTGGCCGCCGCCGCCGACTCGATGACACCCTCGTCGAAGCACTTCGCGGTCTCGAGCGCCTCGGCGAACAGCATCCGCTCCTTCACGTCGCGCAGCGGCGGCTGCTCGCCGGCGACCGGGAACGCCTCGGCGAGGCCGGACCACAGCCCCTGCCGCTTGCCCGCGTCGTCGTACTCGTAGAAGCCGGCGCCCTTGAGCCGCGAGGGCCGCCCGAGCTCGATCATCTTCAGGACGACGGCCGAGCCGGGGTGGTCCTCGTAGGCGACGCCGTCGCGCTCGGCGGCCTCGCGGGTCGCCTTGCCGATCTTGGCCATCAGCTCCATGTTGAGCTCGTCGGAGAGCTGCAAGGTCCCGACCGGGTAGCCGGCCTGGGTCGCGGCCCGCTCGAGCGTCATCGGGTGCACGCCCTCCGCGAGCATCGCGAGCCCCTCGTTGACCATGAAGCCGATGACCCGCGAGGTGTAGAAGCCGCGGCTGTCGTTGACGACGATCGGCGTCTTCTTGATCTGCTGCACGACGTCGTAGGCCTTGGCGAGCGCCTCGTCGGTGGTCTCGCGACCCCGGATGATCTCGACCAGCGGCATCTTGTCGACCGGGCTGAAGAAGTGGAGCCCGATGAAGTCGGCCGGTCGGTCGACGCCGGTGGCGAGCTCGGTGATCGGCAGCGTCGAGGTGTTGCTGCACAGCAGCGCGTCCTGGTCGACGTACGGCGCGATCTCGGCGAACACCTGGTGCTTGAGCGACGGGTCCTCGAAGACCGCCTCGATGACGAGGTCGCACCCGGCGAGGTCGGCCGGGTCGGCCGTCGCGGTGATCCGGTCGAGCAGCGCCTGGCTCTTCTCCTCGGTCAGGCTGCCGCGCTCGACCGCCTTGGCGTTGAGCTTGGCGGAGTAGGCCTTGCCCTTCTCGGCGTTCTCCTGCGCGACGTCCTTCAGCACGACCTGCATGCCGGCGCGGGCACACGAGTAGGCGATCCCGGCCCCCATCATGCCGGCGCCGAGGACGCCGACCTTGGTGGCCTTCCAGGGCTCGATCCCGGCCGGGCGCAGCTTGCCGGCGTTGATCGCCTGGAGGTCGAAGAAGAACGCCTGGATCATGTTCTTGCTGTTCTGGTTGACGATCAGCGTCGTCAGGTAGCGCGACTCGATCCGGCTCGCGGTGTCGAAGTCGGTGCCGGCCCCCTCGACGGCCGCCGACAGGATCGCCCGCTGGGCGGGGTAGTCGGCGCCCTTGAGCTGCTTGCGGAGCAGCGCGGGGAACGCCGGCAGGAACGCCGCCATGGCCGGCGACTTCGGGTTGCCGCCGGGCATCTTGTAGCCGGGGGCGTCCCACGGGTTCTGTGCGGCGTCGGGGTTGGCCGCGATCCACGCCTTGGCAGCCGGCAGCAGCGCTTCACGGGTGGCGACCAGCTCGTCGACGAGGCCCAGCTTCTTCGCCTTCTGCGGGTCGACCTGGGGGCCCTGGAGCAGCACGTTCATCAGGGCGTCCTGGAGACCGAGCATCCGCACCACCCGGGTGACCCCGCCACCGCCGGGCAGGAGGCCCAGGGTGGCCTCGGGGAGCCCGACCTTGACCGACCGGTCGTCCACGCAGATCCGGTGGTTGCACGCGAGCGCGATCTCGAACCCGCCACCGAGCGCGGCGCCGTTGATCGCCGCCACCACCGGCCGCGGGAACGTCTCGAGCCGGCGCAGGCCGGCCTTCATGGACTCGACCATCGCGAAGATCTGCGGTGCGTCGTCCTTCGTCGCCCGGCTCATCAGCTTCAGGTCGCCGCCGGCGAAGAACGTCTGCTTCGCGCTGGCGACCACCACGCCGGTCACCTGGTCCTGCTCGTCGTAGAGCCGGTCGACGGCGGCGGCCATCGAGTCCCGGTACAGCTCGTTCATGGTGTTGGCGCTGGACGTGGGGTCGTCGAGGGTGAGCGTGACGATCCCGTCCTCGTCGCGGTCGTAGCGGACGGCGGACTCGGTCTCGGTCGTGCTGGCAGTCATGTGGGAGGTCCTCTGGAGTTCGGGTCGGGGCGGTCAGACGAGCTCGACGACGGTGGCGATGCCCATGCCGCCGCCGACGCAGAGCGTGGCGAGGCCGCGGCGAAGGTCGCGCCGCTGGAGCTCGTCGATCAGCGTGCCGAGGATCATGGCGCCGGTGGCGCCGAGCGGGTGGCCCATCGAGATGGCGCCGCCGTTGACGTTGGTGATCTCGTGGCTGATGCCCAGGTCCTGCATGAAGCGCATCGCCACGGCGGCGAAGGCCTCGTTCATCTCGAACAGGTCGATGTCGCCGACCTCGAGGCCGGCCTTCGCGAGCGCCTTGCGGGAGGCCGGTGCCGGTCCGGTCAGCATGATGGTCGGGTCGGCACCGGAGACGGCGGCGGAGACGATCCGGGCGCGGGGGGTGAGCCCGAGCTCCTGGCCGATCGCCTCGGTCCCGATCGCCATGATCGCGGCACCGTCGACGATCCCGGAGGAGTTGCCGGCATGGTGGACGTGGTCGATCGCGGGCACCCAGTGGTACTTCTCGAGGGCCACGTCGTCGAACCCGGCGTCCTGGCCCAGCTGGGCGAAGCTGGGCTTGAGGGCGGCCAGCCCCTCGACGCTCGTGTCGGGGCGGATCAGCTCGTCGTGGTCGAGGACGGGCAGCCCGTTGCGGTCGGTGACCGGCACGACCGAGTCGGCGAAGTAGCCGTTGGCCCAGGCCTTCGCCGCGCGGTGGTGCGACTCGGCGGCGTAGGCGTCGACGTCCTCGCGGGTCCAGCCCGCCAGGGTGGCGATCAGGTCGGCGCCGATGCCCTGCGGGACGAAGCCGGTGGTGAGCGCGGTCGCGGGGTCGGCGGCCCAGGCGCCGCCGTCGGAACCCATCGCCACCCGGCTCATCGA
The DNA here is from genome assembly GCA_963829855.1 of uncultured Actinomycetota bacterium. Lineage (GTDB taxonomy): Bacteria > Actinomycetota > Actinomycetes > Propionibacteriales > Nocardioidaceae > Nocardioides. Next base: position 222,457 of record CAWHKE010000013.1, on the reverse strand, counting down.
CTCGACCCCGCCGGCGAGGATCAGGTCCTCGAAGCCGGAGCGGACCCGACCCGCGGCCTGGTTGACGGCCTCGAGGCCGGACGCGCAGAAGCGGTTGAGCTGGACGCCGGAGACGGTCTCGGGGTAGCCGGCCGCGAGCGCCGCGGTCTTGGCGATGTCGCCGCCCTGCTCCCCGATCGGGCTCACCACGCCGAGCACGACGTCGTCGATCCGGTGCGGGTCGAGGCCGGGGTTGCGGGTGCGGATCTCGTCGAGCAGCCCGACCATCAGGTCGACCGGCTTCACCTCGTGGAGGGAGCCGACGGCCTTGCCCTTGCCTCGTGGGGTCCGGATGTGGTCGTACACGAATGCTTCTGCCATGACCGTCCTTGTGTCGTCCGTGGTGCCTCGCGGCGGGGCGCGTCGGGGACGCTTGCCTCCCTCGATTGTGACACCGATACTGTCAGGGTCGTCAAGGTGGCTCTCGTCACCTGCCGCCCCGACGACCGGACCCGACGAGCAGGAGCGTGTGGTGGAGGAGAGCGCCGAGGACCGGGTGGAGTCGCTGCGTGAGCTGCTGACCCTGGACGAGCTGACGAACCGGGTCGGCCTCAGCGTGCGCAACATCCGCTTCTACACCACCAAGGGCCTGGTGCCGCCGCCGATCCGGCGTGGTCGCTCGGGCTACTACACGCCCGACCACGTGGCCCGGCTGGAGCTGCTGCAGGAGCTGCAGAGCCACGGCTTCACGCTGGCCGCGATCGAGCGCTACCTCTCGAGGATTCCGTCGGAGGCCAGCCCGGAGGACATCGCCCTCCACCGCGCGATGCTGGCGCCGTGGCAGTCCGAGGCGCCGGTGGAGATGAGCCGCGCCGACCTCGAAAGGCGGGCCGGGCGGGTCCTGGCCGACGAGGAGCTGGAGACGCTCGCGGCCCTCGGGATCGTGCTGCGCGCGAAGCGTGGCCGCTACCAGGTCTCGCTCTCGCAGCTGTCGGTCGGGCTCGGGCTGCTCGACCTCGGCTTCCCGACCGAGGCCGCGCTCGCGGCCGCCGACGTGTACGCCGAGCACGGCCGCCAGATCGCCAAGGAGCTCTACGACCTGTTCCGCACGATGGTCTGGCCGATCTACAAGGAGTCCGGCGCCTCCCCCGAGAAGCTGCGCGAGGTCGTCGAGCGGCTCAAACCGCTGTCGATCGCGTCCCTCGTCTCGGCGTACGAGGCCGCGATGGACGAGACCAAGCGCGAGGGGATCGCGCAGCGCTCGCGCTGAGGACCCGCCCGTAGGGTGGCCGCATGGCCGACCAGCTGACCGTCCTCGTCACCGGTGCGACCGGGTTCGTGGGTCGCCGACTGGTGCCCGCACTGGTCGAGGCCGGGCACACCGTGCGCGCGATGACCCGACGCCCCGAGACCTACGACGGCGCCGGCGACCCGGTCGGCGGGGACGTCTTCGACGCCGAGTCGCTCACCGAGCCGCTGGCCGGTGTCGACGTCGCGATCTACCTCGTGCACTCCCTCGACGACCCGGACTTCGAGCGCAAGGACGCCGAGGCGGCCCGGACGTTCGCCGCTGCCGCCGCCGCGGCCGGGGTGTCGCAGATCGTCTACCTGGGCGGGCTGGGCGACGAGGACGAGGACCTCTCCCCCCACCTGCGGTCCCGCCGCGAGGTCGAGGGCCTGCTCGGCGGGACGGGTGTGCCGGTGACCGTGCTGCGCGCGGCGATCGTCGTCGGGGCCGGCGGCATCTCGTGGGAGCTCACCCGACAGCTCGTGAAGAACCTGCCCGCGATGGTCGTGCCCCGCTGGGTGTCGACCCCCACGCAGCCGATCGCGCTCGACGACGTGATCCGCTACCTGGTCGGCGTCACCGGGCTCGAGGAGGCGCGCGGCCGGGTGTTCGAGATCGGCGGCCCGGAGGCGATGACCTACCTCGAGATGTTGCAGGTGGCGGCCGAGGTCACCGCGGGTCATCGGGTCCCGATCGTGCGGGTACCCGTGCTGACGCCGCGGCTCTCGTCGTACTGGCTGGCCCTCGTCACCGACGTCGACGCCACGACCGGGCGCAACCTGATCGACTCGATGGGCACCGAGGTCGTCGTCACCGACCACAGCATCCGCGACCTCGTGCCCGGGGAGCCGGTCCCGTACGCCGAGGCGGTGCGTCGGGCGCTCGAGGAGGACGGCCTCAGGGGCTGAAGATCAGCGGCAGCACGAGCAGCATCGTCAGTGACCACGTGACGTGGGTCAGGATCGGGCCGAGGATGCCACCGGACGCGCGGCGCTCGAGTCCGACCAGCAGGCCGAGCAGCACCGCCGCGAACGTCAGCATGACGTTGCCGGTGGCGTAGGTCGCCACCGTGTAGAGGGCGGTCGTCACCAGCACCGGGTGGCGCGGGGTGGCGGCGTAGGCGGCCCCCCGGAAGAACAGCTCCTCGGTCGCGCCGGTGATGGCGGTGACCAGGACCAGCAGGGGCAGCGCGCCCTGGTCGGCGAAGTCGACGACGTCGCCGACCTGGCCCGCCAGCGCCGGGATCTCGCGCACGACGAGACCCCCGGCGACGAACACCCCAGCGAGGGCGAGGCCGAGCAGGATCGGCGCGACGATCGGCCGCACGGGGTCGCGCTCGGGGTGCAGGATCCGGCCGAGGTGCAGCGGTCCGGAGGCGAACGCACCGGCCGCCCAGATCGCGGACAGGCCCAGCGAGCCGGCGTAGAACGCCGCGCTGCCGGGCTCGGTCCGCAGGCTGAGGCCGAGCACGATGCCGCCCAGGACGACGACGAGGCCGGTCACCCACTGGCGACGCCGGAGCGCCGGAGCCGAGTCGCGGTGGTCACGGGGCACCTGGTCCCACAGCGCCCGACGCAGCCAGAGTTGCACGCGCGCGACTCTACGGGCCGGTGCGGCCCGCGGCGGAGGCGACGCCCAGCCACGTGTGGGGGTTGCCGTCCCAGCACCAGCCGAGCTTGGGGGCACGCTCGCTGATCCAGAGGGCGGGCACCCGCCGGTCGTGGCGGCGCGAGCCCGAGACCATGAAGCACTGGTTCTTGACCAGCAGCTCGGGTGCCTGCGTCACCAGCGCGATCCCCTCGTCGATCGTGAGCGGGGTCCGGTCACGGCCGCGGATGACCGGCAGCGCGTCCTCCGGCCGCACCCCGCAGAACTCCTCACCACGCTCGACGTCGAGCAGCAGGTACGCCGGCCCCTCGGGGACGCGCAGCTCGGGGAGCGGGTGGTACGTCGCGAGGTCACCCTCGCCGTGGTTGCGGTCGACCACGCCGGGCTTGCGCCCGCCGGCGAGCCGCAGCAGCGGGACGCGTGGCTCCGGCGGGATCAGGTCGCGGGTCACGACGAGCACCCACGGGACCCGACCGTCGGTGGCGTCGACGGGCCCGGTCGTCGCCGGCACCCGCTCCTCGAGGGGAGCGAGCCGGGCACGGAAGTCGCTCTCGGACAGGCCCGCCAGCCCGGCGTACCCGAGCGAGACGAGGCGGTCGACCTGGGCGGGGAAGGACGGTGCGTAGGTCACGGGACTCCTGAGGTGGTGGGCGGCGCGGGTAGAACGCACCGCCCACCCCGGGAGTTCCCGGAGCCGTGCCACCTACTTCTGTGCCTACTTCTGTGCCTACTTCTTGGCTACTTCTTGAAGGCGTCCTTCACGTCCTCCGCGGCGCCCTTGGCCTTGTCGCCGGCACTCTTGACCGAGGCCGAGGCCTGGTCACCCTTGCCCTCGCCCTCGAGGCGGGGGTTGTCGGTCGCCTTGCCGGTGGCCTCCTTGGCCTTGCCCTTGAGGTCCTCGGCCTTGTGCGAAGCCTGGTCGTCCATGCCCATGGCGTGTCTCCTTCTCTGTCGGAGCTTCACTCCAGCACCGCCACGCGCGCGGCGGCACACCCGATCAGGCGAAGCAGCGGACCGCTGCTGGGTGGGTGACGTGCCGCCGATCCGGCTTCTGGACAGCTGTAGCCGTCCAGGAGCCGCACTGCGGGCACGTGACCCGGCAGGCAGGACGGATCGGGGTCGGTCAGCGACGACCGCTGAAGCCGGCCGCGCTGTGGGCAGACGAGCCGGAGCCTCGGCGACCGCCGCTGCTCCCACCGCGCTTGCCGCCCCCGCTGCGACCACCCTGGCCGCTGCTGCGACCGCCCGACTGGGGCGCGCCACCACTGCGGGAGCCGCCGGACCGGCCACGCCCGCGGCCCGGGCGCTTGCGCCCACCGCCGCTGGTGCCGCCACTACCGCGGCCACCGGACTCGTCGGAGGAGCCACCGGCCGGGGCGTACCCGCCCGGCACCAGCGTGCGCGCGCCGGGGGCGAGCTCGACCAGGATCGGGTGGCCCGAGTCGCGCACCTTCGTGGTGACCGGGTTGATCCCGGCCAGCCGGGTGAGGGTACGGACGTCGCGCACCTGGTCGTCGGTCATCAGCGTGATGACGGTGCCGGCCGCGCCGGCGCGCGCCGTACGGCCCGAGCGGTGCAGGTAGGCCTTGTGCTCGACCGGCGGGTCGGCGTGGACGACCAGCGCCACGTCGTCGACGTGGATGCCGCGGGCCGCGATGTCGGTGGCGACCAGTGTGGAGGCGGCACCTCCGTGGAACGCGTCGAGGTTGCGGGTCCGGGCGTTCTGGCCGAGGTTGCCGTGCAGCTCGACGCTGGGGACGCCGCTGCGGTTGAGCTGGCGGGCCAGCGCCTTGGCGCCGTGCTTGGTGCGGGTGAAGACCACCGTGCGCCCGGGGGCGCTGGTGAGCTCGACCAGGACGGACAGCCGCTGCTCGCGGTGCAGGTGCAGCACGTGGTGGGCCATGCTCGCGATCGGCGACTGCACCGAGTCGGCCTGGTGGGTGACGGGGTCGACCAGGAACCGCTTGACGATCACGTCGATCGCCTTGTCGAGCGTCGCCGAGAAGAGCAGCCGCTGGCTGCCGGCGGGGGTCCGGTCGAGCAGCCGGCGTACGGAGGGCAGGAACCCGAGGTCGGCCATGTGGTCGGCCTCGTCGAGCACGGTGACCTCCACCGCGCCGAGGTCGCAGTGACCCTGGCCGATCAGGTCCTCGAGCCGGCCGGGGCAGGCGACGACGATGTCGGCGCCCTTGCGGAGGCCGGTCACCTGCGGGTGCTGGCCGACGCCGCCGAAGACGGTGATCGAGGTCAGGCCCGCCTGTGCGGCGAGCGGCTGGAGCGCGGCGTGGATCTGGCCGACGAGCTCCCGGGTCGGGGCGAGGATCAGCGCGCGCGGGCGGCGCGAGGCGGCGCGGCGTCCGCCCGAGAGCCGGGCGACGATCGGGAGGAGGAAGGCGTAGGTCTTGCCGGAGCCGGTGCGGCCGCGGCCGAGCACGTCGCGGCCCGCGAACGAGTCGGGCAGCGTCGCCGCCTGGATCGGGGTGGGCACGGTGATGCCCCGGTCTGCCAGCACTGCGGACAGCGCGGCGGGGACACCCAGGTCGTCGAACGTCCGGGCGTCGAGGGAATGCGTGGTCAAGGGAGGGACCTTCTGTTGGTGTCTCACCAACGCGTCCGCCGGGTCGGCGGGGGCGGCAGCTCGAAGCTGCTGCGTGTGCTCACGGATCGTGAGGGCGTCCACAGCCGGGTCTGGATGGTGTGGTTGCCGGCGACCCGAGGCAAGACTGGACGGGTTGCTGCTACGAGCGTAGGGCACCCGCGGTCGAACCGCCGGATCCTCGGCACATCCGGGTCACGTGAAACGCAGCACACCGTCGTCGACCGGACTGCGCCGGATCGAGCGGACGTCGTACACGTAGTTCTGCCGGAGCCGCCAGGGCTCCTGGTCCCCCTGCTGCGGCAGGAGGTGCTGCGAGCGCAGCACGTAGCCGGGCGTGAAGTCCATGAACGGCGCCGGCGCGACGGCCGGGTCGGGCACCGGCACCGCGCTGCGGTGGCCGTGCTCGTCGAGGTGGGCGAGCAGCCGGCAGACGTAGTCGGCGACCAGGTCCGCCTTGAGGGTCCACGACGCGTTCGTGTAGCCGATGGTGAACGCGAAGTTCGGGACCCCGCCGAACATCAGGGCCCGGTAGGCCATCCGCTCGCGCAGGTCGACCGCCGCGCCGTCGACGTGGAGGGACACGTCGCCCATGACCTTGAGGTTGAGCCCGGTGGCCGTGACCACGACGTCGGCGGGGAGCAGCTCGCCCGACGAGACGCGCACGCCGTCGCCGGTGAACGCGTCGATGGTGTCGGTGACGACGTCGACGCTGCCCTCACGGATGGTCCGGAACAGGTCGCCGTCGGGCGCCAGGCAGAGGCGCTGGTCCCAGGGGTCGTACGCCGGCTTGAAGTGCACGTCGACCGGGTAGCCGTCGGGGAGCTGCTTGGCCGCGGCGTTGCGGATGACCCGCTTGGCCGCGCGCGGCGCCCGCCGGCTGAGCTGGAAGGTCGCGGTGGCGACGCCGATGTTCTTCCAGCGGGTGAGCCAGTACGACGTCCGCTCGGGCAGCCACCGGCGCAGCACCCGGGCGACCGGGTCGACGGCCGGCAGCGCCAGGACGTACGTCGGTGAGCGCTGCAGCATCGTCACGTGGGCGGCCCCGGCGTCGGCGAGCGCCGGCACGAGCGTCATCGCGGTGGCGCCGCTGCCCACCACGACGACCCGCTTCCCGGTGGTGTCGAGGTCGTCGGGCCAGTGCTGCGGGTGGACCACCGGCCCCTCGAACCGGTCGATCCCCGGCAGCTCCGGCCGGTAGGGCCGCTCGTAGTCGTAGTAGCCGCTGCACGCCCACAGGAAGCCTGCCGTCAGGGTGACGGCGCCGTCGGGGGTCTCGGCCGTGACCGTCCAACGTGCGGCCGCGGAGTCCCAGTCGGCGCGAGTGACCCGGTGCTCGTAGCGGGTGCGCTCCTCCACGCCGTACTCGCGGGCGGTGTCACGGAGGTAGGCGAGGATCGACGGCCCGTCGGCCAGCGACTGGTCACCCCGCCAGGGCCGGAACCGGTAGCCCATCGTGAACATGTCGGAGTCGGAGCGGACGCCGGGGTAGCGGAAGAGGTCCCAGGTGCCGCCGCTCGCGGCGCGGGCCTCGAGCACGAGGAACGAGCGGTGCGGGTGCTCCTGGGTCAGCCGGGCCGCGGCGCCGATGCCGGACACCCCGGCGCCCACGATCAGGACGTCGACGTGTCGGGGGGTGCTGGGGGAGGCGGTCATGGTCGTGCGTACCTCTCGGTGAAGGCGGCGAGGATCTTCGGCGGCTCGGTGACGACGCTGCGACGGGCGAGCTCGATCAGGCTGTGCACCTGCTCCGGCGGGAAGTAGCCGTGCTCGCGGTAGGTCTGCACCCGCAGCGCGAGGCCGTCGGCGTCGAGCTCGGGGTGGAACTGGGTGGCGTAGGCGTGTGGTCCGATCCGGAAGGCCTGGACCGGGCAGCCGGCCGAGCCGGCGAGCCGCACCGCGCCCTCGGGCAACGTGCGCACGGCCTCCTTGTGCCCGAGGAACACGTCGAACGAGTCCGGCAGGTCGGCGAGCAGGGGGTCGTCGCGGCCCTCGGCCGTGAGTCCCACCTCGACGCAGCCGACCGGCTCGCCGTACGTACGGTCGACGACGCCGCCGCGGATGCTGCCGAGGACGCCGATGCCGTAGCAGGCTCCCAGGAAGGGAGCGCCGGTCGCGACGACCCGTTCCGCGAGGTCCGCGAGCTCGGCCTCCACCCGGCGCTGGACGGCCGACTTGTCGGTCGGCGGGTCGCTGACGTTGAAGGGGCCACCGCCGAGCAGGACTCCCGACCACGCGTCGAGGTCGACCGGGCCGAGCTCGTCGCGCTCCAGGCGGACCCGACGGAGGTCCCGCTCGGCCAGCCCGGTGCCGGCCAGCATCGCGGCGTACTCGTTGTCGGCGGCGGCGTCCTCCGCCCGGGTGCCGAGGAACAGGAACGGCCTCACGGCTGCCTCCTCACGGCTGCCTCCTCACGCCTGGACGGCTGCGCCGGACTCGAGCAGCGCGTCGACGTCGGTCGGCGCCCCAGGCGGCCAGGGCCTCGCGAGTGTGCGCGCCCGGTCCGCCGGGTGGCATCCCCACGGCACCGGGCGTCCTGCTGAACCTCGGTGCCGGCGCCGGCTGGATGATCCCCTCCAGCTCGACGAAGGTCCCCCGCGCGACGAGGTGCGGATGGGTGGCCGCCTCGCTCAGCGGCAGCACCGGCGCGACGCAGGCGTCGGTCGCGTCGAAGACCTCGGCCCACTCGGCCTGGGTGCGCCGGCGGAACGTCTCGGTGAGCAAGTCGCGGAGCGCCGGCAGGGCGGCCGGGTCGTCGCGATCGGGGGCCTGGTCGGTGAGGCCGAGCCGCTCGACCAGCTCGGCGTAGAACTGGGGCTCCAGCGCCCCGACCGAGACGTGCTTGCCGTCGGCGGTCTCGTAGAGGTCGTAGTACGGCGTCCCGCCGTCGAGCAGGCCGCTGCGGCGACGTTCGGGCTGGACGCCGAGGGCGGCCTGGGTCGCGGCCATCGCGTTGAGGTGGGCGGTCCCGTCGACGATCGCGGCGTCCACGACCTGGCCGCGACCGCTGGTGCGCGCCTCGAGCAGCGCCGCCAGCACCCCGATGACGAGGTACGTCGAGCCGCCGCCGAAGTCGCCGAGCAGGTTCGTCGGGAAGTGCGGCCGGGCCGGGTCCTGGCCGAGGCCGTGGAGCGCCCCCGTGATCGCGATGTAGTTGACGTCGTGGCCGGCCGCCTGCGACCACGGCCCGTCCTGGCCCCACCCGGTCATCCGGCCGTAGACCAGCGCCGGGTTGCGCTCCCAGCACTCGTCCGGGCCCAGACCGAGCCGCTCGGCGACGCCGGGCCGCATCGCCTCGACCAGCACGTCGGCCCGCTCGACCAGGTCGAGGACGGTACGGAGGGCGTCCGGGTGCTTGAGGTCGAGCGCCACGCTCGGGCGGCCGCGGGTGAGCACGTCGGCCGTGCCCGCGCCGAACGGCCCGCCGCCCGGCCGCTCGATCCGGATCACGTCGGCCCCGAGGTCGGCCAGCGTCATGCACGCGTGCGGCGCCGGCCCGATCCCGGCCAGCTCGACGACCCGCACCCCCCGCAGCGGCCCGCTGCCCTGTCCCAGCTCGATGCGCGCGCGATCGGACATGCGCCCGATCATGACAGAGCCACTGTCACGGTCGACAGGCCGAGTCGTGCCTCATTCCGCCCGAGTCGTGCCCAAATCGCGTCGAGTCGTGTCTGGTTCCTGACGAGGCCCCGACTCGATCCGATTTCCCCACGACTCGCGCCGCATTTCCCACGACTCGCGCTCAGGGGAGGACCCGGCGGAGGAACTGGCGGGTGCGCTCCTCCCGCGGCTGGCTGAACACCTGCTCCGGGGAGCCCGACTCCAGGATCCGGCCGCCGTCGAGGAAGCAGACCCGGGTGGCGACGTCGCGGGCGAAGGCCATCTCGTGGGTGGCGAGCAGCATCGTGGTGCCCGACGCCGCGAGGTCGCGCACGATCGTGAGGACGTCGCCGACGAGCTCGGGGTCGAGCGCGGCGGTGATCTCGTCGAGCAGCAGCAGCGCGGGGCGGGTCGCGAGCGCCCGCACCAGGGCGACCCGCTGCTGCTGGCCGCCTGAGAGCCGGTCGGGGTGCTTCGCGGCCTGGTCGGCCAGCCCGAACCGGTCCAGCAGCTCGTGCGCCTGCTGCTCCGCGTCGGCACGCGACAGCCCGTGCACGCGCCGCGGGGCGAGGGTGACGTTGTCGAGCACGCTCAGGTGCGGAAACAGGTTGTAGGCCTGGAAGACCATCCCCATCCGCTGCCGCACCGCCCGGCGGTCGACCAGTGGGTCGGACACCTCCCGGCCCTCGAGCTCGATCACCCCGTCGTCGATCTCCTCCAGCAGGTCGAGGCACCGCAGCAGCGTCGACTTCCCGGAGCCGGACGACCCGATCAGGCAGATCACGTCGTGCTGCTCGACGGTCAGGTCGATGTCGTCCAGCACCACCCGGTCGCCGTACGTCTTGCGGAGGTTCTCGACGCGCAGCAGCGGCGTCCCGGCGGTCACAGCGCGCCCTCCCGTTCGCGCTCGCGCCAGCGCCGCTGCAGCCAGTCGGTGTAGCGGGCCAGCGGCACGGTGAGCGCGACGAAGAAGCCGGCGACCACGACGTACGGCGTGTAGTTGAAGTTGAACGCCGTGTAGTCGCGCGCGGCGAAGACCGCGTCGAACACCGCGACCGCCGAGACGAGGGCGGTGTCCTTCTGCAGCGACACGAAGTCGTTGAGCAGGGGCGGCACGACCCGCCGCACGGCCTGCGGCACCACGACGAAGCGCAGGGCCTGTGGACGGGAGAGCCCGAGGGCGACGGCGCTGGAGACCTGCGACGGGTGGATCGAGTCGATACCGGCGCGGAACACCTCCGCGACGTAGGCGCCGTAGGACAGCACGAGCGCGACCCCGGCCCAGAACAGCTCGTCGGTCGGCAGCCCCTGCAGCTGCAGCGCCGGTACGCCGAAGCCGAGCATCAGGATCAGCAGGATGGTCGGGATGCCCCGGAAGAGGTCGGTGTAGACGACCGCGGCGACCCGGACCGGGGCCAGCCACGGGGACCGCGCAGTGCGGGCGAGCGCGACCGCGAGGCCGAGCACCAGGATGAACACCTCGCAGATGAGGAACAGCTTCACGTTGATCCAGAAGCCGTCCAGGATCGCCGGGAACGACGCCTTGGCGTCCGGCCAGCTGAGGAACGTCTCGCGGAAGCGCGGCCACCCTGGTGAGCCGGCCACGACCAGCGACAGCGCGACCGCCGCCGTCAGGATCAGCCCGGTGGAGATGGCGATCGAGCGCAGTCGTTGCCGCCGCCGGACGGCACGCCGCTCGAGCTCCCGGTCGCTGGGCTGCCAGGGAGCTGAGCGGTCGACGCTGCGGTCGGGCCCCACTACTGGAGCTCGGGGACGTCCACGACGTCGGAGAGCCACTGCTGCTCGATCTGGTCGAGCGTGCCGGCGTCGCGCAGCGCCGACAGTGCCTCGTTGACGCACGGGACGAGCTCGCTGCCCTTCTCGAACAGCAGGCCGAACTCCTCCTTCTCGCCGGTCTCCGGCGTGAACTGCCCGATGAGGGTGGCCTCCGGGATCTCGACCGCGGTGATGTAGAACGCGGTCGGCAGGTCGGCCAGGATCCCGTCGACCTGCCCGTTGAGGAGTGCCTGCTTGGCGGCGTTGGTGTCCTCGAAGACCGCCGGGTCGTTGGCCGGCTGCACCACGTCCCGGATCACCGTGAGGGACGTCGTCCCGGTCTGCGCCCCCAGGTTGAAGTCGGCGAGCTCCGCCACCGTGGCGGCGTCGGCGATCGGGGTGTCGTCCAGGGCGATCACGGCCTGGGCCGCCTCGTAGTAGCCGTCGGAGAAGTCGACCACCTCGGCGCGGGCCGGCGTGATCGAGATCTGGTTGATGTCGAAGTCGAAGTCCTTCGCGCCCGGCTTGTAGGAGCTGTTGAACGGCACCTTGACCCAGGTGACCTGGTCGTCCCCGAAGCCGAGCTCCTCGGCCACGGCGTACGCCACGGCGGACTCGAAGCCCTTGCCGTTGGTGGGGTCGTTGCCCTTGAACCACGGCGGGAACGCCGGGGAGTCGGTGCCGATGGTGAGGGTGCCCGGCTCGAGGAGGGCGAGGTTCTCCGTCGCGCACTGGTCGCTCGCCGTGGGCGACGGGTCGACCGGATCGGGCTCAGCGGCCTCGTCGACCGGTGCACAGCCGGCGATGCCGAACGGGACCGAGACCAACACGAGGAGGCTGAGTGCCTGACGGGTACGCATGCCCAGATCGTAGGGCCGATTTCGGGTGTCAGTCGTGATGTCCAGCCGTGTGCATCTCGTGCACGACGGCGTGGCCCCGCCCGCGGTCGATCATCGCCTTGTTCACGGGCACGGTGACGACGAAGGCCACCGCCAGCGCGAGGGCGAGCGCGCCCCAGAACAGGCCGCTCGTCAGCGACGCCTCCATCGCACCCGGGACGGCGAGCAGGAACGCGTTGTCGACGACCTCCATCACCAGGATCGAGATGGTGTCGGCGGCCAGCGCGACCCGGATCGCGCCGCGGACCGTCAGCCCGGAGCGGCGGACCCCGACGAAGGTCAGCAGGTAGCCGAAGAAGAACGCCAGCGCCACCGCGAGGGCGATCGAGGCGGCGTCGCCCCAGCCCCACCAGGTGGCGAGCACCATGCCGAGGACCTCGCCGATCGCGCAGCCCGTGAGGCAGTGGAGGGTGGCCGAGATCGCGGTGCGCCAGGAAGAGCTCATGGCACGTACCATATACCCCCCTGGGGTATCTGGCAAGGGGCGTGATCGTGGTCACGGACGCTTGCCCCGTGCCGACCCGGCCGCCATCGTGTGCGACGACCCTGCCCGCCTGACCGGGAAGTCCCGATGCCCTACCCCCACCTGCTCGCGCCGATCCGGCTCGGCGACCTCGAGCTGCGCAACCGGGTCGTGATGGGCTCGATGCACACCGGCCTCGAGGACAAGCCCTGGGACGTCCCCAAGCTCGCCGCGTTCTACCGCGAGCGGGCGCGCGGCCTGGTCGGCCTCATGATCACGGGCGGGTACGCCGTCAACCGGCGGGCCTGGCTCAAGCCGTTCGCCGGCCAGCTGACGACCCGGCTGCAGGCGATGCGGCACGAGCAGGTCACGGAGGCGGTCCACGCCGAGGGCGGGGCGATCGCGCTGCAGCTGCTGCACAGCGGCCGCTACGGCTACCACCCGTTCAGCGTCGGCGCCTCCTCGATCCGGTCGCCCATCACGCCCTTCAAGCCGCGCGCACTCTCCACGAAGGCGGTGCACCGGACCGTCGACGACTTCGCACGGTCGGCCGCGCTCGCGCGCAAGGCCGGCTACGACGCGGTCGAGATCATGGGCTCCGAGGGCTACCTGATCAACCAGTTCCTCACCGGCCGCACCAACGACCGCACCGACGAGTGGGGTGGGTCGGCCTCGGCCCGGATGCGTTTCCCGGTGCGTGTCGTCGAGCGGATCCGGGAGCGGCTCGGCGACGGCTTCCCGATCGTGTACCGGATCTCGCTGCTCGACCTGGTCGACGGCGGGCAGACCTGGGACGAGACCGTCGAGCTGGCGCAGCGGCTCGAGGCGGCGGGCGTGACCGCGTTCAACACCGGGATCGGCTGGCACGAGGCGCGGGTCCCGACGATCATCACCCAGGTACCGCGCGGGGTGTGGACGCCGTGGACCGGCCGGCTGCGGGAGGCCGTCGACGTCCCGGTGATCGCCTCCAACCGGATCAACACCCCCGCGCTGGCCGAGCAGCTGCTGGCCGACGGCACGGCCGACCTGGTCTCCATGGCGCGGCCGTTCCTGGCCGACCCCGACTTCGTCCGCAAGGCCGCCGAGGACCGGGCCGACGAGATCAACACCTGCATCGCGTGCAACCAGGCCTGCCTGGACCACACGTTCCAGAACCGCACCGCGACCTGCCTGGTCAACCCGCGCGCCTGCCGCGAGACGACGCTCGTGCTCGCCCCGACCCGGCGGGCCGCCACGGTCGCGGTCGTCGGCGCCGGTCCGGCGGGGCTCGCGGCGGCGGTCTCGGCGGCGGAGCGCGGCTTCGCCGTCACGCTCTTCGAGGCAGGGCCGGCGATCGGCGGCCAGTTCCGGCTGGCGATGGAGGTCCCCGGCAAGGAGGACTTCACCGACACGCTGCGCTACTACACGCGCCGGCTCGAGGTGCTGGGCGTCGACGTCCGGCTCTCGACCCGCGCCGAGGCCGGCGACCTCGCGGCCTACGACGAGGTGGTGATCGCCACCGGCGTGACGCCGCGCATCCCGGCGCTCGAGGGCATCGACCACCCGTCGGTCGTGTCGTACGCCGACGTGCTGGCCGGCCGGGTCGTGCCCGGTCGCCGGGTCGCCGTGATCGGTGCCGGCGGGATCGGGGTCGACGTGGCGCACTGGCTGACCCACGACCCGGCCGACACCGTGGACGACTGGCTCGCGCACTGGGGGGTCGGCGACCCGGCCGTGCACCCCGGTGGGCTGACCGAGCCCAAGCCGCGCAGCGTCGTGCGTGAGGTGACGCTGGTCCAGCGCAAGACCACCCGGATCGGGATCGACCTCGGCAAGACGTCCGGCTGGGCGCACCGGTCGGTGCTGAAGCAGTCGGGTGTCGTGCAGGTCACCGGAGCGACGTACGACCGGGTCGACGACGCCGGCCTGCACATCACGGTCGACGGCGAACCGCGGGTCCTCGCGTGCGACCACGTGGTCGTGTGCGCCGGCCAGGAGTCGGTCCGGGCCCTGTACGACGAGCTCGTGTCGGCCGGCCGCGCACCGCACCTGATCGGTGGCGCCGACGTCGCCGCCGAGCTCGACGCCGAGCGCGCGATCGACCAGGGCACCCGGGTGGCGGCCGCTCTGTAGCGTGGGCCCGGTGACCGCCACTGGCCTGATCCGGGACCTCAGCGACGACGAGGCCCGGCGGGCACTGCCGCTCAAGTGGGGAACGGTCGAGCCGGGCGTCCTACCGGCCTGGGTGGCCGAGATGGACTACGCCGTCGCAGAGCCGATCGAGGCCGCGCTGCGCCGGGCGATCGACGAGGGCGCGTTCGGGTACCCCCCGTTCGACGACGGGCACGAGCTCGGGGAGGCCTACGCCGGCTTCAGCCGACGACACTTCGGCCACGCCGTCGACCCCGCCCAGGTGCTGCCGGTGGTGGACGTGACCGCCGGCGTCCGGCTGGTGCTCGACGTGCTGTGCGACCCGGGACCGGTCGTGCTGCCGACCCCGGCGTACCACCCGCAGCTCCAGGTCATCCCGGTCACCGGCCGCGAGCTGTGGGAGCTGCCGATCGATGCCGACGCCCCCACGGCGGAGCTCGACCTCGACCGGCTCGACGCGCTCTTCGCCGCCGGCGCCCGGACGCTGCTGCTCACCCACCCGCACAACCCGCTCGGCCACGTCTACGGCCGCGCCGAGCTCGAGGGGATCCGGGACGTCGCGCTGCGTCACGGCGCCCGGGTCATCAGCGACGAGATCCACGGCCCGCTCGTCCTCCCCGGCGCGACCCACGTGCCCTACCTCTCGCTCGACGGCACGGCCGGCCACGGCGTCGCGGTGCTGGCGGCGAGCAAGGCGTTCAACACCGCCGGACTGCGGTGCGCCCAGCTCGTCACCACCGACCCCTCCACCCGTGACGTCCTGCGGGACGTGCCGATGGTGCGCAACGACTCCTGGTCGGTCCTCGGGGTGGTCGCCAGCGTCGCGGCGTACGCCGAGGGTGACGCCTGGCTCGCTGCCCTCGTCGACCGCCTCGACCGGCAGCGGCAGCTCCTCGCGAGGTTGCTCGCCGAGCACCTGCCCAAGGCCCGGATGCGTCCGCTGGCGGCGACCTACCTCGCCTGGATCGACCTGCGCGACTACGGCCACGACGACCCCGCCGCGCTCGCCCTCGACCGGGGCCGGGTGCGGCTGGAGACCTGCCAGCGCTACCAGCCCGGGCTGACCGGACACGTGCGGCTCAACATCGCGACGTCGCCGGACCGGCTGACCGAGATCGTCCGCCGGCTGGGTGCGGCACTGGGCTGAGCGTCTCCGGTTGCGGGGGTCTCGTCGGCTCAACCTCCGGTCTCGGAGGCCTCCTGGTGCTGCGCGGCGATCAGGTCGCGGTACCACGCGAAGGACTTCTTCGGGGTCCGCTGCTGGGTCTCGTAGTCGACGTGCACCAGCCCGAAGCGCTGGGTGTAGCCCTCGGCCCACTCGAAGTTGTCGATGAGCGACCAGGCGTAGTAGCCGCGGATGTCGACGCCGCGCTGGATCGCGGTCGCGACGGCGTTGAGGTGGGCCTCGTGGTAGTCGATCCGGCGCTGGTCGTCGACCACGCCGTCGGCGTCGGGCCCGTCGCCGTAGGAACAACCCGACTCGGTGATCACGATCGGCGGGAGCGCGGCGCGGTAGCGGGCTCGGAACATGATCAGCCACTCGCGCAGCGCGTCGGGCACGATCGGCCAGCCGAAGTCGGTGGTCGGGTAGCCGAGCAGGTCGAGCACCTCGAACGGCAGCACCGCGTCCTCGGGAGAGGCGGCCACCTTGATCGGGTTGTAGTAGTTGACGCCGTAGAAGTCGAGCGGCTGGCGCATCGTCGCGAAGTCGCCCGGCCGGGCGACGTGCTCGAAGAGCGGCATCAGGTCCGCGGGGTAGCGGCCCAGCAGCATGCCCTCGAGGTAGAGCCCGTTCGAGAGCATGTCGAAGAGCTTGGCCGCCCCGACGTCGGCGTCCTGGTCGCTGGCCGGCCAGATCGGGGAGTGGTTGTTGGCGCAGCCGACGCTGGTGGCGCCGGCCTCGCGCAGCGCGATCGCGGCCCGGCCGTGCGCCACGAGCAGGTGGTGGGCGACGGGCAGCGCGTCGAACGTGAGGGCGCGGCCGGGGGCGTGGGTGCCGAGCCCGTGGCCGAGCATCGTGACGACGTTCGGCTCGTTCACCGGGATCCAGTGGGCCACCCGGTCGGCCAGGGCCTCGCCCAGGACCGCGGCGTAGTCGGCGAACCGCTCGATGGTGTCGCGGTTCAGCCATCCCCCGTCGTCCTGCAGCCCCTGGGGCAGGTCCCAGTGGTAGAGCGTGACCATCGGCTCCAGCTCGGCCTCGAGGAGCCGGTCGACCAGCCGGTCGTAGAACGCCAGCCCGGCCCGGTTGACCTGGCCCGAGCCGGTGGGCTGGATCCGCGGCCAGGAGATGGAGAACCGGTAGCCAGGGGCGCCGAGCTCGCGCATCAGCTCGACGTCCTCCTCCCACCGGTGGTAGTGGTCGCAGGCGACCTCGCCGGTGGTGCCGTCGGCGATCCGGCCGGGTTGCGCGGCGAAGGTGTCCCAGATGCTCGGGCCCTTGCCGTCCTCGGCCGCGGCGCCCTCGATCTGGTACGCCGCCGTGCTGGTGCCGAAGCGGAAGCCAGGGGGAAGCTGGGGGAACACGGGCCCATCCTTGTGCATCGGTGGTCACGTCCGCCGGGGAACCGCCGGTTTGCTCACGGAACGAGCACGCGCAGCGCTCCCGGTCGCACCTCGACGACGGCCGGCCGGTCGGCGAGGCCGGGCAGGGCGCCGAGCGGCTCACCGTCGGCGCCCAGCGGGACCGGCCCGCGCGCCTGTCCGCGCAGCTCCACCCGGGAGCCGGTGAGCACGTGCACCTCGGCCCGGTCGACGTGGCTGCCGTCGTAGACGCTCGGCAGCGCCCGCATGAGTGCCAGGCGTGAGGCCGCCTCGATCACGACGACGTCGAGCCGCCCGTCGCTCACGGACGCGGCCGGCGCGATCCGCATCCCCTTCCCGTAGTACGCCGAGTTCGCGACCACGACCGTTGCGGCGCTGAGCTCGCGCTCCTCCCCGTCGACCGAGATCCGGTAGCGGCCGGGGCGGTACGTCGCGAGCGACCGGAGGGCGGCGTACGGGTACTGGAGCCTGCCGGGCAGGAATCGTGCCCGGTCGACGATCGCGGCGGCCCGGGCGTCGACCCCGGCGTAGACCGAACCGACGACCAGCCGCCCGTCGCAGGCGAGCAGGTCGACCTGCCGGAGGGTGCCGTCGAGGAGCATCGCGGCCTGCTCGGCCGCGGTGTCGGGCAGGTCGAGCATCCGGGCGAAGTCGTTGCCGCGGCCGGCGGGCAGCAGCGCGAGGGTCCCGCCCGCGGCGGAGACCAGGCCCGCGAGGGACGACAGCATCCCGTCACCGCCCACGCTGACCACGACGTCGCCCCGGCCGACGGCGGCCGTCACCAGCCCCTGCATCGCCTGCGGCCCCGGTGAGTAGGTCACCTCGACCGCCGCACCCGCGTCGCGCAGCAGCCGGGCCACGGGCACGACGGCCTCCGGCGCGGCGCCACCGCCCGAGGCGGGGTTGACGAGGAAGCAGAAGCTGCCCGTCGTGGTCGCGCTCACGGGACCAGCACGCCGGGGTTGAGGACGCCCGTCGGGTCGAGCTCGGCCTTGACGGCACGCAGCACCCTCACCCCCACCGGGCCGATCTCGCCGGCCAGCCACGGCCGGTGGTCGGTACCGACGGCGTGGTGGTGCGTGATCGTCGCGCCGGCCGCGACCATCGCGTCCGATGCGGCCGCCTTCGCGGCCTGCCAGCGGGCGAGCGGGTCGGGGCCTGCCTTCGCCGCGACGGTGAAGTACAGCGAGGCGCCGGTCTCGTAGACGTGGCTGACGTGGCAGAGCACCATCGCGCCGTCGAGCGCGCCCTCGAGCGCGGCCCTCACCTCGGCGTACACCCGGTCGAGGTTCGACCAGAACGTCGCGGTCTCGAGGGTCTCGACCAGCACGCCGGCGTCGAGCATCGAGTCGCGCAGGTACGGCGCGTGGAACCGCCCCGCCACCCAGGCGCGGCCAGGCTCCTCGCCGAGGTCGGTGCCCCCCAGGGACGTGAGGACGGCCGTGACCGCGTCGTGGGTCGCGGCCACCCGTTCGGCGGTCCCCTCGTAGCCGACGATCATCAGGCACCCGGGCTCGGTGTGACCGATCTGGTCGGGGCGGGCGAGGTTGATCGCGGTCTCGGCCTCGTCGGACAGCCGGATCACCGTCGGCAGCAGCCCGGCCTGGGCGAGGGTGCGCATCGCGGCGGCGCCGTCGGCGAAGGACGGCCAGCGCCAGCCGTCGTAGGTGGTGACGGCGGGGATCCGGCGGACCCGCACGGTGACGCTCGTGATGACGCCGAAGGCACCCTCGGAGCCGAGCAGCAGCTGCCGCAGGTCGGGCCCGGCGGCGGTCGCGGGGGCCGACCCCAGGGTCAGCTCACCCGTCGGCGTGGCCGCGGTCAGCCCCACCACCATGGCGTCGAACCGGCCGTAACCCGCGCTCGCCTGGCCGCTCGAGCGGGTGGCCGCGAAGCCACCGATCGAGGCGTACTCGAACGACTGGGGGAAGTGGCCGAGCGTGAGGCCGTGCTCGGCCAGCAGCGCCTCGGCCTCCGGGCCCCGCAGGCCGGGCTCGAGGGTCGCCGTCATCGAGACCTCGTCGACCGCGAGCAGCCGCTTCATCCGGACCAGGTCGAGCGAGAGGAGTCCCGCGAAGCCGTCGCGGCGGGCGGCGAGACCGCCGGTGACGCACGTGCCGCCGCCGAACGGGACGACCGCGATCCGGTGCTCGACGGCGTAGGCCAGCACGGCCGCCACCTCGTCGTGCCCGTCGGGGCGGACGACCGCGTCGGGCGCGTCGGACAGGTCGCCGGCGCGAGCCCGCAGCAGGTCGGGCGTCGACTTGCCGCGGGTACGGCGCCGGCGGGTGTCGTCGTCGACCAGGACGTGCCGGGGCCCGACGAGCGCGCGCAGCCCGTCGAGCAGCTCCTCACCGACGGCGGACCCGGGCAGCACCGGGTCGGCCGACGCGGACCGTCGGCACGGTCGGCGCCGGAGGTCCGAATGCGAGCTCCACCAGGCCGCGGGCGGCCTCCGGCAACGGGCCGGCGGCGGCCGGGTCGCCCCAGCGGGTCGGGTGCATCTCGCGGGCGGTGTCGACATGGGTCATGTGTTACAGTGTGACATATGACGTCACTTCGTAACAACCGCGAGCCGCGGGACGCCTACCTCGATGCGGCGCGGGCCTGCATCCTCGACGTCGGCTGGCGGCGCACGACGCTGACCGAGGTGGCACGGCGGGCCGGCGTCAGCCGGATGACGATCTACCGCGCCTGGTCGGACATGCCGACCCTGCTCGGTGACCTGATGACCCGCGAGTGGGGCGAGGTGGTCGCCGCGCAGCCGGCCACGGGCGACCCGGCCGACGCGCTCGTCGCCACCGTCCAGGCGCTGCGTGAGAACGAGCTCTTCGTCCGGATCGTCGAGCTCGACCCCGAGCTGCTCCTCCCCTACGTCCTGGCCCGGCGCGGCCGCTCCCAGGAGGCGATCGCGACCCTGCTCGAGGCCCGGATCGCCGAGGGCCAGGCGGCCGGGGAGATCCGGTCCGGCAACCCCGCGGCCATGTCGCGCGGCCTGCTGCTGGCCGCGCACGGGTTCGTGCTGTCGGTGCAGACCATGGTCGACGACGTGGTCGCGCTCGCCGACCTCGACGAGGAGCTGCGGCTGCTGGCGCGGCGGGCCCTGGCGCCGTGACCACGTCATGACCGCGACGACCACGCGCATCCGCGCCGGCACCGACCGACTCGCTCCGGCGTACGACGTGGTCGTGATCGGCCTCGGCGTCACCGGTGCGGGCGTGGCGCTCGACGCCGTCAGCCGTGGCCTGTCGGTGCTCGCCGTCGACGCCCACGACCTGGCGTTCGGCACGTCCCGCTGGTCGAGCAAGCTCGTCCACGGCGGGTTGCGCTACCTCGCCCACGGCCAGGTCGGGGTCGCCCACGAGTCGGCCGTCGAGCGCGGGATCCTGATGGAGACCACCGCGCCCCACCTGACCCACCCGCTGCCGATGCTGCTGCCCCTGACGTCGAGCGTGTCGGCTCCGCAAGCGGTGCTGGCGCGCAGCGGGTTCGTCGCAGGCGACCTGCTGCGCCGCGGTGCCCGCACCGCGCGCGCGACGCTGCCGCGGCCGCGCCGGATCTCCGCGACCGAGGCGCTCGCCCTGGCGCCGGCGCTGCGCACCGCCGGGCTGCGCGGGGGGCTGCTCTCCTGGGACGGCCGGCTCGAGGACGACGCCCGGCTGGTCACCACGATCGCCCGGACCGCCGCCGGCCTCGGCGCCGTGGTCCGCACCCGGGCCGCCGTCGTGCGCGCCACCGGCACCGGCGTCGTGCTGCGCGACGCTCGGACCGGTGCGGAGGCGCACGTCGGCGCTCGCGCCGTCGTCAACGCGACCGGCGTGTGGGCCGGCGGGCTCGACCCCGACGTGACGCTGCGGCCGAGCCGTGGCACCCACGCCGTGCTCCGGGCCGAGACCCTGCCCGGACTGCAGACCGCCGTCACCGCGCCCGTGCCCGGCTCGACCAGCCGCTTCGTGCTGGTCCTGCCACAGCCCGACGGGACGGTGTACGTCGGCCTCACCGACGAGCCGGTCGAGGGTCCCGTCCCGGACGTCCCCGAGCCCACCGAGCCGGAGATCGGGTTCCTGCTCGACGTGGTCTCCGCGTCGTTCGCCCGCGACCTGCGGCGCTCCGACGTCGTCGGGGCCTACGCCGGGCTTCGGCCGCTGCTCGACACCGGCGGCGGCGCGACCGCCGACCTGTCACGTCGCCACGCGGTGCTCACGTCCAGCACCGGGGTCGTCACGGTGGTCGGCGGCAAGCTCACGACGTACCGGCGGATGGCCGAGGACGCCGTCGACCGGGTCGTCGAGGAGAGCCGCCTCGACGCCGACCCCTGCCGCACGCGCACCCTGCCCCTGGCGGGCGCCGCCTCGCGTCACGACCTGGCGGGGCTCGAGGTCCACCCTCGCCTCGTCCGGCGGTACGGCGCCGACGCCCCGCTGGTGCTCGAGACCGCTCGCCGCGTCACCGGGCTGGGCGACGACGAGCTGCTCGCTCCGCTGGCCGACCGGGTGCCGGCGACGCTGGCGGAGCTCGTCTTCGGCGTCACCCACGAGGGGGCCGTCGACGTCGACGACCTGCTGGACCGGCGGACCCGGGTCGGGCTGGTCCCGGCCGACCGGGAGCGCGCGGTCCCTGCCGCCCGGCGCGCGCTCGCGCTGGCCGGGGCGGTGGCACCGTGGCAGGTTCTCGACGGCGGCCGATGAGTTTTCGCATCGACGGGAGTCGGTACGGGTTGGCAGACTGACCAGAGTCCGAGGAGCCGGCCGATGAGGACAGCGACAGTGACCACCGAGACCAGCACAAGCCACACGGGCGAGCTGGACGACTTCGACGCGCTCACCCAGCGCTACCAGCGCGAGCTGCTCGCCCACTGCTACCGGATGAGCGGGTCCGTCCACGAGGCGGAGGACCTCGTCCAGGAGACCCTGCTGCGCGCCTGGAAGGCGAGCGCCGACTTCCAGGGCCGATCCAGCGTCCGCACCTGGCTCTACCGGATCGCCACCAACGTCTGCCTCACCAACCTCGAGGGGCGCCCGCGCCGGCCGCTGCCCACCGGCCTGGGCGCGACCGAGTCCGACGCCCGCGACCCGCTCGACGCGCAGCCCGAGATCCCGTGGCTCGAGCCGATCCCCGACGCCGCGGTCCAGGTCGAGGAGAAGGACACGATCCGGCTGGCGTTCGTCGCCGCCCTGCAGCACCTGCCCGCCCGACAACGCGCGGTGCTGATCCTGCGCGACGTCCTCCGCTGGTCGGCCGCCGAGGTCGCCGAGGCCCTCGACACGACCTCCGCGGCGGTCAACTCGGCGCTGCAGCGGGCCCACGCCCAGCTCGACAAGCAGCAGCTCGACGCCGACCACGTCACGCCGTCGCTGAACGAGGCCCAGGAGCGGCTGCTCGTGGAGTACGTCGAGGCGTTCTGGAACAAGGACATCGACCGGATCGTCAACCTGCTGACCGCCGAGGCGACCTGGGAGATGCCGCCGTTCACCGGTTGGTACGCCGGTCCCGAGAGCATCGGCACCCTGATCGACACCAAGTGCCCCGGCGGCCACCACGACATGCCGATGATCCGCACCGAGGCCAACGGCCAGCCCGCCTTCGCCCTCTACATGCGCACGCAGGAGGGCGACTTCGAGCCGTTCCACATGCAGGTGCTGCAGCTCGACGGCGACCGGGTCGCGCACGTCAGCGCCTTCTTCGACCACGAGGTGTTCGTCAGGTTCGGCCTCCCCGACCGGCTCCCCGCCGACTACCGCGGCTGATCCGATGAACGTCGCCCTCACGGGCGCCGTCGAGCTCCTGGACCGCTCGCTCGCCTACACGAGGCTGGCCCTGGCGAGGATCGGTCCCGAGCACGAGGCGCTCCCCACGCCCTGCCACGGCTGGCCGCTGCACCGGCTGCTGGAGCACATGGACGACGGCCTGGACGCCTACACCGAGGCCGCCACCGGCCGGGTGTCCCTGGTGCCCAGCGTCGGCGACGCGCCGGTCGAGTCGATCCGGACCAAGGCCTGCGCGCTGCTCTCGTGGTGGCTCGACCCACCGGTCGACGTGGTCGAGATCGGCGACCGGCGGATGGCCGCCGAGACGCTCCTGTCGGCCGCGGCCCTCGAGATCACGCTGCACGGGTGGGACGTCCACGAGACGCTCGGCCGGCGGACGCCGGTCCCCGAGGACCTCGCCGCCCCCTTGTTCGACGTGGCGATCCGGGTGGCCACCGGCCCCTGGCGGCCCAGCTGCTTCGCCCCGCCGCTCACCCCGCCCCCGGGCGACTCCGAGTCGCAGCTGCTCGTCGGGTTCCTGGGGCGCGGGCGACCCGACGGCCCGGCAAAGAATCGCGGGTTCTCCCCCGGTCCGGGGTGAGGATTCCCTAGGCTCAGGACATGCTCGCGAACCCGGTGGCGCACGCGGCGTTCACCGACGCCGAGAACCTGCTGCGCGCCGGCAAGGTCACGGCCGCGCTCGACGTGCTGCTCTCGGACTCGACGCCCTCGGTCCCGATCCTCGCGCTGACCCTGGAGTGCCGGCTCGCGCGGGGCGAGATGGACCTCGCGCTGCTGCTGGGCACGAAGCTGACGCACCACCACGGCTCAGACGACCCTGTGGCCGCGCTCGCGTGCGCCGAGCTCGCCGCGGCGCTCGGCAACGACGACGACGCGGTCGGCCTCGCCCTCACCGTCGGCACCGACGACCTGCCCTGGCGGGAGTGTGCCGCCCTCAGCATGATCCGGGTCGGCCGCCGCCGCGACGCCGAGCGGCTCTCGACCGAGCAGCTGGCGCTGGCCCGGGCCACCGGCACGGCGTACCCGCTCGCCCGGGCGCTGCGCACCGCCGCGGCGGTCTGCGCCACGGTCGACCACGACGGCTACCTGCGCGAAGCCCTCGCGCTGGCGCGCGCCGGCGGTTACGACCGGCTCGCCGCCCAGGTGGCGACCGACCTCGCCGGCCTGCAGGCGCTGACCGCCCGCGACCACGGTGAGGCGGTGTCGCTGCTCCGGGAGGCCGAGGAGTACGCCGACGTCGAGGACCTGTGGCCGCTCCACACGCGGGTCCGCCGGCTGCTCGAACGCCTCGGCGAGACGCCGAAGCTGTCGCGGACCGAGGCGATGGCGCGCCTCACCCAGACCCAGCTCCTGATCTGCAACCTCGCCGCCACCGGCAGCACCAACCGCGCGATCGGCGAGCACCTCGGGATCACGGTCAAGGCCGTCGAGTGGCACCTGTCCCACGCCTACAAGAAGCTCGGGATCCGGGGCCGGTCCGACCTGCCCCGGATGCTCCGGCTGCCCTGACGCGCCTCAGAAGACCCGCATCGCCGCACCGTGGCCGTGCGTGCGGGCCCGCGCCACCCCGTCGATCCCGAGCACGAACCTGCCCGGCTCCTCCGGCCCGTCGGGGGCGGTCGCGGTGACGCTCGGGAGCACCTGCGGCGCCTCGTTGCTGAGCCAGTGGCAGGCGCCGTCGGACACCAGCCCGGTGACCAGCTCGACGAAGCGGTCGCGGTCGTAGGCCTCGAGGTAGGCGATCACGGCGCTGTGGAACACGACCACCGGCCCGTAGGCCGCAGCCTCCTCGACCAGCGACGGCAGCTCGTCGAGCAGGTCCCCGGCAACCAGCCGGGGCGGGTCGGCGCGGGCGATCCCGATCGCGGTCTCCAACCGGGACCTCCGGTCGTCCTGCTCGGGCCACACGAGGTTCGTCAGCCAGGCCATCGCGTCGGCGTCCGTCGGGTCGAGCGGTAGCAGGTCGATCCCACCGCGCCACGTGACCTCCGGCGGGGTCACCGCGTTCGGGAACGGCCCGGTCACGCTGCAGGTGAGTGTCGGGCCGGAGCCCGCCGTGACGACGCCGGTCGGCGTCGACCAGGTGTAGGACCAGCGGTCGGGGTAGAGGCAGAGGCCCGCGCTGGCGCCGACCTCGAGCAGCGACAACCGCGGACCGAGCTCGGCGAGGAACGGCGTCAGGGTCGCGAGCCGGCCGACCTCGTTGGTCTGGGTGGCCCGCGCCAGCACGGTCGCCCGGATGGTCCCCTCGTCACCCAGCAGCGCGTCTCGCAGCCCGGCGTAGGGACCCGGCGCGAGGACCCCGTGCCACCGGGCCGCGGCGAAGACCAGGTTGGGCTGCTGCTTCACCGGCGGCAGGGAGCCGATCCACGCCAGCACCTCGGGGTCGTCGGCGACACCGAGCGCCCAGTCGCGGAAGCACGGGGAGCCGTCGGTGTAGAGCACGAAGTCGGCGTACTGCCGGGCGACGTCGGTGTAGAGCTCCATCCGCGACCGCCCGGCCGGGTCAGTCGGCCGGGATGGCGACGTACGTGGTGTCGAGGTACTCCTCGATGCCCTCGAAGCCGCCCTCCCGACCGAACCCGCTCGCCTTCACGCCGCCGAACGGCGCCGCCGGGTTGGAGACCAGCCCGGTGTTCACGCCGACCATGCCGAAGTCGAGTGCCTCCGCGAGCCGGACCGTGCGGGCGAGGTCGCGCGTGTAGACGTACGACGTCAGGCCGTACTCCGTCGCGTTGGCGCGCTCGACCGCCTCCTCCTCGGTGGTGAACGTGGTGATCGGCGCGACCGGCCCGAAGATCTCCTCGCGGTTGATCTGCGAGTCGGCGGGGACGCCGGTCAGGACGGTCGGCGCGTAGAAGTAGCCGGGACCGTCGGGCGCGCTGCCGCCGGTGACCACGGTCGCGCCGTCGTGCACCGCGTCGGTGACCAGACCCGACACCGACTCGACGGCGTCGGCGTTGATCAGCGGGCCGACGTCCACGCCGTCGTCCTGGCCGCGGCCGACCGTCAGCGCACCCATCCGCGCGCCGAGCTTCTCGGCGAACTCCGCGGCCACGGACTCGTGGACCAGGAACCGGTTGGCGGCCGTGCACGCCTCCCCCATGTTGCGCATCTTCGCGATCATCGCGCCGTCGACCGCGGCATCGACGTCGGCGTCCTCGAACACCAGGAACGGGGCGTTGCCGCCGAGCTCCATCGAGACCCGCTGGAGCTGGTCGGCCGACTGCTTCACCAGCACCTTGCCCACCGGGGTGGAGCCGGTGAAGCTCACCTTGCGGAGCCGGTCGTCGGCCATCAGCGCCTTGCTGAGGGCGGGCGAGTTGCTCGTGGTGACGACGTTGAGGACGCCGGCGGGCAGCCCGGCCTCCTCCATGATCCCGGCGAGCGCGAGCATGGTGAGCGGCGTCAGCTCGGCGGGCTTGATGACCATCGTGCAGCCGGCGGCCACGGCCGGCCCGATCTTGCGGGTGCCCATCGCGATCGGGAAGTTCCACGGGGTGAGGAACAGGCAGGGGCCGACCGGCTTGCGGATCGTCAGCAGCCGCGAGCCTCCCGCCGGGGCCTGCATCCAGCGGCCGTGGATCCGGACCGCCTCCTCGCTGAACCAGCGGAAGAACTCCGCGCCGTAGGTGACCTCGCCCTTGGCCTCCGCGAGGGTCTTGCCCATCTCGAGCGAGATCAGGCGGGCCAGCGAGTCGGCGCGCGCCGTGATCAGCTCGAACCCTCGTCGGAGGATCTCGCCGCGCTCGCGCGGCGCGGTCCGCGCCCAGCCCGGCTGCGCGGCCGCGGCGGCGTCCAGCGCTTCCATCGCGTCGTCGGCCGACGCGTCCGCCACGTCGGTGAGCGTGGAGCCGTCCGCGGGGTCGAGGACGGGGAACCGTTCGCCGCCGCTCGCCCCCCGCCAGGCGCCGTCGATGTAGAGGTTCCGGTGCTCGTCGGGGAGCAGCTGGACCAGGCCAGCAGTCGGGTCGGCGGTCGGGTCGGACGTCACGTCAGGGGTGGCACTCACAGGGGCAGCCTGACAGCCGTCAACAGGTTTCCGAAACCACTGACACGGTCAAACCGCGCGTGGCAATGTTGGCTTCGTCGGCCGGAGGGAGCACCTTGCGTCGACACGGGCCCCTCGCCGACCCCATGCGGCGAGGGGCCCACCTGTCTCCGGGGCTGTTCTCCGGGCTGTTCCCGGGCGCCCGCCGGCCTCGCGAGCGCCGCTCCGACCCCTTGCCAATCGCGCCGAACCGGAGTTGCCTTTCCGGCAGGAGGTAGCGCCATGGCCGACAAGGGGAACGGACGTAGACCAGCCGGGCAAGATCTCGAGGCGAGCAGCCCGGACCGGATCAGGAACGTCGTCCTGGTCGGGCCCGGTGGCTCCGGCAAGACGACCCTCGTCGAGACGCTGCTCGCCACCGCCGGAGCCGTGCCGCGCGCGGGGTCGGTCGACGACGGGAACACCGTCAGCGACTTCGACCCGAGCGAGCAGCAGCACGGCCGTTCGTGCTCCCTCGCCGTCGCGCCGCTGGTGCACGAGGGCACGAAGGTCAACCTGATCGACACCCCGGGGTACGCCGACTTCGTGGGTGAGCTCCGCGCCGGGCTGCGGGCCGCCGACTGCGCGCTCTTCGTGATCGCGGCCAACGAGGGCGTCGATGACGGCACCCGCAACGTCTGGCGCGAGTGCGCCGAGGTCGGGATGCCACGGGCGGTGGTGATCACCAAGCTCGACCAGGCCCGGGCCGACTACGACGGCGTGCTGCGACAGGCGCAGGACGCGTTCGGTGACAAGGTGAAGCCGCTCTACGTCCCGGTCCGCGACGGGGGCGACGTGACGGCACTGACCGGCCTGCTCGAGCCCTGCGACGACGAGCTCGAAGCGCTGCGCGGCGACCTGATCGAGGGAGTCATCGAGGAGTCCGAGGACGAGACCCTGATGGACCGCTACCTCGGGGGCGAGGAGATCGACGTCAAGCTGCTCGTCGACGACCTGGAGCGGGCGGTCGCGCGCGCGACGTTCTTCCCCGTGGTCCCGGTCTGCTCGGTCACCGGCGTCGGCTGCGCGGAGCTGCTCGGGCTCGCCGTCCGTGGCTTCCCGTCGCCGGCCGAGCACCCCTCGCCCGAGGTCTTCACCGCGGCCGGCGCCGCGGCGCCTGGCATCACCTGCGACCCGGATGCCGACCTCGTCGCCGAGGTCATCAAGACCACGAGCGACCCCTACGTCGGCCGGCTGAGCCTGGTGCGGGTGTTCAGCGGCACGCTGCGCCCGGACGCCTCGGTCCACGTCTCGGGCCACTTCTCGTCGTTCTTCGGGGAGGAGTCGGGTCACCCCGACCACGACGAGGACGAGCGGATCGGCGCCCTGTCGCACGCGTTCGGCAAGCATCTCGTCCCGGCCTCCCGGGTCGTCGCGGGCGACCTCTGCGCGATCGGCCGGCTCAGCCGCGCCGAGACCGGTGACACGCTCTCCGACACCGACCACCCTGTCGTCCTCAAGCCGTGGAACCTGCCCGAGCCGCTGCTCCCCGTCGCGATCGTCGCCCGCACCAAGTCCGACGAGGACAAGCTGTCGCAGGCACTGGGCCGGGTCGCTGCCGAGGACCCGTCGCTGCGGGTCGAGAACAACGCCGAGACCCACCAGCTCGTGATCTGGTGCCTGGGCGAGGCGCACGCCGACGTCACCCTCGAGCGGCTCGAGGAGCGGTACGCCGTCCACGTCGACACGGTCCCCTTCGTGGTGTCGCTGCGCGAGACGTTCGGCGGCAGCGCGACCGGCCTCGGCCGCCACGTCAAGCAGTCCGGCGGGCACGGCCAGTACGCCGTCTGCCAGATCACGGTCGAGCCGCTGCCGGAGGGGGCCGGGTTCGAGTTCGTCGACAAGGTCGTCGGCGGCTCCGTCCCGCGGCAGTTCATCCCCAGCGTGGAGAAGGGCGTCCGGGCGCAGATGGAGCGCGGCGTACGCAACGGCTACCCGGTCGTCGACCTGCGGGTCACCCTCACCGAGGGGAAGGCGCACAGCGTCGACTCCTCCGACATGGCCTTCCAGACCGCCGGCGCGCTGGCCCTGCGCGAGGCGGCCGCGGCCTGCACCGTGACGATGCTGGAGCCCTACGACGCGGTCGACGTCCTCGTCCCCGACGAGCACGTGGGCGGCGTCATGAGCGACCTCTCCTCACGCCGGGCCCGCGTGCTCGGCACCGACAAGGTCGGCGAGGACCGCACGGTCGTGAAGGCGGAGGTGCCCCAGACCGAGCTGGTCCGCTACTCGATCGACCTGCGCTCCTCCACCCACGGCTCCGGCATGTTCACCCGCTCCTTCGCGCACTACGAGCCGATGCCCGAGGACGTCGCCAGGACGATCACCCCCCGCGACCGCTGAGGCGCGCGAGTCGTGGGCAAATCGGGCCGAATCGTGCCCGATTCCGGTCGAGTCGTGGCTCGTTCGTGATTTCGACGCGACTGAACCTGATTCAGGCACGACTCGCGCCGATTTACCCACGACTCGGGCCGATTTACGCACGACTCGCGCGTCAGGAGGAGCGGAGGAAGGCCTCGAGGAGGGGGCCGGCGGTCTGGGAGCCGGACACGCCGTCCTCGACGAACACGGCGACGGCCAGGTCGCCCTGGGCGGCGAGCATCCAGGCGTGCGTTCGGAGGCCGCCACCCTCGGCGACGTACTCGGCGGTGCCGGTCTTCGCGATCACCGGCGGGCCGGGGACGTCGGCGAGAAGTGAGCCGCTCCCGGACGTGACCACACCCCGCAGCAGCGACCGGAGCTGGGCGGCCTCGGTCCCGGTCAGCTCGGGCACCGACGCCTGCTCGACGTCGTACGAGCGGATCAGCCGCGGCAGCACGGTGCGGCCGGCCTGGATCGACGCGGCCACGGTCGCCATCGTCATCGGCGAGGCGAGGATCGTGCCCTGGCCGATCATGTCGGCCGCCGCCTCGGTCTCCGACTTCGGCGGGACGACGGAGCCGAAGTACGCCGGGAACCCGAGGTCGTGGTCGACCCCCATGCCGAGCGACGCGGCCGCGTCGGCGAGGGTACGACGGCCGAGCCGGTCGGCCTCGCTGATGAAGGCGGTGTTGCACGAGTTCGCCACCGCCGTCCGGAAGGCGATCGTCCCGAGCCCACCCGCGGGGTAGTCGTCGTAGTTCTCGAACCGCTTGCCGTCGACCACCACGCTGGACGAGCACGCGACGCCGGTGTCGGGCGTGATGCCGGAGCGCAGCAGGGCCAGCCCGCTCACCGACTTGAACGTCGAGCCCGGCGCGAACTGGCCGAACGTCGCCATGTTGTAGCCCTCGGTGCCCGGGCCGTTGGCAGCAGCCAGGATCGCCCCGGTCGACGGCTTGATCGCCACCAGCGCGCTGGCGGAGCCCACCGGCGCCAGCAGTCGTTCGGCCGCCGCCTGGAGCCGGACGTCGAGGGTCAGCTCCAGCGGCTGACCAGGGAGCGCGTCCTCGCGGAACAGCTCCTTCTCCTTGCCGTCCGAGGACACCCGCGTCACGACGACCCCCGGCGTGCCGACGAGCTGCTCGTCGTACCGCAGCTGCAACCCGGAGAGTCCCACCTCCTGGCCCACGGTGTAGCGATCGGGGTCCTCCTCGATCATCTCGGCCGTCGGCTCGCCGACGGTGCCGAGGATCGGCGCAGCGAAGTCCCGGGTCGGCGCGAGCGGCAGGTCGTCCTGCAGCGCCAGCGCCCCCTTGATGCGCGCGTAGCCCGAGCCCACCTCGAGCGGGATGTCGTCGCGGCGCAGCACGATCGCCTCGACGAACGCCTCGTCACCCGCCGCCTTCACCCGCTCGACGTACGCCGGTACGTCGAGCTCCAGCAGCCCGGCCAGCTCGCGGGCGGCCGCGACCGCCCGGCTCGGGGACACCGCCGACTTGTCGATCCCGAACCGGGTCACCGGCCGGTCGGCGACGATCGCCTGCCCACCGGCGCCGAGGATCTCGCCCCGCTCCGCCGTGATGGCGGTGAGCTCGAGAATCCCGCCGCGACGCAGCGACGGCTCGATGATCGAGGGCTCCCAGGCCACGACCCAGGCGTCACCGACCCGGTTCAAGGTCGCGGTCGTCGTGTAGGTCCAGTCCTGTTCGGTGATCGGCCAGCTCCAGCCGAGCGTCGCGGTCGCCGTGCCGTCCGCGTCGGCCGACTCGGTCAGCTCGCTCAGCACGACGGTCGGGGTGATGTCTCCCAGACCCGCCACGGCGTCGTCGAAGGCCTGCTCCACCCCGGTCGGGTCGGCGAGCTCGACGCCCGACAGGTCGCCGGCCGCGAGGCCTTCGGCCAGCGCCAGCGCGACCGGCTCGGCGTCAGCCGCGTCGCCCTCCGGCGACGAACCGGTGCAGGCCGTGAGCAGGGAGACCGGCAGCAGCAGGGCCGACGCGATGAGGGTGCGGGTCATGCCCCTTCTCTACCAGCCGGCCCTCACTGCCGAGCGAGCCAGCGGTCGTAGACGACGCCGTGCTGCCGCGCCAGCCGCCGCATGCCAGGCGCGGTCACGTCGGGTGCCACGAACTCCTGCGGCGCGATCGCGGCGTCCTGCTCGGCGTACTGCCGCTGCTGGGTCGTGAGCGCGTCCGCCTGCCGCGCGGCTGCCCGCACGGTCGCGCGAGTCACGGCGACGGTGGCGCCGGTCAGCACCGGGCTGACGGTCGGCGTGTAGCCGGAGGCGTGGCCGGCACGGTTGGGGTGGAAGCTCTCGCTGACCGGCCACGACAACCCGTTGATCCACTCGGTGCTGCTGCAGACGGCATGCCCCACGAACCGGCTGGTCGGGTTGGCGAAGGTGAAGCCGCGGGCGGCCGCGGCCGTCGCCAGCCGCGAGTTCAGCAGGTCGGCGGTCTGGTTGAGCCGGGTCATCTCCGCGGAGGTGAACCAGGTGCCGGCGTTGCAGTCCACACCCATGAAGATCCGCGGGTAGCCGACCACGACGACCTTCGCGGCGGGCGCACGGGTGCGGATCGCGGCGTACAGCGTGGACAGCCGTGACGGCAGCTGGTTGTTGATGACGGACTGCGCACCGTCGATCGCGCCGTTGCAGTCGGCCGCCCACCACGGGAGGGCGCAGTCGGTCAGCACGTCGGCGAAGCCGGCGTCGTTGCCGCCGACGGAGACGGTCACGTAGGCCGTGCTCGACGTCAGTGCGGAGAGCTGGGTGTTCGTGACGTCAGCGACCTTCGCGCCCGAGCAGGCGCGGAAGTTGAGCGCGTAGCCGCGGGAGACCGCGATCAGGCTCGGGTAGGCGTACGTCGAGCGCTGGCACGACGTCCCGTCGGCGAGGTAGCTGCGGGTACCGGTCCCGCTGCTGTAGGAGTCGCCGAGCGCGACGTAGGACGGCGCGGCGGCCGCCGCCGGCGGCACGGCCAGCAGGGCCGTCAGCAGGGCGGTGGCGAGCGAGAGCGCGGCGGCGGCCAGGAGGCCACCTCGCGATCGACGGAGTGCGGACATGGGCGGACCCTCCCCAGGAGTGGCCACCCGAGTGTGGCCGCTGCTCAATCTAGGGCGAGCCGCCCGGCTCCGCCAGAGGTCAGCGGCCGAGGCCGGTGCGGTCCACGCGGCGGTGGAAGCGCATCCCGGCGAGCCCGCCGAGCATGGCGCCGACCAGGCTGACGAGCGCGACGACCGCGCCGCCCACGATCACGGTGGTGGTGCGCTCGAGGTCGAGGTCGGGGAGCCCCGCCGTGACCGTGTAGCCGTCACCGGCGAAAGCGGCCAGGACGCCGATCAGGATCGCCACGACCAGCGCCCACGCCCACACGGCGACGCCCTGCTTGATGCCGTCGAACCGGGCCATCCGGCCGGCGACGTACCCGCCGGAGTAGTAGGCGACGAACCAGATGGCGAGCGCCACGACGATGCCGACGACGCCGAGCTCGTCCAGCTGGAGGTTCAGGGCGTCGGCGACCTCGGTGGCGCTGTCGGTCTCGGTCGCCTCACCGGCGAGCACGCCGGTGGCGGCGACGATCGCCGTCAGGAGCGCCGCCATGCCGGTGGCGGCGAGCCAGCCGAAGAAAGCGGCGCCGATCTTGACTCCGCCGTGCTGCTCACGCTCCCGGTCGACGATGTCGCTGCGGGTCTCGTCGCTGACGTCGGTCTCGCCGGTGCTGTCGTACCGGGTCTCGTCCGGGGTCTGGTTCCGGTTGTCCGCCATGGGGGTCCACTCCTCGTGTGTTCTGCCCCCGTACCCCCACCAGATCACGACCATGCGCCGATCCGCCACTCGGCGGTGCCCTGTCGCCCGACGTGGCAGGCCGGGTTTGATGGGGCCATGACCGACTCCCGACCGATGGCCCCGCTCGCACTGCTCGACCTCGACTCCCTCGTCGGCGAGGAGGACCGCGCGATCCGCGACGCGGTGCGCACGATGGTCGACGAGCGGCTCCGACCGGAGATCGCCGGGTGGTACGAGCGCGGTGACACGCCGGTCCGCGAGCTGGCCCGCGAGTTCGGGCGGCTCGGCCTGCTCGGGATGCACCTCACCGGGTACGGCTGTGCCGGCACCAGCGCCACGGCGTACGGCCTGGCCTGCCTGGAGCTCGAGGCCGGCGACAGCGGCCTGCGCTCGGTGGTGTCCGTCCAGGGGTCGCTCGCGATGTTCGCGATCTGGAAGCACGGGTCGGAGGAGCAGAAGGAGCGCTGGCTGCCGGGAATGGCGTCGGGTGAGCTGATCGGGTGCTTCGGGCTGACCGAGCCCGACTTCGGCTCCGACCCGGGCGGGATGAGGACGCGGGCACGACAGGATGCCCCGGGAGACGAGAACAGCGACTGGGTGCTCGACGGCACCAAGATGTGGATCACGAACGGCTCGGTGGCCGACGTCGCCGTGGTGTGGGCCCGCACCGACGACGGGATCCGTGGCTTCGTGGTCCCCACCGACACGCCTGGCTTCTCGGCGCCGGAGATCAAGCAGAAGCTCTCGCTGCGCGCGTCCGTCACCAGCGAGCTGGTCCTCGACGGCGTGCGGCTGCCCGCCGACGCGGTGCTGCCCGGGGTGCGTGGGCTGGCCGGTCCCCTCTCGTGCCTGGCCGAGGCGCGCTTCGGGATCGTCTTCGGCGCCATGGGGGCCGCCCGTGACTGCCTGGAGGCGACCCTCGCCTACACCCGCGAGCGGCGGGTCTTCGATCGCCCGCTGAGCGGTTACCAGCTCACCCAGGCGAAGCTGGCCGACATGGCGGTCGAGCTCACCAAGGGGGTGCTGCTGGCGCTCCACCTGGGTCGCCTGAAGGACGGCCTGGTCGAGGGTGGTCGGCTGTCGCCGGAGGCGATCAGCGTCGGCAAGCTCAACAACACCCGCGAGGCGCTCCGGATCGCACGGGAGTGCCGCACGCTCCTGGGAGCCAACGGGATCACCCTCGACTACCCGCTGATGCGGCACGCCAACAACCTCGAGTCGGTGCTGACCTACGAGGGGACCGCGGAGGTCCACCAGCTGGTGATCGGTCAGGCGTTGACCGGCGAGTCCGCCTTCCGCTGAGAAGAGCTCGGCCGGCCCGGGAATAGATCGCGCGCTGAGGTGTTGAGATGATCAAGTGTTCAACTAAAACCCTCAAGGAGTGATCCACCGCATGAGCACCAGCACCCCCACCCTCACCGACATCACCGGCGACTACACCGTCGACACCTCCCACTCGCGCCTGGGCTTCGTCGCCCGGCACGCGATGGTGAGCAAGGTCCGCGGCCAGTTCGACGCGTTCACCGCCACGGCCCGCGTCGACGCCGACAACCCGGCCGCGTCGTCGATCGAGCTCAGCATCGACGTCGCCTCCGTCACCACCGGCAGCCCGGACCGCGACGGCCACCTCCGCTCCGCGGACTTCTTCGACGTGGAGTCCTACCCGACCTGGACATTCCGCTCGACCGACGTCGCCCGCGACGGCGACGAGTGGACCGTCACCGGCGACCTGACCATCAAGGACGTGACCAAGCCCGTCACGATCGAGTTCGAGGAGACCGGGACCGCGATCGACCCGTTCGGCAACACGCGGGTCGGCTTCGAGGGCGGCGTGACCGTCAACCGCAAGGACTGGGGCCTCACCTGGAACGCGGCGCTCGAGACCGGCGGCGTGCTCGTCTCCGAGAAGGTGAAGCTCGAGTTCGACATCTCGGCCATCAAGAACGCCTGACCCTCCCTCACCACGTCATCGTCGGGCCACGGCCCGTCACGCTCGTGGCAGCGCCGAACGGTGCCACCGGATATCCGGTGGCACCGTTCGCGTCTCCGGCCCCACCATGTCCCCATGGACCTCCAGGCTCAACTACCCAACGGGCTGACCGCGCGGCCGCTCGCCCTGTCGGACTCACGGGCCGTGTACGACGTGATGGCCGCCCAGGAGCTCGCCGACATCGGCATGGTCGAGATCGAGGAGGCCGACATCGTCGGCGACTGGTCGCGGCCCAGCTTCGACGTCACGACGCAGGCGGTCGGCGTCCTCGACGGCGACCGGATGGTCGCGTACGCCGAGTTCGCGCAGCCCGACCGCGGTGACGCCGCCGTCCACCCCGATCACCGGGGCCGCGGCATCGGCACCGCGCTGGCCGGCTGGATGCAGGAGAAGGGCCGCGCGCTGGGCGCCTCGATCGTCGGGATGCCGGTGCCGGAGGGCTCGGCGGGCGACCGGCTGCTCGCGGACCTCGGGTACGAGGTTCGTTGGACGAGCTGGGTGCTCTCCCTGCCCGAGGGTGCCGCGATCGTGGAGCGGCCGTTGCCCGACGGGTACGCCGTCCGCGCGGCCGAGCCGTCGGAGTACCCCGCCGTGCACGGCGTCAAGGAGGACGCCTTCCTGGAGTGGTCGGTCCGCGACCGGGAGACCTACGAGGACTTCTCCGCGGTCGTGATGGGCCGTCCCGGGTTCGAGCCGTGGATGGTGCGGGTCGTCACCGACGACACCGGGGCGGTGGTGGGCCTCGCCACGGTCACGATCTACGAGCCCGACGACGTGCGGCCGCCCGATGCGTTCATCCCGACGCTCGCCGTACGCCGTGACCAGCGCCACCGCGGCCTGGCGCAGGCCCTGATGGTGGACGCGTTCGCGCGGGCCCGGGAGCACGGGGCGGTCACGTGCGGGCTCTCGACCGATTCGCGCACCGGCGCGCTCGGCCTCTACGAGAAGGTCGGGATGAAGGTCACCGGGACCTGGGTCAACCGCGCGATCACGCTCTAACTCACGAGCCGACTCACCAGCGTCGAGACGAGTGCATCCGCGACCCGCAGGCGCCGCCGCGGAAGAAGAAGAACCACACGCCGAGGCCCACCAGGATCAACGGCAGGTTCGTCAGCACCACCACCACGCCGAGCGCGACGAGCAGGACCAGCAGCGGTCCTGGGAGCCGGCGCGCCCAGCCGCGGCTCGGCGGCGAGGTGAACCGGGCACGGCTCGAGGGCGTCGAGTACGCCCCGACCGACCGCCGCGGGTCGGGTCCGCCAGGCCCGGGCAGGTCGCGGAAGACCGGCATCAGCTCGGCGTGCGTCCGCGCGCCCCAGATCTGGTCGAGCCGCTGGTCGTACTCGTCCTTGTCGAGCCGGCCGGCGGCGTAGTGGTCGGCGAGCCGGGCCTGCGCCCGCTCCCGGTCGGCGTCGCCGATCCGCAGGGCGTCTGGGAACTGGCCCTCTGGGAACTGGCCGTCTGGGAACTGGCCCTCTGGGAACTGGCCGCCGAGCGGCCGCCCGGTCATCGCGCGTCCTCGTCGGCCAGCAGCCCGTAGAGCTTGCGCCGGGTCTCGATCAGGACCGCCATCGCGTCCTTGCGCTGCTGGTCGGAGCCGGTCGTGACGATCTGCCACAGCGCCGACATCAGCTGCCCGATCTCGGACTTGAGCACCGACAGGTCCGGGCCGTCGTCCGCGGGCTCGGCGTCGAAGGCCGTCCACACCGCGCCGAGCTCGTCGGGGTGCTCCGCGACGTACGCCTCGCCCTCCGGCGTGAGCCGCAACGTCCGGCCCCGCTCCTGGTCGGCGACGATCAGCCCCTCGTCCTCGAGCTGCGAGATCGTCGGGTAGACCGAGCCCGGGCTCGGGCGCCAGGCGCCACCGGACCGCTCGGCGATCTGCTGGATCACCTGGTAGCCGTTGCGCGGCTCGACCGCGAGCACGTCGAGGATCGCCGCGCGGACGTCACCGCGGCGCACTCGAGGCGCTCGCGGCGGCGCGGGCGGCGTCATCCCGAAGATCTCGGCCAGCCAGGCCGGCGGACCCGGCCTGCCGCGGCCGCCCTGGTCCCAGCCCCAGGGGCCTCCGCCCCACTGACCGTGCAGGTGTCCCATGGCTGTCTCCCCGTCCTTCGAGCGATGCGTCGGCGATAGGTCAACGACTCTTACCGACAGTCAACGATATATCGCGATAGTACGCCAGAGATCGCCGGAGTCAAGAGGTTTCCGTGACCAGGGTGTCCCGGCGGCGGGCCAGCCAGGCCCGCTCCGCCTCGTTGCCGGCGGCCGCGATCGCCGCGTCGTACGCGGACCGCGACTCCTCCGACCGACCGAGCCTGCGCAGCAGGTCGGCGCGCGTGGCGTGCCAGGCGTGGTACCCGTCGAGCCCCAGCGGACCGAGCCGCTCGACCTCGGCCAGCGCCACCGCCGGCCCGTCGAGCTCGGCGATCGCGACCGCGCGGTTCAGGCGGACGATCGGCGAGCCGTCGACGCGCACCAGCAGTCCGTAGAGCGCCGCGATCTGGGCCCAGTCCGTGTGGGACGCGTCGGCGGCGTCGGTGTGGACCGCGTTGATCGCGGCCAGCAGCTGGTAGCGGCCCGGCGGCTCGCCGGTGGCACGCTCGCGGGCGAGGCAGTCGCGCACCAGGTCGTGGCCCTCGGCGATCAGGTCGCGGTCCCACCCGGACCGGTCCTGGTCGCGCAGCGGCACCAGGTCGCCGCCCGCGAACCGGCTGGTGCGGCGGGCGTCGCTCAGCAGCATCAGCGCGAGCAGCCCGGTCACCTCCGGCTGGTCCGGCAGCAGCGACCGCACCACGCGGGTGAGCCGGATCGCCTCGGTGGTCAGGTCGCGGCGTACCGGCGCCTCCCCCGAGCTCGCGAGGTAACCCTCGTTGAAGACCAGGTAGAGGACGGCGAGCACGCCGCCGAGCCGGGCGGGGAGGTCGGCCAGCTCGGGGACCCGGTAGGGGATGCCGGCGCCGGAGATCTTGCGCTTCGCGCGGGTGATCCGCTGCGCCATGGTGGTCTCCGGGACCAGGAAGGCGGCCGCGATCTCGGGGACGGTGAGGCCGCCGAGCAGCCGGAGGGTGAGGGCCACCCGCGCCTCGGGCGCGAGGGCGGGGTGGCAGCACGTGAAGATCAGCCGGAGCCGGTCGTCGCTGACCGGTCCGGTCGGCTCGTGGGGTGCGGGGTCCTGGATCATCTGGGCCTGCTGGTGCTTGTCGTCGCGGTGCGACTCGCGGCGGAGTCGGTCGAGGGCCTTGCGGGTGGCCGTCGTGGTCAGCCAGCCGCCGGGGTTGGGCGGGATGCCGTCGGAGCGCCACTTCTCCAGCGCGACGGCGAGCGCCTCGCTGGCGGCGTCCTCGGCGAGGTCGAGGTCTCCGAACCGTCGCGCGAGCGAGGCGACGATCCGCCCGAACTCGTCCCTGAAGACCCGCTCGACGGCGGCGTCGTGCTCCTCCGGTGCGGTCACGCGGCTGGGGAGGCGCTCACTCGGCCTGGAACGGCCGGACCTCGACCTTGCCCGCACACGCCCGCGAGCCCTCCTGGGCCCAGCGCAGGGCTGCGTCGAGGTCGGGGGCGGTGATGATCCAGAAGCCGCCCAGCCACTCCTTGGTCTCGGCGAACGGGCCGTCGACCACGATCTCCTCGCCGCCGGAGTTGTCGACCGTGGTGGCGGTCTCGATGGGCATCAGGCCACCGGCGAAGACCCAGACACCGGCCTCCTGCAGCCGGCTGTTGAACGCGTCGACCTCCTCGAAGGCGCGCTGCACCTCCTCACCGCTGGGCATCGGGTCACCCTCGGCGTGGTGCACGGACAGCATGTACTCGGGCATCGCGATCTCCTGTCGTCCTGCCGGCCCCCGTGGGCCCGCTCACCAGTGCCACGAACGGGGTGGCCGCCGTACGACACCTTCGCACGGACGAAATCGGCGAGAGCCCACCACCCGGACGACGTGACCGGTGGGTCGCTGGCTCGTTGGTCCGGCATGCGCCTGCGACCGCCCCTGCTCCTGCTGAGCCTGCTCGGGGCGCTGCTGCCCGTCCCCTCGGCCGCCGGTTCGTCCGCTCCCGTCGCGTCCCCGGACGCGACCCGCCCGCTGCCGATCGAGGTGCTCTCCAACCGCCGCGACCTCGTGTCCGGCGGCGACGCGCTGGTCGAGGTGCGGCTGCCCGCCGGGGTGCGGCCGCGGCAGGTCACGGTCCGGCTCGAGGGCACGCCGGTCACGCGGCGGTTCCACACCACGTCCGACGGCCGCTTCGTGGGCCTGGTGCGGGGGCTGCGAGTGGGTGCCAACCGGCTGACGGCGACCGCACCCGGGTACACCGGCGCGACCCGGATCGTGAACCACCCGAACGGCGGGCCGGTGTTCTCCGGTCCGCAGCTCGCCCACTACCGGTGCCAGGAGACCGCGGTCGACGACGACTGCAACGAGCCGGCGACGTACTCGCTGCTCTACCGGTCGACCGACCCGACCCAGCCCGAGCTGCAGCCCTACGACCGGCACGACCCGCCCGACGACGTCGCGACCACGACCACCGACGAAGGCGTCGAGGTGCCGTTCATCGTGCGCCGCGAGGACGGCTACCAGGACCGCGACCGCTACACGATCCTCACGCTGTGGCGGCCCGGGGAGTCGTGGCGACCCTGGGCGCCGCAGGAGCAGTGGAACCGCAAGCTGCTCGTCACCCACGGCGGCAACTGCGGCGCGTCGTACACCCCCGGCACCCCGCCGCTGCAGGACTACTCGGGCACGCTGGAGTCCGTGCCGCTCGTGACGCCGAGCTACGTCACGGCGCTCGGCCGCGGCTTCGCCGTCCTGTCCACCGCGCTCGCGAACACCGGCCACAACTGCAACGTGGCGATGGAGGCCGAGTCGCTGCTGATGGGCAAGGAGCGACTCGTGGAGCGCTACGGCGAGCTGCGCTACACCATCGGCACCGGTTGCTCCGGCGGCTCGATCGCCCAGAGCACGATCGCCAACGCCTACCCCGGCATCTACCAGGGGCTGGTCACGACCTGCTCCTACCCGGACACGCTCACCGCGGGTGCGCAGTTCGCCGACTACCACCTGATGCGGCGCTACTTCGAGGACCCGAGCCGGTGGGCGCCGGGCGTCGTGTGGTCGCCGACCCAGATGGCGATGGTCGAGGGCCACCTCTCCCACCTGAACGCCGTGGTCGCCGACGAGGGGCTGTTCAAGGCCGCCCTCGACCCCGAGAACCCCTGCCCCGGCACGTCGGAGCCGGTCGCCGGCGACGAGTCGACCCGCTACGACGCCGACACCAACCCCGGCGGGGTCAGGTGCTCGGTGCTCGACATCATGGGCAACCTCCTCGGCCCGCGACCGGCCTCCGTCTGGGGCCCGGAGGAGCAGGCCGTGGGCCGCGGCTTCGCGGGCGTGCCGTTCGCCAACACCGGCGTCCAGCTCGGCCTCACGCAGCTGAAGCAGGGCCTGATCACACCCGCCCAGTTCGTCGACCTGAACGTGAAGCTCGGCGGGCTCGACGTCGACCGCCAGCCGACCGAGGAGCGGATCGGCGGCGACCCGGCGGCGATCCGGCGGGCCTACCGGACCGGGCTGATCAACGAGACGACCAACCTCGACGAGGTCGCGATCATCAACCACGGCGGCCCGGACCCGGGCATCGCGCACGACTATGCCCACGCGTTCTGGACCGAGGAGCGGCTGCTCGCCGACCAGGGCCACACCGACAACCGGGTGATGTGGTTCGGCCCGACGCCGCTGATCGGCGACCCGCGCTGGGCGAACGAGGCGCTGCTCGCGATGGACGGCTGGCTGACGGCGGTCGAGGCCGACCGCCGCTCGGTCCCGCTCGCGACCAAGATCGCCGAGGACCGGCCGGCCGACGTGACCGACCGGTGCGTGGTGGCCGAGCTCGCCACGGCGTGCGGCGTACGCGAGCTGCAGGTGCTGCAGACCCGCCTCTCCACCCCACGGCAGGAGGCCGGCGGGCCGCCGGCCAACGACAACGTCGCCTGCCGGCTGCGGCCGTTCGACGTGGCCGACTACGGGCCGGCCGGTGCGCTCTTCACCGCCGACCAGCTCAGCACCCTGGAGCAGCTCTTCGCGGACGGGGTCTGCGACTGGTCGCGGCCGGGCCGCGGCCAGGGCCCGACCGAGACCTGGTTGCGGTACGGCGCCGCGGACGGCTCACCGGTCTACGGCGGCGCCCCCCTCGGCCCGATCCCGTCCCGCTCCGGCGACGGCCAGATGAGCCCGTCGTTCCGGCCGCTGTGGCGGCGGTGAGGGCAGCGTCAGTCGTTGGGTGACGTGCCCCCACGCCGCCTTCTGGACAGCTGCAGCTGTACAGAAGCACCAGCAAGGGCACGTGAGCCGTAGCGGATCCCACGCGGCCCGACCGGTCCGGCCGGGAGCCCGACCGGGCACGGCTGCCGGGCGACGAGGTACCGGTCCGTACGCTCGAGGAGTGACTGCCCAGAGGATCTCGTCCGTCGTCGACACCGCCCTCGACCGCAGCGTGGTCCTGGGCTTCAGCGCGATCGGCCCCGCCGTCCGGCGCCGGCTGCCCGGCTGGCCGGCCGACCCGCTGCCCGGCGCGCTCCGGGGCCGGGTGGCCGCCGTGACCGGCGCCACGTCCGGGCTCGGTGTGGCCACCGCTCGCGGCCTGCTCGCGCTCGGGGCCGAGGTCCGGCTCGTCGTCCGCGACGTCGAGAAGGGAGCCCGGGTGCGGGAGGAGCTGCTCGCGGAGGTGCCCGGCGGCGCCGTCGCGGTCGACCGCTGCGACCTCGGAGACCTGGACGACGTCCGGCGCTTCGCGGCCGAGCTGGACGTCGACCGGCTCGACGTCCTGGTGCACAACGCCGGCGCGCTGCCCGCGACCCGGACCGAGTCGGCGCAGGGCCACGAGCTGACGATGGCGCTGCACGTGCTCGGACCCGTGCTGATGACCGAGCTGCTGCGGCCGCGGCTCGCCCCGGACGCCCGCGTGCTGTTGGTGACCTCGGGCGGGATGTACGGCCAGGCGCTGCGGGCCGACGACCCGGAGTACGTGCGGGGCGAGTACTCCGGCAGCACGGCCTACGCCCGCAGCAAGCGGGCCCAGGTCGAGCTGCTCCCCGCCCTGGAGCAGCGGTGGGGCGTGCGCGTCTACGCGACCCACCCCGGCTGGGCCGACACCCCCGGCGTCCAGGAGTCGCTGCCGACCTTCCGGCGCGTGACCGGCCCGATCCTGCGCGACGCGGAGAGCGGCGCCGAGACCACGGTGTGGCTCGCCGCGGTCGACCCCGCGCCGCCCGGCGGCGGCCTGTGGCACGACCGGCGGGCGCGATCGATCCACCTGCTCCGGCGTACCCGCCCCGTCGCGGGGGACGTCGACCGGATGTGGGCCTGGGTCCGCACGCAGACCGGCCTCGACTGAGCGCTGCTAGCCGGCCGCCCGGTCGCGGACCGGAACCTCGACGCCGAGCGTCCAACCCTCGACGAGAGGCAGGTACTCACCGCTCCAGAACGTGCCGGGGTCGTACCACGTAGCCCGCCGGTCGCGTGGCAACAGCCCCATCTCCTGGTAGGTGTGCGCGACCACCTCCGCGCAGAACGCCGCCTCGGGCGCCGGTCGCTCGACGTCCCGCTCCTTGCGCGGGACGTACGCGTCACGGCCGCGCAGCCACCGCAGCGCCAGGCGGGAGAGGCTCGGGAAGGGGACGCCGTCCAGCCGCGCGACGGACCGGAGCGCGGCGTCCTCCTCGGCGCGGCCGACGTCCGGGTGCAGCTGCCGCAGCCACGCCGACTGGCCGTAGTCGTCCTGCCAGCGGACGACCGCCTCGCGCAGGTCGTGCAGCTGGACGCCCCGGTGGTGGCCGCCGGTCCAGTGGTCCAGGAGCTTCTTCGCCAGCTCGGCGTGCCACAGCAGGGGCGGCAGGTCGTCGACCACGACCGCCATCCCGACGTGGTTGACGGGGCTGTTGGTGAACGTCTGGATGGCGCGGTCGGGGCTGCGACGGCCGCGGAAGAGCCACAGGTCACCGGTGCGCGTCAGCGCCACCGCCTCGTCCAGCCCGAGCCCCGGCCCCGTCGGTGCTGCTGTCCCGGCCGCCATGGGCCGACCCTACGATCGAGGGGTGCGCGCATGGTGGAAGTGGCTCGGGCTGGCGGGCGTCGTCGGGGTCGCCGCGACCGGTGCCGCGGTCGCGCGGCAGGAGCGGGAGCGCC
The DNA here is from genome assembly GCA_963829855.1 of uncultured Actinomycetota bacterium. GTDB lineage: Bacteria > Actinomycetota > Actinomycetes > Propionibacteriales > Nocardioidaceae > Nocardioides. The sequence goes on along the minus strand of CAWHKE010000013.1, from coordinate 179,461 downwards.
GTGCGTACTCGCCGGACGAGATCCGGGACCGGCTGCACCAGCGCCACGCGGAGGCCGAGGCAGGCCCGGCCACCGAGAGCTGACGCCGCTCAGTCGCGGACCCTGACGACGACCTTGCCGCGCGCGCGGCCGTCGGTGACGTGGTCGATCGCGGCCGCGGCGTCGACCAGCGGATAGGTCCGCTCGACGACCGGCTCGAACCCGCCGTCCTCGGCGAGCGCCACGACCTGCGCGAGCTCCGACGCCGCCTCCGAGGACACCACGAAGGTCAGCCGCTGGGACACGAACGGCGACACGACGGCGGCCCGGAGCTGTCGCTGGAACCCGTCCATCAGCGGACCACCCGTCTCGGCGCCCACGATCACGACCGTCCCGCGTCGCTTCACCAACCGCCGAAGCTGCCGCAGGCTGCGGTAGCTGCCGCAGTCGATGACCACGTCGTACGGCTCGTGAGGGGCGGTGTCGACCCGGTCGGCCTGGTCGCCGTCGTAGGTCCACACCCGCTCGACGCCGAGCCCGCGCACCAGCTCGGCCTTCGCGGCGCTGGACTCCGCGTCGACGAGGGCACCCGCGTGCCGGGAAAGCTGCACGGTGAAGGACCCGACTCCTCCGGAGCCGCCGATCACGAGCACCCGCTGCCCGGACCGGACCTGGCCGAAGCGGTGGACCGCCTGCATGGCCGTGAGCCCGGACACCGGGACGGCCGCGGCCTCGACGAAGCCCCAGCGGTCGGGCAGCGGCACGATCCGGTCGGCGCGGGCCGCGACCTGCTCGGCGAACGTGCCGTGCGCGGACGTGCCCATGACCCGGTCGCCGACGGCGAACCCGGTGACGCCCTCGCCGAGGGCGGTGACCACGCCGGCCAGGTCGCGGCCGAGCTCCGGCACCTTCGGCCGCCGGACGCCGAACACCGGTCGCGCCATCCACGGCCGGCCGGTCATGAGGTGCCAGACGCCGCGGTCGACGCCGGCGGCGTGCACCTCGACCAGCACCTCACCCGCGGCGGGCCGTGGCTCCGGCCGGTCGTCGAGCCGCACCCGCTCGGTGCCGCCGTACTCGGTCCGCACGATCGCCTTCATCCAGTTCCTCCCTTACGGTGTAAGGATAGTACCCTTACGGCGTAAGTCGACGCAACCCTGGAAGGAGAGCGGGTGCCGGGCACGACGAGACGAGCGACCCTCACCCTCGACCGGATCTGCGGGACCGCGGTGGAGCTCGCCGACCGCGAGGGCCTCGCCGGGCTGACGATGCGCGCGCTCGCCCGGGCGCTGGGGGTCGAGGCGATGTCGCTCTACCACCACGTCCCGCACAAGGACGCGCTGCTCGACCTGATGGTCGACGCGGTGTTCGGCGAGTTCCACGAGCCGCGCGCGGACGGGGACTGGCGGGCCGAGCTGCGCGAGCGGAGCGAGGCCGGGCGCGAGGTCATGAAGCGGCACCCGTGGGCGATCGGGTTGATGGACTCACGCCGTACGCCGGGGCCGCGGACGCTCCGGCACCACGACGCCGTCCTCGGCTGCCTGCGCGGCGCCGGCTTCTCGCTCGCACTCACGGGCCACGCGGCAGCGCTGCTCGACGCCCACCTCTACGGGTTCGTGATCCAGGAGGTGTCACTGCCGTTCGAGGGTTCGGACGAGCTCGCCGAGATCGGCGCCGAGATGCTGCCCGGGCTACCCGAGGGAGAGCTGGTGCACTTCCGGGAGTTCGCCCTCGAGTACGCCCTGCAGCCCGACTACGACTTCGGCCGCGAGTTCGGCTACGGGCTCGACCTGGTCCTCGACGGACTGGCCGATCGGCTGGCGGCCGAGTCGTGACCCGCGCGTACGTCGGGGTGGTCGGCCCGAGCGGCGAGCTCGAGCCGGACCTCGCGGCGGCGGCGGAGGAGGTCGGTCGGTTGCTGGCCGAGGCGGGCTGCGTCGTCGTCACCGGCGGCGGGAGCGGTGTCATGGCGGCGGCGTCCCGCGGTGCGGCCGAGGCTGGCGGCACCACACTCGGCATCCTGCCCGGCGACGACCGGGCCGAGGCGAACCCCTGGGTGACGGTCGCGCTCGCGACCGGGATCGGGGAGCTGCGCAACGGGCTGCTGGTGCGGTCGGTCGACGCGCTGGTGTCGGTCGGCGGGAGCTGGGGCACCCTCAGCGAGATCGCGCTCGCCTGCCGGACCGGTGTGCCGGTCTGGGCGGTGGCCGGCTGGGACCTGCCCGAGGCGGGCGGCCCCGTGTCGGTGCCCGATCCGGCGACCGCCGTCCGGGCGGTCCTCGAGCAGCTGGGTGGGTAACGGTGCCGGAACGTCGCTTCCCACCCCGTGCAGCGGGGTGGGAGCGCACCGGAAGCACCGTTACCCCAGCAGGTCGACCACGTGCTCGGCGATCGCCAGGCTCGAGGTGGCGGCGGGAGAGGGTGCGTTGCGGATGCTGGTGACAGGGCCGCTGGTGGTGATCCGGAAGTCGTCGACCAACGTCCCGTCGCGCTCGACCGCCTGCGCCCGCACACCGGCACCGGCCCGGGCGACGTCGGCCACCGAGATCTCCGGGACGTAGCGCTGAGCGGCGCGGAGGTACGCCGCGATCGACAGCGAGCCACGGAGCTCGCCGGCGCCGGTCCGCCAGTGGCGGCGAGCCAGCCGCCAGAACCCCGGCCACGCCAGGATGTCCGCGACGTCGGCCGGCGACACGTCGCGCCGCCGGTAGCCCTCGCGGCGCAGGGCCAGCACGGCGTTCGGGCCGATCTCGAGCCCGCCGTCCACGCGCCGCGTGAAGTGGACGCCGAGGAACGGGTAGGCCGGATCGGGCACCGGGTAGACGAGGCCCCGGACCAGGTCACGCCGGGCCGCCCGGACCATGAGGTACTCGCCGCGGAACGGCACGATCCGCGGGCCGGCCTCCCCGTCGACCTGACGGGCGAGCCGGTCGCCGTGCAGCCCGGCGCACACCACCAGCCGGTCGAAGCGGTGCGGCCCCTCGGACGTCGCCACCTCCACCGCGTCGCCGGCGGTCCGGATCCGCGCGACCTCCGTGCCGAGCCGGATCCGGCCGCCGGCCGCCTCGATGTCGGCGGCGAACCGGTGGGCGACGGCCACGAAGTCCGTGATCGCGGTGGCGGGCGAGTGCAGCGCCGAGAGCCCGGTCGCGTGCGGCTCGACCTCACGCAGCTCGGTCGCGTCGAGCCGCCGCAGCCCGGGTACGCCGTTCGCGGTGGCCGACTGCTCGAGCGCGTCGAGTCGCGGCAGCTCGTCGGTGTCGACCGCGACGACCAGCTTGCCGACCTCGTCGTACGGGAGGCCGTGCTCGGCGCAGTAGTCCCGCAGCAGCAGCCGGCCCCGCGTGCAGAGCTCGGCCTTGAGGCTGCCGGGTCGGTAGTAGATGCCGGCGTGCACGACCCCGGAGTTGTGGCCGGTCTGGTGTGCGGCGAGCCGGTCCTCCTTCTCGAGGACCACGACCCGGGTGCCGGGACGACGGCGGCCGAGCTCGCGGCCGATCGCGAGGCCGAGGATGCCCCCGCCGATGATCCCGACCGTCGGGTCGCCCACTGGAGCGGTCGCCTCAGACGTCGTGGATCGGTTGCTTCGGCAGCTTCTTCACCTTGCGCTGCCGCTTGCGCCGCTCCGGGATCATCGAGCGCATCTCCTCGAGCCTGCCGAAGCACAGCAGCCGGTCCTCGGCCTCGAGCACGTTGCCCGGACGGGGGTTGGCGATCACCTGTGGGCCGCGGTGCAACGTGAGGACCGTGATGTCGCGGTCGCGCAGCCCGGAGTCCTCGATCGTCTTGCCCACGATGTCGGCCTCGCCGTGGACGGCGAGCTCGGCCACGCCGTACCCGGTCGAGACGCTGAGGCGCTGGCGGACGTCGATCTGCGGGAACGCGACCTGGTTGGCGATGTAGTCGACGATCGCGCCGGCGACGTCGAGCTTGGTGGCGGTCTCGATGCCCTCGAGACCCGGCGAGGAGTTGACCTCCATCACGAGCGGGCCGTCGTTGCCCTCCAGCATGTCGACGCCGGCTACCCGCAGGCCCATGATCTGCGCCGACTGGACGGCGATCTTCTCGTACTCCTCGTCGAGCTCGACCGGCTCGACCGTGCCCCCGCGGTGGACGTTGGAGCGGAACTCGTCGCCCTGCGCGACCCGACGCATCGCGGCGACGACCCGGTCGCCGACGACCAGCGCCCGGATGTCGCGGCCCTTGCTCTCCTTGACGAAGCGCTGGATCAGCACGTTCTGCTTCGTGCTCTGCAGCGTCTCGATGATCGCCTCGGCGACCTTGAGCTCCGGTGCCAGGATCACGCCGATCCCCTGCGTCCCCTCGAGCAGCTTGATGACGACCGGCGCCCCGCCGACCCGCTCGATCGCGGGGATCACGTCGGCCCGGTCGCGGACGAACGTGGTCGCGGGCATCGAGATGTGGTGTCGCGACAGGATCTGGGTCGCGCGCAGCTTGTCGCGGGAGTTCGTGATGCCGGCGGCGGTGTTCGGCGTGTAGATGTCCATCTGCTCGAACTGGCGCACCACGGCCGTGCCGAAGTAGGTGATCGAGTTGCCGATCCTCGGCAGGATCGCGTCGTAGTCGGACAGCTGCTTGCCACGGAACTGCAGGTCCGGCTCGTCCCCCGACAGGTCGATCCCGAAGCGCAGCGTGTTCAGCACCTTGACCGTGTGGCCGCGGTCGGCAGCGGCGGTGCGCAGTCGCTGCGTGCTGTACGCGCGCGGCGCCACCGAGAGGATCGCAAGTTTCATTCGCAGACCTGAGAGGATCGGGGGATGGCCGGGTCGGACGCTGGATCGGACTCCCCACCCTCACACACGGTCGCCGGGTGGCGCGAGTGGGTGGGCCTCCCCGGACTCGGCGTCCCGTGGGTCAAGGCGAAGCTCGACACCGGTGCCCGCTCCTCGGCGCTCCACGCCTTCGACGTCGAGGAGATCGAGCGCGACGGTGGGGCATGGGTGCGCTATGTCGTACGACCGTGGCAACGCTCCGACGAGGACCTGGTCACGGTCGAGAGCCCGGTCCTGGACCGGCGCGAGGTGCGCAGCTCGTCGGGCCACGCCGAGGAGCGGTACGTCGTGTCGATGGACGTGTCGATCAGCGGCCGGGTCGTGGCGGCCGAGGTCACGCTGAGCAACCGCGACGAGATGGGCTTCCGGATGCTGATCGGCCGCGAGGCGCTGCGCGGCGGCTTCCTGGTCGACCCCGGCCGGTCCTACCTCGGCGGCCGGCCGCGGGCCGCCGTACGCCGCAAGAACCGGGGGCGCTGATGGCACGCGACTCGTTCGCGATCGGGAACGTGCGGGTCCGGGCGGGGGTGTCGCGGGCGATCGAGCTGCCGATCACCCGGCTCGTGACCGGGTCCGACGTGAGCCTCCCGGTGCGGATCGTCCACGGCAAGCAGCCCGGGCCGACGATCTGGGTGAACGCCGCGATCCACGGCGACGAGGTGGTCGGCGTCGAGGTGATCCGGCAGGTGCTCGCCGACCTCGACCCCAAGGAGTTCCGCGGCACCCTGATCGCGGTGCCGATCGTCAACGTCCTCGGCTTCATGACCGGCGACCGCTACCTGCCGGACCGCCGCGACCTGAACCGCTCGTTCCCCGGCTCGCCGCGCGGCTCGCTGGCGAGCCGGATCGCGCACCTCTTCATGCGCGAGGTGGTGGCCAAGTGCGAGGTCGGGATCGACCTGCACACCGGCGCCGACCGGCGCTCCAACCTGCCGCAGGTCCGGGCCGACCTCGACGACCCCCGCACCCGCGGGCTGGCCGAGGCGTTCGCCGCGCCGGTGATGCTGCACGCGAAGATCCGCGACGGCTCGCTGCGGCACGCCGCCCGCGAGCGCGGCGCCTGCGTCCTGCTCTACGAGGGCGGGGAGAACCTGCGCTTCGACGGCTACGCGATCGACGCCGGCGTGGTGGGGGTCCGGCGCGTGCTCGCGGCCCTCGGCATGACCGACCCACTCACCGAGCCGGACCTCCAGCCGAGCGTGGAGTGCCGCTCCAGCGGCTGGGTCCGCGCCCGACGTACCGGCATCCTCGACCTGGACGCCCAGCTCGGGCAGCGGGTGACCGACGGCGAGCGGCTCGGCGCCCTCGTCGACTCCTTCGGCCGCACGCTGCGGCTGGTGCACGCCAACCGCGACGGGATCGTGATCGGCCGGACCGAGGCCCCCCTCGTCAACTCCGGCGACGCGATCGTGCACCTCGCGCACTGAGTCGGGGTGTTTCCGGTGCTGGGTAACGTGCCGCTGATCCGGCTCCTGGATGGCTACAGCTGTCCAGGAGCCGGGGTACGGGCACGTTAGCCAGATCCAACGGGGCCCGACGCACACCAAACCGTGGGTGACACTGGGTGGATGAGCCGACCGGCGCGGACCGAGGACGTGCACGCGGCGGCGTCGGCGATGCCGCACGTGACGGTCGAGACCGGCGTCAAGACGGGCAACCGGATCTACCAGGTCGGGGCCAAGTCGTTCGTGTTCTTCCGGACCCCGCGGCCCGACGCGTTCGACCCCGAGACCGGGGAGCGCTATGACGACGTGATCGTGCTGTGGGTGGCCGACGAGGGCGAGAAGCAGGCCCTGGTGCAGGACCCGGCCACGCCGTACTTCACGACGCCGCACTTCGACGGCCATCCGTCGGTGCTGGTGCGGGCGTCGCGGCTCGCCGAGGTCACGCGCGACGAGATCGTCGAGCTCGTGCAGGACGCGTGGCTGGCCCAGGCGTCCGCGACGCGCCGGCGGCGGTGGCTCGCCGAGCACGACCTGCCGGGCGGGTGACGGGCCGTCAGGGCAGGTCGCCGAGGGCGGCCCGGAGCGCCGGGTCGCGGCCGGCGAAGTAGTCGTCGGCCGTCACCGTGACCGGGACGTCGGGCTCGATCGTGAGCCGGGGGTCGGCCGGGTCCTCGGCCTGCTGCCAGTAGCGGATGCTGACGCCCACCTGCAGCGGCACCGGCAGGTGGTCGAGGTGCACCCAGGTCACGTCGTTCCAGAAGTTGAGGCCGCCGCCCATCGGCTCGCCGACGACCACCGGGTCGACGTACCGCTCGAGATCGGTGACCAGGTTGCTCGCGGCCGAGAACGTCACGCGGTCGGTGATCACGACCGCCCGCCGGCCGGCGTGGCCCTCCTCGAACTCGCTCAGCAGGTCGACCATCGGCGGGTTGTTGTGGTTGTCGCCACCGGGGTTCTGCCGCAGGTCGAGCACCAGGCGCGTGAGATCGGGATCCCGGGACGCCCGGACCAGCCGCTCGTCCGGCTCGGTCCTGACCTCCTTCAGGCGGACGTAGAGCACGGAGCCGAGCCGCTCCCACGTCAACGTCTCGTCCAGGTCCTGCAGGTACGGCGTGCCGGGGTGCTCCGGGAGCCGGATCACGCCGAGCCAGCCCGCCCAGTCGGTGTGCTCGTCGAACGGCACGGGGGTGAGCTCGGTCTCCGCCTCCGTCCCGTCCCGCTCCACGGTGATCGTGACGGTGTCGCCCGTCATCACTCCGAGCCCTCGCAGCACCTCGGTCCGCAGCAGGAACTGCGGCTGGAACGCGGGCACCGTCGCCGGGCCGTCGCGCGGGACGAGCGGCTCGGTCTTCGCCACCAGGTCGTCGACCGGGGTGTCACCGAGCGCGGTCACGACCCCGCCGACCAGGTCGTCGTACGGCGGCAGCGCGTCGGTCACCACCAGCTCGCCCTCGAAGAAGTAGAGCCGTAGCGGGAGCATCGCGCCCTCGTGGCCCGGCTGCGGCAGCGCGAACTGGTGCCCGTCGCGCCCCTCGCTGCTCAGCAGCGCGACGAGCCGCATCACCTCGACCGTCGTCTCGTCGGCGGTCAGCGCGGGCAGCCGGTCCTGCAGGTCGCGGAGCTCGGCGACCCACGCGTCGCGCGCGACCCCGTGGAACGGTTCGGGGTGGATCGTCTCGAGCCGCTCCAGCAGCAGATCGAGGTCGGCGGCCGCCGCGTCGACCGCCGAAGCGTCCGGCGTCTGCGCCGGCGCCGGGTCGTCCGAGCAACCGCCGGCCAGGACGAGCACGGCCACCAGCGCGGTCGACACGAGCCTCATGACCGGGAAGTTACTGCGATATCGCAGTAAAATCCAGTCATGGCTCCCGCACCGCACCGGCCGCCCATCAAGGGCACCTCGCTCCTGTTCGACGTGTTCGTGCTCGCGCAGGCGGTCCAGGAGATGCTCTCCGAGGGCATGACGGACAGCCCGCTCACGCCGTCGGAGTACGCGCTCTACAGCCACGTCGGCGAGGTCGGCCCGTGCGCGCCGTCCCAGATCTCCCGCGACCTCCGGGTGCCGGCGACCACGGTGACCGTGTGGGTCCGGGAGATGCAGCGGCGCGGTCACGTGGAGCGGCGTCCCAGCCCGGCGGACGGACGCTCCTACGAGGTGGGGCTCAACGACGCCGGCGTCGCGGCCCACGCCGCGGCTCGCGACGCCTTCGACGTCGTCAACTCCGGCTTCGTCGACCGGCTGCCGGTGCCCGAGGGCGAGCTGCGCTCGGTGCTGGCCGGGATCATCGCGGCGACGGCGGCCGGGTGATCGGGTCACGGACACCGGGCTCGCCGGTCGTCGTCCCGCCACGGCACGTCGCGGCGGCCTAGGCTGGCTTCCGGACAAACCGGGCCTTGAGGGGGGCGAGCAGGTGCGTCTAGGGGTACTGATCCATGCCGAGACGGTGGCACCGGAGTACTGGCCGCCGCTGTCCCGGCTGCTGGCCGAGCGCGGCGACGTGTCGGTGGTGCACGCCCACGCCGACTGGTCCGCACCGGAGGTGACCTGCTGGCTGCCGGTGCTGCGACGGCACGGGATCCAGCTCCGCCACCAGTTCCGGGCCCGCGCGACCCAGGACCCGGCCCTGATCGCCCTCACCATGGACGCCATGGAGCTCGACGGCGGGAGCGCACCTCGACGGGATGGTGCTGGTCGGGGACGTCGGCTCGGCCATGCCACTGCTGCACCGGCTCCGCGAGGGAGGGCTGGAAGTCATCGTGGCAGGGCCTCCGGCGACACCGCTCGACATCCGCGGCGCCTGCACCGAGTTCGTCGACCTGCGTGCGCTGGAGACCGCGGCCCCCGGCGGCCAGCCGGGGCGCCACCGGGCGTGAGTCAGGGAAGCCGGAGCCGGGGCTCCAGCCCCAGGAAGGCGCCGTACGCCGCGGCGGCCGCCTCGGCGTCCTCGAGCATGCCCGGGCTCCACGACGCGTAGGGCGCCACGTCGAACGTGACGACCCGGGGCGTGGTCGACCGCTTCATCGACGCGACCAGCTGGCCGTCGTGCAGCACCATCCCGATCGCGGTCTCGCGTCCGCGCGGCACCGCCCCGGCGGCGTCGATGACCATCCGGGACTCCTGGAAGCCGCGGTACATCTCGTCGAGGATCTGGAGCAGGTGGGCGCGCGGCTCGGCCGCTCGCGCGGGCGGCTCCTCGTCGGGCCGGTGCCAGTAGGTGCGTCCGTCGTGCTCGAACGTCGCGAGCCGGTCGGCCACGGACGCCAGCGCGGCCTTCGCGTCGCCCGGCGTCAGGGTCGCCCAGTAGGCGAGGTCGCGCACCGTGGAAGGGCCGTGGCCGCCGACGTACCGCAGCGCCAGCTCTGCCAGCGCCTCCTCGCGGTCGGGCCGACGCGGCAGCGGGATCCGTTCCTCGAGCAGCGCGTAGGTGTGGGTCGGGCCTGCCGGAGCACCGCTGCAGACCAGCCCCTGCTGCTCGAGGTCGCCGAGCAGGTGCATCAGGGCCATGCCGGTCAGCTCGTGCCCCTCGGCCGCGAGCACGTCGGCGACCTGCGGCCGGGTGAGGTGACGGTCGCCCGCGAGTGCCGTCGGAGACCAGGCTGCCGAGCCGGTCGACCACGGCGGGCGTGAGTCCGTGGAGCCGCTCGAGCTGCTCGCTGAACGTCGCTCGCACGCGGGGCGCAGTGAGCTCGAGCAGCCACACCAGGTCGTCGGCCGTCGCGTAGTGCCAGGTCGGCCGGATCACGTGGGTGCGCAGGACGCGCCCGTCGGCGAGCGCCGCGTCGAGGTCGGCCGGATCGGGTGCGACGGTGCGGGCGGCGACGGCCCAGGCCGACTGCGCCGGGTTCTCCGCCTGGACGCAGAGGTGCTCGCGCACCACGGTCTCGGCGTCGGCGTACCCCTCTCCCACCAGCCGCTGGCTGCGCAGCCGCCACCGGGCGAGGTCGACGTCGGTGAGGGCCACACCCGGACGGTAGCCCGGCGAGCCGACAGGCCGGGTTCGGCGGGCCAGCCACCAGGCCCGCGTGTGGCTCACGGTGCTCCGACCGCGCTCCCACCCCGTTGCACGGGGTGGGAAGCGCACGGACAGCACCGTTACCCAGCGTGTGGTCGGCCTCAGCCGGCGTGACCCCGCAGGAGGTTCTCGAAGGGAGTCACGTCGGTGGGGACGTCGGAGCCGGAGCGCCGCGGGCGGGCGGCCAGGTCGGGGGCGAAGCCGGCCACGCCGGTCGGCGTGCCCACCATGAGCGCGGCGAGCTCGGACGCGGCGCGGGTGATCCGGTCCGAGAGACCCGGGTCGCCGAAGTCCTCGGTCGCGGCGAACACGCCGGTGGGGACGACGACCGCCCGCAGGTGGCTGAACAACGGCCGCATCGCGTGGTCCAGCACCAGCGAGTGGCGGGGCGTGCCGGCCGTGGCGGCGACGACGACCGGCATCCCGTTGAGCGAGTCGGGGTCGAGGGCGTCGACCAGCGTCTTGAACAGCCCGCTGTAGCTCGCGGTGAACACCGGGGTCACGGCCACCACGCCGTCGGCGGCCGAGACCGCCTCACGGGCCTGCGTGAGGGCTGGGGTCGGGACGCCGCCGCTGGTCATCAGGGTGGCGAGGTCGTGGGCGAGCTCGCGCACCTCGACGACGTCCACGGCCACGTCCTCACCGCGCGCGCCGACCTGGACCCGCACCGCGTCGGCGAGCTGGTCGGCCAGCAGCCGGCTGGCCGACGGCTCCGACAGCCCGGCGCTGATGACGGCGAGCCGGCGGGTCATGACGCGCTCCCGGCGGTCTCGGCGACCCGGGCGGGCGCGACCAGGTGGTGGGGTGACTCCGGTCCGGCGGCGACGAGGGACGCGTGGGTCGGCGGGTCGGCGGGCACGTGAGCGGGGCGGCGACGCTCGAACTCACGGCGCAGCACGGGCACGACCTCGCGGCCGAGGATCTCGACCTGCTCCAGCACCACGTCGGTCGGCAGACCGGCGTGGTCCACGAGGAACAGCTGCCGCTGGTAGTCGCCGGCGTAGTCGGCGAACCCCAGGGTGCGCTCGATCACCTGCTCCGGCGTCCCCACCGTCAGCGGGGTCATCTCCGAGAAGTCCTCGAGGGAGGGCCCGTGGCCGTAGACGGGGGCGTTGTCGAAGTACGGGCGGAAGTAGCGCTTGGCCTCCGCCTCGGTGTCGGCCATGAAGACCTGGCCGCCGAGGCCGACGATCGCCTGGTCGGCGGACCCGTGGCCGTAGTGCTCGAAGCGGCGGCGGTAGAGCTCGACCATCTGCTGGGTGTGCTCCTTGTTCCAGAAGATGTGGTTGTGGAAGAACCCGTCGCCGTAGTACGCCGCCTGCTCGGCGATCTCGGGGCTGCGGATCGACCCGTGCCACACGAACGGCGGGGTGCCGTCGAGCGGCGCCGGGGTGGCGGTGAAGCCCTGCAGCGCGCTGCGGAACTCGCCCTGCCAGGTGACGACCCGCTCGCGCCACAGGCGGCGCAGCAGGTGGTAGTTCTCCACCGCGAGCGGGATGCCGTTGCGGATGTCCTGGCCGAACCACGGGTAGACCGGGCCGGTGTTGCCGCGGCCCATCATCAGGTCGATCCGGCCACCCGAGAGGTGCTGCAGCATCGCGTAGTCCTCGGCGATCTTCACCGGGTCGTTCGTCGTGATCAGCGTCGTGGACGTCGACAGCAGCAGCCGCTCGGTCTGCGCGGCGATGAACGCCAGGTGGGTCGTCGGGCTGCTGGGCACGAACGGCGGGTTGTGGTGCTCGCCGGTCGCGAACACGTCGAGCCCGACCTCCTCGGCCTTGAGCGCGACCGCGGTCATCGACCGGATCCGCTCCGCCTCGGTCGGCGCTCGACCGGTCGTGGGGTCGGGCGTCACGTCACCGACGCTGAAGATGCCGAACTGCATTCTCGCCTCCTGGTTGAATCTTGTACCACTTCAACCGGAGCGGTCCGTGGTTCATTCCCCGGCGTCAGTCTCCCAGAGGCGCGAGCACGGCCTCGTCGTCGTCGTACGCGACGAGCAGCAGGTCCATCATGGTGAACCGGTTCGCGACCTTGCCCAGGGTCGGCCGCCAGGCGGGCTCGCGCACGATGGAGTGGCGCGACCCCTCCATGGACCGGTGGAACGTCTCGGCCACGATCCGGGCTCCCACCCCCGCGAGCCGGCCGCCGTTGAGCTCGGCCTCCCGCAGCACGTAGAACCACAGCGGCGTGGCCGAGGCGAACGTGTCGCGCTCGGCGTCGGTCAGCTGGTCGAGCACGGCACCGTCGCCGGTCCCGAGGATCTGTCGCCGGGTCAGGGTCGTCACCGGCACCCCCCGGTCGCGCAGCAGCTGCGCGAGCTGCTGCCCGCTGGCGAGCTTCAGCATCGTCGCCCGGGTGAGGTTGCGGAACGCCAGGTCGGCCAGCCGGCTGCCGAAGTCGTCGAACGATCCGCCGAACGAGCCCGGCGGCAGGTCCGCCAGCGGCGGGACGAGCCGGGTGTCGATGGGGCGTGCGAGGTTGCGCTCCCCCGGTGGCGGCTTGAGGTCCGGGCGGCTGATGCTGCTGAAGGCGTACAGCCGCCGCCAGTCGGCGATCCAGTTGCTCGGCAGGGCGAGCGGGCCGCCGCCGAGACCGCCCGAGGTCCCGGAGAAGTCGAACAGGAAGAACAGGTCACCGCTGCCGTCGGGGAACTCCGCGTTCCAGTCGTACGTCGCGCGGATCATCGAGTGGCCGAAGCGGAACGCCGCCACCGAGAACTCGACGGGCATGGTCGGCATCGTCAGCGGATCGGCACCGACCTCGTGGATCTTGCGGCCGTGGTCGAAGACGTCCTTCACCACGGCGCGCTCGCAGATCCGCGGGAGGTAGTCGTGGCGCAGCAGCCACTGGTAGTGCTTGACCACCTCGCCGCGGGCGACCCGGAACCGCCGGCGGGTGGGCACCGACGCGTCCAGCCCGTCGACGACCCGGTTGTGGAAGCGGATCATCGCCACGTGCGTCTGGGCCACCGCGAGGTTCTCGTCGTTGCGGTGGTCCGGGATCAGGGCACGTCGAGGGTCGCGACGGCTGCCGTCGCCCTCCCGCGCGAGGTCGTAGCCGCGGCGGGCCTGGAGGCGACCGACCTTCACGGTCGTGCCGATCCGGAGGTGCCGGTCGTCGCGGTAGAACTCGGCGGACACCGGGTCGTCGGGCCCGGCGCCGTACAGGCTGTCGAGGTCGAGCGTGGGTGACCGGCCCTGCAGCAGATCGGCCGGCGAGATGTCGTCGCCGAACGTCACCGTGGTCGCGTCGAAGGTGAGGTCGTGGTCGACGAACTGGCCGAGGTAGGTGTACCCGGCCGGGATCTTGCCGGTGGGCTCGCGCCCCGCGGCGGTCATCGCCGAGGCGACCTTCCGGCGCAGGCCGACCGGGAGCCGCACGCCGACCGGGCCGAGGCGGGAGAAGCGGAAGTCGGGCACAGCGGCCGCGTCGCGCGCGCGAGCAGGCGCGCCAGCGCCGGTGCCGACGAGCCCCTCGCCCTCGATGTGGTACGTCTCCCGGCCGTGCCGGGGCTGCGGGCCGTGCGACGTGATCTCGGGCATGTCCGGATCCTCTCCCGGACGAGCGCCGAGGTCGAGAGCCGGCGTCAGACCCAGTAGGTGTCGTGCTGCAGCATGAAGGCGGCCCGCTCGTCGTCGGTCACGGCGAGGCCACGGCCGACCGCGTTGAGCGTCTCGAAGTAGTCCTCGCGCGGGGCGCCGGGCGTGAACATCAGCAGCATCCGGGCGTGGTCGCCGCCGGTGAAGCCGTGAATGCCACCCTCGGGGACGTGGAGGAAGTCGCCGGCGCGGGCGGTGACCCAGTCGTGGCCGTCGTACAGCTTCACGGTGCCGTCGAGGATGTAGAACGACTCGGTGATCGAGCGGTGGAAGTGCGGCTCGGGACCGCTCTCCGTCTCGCCGAAGGTCCAGCGGTAGAGCCCGTAGAGGCCACCGGTCTGGTCGCCGGTCGCGAGGTACTCGCAGGAGCCGCCGTTGCGGTACTCCAGCTCGGGGGGCGCGTCGTCGGGCCGCAGCCAGGCGCTGGCCTCGCCTCCCTCGCCGGTGTACACGTCGTTCGGGTAGGGCCGGTGCAGTGGGTTCGGGATGGACATGGCTGCCATCCTGCCCCTCTTGCCATGGCCGAAACCCTGTGTTTCCCTGGCCGCGGCGTGCCCGGCGCCAGGGGGATTCGAGGTCTCGGCCATGCGGCGCATCGTCGTCCTGTCCTTGGTGGCAGCCCTGGCGTGCGCCTTTCCCGGTCCCGGCGCGGGCGGCGACATCGTCGCGCCCCGGGGAGCGGAGCAGGTGTCTGCCCACGCCGCGGACCGGCGGCCCAACATCGTCGTGATCACGGCCGACGACATGCGCGTCTCCGACCTGGAGGCGATGCCACACGTGCGGGCGCTGCTGCAGCAGAAGGGAACGACGTTCGTCCGCAGCTACGCCTCCTTCCCGCTGTGCTGCCCTTCGCGCGCCTCGTTCCTCACTGGGCAGTACGCCCACAACCACGGCGTGCTCGACAACGAGCCGCCGCTGGGTGGCTACCCGGCGTTCGACCCGTCGAGCACCGCGGCGACCTGGCTCGACGACGCGGGCTACCAGACGGCGTTCGTCGGGAAGTTCCTCAACGCGTACGGCACCGTGCGGCCGATCGAGGTCCCGCCGGGCTGGGACGACTGGCACGCCTCGGTCGACGGGGGCCACTACTTCCGCAGCACCCTGTTCGAGAACGGCACGACGAACCTGTACGACGGCCGCTACGTGACCGACCTCTGGGCCGACATCGCGACCCAGGTGATCGACCGGCGCGTACCGCGGCGGGCCCCGCTGTTCCTCTGGGCGTCGTTCTACGCGCCGCACGTCGGCGCACCCCGGGAGCCCGACGACCCGGCGATCAACACGCCGGCGGTGGCGCCCCGCCACCACGACGCGTTCGCCAGACGGTCGCTGCCGGTGTCGCCGTCCTTCAACGAGGCCGACGTCTCGGACAAGCCGAGCCACGTCCGCGACCGGATCCTGCTGACGCCCGAGCTCCGGGCGCAGATGCGCGAGTCCTACCAGCAGCGCCTCGAGTCGCTGCTGGCCCTCGACGAGGGGGTCCGCCGGATGGTCCGGACGTTGCGGCGCAACGGCGAGCTCGCGAACACGGTGGTGCTCTTCACGTCCGACAACGGCTGGATGATGGGCGAGCACCGGATCCACGCGGGCAAGACGGTGGTCTACGAGCCGTCCACGCGGGTGCCGTTGCTGGTGCGCGGACCCGGCTTCCCGGTGGTGCGACGGCACCAGCTGGTGGCCAACATCGACCTGGCCCCGACGTTCGCCGACCTGGCGGGCACCCGGCCTGGGCTCACCGTCGACGGCCGATCACTGCTGCCGCTGGCGAAGCGGCCCTCGGCCGGGCTGGGCCGCCGGATCGTGCTGGAGGCCGGCCCGCTCGACGGCAGCGGGCCGATGTTCTACACCGCGGTCCGGGCGCCGTCCTGGTTGTACGTCGAGTACCCAGGGAGCGGCGAGCGAGAGCTGTACGACATGGACCGGGACCCGCACCAGCTGGTCAACCGGGCCGCCGACCCGGCGTACGCGGACGTCCGGGCCCGGCTGGCCGAACGGCTGGCGGCGCTGCGCGACTGCGCGGGCAGGGGCTGCCGCTAGACGTCCCTGAGTCCCGACCCTGACGTTCCTGGGGGTTGGCTAGCGTGGCGGGCATGGACATCCCTCGCTACCCGCTCAACGACGGACACGACCTGCCCGCGATCGGCTTCGGCACGGCCGGGCTGCGCGGCGACGACGCGGTCGCCGCCGTGTCGAGTGCCCTGAGCAACGGCTACCGGCTCATCGACACGGCCGTGAACTACGAGAACGAGACCGAGGTCGGTGAAGCGATCCGCCGCTCGGGGGTCCCTCGTGACGAGATCGCGGTCACCAGCAAGATCCCCGGCCGCGACCACGGGTACGACGACGCGATCCGCTCGACGAAGGAGTCGTTGGCGCGGCTCGGGATCGAGCGGCTGGACCTGCACCTGATCCACTGGCCGAACCCGGGCCGCGGCCGCTACCACGAGGCCTGGCGGGCGCTGGTCGACCTGCAGCGCGACGGACTGGTGCGCAGCATCGGCGTCTCCAACTTCACCCAGGCCCACCTGCAGCGGATCGTCGACGAGACCGGCGTGACGCCGACGGTGAACCAGATCGAGCTGCACCCGTACTTCCCGCAGCCGGAGATGCAGCAGGTCGACGAGGACCTCGGCGTCGTCACCGAGTCGTGGAGCCCGCTCGGCAAGCGGCAGGCGCCGTTCACGGAGCCGCCGGTCGCGGACGCCGCCGAGCGGCACGGCGTGACCCCGGGCCAGGTGCTGCTCCGGTGGCACCTCCAGCAGGGCAACCTGCCGATCCCGAAGTCGGCCACGCCGTCACGGCAGCGCGAGAACCTCGACGTCTTCGGCTTCGAGCTCACCGACGACGAGGTCGCCGCGATCAGCGGCCTGGCACGCCCGGACGGCCGGCTCTTCGGTGGCGACCCGGACACGCACGAGGAGATGTGATCAGCGGCTGACCGCGACGAGCCGCTCGACCAGCGCGCGGGTGGCCGGCACCTGCTCGGCCCCCGGCCGGTAGACGAGGCCGACGTGCCGGACGCCGAGCGCCGCGGACTGCCGGACCACGACGTCGGGGTGCTGGAACGCGCGGAGGGCCGACCGCGGCAGCAGCGTGACGCCGAGTCCTGCCGCGACGAGGGCCTGGACGGCCACGTAGTCGTCGGTCTCGTGGGACAGCCG
Source organism: uncultured Actinomycetota bacterium (assembly GCA_963829855.1). Classification (GTDB taxonomy): domain Bacteria; phylum Actinomycetota; class Actinomycetes; order Propionibacteriales; family Nocardioidaceae; genus Nocardioides. Next base: position 162,471 of record CAWHKE010000013.1, on the reverse strand, counting down.
GGGCTCGAAGCCGGCCGCTCGGCAGCGGTCCACCAGGTGCTGGCGGCAGCGCGGGCAGCCGCCGATCCACGTGTCACGCGCGAGCTCGCCGAGCCGCACCGCCCGGCGGGTGCCGGCCGGGTGGTCGGGCGGCAGGACCAGGTCGACCGCCTCCACGGCCAGCGGCAGCCAGCTGAGGTCGCCGTCCTCGGCCGGCGGTCCGTCGTACCCGAAGACGAGCGCGAGGTCGGCCTCCCCCGCCCGAACGGCGGCCCACGCCTCGGGCGGCTCGGCCTCGACGAGCGCGACCTCGACGCCGGGGTGGTCCTGCGCCAGCTGCTTGAGCGCGGCCGGTGCGAGGGTGGCGGCGGCCGACGGGAAGGCGACCAGCCGGACCCGACCCCCGCGCAGGTCGGCCAGCACTGCCAGCTCCTCGGCGGCCATGTGGAGCGCCCCCGCGACGGTGTCGGCGCGCTGGAGCAGCAGCCGACCGGCCTCGGTGAGGGTGACGCCCCGAGTGCTGCGGACGAGCAGCGGGCCACCCACCTCACGCTCGAGTCGCTGCAGCTGCTGGCTGACCGCGGGCTGGGTCCAGCCCAGGTCGCGGGCGGCACCGCTCAACGAGCCGGCCCGCGCGACCGCGCGGAAGACGAGCACGCGACGCGGATCCATGATCCAAGTATTGCTTATGGTTCTGGAAAGGAGGTACTGACTACCTTGGGACGGCCACTGCCGTCAGAATGGTCCCATGCAGACCATCGGACTCATCGGCGGCATGAGCTGGCACTCGACCGCCAGCTACTACCGGATCATCAACGAGGTGGTCGCCGAGCGGCTCGGCGGCCATGCGTCGGCCCCGATCACCATGCAGTCGCTGGACTTCGCCGCGGTGCGGCAGTGCCAGGTGGCGGGCGACTGGGCGGGCGCGGGGGACCTGCTCGGACGGGCGGCCCAGGCGTGCGTCGCCGGCGGGGCCGACGTCGTCGCGATCTGCACCAACCTGATGCACAAGGTCGCCCCGGCGGTCGAGGCGGTCGTCGACGTGCCGCTCCTGCACATCGCCGACGCCGTCGCCGACGTGGCCTCGGCTCGTGGCTGGTCGCAGCTGGGCGTCCTGGGTGCGCGCTGGGTGATGGAGGAGCCGTTCTACGCCGACCGGCTGGCGCGGCACGGCATCTCCGCGGTGGTGCCGCGCGCCGCCGATCGCGACCTGGTCGACCGAGTGATCTTCGACGAGCTCACCCAGGGCCGGATCCTCGACGCCTCCCGCGCGGCGTACGTCGAGGTCATCGAACGGCTCGCCGAGCGCGGTGCCCAGGCGGTCGTGCTGGCCTGCACCGAGATCGAGCTGCTGGTCTCCGAGGCCGACAGCCCCCTCCCCCTGATCTGCTCCGCCGACGCGCACGCCCGGGCGCTGGCCGAGGTCGCCCTGGCTCCGGAGCTGGTGCCCGCCGGAGGTTGACGCGCGAGGAGCGCCGGCGACGGACCGCGGAGCCTCCACAGCGAGCCTCCGGAACGCGCTGTCCACAGGTCTTCGCGGACCACGCCGTTGGTGTCGGTGGCGGTGCGTTGACTCGGTGTCATGACCACAGCCCCGCTCTCTTACGCTCACCCGCTCTCCGCCGTGGTGGCCTCGGCGCGGGCCGAGCTGGGGTCGGTGGCCGGGACTCCGGTGTGGTCGATGCCGCCCGAGGAGCTCGGGTCGACGCTGGTCTCGGTCACCGAGCTGGCGGCGCAGGTGGCGCAGCTCCAGCTACGCCTCCTCGCCCAGGCCGAACGTGTCCGCGTCGGCCGGAGGTAGGTGCTACCTCGGCGGCGAACTGGCTGGCCCACCAGACCCGCACCACCCGACCCGCCGTCCACCGAGCAGCCCGGCTCGCCGAGAGCCTGGAGGCCCATCCGGACGTCGACACCGCGCTCGCCGCACGCCGAGGTGACCGTGGACCAGGCGCGGGTGATCGTGGACGCGGTCGACGACCTCCCCACCGACCTCATCGACCCCGAGCGGTCGCGAAGGCGGAGGCATTCCTGCTCGCCGAGGCGCAACACCACGACGCAAAAGCGCTGCGGATCCTGGGTCGGCGACTGTTGGAGGTCCTCGACCCCGCCGCCGCCGACGCCGAGGAAGCCCGACGGCTCGAGGCCGAGGAAGCCGACGCCCGTGCGGCCGCGTCGTTCACCATGGCCGACGACGGCCACGGTCGCTGTCACGGCCGGTTCACCATCCCGTCCCTGCACGGGTCGATCCTCCGCAAGCACCTCATGGCGCTCGCCGCTCCGAAGCGCAACCCGGACGTGCCGTCCTCGACGCCGTCTCGGCACCGGCTGGGGCAGGCGTTCTGCGAGTACCTCGAGACCCGACCCGACGACACCGTCCCCCACTCCGGGGGGCTCGCCGCCACGGTCGTGGTCACCATGACCCACGAGTCACTCCTCGGCGACCTCCAGGCCGCCGGGCTGTGTGACGGCACCCGCATCTCCGCCGGCGAAGCCCGCGGCTGGCCTGCCGCGCGGGGATCATCCCGGTCGTCCTCGGCGGAGCCTCCGAACCCCTCGACGTCGGCCGGCAACGCCGCTTCCACACCAGAGCCCAACGGATCGCGATGGGGATCCGCGACGGCGGCTGCACGACCGTCGGGTGTGATCGCCCCGCCTCGATGACCCACGCCCACCACGACCAGCCCTGGTCCGAAGGCGGCCACACCACCCTTGCCGACGGCCGGCTCCTGTGCCAACGCCACCACACCCTCGCCCACGACCACCGCTACCAACAGACCATCGGACCGACCGGGAAGATCACCTTCACCAGACGCACGTGAGCGGCGGCAGAGGCGGGTTCGTCGGGTTCGACGTCTGCACACGAACGGCGCCTAGGTGTGATGCCCAGCCAGGTTGTCCAACCTCGTGATGGGTGAGCGCCTCCCGATGGCCGAGTGGGGCCGGTGGTGGTTGTACTCGTGGACCCATGCTGGCAGAGCGGCAAGGCGTGCGGACTCGGAGCTGTAGAACTTCTTGAATGCTCAGCCCTCGGCCAGGGTGCGATGGAACCGCTCGATCTTGCCGTTGGTCTGCGGCCGGTAGGGCCTGGTGCGCTTCGGGGTGACGCCGAGCTCGGCACAGGTGTCGCGCCACAGATGGGAGCGGTAGCAGCCGCCGTTATCGGACAGCACTCGCTGGACCGTGACGCCGCGTTCGGCGAACCAGGCGACCGCGTTGCGTAATACCGCCGCGGCAGTCTCCTTGGTCTCGTCATCGTGGGCCTCGACATAGGCGATTCTGGAGTGGTCGTCGATGACCCTGTGTAAGAAGCACTTCCCTATCAGCGGGTTGTGCCATTTGCTGCGAGGCTAGTTCCGGCATGCTCGCCCGGTTCCTTCGGCCCTGCTCGCGACCCACATAGCGCCAACCACCGCCCTCCGGGACGCGGCCTAGCTTCTTGACGTCGACGTGAATGAGGTCGCCAGGCTTCTCGTGCTCATAGCGGCGGATCGGCTCACCGGTAGCGCAAGCAGACGTGAGGATGTCGTTGATCAAGCCGAGGAGTAGTAGCACGACCGACAGAGCGAGACCACCGGCCAACGCAACTCGGACGTTGACAGACCGCCAGAAGACAGCGCCCAGGACTGTCACAGCGATCGCGCCGACGACGACCATCGCAAGCCACGTCGTGAACTGTGAGTCCACTGAGCGTAGGTGCGTCACCCTGGATCATCGTGCCAGGCGACCCAGGCGAAACCCGTGACGAGCACGCACTCACCAGCGGCCGCGACGGGGCAGCGAGTTGGTGGCGTCCCCGTCGGAGGTCGGAGAGGCCACTCACGTCTTCAAGTGTCGCAGCGACGCCTCGTCCCGACGCGGCTAGCCAGTGGCGAAGGTGATCGAGTCGCGGACCTCGGTCGCCTGCTGCACCAGGTCGGCCGGCGCGCCGGCCTCGTTCCAGAGGGCGACGACGATCGGGGTCCCGTCGACGTCGACCACGAGGAAGTCGACGACGACCTCCTGGGGGGTGTCGCTGTAGGAGATCCCGAAATCGGTCTCCGCCGCTGCGACACGATAGGCCTGGCCCGCGGGACATCCGTTGTCGACCCGCAGGCGCAGGTGGAAGGCGTCGTGGCCGAACGCCGAGGTGGGTCTGACGGACCGAGTGACCGTGCTCCGCGGGAACTGTTCCAGCTGCCGGCCCAGGGCTTGCGCGGTAGCGGCGGGCTGCCGACTGCGCGCACTCCAGCTCTCGTCGCTGCAGGCGGATGAACCGCCGGCGAGGCTCTCGGCCTGGAAGACGTCCAGTCCCACCTGGAGCGCCTCGTCATCCTCGGGCGTCACTCCCGTTCCGCCGCCGAAGAAATCTGCATCCCCGGGCACGACGATCGAGATCGGCAGTCCGGACTCGTGGTCCACGCCCACCTCTTCCCGGTTCTCGGTCGGGACTGCCGTCGTCTCGGACACGGGTGCTACTTCCTCGGCGACGCCGCCATCGGTCTCGGGATCGCGGGAATCGCCCTCACCGACCTCGCACGCGCTGACGCCGACGAGGACGAGGACGGCCGCGGTCGCCAGGCCGAGCCGCGAGACGGAACGCCGGCGACCCGCCGGCCCCACGCTCACCGCGCTGTTCGTGTCATGCCGAGGTGCGTCGCTCATGTCTGCCTCCTAGGTGGATGCACCTCGTGACTGCATCGAGATGCGCGACCCCGCCGCCCGGCCGGGCCGGCAGGTGGTCGCTGATGACTGGACACGCCGCAGACCCGCCAGGTTGGGTGCGGCACCGGACTTTGTGGATCTGTTGCGCATATCTGCGAGAGACCTGCTTCTGGTCTCCGGAGCCGAGTAGGTCGACGATCGACCCAACGGATCAGCAGCGCGTCGTGTCTGGAGCGTGAGAGGGGGCGACGACATGGACGGTGACGAGGAGTTCACCTCCTACGTCACACAGCGCCGTCTCCAGCTGTTCCGCACGGCCTGCCTGCTCTGCGGTGATCCACACCAGGCGGAGGACATCGTGCAGGACGCGTTGGCCCGCCTGTACGCCGCCTGGCCCCGCGCATCGCGAGCCGACAACATCGACGCCTACGCGCGGAGGACGATCATCAACAGCCACCTCAACCAGGTGCGCCGGCCCTGGCGCCGAGAGCGCGTCGCCGCGGCCGTGGGCGACGGGCCGGCAGCCCCTCACATGCCCGCGGAGGACCTGCAGGTCATGTGGGCTGCCCTCCGCAACCTGCCGCTCGGGCAACGGAAGGTCGTGGTCCTCCGGCACTACCTGGGGCTCAGCGTCGAGGAGACCGCCGCCGACCTCGGGATCAGCACCGGCACGGTGAAGAGCCAGACCAGCGACGCCCTCGCCGCCCTGCGCCGGGCACTGGCCGACGAGTTCGGTGCCACGGTCACGGAAGGAGAGGGCGCATGAGTGCCGACGAGCACGACCTGGTCGAGCGGCTGCACGCGCTCGCCGAGGGATTCGAGATGCCCGGTACGTTGCCGGCCGACGACATCCGCCGCGGGCGCCGACGGGTTCGCCGTGCTCGCGCGATCGTGGCAGGCGCTGCCGCGGTGGCGGTGATCACGGCAGGTGCTGTGATGGCCACCATCACCGGCGGTGACGGCGCGGTGCGACCTGTCGGCCCGGTCGAACCCGAACTCCCGATTCTTGGGGTGGGCACCAACGGATGGGTCGCGTTGGACGATTGGCAGGGCGGTGACATCTACCTCGCCCGGCCTGGCGAAGACGCTCGTCGGCTCGAGGTCGCCGGATCCGACGACTCCAGCGAGGCGTGTCCGGCATGGTCCCCGGATGGCACCAGGTTGATGTTCGGCCGGTTGACCGGCTCCTCGGAGACCGTGCCCGGCGACGCCGAGCTCGTGATCGTCCCGGTGGACCGAACCGGAGCGGCCGGGTCACCGACCGTCATCGAGCTCGACGGTTTCGGAGCTCTTCCCGGATTCGACCCCCACCCCTGCGGGACCTGGGCGCCCGACGGCCGGTGGGTCGCCTTGCGGGGGCCGGGAGAAGTCTGGGTGGTCGACACCCAGACGGAGGAGATCCGACGTCTGGCAGACCTGCGGCCGGTCGATCTCGAGTGGCGTCCCGGCACCGACGAGCTCGCGATCGCCGGCGACATGGGCACGACCCGCGCCGCCGAGTGGGCGGCCACGCCGGTGACCTTCTACTCCGTGTCGAGCCAACAGCTCCGCCAGCTCAACTCCGTCGTGGCCGCGAGCCTCGCGTGGTCACCGGACGGCTCCACCTTGGCGTACCAGGACTCGTCGTACGAGGACGGCAATGAACCCGGGCTCCGGCTCGTCGACCCCGACGGCGACGACGACCGGTCGCTCGTCGCCAACCTTGGCGGAGCGATGCACGGGATCGGCCCTGTGTGGTCGCCCACCGGGGAGCGCATCGTGTACCAACGCGTCATCGCGGGGTCGAGCGAGCGGCACGAGGTCGTCCTCGTCGACGTCGCGAACGGGACCCAGACGGTCATCGCGCCACCGACGACCAACGGGGCGGACTGGTATCCGTTCCACGTCACGTGGTCACCGGACGGCACGACGCTCCTCTTCACGGGGTGGTCCGACGACGGTGGCGGCGTTCTCGCCCTACCCGCTGACACCCCGAGCGACGCCGCGCGGCTGAGTGACCTCACGTCGGTACCGGGCTACACCGATCACCGCTGGGTCCCGCTCCACACGTGGGGGCGGCAACCGGAGTGACCCAGCCCCGACGTCTTCAGGCAGACGTCGGGGCCGGTCGTGGCGGACCCGAGGCGTCACGACACCCGGTCGGTGGCGATCCGGGCTCGGTCCGCCAGTCGCTCGGCGCGACGGGTGAGACGACGGGTGCGTGCGACGTGGTGAACCAGGCGAAGCTGTTCGGCTTCGTGCCGGCGCGAGCTGATGTGCTCGGCGGTCAGGTACTGGAACTGGAGGTCCATGGGAATCAGCCTTCGGTGATCGTGCGGGACGGTGCGGGGCGTGCTGGAGGTGGCCCCACCACGAGCGTCGAGACGGCGCTCGCGGTGGGACGGGAGACGTGCGGTGCACGGCCCATGGGGGCTGACCCCGTGGAGGGTCAGCGGCGGGTGGCGGTGACGATGCGGTACTCCCAGTCGATGACCAGGCCGGCGCCGTGGCCGCGGTCGTAGGAGCGCGCGAGCTCGACCAGGTCGGCCCGGAGGGCTGCGCGGCCCTCGTCGTCGAGCCGGCCCGCCGCGGCGTACGTCGGGCCGTAGTAGGTGAGGAACAGGTCTGCGAACTGCTCGGCGTCGGTGAACCGCTGGGTCACGGCCTCGACCACGGAGTCGACGTCGGTGACCTGGTCGCCCAGGAGCTCGGCGACGACGGCCTCGGTGCCCCAGCGGGTCGCGGGCTTCGCCCCCGCCGGCGGCGCGACGTGCTGGCCGACCGTCCGGAGGATGCCGCCGACGAAGCCCTCGGGCGTCCAGCTGACGACGCCGATCCGGCCGCCGGGCCGGCAGACCCGGGCCAGCTCCCGCGCCGCGCGGTCGTGGTCGGCGCTGAACATCACGCCGATCGCGGACAGCACGACGTCGAACGACGCGTCGTCGTACGGGAGGCGCTCGGCGTCCGCCTCGGCGAACTCGAGCTCGAGGTCCTCCGCGGTGGCGCGGCGGCGGGCGATGTCGAGCAGCTCGGGCACGTAGTCGATGCCCACGACGTCGGCCGACCTGCGGGCTGCCGCGAGCGCGGCGTGACCGGTGCCGGTGGCGACGTCGAGCACGCGCGTACCGGGCGCGATGCCGACGTGGTCGACGAGGTGCTCGGAGAGCGGCACGGTGATCGCCGCGATCTTGTTGTAGTCACCGCTGCTCCAGACCTTCTGCTGCTTGTCGCGGAGCTCGGTGTAGTCGGTGGTGGTGATGCTCATGGTGGTGCCTTTCGTGGTGTGGTGCCGAGGTGCGGGCGCACCTCCGACGGATGGGACAGCCCCCGAGGACGAGGCCGCCGAGATGTGCTCCGGCTGGAGGCCGGCCCGGCGCAACGCCTCCGCCACGACATCGGCGGAGGGCGCCTCGTAGAGCAGGAAGCACGTCTCGTCCTGGGGGACGACGATCGACCGGACGCAGCCGACGCGCGGACCGTCGCCGGTCAGGTCGGCGATGGCCCGCTCGGCACGCTGGGCGTGCTCCTGGGCGGTGCGGCGGTCGTCGTGTGCGACGAACAGCTCGACGAGGAACTCTGGCATGGCTCCACGGTGCCGCGCCGCGACGGCCGCCGAAACTACGGAACACCCGAGGAAATGGCGACGACCACCCTGGGTCCGACCGTCAGTCCGGTGGGTCCGCGCCTCCCACGGCCAGCCGCGCGGCCAGGTGCATCCGCGACCGGATGCCGAGCTTTGCGTAGACGTTCCGGAGGTGGAACTCCACGGTGTTGACGGTGACGACGAGGGACCGGGCGATCTCCTTGTTGGACAGCCCGTCGACCGCCAGCGCCGCGACCCGGCGCTCGGTGGCGGTGAGCCGGCCCGGCGACGTGGGCCGGCGGGCACCCACCCGGGAGAGCTCGGAGCGCGCTTCCGCCGCCCACCCGGACGAGCCGATCGCGTCGAAGCTGGCCGCGGCCTCCTCGAGGGTGTCCCGCGCGCCACCCCACTGCCGGGCCCGCCGTCGGGACTGCCCCAGGACGAGCAGCGTGCGCGCCTCGTCGAAGGCGAGGCCCAGGTCGCGGTAGGTCTGCGCGGCGGCGGCGAGCGCGTCGGCCGTCGGCTCGTCGTACGCGACGGCGAGCGCGACCGTCGCCGTGCAGCGGGCCGCCCCCGCCAGGGCCCACGGGTGCTCCTGCGCCCGGCCCAGCTCGGCGAGCCGCGTGGTGACGGCGCCGGCCCGGTCCAGCTCGCCGGCGGCCACCAGGGCCTCGACCAGGTCGGGTGCCACGGGGAAGGCGCCGGGGTCGGCCACCCCTTCCCGCTCGGTGTGGTCCCACACGGCTCCGAGGTGCCCGACGGCGCCCGATGCGTCCTTCACGAGGAGCGCGACCAGGCCGAGCGCGCGCTTCGCCTCGAGCCAGTCCCAGCGCACCCCGGTGGCGTCCACCCGGTCGAGGGTGGTGCGAGCCCAGTCCCGCGCGCCCTCCGGGTCTCCCCGGACCGCGGCCAGCAGCGCGTGGCAGCGCTCGTACATCGGCCAGTTCAGGAGCAGGTTGTCCGCGGACGCACCCCAGTCGTCGAGCAGGTCCTGGACCTGGCGCGTGTCGCCGATCCGGAGCTCCAGCTCGCAGAGGTGGAGCCGCATCAGGGCGTACGACGACGGCTGACCGCGCTCCTCGGCCTCCGTCCGCAGCGAGGTGAGCAGGTCCCGGGCCTGGTCGACCTCCCCGCGCCAGACCAGGCGCTGGCCGTCGATGCGCTCCGGCCGCTGCGACACCGTGACGTGCTCCCCGGGGAGTGCGCGGTAGGCCTCCGACAGGTCGGCGACCGGGCGGCCACGCAGCGCCCGCGCCCAGGCCAGGGTGGTGTGGGCGTGCCGGTGCGCGTCGGTCCGCCCCCCGGACGCGACGGCCTCCGCGGCCCACTGCTCGGCTCGGGCGACCTGCTCCACCCGGACGACGGCGTCGTTCTCGGCGAGCTCGACCAGCACGTGCGCCCGCAGGGCCCGGTCGTCACCCGCCTCGGCCAGCGCCGCTTCCAGGTGCGCGCGGATGTCGTCGTTGCCTCGCACGTCGCCCTGCATGAGGAGCACGTGCGCGAGCACCCGGTCCGCCGGTTCGGGGAGGTGGTCGACCCGATCGGCGAGCAGGTCGGTGACCCGCTGCGGTTCCCCGGCGACCAGCAGGTAGCGGCCGAGCTCCAGCAGCCGGGTGACGTTCGCCGGGGTGTCGGGGGGCGTCAGGCGCAGCGCGTGGGTGCCGAGGTCGACCGCCAGGCGTGGCGCTCCGCGGTTCGCTGCGGCGACGGCGGCCGCGGCGGCCCGGGAGGCGAGGTCGTCGTCGGCGCTCGTCGTCGCCACCGCCAGGTGCAGGACCCGGCCGTGCTCGTGGGTGACGACACCGGCGAGCGCGCGATGGACCTCCCGGATCTCGGCGTCGGACGCGTGTCGTCTGGCGGACGCCGCCAGCAGCGGGTGCGCGGCCCGGACCCGCTCACCGTCGGCCACCACGACGCCCTCCTGGACGGCCTGCTCGACGCCTCCCGCGCCGACGACGGCCTGCAGCTGGTCGGACCTGAGGTCTCCGTCGAGCGCCAGGGCCAGCAGCACCCGGCGAACGGCGGGTCCCAGGTCCGCCACGCGCCGCCCGACCAGGTCCTCCACGTGGTCGGGGACCGGGACGTCCTCCCCCAGCAGGTCGGGGTCGCGCTCCGCGAGGACCCGCCCGACCTCCAGCGCGAAGAGCGGGTTGCCGAGGGTGGTGTCCACCACCCTCCGCAGCACGTGGTGCGGCAGGCGCAGCCCCAGCCGGTCCGCGAGCAGGTGCCGGGTCGCGCCCAGACTGAGCGGGAGCACCGGGACCCGTCGTGGATCACGCCCTCGGAACGCTGCCTCCAGGGCCGACTGCTCCCCGGGGCGACGAGCCAGCAGGAACGTGACAGGTTCGTCGGTCAGCCGGCGAACGACGTACGCCAGCGCGTCGTCCGACGCCCGGTCGAGCCACTGCACGTCGTCGATCGCCACGAGCACCTCCCCGCCCTGTGTGAGCGACCTCAGCGCCGTCAGCAGGCCCAGCCAGATCGCCTGGGGCTCGGCCGGCTGACCCGTCGGCTCGTCGCGGTAGAGCGCGACACTGAGCGCGTGCCGCTGTGGTGGCGGGAGCGGAGCGAGGTCCTCCGCGTTGACCTCCGCGAACAGGTCGATCACGGCCGCAAAGGGCAGGCCGGCCTCGGCCTCGCTCGCGCGCGCCGAGAGCACGCGGCGTCCTCGGTCGGCGCCGAGCGCCAGGCCCGCTTCCCACAGGCTCGTCTTGCCGATCCCCGGCTCGCCCTCGAGGACCAGGACGACCAGGTGCCCGCCCTCCCCGGCGACGACCTCCGCGACCTGCGCGAGCTCGTGCTCCCGGCCGACCAGGGATCGCGGCGCGGGAACAGGGGCGCTCCGGGGCGGAGCGGGCGGTGGTGGGCCCATGCGCCCCATGATCACAGGCGCGGTCCGGGCCGACCAGCGGCTCACTCGCCGCGGTCGCGGTCAACCGGGCTGTCCACAGCCGTCTGCGGATCCGGGCGTAGGTGGCGTACCTGGAGGGACCTGGAAGGGCCCGGACGGACGCAGCACCCGCGGGATGAGCGATCCCGCTGGATGCAGCGTCCCCGTCGTCTCCGAGACCCTGGTCGAGTCCTGCTAGGAGTCGTCGCTGAAGGTGCCTCCGTAGATGTCGGAGTTGCCGAAGGTCGCCGGGCACTGGTTGTTCGGGCCTGGCCTGAGCGCGTCGGAGTGCGCACCGGGTAGCTCGGCGGCCGCTGCCCGGTCACGCGGTCGGTCACCCACCACAGGCGCGGCGCCTCCGGCGAGCACGTCCTCGACGAACGCCTGCCGGTAGGTGTTGATCGCCGGGCACACGGCCCCGTTGCGCATGTCGTTCCAGACGGCGGAGCCGTAGTCGCGGGTCGCGACCGCGTAGTTGTAGTCGCCCAGGAACTCCGACGTCAGGCCGTTCGCGCTGGAGGCGCGGCCGTCGCCGACGGCACCGCGGAGCACGGTGCTCCAGGACCCGAGGGCGCCGGTGTCCGCGTCGACCTCGGCGTGCCGGACGACACCCAGAACGCGGCGAGGCGACGTGGTGTCCTCGCGCCACGGGTCGAGCCAGGCGTTGTAGACCAGCCACGCATCGGTGCCGTCTGGGGAGATCGCGATCGCCGGGAAGTTCGCCCGGTCGGCCCCGTCGTTGGCGTCCATCGGACTCGAGTACGACGTGCCGCCGTCGGTGGAGCTGACGACGTAAGCCCGCTCGTTGTTCGTGCCGGCCCGGTCGTCGGACCACGTGATCAGGATCTGGTCCGTCGCGTCGGTGCCCGAGGGTGCGCCGTTGGCGATGTCGATGCTCGGGAACGTGTTCGTCCGGGCGCCGGCGATCCCGTCGATCGTGAAGCGACCCTGCGCGGGGTCGAACTGGCCGATGCCGCCGAGGTTCCGCACGACTGGCCGTGGCCGCTCGAAGTTCGCGCCGCCGTCGAACGAGCGGGCCTGGAAGAACACGCCCTGCCGGGTCCGGATGTCGGTCCCGATCCAGACCACGTAGACGACGCCCGCACTGTCGGTGCGGATGGCGCAGCCTTGGCGGCCTCCGGTCTGGCTGTTGTTCGTGGCCGCCGTGAGCTGCCGGGTCCTCCAGGTGTCACCGCCGTCGGACGAACGAGCGAACAGGACGGGCTCAGATCCCGCCGCGCCGCGGAAGCCGACGTTGCACACGTAGACGTTGCCGAAGTGCGGGCTCGTCTCGGCGTTGTCCGCCCACAGCTGCTCCTTGTCGCTGAACAACGCGGAGTTCTGCCGGGTGACGATGACCGGGTCCATCCAGGCCGCGTTGCTGCCCGCGATCGCGCCCGCGACGTCGTCGGTGCGGGAGACGGCGATCGCTCCGGCACCGATGAATCCCTGGCGGCCGGGGACGTTGGTGGCGATGTTCGCGTAGTACAGGCGCTGGCCGTTGGACCAGGCGAAGTCACCCTCGCCGTCCGGGACCGGCCCGAAGACGAGCTCGGGATCACCGTTGGAGACGAGGTCGTTCTCGAAGTAGTTCGGCAGCGTTCCGATCGGACCGTTCGGGTCCGGCACACAGCCGGTGTCGGTCGCCGGCGGCGTGCCGGGTGCGAGGTCGGGCTCCCCCAGGCAGCTCGGCGTCACCCGAGCCGACAAACCGGTGTACGTCGGCTGAGTCCAGGTCCTTCCGGCATCAGTGGAGAACTGGACACCCGAGACCCCCACACCTGGCGTGAACGGGCACGTGCGGTCGTCACCGGCGTTGCACGCCTCGAGGTCGATGTTGTCGTTGGCCCCGGCGGCCAGGATCGACGGGTTCACGGGATTGACCGCGAGTCCCGGCTCGTTCTGCTTGTTCTGCGAGAAGAGCGAGTCGTTGCTGCCCACGGTGACCTCGGTGGAGCCACCGGGCGTGAGCGGGGCGGCGGTCGCCAACCCCTGGAGGAGAACTGTCGCGAGTGCCGCGAAGGTGGCTGCGGCAAGCCTGCTTGTGCGCATGACGCTCCCTGATCGAGATGAGATCGACTGTTCGCCGAGCCAACGAACCCGAGGCGCCCGGCCTACGTCGTGGCCCGCTCATCTCCACGTTCCACCCGAGGAGGCCCCACGTCATCCCCCATCTTGCGTACTACCGAGATTCCCGGCCATAGCCCGCCTCAGGCACCGCAGGTCCCAGTGCCGGGTCCGCCGTCTGCCTCAGGAAGACCCGGGGCCGCGGGGCGATAGTGCACTTTCGGGTGTAGTACCGGCCACGTCCCGGGGGTGACGCTGGCTGCGGGGAAGGGGAGCGATGCGGGACGTTCCGCCGACCTCGTCAGTCACGCCAACGAGGGAGAGGAAGCTGTCCCATGGAGTCCCGTAAGCGCGCAACCTTGATCATCGCCGGCCTGTTCGTCACGTGCGTGCCTGCCCAGCAGGCGGCCGCGGACCACGGCGATCGAGTAGGCACCCCCGGCGACGACCGCCTGGTGGGTACCCAGCACGCCGACGAGCTGGTCGGGCTCGCGGGCGACGACCTCCTGATCGGGAGGGCCGCCGGCGACATGCTGTGGGGCGGGCCGGGTGCCGATCGCCTTCGCGGCGGCCCGGGACCCGACTGGGTACGTGGCAACCGCGGCAGCGACGCCCTGATCGGCGGGCTCGGTGCGGACCACCTGCGCGGAGCCGCTGGCCATGACCGTGCGCGAGGCGCGGGCGGCTCGGACTCGATCAACGGCGGCGCCGGGATCGATCGCCTGCGAGGCGGCGACGGCGCCGACGGGATCAGGGGCGGCCGCCGTGGTGATCACGTCTGGCCCGGCAACGGCGTCGACGTGGTCCGGACCGGTCCCGGCTGGGACTCGGTGACGGTGCGGGACGACAACCGAGCCGACCGCATCAACTGCGGGACGGGACGGGACACCGTGATCCTCGTCGGAACCCCGGACCCCTTGGACACCTTCGTCGACTGCGAGCAGATCACGCCGTAGCGACCCGCAGCCGGCACCCCCCCGAGGAGGTGCCACACCCGGAGCGCGCCTGGGGGGAGGCGATCCGGGCGAAGACCCGGTGACGCGCGCCAGACAGGGGCGCGCGCCACCGGGTCCGTCGTCCTCCGGGTCCGGGGAGGCTCAGCCGAGGTCACGTCGCCCGTCGCTGGCTGGCGAGTTCTCGGTGGCACAGAACGGGAGGCCGACGGGGTCGCGCAGAACGTGCCAGCCCCGGCCAGGCAGCGACGGGCCACGAAACCTCCACAACGGAGCTCTGGAACGCACCGTCCACAGGTGCTGGCGGATGTGTCGGGTGTCGGTGGCTCCGTTGACTCGGTGCCATGACCACAGCCCCGCACTCCTACGCGCACCCGGTGTCCGCCGTGGTGGCGTCGGTGCGGGCCGAGCTGGGGTCGGTGGCGGGGACGCCGGTGTGGTCGATGCCGCCCGAGGAGCTCGGCGCGACGTTGGTCTCGGTCACCGAGCTGGCCGCGCAGGTGGCACAGCTCCAGATGCGGCTGCTGGCCCAGGCCGAGCGTCTCGGCGTCGGTCAGGAGGTGGGTGCCACGTCCGCGGCGAACTGGCTCGCACACCAGACCCGCACCACCCGACCCGGCCGTCCACCGAGCCGCCCGGCTCGTCGACAGCACTGGAGACGCATCCGGACGTCGACGCCGCGCTCGCGACTACGGAGCTGACGGTGGACCAGGCACGGGTGATCGTCGACGCGGTCGACGACCTCCCCACCGACCTCACCGACCCCGACACGATCGCGAAGGCGGAGGCGTTCCTGCTCGCCGAGGCACAACACCACGACGCTCGTGCGCTCCGGGTCCTCGGACGGCGGCTGTTGGAGGTCCTCGACCCCGCCGCTGCGGACGCCGAAGAAGCCCGCCGGCTCCAGGCAGAAGAAGCCGACGCGAGGGCGGCCGCGTCGTTCACCATGGCCGACGACGGGCACGGCACCTGTCACGGCCGGTTCACCATCCCCTCCCTGCACGGGTCGATCCTCCGCAAGCACCTCCTCGCCCTCGCCGCCCCCAAACGCAACCCCGACGCTGCCGTCGGCGACGCCGTCTCGGCACCGGCTCCGGCAGGCGTTCTGCGAGTACCTCGAAACCCGACCCGAGTCATCGGTCCCGCACTCCGGGGGACTGGCCGCCACCGTCGTGGTCACCATGACCCACGAGTCCCTCCTCGGAGACCTCCGGGCCGCCGGGCTGTGCGACGGCAGCCGCATCTCCGCGAGCGAAGCCCGACGGCTGGCCTGCTCGCGCGGGGATCATCCCGGTCGTCCTCGGCGGAGCCTCCGAACCCCTCGACGTCGGCCGCCGACTCCGCTTCCACACCAAAGCCCAACGGATCGCCATGGGAATCCGCGACGGCGGCTGCACCGCGACCGGGTGTGATCGGCCCGCGTCGATGACCCACGCACACCACGACCAGCCCTGGTCCGAAGGCGGCCACACCAGCCTCGTCGACGGACGGCTCCTGTGCCAACGCCACCACACCCTCGCCCACGACCCCCGCTACCAGCAGACGGTCGGACCGACCGGCAAGGTCACCTTCACCAGACGCACGTGAGGAGCGGGGTCGGCGGGTGACAGCAGACGAACACCGTCGGCCAGCTTGTCTCGTTGCAGGAGACGGTGGCCGACGCCGGGCTTGATCTGACACCATCTACTGCCGTCGACACGCTCCCTTCACCCGCCCTGTGGGTCGGAGGAAGCCGGGCCGTCAGGGGCCCGCTGCCGGCATCGATCTGCGACGACTTGGTCGGATCCAGCAGGTGCGTTGACTCGGCCGCTACGGGATCCCGACTCGGGTTTCGCATTGTGAAGACACATCGGTGCCCGAGCCTCCCTCGCACACATCGGTGCCGGCGCCGCCCGTCAGGGAATCGTTGCCCGAGGCGCCAACCAGTCTGTCGTTGGCTCCTAGGCCCAGGATGGTGTCGTTACCACCAACCCCTTGGAGCAGATTCACCACGTCACTGCCCGTCAATCGGTCAGCGCCTGGGGAGCCGCTGACGTTCTCGAAGAGGGAGAGGGCATCTGTTCCCTCGCCCGTTGAAGTGCCCGTGGAGAGGTTGACGACTACCGCGACAGCCTTGCCGAAGTGCGCGGTGTCTACGCCAAGCCCGCCGATGATCCGGTCGTCGCCTGTGCCTCCGCCAACGGTGTCGTTTCCACTGGAGCCATCGATGATGTCGTTGCCGCCCTGGCCCCAGAGTCCGTCGTTCCCCGCGCCACCGGTAAGGAAGTTGATGCCAGCGTTGCCGTCCAGCTTGTCGTTGAAGGCGGAGCCGATCAAACCCTCTATGTCATCGAGGGTGTCGATCCCTTGTCCCGTGGCGGTGCCGCTCGTCAGGTTCGCGACCACCGCTCTGGGAGCATCGGCATAACTGGCTGTGTCCACACCCGCTCCGCCGATGATCACGTCGTTGCCGCCTTGGCCCTTAATAACGTCATCGCCACCCAGTCCGCAGATAACGTCCACTCCGGGGGTTCCGACCAAGGTTTCGCCGGTGGACGTCCCGGTCAGGTCACACCTGGGCACGGCGCTGACAGTGAGGTGCAACGGCGTGGTGCTGTACCTCTCGTCGACAGCGATGTTGTACGTCACCCCAGGGGACGCGTCGAAGAAGACTTGTGCGGGATCGCATACACCGCCGTCAGCATCGTCGGAAACGACTCTCTGCAAGGTCGACAGTTGCGACCCTGTGTAGACCGCAAGCGCGGCATCCTCCCAGCAGACGTCGTGCGACGTGCCGTCCCCGACCTCAGCGTAGATCGTCACTGAGGCGGAGAAGGGAGCAGTCCACCGGTACCACACAGAGTGGGATGGAGAGCCCCACTCCCAACTGTGCCGCGGCTCGCCGACTTGACCAGTGGCCAGCCCGCCTGAGCGAGGTTGCAGGTCAGGAGCTTCGGTGTTGGTCCCCTGCAACACCGTGGCGTTGCCGAAGTTGTCGTTCTGCGGCGGGATGACGCGCGTCCACCGAAGATTGAAAGGGTACGAGCTGCCCGAAGGGGTGGCGACCTGGATGTGGTAGGTCGTACCTGACGTGACTGCCACGTAGTAGCAACTGACGTCACTCCAGCCGCTGTCGCTGTGGCACCAGTCGAAGGCGACGTCGGACAGCGTGGAGACTGATCCGCCGGTGTAGACAGCCACTGCTGGTACGAACTCACTATTACTCGTGTAGGTGTCGAACTGGACGAGGCCGTCGGCGGGAGCTGTCCAGCTGTACCAAACGGATGGACCGTCCCCGAGAACCTCGAACGTGGAGCCAGAAACGGGCTCGCCGGACTGCCTCGATGCTCCGACGGTCGTCCCAGCAACCGAGCCGTTCCACATTGCAATGGCTTGAGAGTTGGCAAACATGTCGTTATTGGGGCTGCCGCGGCCTCAGCGACTTGGTGAGCGGGCCACCACCGAGTAGGGCCATCGAAATGCGGCCGCCACGGCGATGTTGCCCACCCACCGACGCGCCCGCCTGGATGCACCCCACACCATCACTACCCCCGTAGCAGACGCCTGATCGAAGCCAACACACCCTTAACCGGCTTCCTGGTCGACGGTAACCTCAGCTGCTTCACCTTCGCCCCACACCGGTAACGATCCGGTGCAGCAAAGACGACCCCGGTCGGCACCCTGTTGCGGAGTCCACCCAGGCGTCGAGGATCCCCAGGTGGCCTGAGGTCGACGGCCACCGACGCGCGGTCCCCTCAGCCGAGGTCGCGGCGCCCCTCGCTGGCTGGTGAGTTCTCGGTGGCGCAGAAGGCAAGACCCGTGGGGTCTCGCAGGACGTGCCAGCCCCGGCCCGGGCCGACGTCCTCGGCGCCGAGATCGACCAGCCGGCTCACCTCGGCGGGGAGGTCGTCGGTACCGAGGTCGAGGTGGGCGCGCACCGGCCCGTCCGGCTCGTCGAGACGCTGGAACAGCAGCTGGATCGGGGACCCGAGGTCGTCGTGCCACTTGCCGGCGAACTCGCGGGCCGGCGAGTCGACCCACCGGCCGGCGAGCAGGTCGCGCCAGAACGCCACCTCCGCCGGGTGCCGGGGGGCGGGCGAGTCGACGCAGACCTGCACCAGCCGGGTGCGGTGCCCGTCCGGCCAGGTCACCGGTGGCGGTGGCGGCCGGTCGTCGACGGCGTGCGAGTACGCAGAACGGCAGCCCGCCCGGCGACAGCAGCGTCTGCCAGCGGTCGCTCTCCCCGACCACGCGGGCGCCCAGCCCGACGGCTCGTCCCACCACGACCTCACCTTCCTCGGCCTCGAGATCGAGGTGAACGCGAGGCTCTCCCTCGATCTCCTGGAGGTGGACGTACGGCAGGCCCGCCGGCGGCTCGAAGCTCCGCAGCTCCGCATGACCGGGCCAGGACTCGCCGGCCGGCCAGCCCAGCGCCGCCGACCAGAACTCAGCAGCAACTGCTCGGTCGGAGGCCGGTACGTCGAGTACGGCGTGGATCCGGGCCATGTCGTCAGGCTAGGCGACCGCGCGCACCGGGATGCCGGCAGCGTTACAGTCGGCTCGTGACCCGCTACGGCGCCCAGTTCGGCCCCGACATCACCTTCCTGGGCGTCCCGGCCTGCGACCTCGACGACGAGGCGACGTACGCCGACGCCGACGTGGTGATCCTGGGTGCCCCCTTCGACGGGGGCACGTCCCACCGGCCGGGCACGCGGTTCGGACCGCAGGCCATCCGGAGCACCGACTACCTGCCTCACGACGGCTCGCGCCCGTCGCTGGCGCTGCGCACCGACGGGCTGGCCGACCTGCGGGTCGTCGACGCGGGCGACGTCGAGATGCCACCGGGCGACATCGAGGTCGCGCTGCCGCGGCTGGAGGCGGCGGTCGAGCAGGTGACCCGGGCGGGCGCGATCCCGGTCGTGCTCGGCGGCGACCACTCGGTCGCCTATCCCGACGCCAAGGGCGTCGCCAACGTGCTCGGCCACGGGCGGGTGTCGATGATCCACTTCGACGCGCACGCCGACACCGGCGACATCGAGTTCGGGTCGCTGTGGGGCCACGGCCAGCCGATGCGGCGGCTGATCGAGTCCGGGGCCGTGCGCGGCGACCGGTTCCTCCAGATGGGCCTGCGCGGCTACTGGCCCGGGCCCGAGACCCTGGACTGGATGGCCGCCGAGCAGATGCGGTCCTACGAGATGACCGAGATCGGCGAGCGTGGCCTGACCGAGTGCCTGACCGAGGCTTTCGCGATCGCCACCGACGAGTGCGAGGGCGTCTTCCTCTCCGTCGACATCGACGTCTGCGACCCCGGGCACGCCCCGGGCACCGGCACCCCCGAGCCGGGCGGGCTCTCTGCGCGCGACCTGCTCGACGCCGTGCGCCGGATCTGCCTGGAGCTCCCCGTCGTCGGCGTCGACGTCGTCGAGGTCAGCCCGCCGTACGACCACGCCGACATCACCGCGGCGCTCGCCAACCGGGTGGTGCTCGAGTCGCTGTCGGCGATCGCCCGCAAGCGACGCGACGAGCGTGACGGCACCACCTGGGACCCACGACGGCCGCTGCTCGACCGTTAACGTGCGGGCATGGGGGACGTCCACGAGCTGACGCCTGAGCAGGCGCGCCGGATCGCGGTCCGGGCGCAGCTGCTCACCGCCGACCGCCCGACCGACCTGCTCGACCTCGTGCGCCATCTCGGCTACCTGCAGGACGACCCGACCGCCGCCGTCGCCCCCAGCGCGCACGTCGTCGCCTGGAGCCGGCTCGGTCCGACGTACCGCCGCGCCGAGCTCGAGGACGCCGTCGAGGCCGGCGAGCTGATCAATCTCCAGCAGCTGCTGCGGCCGGCGGAGGACCTCGCACTCTTCCGGGCGGAGATGGCGGCGTGGCCGGGCGTCGGCGAGCTCAAGGACTGGGAGCAGGGCCTGGCGGACTGGGTCGAGGCGAACGACGACTGCCGCCGCGACGTCCTCGAGAAGCTGTACGACGAGGGCCCGCTCACGACCCGCGAGCTGCCCGACGTCACGCTCGATCCCGTGGCGGTCGAGCGGCTGGAACGACGACCGCAACGTGCGGATGCTGCTCTCGATGATGGTCCAGCGCGGCGAGGTCGCGGCCGCCGGGCGCGACGGCCGCGACCGGCTGTGGGACCTCGCCGAGCGGGTCTACCCGGACGTCGAGCCGGTGCCGCTCGAGGACGCGTTCCGGATCCGTGACGAACGACGGCTCAAGTCGCTCGGGATAGCGCGTGCGAAGTCGGCCCAGATGCCCGGCGAGCCGAACCACGTCGGGCAGGCCGGTGAGCCGGCCGTGGTCGAGGGCGTCCGCGGCACCTGGCGGGTCGACCCGGCGTACGTCGGCCAAGACTTCGAGCCGCGCACCGCGCTGCTCTCACCGCTCGACCGGTTGGTCTACGACCGCAAGCGGATGGCCGAGCTGTTCGACTACGACTACCAGCTCGAGATGTACAAGCCGAAGGCCAAGCGCCGTTGGGGCTACTGGGCGCTGCCGGTCCTCCACGGGGACCGACTCGTCGGCAAGGTCGACGCCACCGCCGAGCGCGACCGCGGCGTGCTCCGGGTCGACGCGGTCCACGAGGACGAGCCGTTCGACGCCGCGACGAGCGCGGCCGTCGAGGCCGAGATCGAGAGCCTGGCCACCTGGCTGGACCTGGAGGTCGAGCACCCCTAGCGCCTCGTGTGCCTGAGAGTGCGTCAGGGCGCACTCTCAGGCACACGGGACGGGTGAGAGGCTGGCGCCATGACCTCGCGCATCGGTGTGGCGACGGCGGCCGAGGTCCCGGACCTCGACGACGAGGGGCAGCGGTTCCTGAGCGCGCTGCACGAGCGCGGCGTCACCGCCGAGCCGGCCGTCTGGGACGCAGAGCTCGACTGGTCGGCGTACGACGTGGTCGTGGTCCGCTCGACCTGGGACTACGCCGAGCGGCTGCCGGAGTTCCTCGCCTGGGCCGACCGCGTGGGAGGGACCACGCGGCTGCTGAACTCCGCCGCGGTGCTCCGCTGGAACACCGACAAGCGCTACCTCGCCGAGCTCGAGAGCGCCGGCGTCCCGATCGTGCCGACCCAGTTCCTCGCCCCCGACGACGGCCCCCGGCACCGGTTCGAGGAGGTCGAGCACGTGGTCAAGCCGGTCGTGTCCGCCGGCTCGCGGGGGACCCTGCGGCTCGGTGCCGACGAGGTCGACCGGTCCCACGAGCACGCCGGCGCGCTGCTCGACGCCGGCCGCGGGGTGATGGTGCAGCCCTACCTCCACGAGGTCGACGAGCTCGGCGAGACCGCGCTGCTCTTCATCGACGGCCGGTTCTCGCACGCGATGCGCAAGGGTCCCCTGCTGACGCCCGGCATGGCCCTGACCGAGGAGCTGTTCCTGCAGGAGGAGATGTCACCGCGCGACGCATCGACTGCTGAGCGCGAGCTGGCCGACGCCGTCCTCGAGGCGGTGCCGACGGAGCTCCGGGGCGACCTGCTCTACGCACGGGTGGACCTGCTCCCCAGCCCGGACGGGCCGCGGCTGCTGGAGCTCGAGCTGGCCGAGCCGTCGCTGTTCCTCGAGCACCACCCGCCGGCCGCCGGGGCCCTCGCGGACGCCGTCGTCCGCCTGCTCTCCTGAGCTCCGGCGATGCCGCAGGTCAGAAGACCTGCGGCACGAAGGTCTGCTCGTGCATCGGCGGCCGGACGTAGGGCACCTGCCGCATCTCGGGCAGCTGCACCACGTCGGGCGACACGTCCTCGTAGGGGAACTGCGCGAGCAGGTGGGCGATGCAGTTCAGTCGAGCCGCTCGCTTGTCGTCGGAGGGCACGACGTACCAGGGCGCCTGCTTGATGTCGGTGTACTGGAACGTGGTGTCCTTCGCCATCGAGTAGCGGACGTACAGCTCGTGCTCGGCGAGATCCATGTCGGAGAGCTTCCACCGCTTCAGCGGCTCGGCGTTGCGGGCCTCGAAGCGCTTCCGCTGCTCCTCGAACGACACGGAGAACCAGTACTTGAGGACACTGATGCCCGAGCGCACCAGCATCCGCTCGAACTCGGGACAGGAGCGGAGGAACTCCTGGTGGTCGTCCTCGGAGCAGTAACCCATCACCCACTCGACGTTCGAGCGGTTGTACCAGCTGCGGTCGAAGAGGACCATCTCGCCGGCGGCCGGGAGGTGCTCGACGTACCGCTGGAAGTACCACTGCGTCTGCTGCCGCTCGGTGGGCTTCGGCAGCGCGACCACCTTCACGGTGCGGGGGCTCGTCCGCTCGGTGATCCGCTTGATGACGCCACCCTTGCCGGCCGAGCCCCGGCCCTCGAAGATCACGAGCACCTTGAGCCCCTGCCGCTGGATCCAGTACTGGAGCTGCACGAGCTGCTCCTGGAGGAGCTCGATCTCCTCGTCGTAGACCGCCGCCCGGAGCTTGCCTCCCTTCGTGTAGCGGGCCGGGTCGCGACCGCTGTCGGGTCGCTCCTGGAGGTCGTCGGCACCGGCGGGCGGCGTGCGGGTGGTCATGGGCCACCCTCCGCCCGCGTGGCGTCGCCGCGCAAGGGACCCCCGGGGGCCGTGGACCGCTAGCGTCAGGCCCATGGAGGCGACGGTCTGGGAGCGGCAGCCGCCGCCGCCGTCCGCGCTCGACCACGCGCTGGCCGAGGTGCGCGACGGCTGCTTCTGGATCGAGGACGCGCCGGGGGCTCGTCACGACCCGCTCACGGCCGACCACACCACCGACCTCGCCGTGGTGGGCGGCGGGTACGCCGGGCTGTGGACCGCGGTCCGCGCCAAGCAGCGCGACCCCGGCCGCCGGGTGCTGCTGCTCGAGGCTCACCAGCTCGGCTGGGCGGCGTCGGGCCGCAACGGGGGCTTCTGCGAGGCGAGCATCACCCACGGCGAGGAGAACGGCCGCAGCCGCTGGCCCGACGAGTACGACGAGCTGGTGAGGCTGGGCGACGAGAACCTCGACGGCATCGAGCGGACCGTGCGAGAGCACGGCCTAGCCGTCGACTTCGAGCGCAACGGCGAGCTCGGCGTGGCCGTCGAGCCCCACCAGGTGGCGTGGCTGGAGGAGATGACGGAGGGCCGGTTCCTCGACGCCGAGCAGGTGCGCGCCGAGGTGGACAGCCCGACGTACCTCGCCGGCCGGCTGGTGCCGGGCTGCGCGATCGTCCACCCGGCCAAGCTGGTCGCCGAGCTCGGCCGCCTCGCGACCGACCTGGGCGTGGAGGTCGTGGAGGGGACGCCGGTCGAGTCGCTGACCGCGGACGGCCGCACCGGTCCGGTCGTGCTGCACACGCCACGCGGCCGGGTCACCGCGGCGCAGGTGGCGCTGGGCACGAACGTGTTCCCGTCGTTGATTCGGCGCTACCGCCCGTTCACCGTGCCCGTCTACGACTACGCCGTGATGACCGAGCCGCTCACGGACGGGCAGCTCGACGCGATCGGATGGCGGGGGCGGCAGGGGGTCGGCGACGCCGGCAACCAGTTCCACTACTACCGGCTCAGCGCCGACAACCGGATCCTCTTCGGCGGCTACGACGCGGTCTACCGCTACGGCAAGCGGATCCGCGCCGAGTACGAGCGCGACCCGGGCCTGCACCGCAAGCTGGTCTCCCACCTGCTCACGACGTTCCCCCAGCTCGAGGGGATCCGGGTGACGCACCAGTGGGCCGGCGCGATCGACACCTGCACCCGGTTCTGCGCCTTCTGGGCGACGGCCCACCAGGGCCGGGTCGCCCACACCGCCGGCTTCACCGGGCTCGGCGTCGGCGCGACCAGGTTCGCGGCCGACGTGATGCTCGACCTGCTCGGCGGCGAGGAGACCGAGCGCACCGCGCTCGAGATGGTGCGCAGCAAGCCGCTTCCCTTCCCGCCCGAGCCGGTCGCGAGCGCCGGGATCAACCTGACCCGCTGGTCGCTCGACCGCGCCGATCACCGGCAGGGCCGGCGCAACCTCTGGCTGCGGGGCCTCGACCGGCTCGGCCTCGGCTTCGACTCCTGAGCCACGTCAGGCGACGTCGGCCTCCATGGCCGCGTTGAAGTCGCGCTTGACCTGCCGCCAGGCCTCGTCGGTCATGAACCGCCGCCAGTACGCCGAGACGGACACGTGCTCGCGGGGCACCTGCCGCTCGCCGAGCAGGTGGCGGCGCACGTCACGGATCTCGCCGGCCTCCCCGTGGACGAACGCGTGAACGCGACCCCGCAGGAAGGGCAGCTCGCGGACCGCGCCCGGCAGCAGGCCGGCGTCTCCGTCCTCGCCGGTGCGGTGCAGCCACCGGAGGTCGAGCGCGGCGTCGGTCTCGATCGGGACCTCGTGCTCGGGACCGTCGCAGAGCACGCGGACGACGAGCGGGACCGCGGCCGGCACGGCGGCCGCCGAGGCGGCGATGGCGGGCAGCGCCGACTCGTCGCCGACCATGAGGTGCCAGTCGGCGGTGGCGTCGGGCGTGTAGTCGCCGCTCGGACCGGTCAGGACGAGCCGGTCGCCGGGCGCGGCTCGCCGGGCCCAGGGACCGGCCGCGCCGTCGTCACCGTGGACGACGAAGTCGAGGGTGAGCTCACCGGTCCGGGGATCCCACGCGGCGACGGTGTAGCGGCGGCGGAGCGGCCACTCCTCGGGGTCGAGCCTCTCGCGCACCTCGGCCGGGTCGAACGGCGCGGCGTACGACGCCCCGGCGGGCGGCAGCGCGACGTTCACGTAGGCATCGGTGAACGGGACGTGCTCGTAGTCCGCCAGCCCGTCCCCGCCGAGGACGACGCGGACCAGGGTCGGGGTCAGGGTCTCGGTGCGGACGACCTCGCCGTACATGGATCTCCTCGCAGGTGTCGGTCCAGGAAAGTTAGGCTAGCCTTACTTTAGCGAAGGGGCCCAGGACCGCGGTATGCCGCGCCACTCGGTGCGACTGTACGGTCCGAAGCTTCGTGGCTCGTCGCTGCGCTCCTCGCTCCTCAACCTCCGGTCGTCGCTGCTCTCCTCAGCCTCCGGACGTTGTGCCGCCGACGGCGGGGTGGCGGCGGGCGTAGTCGCGCAGCGACCGCAGCAGCCGTCGCGCATCGCGGCCGGCCGGCGTCGCGCCGTACCGCACCGAGGTCGGGGGACCGGCGTCGACGACGCGTTCGACCAGGCCGTGCGCGCACAGGTCGCGCAGCCGGGCCGTCAGCACCGCGTCGCTCACGCCCGGCACCGCGGCACGGATCGCGGTGAACCGGTCGGCGCCGTCGAGGATCGCCCACAGGACGGCGCCCGCCCAGGCGCGGCCCAGGAGGCGGAGCACCCGGTGCACCGCCTGGCAGTCGTCGTGCGGCTCACCCATCAGGCGACCCCGTGCCGGTCGAGCGGCTCCACGAGGTTGTCCTCCTCGTAGGCGAGGTGGTCGAGCAGCGTCTCGCTCAGCCGGTCGACGACCCGCTGCACCTCGTCCAGCGCATCGGCCCCGGACCGGCCGATCCCGTCGTCGGTGACGAGCCGCACCAGCGCCCGGTCGAACTCCTCGAGCACGGCGTGGACCACCTCGTGCTCCTGCTCGAGCCGGTCGAGCACCGGGCCGAGGGCAGGCTCCCGCCGGCGCAGGTACGGGAACAGGCTGCTGTCCTCGAGCGTGTGGTGGCCGGTGACGAACCGGCAGTAGGCCTCGCAGTAGGCGCCGAGCGTCCAGTTGTTCTGGCGCAGCGTCATGGTGTTGACCACCGACCGCGCCTGCCCGGCACTCAGGTGGCCCTGCCGGACCTGGCCGAGCACGTCGCGGACCTGCGTCAGCTCCGACCGCAGCCCGTCGTGGACGTCGACGAGGTGCTGGCCCGCACCGTGCGGATCGGCCACGTACGACTCGCGTGCCACCTCGACCCGGTCGGCTCCAGGCTGGTCCGGCGACTCCGCCGGCGGGCCCGACGCTCTGGCCGCGGCCACCCGCTCGCGGACGTCGGGGGCGACCTCGACCGCCCACCGCCGTACGGCGTCGGGGTCGTCGGTCCCCAGCACGAAGCTGCTGATGCCGACGTCCAGGGCGAGGTCCGCGAGCTGCTCGGCCCAGTCGCGCGGCTGCCCCTGCAGGAACCCGGTGCCGGCGCCGAACCGTCCGAACACGTTGTAGACCCGCTTGATCTCGACCGGCGCCCGGCCGGCGGCGTCGGCGGCGTCGTCCAGCGTCGCGCTCAGTGCGGGCAGCGCCGGCGGGTCGGCGTACCCCATGCTCGGGACCCAGCCGTCCGCGAGCCGGCCCGTCAGCCGCAGCATCCGCGGCTTGTACGCGCCGAGCCAGACCGGGATGTCGTGGGCCGGCGCCGGGCCGGCGTGCAGCCCGACCGCGCGGTAGTGCTCGCCCTCGAAGCGGACGGTGCCACCGGCCCAGAACGTCTTGATCAGCTGGACGGCCTCGGTGAGGGCGTCGACCGCCTCCTTGGGGGTGCGCCGCGGCCCGCCGGCCGCCTCGATCGCCTCCCAGAACGCTCCGGCGCCGAGACCCAGCTCCACCCGGCCACCGGTCAGCAGGTCGAGCGTGGCGGCGGCCTTCGCGAGCACGACGGGCGGCCGCAGTGGCAGGCTGGCGACGTTCGGCGCGAGCTTGATCGTGCTGGTGCGCCCGCCGAGCACGGACAGCAGCGTCCACGTGTCGAGGTACTTCGCCTGGTAAGGGTGGTCCTGGATCGAGACCAGGTCGAGCCCCTCCACCTCGGCGAGCTGCACCAGGGTCAGCAGCTCGCCGAGCCGAGCCGCCTCGGGGCTCGGGAAGAGGCCGAACTCCAGCTCCTGGCCGTAGTCCGGCATCAGGCAGCCATCCCCAGGGCTTCGGCGTACCGTCGGGCGGCCGCCGCCTCGTCGGGGCGGGACGAGCGCTCCAGCGTGCGGGCCAGCAGCAGCGCGGCGTACCCGTGCGCGGGGTCGCGGTCGAGCAGGTCGCGCGCCGCTGCGGCGGCGCGTTCCAGCTGGGCCGAGTGGTAGTACGCCCGGGCCAGCAGCTCGCGGGCGGCGCCGAGGTCGGCGTCGCGCTCGTGCGTGTCGACCAGGTGCCGGAGCACCTCGGCGGCGGTGTAGTAGTCGCGGTGCCGGAAGAGGTCCGCGGCCCACCGGTAGGCCTCGTGGGCCTCCATCGCCCGCAGCAGCTCGGTCGTCCTGCTCATGGCTTTCTCCTCACTCTGATGTTCAGAGTGACTAACAGACTAAGAGCGAGCGCTATTCCGGCGGGCCGCCCACTCGCGGTCGAGCACGGCGAAGACCAGCAGCGTCGTCCACTCGCCCTTGAACCACTCGCCGTCGACGTACGTCGCCTCGAGCCGCATCCCCAGCCGACGGCACACCGCGGCCGACGCGCCGTTGCGTTCGTCGAGCCGGGCAGTCACCCGGTGGACCGGGAGCCCGCCGTCGAAGGCCAGGTCGATCAGGGCCGCGGTCGCCTCGGTCGCGAAGCCCTGGCCCCCGTGGTCGGGGTGCAGCACGTACCCGACCTCGGCGTGACCGTCGGCCTCGCTGTGCCAGAACAGCACCAGGTCGCCGATCATCTCCCCGGTGTCACGACGCTCGATCGCCAGCGAGAGCACGTCGCCCTCGGCGTCGACTGCGGAGCGGAGCCGGTCGGGGTTGCGGAACCGTTCCGCCATCTCCTCGAGGGTGCCGGGGCTGAAGGGGACGTAGCGGCAGACGTCCTCGAGCGAGCGGTAGGCGTGCATCCCGGCGACGTCCCCCTCGTCGTTCAGCGGTCGCAGCAGCAGTCGCTCGGTGACGATCGGGTAGTCGGGCTCCAGCCGGGCGGGGACCTCCTCGCCGGTCCCCCGCTCGTCGTGACCCCCGGTCATCGGCGTGCCCGCCACTCGTGGTCGAGCACCGCGAACTCCAGCAGCGTCGACCACACGCCCTTGAACCACTCGCTCTCGACGAGCGTGGCCTCGTGTCGCAGCCCGAGCCGGCGGGCCAGGGCAGCGGACGGCTCGTTGAGCTCGTCCGTGCGCACCGAGACGCGTCGGACCGGCAGTCCACCGTCGAAGGCCAGGTCGATCAGGGCTGCGGTCGCCTCCGTGGCGAAGCCCTGGCCCCCGTGCTCGGGGTGCAGCACGTAGCCGACCTCGGCGTGCCCGTCGGCGACGCTGCGCCACTCGAGCATCAGGTCCCCGACCATGGCTCCGGTGTCGCGACGCTCGATCGCCAGCGCCAGCTTCTGGCCCTCGGCGTCGATGGTCGAGCGGATCCGCTCGGGGGTGCGGAACCGCTCCGCCATCTCCTCGAGGGTGCCCGGCACGTAGGGCTCGTAGCGGCAGACGTCCTCCCGCGACCGGTAGGCGTGCATGGCTGCGACGTCCGTCTCCGGGTCGAGCGGCCGCAGCAGCAGCCGCTCGGTGACGATCGGGTAGTCGGGCTCGAGCCGGGAGGCCTCGACCGCGCGTGGGTCGCGGCCCGGCGCGTCGACCGTGACCCGGGCGAGCCCGAGCGTGCGCAGGCCGTGGTCGAGCATCCTCCGGACGACCTCGTCGAGGATCGCGTGGCCCGCCCCAACCCGTCCGCGCAGCGTGATCCGGAGCGCGGCCGACTCCCGCTCGGCGTCGTAGTCGCCGAGGACGACGTCGCCGGCCTCCTCCCCCGTCGCGCGATCGACGATCGAGAGAACGATCCGCTCGTCCTGCTCCGGCTCGTCGGCCACGACCGGGCGCAGCGTCACCCGGTCACCGTCGGCCCTGGGGTGGGCCCAGCGGCCGGTCACCGCTGCCATCAGCCGGCCACGCGGTCGCGCAGTCCGCGCAGCAGGCGGCGGGTCGCCAGCACGTGGATGCCGCTGCGGATCACCAGGGTGCGGTAGGCGAAGCCGTGCGGGCCGGGGAAGTCGGCGTAGGTCGCGGCGGTGGCGGTGGTGGTGCCGTCGCCGGCCTCGGCGAGGCGGAGGTCGAGGACGTAGCGGGAGAACCGGTGCCGGCCCGCGAGCGTGAGCCGGTGCGGCTCGTCGGCCCCGGTGACCTCGAACCCGGCGCGCGGCCTCGTCCCGAGCACCCGGGTGAGCGGGCTGCGCTCGGAACGCGCCAGCCAGCCGTCGACGTAGGCCCGCAGCTGTGGCCAGGCCACGGCGGGCGTGGCCGGCAGCGTGGTCGAGTGCTCGTCGACGTACGTCGGCCAGTGCTCCACGAGATCCATTCAACTCCTGAGTCCTACAGTGGCGGGATGCGGGTCCACGTCGAGGTCACCGGCCGCGTTCAAGGGGTCTTCTTCCGCGACTCGTGCCGTCAGGAGGCCCGTCGGCTGGGGGTCGGTGGCTGGGTGCGCAACACCCCGAGCGGGTCGGTCGAGGGCGAGTTCGAGGGGGAGGACGCTGCCGTCACCGCGCTGGTCGACTGGTGCCGCGAGGGCCCGCCGTTCGCCGACGTCTCGGGCGTCTCGGTCTCCCCGATGACCCCGACCGGCGAGACCCGCTTCGAGGTCCGCTAGGCCCGCTCCTTCGCGGCGGCCTCGGCCGCGATCTCGGCGAGCTCCTCCTCGGTGAACGCGCGGAGCACGCAGAACTCGTTGCCGTCGGGGTCCGACATCACGATCCAGGAGACGTCGTCCCCCTGACCGACGTCGGTCCGGGTCGCGCCCAGCGCCTCGAGCCGGGCGACCTCGGCCGCCTGGTCGGTCGGCCGCAGGTCGGGGTGCCACCGGTTCTTGACGGTCTTGCCCTCCGGCACCCGGACGAACAGCAGGTCCGGCGCGACGCCGTCCTGCGGGCTGCCCGCGGGTGGCTCGAGCACCACCTCGTCCGGGGTGTCGTAGGTGCGGCGCCAGCCGAGTGCCTCCTGCCAGAAGGACGCGGTCCGGTGGGGGTCGGTCGTGTCGAGGTTGAAGCACTGGATCAAGGGTCCGCTCATGCGCGTCACCCTCGCAGCCGCGCCGGACCGACCGCACCCGCTTTTCGGTCGCGGCCACGCCCCCGGACGACCTAGCCTCGGGTGCATGGCCGACACGGACGTACGACGCGCGACCCCGGCCGAGGCCGGTCTCGTCGGGCGGCTGCTCTTCGACTTCAACACCGAGTTCGAGACCGCGACGCCGTCGGCGGCCGAGTTCGCCGAGCGGTTCGCCCGGTTGCTGACCGACGACGACGTCGTCGTGCTGCTCGCCGGCGGCGCGGACCCGGTCGGCTTCGCCTACCTGACGCTGCGCCCCTCGCCGTACTACGGCGGCCCGCTGGCCCAGCTCGAGGAGCTGTACGTCGTGCCCGACCTGCGCGACCGGGGCATCGGCACCGCGCTGCTGACGGCGGCGCTCGACCTGTGTCGCGGTCGGTCGGCCGGCGAGCTGCACATCAACGTCGACGAGGACGACGTCGACACCCGCCGCTTCTACGAGCGGCACGGCTTCCTCAACATCCTTCCCGGGAGCGACTACCGGATGTTGTTCTACGAGATCGAGCTGTAGACCGGCGGGGTTCACACGTCGTCGGCGGCGCGGCAGGGTGCCGACCGCTGACGCCAGAGCCCTACGCTCGGGGCCGTGAACTCCAGCCGGGCGCGGACCGCTCACCTGGTCGTCGCGGTCGTCACCGGCGGGGCGCTGCTGCTCCAGCTCGTGCTCGTCGTCCAGGGCGGAGCCGTGCTGGTCGAGGAGGACCCGCCGGGGCTGGGCGCCCGGCTCGGCCGGTTCGTCCTGTACTTCACGGTGCAGTGCAACGCGTTGGTCGCGCTGAGCGCGGCGACCCTGGCGCTCGATCCTCACCGTGACGGGCGGGGTTGGCGGGCCTTGCGACTGGCCGCCCTGGTCGGCATCACGATCACCGCCGTCGTCCACTTCGTGCTGCTGCGGCCGCTGCTCGACCTCGACGGGCTCGACCTGCTCGCCGACGCGCTGCTCCACCGGGTCGTCCCGGTGCTGGCCGTCGGGACGTGGCTGATCTGGGGTCCACGACCTCGGATCGACGGGCGCGCGATCGGGCTGGCGCTCCTCTGGCCGATCGCCTGGCTGGCGCTGACCTTCGTGGTGCGCGGCCTGACCGGGTGGGTCCCCTACCCGTTCCTCGATCCCGACGAGGACGGCTGGGGAGCGGTCGCCGTGGCCTGCGTCGGCATCACGGTGCTGTTCCTGGCCGTGTGCGCGGGCGCCCACGCGCTCGACCGGCGGATGCGACCGGCACCCACCGCCGACTGAGGTTCAGTCGCCCTCGACGACCCGCATCGCCGAAGCCTCCGGACCGTCGCCGTCGTAGGGCGCGTCGTCTCCGGCCTGCCCGCCGAGGACGTCCCGGTCGGCCGGGATCGCGTCGGGGTCGTCTCCGCCGACCATCCGCTCGGCATCGCGCTCGGCCCGGGCGTCCGGGGCGCCGTACGCCGTGCCGGGGTCGGGCTGCTCCTGGCCGATCCGCTGGTCGAGCGTCTCACCACCGTCGGTCTCGACCCCGATCAGCTCCGACCCGCGCGGCAACCGGTCGGGCGGGCTCCACGGTTCGTCGTCCCCGGCACTGGGGTCGTCGAGGTTGCGCTCGGCGTCCGCCCGCTCGTGGGGGTCGAGCTCGGTCTCGCCCCAGTCGCCCTCGTCCTGGCTCCGCTGCGGTGTCATGCCTCCACCGTGCCTCGCGCATCAGTGGCAGACAACCACCCGAACGGGGAGAGCGGTCAGTCCGCCGGGGCGCCGAGGTGCTTGACGTAGCGGTGAGCGGTGACCGAGATCGGTCCAGCCGGGCCGGGCGCGTCGTGGGTGAACTCGCCCTGGTCGGCCCAGCCCTGACGCTCGTAGAAGGCGCGCGCCCGGGCGTTGCCCCGCACCACGGCCAGCCAGGCCGTGGAGTGGCCGGCCGACCGGATCCGCTCCTCGGCGGCGGCCAGCAACGCGATCGCCGCGCCGGAGCCCCGGCCGACCGGTGCGACGTACACCTGGTCGACCTCGTCGGCGTCCGTCATGACGAAGCCGACGACCACCCCACCGACCTCGACGACCAGGGTGTCGGGCACCCGGTCGCCCGCCCGACGGCGGAACGAGGCGGTGGTGCGGGCCGCGACGAGGGCCGCCGGCACCTCGCCAGGATGCACCTCCTGCCAGCCGTGCTCCCAGATGGCGGCGACCCGGTCGGTGTCGTCCGGCCGCGCGGGCCGGACGACACCGTCCAGGGGTCCGAGGTCAGCCGTCACTCGCGGTCTCCCCGGGTCCGTACGCGAGGTGGACCACCCCGTTGTCGTAGACGTCGTGGGCCAGCAGCGCCAGCCGGGTCGCGTCCTCGCCGTCCTGCCAGAACTTCTCGCCCTCGCCGAGCGCGATCGGGTAGACGAACAGGTGCAGCTCGTCGACCAGGCCGTCGGCGAGCAGCGCCCGGACCAGCCGGCCGCTGCCCGAGATGTAGATGACGCCGTCGCGCTCCTCCTTCAACCGGCGGATCGCCTCGGCGTCGTACGGACCGACCGGGGTGGTGTTGTCCCACTGCTCGGCGGACTCGCGGCTGCCGACGACGAGCTTCTCGGTGTCGTTGAAGAACGGCGCGCCGGGGTCGTCCTCGGCGGTGCGGTCGCGCCACGCCGGCGCGAACATCTCGTGCGTCGTACGGCCGAGCAGGATGGTGCTCGCCTCGCCGGTGATCGCCCCGAGGGTCTCGCCCATCTTCGGGTCGAACCCGAACTCGAAGGTCCACGACGGCGACTCGAAGACGCCGTCGAGGGAGATGAACTCGTGCACTGCGATGGTGGCCATGTCGGTGATCCTCACTGAGTGGTGTGGTCTGCTTCCACCCCCTCCACGAACGGCGCCGCGCCGCTACGACAGCCGGCCCGACATTTTCTTCACGCCGGGTCGCGCGACTCCAGGACCGCCAGGTCGCGCTCGGCGTACTGCCGGTGCCAGTACTCCTCGTTGAGGAGGATGGACAGGCACTGCTTGACCTCGAACGGCCGCGGCGGTGGCCACCCCTCGCCCTCGGGCGTCACCTCGGCGGCGAGCTGCTCGTCGGTGAGTGCCTCGAGCACCCGCCGGGCGTCGGCCTGCCGCTCGCGCCGGAGCGCGAGCACCTCGTCGAGCGTCGGCCGCGCGTCGAGGTCGAGCCCCAGCTGCGGCAGCGGGGGCGCGGTGCTCCAGGGCAGCGCCAGCGGGTGGAACGGCTGCGGCTCGCCGAGGACGGCGCGGTTGAGCCACGCCGACGACGCGAACACCAGGTGCCGCAACGTCTGGATGAACGACCACTCGTCCTCGACCGACTCGTCGAGCAGCGCCGGGTCGAGCGCGCGGGCCCGCGCCACGGTCTCCTCCCACAGGTGCTCGAGCTCGTCCCAGGCCGCCAGGAAGCCGGCCGGGTCGTCGGGGGTCAGCCGGCCGAGCACCGGGTCGCGGCGGACGAGCTCGTCGTGCACGTAGTCCGTGACGTCGACCCCGTTGATCACCAGCCGCTCGATCTCGCCGCTGATGTCGACGTCCCTCAGCTCCACGTCGCGCATCGTGACGCGGTAGAGGTCCGTGCCCCGGATCATGACGTCGCTGAGCGACGCGTAGCGGAAGGTCGAGCCGCTCAGGTCGGTCCAGTTGAACGTCGACCCGCTCAGGTCCTCCTCGCCGAACTCAGGCACGGAACATCTCCCTCCCACAGCTCGCACGCCAGCCCGGCGGAGGATCCTCTCCCACCCGCCCGTCGACCGCCTCGCGCAGCAGGTCGGCGTGGCCGGTGTGGCGACCGTACTCCTCGACCAGGTCGCACACGATCCGCCGCAGGCTGGCCGGGCGCCCGTCCGGGTGGTGCGACGCGGTGGGCTGGTCGAAACCCCCCTCGGCGAGCACGTCTGCGAGCTTCGCGCGGGCCCGCTCGACGTTGCGGTCGTAGAGGTCGTAGAGGTCGTCGGGGGTGGCGTCGCCGGTCCGGAAGGACCAGTCCTCGGAGTCACCCGCTCCCTGGAGGTCCCAGCGCTCGCCGTAGGGTCCGCCGTCGAGCCGCTCGGTGACGTAGACGTCCTCGACCAGCGCGAGGTGCTTGAGCAGCGCACCGATCGAGAGCGTCGAGGCGCCGACCGTGGCGGCGAGGCCTGCGGCGTCGAGGCCGTCGGCCTTGAACCGGAACGTCCAGCGCTGACGGTCGAGCGCTCCGAGGAGCTGCTCCGTCTCCGTGCCTGCCATCGGCGGCTCCCAGGGATCGTCGGGTCGGGATGCGGTCGCCTCGCTCATGGCGGCGACGCTAGCCGCCCATCCGGACGATCTGCTTCCGGATGCGCCTCTAGAGTGCTGCCATGGAGGGGACGAGTCCGACCGCGCGGGCCCTGCTCGCCCTGGAGCTGCTCCAGGCACGGCCCGGAATCACCGCCGACCAGCTGGGGGAGCGGCTCGGCGTCACCGAGCGGGCCGCCCGGCGCTACGTCGCGATCCTGCGCGAGGCGGGCATCCCGGTCGAGTCGGTCCGCGGTCCGTACGGCGGCTACCGGGTCGGGCGCGGGCTGCGGCTCCCGCCGCTGATGTTCAGCGCCAGCGAGGCCCTCGGCCTGGTGATGGCGGTCCTCGACGGCCACCCGAAGGCCGACGACCCCGCCGACCCCGTCGGCAGCGCGCTCGGCAAGATCGTGCGGGCACTGCCCCCCTCGGTGACGGCCCAGGCAGAGACCGTGCGCCGGTCCGCGGCGTCGGCGCCGGACCGCAGCGCGGTGCGCCCCGACCCCGAGGCGACCGCGACCCTGGTGCACGCCAGCGAGGCCGGCCGGCAGGTCCGGATCGGGTACCGCACCGAGTCCGGGCGCGAGTGGTCGGCCGAGGTCGACCCGTGGGCGGTCGTGGTCCGCCACAGCCGGTGGTACCTACTGTGCTGGAGCCACGCCGTCGAGGAGCAGCGAGCGTTCCGGGTCGACCGGATGCGGAGCGTCGAGCTGCTCACGGCGAGGTTCACACGGCCGGCCGACCTCGACCCGGTCGGCGCGCTCGAGGAGCACCTCGCGGCCGGCTGGGAGTTCGAGACGTCGGTCGAGATCGACCTGCCGCTCGACCAGGTCTGGCTGCCGCGCGTGATGGGACGGCTCTCGGAACTGCCCGAGGGCCGCACCCTGCTCACCGGCTCCACCAGCAACGCCTACGCCTACGCCGAGGACCTGGCGCGGCTGCACACGACGTACCGGATCCTCGGCGGGCCGGAGCTGCGCGCCGCCGCCCGCGACGTGGCGCAGCGGCTGTTGGACGCGGCGGGCGGGTGAGGGCTCAGGGACGCCCGGCCGGGCTGGGCTGTCGGGCGCGGACGACCGCGGCGGCCGCGTCCTCGGCCACCAGGTCGGCGTTGATGTGCGCACCGGCCTGGGCGCCCTGCGCCGCCGACGCGCCCACCTGGGCCATCAGGTCGGAGACGTTGCCCGCCAGCCAGACACCGGGGACGCCGGTGCGACCGGTGGCGTCGGTGGGGACGTGCGTCCCGACCCCGGCCGGGTGCTCCTGCACCGGCAGGCCGAGACCGGCCAGGTGGTCGGTCCTCGCCTCGAGCCGGGTCGCGACCGCCAGCGCCTCCCGCGCGACGACCCGGCCGTCGGCGAGCGTGATCCCGCTGAGGCGGTCGTCAGTGACCTCGACGCCGGTCACGGTCCCGGTCTCCACGACGATCCCGAGGGCGGCGAGCTCCTCGGCCTGCTCGTCCGTGGGCGTCCACTCGTGCGCGAAGTAGACCACGTCCGCGCTCAGCTGCCGGAAGAGCAGCGCGTGGTGGTGGGACATGGGGCCGGTGCCGAGCACGCCGATCGACTGGTCGCGCACCTCCCAGCCGTGGCAGTACGGGCAGTGGAGGACGTCGCGGCCCCAGCGCGCGGCCAGGCCGGGTACGTCGGGGAGGCGGTCGACCAGCCCGGTGGCGACCAGCAACCGCCGGGCGCGGACCTCGCGTCCGTCGCCGAGCGACACGACGAACCGGTCGCCGTCGCGCGCTGCGTCCACGACCTCGGCCTCGACGACCTGGCCGCCGTAGCCACGGACCTCCGCGCGACCAGTCGCCAGCAGCTCGCCGGGCGCCGTGCCGTCGTGGCCCAACAGTCCGTGCACCGCCGCCGCGGGCGCGTTGCGAGGTCGACCGGCGTCGAGCACCACGACGGACCGCCGCGACCGGGCCAGCATCAGCGCCCCGCTCAGGCCGGCGGCACCGCCACCGATCACCACCACGTCGTACTCCTGCTGCAACATCTCGGCCATGGCTCCAGGATGCCGAGGGGGTGCCGATTCCGCAAACAGCCTTGCTGGTATGGCAAACTACCTGGCATGGCAGACGACCTCGGCGAGACCCTGACCACCGTCGGCCCGCGGCTGCGGGCGCTGCGCCAGGAGCGGGAGACGACCCTGGCCGACCTCGCCGCCGAGACGGGGATCTCGGTCAGCACGCTGTCCCGGCTCGAGTCCGGCACCCGGAGGCCGACGCTCGAGCTGCTGCTCCCGCTGGCACGGGCGTACGACGTGACGCTGGACGAGCTCGTCGACGCGCCGCCCACGGGCGACCCGCGGGTGCACCTGCGGGCGACCAAGGCCAACGGGATGACGATGCTGCCGCTCACCAAGCGAGCCGGGGGGATCCAGGCCTACAAGATCGTGATGCCGGGCCGCGGGCCGCGCGCCACGGCACCGCAGCTGCAGACGCACGAGGGCTACGAGTGGGTCTACGTCCTCGACGGCGACCTGCGGCTCCGGCTCGCCCACCACGACCTGGTGCTGGCCCCCGGCGAGGCCGCCGAGTTCGACACCCGAACTCCGCACTGGTTCGGGTCGGCGGGCCGCGACCCGGTCGAGTTCCTCAGCCTGTTCGGCAAGGAGGGCGAGCGCACCCACCTGCGGGCGCGACCGAAGCCCCGCTCCACGTAGCCAGGTCCGGCACCGCTCGTAGACTGCCGCGCATGCGCAAGGTCGTCCTGTACTCGCTGTTGTCGGTCGACGGCGTCGCCGAGTCACCTGACCGGTACGTGCACGACTTCGACGACCGGATGCTCGACAATCTCGCCCAGGTCATCGCCACCCAGGACGCGGTGCTCCTCGGGCGGACCACTTACGACGAGTGGGCGCCCTACTGGCCGACGGCGGACGACGAGCCGTTCGCGTCCTTCATCAACGACGTCGACAAGCACGTCGTGACGAGCAGCCCGCTCACGACGCCGTGGAACGGCGCGACCGCCGTCCACGGGTCGACGGCTTCCCTCATCGCGGAACTGCGCGAGCGATCTGGTGGCGACATCGGAGTCCACGGCAGCATGATGCTCTCGCGCAGCCTGCTCGCCGACGGTCTGGTCGACGAGCTGCGGCTGGTCGTGTCACCGGCAGTGGCCGGTTCCGGGCGCCGGCTGCTCGGCGACAACGGCACCCCCGCCCGGCTGCGGCTGGTGGAGGCCGTCGGCACGCCGACCGGGTCGTTGTTGCTGACCTACGTCACGGGTTCCTGAGGTCGCGCCGCATCACGACTCGGGGGAAGCCCCCTGAGACCGCGTCGGTCTCGGACGCCAGCGTGAAGCCGGCCGCCTCGAAGACCGCGCGGGTGCCGACGTAGGCCATCGTGAGGTCGACCTTCTCGCCGCGGTTGTCGACGGGGTAGCCCTCCACGGCCGGCGCGCTCCGCGACCGGGCGTACTCGACGGCGCCCTCCAGCAGGGGGTGGGAGATCCCCTGGCCGCGGTGCCCCGGCCGGACCCGGAGGCACCAGACCGACCAGACCGGCAGGTCGTCGACGTGGGGGATCTTGGTCGAGCGCGCGAAGGCGGTGTCCGCCCGCGGCGCCACCGCCGCCCAGCCGACGACGTCGTCCCCGTCGTACGCCAGGACGCCGGGCGCGACCCGCTTCCGCGTGAGCGCCCTGACGTACTCGCCTCGCTCGGGACCCACGAGCGACCGGTTCTCCTTCGCGGGGATCCGATGGCTCAGACACCAGCAGACGTTGGCGTCGTCGCGCTTGGGCCCGACCATGGTGCGGACGTCGTCGAACCGCGTGAGCGTCGCCGGTCGGACCTCGATACTCATCGGCCGCCCGCCGTCATCCGGACCCGGACCTCGTCGCCGGCGCCGAGGCCTTCCGCCCTGCGGACCTGGTCCTTGAGCGGCACGAGGTAGCGCCCGTCCTTCGGGAACAACGACGTCTTCCACTCGGTCGCCCCGATCGTCACGACCACCGGGATGACGCCCCACCCGTAGGTCAGCATCGCCGACGCCTCCTTGAGGTCCGCACTGTCCTCGTCGGGCAGGGCCACGTAGTAGAACGGTGCCGGGCCGCGCCACTCGAAGACCTGCCCGCTGAACTCGAAGTCCACACCTGCTCCCTCCCGCCGGACGCCGCCATGCTGGCACAGGATCCGGACGATCCCCGCCCGGATCAGGGGAGTCCTCAGGGGACGAGCGGCTCCCCCGGACCGAAGATGTCGAGGATCACCCCGGACGCACCGATCGCGCCGTTGTCGGCGGTCCAGTAGGTGCCGGCGCGACCGTCGGCGACCACGACCGAACCGCCGGTCTCCGCGCCGACGCCGCTCATCGTGAGTGACGACCCCGCGTTGACGCCGACGGCCAGGGTGGTCGGGTCGTCCGAGACACCGTCGTACAGGCGCCCCCAGCCGAACTCGGTGTTCAGCCACGGCACCAGCGTCGCGTCGACGACGCCGAGGCCGGGCTGCCACGCGGCGTCCCCGGCCTGGAACGACGCGATGCCCAGGTCCTCCCGGTCGGCGGTCGAGGTCGACCGGCGCTTCGCCGAGTAGCGGTCACCGAACGCCGCGGTCATCGCGCCGTCGGTCAGCACCACGGACTGCGTGGCGACCACCTCGTCGACCCAGCTGCGGAACGCCGGCTCGGAGAGCCGGGCGCCGACGGCGACCGGGTCGGCCGAGACGAGCAGCACGGCACGGGCCCCCGCCACGTCGGGCTGCTTGCCTCCGTACGCAGCCGTCGAGACGCTGCCGGTCCAGCCCGCCGCCTTCACCGCCTTGACGTAGGGGTTGGCCGTCTTCTTGGCGCCCACCGCGACCACCACGATCCGGTCGCCCTTGGCGACGCCGCCGGCCCGGGCGGCGGCGACCGCGTCGGCCACCCCCGCGGCGGGAACGTCCCCTCCGCCGAGCACGAGCGTTCCCGGCGTGGTGTCGGTCAGCGGCGTCCACGGGGTGTCGACCGGGTTCGTCAGCGGCGCACCGGCACGGCTGTAGGTGCGGGTCGCCAGGTCGTACGACGAGCCGGTGGTCAGCAGGTGCGTCAGCACCCCGCGGGCCGACAGCACGGCCGGGTCACCGACCCAGTCGTGGGTCGCGCCGAGCGTCTCGAGGTCGACGAGCGCCGCCGAGCCCTGCCCGAACACGTCCGACAGCGTGTGGTCCCCGGTGCTGCGCAGGCCGGTGCCGTAGTCGACTCCGACGCCGACCGGGCTGGTGCCGCCGCGCTCGTCGGCGGTGGCGATCGTCGACAGGGTCCGTCCGAAGCGGCCGCGCTGGTAGAAGTGCTGGTCGTAGATGGTCGCCGTCGAGCCGAAGACGAGACCGCGCTCCGCGTCGCCGTCGTCACCCCACCACACCAGGGTGGAACCCTGCCGTAGCCCGTCCTCCGGTCCGAGGTCGCCGACGTACCCGTTGATCATCGACAGCGACTCGACGGCCGCGCCGGCGCTGGTGCCGCCGACCACGGCGCCACGGTCGCTGGCGTCCTGCATCGCCGCCTCGGCCGGGCTGTCGGCCAGGATCGACATGGCGAGACCCTGGTCGCCGCCGAGCACGTAGATGCCGTCGGTCGCCGGGTCGGCCAGCGCCTCGGCGTTGGCCGGGTCGAGCGCGTCGGCACGGTCGAGCAGGACGGCGAGGGTCGCCGTGCACCCGGTGTGGGGAGCGGTCACGACCGCGTCGCACGCGGCGTCGATCTGGTCGGTGCGCTCTTGGGCCAGCTCGAGGTTCTCGGCACGGTCCTGCGGGGAGTCGCCGTACGCCGCCGGTACGACGACCAGGTCGACGGTCGGGCCGCTGGCACCCTCGGCGGCCGCCACGGCGAAGGCTTCCAGGGTGGGCGTCTCGTAGCCGCCCCCGATCGGGGTCATCACCCGGTCACCCTCCGCGGCGACGGCCGCCCCGGTGACGGACAGCGCCAGCGCCGTCCCGGTGAT
Organism: uncultured Actinomycetota bacterium; assembly: GCA_963829855.1. Classification (GTDB taxonomy): domain Bacteria; phylum Actinomycetota; class Actinomycetes; order Propionibacteriales; family Nocardioidaceae; genus Nocardioides. The sequence continues at coordinate 122,423 of CAWHKE010000013.1, read as the reverse complement.
CATGAGCAGACGGACGGACCCGAGGCGTGCGCGAGGACTCATCGGGCCACCGTAGTCGCGGCCCCGGGGTCCGTCGACGGGGTCAGTCGTCCGTGCTGTTGTTCTCCGCCCAGCTCCGCTCGACCAGGTCGACGAGCACGTCGCGGTCGAGGTCGTCGAGCCGCTTCACGTACAGGCAGCCCTTGCCGGTCGTGTGGGGCCCGAGCCGGTCGAGCAGGTCCCGGTGGGACTCGTAGTAGGTGAGGCCGTAGAAGGTCAGGGACGCCTTGCGCGGCGCCAGCCCCACGGCGAACCACTCACGCTCCTTGCCGTCGGCGGTCGTGTAGCGCTGGGTGCCGAACCCGACCATGGAGCTGCCCCACATCACCGGCTCCTCGCCGGTGACCTCACGAAGCAGGTCGAGCGCCGCGAGGGCGTCGGCTCGACGGCGCTCGTCGGGCACGGAGTCGAGGTAGGCCCGGACGTCGCCCGAGCCGGGCTGGGTGAGGCGGTCGGCGGCCATGCCCCAGCGTGCCACAGGCTTCCCCGGAGGTGGGGTGCGAAGCCGCCGCTACGATCGCGGCGACCCCAGGAGGTCTCGTGCTCGTCGTCGCCGCCGTTCTCGCCAGCCTTGCCGCGTTGCTCCACGTGTTCATCTGGTGGCTCGAGTCCTTCCAGTGGACCGGCCGCGCCCGCGCCGTGTTCGGCACCTCCCGTGAGGAGGCGGAGGCGACCCGCGAGCTCGCCTACAACCAGGGCTACTACAACCTGTTCCTCGCGCTGATCACCGTCGCGGGCGTGGTCGCGCTCGCCACCGGACACCGACCGGTGGGGGTCGCGCTGATCGCGGCCGGGACGCTCTCGATGGCCGGGGCGGCGGTCGTGCTGGTGGCCGGGTCACGCGCCCGGGCGGGCGCGGCCCTGCGTCAGGGCGTGCTGCCGGCGCTGGCCGCGGTCTCCCTCCTGATCGGCTGCCTCACGGCATGACCGCGACGGTCGTGCCGATCCTCCGCGTCCGCGACGCCGACCGGTCGCTCACCTGGTGGGCCCGGCTCGGCTTCGTCGAGGAGTTCCGCCACCAGCTCGAGGGCACGATCCCACGCTTCGTCGGGATCCGGCGCGGGGAGTGCCGGGTCTACCTCTCGGAGCACGCCGGCGATGCCCACGCGCCAGGCCTCGTCTACCTGTGGGTCGACGACGTCGACCGGATCGCGGCTGACTTCGGCGTACCCGTGGAGGAGATGCCGTGGGCACGCGACTGCGAGGTGACCGACCCTGATGGCAACCGGGTCCGGGTGGCGCAACCGCCTCCCACCTGACTTGCCATATCGGCAAGTCAGTTTGCTGATAGTGGATGCGGGATGTCATCGTTGACACATGACGCACAGCCATCACCACGCACCGGACGCCGCCGACCCCGCGGAGTTCTGGGAGGACTTCTACGCCCCCGGCCGCCGGCCGTGGAGCGGCAACCCGAACCAGGTGCTGGTCGACGAGCTCGCGCGGCAGCCGCTGCCGCCCGGCACCGCACTCGACCTCGGGTGCGGCACGGGTGGCGACGCCCTGTGGCTCGCCCAGCAGGGGTGGACGGTCACCGGGATGGATCTCGCGCCCTCAGCGCTGGCCCAGGCGGAGACCGCCGCGACCGCGGCCGGCCTCGCCGACCGCACCACCTGGCAGCGGGTCGACCTCGACGCCGGCCTCCCGGCCGGCTCCTGGGACCTCGTGACCTCCGCCTACCTCCAGTCACCGGTCGCGCTCGGCCGCGAGCGGATCCTGCGGGGCGCCGCCGCAGTGGTCGCGCCGGGCGGCACGCTGATCGTGATCGGCCACCACGGGGCCCCGACCTGGGCCGAAACCCCACCGGAGCACCTGCTCGGAATGCCCGACGCTGACGACGTGCTCGCCGTGCTCGACCTCCCGGCGGACTGGACGGTCGACCGGGCGGAGACGGTCGCGTTCGAGTCGACGTCACCAGACGGACGGCCGGGGACCCGGACCGACAGCCTGGTCCGCGTCAGGCGTCCGGTCTGAGCTCACTCCGGCGGGGGCAGGCAGGCCCGGATCTCGATCGCGCCGTCGGCGTCCGCGAGGATCCGGCAGACCTCCGCGAGGTCGTCGAGGTCCTCGGAGCGGACGAGGTAGAAGCCGGTCAGCTGCTCGACCGTCTCGGCGTACGGGCCGTCGGTGATGCTGACGGTGCCGTTCGTCGTGCGCAGGGTCCGCGCGGTCCCCGAGTGGGCGAGCTCGGCGCCGCCGGTGATGGTGTGGCCGCGCTCCTCGAGCGTGCGGGAGAACAGCCCGTGGCGCTCGTAGGTCGCCGCGCGGGACGCCTCGTCGGCGGCCTCCCAGGACGCCTCGTCGCCGGGGAGCAGGATCACGTACTCGGTCATGGTGGTTCCTCTCGTGGGTCGGGCCTGTCACCGCGATGACGAGCGGGCCGAGCCGTTCTCGACACCGGGCCCTGGTCGGCCCTGCACGACGAGCGTCCCACTCAGACGTTGAGGCCGGCGAGGTCCAGCACGTCCTCGGGACGGTCGAGGTCGCGGGTCGCGAGGAAGACCGTCGAGACCCCCAGGTCCGCCAGGCCGGCGTAGCGGTCGCGGTGGTCGGCGACGGTGCCGGCGTGGGTCGAGGCGGCGTACGTCGCCGCGGCGGTGGCGCCACGGTGCCGCTCGACCCGGGCCCACACGTCGTCGCGGTCGCGGCCCACCACCGGTAGGTCGAGCACCGTGACGGCCACCTCCGTCGGGTCGCGACCGACGTCGGCGCAGTGCCCGTGCAGCACGTCGATCTTGCGGCGCAGCGCGTCGGGGTCCTGCGTACGGAGGTTGCAGGCGTCGCCCAGGCGGGCGGCGATCCGCAGTGTGCGGCGCTCGCCCGACCCGCCGACGACGACCGGGATCGGGCCGGCCGGCCGCGGGTAGGAGGTGGTCTCGGGCAACCTGACCCCGCCCTCGTCGAACGCCCTGGTCCCCGGTGCCCACAGCGCGCGCATGGTGACGATCGCCCGCTCGAGGTCGTCCAGGCGCTCGCGGGCGGCGGGGAAGGGCAACCCGTACGCCGCGTGCTCCCGCTTCCACCAGCCGGCGCCGATGCCGACGAAGGCGCGGCCCCCGGTCAGCGCGGACAGCGTCGCGGCCGCCTTCGCGGTGACGCCGGGTGGGCGGAACGTGACGGGCGTGCACAGCGTGCCGAGGTCGAGACCGGTGCCGAGTCCTGCGACCGCACCGAGGGTCACCCACGGGTCGGGCATCGGCTCCCACGCCCGGCCCACCTGGGGAATCTGGATCAGGTGGTCCATCACGGCCAGCCCGGCGAACCCTGCCTGGTCGGCGGCGCCGGCGATGTCGCCGAGCCAGCGGCGCGGGTCCTCGCCCCACGGGAAACGGGACACCTGGAGCACCATCCGCAGGCCGAGGCTCGAGGTCCGGTCGTCCCTCGCGGTGACCGGTCCTGGCACGGGGTCGGGTGGCGGCGCGCCGTCGTCCGCCACCTCGACGACGAGGTCCCAGCCCTCCTCGTCCAGCGCCGGGCGCAGCGAACGGGTCGTCCGCAGCTGGCCGGCCAGCGCCGGGGCCGGGACCGGCCGGTCGCGAGCGGCGTTGCGGCGCCGGCACTCCGCGTCGGAGGTGGTCAGCAGGACCAGCACCGCCGGCAGCCCGGCGACCCGTGCCTGGCCGAGCCACCGCGTGCGGCGTTCGACGTCGAGGCCGAGCGTGTCGACGACGGTGGTGAGCCCGCGCCCGAGCCGGGCGCCGACGATCGTCTCCAACAGGCCGAAGGCGTCGGCCGACGCGTCGAGGTCGTGCGGACCGCTGCCCGCCACGCCTCGCAGCGCGTCGGACGACACGATCTCCTGGGTCCGGTAGCGCCCGGCGGCCCAGGTGGACTTGCCGGAGCCCGAGGCGCCGACGAGCACCACCAACGCCGGGTCCGGGAGCCGCATGAGCGCAGTCTGTCCCATGGTCTCGGCCAGGTCCCGGTTAGCATCGGGACACGGCCCGGCCGACGAGGGACACCCTGGTGCAGGAGCAGCGCGACGACGACTCTCGGCTGCTTCCGTACGCCCCGAGACTGCTCCTCGGGTGGTCTCCCACCGGGGAGGACCCCCGTCACATGCGGGTCGAGGGCTCCCTCGCGTTCGTGGACATCTCGGGCTTCACCCAGCTCACCGAGCGGCTGAGCCGTCGCGGCAAGGTGGGGGCCGAGGAGATGAGCGACATCCTCGACGCCACCTTCGCGGCGCTGCTCGATGAGGCGGTGGCCGAGGGAGCCGACCTCCTCAAGTGGGGCGGCGACGCGGTGCTCCTGCTGTTCCAGGGCGACGGGCACGCCGCACGCGCGGCCCGTGCCTCACACCGGATGCGGTCGGCGCTGCGCCGGGTCGGGCGGATCCCGACGTCCTCGGGGGCGGTGGTGCTGCGGATGTCGGTGGGTGTCCACAGCGGTGACTTCGACCTGTTCCTCGTCGGAGACCCGGCCCTGCACCGCGAGCTGCTGGTGAGCGGCCGCGGGGTGAGCATCACGGCGGAGCTGGAGGCCGCCGCGGCCGCCGGGCAGGTCCTCCTGAGCGCGTCCACCGCGGCCCTGCTGCCGGCGCGGGTCGTCGGCGACCCCGTGCTCCACGGTCGACTGCTGCGCGGGTTGCCGCCCGCGGTCGCGGTCCCGGACGACGCCGCCGGGGACCCCTCCCACCCGAGCGTCCGGCCGTCCGAGACCCTGTCGCCACCGGTGCGGGCCCACCTCGTGGGCGGCGCCGGCGACGCCGAGCACCGGACGATCACGGTCGCGTTCGTGCAGTACGCCGGCTCGGACGCGCTCCTGGCGGAGGAGGGGCCGAGCGCGCTGGCCGACGCGCTCGACGAGCTGGTGCGTACCGTCCAGCACGCCTGCGCCGATCACGAGGTCACGTTCTTCGAGAGCGACCTCAACCGCGACGGCGGCAAGATCATGCTGACCGCGGGGGCGCCGCGCAGCGCCGACCACCTCGAGGAGCGGATGCTCCGGGTCGCCCGCGAGGTCCTCGACCGCAGTGGCCGGCTCCCCCTGCGCCTGGGGATCAACCGCGGCCCCGTCTTCGCCGGTGACTTCGGTCCGTCGTTCCGTCGTACCTATTCGGTGAAGGGCGACGCGATCAACCTGGCGGCCCGGCTGCTCGGCCGCGCCGGCCCCGGCCAGGCGCTCGCCACGAGCGAGGTCCTCTCGCACTCGCAGACCGACTTCCGCACCGAGCCGCTGCCGCCGTTCACGGTCAAGGGCAAGGCCCGGCCGGTCCAGGCCTCGGTGGTCGGCGAGCTGCTCGGGACCCGCGGGGACGGCGACCTGGACGTCGCGCTGGCGGGCCGCGCCGAGGAGCTGGCTGCCCTGTCGCTCGCCCTCTCCGACGCGCGGGAGGGTCGGGGCAGCACGGTCGACGTGGTCGGCGAGCCCGGTCTCGGCAAGTCCCGGCTGGTGACCGAGCTGCTCCGGAGCTCGAGCGCGGTGGCCGTGAGCACCCGCTGCGACGCCTACCAGTCCTCGACCGCCTACTACCCCTTCCGCCGGCTGCTGCGCGACGTGCTCCGGCTGCCGGACGACCCGGACGATGCCGCCGCCCGCCTCACGCAGCAGGTCGCCGACCTTACGCCGTGGCTGGCGGCGTGGACGCCGCTCCTCGGCATCCCGCTCGACCTCGCCCTGCCACCGACGCCCGAGACCATCGAGCTCGACCCCCAGTTCCTGGTGGGGCGGCTCGAGGGCCTGGTGGTGGCGCTGCTCGGCGCCGCGCTCCCCGAGACGACCGTGCTGCTGCTCGAGGACGTCCAGGACCTCGACGACGCCTCGGCCGGTCTGCTCCAACGGCTCTGCGCCGAGGCCACCAGCCGGCCCTGGCTGGTGCTCCTGACGCGACGGGAGCAGACGACCCCGCCCGGCTGGCTCGCCGGCATCGCCGCCCGGACGACGGTCCGGCTGGCGCCCCTGGACGAGGCGGCCGCGATGGACTTCGCCCGCCGGGCGCTCGCCGACCGGGCACTCACGCCGCACACGCTCCGGGTGCTGGTGCACCGCAGCGGCGGCAACCCGATGTTCCTGGCGGCCCTCCTCGAGGCCGCCCAGCGCTCGAGCGACCTGTCGCAGCTGCCCGACACCGTCGAGGCGCTGGTGACGAGCGACATCGACCGGCTCTCGACCTCCGACCGCCGCGCGCTGCGGTACGCCGCGGTGCTCGGGGCTGTCGTCGACGTCCCGGTGCTCGAGACGCTGATGGCCCAGCACGGCGGGCTGGCCGACGACCAGCTCCGGAGGCTCGACGGCTTCCTCGAGCCCGCCCGGCCCGGCCGGCTGCGGTTCCGCAACGAGCTGCTGCGCGACGTGGCGTACGAAGGGCTGCCCTACCGGCGGCGGCGCCCGCTCCACGATCAGGTCGGGTCCGCGATCGAGCACGAGACCGACGACCCGGACACCCTGGCCGAGACGCTCTCGCTGCACTTCTTCCACGCCGGCAACGAGGCCAAGGCGTGGCGCTACTCCGTGGTCGCGGGACGGCGTGCGGTCGGGAAGCACGCCCACGGCGACGCGGTCGACTTCTTCGAGCGGGCGACCCGCGCCGTGCCCCGGGACGGCTCCGTCGACATCGACGAGCGGGCCGCCGTCCTCGAGCAGCTCGCCGACTCTCGGTTCGTCCTCGGCCTCACCACCGAGGCGACCGACGCCTACTCCGCGGCGCGACGACTCGTGAGCGCCGACCCGATCCACCAGGCCCTGCTCGTGGCGAAAGAGGTCCGGGTCGACGTCCGGCGGCGGCGGTTCCCGCAGGCGATGCGCCGGCTCTCCCGCGGACTGCACCGGTTGGACGGCCTCACCGGGCCACAGGCCGACGCCGCCCGGTCGCGGCTCGCGCGCCGCTACGCCTACAGCCGCTACGCGCAGGGGCGGATCGACGACGCGCTGCGCTGGGCCGAGGCAGCGGGTCGCTATGCCGAGGAGTCGCTCGACAAGGAGGCGCTGGCCCAGGCCTACGAGATGCTCAACGGCATCTACGCAGGCTCCGGTCGGCCGGAACCGCTGCCGTACGGACAGCTGGCGCTCCAGGCCAACCGCGAGCTGGGCGACCTGCCGCGGCAGGGCCACTGCCTCAACAACCTCGCGGTGGAGGCGTTCTCGCACGGCCGTTGGGAGGAGGCCCTGATCCAGTACCGGCAGGCCGCGGAGATCTTCCGCCGTACCGGCGACTCGGCCAGCGAGGTCAACGCGGCCTACAACCAGGCCGAGCTGCTGGTGCGCCAGGGCAGGTTCGCGGCGGCCGCCGAGCTGTTGCCCGAGGTGCTGCTCGTCGCCCGCGCAGTCGAGGACGAGGAGCTCGTGGCGCTGGCGATGCGAGAGCAGGCGCAGGTGCTGGCCGCGACCGGCGACCCGGACGGTGCGGTGGCGCTGCTGGACGAGGTGCGCCGTCGCTTCGACCTGCTGGAGGAGGAGCAGGAGCTGGTGGTCACCGACCTGGTGCGGGTCGAGACGCTGGTGCGGGTCGGCCAGGCGCAGGCGGCCGGCCAGCTCCTGGACCAGCTCGTGCCCGCGGGTGGTCGGGCACAGCTGGACGGCATCTCGGCCCGGTGGCACCGGCTCTCGGCGCTCGTGCTCCGGGCCCGGGGTGAGCTGGCGTCCGCGCGCGCGGCGATCCTCGACGGGCTCGAGCGCGCCGCTGCCGACGCGGACACGTTCGAGCAGGCGCTCCTGCTGCGTGAGCTGGTCGTGCTCTCACAGCTCCAGGGCGAGCTCGCCGACCCGGACGTGGAGGCGAGGGCGCGTGGGCTGCTCGACTCGATGGGCGTGGTCGGCCGCGGCTGACCGCGTCAGCTGACGCTGATCCGGGCATCCTTGCGGAGTCGCAGGTACAGCAGGCTGTCGCCCGCGTTGTCCCTGGTGCTCGACACGTAGTCGACGCAGACCTCTTGCAGCCCACCGATCGTGTTCTTGGCAGGGCAGGCCGGGGCCGGCACCAGCGACGCGTTCCCGAGCAGCGAGTAGCTCAGCCGGGTCTTGGCGATGGCCTGCTTGCCGCAGAGGGACTTATCGCAGCGGACCAGCATGGTCGCCGGGGCGGTGGAGGTGTAGAGGCCCTCGATGTCGGCGAGGAACTGGATGACGGAACCGCGGGTGCTCCCGCAGGCGGCGTACGCCGCGTCGCACAGGCCGCGTGACAGCAGCACCTGGCTGCTGTAGGCCCCGTTCGGGAGCATCAGGGTGCCGCACACCGGGTCCGCGTTCGTCGCCGACGCACAGTTCGCCTGACCGCCGATGCCGGCGGTGAACGGCGTGTTCGCCGCGCTGGCCTCGTAGCGCAGCTCGGACAGGACGTCGAACCGCTGGTCCGGCGAGGAGGTGCCGGGCGTGACGGCCTTCGGGCCCTTGAGAGTCGGGGCGCTGACCGTGACCCGCACCTGGTTCGCCGGCTTCGACAGGGTGGTGGTGATGGTCGCCGACGTCTCGCCCTCGATCGCCAGGCCGGTCGCCGGCACCGGCAGGTTCGACGAGCCGGTGGTGGTGCTGATCGAGAGCGAGGTGTCCTGGCCGAACGCCGCCGGCTGGCCCTCCGCGTCGTAGAAGCTGACCTCCACGGAGAACGGCTGGCCGGCCACGACGATGGCGTAGGGCACTGCTTCGTCGGGCGTGCCGGACGGCGCGGTCAGCTCCGAGAAGACCCGGTCGACCTGGATCGAGACCGGCTTCGGCGGCAGCCCGGACGCGAGCCCGGTCTGGAGCCCTACCGCGACCAGCGCCAGCGCCACCATGGCCACCGCCGCTCGGATCGGCGCACGGAACAAGCGCAGCTCTCTGGACATGGTTCCCCCCGGGGTCGTCCCGAGATCTGCTCCAGTCCACCATGCCGAGCGCGTCCTGTCACGGGCAATGCCGGTCCGTACCACTTGCCGCTGCCGGACCCTGGTCGGACCCGGGTGGGCGGCGTACCTTGTCGGGCGTGAGGGCCGTCGCCGAGGGGAGCTTCTCGACCGGGGTGCCCTACCTACGATTCGGCGACGGTCCGCCCCTGGTCGTGGCGTCCGGCCTGACGGCGGAGCATGCGAACCCGACCGGCCTGTGGCGTCGGTCGGCACTGTCCTGGGCAGCTCCCTTCGCCGCGCACTTCACCGTCTACCTGGTCAACCGCAGGCCGGGGCTGCTGCCGGGCGCCACGATGGCCGACCTCGCCGGCGACTACGCCGCCACGATCGAGCGAGACCTGGGGGAGCCCGTCCTCCTGCACGGCACCTCCACCGGCGGCTCGGTCGCGCTCCAGCTCGCCACCGACCGCCCGGAGCTCGTCACCCGGCTGGTGGTGTCGGCGGCCGCGTGCCGGCTCTCCCCGCGTGGCCGCGAGGTGCAGGCAGAGCTGCTGCGCCTCGCCGAGGCCGGCGAGGCGCGGCGGGCCATGGCCTACCTCGCGGGCACCCAGGTGCCGCGGCCGGTCGCACCCGTCGCGCGCGGGGCCGGCTGGGTCATGGGCGGGAGCTTCCTCGCCAGCGATCCCTCGGACATGCTGATCACGCTCGGCGCCGAGGACGTCTTCGACGGGGAGCCCGGGCTCCCGCGGATCAGGGCGTCCACGCTGGTGCTGGGAGGGACCGACGACGTGTTCTACTCCGAGGACCTGTTCCGTCGTACGGCCGACGGCATCCCGGGCGGGCAGGCGGTCATCTTCCCTGGTAGGTCCCACGTCCACGTCGCCGGCTCGAAGGTGGCCGCCGGCATCTCGCTCGGCTTCCTGCTCGCGTCCTGACGGGCCTGGCAGGCCGATCAGCACCGGGACGCCGGCACCCGCCTGAGGCGCGCCCCCACGGATCGTGGCGCTGCGCCCATCGACAGTGCGGACTTCCGGGAACACGATGGAACCTGCCCGGTGCCCGGGGAGTCGTCACTCCGTCCGACCGAGCAGGAGGCGACGATGAAGGCAGAGACCTTGGCCGTGGGGCGCGACCCCGCGTCACGGCACCACACGGAGCCCGAGTTCCGAGACGTCTTCGCGGTCTCCTACCGACGCCTGGTCGTGCAGCTGTACGGCGTGACCGGCAACGCAGCCGAGGCCGAGGACGTGGTCCAGGAAGCGTTCGTGAAGGCCGCCGCCGCGGGCAGGCGCTTCCTCGAGCTCGACAACCACGAGGCGTGGCTACGGACGGTCGCGATCAATATCCAGCGCAGCCGCTGGCGTCGGCTCCGCAACTTCTCGCGGATCCGGGAGCGGGTGGCCCAGCCCCCGACCGACCTGCCGGCCCTCGAGGACCGGCTCGACGTGATCGAGGCGCTGCGCGCGCTTCCCGAGGGCATGCGCGAGGTCGTCGCCTTGCACTACCTGGCCGACCTCGACGTCGCGACAGTCGCCGAGACGCTGGGCATCCCCGAGGGCACCGTGAAGTCGCGGCTCAGCCGGGGGCGGGCCGCGCTCGCGCTCGCGCTGGCCGACGAGGAAGGAGACGGTCATGTCTGACCAGAAGATCGCGGAGTTCCGCGCCCGCGCCGAGCTCGGCGTCACCGAGGTCGACCCGGATCTGCTCCTGCGGCGCGGCACGGCGATGCGCCGTCGCCGCCAGCTGGTCCCGGTGGGCGTCGTGGCCGCCTGTGCCGCGATCGGGTTCGGGATCTTCTCGAGTCTCGGTGGCGACCCGTCCACGGGCCAGGACCCGACCTCCGAGCGCACCGAAGTGCAGTACCTCGACGACCCGAAGTACCTGTACGGCCTCGAGGCGGGCGAGTACGCCCTCCACCCGCTGGCGGACAGCCAGTACCGGCCCCCGCTTCCGTCCGGCGGATCGCCCTTCGCCACCGTGGAGCTCGACGGTGGGTGGTACGGCGGATCGAACGCCGCGTACAGGTCCGATGCCGGCGGGACCGTGTCCTGGGGCCTGGACCTCGCCTCGGAAATCTACGTCGACCGCTGCCACCCCGACGATCCGCGGCTTCCCCCCGGGTTGACCAGGCCGCAGGTCGTGGACGGCGTGGCCTCCGTCACCGACACCCAGGTCACCAGTCCTCCCCGACCCGCGAGCGCCCTGGGACTGAAGGGAACGCACCTCCAGGTGTCCATCCCGCTGGACCTCGAGTGCCCGACAGGCACCGTGACGGCCACCGGCGCACTGCTGGCGACCTGGGACGGGCCGTCCCCCGCGCCGCGGGCCACCGTCGACGTGTGGGTGCTGGGGCGCGGCCAGGCCATGGTGATGCTGACCAGATCGGTGCGAGGCGACCCCTCGCCCGAGACGATCGCCAGCCTCGATGCCGCGCTCGGCACCCTCGAGCTCGGCCCAACCGGGTAGTCGGCCGGTCAGGACCCCAGCAGGACTCGCATCGTCTCGATCTCGGCAGCCTGGGACCGCTCGATGGCGGCGGCGAGGTCGACGGCTGCCTTGAACCTGCCCGCTGCCTGCTGGGCGCTGGCCATCTCGACGGCACCCGTGTGGTGCTCGATCATCAGCTGCAGCCACAGCTGCTCGAACTCGGCGTCGGAGGCGTCCTCGAGTGCTGTCAGGTCGTCGGCCGTCATCATCCCGGGAAGGTCGGTGTCCATGCCCTCCATGGACTCGGCCACGTCACCCTCACCGTGCCCGGCGTTGGCGTGGTCGCGCATCGTCTCGGGCACGGCCTCGTCCCAGTCGGTGAGCCAGCCGCTCATGGTCTGGATCTCCGGGCCCTGGGCCTCGCGGATCTTGTCGACGAGCTGCTCGACCTTCGGGTCGAGGGGGCGGCCCCTGGTCAGGTCGGCCATGGACAGCGCCTGCGCGTGGTGCTGGATCATGTCCGAGGCGAATGCCACGTCCGCGTCGTTGTGCTCGGTGCGGGAGACCTCGGTCGTGATGTCGCCGGAGCCCGCGTCGTCGGTGCGGCAGGCGCTGAGGGTGAGCGCGAGTCCGAGGGCGAGAGCGCCGAGGACGCGGCGATGCGGTGAGGTCATCGTGGGGGGCACCTCCTGATACTAGGCAGCCGCCGACCCGGCACCCCACGGGGCGGGCCCGGCTGCTCATCCGTGCCGAGGGCGCCGGTCGTCGTCGAACCACTCAGCAAGCCAGCGCCGCATCTGGACGATCTCGGCATGCTGGGCGGAGCTGATCGCGCTGGCCAGTTGGGCCACCTCGTGATGATCGGTGCCCCGCCACAGCAGGTGCCGGGACAGCATCACGGCAACCATGTGGTGCCCGATCATGTCCTGCAGGAACGTCAGATCCAGACGGTCGCCGGACAGGTTCGAGAGGTCCCGCATCATGGGCTGGTAGTCGACCTCGGTGGACGCACGCGGGTACCACTCGTTCAGCCACGAGGTCATCTGCTCGATCTGCGCCGACTGGGTCCTGACCACCGACCTACCGAAGGAGCGCATCTGCGGTCGTTCCGAGCGGGCGAGCTCGCGGGCTGCCGCGACGGCTTCGCGGTGGTGGGCCACCATCTCGGCCAGGTAGTCGGCCTCGCCTTCCACGGCCGACGAGCCCATCACCGGGCTCATCCCCGGAACCATCCGCATCCGGGTGTCGTCACCCCGATTCGCCAGGCCCACCCCGAGCGCGATCGCCCCCGTGGCGGCGACGACCGTGACCAGTGCGACAACCAAGGCGGGCAGGCGCTTCATCGCGGGCTCCAGAGTGCTCGAGGACTTCTGGTTCCGACGATCCATGTCCGGGCGGCTGCTCAGAAGGGCAGAAGAACCCCGACCGACGAGTCCTTGGTCCCCGACAACCCAGGGGTCAGTGGGCCATGTCGACGAAGCGGGAGTAGTGGCCCTGGAAGGCCACGGTGATGTCGCGGGTCGGGCCGTTGCGGTGCTTGGCGACGATCAGGTCGGCCTCACCGGGGCGGGTCGACTCCTTCTCGTAGACGTCGTCGCGGTGGAGCAGGATCACCATGTCGGCGTCCTGCTCCAAGGAGTTGTGCGCCGCGATTCCCTCCACCACGAAGTTGTGCGTGCCCATCACCGTGGCGTCGTATACCGGAATCTCACCGACTGGCTCGACCGAGGCGACGGAATCCCAGTAGACGTCGTTGGTGGCGAGCACGTCGAGGTCGACATCACCCAGGACTTCGGCGACCTTCGCCAAGCGCTGGCGGCTCGGTGCGCGTTTCCACATGGTCGAGCCGCAGAACTGCGTTCCCATCGCGCTCGCGAACTCCCGATGCGTCATCCCCTGCTCGGTGAGGACCTGGCGCACGTGGCCCCAGACCTCCCTCGGAACGGTGTCGAGATTGGTGTTGGCCCTGACGTCTCGCAGCTTCTCGGCCAGTGCGATAGCCCTCACTCCGCGCCCGCCGTGGACGCCGATCTCGTCGCAGAAGCGCAGCTGGTTCTCGGCTCCGTAGACGTGCAAGTGCCATCCGTCGCGGTAGCCGGACTTGCGGACTCGCTTGATCCGCGTGAAGACGTTGAACCGGAGCAGTAGCCGAGCGAGGTCATCGACCAGACGGCGACTGGTCGAGGAGTAGTAGAGCCGGCCGAGTCGGTTCTTCTCGTCGTAGCCGACCGAGCCGTCGGTTGCCCAGATGTGCCGCAGGAACAACCCGACCTGCTCCTTGGGGAGCGAGAACACCCACTGCGGCACGAACTTCTCGTGACTGCGCAGGCCGAACAGGCCGTCGGCGTCGAGCCACGCAGCGATCGGGTTCCGCTTGCCGTGGGTGAGGCGGTAGGGCGCCGGCAGCCGCAGCGTGGTGACGCGCGCGGCGGCGTGCTCGTCACGCTGAGGGGTGATCCCGAACCGATTGTTCGCGGCGTCCGCGACCGCGCTGAGGTTCTCCTCATCGACGGAGGCGTAGCGGATCGGCTGCTTCTTGACGAAGGACCCGTCGCCCAGGAGGTGGGCCAGGAGCACGATCTCATCCCCGTCACGGGCGATGGGCCGCAACGGTGGCGGCACGTGCCGCAGAGATCCGATCCGCGCACCCGTCGTCAGCTCCGACAGCGGCATCCAGCCGTCGTAGGTCAGGAACTTGTGGTTCGCGGTCGCGGTGATCCGGCGCCCGGATGCCAGCGTGAGCGCGAAGGCCGGCTTGGTGCCGGAGGGGAAGGCGTGGGTGAGGGTTCGCGGCACCAGCTTGAGCCGGTCGTCGAGCGACCAGACCGGGATGTCCCGGACGCCGGCGGCCATCAGCTCGCCGAGCGTGATCTCGGCGTTGGTGTCGGCGCGCATCAAGCGGGTATCTGCCGACAGGCACCCGGACTCGCGCAGGTCGCTCATCATGGGGCGCTTGTCGCCGCGCTGCTCGGGACCACGGTTGAGCTGGGACAGCGCGATGATCGGGACGCCGAGCTCCTTGGCGAGCAGCTTGATCTGCCGGGAGAACTCCGAGACCTCCAGCTGGCGGGACTCGACCTTCTTGCCCGACGTCATCAGCTGCATGTAGTCGATGATCACCAGCCGGAGGTCGTGCCGCTGCTTGAGCCGCCGTGCCTTGGCCCGGATCTCCATCATCGTCATGTTGGGGCTGTCGTCGATGAACATCGGAGCGCTGGAGACCTCGCCCATCTTGCGGGCCAGCTTGGTCCAGTCGTCGTCGCTCATGTTGCCGTTGCGGATGGCGTTGAGCGGCACCCGGGCCTCGGCCGAGAGCAGCCGCATCGTGATCTCCGAGCGCGTCATCTCGAGGCTGAAGAAGACGCTGGTCATGTTGTTGTGGATCGACGCCGCCCGGCACAGGTCGAGAGCCAGCGTCGACTTCCCCATGGCAGGTCTGGCCGCGACGATGATCATCTGCCCGGCGTGGAGACCGTTGGTCAGGTCGTCGAGGTCGGCGAAGCCCGTCGGGACGCCGTAGAGGCCGGCCTCGCGGTTGCCGATCGCCTCGATCTCGTCGAGGACGCCGTCCATGATGTCGGACAGCGGGGCGTAGTCCTCGGCCGCGCGCCGGTCGGTCACCTGGTAGACCTCGGCCTGCGCCGCGTCGACCACGTCGTCGACCTGGCCCTCGCCGGCGTATCCGATCTGGACGATCTTGGTGCCCGCGTCGACCAGTCGGCGCAGGATCGCCTTCTCGCGCACGATCTCCGCGTAGTAGCCCGCGTTGGCCGCGATCGGCACGTTGGCCGAGAGCGTGTGGAGGTACGGCGCACCGCCGACCCGCTGGAGCTCGCCGCGGCGCTGCAGCTCCGCGGTCACCGTGACCGGGTCGGCCGGCTCGCCCCGCCCGTAGAGGTCGATGATCGCGTCGTGGATCAGCTCGTGGGCCGGCCGGTAGAAGTCGACGCCGCGCACCACCTCGGTGACGTCGGCGATGGCGTCCTTGGACAGCAGCATCGAGCCGAGCACGCTCTGCTCGGCCGCGTTGTCCTGCGGCGGGGTGCGATCGCCCGGGCGCCGCGGCTGCTCCCCGGGCAGGTAGGCCGCCGGGCCGTCGCCCCACCCGTCGGGCCCGCCGTCCGGGGGCTCGTCGTAAGCACCGGGGGGACCGGGCACACCGTGCTCGGTGACGCTCACCAGACCTCCTCGAGGACCCGTCGGGGGGCCATGTCCATGCCACGAACGTACGAGCGACCACTGACATCGGTCGGTGGGCACGTCCGGCAACCGGAAGGAACCTACGGGGCCGACCGCACCCATCGGAAGCGGCCCATCCACAGGGGGTTGGGGATAACTGGGGTGACCCCGTGGACGACACGCGGTCACGTGTGAAGAGTCTGTTGAGGCACCTGTGGAAGCACCGCCCACCTCCTCCCGGTCCAGGCCTCTGACCTGCGCAAACGTCGCTCACACCATGTGGAGGGAAATCTCCGAGCAGATTGCCCTCACCGGGGTGTCACCATCTGGGACGGGCCCGTGGCTTTGTCGACATACCACTCCGACGGCCTCGTTGTCCGGGTTTTGCACCGACAAGTCCACAGGATGTGCGAGCCTGTGCCGGCCGCGGCAGCCCGCTTCCCCGGTCATGGTCACTGACTGGTCCTACCTCTTACGTGGCCTAGGCTGGCACGCGTGAGCAGGGCCGAGGACCGCGAGATCGTACGACTCGCCGTGCCCGCGTTCCTCGCGCTGGTGGCCGAGCCGCTCTTCCTGCTGTCGGACGCCGCGATCGTCGGTCACCTCGGCACCGAGCCGCTCGCCGGGCTCGGGATCGCCGCGGTGGTGCTCCAGACCGTGGTCGGGCTGTGCGTCTTCCTCGCCTACGGCACGACCGCCAGCGTCGCGCGCCACCTGGGGGCCGGCGACACCCGCGGCGCCCTCGCGCAGGGAATCGACGGCATCTGGCTGGCGGTGCTGATCGGCGCGGTCGCGACGGTCGCGGGGGTGCTCCTGACCGAGCCGCTGGTCGGCGCGTTCGGCGCCGGACCCGACGTCACCGAGCAGGCGGCGATCTACCTGCGGATCGCCCTGCTCGGAACCACCCCGCTGCTGATCATGCTGGCCGCGACCGGAGTCCTCCGCGGGCTGCAGGACACCCGCACCCCGCTGTACGTCGCCGTCGGGGGCAACGCCCTCAACATCGTGCTCAACGTGAGCCTGGTCTACGGCGCCGATCTCGGGATCGCCGGCTCCGCGTGGGGCTCGGTGCTGGCCCAGGTCGCCAGCGCGGCCGCGCTGGTCGCGGTGGTGGTCCGGGCCGCCCGCGCCGCGGGGGCACCGCTGCGCCCCGACCGGCCCGGGATCTCGGCCGCCGCCCGGGCCGGCGTCCCGCTGGTGATCCGCACCCTCACCCTCCGGGCGGCCCTGCTCGTGACGACGTACGCCGTGGCGATCGGTGCGACCACGGGCCGCGAGCAGGCCGTGGACCTGGCCACGCACCAGCTGGCCTTCACCCTCTGGACCTTCCTCGCGTTCGTGCTCGACGCGATCGCGATCGCCGCGCAGGCGTTGACCGGTCGCTACCTCGGCGCCGGCGACGTGGCCGGCACCCGCCGGGTCACCGACCGGATGGTCCGCTGGGGGCTGTGGTCGGGGGTCGTCACCGGGGTGTTCCTGGCGGTGCTCAGCCCGCTGCTTGGCCCGCTCTTCACCGACGACGCCTCGGTCCACGAGCGGCTGGTCGCGGTGCTGCTCGTCGCGGCGGTCGGGCAGCCGGTCGCCGGGGTCGTGTTCGTGCTCGACGGGGTCCTGATCGGGGCGGGTGACGGGCGGTTCCTGGCGTGGGGAGGGTTGCTCACGCTGGCGGCCTACGCACCCGCGGCGCTGCTGTCGGTGGCCGCGGGCGGCGGGTTGCTCGCGGTCTGGGTCGCGTTCACCGTCGTGTTCATGGGCGCCCGGCTGGTGGTGCTGCTCGGTCGGGCCCGCGGTGACCGGTGGCTCGTCACCGGGATCGCCGGACCTGCGCGTCCGGCGACCTTAGAGTGACGCCATGCTCCCTCTGCAGGCGATCGCCGCCGGGCTGATCGTGATGGTCTTCGACCTCAATGTCGGCAGCCCCCAGATCGACCTCGTCGCCGACCCCGTGGGGTGGGCTGCGATGTTCTACGGCGCCGGGCGGCTGCCGGCCACCTGGCAGCACCGCCCGCTGCTGGTGGGACTGGCCTCGGTCGCCGGTGTGATCTCGCTGTTCCTGTGGATCCCGGGCTTCGGTGCCTCGATCTCCGGCGGCGAGGCGTCGCTGCTCTGGGCGCTGGACCTGCCCGCCTCGGGCTTCGTCGCGGTGCTGGCGTTCACGATGATGACCGCGGCCACCGCCGGTGGCGACGGCTCCGCCCGCACCTGGTGGCTGGTGGTGCTGGTCGGCACCGGGCTCACGGTGCTCCTGCCCGTCATCGTCTTCGGCGCCCCCCTGGACGGCGTCCTGCTGCTCGCCGTCGCGATCGCGCTGGGCACGATCATCACCTGCATCGTGCTGTGCCTCCGGCATGCGCGGCGGCCCTGGGTCGACGGGCCACCGGTGTTCGCCGGGCACTGAGCCGCCGCCCCGGACACGCACCAGGGCCGCCCCTCCGAGACGGAGGAACGGCCCTGGGTGAAGCGGAAGCCGGGCTGCTGGGTCAGGCCGGGATGATGTTGAGGGACACCGTGGCGGAGACCTCGTCGTGCAGCTTGACCGACACCTCGTGGGTGCCCAGCGACTTGATCGGGTTGCCGATCAAGATGGTGCGCTTGTCGACCGGCTCGCCCGAGGTCTCGGCGAGCGCCTCGGCGATGTCGGCGGAGGTGACCGCGCCGAACAGGCGGCCGGAGTCGCCGGCGCGCACCTTGACCTGCACCGGAGTCGACTCCAGCTTGGCCTTGATCTGACCGGCGTGCTCGGCGTCGCGGACGGCGCGCGAGGCGCGGGCGGTCTTGATGGACTCGGCGGTGCGCTGGGCACCCTTGGTCCAGCGGATCGCCTCGCCGCGCGGCAGCAGGTAGTTGCGGCCGTAGCCGTCCTTGACCTCGACCACGTCGCCGGGAGCGCCGAGGCCGGTGACCTCCTGGGTCAGGATGATCTTCATCAGGTGGCTCCTCTCAGCGACCGGTGGACGTGTAGGGCAGGAGGGCGAGCTCGCGGGCGTTCTTGACGGCGATCGCCACGTCCCGCTGGTGCTGGACGCAGTTGCCGGTCACTCGACGCGCCCGGATCTTGCCGCGGTCGGAGATGAACTTGCGGAGCAGCGCGGTGTCCTTGTAGTCGACACCGGTCGCCTTCTCCTTGCAGAACTGGCAAACCTTCTTCTTGGGCTTGCGCATCACTGCCTTGGCCATTGTGGTGCTCCCTTGTTTCAGAGTTCAGAGCCCGGCGCGAGCCGGAATGGTTTCGGGATGGTTCGGATGGATGGAACGGTCGGATCAGAACGGCGGCTCGTCCGACCCGGCGCCGGGTGCGGCCCACGGGTCGTTCTGAGCGGCGCCGCCGCCCTGGGGGGCACCGCCGCCTTGCGGGGCACCCTGCGGCGCGTTGCTGGCCCAGGGGTCGGGCTGCTGGGACGCGGCCCCGCCGCCGTACCCGCCGCCGCCACCACCGCCGCCGGAGCGGGACGCGCGGGTGACCTTGGCGGTCGCCCACTTCAGCGAGGGGCCGATCTCCTCGACGTCGAGCTCGAACGACGTGCGCTTCTCACCCTCGCGGGTCTCCCAGGTGCGCGCCTTCAGGCGGCCCTGGACGATCACGCGGGCACCCTTCTGGAGGGACTCGGCGACGTTCTCGGCCGCCTGCCGCCAGATCGAGCAGCGGAGGAAGAGGGCTTCGCCGTCCTCCCACTCGTTGGTCTGCTTGTTCAGGGTGCGGGGGGTCGAGGCCACGGTGAAGTTGGCCACCGCCGCACCGGACGGCGTGAAACGCAGCTCCGGGTCGTCGGTGATGTTGCCGACCACCGTGATGACGGTCTCGCCTGCCATGTCAGGTCTCCTCGTTGCAGTTGCCGCTGGTTGCGGGGACGTCGGTGCCCATCAAAGCCTGAGCCGCCGACACGGGAAAGTGGTCGTCCACACCCTCAGGCGGTGGGGCGGAGCACCTTCGTCCGCAGCACGGCCTCGTTGAGGCCCAGCTGGCGGTTGAACTCCTTGACCGTGTCCGGCTCGGCGTTCAGGGTGATGACGGCGTAGATCCCCTCGGCGTTCTTCGAGATCTCGTACGCCAGGCGGCGGCGGCCCCACACGTCGACGTTGTCGACGGTGCCACCGTCCTTGCGGATGACGTTGAGGTACTTGTCGAGCGACGGCTCGACGGTCCTCTCTTCGAGACTCGGGTCGAGGATGACCATCACTTCATAGGCACGCACAGCGGTCTCCACCTCCTCTGGACTAGAGCGGCCACGGACTCTCCGTGGCAGGAGGGCGATGCGTTCGCGACACCCGGTTCGGACCGGACGACGCAGCGAGGTTATCAGCGACCGACCACGGGCCGGGAATCGTCGGACCCGGCGCCTAGGGTGGGAGCCATGCGCATCGGAGCCCACGTCGACCAGACCGACCCGCTCGCCGAGGCCGCCGCCCGCAACGCCCCACTGGTGCAGTTCTTCCTCGGCGACCCGCAGGGCTACCAGGGGCCCGAGATCCGGTACGCCGGCGGCGCCGACGGGCTGCGCGACGACGCGGTCGAGGCCGGGGTCGACCTCTACGTCCACGCCCCCTACATCGTCAACGTCGCCACCACCAACAACCGGATCCGGATCCCGAGCCGCAAGCTGCTCCAGCAGCACGTCGACGCCGCGGCCGCGATCGGCGCGCGAGGCCTGATCGTCCACGGCGGCCACGTCAACAACGACGACGACCCCGAGGTCGGCTTCGACAACTGGCGCAAGGCGATCGACGCCGTCGACCTGAAGCTGCCGATCCTGATCGAGAACACCGCCGGCGGCGGCAACGCGATGACCCGCCACCTCGAGCGGATCGGGCGGATCTGGGACGCCATCTCCGGCTGCGAGCAGGCCGACCGCGTCGGCTTCTGTCTCGACACCTGCCACGCCCACGCCGGCGGGATCGACCTCACCACCGTCGTCGACGAGGTCCGCGCGATCACCGGCCGGATCGACCTGGTCCACTGCAATGACTCCCGCGACGAGGCCGACTCGGGCGCCGACCGCCACGCCAACCTCGGGTCGGGCCGGATCGACCCCGACCTCCTCGTGTCGGTCGTCCGCGACGCCGACGCCCCGGTCGTGCTCGAGACCCCGGGTGGCGCAGACGAGCACCGGGCCGACATCGCCTGGATCGAGGAGCGCGTGAGCTGACTCCGGGCGCGACTCCGGCATGCACGCTCGCTCGGCGGGTACGTGGCGCACATGCACCTCCCGAGTCCTCGTGGCAAGCTCACCACGACCCTGCACGACGCCCTCCGCCGCTCGCGGCCCGAGCTCGCCGACGCCACTCAGGCGAGCAGCCCGGAGGACGCGGCGCTGGCCCTCTGGATGCTCCACGAGCTCAGCTACGCCGGGTTCGCCGACGTCGACGACCGGTGCGAGTGGCACCCCGACCTCCTTCGGTTGCGCCGCGACCTCGAGAACGAGCTGGAGGCGCTGCTCCTCGAGCGCTTCCCGGGTGTGCCGGAGAGTGCGTCCGACGACCTGGTGACGACGTTCTTCGACTACGTCGAGAGCCACGACGGACCGTCGGTCGCCGGCCACGTGCACACCGCTGCGACCACCGAGCAGGCGATCGAGCTGCTGCGCTGGCGCTCGGTCTACCACCTCAAGGAGACCGACCCCTCCTCGTTCGTCCTGGCCCGACTGCCACGCCCCGCCCGGGCCGCCCTGGCCGAGCTGCTCTACGACGAGTACGGCGCGGGCCGACCGGAGCGGCTGCACTCCCAGCTGTTCGCCGACGCGCTCCGCTCGGTCGGGCTCGACCCCGACGAGCAGCTCGTGGACGGCGTGCCGTACGAGGTGCTGGAGATGAACAACTCCGTGTCGATGTTCGGCTTCCAGCGGCGGCTGCGAGGCGCCGCGATGGGACACCTCGCGGCCTTCGAGTGCACCAGCTCGGTGCCCGCGCGCCGACTCGCCCAGGGGTTCCGGCGGCTCGACCTGCCCCACGCCGTCATCGACTACTACACCGAGCACGTGGTCGCCGACGCGGTGCACGAGCAGCTCGCCGTCCGGCAGATCCTGCTGCCGCTCGTCGACGCCGAGCCGGACCAGGTCGACGGCGTGTTCCTCGGGGCGTTCACCTGCCTCGACCAGGAGGCCCGGACCGGCCGGGCGCTGCTGGAGCGGTGGGGAGTCGCCGCGTGACCCCGACCCGCGGTGCCGCCGACGTCGTGGTCTGCCCGGGCGGCCCGCTGCTCGTGCGGGGCGCGCGGCACGTCACCGATACCGACGGCACCGTCCACGCGGTCGATCGACCGGTGGTCGCGTTGTGCAGGTGCGAGCTCTCCGCCGTCCTCCCGTGGTGCGACGACACCCACAAGCGGCTACCCGACGACCGCCGGCCGCGGTGACGCCTCACCTCGCCCCGGGCACCCGGATGGGTCCGCACGTGCCCCGGTAGCCTCGCCGGGTGATCTCCGTCCGCCCCCTCACGACCGATGAGCACCTCGACGTCGTGCGGAGCCGACCCTCCGTCAGCTTCCTCCAAACCCCCGCGTGGGGGCGCGCGAAGCCGGAGTGGCGGGCCGAGTCGCTCGGCTGGGTGCGCGACGGCGACGTGGTCGGCGCGGCCCTGGTGCTCTACCGCCAGCTGCCGCGGCTCAAGCGGTACCTCGCCTACCTGCCCGAGGGCCCGGCGATCGACTGGGAGAGCGACGACCTCGCCGCCTGGCTCGACCCGATGGTGGCCCACCTCGAGCGGCAGGGCGCGTTCGGCGTGCGGATGGGCCCGCCGGTCGTGACCCGCCGCTGGACCGCCGCCCAGGTGAAGGAGGGGATCGCCGACGACGCCGTCCGGCGGCTCGACGACGTCGCACCCGCCGAGCGCAGCGCCACCGGGGCCCGCGTGGTCGCCCAGCTCCAGGAGCTCGGCTGGCGGCCGCAGGCCGCCGAGGGCGGCTTCTCCGCCGGCCAGCCCCGCTACAACTTCTGGATCCCTCTCAAGGGCCGCACCGAGGACGACGTCCTCAAGGGGATGAACCAGCAGTGGCGGCGCAACATCAAGAAGGCGGCGAAGGAGGGCGTCGAGGTCACCACCGGGAGCACCCACGACCCGGCCGACCTCGAGGCGTTCCACGCCCTCTACACCCACACCGCCGAGCGCGACCACTTCACGCCGCGGCCACTGTCGTACTTCCGCACCATGGTCGACGCGCTCGCCGCCGAGGACCCCGACCGGGTCCGGCTGTGGTTCGGCCGTCACGAGGGCGACCTGGTGGCCGCCACCATCGCGATCCGGGTGGGCACCCACGCCTGGTACTCCTACGGCGCCTCGTCGACCGAGAAGCGCGAGGTCCGCGGCTCCAACGGGGTCCAGTGGGCGATGATCCAGGACGCGATCGCCGCCGGCGCCGAGGTCTACGACCTGCGCGGCATCACCGACACCCTCGACTCCGACGACCCGCACGTCGGACTGATCCAGTTCAAGGTCGGCACCGGCGGCGAGGCCGTCGAGTACGCCGGCGAGTGGGACCTGCCCGTCAACCGCCTGCTCTACAAGGCGTTCGAGGTCTACATGGGTCGGCGCCCCTCGAGGCGATCGCTGCGCGACCTCTTCAGGAACAAGAGCTGATCGGGTCATGAGCCTCACCCTCACCGTCGACGGCGACCGCTGGCGCCGGCACCTGGTCGCCGTCGCCACCGGTACCCCGGGGCTGGTCCCGGTGGCCAAGGGCAACGGCTACGGCTTCGGCCTGGGTCGGCTCGCGCGCCGGGCCCAGTGGCTGCGTGACCAGGGGCTCGGGGTCGACACCCTGGCGGTCGGCACCTACGACGAGCTGCCGGAGGTCGCCCAGCGGTACAGCGGCGACCTGCTCGTGCTCACCCCCTGGCGGCCGTTCGGCCCGGCGACCTCGGTCGACCCGCGGCTGGCCGACCGCGTGATCCACACCGTCAGCCGGGTCGCGGACGCCGAGGCGCTGCTGACCGCCGAGCCCCGAGCGCGGTTCGTGCTCGAGCTCGTGACGAGCATGCGCCGGCACGGCCTGGCCCGTCGCGAGCTCGAGGTGGCCGCGCGGTTCGTCGAGACGCTGGACCACCCCCGGCTGGCGGGCGTCGCGATCCACCTGCCGCTCGGTCACGGCTCCCACCTGAGCGAGGTCCAGCGGCTGGTGACGCACGTGGTCGCGGCTGACCTCGGCACGCGCACCCTCTGGGTCAGCCACCTCACCGACGACGAGCTGGCCCGGCTCCGCTCGTCGTACGCCGACTTCGAGGTCCGGCCGCGCGTCGGCACCGCCCTGTGGCTCGGTGACCGCGGTGCGCTGCGGGTGACGGCCACCGTGCTCGACGTCCACGAGGTCGCCCGCGGAGACGTCTTCGGCTACCGCGGCCGCAGCGTCCCCAAGCAGGGCCACCTGGTCGTCGTCAGCGGCGGCACCGCCCACGGCATCGGGCTCGAGGCCCCGACCGGCGACACCGGCCTGCGGGCCCGCGCGGCCACGCTCGCGCGTGGTGGGCTCGACGCGGCCGGGTTCGTGCGCTCGCCGTACAGCATCGACGGCAAGCAGCGGCTCTTCGGCGAACCGCCCCACATGCAGGCCTCGATGCTGTTCCTTCCCGAGGGTGCCCGGGTGCCCGCGATCGGCGACGAGGTCGACGTGCGGGTGCGCTACACCGCGACGACGTTCGACCGGGTCGTCGTCGGCTGAGGCGGCGGCACCCGCACCGGGTCGTGCTCGGGCCGCAGCACGTCACGCACGACGAGTCCCACGAGGTAGAGCTCGGCCAGGACGCGCACCAGGATCGCGACCCAGTAGAAGCCCGGGTCGCCGCCGCCGGCGGGGTCGAGGTAGCCGGCCAGGTAGAACCACACCATCGCGAAGTAGAAGACCTCGCCGCCCTGCCAGACCAGGTGGTCGCGCCACCGGGGCCGGGCCAGCGCGGCCAGCGGCAGCAGCCACAGCACGTACTGCGGCGAGTAGACCTTGTTGACGAGCAGGAACCCGACCAGCACCAGGAACCCGAGCTGGGCGAACCGTGGGGTCTCGGGCGCCCGCAGGCCCAGCACGAGGACGCCGAGGCACCACGCCCCGAACAGCGCCCACGACCAGAGGTTGACGGTGGACGCGGCGAAGCCGGCGTCGAAGGCCTGGTCGAGCAGCAGCCACAGCGACCCCAGGTCGGCGCCGCGGTCGGAGTTGAAGGACCAGAAGTGGGTCCACTCCTCCCGGCCGGAGACGTACGCCGGGAGGTTCACCAGCATCCAGGCGACCAGCCCGTAGAGGGCGGCCGTGGCGACGTCCTTGAGCCGGCGCTCCCGGATCCCGATCACGAGCAGTGCCCCCAGCAGGAACAGCGGGTAGAGCTTGGCGGCCGTGCCGAGGCCGATCATCACCCCCGTCAGCACCGGTCGGTCGCGTGACCACGCCCAGAGCGCGCCGGCGACGAAGACCAGGGGCAGCAGGTCCCAGTTGACCAGGCCGGTCAGCAGCAGCGCCGGTGACGCGGCCACCAGCGCCGCGTCCCAGGGGCGTCGCCGGTGGACGCCCGCGAGCAACCACACCGTGAGCAGCGTCAGGGCCGACAGGCCGACCGCGTTCACCGCGACGTACCGGCGAGCCTCGTGCGCGATCCCGTCGAGGCCGAAGAGCTCGTCGGCCGGGGTGGCGTAGCGGGGGGCGAGGTCGGGCGAGCCGCTGATCCAGTGGGTGACGTACGACGTCCCCCACGCCCAGTAGGAGATCAGGACCGGGTACTCCATCACCGGGTGCCGGTCACGGACCTGCTCGTCGTCGCTGTAGGGCCAGGTGAGCTCGGCGAACCCTCGGCCGGTGTAGAGGTAGGGCAGGTCGGAGTAGCACATGTGCGAGTAGCGCTCCTCGCCGTCGCGCCAGGAGTCCTGGTAGCACGACGACTTCTGCACCAGTCCCAGCGCGAGGCAGACCGAGGCGAGCGCGAGCAGCACCCGGACCGGCGTCCACCACGGGTGCCCGCTCGCCCGCGGGCCGACCGGCCCGCCGACCCCCTCGCTGAAGGCGGCGACGAACGGGTCGTCGCGCGTGGGGTGGGCGTGCCCGCCCGCGGGCGGAGTCACCGCACGGTCACCAGTAGAACCGCTCGCGGGTGGCCGGAGCGGCGGCCGCCGCGGTGGCGTCACCGTCACCGGTGGGGTCGTCCGTGGGCGTCGGCTCCTCCGACTCGCAGTTCGGGTTGAGCACCGGGCAGTCCGGGGTGGTGGGCGTGTCCGTGGGCTCCTCGGTCGTGGGCTCCTCGGTCGGCGTCTCCGACGGCGTCTCGGACGGGGTCTCGGAGGGGGTCTGCGGAGGCGGCGCTTCGGTCGTGGGCGGCGGCGTGTACGGCGCGTGGCCCTCCTCCGGCGCGTCGCCGTCGACGTTGGCGGGCTCCGGGAACTCCTCCACCGGCAGGCCCACCATCGCCCGCTGCATGACGGCGGTCCAGGTCTCGGCGGGATAGGCACCGCCGAAGTACGAAGGGAGCCAGCCCTGCAGCTGCTCGTTGCCCTTGCCGCGGACGTACATGACCGCGGTACTGAGCTGCCGGGTGTAGCCGACGAACCAGGCGGACGACACCTCGCCGGCGCCGTTCGTCGCGGTGCCGGTCTTGCCCGCGGCCGGCCAGTCGAGCTCGAGCGCGGCGGTGCCGGAGCCCTCCTCGACGTTCTCCTGCAGCAGGTAGCTCACGTCGGAGTTGATGTCCTCCTCGACGGCCTGCGAGCCGCTCACCTTGTGCTGGTAGTCGGTCTCGCCGTTGGCGAGCACCACCTTCTCGATGATGTAGGGCCTCGCCGCCTGCCCGTCGTTGGCCAGCGTGGCGTAGGCGTTCGCCATGTTGATCGGGCTGACGGTGGCGTTGCCGAGCGCGACCCCGGTGATCGGCTCGAGGCCGGGCGAGGTGCTCGGGAAGCCGGGTCCGCCCTTCTTGCCCACGGTCGAGGGCGGGATCCCCAATCGGTTCGCGGCGTCCACGATCTTCTCCGGACCTTCGTCCATCGACACCGTCATGTCGATGAAGGCGGTGTTGGCGGACTTCTCGGTCGCCACCTCCATCGAGATCGCCGACCCCCAGTCGGCGTCGCCCTGGTTCTCGATCTCGGTGCCGTCGGGCAGCACGATCGGGGAGTTGCCCTCGAACGTGTCCTCCATGGAGAAGCCGTCCTCGATCGTCGCGACCAGGGCCGCGGCCTTCATGGTCGAACCGGCCTGGCCGCCGGCGACGGCCCAGTTGATCTGGGACTCGAGGAAGTCCTGGCCGCCGAAGATGCCGCGGATCGCGCCGGTCCCCGGCTGAACCGTGGCGACCCCGATGTGCAGCTGCTTGTCGCTGAACCCGTCGGGCCGGGCCTCGACGACGCCCTGCACCGCGGCGTCCATCGCCTTCTCGGTGAACGTGGTGGTGACCCGGAGCCCGCCGCCCTCGATCTCCTCCTCGGAGTAGCCGAGCCGGAGCAGCTCCTTGCGCACCATGGTCAGGACGTGACCGCGCTGGCCGCCGTACTGGCTCTCCTGCTGGATCTCCGGGAACGGCGGCAGCTTGCGGCCGGACCGTTCGGCCTCCTCAGCGGAGATCATGCCCTCGTCGGCCATCGCGTCGAGCACGTAGGCGTAGCGGTCCTTGAGGTCGCGCTTGGCCTGCTTGCCCTGGGCGGGGTCGAGGTCGTTCGGGTCGTTGACGACACTGGCGAGCACCGCGGACTGCTTCAGGTCGAGGTCTTCCGCCTCCACGCCGAAGTACGAGCGCGCGGCCGCCTGGATGCCGTAGGCGCCGCGGCCGAAGTAGATGGTGTTGAGGTAGCCCTCGAGGATCTGCTCCTTGGAGACGTCACGCTGCAGCTTCAGGGAGATGAAGGCCTCCTTGATCTTGCGCGTGAGGGACTGCTCCTGGGTGAGGTAGAGGATCTTCACGTACTGCTGGGTGATGGTCGACGCACCCTGCGTGGTGCCGCCCTTGGCGTTGTTGAACGCCGCGCGCACGATGCCCTTCGGGTCGATGCCGCGATCGGTCCAGAACGTCGGGTTCTCGCCCGCCACCACGGCGTCCTTGACCGTGTCCGGCATCTCGTCGAGCGAGATGGACTCCCGGTTCTGGGTGGCGAACTGGCCGAGCTCTTCCTTGCCGTCGGCGTAGTAGACGAACGTCGTCTGGGTCTCGAAGTCCTCGTTGGGGTCGGGGATGTCGATCGACTGGTAGAGGAAGACGAACCCGGCGACCGCCACGAGCGCGCCGACGAGGCCGAGGACGAGCAGCCACTTGCCCGCGCGCCGCCACCGGCTCTTGGGGGGCTTGCCGGTGGACTTCGCGGATCGTTGGGGCTTCTTGGTCACAGCAGGGCCGTTGGCCCGGCGTTTTCCACTCACGTGCTCAGGGACTTTCGGTCGGCGGGAAGAGTTCGACGCTGGTTCAGGGTACGCAACCGTGCGCGAGGGACCGAACCGCCGCGACCGGGCCCGGTTCCGCATCGCGCGGATATATCGGTACGATAGATCGCATGGCACGTCGTGGGGAGACCATCGAGCTCGCAGTCCTCGGACTGCTGCACGAGGGTCCCATGCACGGGTACGAGCTGCGCAAGCGGCTCAACCTGATGCTCGGATGGGGGCGCGTGCTGTCGTACGGCTCCCTCTACCCCGCGCTGAAGAAGATGCTGCGCGCCGACCTCATCGAGGAGCTCGCGCCGAAGATCGTCAGCCGCCGGCCCCGGATCGTCTACCAGCTCACCGAGGCCGGGGACGCCGAGTTCCAGCGGCTGATGTCGGAGGTCGGCCCCACCGCGTGGGACGACGACACCTTCGACATCCGCTTCGCGTTCTTCGGCCGGACCGACATGGAGATCCGGCTGCGGGTGCTCGAGGGGCGCCGCAGCCGGCTGCAGGAACGGCTCGAGCGCGTGCAGAAGGAGCTGGCGATGACCCAGCAGGAGGTCGACCGGTACGCCGCGGAGCTGCAGCGTCACGGGGTCGAGTCGGTCGAGCGCGAGGTGCGCTGGCTCTCCGAGCTCATCAACGCAGAACGGACCGGGGACAAGCCGTCCCCCGGCATCACAAACCCCGGTCAGTCGCAGGCCTGACCAGACCACAGTTGACCGAGAAGGACACGGAAGGAATCGCTCGCATGGGTGCGGTACGAGTAGCAATCGTGGGCGTGGGCAACTGCGCCACGTCGCTGATCCAAGGCGTGGAGTACTACAAGGACGCCGATCCGTCCGGGACGGTTCCCGGGCTGATGCACGTCGCGTTCGGGGACTACCACGTCTCCGACGTGCAGTTCGTCGCGGCGTTCGACGTCGACGACACCAAGGTCGGCAAGGACCTCTCCGAGGCGATCAACGCCTCGCAGAACAACACCATCAAGATCGCGGAGGTCCCCACGCTCGGCGTGGAGGTCCAGCGCGGCCCCACCCTCGACGGCCTCGGCAAGTACTACCGCGAGACCATCGAGGAGTCCGGCGCCGACCCGGTCGACGTCGTGCAGGTCCTGCGGGAGACCGAGGCCGACGTCCTGGTGTCCTACCTCCCGGTGGGTTCCGAGCAGGCCGACAAGTTCTACGCGCAGTGCGCGATCGACGCGGGTGTCGCCTTCGTCAACGCACTGCCCGTCTTCATCGCCTCCGACCCCGAGTGGGCCAAGAAGTTCGAGGACGCCGGCGTCCCGATCGTCGGCGACGACATCAAGAGCCAGGTCGGCGCGACCATCACCCACCGGGTGATGGCCAAGCTGTTCGAGGACCGCGGCGTGGTGCTCGACCGCACCTACCAGCTCAACGTCGGCGGCAACATGGACTTCAAGAACATGCTCGAGCGCGAGCGGCTGGAGTCCAAGAAGGTCTCCAAGACCCAGGCCGTGACGTCCAACCTGACCGGCGAGCTGGCCGGCAAGACCCACGACCGCAACGTCCACATCGGGCCGTCCGACTACGTCGCCTGGCTCGACGACCGCAAGTGGGCCTACGTGCGGCTCGAGGGTCGTGCCTTCGGTGATGCCCCGCTCAACCTCGAGTACAAGCTCGAGGTCTGGGACTCGCCGAACTCCGCCGGCATCATCATCGACGCCATCCGCGCCGCGAAGATCGCCAAGGACCGGGGCATCGGGGGCCCGATCATCTCCGCGTCGTCCTACCTCATGAAGAGCCCGCCGGTGCAGCTGCCCGACGACGAGGGCCGACGCCGCGTCGAGGCGTTCATTAAGGGCGAAGAGTGAGCGTGAGGGACGAACGCTCACTCGTCTCGCCCGCAGGTTGAGCAAACCCCGCGGCTGAGGAACGAAGCCGCGACGGGTGCGTCGAAACCCCGGGGAAGAGTAGGCACGAGTGACCTGGCGGCGGGCATGGCGCACAATCGCCGCATGCCTGCCGCCCTCACCCGCCTGCTGACCACCGTCACCTTGGTGGCGGCCGCGTTCCCGCTGGCCGCACCCGCCGGCGCGGAGCGGCCGCCCGGTGACGGCGCGGATCGGCCGGCGTCGCAGCGTCCGGTGCAGCGCGTCATCGGCGACGGGACGGCGGCGAGCTGCACGTCTGCGAAGGTGGTGCGGGCGGTGGCGAAGGGCGGGGAGATCTCCTTCGACTGCGGCCCCGACCCGGTCACGATCCGGATGCGCCGTACGGCGAAGGTCGTCAACACCTCGCCCCTGGTGGTCCTCGACGGCGGCGGCCTGGTCACGCTCAGCGGCCGCGACAAGCGCCGGATCCTCTACCAGAACACCTGCGACCCCGACCAGGTCTGGACGACCGACCACTGCCAGAACCAGGCGGAGCCGCGGCTCGTGGTGCGCGGGATGCGCTTCGTCGACGGCAACTCCACGGGCGCGAAGAAGGACGGCGGTGGCGGTGGCGCGATCTTCGTGCGCGGCGGCCGGTTGAAGATCGTGAACTCCGCGTTCGTCGGCAACCGCTGCGAGCGCCGGGGGCCCGACATCGGCGGTGGCGCGGTGCGCGTGCTCGACCAGTTCCGCGACCGCGCCGTGCGGGTGCGCGGCTCGGTGTTCCGCGGTGGCCGCTGCAGCAACGGCTCCGCCCTGAGCAGCATCGGCGTCTCCTGGCGGATCGCGAGCTCCCGGTTCCACCACAACCGAGCCGTCGGACGGGGTGCCAACCCGCCACGCGAGGGCACCCCCGGCGGCGGCTCCGGCGGGGCGATCTACCTGGACGGCAACAAGATCCACCTGCACGTCGACGACTCGGTGATGCGCCGCAACTGGGCCCGCGAGGGTGGTGGCGCCATCTTCTTCGTCTCCAACAACCGCACCGGCACCCTCACGATCGACGGCTCGACGCTCGTGAACAACCCGAGCCAGGGGTTCGAGACGATCCCCGGGATCTTCTTCCTCGGGAAGTCCCGGACGATCACCGACTCCGTCGTGAAGTGAGGGCCGGCGCCCCCGCGCCTCAGGAGCGGTCGGCCCACCAGGCGCGCAGCCGCCGCGTGGCCTCCTCCTCGCCGAGCGGTCCCTCGTCCAGGCGCTGCTCCAGCAGGAAGGAGTACGCCGCGCCCACCTCGCGCCCCGGCGGGATCCCGAGGACCGACATGATCGCGTTGCCGTCGAGGTCGGGCCGGATCGAGGCCAGCTCCTCCTCCTCCGACAGCCGGGCGATCCGGGCCTCCAGGTCGTCGTAGGTGCGCCGGAGCCGGTCGGCCTTGCGCCGGTTGCGGGTCGTGCAGTCGGCGCGGGTCAGGATGTGGAGCCGCTCGAGCCCGTCGCCCGCGTCACGGACGTAGCGGCGGACCGCGGCGTCGGTCCACTCGCCGTCGCCGTACCCGTGGAACCGCAGGTGCAGCTCCACCAGGTGCGCGATCGCGTCGACGTCGTCGGCGGAGAACCGCAGCTCCTTCAGGCGCTTGCGGGCCAGCTTCGCTCCGACCACGTCGTGGTGGTGGAAGGTGACCGTGCCGTCGTCGAGGAACCTGCGGGTGCGCGGCTTGCCGATGTCGTGCAGCAGCGCCGCGAACCGCACCACCCGGTCCGGCCCGCCACCCAGCCGCCCCTCCTGCTCGATCGCCTGCTCCAGCACGGTGAGGGAGTGCTCGTAGACGTCCTTGTGGCGGTGGTGCTCGTCGCGCTCGAGCGCGAGCGCCGGCAGCTCGGGCAGGACGTGCTCGGCCAGGCCGGTGTCGACCATCAGCGTCAGGCCGCGGCGCGGGTCGGCGGCGCAGACCAGCTTCACCAGCTCGTCGCGGACCCGCTCGGCGGAGATGATCCGGATCCGCTCGGCCATGGCCGTCATCGCGGCCACCACCTCGGGGGCGACCTCGAAGCCGAGCTGCGCCGCGAACCGGGCCGCGCGCATCATCCGGAGCGGGTCGTCGGAGAAGCTGTCCTCGGGCCGGGCCGGCGTGCGCAGCCGCCGGTGGGCGAGGTCGACCACCCCGCCGAACGGATCGGAGAAGACCCGCTCCGGCACCGAGAGCGCCATCGCGTTGACCGTGAAGTCGCGCCGGAGCAGGTCGCCCTCGAGGCTGTCGCCGTAGGACACCTCCGGCTTGCGGGAGGCGGGGTCGTAGGAGTCGGAGCGGTAGGTCGTGATCTCGAGGTGCCACTCGCCGCGGCGGACGCCGATGGTGCCGTAGGCGCGACCGATGTCCCACACGGCGTCCGCCCAGCCGGCCACCAGCCGCTCGGTCTCCTCGGGCCGCGCGGAGGTCGTGAAGTCGAGGTCGGACACCGGCCGTCCGAGCAGCAGGTCACGGACCGGCCCACCGACCAGGTGCAGCTCGTGTCCGCCCGCCCGGAAGCGCTCACCGAGCGGCCCCAGGACGTCGTCGAGCCGGTCGAGCTCACGGCCCACGGCACGCTGGGCGGCGCCCGCGTTCCACGGGTCGTTGACGGGCTCGGACACGCCCAGAGACTCTAGGGCACGGCGCCTCCCGCCCGACCCGGCCGGGCCACCTCGCCCGGATAGAGTCGGCGCGTGCCTCGCCGCCCCTCGCTGTTCCCTGCCCTCGTGGCGGTCGCGGCGACCCTGGCGGGCACGGTGGTCGGGAGCCTCCCGACGTCAGCCGCCGCCGCGCGGAACAGCGGCTTCCCGGCGCCCGACACCGAGCCGTTGCAGGTCGAGATCGGGCTGCTGTCGCCGTCGTACGTCCCCGAGCGGGGGACGATCACCCTCACCGGCACCGTCACCAACGTGAGCACCGACCGCTGGCGGTCGATCCGGGTCTACGCGTTCATGGACGACCTCCCGATGCGGTCGACGGCCGAGCTCGACGCCGCCGTGGAGACCCCGGTGGAGGCGGTCGTGGGCGACCGGATCCTGCTGCCCGGCACGTTCGACCAGATCGGGCGGCTCGACCCCGGCGAGAGCGCCGACTACTCGATCACCCTGCGCCGCGACCAGCTGCCCGCCCAGGAGGCGGGGGTCTACTGGTTCGGGGCGCACGCCCTCGGCACCGACACCGCCGCCGTGCCCGACACGTTCGCCGACGGACGGGCCCGGACCTTCCTGTCCCTGGTGCCGCCCAGTACCCGCGGGACGCAGCGGGCCTCGATCGTGATCCCGGTACGACGGGCGATCCGGCACGCGCCCGACGGCCGGATCCGGTCGGAGGCGAGGTGGGCCGCCGACCTCGACACCGGCGGCCGGCTGCGGTCGCTCGTCGACCTCGGGGCGGCTGCGGGCGCCACCCCCGTCACCTGGCTGCTCGACCCGGCCGTGCCCGACGCCGTCGCCCGGCTGGTCGCGGGCAACCAGCCGCGCACGCTCGCCGCCAACCTCCCACCCCCGGGCGAGGAGACCGAGTCACCCGAGCCCGACCCGGAGTCGCCGACCGGGACCGACGACGCCGAGCCGACCGAGCCGGCCGAGCCCGACCCCGACGCGCCGACCAACCCCGCGACCGAGCCCGGTCGCGAGTGGCTGGAGCGCTTCGAGTCCGCGATCGCCGAGGACGAGGTGCTCACGCTGCCGTACGGCGACCTCGACGTCCCCTCCGCGGCGGCCAACTCCCCCGACTTCTACGGCGAGGCCATCGGCCGGCTCGGGACGGAGCTGCAGCGGCTCGGGCTCGAGACCAGTCCGGTGGTCGCGGGGCCTGACGGCTACTTCCCGCCCTCGGCGCTCTACGTCCTCGAGGGCGACGAGACGGTGATCATGTCCGACGCGGCCCTGTCGGTCGACGACCCGGTCACGAGTGCGCGGATCGACGGCCGGCGGGTGCTGTTCTCCTCGAGCGCCGTGGCCCAGGGCGGGCCGGCACCGGGGAACCCGCTCTCGGAGATCGCGCTGCGGCAACGGATCCTGGCGGAGGCGGCGGTCCGGCTGCTCTTCCACGACCGGACGCCGCTCCTCGTCGTCCTGCCGGAGGCCTGGCAGCTCGACAGCCCGACCAGCTTCTGGTCCGGCCTCGACGCCGACTGGCTGGCCCTCACCGACACCGACGACCTGGGCCGGGGCAGACCGGTGCCCGCCGAGGACGTCGCCTACCCGGTCGAGCAGGAGCTCACCGAGCTCGACCCCGAGAACTTCGAGGCTGCCGAGCAGCTCATCGAGGCAGGCCGCCGGCTCGACACCGTGCTCCCCCGCAACGACCAGCTGGCCGCCCGCGTGCTCGACGAGGCGCTGACCTCGCTCTCCTACACCGAGCGCGACCGGGCCCTGGCGTCGCGGCGCGACACGGAGCGCGCGGTGGCGTGGATCCAGCGGCGGCTGGCAGGGATCCGGGTCCGCGCCCCGCGGGCCGTGACCCTGTCGAGCTCGTCGGGCACCCTCGGGACCGTCGTCGTCAACCGGCTGCACCACCCCGTGGCGGTGAGGCTCACCACCGAGAGCCTCGGTGACGTCACGGTCGAGCGGTCACCGGTCCTCGAGCTGGCCCCGCGCAGCCGGCAGACGGTCACCCTCGCGGCCGACGCCAGCAGCACCGGCGTCCACTACGTCCGGGTCCAGGTGACCGACGCCGACGGCAACCCGCTCGGCGCCGCGCAGCGGGTCGCGATCCGCTCCGCCGACGTCAGCGAGGTGATCTGGCTGATCCTCGGCCTCGGCGTCGGGCTGCTGTTCCTCGCGATCGGCATCCGGGTCGTGCGCCGGGTCCGGAGCGAGCGCGCATGAGCGAGCGCGGCGGGATCCTCACCTCGAGCGCCGTGATGGCCGCGGGCACGACCGTGTCGCGGCTCTCCGGCTTCGTCCGGTCGGCGCTGCTGGTGGCCGCGCTGGGCAGCGGGTTGCACGCCGAGCTCTTCAACGTGGCCAACACGGTGCCGAACATGCTCTACATCCTGCTGGCGGGCGGCATCTTCAACGCCGTGCTCGTGCCGCAGCTGGTCCGGGCCATGAAGAACGACGCCGACGGTGGCGAGGCCTACACCAACCGGGTCGTGACGGCGGCCGCCCTGTTCCTGGGCGTGGTCACGGTGCTGCTCGTGATCGCGGCCCCGTGGGTCATGCAGCTCTTCCTGGGCGCCCCCTACGACGACCCGGCGCTGGCCGAGCAACGGGAGTCGGCGGTCGACTTCGCGCGCTGGTGCCTGCCGCAGGTGTTCTTCTACGGAATGTTCGTGCTGGCCGGCCAGATCCTCAATGCCCGCCGCCGGTTCGGGCCGATGATGTGGGCCCCGATCGCCAACAACCTGATCGCGGTCGGCGTGCTGACGACGTACCTGCTCGTCTTCGGTCCCGCCACGAACGACGAGCAGACCGGGCCCTTCACCACCGGCCAGGAGGTCCTGCTGGGCCTCGGCTCCACGCTCGGGGTCGTCGCGCAGCTGCTCGTGCTGCTGCCCTACCTGCGCCGGGCCGGCTTCACGTACCGGCCCCGGTTCGACCTCCGGGACACCGGCCTCGGGCACACGCTGCGGCTCGGGATCTGGACCGTGGCGTTCGTCATCGTCAACCAGATCGCCTACACGGTGGTCGTCAACCTCGCCTCGAGCGGGCCGGCCGAGGCCGTCGGCCGCGCCGGCGAGCAGGCGGCCACCGGCTACACCGTCTACTCGTTCGCCTTCCTGATCGTGATGGTGCCGCACGCGATCATCACGGTGTCGCTGGCGACCGCCGTGCTGCCGCGGCTGTCCTCGCTCGCGGCCGACGGCGACCGGGCGGCCATGGCCGACACCCTGATGATGGCGCTGCGCAGCGCGCTGTCGGTGGTGGTCCCCTTCGCCCTCCTGCTGCCACTCGTCGCGCGCGACGCCGCCCACGTCATCTGGGGGTACGGCGCCGGGCGCGACACCTACGCCAACTTCGCTCCCACGCTGGCGCTCTTCGGCATCGGCCTGGTCTTCTTCACCGTCCACTACCTGATGCTGCGGGGGTTCTACGCCCTCGAGCAGACCCGGACCGTCTTCTGGATCCAGTGCGTCATCGCGGCCACGAACATCGCCGCGGCGCTGCTGCTGGTCCGCGAGGCGACCGCCGAGGAGACCTCCCCGGCGCTGGTGCTGGCCTACGCCGCGGCGTACGTCGTCGGGGCCGGCGTCTCCTCCGCGGTGCTCGCCCGCACCCTCGGCGGGCTCGGGTTCCGCCGCCTGCTGTGGTTCATGGTGCGGCTCGTCGTCGTGGCCGTCCTGTCGACCACCGCGGCCTACGGCGTGGTTCGGCTGCTCGCCGGCCTCGGCGAGGACCCTTCCCTCGGGTTCGCGCTGCTGCGCGGGGTCGCGGTCGCCGGCGTCGACGTCGTCGTGTTCCTGCTGCTCGCGCGGCTCTTCCGGCTGGAGGAAGTCATCGAGGTGCTGGACACGGTGGCCCGGCGGCTCCCCTCCCGACGCCGGGGCTGAGGCGACCTACGATGACGTCTACCAGCCAGTCGTAGAGGGAGATCCGTGCCGCAGTCCGCCAGACCGGGCGACGTCCTCGCCGACCGGTACCTCCTGGTCGATCTGCTCAGCGAGAGCGGGAGCGGCCGGTTCTGGCGAGCACACGACCGGATCCTCGACCGGCACGTCGCGCTGCACTGCATCGCCGAGGACGACCCGCGGGCCGACCGCCTCACCGAGGCGGCGCGGCTCTCCGCCACGGTGCTCGAGCCCCGGATCCTGCGGGTGCTCGACGCCGACCGGCGCGACGGGCTGGTCTACGTCGTCAACGAGTGGGGGGCGGGCACCTCGCTCGACATCATGGTGGCCGGCGACGGGCCGCTCTCCCCCCGCCGGGCCGCCTGGATCGTCTCCGAGGTGGCCGCCTCGATGGCGGTCGCGCACGAGCGACGGATCCCGCACGGCCGGCTCGCTCCGGAGAACGTGCTGATCGACCAGTCCGGCTCGGTCCGGGTGATCGGCTTCTGCGTCGACGCGGCGCTGCACGGCCGGCCGGTCGGCGAGCTCTCCGAGGACGTGACCGACCTCGGCGGGCTGCTGTACTTCCTGCTCACCGGCAAGTGGCCGGGCCAGGCGCCCTCGAGCGTGCCGACGGCGCTGCGCGACCACGACCGCTGGCTGCGGCCGCGGCAGGTGCGGGCCGGGATCCCGCGCGTGCTCGACACGCTCTGCGACCACGTCCTCAACCCCTACTCCGCCGAACCTGCCGGGCGCGCGGTCGACTTCAACACCGCGCGCGGCCTGGCCGAGGCGCTGCGTGAGTACGTCGGTGACCCCACCGACCTGATCGAGCCCGCGCCGGTGAACGGGGTCCGCGGGGGCGGGGTGCTGGCGGTGCCGGAGCGCCGCCCGGCGCCCCCGGAGTCCCAGCCGGAGTCCCAACCGGAGTCCCAACCCGACCCGGACGCCACCGTCGCCGTACCGCCGCTCGACCCCGAGCCGTCGCCGGTCGTCCCGCCGGAGCCGGCCCCGTTCGGCGCGACCGCGCCGCCCGCCGACATCCCCACGCAGGCCGGCCTCCCGATCTTCGACGACGACACCGACGACGTCTCCTGGCTGGAGAAGCGCGAGACCCCGCCCCCGCCGCCGGCGTTCGAGGACCCGCCCGAGCGGCCGTTGTTCGCGCCCGAGCCCAGTGACGGCGGTCCGGTCCGCCGGCCACGGCCCGGCTCCGGTCCGGCGCAGACCGGTGAGTACTGGCCGTGGGACAAGACCGGGCCCAACACCGGCAGCGGCGTCATCCCGGTCACCGACGACGGGCCGGACGACCCGGACGAGGTGCCCGGCCGGTCGTGGCTGCGGCTCGCGGGCCTGATCGCCGCCGCGCTGCTGCTCCTCCTGGCCCTCGTGGTCGCCTACAACGTCGGCCGCGGCAAGACCCCGCTCGGAGCCGAGCCCGACGACGACCCGACGGCCCCGACCACGCAGCCGGCCGACGAGCCCGTCGCGATCACCGGCACCACGGCCTTCGACCTCGACCCGCAGGGTGACCCGCCCGAGGAGTACCCGGACCTGGCGCCGCTCGCGGTCGACGGCGACCCGGCGACGGTGTGGCGCACCGAGACCTACTTCGACCAGTTCGGGCCGGGTGGCCTGAAGACCGGCGTCGGGCTCTACGTCGACCTCGGGGAGGACCGCGAGGTCGCCCAGATCGACCTGACCCTCGTGGGCGCACCGACGGAGGTCACCTACTACCTGACGGACACCGAGCCCACGGCGGTCGCCGACCTCACCCCGCTGGAGCAGGTGACCGTCGATGGCCCCGAGTCGACCACCACGCTGGACGAACCGGCCGCCGGCCGCTACCTGGTCGTGTGGCTCACCGAGCTGCCGGAGGTGGACGGCGGGTTCCGCGGCGAGATCGCCGAGGTCGTGGTCAGCGCATGACCGCCGGGGCCGACGACCGGACCGACGCCGAGCTGCTCGCGGCCCACGTGCAGGGCGACGCCGAGGCGTTCGGGCTGCTGTTCGGGCGACACCGCGACCGGCTCTGGGCGGTCGCGCTGCGCACCATGGGCAGCCCGGACGATGCCGCCGACGGCCTGCAGGACGGCTTGATCGCGGCGTACCGCCGGGCGGCGACGTTCCGTGGCGACGCGGCCGTGACGACCTGGCTGCACCGGGTGGTGGTCAACGCCTGCCTCGACCGGCTGCGCGCGGCCAAGGTACGGCGGGCCGAGCCGCTCCCCGACGACCTCGACGAGTGGCGCGACCGGGGGTCGCTCGTGACGAGCGGTCCGGCCGACCCGGCCGACGAGGCGGTGGCCGCCGAGCGACGGCGGCTGGTGGTGGGCGCGCTGGCCCGGCTGCCGGCCGAGCAGCGCGCGGCGCTGGTGCTGGTCGACCTGGAGGGCTACTCCGTGGCGGAGGCGGCCGAGATGCTCGACTGCGCCGCCGGCACCGTGAAGTCCCGCTGCTCGCGCGGCCGGGTCAAGCTGGCCGAGCTGCTCGGCGTGCTGGCACCCGAGCGTGACCCGGGCCACAGGGAGCCGGGGAACCCCGAGCCCGCCCCGCCCGTCCGATCCTCGGAGCCGCGCGGGCCGCCCGCGCCCGAGTGACCCGAGCCACCGCACGACGCGAGACCCGAGAGGAGGTGTGCCACCCATGTTCGACCCCGACGAGCCCGGCCGGACCCTGACGCCCGAGCAGGAGGCGCAGCTGCGCCGCCTGCTGGCCGACGCGCGGCACACCGACCCGATGCCGGACGACGTGGTCGCAAGGCTCGACCGGGTGCTGAGCGGGCTCGCCGAGGAGCCGGTCCGCTCGGCGACGGTGGTGCGGCTCGCGGAGCGCCGCCGCACGGCGACCCGGTGGCTGGTCGCCGCGGCCGCGGTGGTGGTCCTCGGGGTCGGTGGCAGCCAGCTGCTGGACGGCCTCGGCGGCGTCGGGATGGACGCCACGAGCAGCGCCGACGAGGAACCCGCGGCGGAGTCCGCCGAGGAGCCGCGGGACGGGGCGGCCACCGGTGACTCGTCGCCAGGCGGCGAGGCCGAGCCCCAGGAGTCCTCCGACCCCCGTCGGCTGGCCAAGGTGCGGGTCGAGGCCTTCGCCGACGACACCGAGGCCCTGCGCGACGGCGTCACCGCCTCCGACTACGACCTCCCGAACGCGTCGCGCGCCGACGACTTCGCCGAGCTGGCGGACGTCGTGTGCCCCACCGGCGCCTGGGGTGCGGGCCGCTACGTCGCCGTCCGGTACGCCGGCGACCCGGGCTGGATCGTCTTCCGCCGGCCGCAGGGAGACACCCAGGTGGCCGACCTCTTCCTGTGCGGCAGCGAGCTCGCCAGCCGCTCGCTCACGCTGCCCTATCCCTGAGCCTGACCGTGAGCCACCCGTCGGCCCCGTGGGGAATGCCGCTCGCCTACGATCGGTTCTGATCTGCGTACCCCACGAAGGAGCAGCATGTCCGACCCCCGCAACGTCATCGTCATCGGTTCCGGTCCCGCGGGCTACACCGCGGCCCTCTACACCGCCCGGGCGGCGTTGAACCCGCTGGTCCTCGAGGGCTCGGTCACCGCCGGGGGCGCGCTGATGACCACCACCGAGGTCGAGAACTTCCCCGGCTTCCGCGACGGCATCATGGGCCCGGCCCTGATGGACGAGATGCGCGCCCAGGCCGAGCGCTTCGGCGCCGAGCTGGTCGCCGACGACGCGGTCGAGCTCGACCTGACCGGCGACCTGAAGGTCGTGAAGACGGCCACCGAGACCTACACCGCCCGGTCCGTGATCCTCGCCACCGGCTCGGGCTACCGCAAGCTCGGGCTGCCGCGCGAGGAGGAGCTCTCCGGCCGCGGCGTCTCGTGGTGCGCGACCTGTGACGGCTTCTTCTTCCGCGACCAGGCGATCGCCGTGGTCGGGGGCGGCGACTCGGCCATCGAGGAGGCGACGTTCCTCACCCGGTTCGGCCAGCAGGTCTACCTGATCCACCGCCGCGACGAGCTGCGCGCGTCGAAGATCATGCAGGAGCGGGCCTTCGCCGACCCCAAGCTGGAGATCCTGTGGAACTCCGAGATCGCCGAGATCAACGGCGACGAGCGGCTCGAGTCGGTCACGCTGCGTGACACGGTCACCGGCGACACCCGGCCGCTGGAGGTCACCGGACTGTTCATCGCGATCGGGCACGACCCGCGCTCGGAGCTGCTCGGGGGCCAGGTCGACCTCGACGACGACGGCTACGTGCTGGTCCGCCACCCGTCGACCCACACCAACCTGCCGGGTGTCTTCGCCTCCGGCGACCTCGTCGACCACCACTACCGGCAGGCGATCACCGCCGCCGGCACCGGCTGCGCCGCCGCGCTGGACGCCGAGCGCTACATCGCCGCGCTCGACCACCACGCCTCGACGGCCGGCTCGGCCGACGAGACCGCCGCGGCGTTCACCGAGGCCGTGCAGGTCGCCGGGGCCTGACGCGACCTGGCGGGTCAGCGCGCCGCCACGTGCTGGGCAGCGAGCCGGACCGGTGCGTTCGGTGCGCCGTACCCCTCATAACCCCCGCGCCGCTCGACGACCTCCAGGAAGACCCCGCCGACGGTGGCGGTGTAGAAGTGCACGAACTCGCCCGTGTCGTCACGGTCGAACATCACGCCGTGGCGGGCGAGGTCGTCGACCAGCCCTGGATCGAGGTCGAAGCGCGCCCGCAGGTCGTCGTAGTAGTTGGCCGGGATGGGCAGCGGCCGCAGCCCGCGTGCGGAGGCGGCGCGGGCGACCGCCAGCGCGTCCGTCGAGGAGAAGGCCACGTGCTGGGCCAGGCCGCACCCGCCGGCGCCGGTGTGAGCCAGCGGTGCGACGTTCAGCGCGAGCCGGACTCCCCCGTCCTCGGAGCGCACCGCCTGGCTCCGCACCAGGCCGGTGGGCGCGGCGACGTCCTGCCCCGCCTCGGGCGTGAGAGCCAGCACGCTGCTGTAGAAGAGCACGGCTTCGTCGAACGTCTGCCAGGGGTGGGCGAGGTTGACGTGGTCGATGCCGGTGATCAGCGCTTCCCTCCGGCCGGTCGGATCGCCGCCCTCGAACTCCGGTACCCAGGCCGCCTCGGGGCGGGCCTGCGGCGCGAGGTAGATCTCGGTGCCGTCCGGCGCCCGGAACGCCGGCAGCTCCTGCTCCCCGGCATAGGTTCGTCGGTAGACCGGCGGTGCCTCCAGGGCCCGGGCACGCGCCGCACCGCGCTCCGGGTCGGGCACCTCGACCCCGACCGCCGCCAACGTCGGCGGCAGGTCGCGCGCCTGCTGCTCGTTGCACACCACCCGGGCGCGACCCTGCGTCCACAGCCGCACCGGTTTGGTGCGGTGACGGCCACGGAAGTCGAAGCCGAGCTGCCGGAGCAGGACGTCGACCACGGTGGCGTCCTCGGCCTTGACCTCGACGAAGTCGAAGCCGGTCGGCTGCTGGGCCGCGGGCAGCGAGTCGAGTCCCGGCACGCCGTCGGCCAGCCAGGTGAGCGACCGGCGCGCCTGCTGCGCGGTCCGCAGCACGTCGGTCTGCCGGAACGTGTCGTTGAAGACCTCGAGCGACATCGGGCCGGTGTACCCCGTCGCGACCACGCGTCCCAGGAAGCCGGTGAGGTCGAAGGATCCCTCGCCCGGGAACAGCCGGTGGTGCCGGCTCCACGACAGCACGTCGAGTGTCATCGCCGGCGCGTCAGCGAGCTGGAGGAAGAAGATCCGGTCGCCCGGGATCGCCTCGATCCCGGCGGGGTCGTGGCCGCGGGACAGGATGTGGAAGCTGTCGAGGCAGATCCCGACGGCGGGGTGGTCCGCCAGCTCCACCACCCGCCACGCGTCGCGGTAGTCGTCGACGAAGCGTCCCCAGGCGAGGGCCTCGTACGCGAGACGGATGCCGTAACCCTCCGCGACGTCGCCGAGGCGGCGCAGCTGGCCGGCGGAGACCTCCGGGTCGTCGACGGTCGCCGTGGCGACGTTGCTGCAGACGAGCATGGTGCCGATTCCCATCCGCTGCATCAGGGCGAACTTGGCTTCGGCCCGGCGCAGCACGCCGGCGAACGTCGCCTCGTCGACGCCCTCCGCGTCGCGGAACGGCTGGTAGAGGTCAAGCGTCAGGCCGAGGCGGTCGGCCAGCGCCACCACCTCCTCGGGGCTGGTCTGGGACGTCACCAGGTCGGGCTCGAAGACCTCGACACCGTCGAACCCCGCGGCGGCGCAGGCGTGCAGCTTCTCGGTGAGCGTCCCGCTCAGGCACACCGTGGCGATCGACGTCCTCATGCCGCGACCCGACCTGTGTCCCGCCGCAGCAGCCGGGCTGGGTTGGCGACCAGCAGCTGGTGCAGGTCGGCCTCGCTCGCGCCGCCCTCGAGCAGCATCGGGACGACCCGCCTCGACAAGTTCTCGACGTTCCAGTGCGGCGCGTGCGCCGCTCGCCATGACGGCGGCGTCACGCGGCTGAAGAACGCAGCGTCGTGGGACAGGACGAGCTGCTCGACGTACCCCTCGCGGAGGAGCGCCAGCACCGTGGCGACCCGCTTCCGATCCGGCAGCACGTGCTCCATCCCGAACCTGTCCATGCCCAGGGTCACTCCCTGCTCGAGGAGCGAGCGCAGGTAGCCGAGGTCCTCGGTGTCGCCGCAGTGCCCGATCACCATCCGCGCCGGGTCGACGCCCGCGGCGCGCAGGAACGCGACCTGGTCCCGGCCGTTCTCGGAGGCGGCGTGGGTGTGGGTGAACACCGGCACCCCGGTCCTGTGATGGGCGGCGGCCGCCGCCTCCATCACCCGGCGTACGTCGGGGGTGAGCCCTTGCCGGTCGGTGACGACCTTGAGGGCGGCCGCCCGCACGCCGGTGCCGGCGATGCCCTGCTCGAGGTCGCGGAGGAAATACTCCTCCAGGGGGTCCTCGACGTCGACCAGCAGCCCTGGGCCGTGGGTGTGGAAGAACGCGGGCAGCACGTCGGGCGTGTAGTAGCCGGTCGCCGCGAGCAGCCTGACCTGGGTCCGCGCGGCCACCTGGGCCACCAGGGCCACGTCTCGGCCGAGCCCGAGAACCGTGAGGTCGACCACCGTGCGGACCCCGAGGTCCCAGAGCCGGTCGAGGCCGGCCACCGCCGTCTCGACCGCCGCTGCCGGGTCCCATTCCGGGTGGGGGAAGTTGCGCTCGAGCTCGGGGTGGCGCACGAAGACATGCTCGTGGACCAGGGTCATGCCGAGCTCGCCGAGCGGCACCGGTCCCCTGAAGCTGTCGACCGTCTCCGGCCCGGGATCAGTGGTCACTCAGCTGACTCCCTGATGCCCTCGAAGATCGCCAGCTGCTCATCGTCGAGGTTGTCCTGGAGGTAGGCGAGTGCCTGCTCCTGGAACGCGGCCTGGTCGACGTCGTCGACGATCTCCATTGCCCCGTCCTGCTCCCAGCCGTCGAGGATCTTCTGCTCGTCCTCCGCGACGCAGCCCGGGACCTGGGCGACCGCCTCGTCGACCGCGGCCTGCAACGCCTCCTGCTGCTCGCCCGACAGCTCCTCCCAGACCTCGCCGATGATCACGAGGTTGGAGTTGGAGCCGTGGCCGGACAGGCTGAGGTAGTCCTGCACCTCGTCGAGGCTGATCGCGTCGATGTTGACGATCGGGTTCTCCTGGCCGTCCACCGTGCCCTGCTGCAGCGCCAAGAAGAGCTCCTCGTAGGCGACCTCGGTGGCGTCGGCGCCGAGCGCCTCGGCGTTCATCAAGAACTGCGGCGAGTCCGGGAACCGCATCCGCAGCCCCTCGAGGTCGGCCGGCTCCCGGATCGGCTCGTTCGCCGTGAAGTGCCGCATCCCGACGGTCCACGAACCCAGCGTGGTGATGCCGGTCTCGTCGGCGAAGCCCTGGAGCAGCTCAGCGGCCGCCTCGGTCTCGAAGTACTCGGCATAGTGCTCCTCGTCGTCGAAGGCGTACGCCGCGTCGAGCGTGCTCACCGGGACATAGACCGCGCCGAGGGCCGAGGCGCCCTGGATGTCCATGTCGATGTCGCCGGAGACGACCGAGGCGATCCGGTCAGCGTCTTCCCCGAGCTGGCTCGTGGGGAACACCTCCACCGTGATCCCGACGTCGGCCGATGCGACCTCGTCGGCGATCACCTGCGCGCCGCAGCGATGCTGGGGCTGCTGCTCGGTGTAGCTGTGGGCGAGCGTGATCTCGATGTCGCCGCCGCCCTCTTGGGGCTCCGCCTCGTCCCCACCGCAGGCGGTGAGCACCAGGA
The DNA here is from genome assembly GCA_963829855.1 of uncultured Actinomycetota bacterium. GTDB lineage: Bacteria > Actinomycetota > Actinomycetes > Propionibacteriales > Nocardioidaceae > Nocardioides. Next base: position 78,137 of record CAWHKE010000013.1, on the reverse strand, counting down.
GCGGTGCGATCGCGCACCCGATCAGCGCCGTGTTCCCCTTCGTCGTCGTTGCCATCACTGGTTCCTTTCTCCGGTGGTTCCGTGGGTGGGTGAGAGCCCGTCGCGCCGTTCGGCGGCGACCAGCTCGTCGAAGTCGCGGCGCATCGCGCCGCGGTCGGCGGCGAGGCCGGTGAAGAGCTCGAACGCGTCGGCCGCCTGGTGTACCGCCATCCCGGCACCGCTGAGCACCCGGCAGCCGCGCTCGGCGGCGGCGAGCAGGAGCGCCGTGTCCAGAGGTCGGTAGACGATGTCGGCGACCCACAGGCCGGGTCCCAGCGAGGCGACGTCGAGCGGCGTGCCGGGATGATCGGCCATGCCGATCGGTGTCGCGTTCACGAGGCCGGTGGCCCGCGCCAGCAGGGCAGGCGCGGCATCCGGGCCGACCGTCTCGATCCCGAGCTCGTGTCCGAGCTCCTCGACGGACTCACGCAACCGGGCGGCGCGACCATGGTCCGGGTCGACCACCCTGAGTCGGTGGGCGCCTAGGCCGGCGAGCGCGTGGGCGACCGCGGTACCGGCCCCACCCGCGCCGAGCAGCACCACGTCGGCCAGGTCGGCGTCGTCGAGCTCCTCGCGGAAGGCCCGGGCGAACCCTGACACGTCGGTGTTGTGGCCGATCGTGCCCGACTCGGTCACCACGACCGTGTTGAGTGCTCCGATCTGTGCCACCTCGGGGGCCAAGCGGTCCACGAGCGGGACCATGGCCTGCTTGATCGGGTGCGTGACGTTCAGCCCGTCGTACCCCAGCCGGACCGCAGCCGCGAGCAGGTCGCGCAGCTGCGCCGGGTCGGTCTCGTCCGCGGTGAGGTCGAGCACCTTGTAGACGCTGCGCACCCCGTGCCGCTGGGCCTCTCGCTCGTGCAGCTCGGGCGTCAGCGAGGGCCCGACGCCCTGGCCGAGCAGTCCGGTGAGCGTAGAGCGGCGCCTCACAGCCCGAGCTCCTGAGGCAAGTAGAGGATCGCGTCGGGCCAGAAGATGATCGCCAGGCAGAGCAGGAGGAGCGGCACCATGAACGGCAGCGAGCCCCAGAAGACCTCGGACATCGTGGTGCGCGCAATCGCCTGCAGCACGAAGATGACCGTGCCCACGGGCGGGGTCAGTAGTCCAATCATCTGGGAGACGATCATCAAGACGCCGAGGGCGATCGGATCGACGTCGTACGCCGCGCTGATCGGCAGCAGGATCGGCACCGTCAGCGTCAGCACCGCGATGGCGTCGAGCGCCGTGCCCAGGACCAGCGACATGGCGAAGACCAGCAGGAGGAAGACGGTGGGGTCGGAGCTGAGGCCGAGCATCAGCTCGGCGATCTCCTGCGGCACCCGCTCGCGAGCGAAGATGTAGCCGAGCATGTTGGCCGAGGCGACGATCAGCATGATCGCGCCGGTGGTCACGGCCGTCTCAACCAGGACCTTCGGCAGGTCGCGCAGGCGCAGGGTCCGGTAGGCGAATCCCAGCAGCGCCATGTACGCCGCCCCGACCGCCGCCGCCTCGGTCGGGGTGAACCAGCCGCTGAGGATGCCGCCGAGGATGATCACCGGCGCTCCCATCGGCGCGATCACCCGCTTGCCGGTCTGCCAGACCCGGGGAGCGCTGAACTCGGTGCGGCGGATGTTCTCGTCCCTGCGCACCCAGAGGAAGACGACGACGCACAGGCCGGCCGCCATCAGCAGCGCGGGGACCACCGACGCCGCGAACAGGGCACCGGTAGAGACGGCCGCGAGGCCGGCATAGACGACCGCCGGGATGCTGGGGGGCATGACCGGCGCGATCAGGGCCGCAGAGCCGGTCACTCCGAGCGCGAACCCACGGGAATAGCCGTCGCGGAGCATGGCCGGGATCTGCAGCTTGCCGAGAGCCGCCGCGTCCGCGACCGCCGATCCGCTCATCCAGGAGAAGCCGAGGCTGCAACCGACGCTGACGTAGCCCAGGCTGCCGCGGACCCTGGCCAGCAGCGCCAACGCGAAGTCGAAGATTCGGTCAGCGATGCCCGCGTGGTTGGCGAGCGAACCGAGCAGGATGAACAGCGGCACGGCGAGCAGCGGGAAGCTGGCGGTCGACTGCGCGACCATTCGCAGCCCGAGGCCGAGGGACAGGTCGTTGGTCAACAGGTACGCCAGCGACGGACCGATGAAGGCGAAGGCGATCGGCACCCGCAGGACCATGAGGCCGAGAATCAGCAGAGACAGCACCAGCAGGCTCACTCGGTCACCGCCGGGAGCTGGTCTCGGTCGGGCTCGGGGAGCCCGAGCACGGCGTACCTCAAGGCTGCGACGAGCGCGCGGATGACGACGCTGACGAACCCGATCATCGAGATGCCGTAGAGCCACGACATCGGCATGCCCATCGCCGGCGACTTCAGGATCCCCTGGGTGGAGATCAGCTCCCAGGCCTCGAGCGTCAGCCCGATCCCGATCGCGGCCACGGCCAGGCACGAGACAACGCGGGCCACCCGGGGCACCGGTGGCGGCGCGGCGTCGATCAGCTCGATCGCGATGTGCTGATCCCGGGTGACGAGCACCCCGGCCACGATGAAGGTGAGCCACACCAGGGAGAACTGCGCGAGCTCCCCCGTCCAGGACCAGCCGTCGATGGGCAGGTAGCGCTGGACGGCCTGCAGCAGCACCAGCCCGAAGATCACGAGGACGGCGACGACCCCGAGGGCCAGTTCGGCGGCGGTGACCACCCGAACGGGGATCGCCACCCAGCGCGGCGGCTGCGCCAGGAAGCCGCCCAGGCCGTGGGCCGGCTGGTCCACCGGCGAACCGCTCGAACGGCGTCGGCGGTCCGGGTCGGGACCGGACGTGGTGGTCGTCACAGTCGCCGAACGTACGGAGCGACCCTCCGAGATGGCAAGCGGTTGCCAACGGTTGCCGTTTCGGGTGAGATGGCCTCGTGGACCAGCCCACCATCTACGACGTCGCCCGGGAGGCCGGGGTCGCGACGTCCACGGTGTCGCGCGCGTTCAGCAACCCCGGCCGGGTGCGCGCGTCGACCCGCGACCATGTGCTCGCCGTCGCCGCCAGGCTGGGCTACCGGCCCAACCCGCACGCCCGGGCGCTGTTCTCCGGCCGCCACCGCACGGTGGCGATGGTGGTCTCCGACATCACGAACCCTCACTACTTCGAGCTGATCCGCGGCGCAGAGCTGCGGGCGAAGGCCTCGGACTTCACGCTGGTGCTCGTCAATGCCGAGGAGTCGCCCCGGATCGAGTTCGAGCAGATCCAACGGCTCGTGCCGGCAGTCGACGGCTTCGTGCTCGCGGCCAGCCGGCTCCCCGACGAGAAGCTCCGACAGGTGGCCGGTCAGCGCCCGGTCGTGCTGATGAACCGTCAGCTGACGGGGCTGGCCAGCGTCGTCCTCGACCACGAGCAGGGGTGCCGGCACATCGTCGAGCACCTCGTCTCACTCGGCCATCGGCGCCTCGTCTACCTCGCCGGTCCACGCAACTCCTGGATGGCGGCCACCCGCTGGGCCGCGATCCAGCGGGCGGCCGCCGACCTGGGCGTGGAGGCGCTGCGCGTGGGTCCGTTCGTGCCGAAGGTGTCGCAGGGCGGCGCGGCCGCCGATGGCGCCCTCAACGCCGACGCCAGCGCCGTGATCGCCCACAACGACCTGCTCGCGATCGGGGTGGTGCAGCGGCTGGCGCAACGTGGGGTCGAGGTCCCTCGCGAGGTGAGCGTGGTCGGCTTCGACAACATCTTCGCGGCCGGGCTGTGCACGCCGGGTCTCACCACGCTCGGTGGTGTGCACGCCGACGTCGGCCGGGCCGCGGTGGAGATCCTGCTGGACGCGGTCGACCCCACCCGCCCCACCACCGACCCGTCCCGCGTGACCCTTCCCACCGAGCTGGTGCTCCGCGCCACGACCGGACCAGCCCTCGCAGGTTGAGCTGGGCAGCGCCCGCCCCACCGGTCCCTGGTCACCATGAGCGCGTGCGGAACATCCGTGGGTGGTCTGGTGTTCACTAGGCGATGCGTGGGACCTACAGGCACGAGAGCCACACCGACGCAGGACCGACCAGACCCGAACCAGAGAGGTGCTCGCCGATGGGCAACATCGCAGCCGTGACCGACGCCGACTTCGAGACCGAGGTCCTCAAGGCCGACAAGCCCGTGCTTGTCGACTTCTGGGCCGAGTGGTGCGGACCCTGCCGTCAGGTGCAGCCGATCCTCGAGGAGATCGCCGCCGAGCACGGCGAGCAGGTCACCATCCTCAAGATGAACGTCGACGAGAACCCCGTCACCCCGTCCTCCTACCGGGTGACCGGCATCCCGACCCTGAACCTCTACCAGGGCGGCGAGGTCGTGAAGAGCATCGTGGGCGCCCGGCCGAAGGCCGCGCTGCTCAACGAGCTGGCCGACTACCTCGCCTGAGGCGGTCGGGGACACCAGACGCAGGGCCTGACCGCGGCGCGGCCTCCGGGGCGCGTCGCGGTTTCGGCGCCGGACGCACCGCGCCGACCAACCGCTCCAGCGCCGCCTCCACCTCGCTCTTCCAGCTGACGGCGGCCCGCAGGTCCATCCGCATCCGCGGCGTGACCGCATGGTCGCGCTGGGTGCGGAAGCCCACCCGGCTCAAGAAGTCGGCCGGCACGCTGCACGAGTGCGGTCGCCGCCGCCGGTCGCCGAAGGCCTCCACGGCCCGCAGGTCGCGCTCCACGAGGTCGCGCGCCATCGCGCGCACCAGCATCCGGCCGACCCCACCGCCGCGAGCGGCGGGCTCGACGTACGCCGTCGTCATGAGCACGGCGTCGGGCGAGACCGGGGCGGTCGCGAAGCCGGCCGCACCGGGGACGAACCCGGCCGGGGCGTACAGCACGTAGCCGACGAGCCGGTCGTCGACGATCGCGACCCGGCCGCAGGAGCCCCACTCCCGCAGCACCTCGGAGACCCACGCCTCCTTCTCGCTCGTGGGCTCCTCGACCCGCTCGCGGTGGACCGGGTCGCACTCCCAGAACAGGCACGAGCGGCACGGCGCCGGGATCGCGTCGAGGTTGTCGAGCGTCAGCCGCACTGCCGTCCGGGTCACCCCTCGATGGTACGGCGGACGGGAGCCCGGAGCGCCTCGCTGGGCTGCGAGAATGGACCGATGCGCCAGATCCGGCAGAGCCGCAAGCTCCACCACGTCCGGTACGACGTGCGCGGCCCGATCCTCGTCGAGGCGCAGCGGCTGGAGGCCGAGGGTCACCGGATCCTCAAGCTCAACATCGGCAACCCGGCGCCGTTCGGCTTCGAGGCGCCCGAGGCGATCGTGGCCGACATGGTGCACCACCTGCCCGACGCCCAGGGCTACAGCGACTCCCAGGGCATCTACCCCGCCCGGACCGCGGTCGCGCAGTACTACCAGCAACGCGGCCTGCGCGACGTCAACGTCGACGACGTCTACATCGGCAACGGCGTCTCCGAGCTGATCTCGATGGTGCTCCAGGCGTTCGTCGACGACGGCAACGAGATCCTGGTCCCGGCGCCCGACTATCCGCTGTGGACGGGGGCGGTGACCCTGTCCGGGGGCACGCCGGTGCACTACCTGTGCGACGAGGCCAGCGGCTGGGAGCCCGACCTGGCCGACATCGAGTCGAAGATCACCGAGAACACGCACGCCATCGTCATCATCAACCCCAACAACCCCACGGGTGCCGTCTACCGCCGCGAGGTCGTGGCCGGCCTGGTCGACATCGCGCGCCGTCACCAGCTGGTCGTGATGGCCGACGAGATCTACGAGAAGATCCTCTTCGACGACGCCGTCCACCACCACGCGGCCACCGCCGCCGGCGACGACGTCCTGTGCCTCACGTTCAGCGGGCTCTCGAAGGCCTACCGGGTCTGCGGCTACCGGGCCGGCTGGGTGATGGTCTCGGGCCCCAAGGAGCTCGCGACCGACTTCCTCGAGGGCCTGACGCTGGTCGCCAACATGCGGATGTGCGCGAACGTGCCGGCCCAGCACGCGATCCAGACAGCGCTGGGCGGCTACCAGTCCATCGAGGAGCTGATCGTGCCGGGCGGCCGCTTCTACGAGCAGAGCATGCTCGCCGACCGGCTGCTCAACGAGATCCCCGGCGTCTCCTCGGTCCGACCGCGCGGTGCCCTCTACTGCTTCCCCCGCCTCGACCCGGACGTCTACCAGGTCGAGGACGACCAGCAGCTGGTGATCGACCTGCTGCGTGCCAAGAAGATCCTCGTCACCCACGGCACCGGCTTCAACTGGCCCATGCCCGACCACTTCCGGATGGTGACGCTGCCCGACGTCGCGGTCCTGGAGGAGGCGATCGGCCGGATCGCCGACTTCCTCGCGACGTACCGCTGAACGGCGCCCCCTACGCTGGGCGAGTGAGAGACGTCATCTACCCGCCGATCGTGATCGCTGCCAAGACCGGGTTCCGGGTGCTCGGCAACCGGTTCCGGATGACCGGCACCGAGCACATCCCGACCAGCGGCGGCGTGCTGCTCGCCTACAACCACATCGGCTACGTCGACTTCGTGTACGGCGGCCTGGCCGCCCAGCCCTCCAAGCGGCTGGTGCGCTTCATGGGCAAGAAGGAGCTCTTCGACCACCGTTTCACGGGGCCGATCATGCGGGGCTGCCACCACATCGAGGTCGACCGGGGCGCCGGCATCCGCTCGCTCGAGGTGGCCCAGGAGTTCCTGGAGGCGGGCGAGGCGGTCGGCATCTTCCCGGAGGCCACGATCTCCCGGGCGATGGAGGTCAAGGAGCTCAAGACCGGCGCCGTCCGGATCGCGGCCGCGGCCGGGGTCCCGCTGATCCCCGTCATCCTGTGGGGCACCCAGCGACTGATGACCAAGGACCACCCCAAGGACTTCTCCCGGGGCAAGACGATCTCGATCTCGGTCGGCGCCCCGCTCCACCCCGCCGGGACGGACCCGGTCGCCGAGACCGCCGAGCTGCACGCCGTGATGGCGTCGATGCTGGACCAGGCGATCGCCGACTATCCCGCCGACGAGCAGCCACCCGGCTCGTGGTGGCTGCCGCGGCGCCACGGCGGCAGCGCGCCGACGCTCGAGGAAGCGGCTGCGCTCGACGTGGCGGAGAAGCGGGAGCGGGCCGCCCGACGGGCAGCCCGACGTTCGTGACGACTTGTCACTTTGTCGACATATCGACAGATCGATGAATGGCTAGATCGGTCGGTCGTCGCGGTTGCGGGGATCCATCACGTCCACGATCCGCTGGAGGTCGGAGAGGGACGCGAACTCCACCGTGATCTTGCCCTTGGCCTTCCCGAGGTCGACCTTCACGCGCGTCTCCAGGCGGTCCGACAGCCGCTCGGCGATCTCGGCCAGACCCGGAGCGACCGGCTTGTTGCGGCGCTGCCGGGCGGGCGGCGTACCGACGTCCCCGACCGCCACGATCTCCTCGAGCCCGCGGACGCTGATGCCCTCACCGACGACCCGGGCCGCGAGCCGGTCCTGGGCCTCGGGGTCCTCGATGGCGAGCAGGGAGCGTGCGTGCCCCGCGGACAGGACGCCGGCGGCGACCCGTCGCTGCACGGCCGGCGACAGCTTGAGCAGCCGCAGGGTGTTGCTGATCTGCGGCCGCGACCGGCCGATCCGGCCGGCCAGCTCGTCGTGGGTGCAACCGAAGTCCTCCAGCAGCTGCTGGTAGGCGGCCGCTTCCTCCAGCGGATTGAGCTGCGAGCGGTGGAGGTTCTCCAGAAGCGCGTCGCGCAGCATGGCGTCGTCGCCGGTCTGACGGACGATGGCGGGGATCCGCTCCAGCCCTGCCTTCTGGGACGCGCGCCAGCGCCGCTCCCCCATGACCAGCTCGAACCGGTCGTCACCCAGCGGGCGGACCACCACGGGCTGCAACAGGCCGACCTCGCCGATCGAGGTGACCAGCTCCGACATCGCGTCCTCGTCGAAGACCTGGCGCGGCTGGACCGGGTTCGGCGTGATCGAGGCAAGCGGCAGCTCGGCGAAGTACGAGCCCCCCACGAGCTCGGGCGTGGCGGTCGGCGGCGTGGCCTGCCCGGTCTTCTCGCCGACGTCCGGGGGCGCGCCCTCCGCGTCGGTCCGGGGGCCGGTGGGGATCAGTGAGCCGAGGCCGCGGCCGAGGCCACGCCGGGGCTGGGACGAGGTCATCCCGGGGCTCCCTTGCTGGCGATCTCGCGGGCCGCTTCGAGGTAGCACAGGGCACCGGGCGAGCCCGGGTCGTAGCTCATCACCGTCTGCCCGTACGACGGCGCCTCCGAGACCCGGACCGACCGGGGGATCGTGGTCTTGAGGACCTGGTCCCCGAAGTGCTGGCGCACCTCGTCGGCCACGCCGGAGGCAAGGCGGGTCCGGGCGTCGTACATGGTGACCAGGATCGTGGAGACCACCAGCTGCGGGTTCAGGTGCGCCTTGACCATGTCCACCGTCTCGAGCAGCATCCCGAGTCCTTCCAGCGCGTAGTACTCCGCCTGGATCGGGATCAGCATCTCCGCCCCCGCCACCAGCGCGTTGAGCGTCAGCAGTCCGAGCGAGGGCGGGCAGTCGACCAGCACGAAGTCGTAGCGCTCCTCCCCCGCCTCCTCGGCGCTGCCCACCCCCGGATGCGCGGCGATCGCCTTCTGGAGGCGGCTCTCGCGGGCCACCACGCTCACCAGCTCGATCTCGGCCCCCGCCAGGTCGATCGTCGCCGGCACCACCCACAGGTTCTCGACCTCGGGGCACCGGCTGGTGACCTCGACCAGGGGCGTGCCGTCGACCACGGCGTCGTACGTCGAGGGGACACCGCGTCGGTGCTCGACCCCGAGCGCCGTGGAGGCGTTCCCCTGCGGGTCGAGGTCCACGACCAGCACCCGCTGACCGAGCTGGGCGAGCGCGGCCGCGATGTTCACGGTGGACGTGGTCTTGCCGACCCCGCCCTTCTGGTTGGCCACCACCATCACCCGGGTACGGTCCGGCCGCGGCAACGCGGGTCGGCTCCGGGCGTCGAACCGGGCCCGGACCGTGTGCTCGGCCTCCCGCGCGAGCGGAGTCGTGTCGTCGCCGAGCTGCGGACCGGCTGCGAGCACGTCTCCTGCCGTCCGTACTCCGAACACGCCGGATGTTTCACGTGAAACCGTCGGCTCCGGACCGTCGGGGGACTCCGGGTCTGACATCTCGCTCTCCCCCTCACCCTGTGGATAACTCGGGTCCTCCTGTGGAGCATTGCGCTCAGAGGGCCACCCCAGGCCGGTGGAAAACTCCGGCCGGGTGTCGGTGGCGGGCCAGCCGAGGCGACCCGGCGCCATGGGTGACGGGCTAGCAGACACGGGGCTCAACCTCTCACATCCGTTCCGGCCCTGACCACCCGGACCACGGTCGTCGGGGGATCCAGCCGCGCCGGCGCGCCCACCCCGAGCTCGAGCACCTCGGGCGCGGCACACCGCAGTCGCCGCAACGTGTCGCCGGCCTCCGCGATCTCGGCCGGCGCGCGCGAGCCCTTCATCGCGATCACGGCACCGCCCGGCGCCACCAGGGGCATCGACCACGCGAGCAGCCGGGACAGCGGCGCGACGGCCCGGGACGTCACCACGTCGAAGCTGAGCTCCCCGTGGAGTCGCTCGGCCCGGTCGCGGCGCACCTCGCACGAGCCGAGCCCGAGCTCGAGCACGACCTCCTCGAGGAACGTCGTCCGCCGCAGCAGCGGCTCGACCAGGGTCACCCGCAGGTCCGGGCGGGCGATCGCCAGCACGACACCGGGCAGCCCGGCTCCGCTGCCGACGTCGCAGACCGTGGCCTGCCGCGGCACGAGCTCGCCGACCACCGCGCAGCCGATCAGGTGCCGCTCCCAGAGCCGAGGCACCTCCCGCGGCCCGATCAGGCCGCGGCGGATCCCCGTCGGAGGCCAGCAGGTCGGCGAACCGTTGCGCCAGCGGCAGGCGCTCGGAACCGAACACCCCCCGCGCCGACTCGGGCGCAGGGGGTGCGGTCGATGTTTCACGTGAAACGTCGTCGGTCATCCGGGCAGGATCACCACGAACCGTCGCGGCTCCACACCCTCGGACTCCGAGCTCAGGCCGGCCGCCGCCACGGCGTCGTGGACGACCTTCCGCTCGAACGGCGACATCGGGTCCAGGGAGGCCGGCTCGCCCGAGTCCTTCACCTGGGCCACCAGCTTCTCGGCGAGCGCCACCAGCTGCTCGCGCTTCTCGGCCCGGAAGCCGGAGACGTCGAGCATCAGCCGGGACCGCTCCCCGGTCTCGCGGTAGACCGCCAGCCGGGTGAGCTCCTGCAGCGCGTCGAGCACCTCCCCGTCGCGACCGACCAGCTGCTGGAGGTCGGCACCGACGATCGATACCGAGGCACGATCACCCTCCACGTCCATGTCCAGGTCACCGTCGAGGTCGGCGATGTCGAGCAGCTCCTCGAGATAGTCGGCCGCGATGTCGCCCTCGTTCTCCAGACGCTCCTGCCGGCCTGAGCGGCCCTCCTCGGAGTCGTCGGCGTCATCGGCGGGCTCGTCGGGCTCACCGGACTCGTCGCTGGCGCCGTGGGTGTCGTCGGTCTCCGGTTCCGTCGCGGTCACCTCGTCGGTGGCTGCCTCGGGCGCCTCGGTGGTCTCGGTCTCGATCTCGTCGGTCTGCTCACTCATGTCGTCCTCGGTACTGGTTGCGGGTGACGTGCTGGGTCTGAAGGGCGGGCGCGTCGGGTCAGGAGGACCCGGTGGGCTCCGGCGGCGGGTCGCCGGCAGCGCCGCCGCCGGACTTCTTTCGCTGCTCGCGCGACTGCCGCTTGGGCTGCTGTCGCCGCGGCGGCCGGCGGTCGGTCTCCGGCTCGGTGGCCGTGCTCGTGGTCCCGGCCTCCGTCGCGGGGTCGATGACCACCCCGTGCCGAGCCGCCTTGGCGGCGTCGCGCTCCTGCTTGGCCGTGAAGGCCGGCGTCCCCGGCGCGGGGTTGCGGCGAATCACGTAGAACTGCTGGCCCATCGTCCACAGGTTGGAGGTGGTCCAGTAGAGGAGGACGCCGATCGGGAAGGCGATGCCGCCCACCGCGAAGACGACGGGCAATATGTAGAGGAGGAACTTCTGCTGCTGGGCGTACGGTCCGGTCAACGCGTCGGGGGGCATGTTCTTGCTCATCAGCTGCCGCTGCGTGAGGAACGTGGTGGCGGTCATCGCCACCACCAGGAGGGTGGCCAGCACGATCACGCCGACGTCACCGTCCGCCCTGAACAAGGTGCCCGACAGCGGGACGCCGAACAGCTCGGCGTCACCGAACTGTTGCGCCTCTTCCTGGGTCAGCACGCCCTTGGCCTTGCCGTCCGAGGCGTTGTTGAGCACGCCGAACAGCGCGAAGAAGATCGGCATCTGCAGCAGGATCGGCAGGCAGGACGCGAACGGGTTGGTCCCGGACTCCTTGTAGAGGGACATCGTCTCCGCGGCGAGCTTCTCGCGGTCGTGCCCGTACTTCTTCTGCAGCTCCTTCACCTTCGGCTGGATCAGCTGCATGTTCCGGCTGGCCTTGATCTGCTTCACGAACAGCGGGATCAGCGCCGCCCGGATGATCAGCGTCAGCCCGATGATCGACAGCGCCCAGGCCGCACCACCGGCCGGGTCGAGACCGACGGCGCTCCACACGCTGTGCCACCCCATCAACACGAACGAGATCGCGTAGTAGAGGGGGTTCATGATGAAGTCGAACACTCAGGCTCCTTCGGTGGGCGCGGACACCGCAGGGCGGCGCGTGGATCCGGATGACGGGACGGGGTCGTAGCCGCCGGCCGCCCACGGATGGCATCGGGCCAGCCGGCGCACCGCGAGCCAGGAGCCACGCACGCTGCCGTGGGTGGTCACCGCCTCGAGCGCGTACGCCGAGCAGGACGGGTGGTAGCGGCAGACCTGGCCGTAGAGCGGGCTGATCACGGCGCGGTAGGCCCTGAGGAACCCGATCAGCAGGTACTTCACGAGGCCGGCACCTCCCTGGTCGCCCGCCTGAGGCAACGGACCAGGTCGTCGCGGAGTTCCGTGGAGTCCGCGGTCGCGGCCGGCGGCAGGGCCCTGATCACGAGCGCGGTCGAGGCCGGGAGCGAGTCGAGCTGCTCCCGGACGAGGTGTCGGAGTCGGCGTTGCACACGGTTGCGGGTGACGGCGTTGCCCACCGCCTTGCTCACCACGAGACCGACCCGCGGTCCGGGCCCGAGCTCGCCGGCGTGCACCACCAGCGTGCGGGACGCGGCCCGGCGCCCGGACCTGACGACGGCGCGGAAGCTCGTCTGGTCGGTGAGGCGGTGCGCCGCGGGCAGCACGGCGGTGAGCGGCGGTGGAACCGCGCTCAGACGGCCAGGCTCTTGCGGCCCTTGCGGCGACGCGACGACATGATCGAGCGTCCGGCGCGGGTGCGCATGCGCAGACGGAAGCCGTGCGTCTTGTGACGTCGACGGTTGTTCGGCTGGTACGTACGCTTGCTCACGAGGATCTCTTTCGTGTGGACTGAGGACGCGCCACCGAGCGCCGGGAGGCCTGCCGTTCGGCTGGCACCGCCCGGCCATGGCGACTACGTCCATGGACATGCGGCACCGGTCGATCACCTGGTGACCGGCCAACGGTACGCGCGGACGTCCGAGGGGGTCAAACCGGCGGTCACCGGGCCCATGTGGACAATCCCGACAGCCTGTGGAGAAACCCTTGCCGGGGCGCCCCACTGCTTGTTACGTTCGGCCCGTCCGAGGTTCCCCGCCGGCCCCCGGACGCCCCACTCGAGATTCCGGTGTGAGTCAGGTCACTCTTCCCCGTTCGTGGCTTCTGACCTGCGGAAACACGCCGAGGGGCGTCCCTGCGCCGGGTCTCGGAAGGCATCTCTCCGCCCGGAGAGGACCCGGTGCACAGACTGTGGACAAAACTGTGGACCGACCACCCGTGACCGACCGTGACCTTCAGAAGGCGTGCCTCGTGGACCACCCCCAGCTCGACCCGTCAGACACCGACCCGGACGGGTCGGCGGACCAGTCCCCGACCCCGCCGGCCGACCTCCACGCCGCGTGGCGCAGCGTGCTCGAGGACCTCCAGGCGTTCCAGCGCGCCTGGTTGCGCACCAGCCAGCCGGTGACCGTTCACGAGAACACCGCGATCATCTCGGTCCCCAACGAGTTCACCCGCGGTCAGCTCGAGGGTCGGTTGCGGGGCCAGATCGAGGAGGCGCTCGGGATCGCCTACGGGCGTGCGATCCGGATCGCCGTGACCGTGGACCCGGCGCTCGAGCCGGCCGCCGCCGTGGAGCCGGAGCCGCCGGCCATCGACGAACCGACTCGTCGACTTGACGACATGTCGACACTTGGCTACGAGCCGCCTCGGCTGGGCGCCGAGCCCCCACTGCCGTCGGCACCGGCCGTCACCCCGCAGCTCGAGACCCGCCTGAACCCGAAGTACACCTTCGAGACGTTCGTCATCGGATCCTCCAACCGCTTCCCCCACGCGGCCGCGGTGGCGGTGGCCGAGGCACCGGGCAAGGCCTACAACCCGCTGCTGGTCTACGGCGAGTCGGGCCTCGGCAAGACCCACCTGCTCCACGCGATCGGCCACTACGTCCGCAGCCTCTACACCGGGGCCAAGGTGCGGTACGTGTCGAGCGAGGAGTTCACGAACGAGTTCATCAACGCGATCCGCGACGACCGGCAGGACCGGTTCAAGCGGCGCTACCGCGACGTCGACGTGCTGCTGATCGACGACATCCAGTTCCTGGAGGGCAAGACCCAGACCCAGGAGGAGTTCTTCCACACGTTCAACACGCTCCACAACGCCAACAAGCAGATCGTGCTGACCTCCGACCGACCGCCCAAGCGGCTCGAGGCGCTCGAGGACCGGCTCCGCAACCGGTTCGAGTGGGGCCTGATCACCGACGTCCAGCCACCCGACCTCGAGACCCGGATCGCGATCTTGCGCAAGAAGGCCGCGATGGACCGGTTGACCGCGCCGCCCGACGTCCTGGAGTTCATCGCGAGCAAGATCCAGACGAACATCCGCGAGCTCGAGGGTGCGCTGATCCGGGTCACGGCGTTCGCCAACCTGAACCGCCAGGAGGTCGACATGACCCTGGCCGAGATCGTGCTCAAGGACCTGATCCCCGAGGGCGGGGAGCCGGAGATCACCGCCGGGCTGATCATCGCCCAGACCGCGGCGTACTTCGGGCTGACCATCGAGGAGCTCACCGGCCCCAGCCGCGGCCGGCACCTGGTGATGGCGCGGCAGATCGCGATGTACCTGTGCCGGGAGCTGACGCCGCTGTCGCTGCCCAAGATCGGCGCGGAGTTCGGCAACCGCGACCACACCACGGTCATGTACGCCGACCGCAAGATCAACACGCTGCTCGCCGAGCGCCGCGCGGTGTTCAACCAGGTGAGCGAGCTGACCAACCGGATCAAGCTCCAGGCGCGCCAGGGGTGAGCCACCGCGGCCCGTCCGTCGCCGTGCTCGGCTGTGGAGAACCTGTGCGCCGACCCGCCCACGTTCTGCACAGCGTGTGCACAACCGGTGAGTGTTGCGCCGCCGGACACCTGCCGTTCACATGCGACAGCCGTCGGTCCTCCGTTCGTCCACACCCCCTGTGCGCGTCGAATCAGGCCCCTGACCTGCGCGAACCCGGGTTGTCCACAGTTTCCACCGCTGCTCCTACTCCCACGAGAACCTCTCCATCACCACCCTCGGTCGAATTCCACGCGTCGCCCCACCTGGGGACAACTCCCGGACCTGGGCGCCTCATGGCAGGATGCAGACCCCGCGCCACCCACCGGCGTGACCACTTGTCTGACTCACCCGAACCGAAAGACGTCGAACCGTGAAGTTCCGTGTCGAACGCGACGTGCTCGCCGATGCCGTCGCCTGGGCTGCCCGCAGCCTCCCGGTCCGTCCGAGCGTCCCGGTGCTCGCCGGGCTCCTGATCGAGGCCAGCGACGAAGGCCTGGTGCTCTCCAGCTTCGACTACGAGACGTCGGCGCGAGCCACGCTCACCGAGGCCCAGGTGTCCGACGAGGGGCACGCGCTGGTCAGCGGCCGGCTGCTCGCCGACATCTGCCGCAGCCTGCCGGCCAAGCCGGTCGACATGGTGCTGGAAGGTCCGCGCGTCTCGCTGACCTGCGGTTCCGCACGGTTCAGCCTGCAGACCATGCCCGTCGAGGACTACCCCACCCTGCCGGACATGCCGGCCCCGAGCGGCACGGTGGCCAGCGACCACTTCGCGCACGCCGTCAGCCAGGCGGTCACCGCCGCCGGCCGCGACGACATGCTCCCGGTCCTCACCGGCGTCCGGATCGAGATCGAGGGCTCGGGCATCTCGCTGCTCGCCACCGACCGGTTCCGGCTCAGCCACGTCGAGCTCGACTGGAACCCCCGCACTCCTGACGCGTCGCAGGCCGCGCTGGTGCCGGCCAAGGTCCTCGGCGACACCGCCAAGTCACTCACCGGCGGCGGCGAGGTCACGATCGCGCTGGCCGCGTCCGGCTCGGGCGAGGGCATCATCGGGTTCGAGGGTGTCGGCGCCGGCGGCGTACGCCGGACGACGACCCGCCTGCTCGACGGCGAGTTCCCGAAGGTCCGCAACCTCTTCCCGGCCGAGCACCTCACGACCGCGAAGATCGACAAGGCCGACCTGGTCGAGGCGGTGAAGCGGGTGGCGCTGGTCGCGGAGCGCAACACCGCCGTGCAGCTGGCCTTCGGCGACGGCCAGCTCACCCTCGACGCCGGCTCGGGCGACGAGGCCCAGGCCTCGGAGTCGATCCACGCCGAGATCGACGGCGAGGCGCTCACCACGGGCTTCAACCCGCAGTTCCTGCTCGACGGCCTCACCGCCATCGACGAAGCCGTCGTCGAGCTCGCGTTCACGCAGGCGTCCAAGCCGGTCGTGATGAGCGGGTCGGCAGCCGAGACGGGCACCGACCCGGCGTTCCGCTACCTGCTGATGCCGCGCCGCCTGCTCTCCTGACAACCCTCCCGCCACACGCCGTGCACTCCAGCGTCGTGCCCGGCTAGTGTCGTGACATGGACATCGGACTCGTCGGTCTCGGCAAGATGGGCGGGAACATGCGGACCCGCCTGCGCGACGCGGGACACACGGTGGTCGGCTACGACCGCAACCCGGACGTGTCCGACGTCGGCAGTCTCGAGGAGCTGGTCGAGGCCCTCCCCTCGCCGAAGGTCGTGTGGGTCATGGTCCCGGCCGGCGACCCGACCCGCGAGACGGTGCGCGCCCTGGGCGCCCTGCTCGGCGAGGGCGACGTCGTCGTCGACGGCGGCAACTCGCGGTGGACCGACGACCAGGCCAACGCCGCCGACCTCGCCGAGCGCGGCATCGGGTTCGTCGACTGCGGCGTGTCCGGTGGGGTCTGGGGTCTGGAGAACGGCTACGCCCTGATGTACGGCGGCGAGGCCGACGACATCGCGAAGGTGCAGCCTGCCTTCGACGCGCTCAAGCCGGAGGGCGACTTCGGGTCCGTGCACGCCGGCTCCGTGGGCGCCGGCCACTTCTCCAAGATGGTCCACAACGGCATCGAGTACGCCATCATGCAGGCGTACGCCGAGGGCTGGGAGCTGCTCGCGAAGGCCGACCTGACCGACAACGTGACCGAGGTGTTCCGGTCCTGGCGCGAGGGCACCGTGATCCGGTCTTGGCTGCTCGACCTGCTGGTGGCGGCGCTCGACGACGACCCGGGGCTGGAAAGCATCCGCGGCTACGCCGAGGACTCCGGCGAGGGCCGGTGGACGGTCGAGGCGGGCATCGAGAACGCCGTCGCGACCCCGGCGATCACCGCCGCGCTCTACGCGCGCTTCGTCTCCCGGCAGGACGACTCTCCCGCCATGAAGGCGGTCGCGGCCATGCGCAACCAGTTCGGTGGCCACGCGACGCACACCTCGGCACCCCAGGGCGGTGACGCCTCCGGCGGCTCACCCGACCAGTCCGCCGCTGCCCAGCAGGCGGGCGCCGCCGAGGGCCACGAAGGCGGAGAGAGCTAGCCCTCGGTGCACGTCGCCCACCTGTCCCTCCACGACTTCCGTTCCTACGCCGACGTCGACGTAGCCCTCGACCCCGGCGCCACCGCGTTCATCGGCCGCAACGGGCAGGGCAAGACCAACCTCGTCGAGGCGATCGACTACCTCTCCCGGCTCGGCTCCCACCGGGTCGCGACCGACCAACCCCTCGTCCGGGCCGGCGCCGAGCAGGCCGTCATCCGCGCCGCGGTGGTCCGTGACGGTCGCAGCGCGACGCTGGAGGTCGAGCTCAACCCGGGTCGCTCGAACCGGGCGCGCGTCAACCGCTCCCCCCTGCCCAAGGCCCGCGACCTGCTCGGCCTGGTCCGCACCGTGGTGTTCTCGCCGGAGGACCTGACGCTCGTGAAGGGCGACCCCTCCGACCGGCGCCGGTTCCTCGACGACCTGCTGGTCCTCCGCACGCCGCGGCTGGCCGGCGTCCGCGCCGACTACGACCGCGTGCTGCGGCAGCGCAACTCGCTGCTCAAGACCGCCGGGTTCGCGCGTGGCAGCGCGCGCGAGGGCGCGCTCTCGACGCTGGAGGTCTGGGACTCACACCTCGCCACGACGGGTGCCGAGCTGCTGGCGGCCCGGCTGGCGCTGGTCGAGCAGCTCCACCCCTACGTCGGGAAGGCCTACGAGACCGTGGCGCGGGGTGCGACCCGTGACGACGCCGAGCTCGAGTACGCCTCCTCCGTCCCGTCGGTCGAGGAGGTTGCGCAGCAACCGTCTCGAGACCCGGGTGGTGCCGACCAGACCGCCCTGGCCGAGGCGCTGCTCGCCGAGCTGGAGCGTCGCCGCTCCGACGAGCTCGACCGCGGCATCTCGCTGGTCGGGCCCCACCGCGACGAGCTCAAGCTCTCGCTCGGCTCGCCCGACGCGCGGCTCCCGGTCAAGGGGTACGCGTCGCACGGCGAGTCGTGGTCGTTCGCGCTGGCGCTGCGGCTGGCGTCCTACGACCTGGTGCGCGCCGACGGCGACGACCCGATCCTGATCCTGGACGACGTCTTCGCCGAGCTCGACACCGACCGCCGCCACCAGCTCGCCGACCTCGTGGCCGGCGCGGAGCAGGTGCTGGTCACGGCGGCGGTCGCGGCCGACGTCCCCGAGGCGCTGGCCGGCGTCCGGTTCTCCGTCGGAGGGGGCGAGGTGGTGCGCGATGCCTGACGACCCGTCCGCCGACGAGCCGGCGACCGGCGATCCCCGCCCCGATCCGGCCGCGGACGGCCTCGACCTGGCGCGCGCCCTCACCAGGGCCTCGGCGCGGTCGAGCCCGGCGGCCCGGGCGAAGAAGCGCGGCCGCAGCCAGCCGCCGTCCCGCTCGCGGGTGTCCGGCTCCTTCCCCGACGAGCGCGACCCGCAGCTGCTCGACACGACCGTCGGCCGGCTCGTCGAGGACCACGGCTGGGAGGTCGACCTCAAGGTCCACGCCGTCTTCGGCCGCTGGGCCGAGCTGGTCGGCACCGACGTCGGCGCCCACAGCACCCCGGAGACGTTCGTGGACGGCAGGCTGGTGGTCCGCACCGACTCCACCGCGTGGGCCACCCAGCTGAAGCTGCTCGCCCCGACCGTCGTCCGCCGGCTCAACGAGGAGCTGGGGCACGGCACGGTCACCGTGATCGACGTCCGCGGCCCCCAGGGACCGACCTGGAAGAAGGGGCCGCGCTCGGTGCGCGACGGCCGCGGGCCGCGCGACACCTACGGCTGACCGGCCGAACCGGCGGGCGTCCCGAGAGGGTTCTCGGAGGCCGTTCACCAGCCTCGTCGCCGTACAGGGACCTGTCCGACCCCCTGCGAGCCGCTCCGAAGGCCGGTTCCGGGCCGCTGAGGGGTGCATTTTCTCCACAGATCCCCCCACCGTGGCAGGCCGCGCGTGAATGCACGCCCGTAGACGGCTATCATGGGGTTCGGGTCGCGACCTCGCCAGGCGCGGCCCGTCGTATGTCCAGAGCGTCCCGGCCGACCGGCCCGGCCGCCCGTCGTCGAAGAGGTGTGTGTGACCGCCGAGCAGCCTGTTCCGTCCAACCAGTTGCCCATCCCCAGTGGCGAGTACGACGCGTCGGCGATCCAGGTCCTCGAGGGCCTCGAGGCGGTCCGCAAGCGGCCCGGCATGTACATCGGGTCGACCGGCGAGCGCGGCCTCCACCACCTGATCTGGGAGATCGTCGACAACGCGGTCGACGAGGCGCTGGCCGGGCACTGCGACCGGATCGTCCTCACCCTCCTCGCCGACGGCGGCGTACGGGTCGAGGACAACGGCCGCGGCATCCCGACCGACACCGCACCCGGCCAGGACATGCCTGCGGTGACGATGGCGCTGACGATGCTCCACGCGGGCGGCAAGTTCGGCGGCGGCGGCTACAAGGTGTCCGGTGGCCTGCACGGCGTCGGCGTCTCGGTCGTCAACGCGCTCTCGAGCCGGCTGGTCGTGGAGGTGCGCAACCGGGGGCACCTGTGGCGTCAGAGCTTCCAGCTCGGTGACCCCGACGCCGACCTCGAGGAGGTCCGCCCGCTCGAGGACGGCGAGGGCAGTGGCACCACCGTCACCTACTGGGCCAGCGACAAGATCTTCGAGACCACGACGTACAACCTCGAGACGATCACCACCCGGATCCGCGAGTACGCCTTCCTCAACAAGGGCCTCGAGATCGTCGTCCGCGACGAACGGCCCTCGGCCGACCAGGTCGCCGAGGCGGTCGAGGACGACACCGTCGCCGACTCCGTCGACCAGTCCGGCCGCGACGCGATCAAGCGCGGCGAGGGCGGCGGCATCGAGCAGGTCTTCCGCTACGACCGAGGCCTCGTCGACTACGTCGAGCACCTCAACCGCCGCAAGGACAAGGCCAACCCGACCGTCATCAACTTCGAGGCGGAGACCCCCGAGTCGGCCGAGAACCACATGAGCCTCGAGGTCGCGATGCAGTGGAACACGACGTTCACCGAGTCGGTCCACACGTTCGCCAACACCATCAACACCCACGAGGGCGGCACGCACGAGGAGGGCTTCCGGTCGGCGCTCACCACGCTGATCAACAACGCCGGCTTCGACTGGGGCCTGATGAAGAAGCAGGAGGACCGGGTCTCCGGCGACGACATCCGCGAGGGCCTGACCGCGATCATCTCGATCAAGCTCGCCGAGCCGCAGTTCGAGGGTCAGACCAAGACCAAGCTCGGCAACACCGAGGCCAAGGGCTTCGTGCAGCGCCTCGTCAACGACCAGCTCGGGGCGTGGCTCGAGGAGAACCCCGCCGAGGGCAAGGACATCGTCCGCAAGGCCCAGGCCGCGGCGAGTGCTCGGATCGCGGCCCGCAAGGCGCGCGACCTGGCCCGCTCGCGCAAGGGACTGCTCGGCGGCGGGGGGCTCCCGGGCAAGCTGTCGGACTGCCAGTCGACCAACCCAGCCGAGTGCGAGGTCTTCATCGTCGAGGGCGACTCCGCCGGGGGCTCGGCCCGCCAGGGTCGCGACCCGCGGATCCAGGCGATCCTCCCGATCCGCGGCAAGATCCTCAACGTCGAGAAGGCGCGGATCGACAAGGTGCTCGCCAACACCGAGGTGCAGGCGATCATCTCCGCCCTCGGCACCGGCATCCACGAGGAGTTCAGCCTCGAGAAGCTGCGCTACCACAAGGTGGTGCTGATGGCCGACGCCGATGTCGACGGCCACCACATCAACACCCTGCTGCTGACCCTGCTGTTCCGCTTCATGCGGCCGCTGATCGAGCACGGCTACGTCTACATGGCGCAGCCGCCGCTCTACCGGATCCGCTGGAACAAGCCGGCCGAGCACGAGTTCGTCTACAGCGACGCCGAGCGGGAGGCGATGACCCGCGACGGGCTCGAGCAGGGCAAGAAGCTGCCCAAGGAGAACCCGGTCCAGCGCTACAAGGGCCTCGGCGAGATGAACGCCGAGGAGCTGTGGGAGACCACCATGAACCCCGAGCAGCGGCTGATGCTGCAGGTCACCCTCGACGACGCGGCCCGGGCGGACGAGATCTTCTCGATCCTGATGGGCGAGGACGTCGAGCAGCGGCGTTCGTTCATCCAGCGCAACGCGAAGGACGTCCGATTCCTCGATATCTAGGTCTCTAGACGATTCCCTAGATTCGAGTAGAACCGACCAGAGAGACGAAGAGACGTGACGGAACAGACCGGAAACCTGCTCGGCGGCGACGGCGGGAACGGCGGTGGTGGCGGCCGGATCGAGCCGATCGAGCTCCAGACGTCGATGCAGCGCGCCTACATCGACTACGCGATGGCCGTCATCGTGGGCCGGGCGCTGCCCGACGTGCGCGACGGGCTCAAGCCGGTGCACCGCCGGGTGCTCTACGCCATGTACGACGGGGGCTACCGGCCCGACCGCGGCTTCTCCAAGTGCAGCCGCGTCGTCGGTGACGTGATGGGTCAGTACCACCCGCACGGCGACTCCGCGATCTACGACACCCTGGTCCGCCTCGCGCAGCCCTGGGTGATGCGCGCGCCGCTCATCCACGGGCAGGGCAACTTCGGCTCGCCGGGCAACGACGCGGCCGCCGCGATGCGCTACACCGAGTGCCGGATGGCGCCGCTCGCGCTGGAGATGGTGCGCGACATCCAGGAAGACACCGTCGACTTCCAGCCCAACTACGACGGCCGCTCGCAGGAGCCGACGGTGCTGCCGGCGCGCTACCCCAACCTGCTGGTCAACGGCTCGGCCGGGATCGCGGTCGGCATGGCGACCAGCATCCCGCCGCACAACCTGCGCGAGGTCGCCGCGGGTGCGACCTGGGCGCTGGAGCACCCCGAGGCGAGCCGGCAGGAGCTGCAGGACGCGCTGATCGAGCGGATCCAGGGCCCCGACTTCCCCAACGGCGCACTGATCGTGGGACGCGAGGGCCTCGAGCAGGCCTACCGGACCGGCCGCGGCTCGGTCACCCAGCGCGCGGTCATCGAGATCGACGAGGACGCCAAGGGCCGCACCTGCCTCTCGATCACCGAGCTGCCCTACATGGTCAACCCCGACAACCTCGCGCTGAAGATCGCCGAGCTCGCCGACTCCGGCAAGGTGCAGGGGATCTCCGACGTCCGTGACGACTCGTCGGGTCGCACCGGCCAGCGGCTGGTCGTCGTGCTCAAGCGCGACGCGGTCGCCCGGGTCGTCCTCAACAACCTGCTCAAGCACACCGAGCTGCAGACCAACTTCAGCGCCAACATGCTGGCCCTGGTCGACGGCGTGCCGCGCACGCTGACGATCGACCAGTTCATCTCGAGCTGGGTCACCCACCAGATCGAGGTCATCCAGCGGCGTACCCGCTTCCGGCTGCGCAAGGCCGAGGAGGACGCGCACATCTGGCGCGGCCTGGTCATGGCGCTCGACGCCCTCGACGAGGTGATCGCCCTGATCCGGCGTTCGCCCGACGTCGAGCAGGCGAAGGCCGGCCTGATCGAGCTGCTGGGGGTCGACGACCTCCAGGCCCAGGCGATCCTCGACATGCAGCTGCGCCGGCTCGCGGCTCTCGAGCGGCAGAAGATCATCGACCGGCTCGCCGAGCTGGAGCGCGAGATCGCCGACTACCAGGACATCCTCGCGAGCCCCGACCGGCAGCGACTGATCGTCAAGGACGAGCTGGCCGAGATCGTCGCGAAGTACGGCAACGAGCGCCGTACCCAGATCATCCCGGCCGACGGCGACCTGTCGATGGAGGACCTGATCCCCGACGAGGAGCTCGTCGTCTCCATCACCCGCGGCGGCTATGCCAAGCGCACGCTGCGCCACCAGTACCGGATCCAGAAGCGCGGCGGCAAGGGCGTGCGGGGCGCGACCCTGCGTGGCGACGACGTGGTCGAGCACTTCATCGCGACCACCAACCACCACTGGCTGCTGTTCTTCACGACCGCCGGGCGGGTCTACCGCACGAAGGCCTACAACCTCCCCGAGGCGTCGCGTGACGCGAAGGGCGGCCACGTCGCCGGGCTGCTGTCGTTCCAGCCCGACGAGGACATCGCGCAGGTGCTGGCGATCCGCGACTACGAGCAGGCGCCGTACCTCGTGCTCGCCACCCGCAACGGGCTGGTCAAGAAGACCCGGCTGGGCGACTACAACAGCCCGCGCCAGGCCGGCGTGATCGCGATCAACTTCCGCGAGGACGACGACGAGCTGATCGGTGCCGAGCTGGTCAACCCGGACGACGAGATCCTGCTGGTGTCGCGCAAGGGCCAGGCCGTGCGGTTCCGCGCGGACGACACCCAGCTGCGGCCGATGGGACGCGCGACGTCCGGCGTGACCGGCATGAACACCGTCGCCGGCGACCACGTGCTGTCGATGTCGGTGATCCGGGCGGCGCAGGCGGCGGCCGAGGACTCCGAGGAGAACGTGCAGTACGTCTTCGCGATGACCGACGGCGGGTTCGCCAAGCGGACCCGGATCAGTGACTACCGGCTCACCAACCGCGGCACGAAGGGCGTCAAGGCGATGACCCTCGCCAACGAGGCGCGCGGCGTCCTCGTGGGGGCCTTCATCGTCGAGGACGGCGACGAGATCCTGTCGATCACCCAGGGCGGCCAGGTCGTGCGCAGCCCCATCAACGCCGACTTCCGCCCGATGGGACGCTCCACCCAGGGCGTGAAGTTCGTCAGTCCCAAGGGCACCGACTCGGTGGCCGTGGTCACTCGTTCCGTCGAGGCCGCGGTGGTCGAGGACGAGGGTGAGGACGCCGCCGGCAACGGCGCCGAGGTGGCCGCCGAGGCGACCGCTCCGGCCGCTGGGGAATCGCCGGTTGTGGCTCCGGATGCAACAATCGATGAGTCCGGCGCGTCCCAGGAGCCGGACGACCCGGCCCCCCAGGAGGACTGATGACGGAGCGAGGCGTCGAGCGGACCGCCGTCCGCGACGACGACACCGCCACCCGACCTCCGCTGACCGAGCGGATCCAGGCCAAGCTGACGAAGGCCGCGGACGAGCACCGTGCGAACGCACAGCCCGACTCCCCCGACGCTCAGCGGCGAGCCACCGGTCGCGGCAAGAAGGCCCCTCGCCGGGCCCGGCTGCGGCTCACCCGGATCGACCCGTGGTCGGTCATGAAGACGGCGTTCCTGCTGTCGGTCGCGTTCGGGATCGTCACCGTGGTCTCGGTCTTCATCGTGTGGAGCGTGCTCGGCGCGGCCGGGGTGTGGGAGTCGATCAACGCGACCGCCCAGGACATCCTCGGCGACGAGGCGGCCGGCACGTTCGACGTCACCGACTACGTCGGGACCTCGCGCGTCATGGGCTTCACGATGCTGATCGCCGTGGTCGACGTGGTGCTGCTGACCGCCGTCGCCACGCTCGGTGCGTTCCTCTACAACATGGCCGCGGCACTGCTCGGCGGCGTCGAGCTCACCCTGGCCGAGGACGCCTGAGTATCGTTTTGTCCGGCCGTCTCGCGGTGGGGTAGTCTCGCCCGGCGGCTGACGTGGCCGCGCCGCACTGCGGGCCTATAGCTCAGACGGTTAGAGCGCTTCCCTGATAAGGAAGAGGTCACAGGTTCAAGTCCTGTTAGGCCCACCACCAGCCTCGCCCTGGTGCGATCCGAGGAGTCACGATGAAGAAGATCCTGTTCGTCCTGCTGGCCGCCGCCGGCGCCGCCTTCGCGAAGAAGAAGATGGACGAGGGCCGCACCGAGCAGGCGCTCTGGGCCGAGGCGACCGACCACGTCGCACCCTCCGACCGGGGCTGACGCACGCCCGGCTCACCAGCCCGGCTCACCACTCGGGGCCTTGGCGCAATTGGTAGCGCACCTGCTTTGCAAGCAGGGGGTTAGGGGTTCGAGTCCCCTAGGCTCCACCCTCCATGGTCTCGACGTAGTCTCACCTAGTTGCGACATGGGTCACTGAGGAGCCTCGGGCTGTCGGCCCGAGGCTCTGTGCGCTGCGGCCAGTAGGTCCCGGCGGGGTCGATGTGGTGGCCCATTCGCACAGGCTCCTTGGATGACCCCCGCCACGCCGTGTGTGAGGGACGGATCGACGGCCGCTGAGACGTACTTTCTACCGGTTCACCCAGGACTCATGCCCGTGGGTCGGCGCGGCGTGCAGCTTGCGCGCGGATGGAGCGAGCCTGGGCGATACTTCGCCGGTAGGTGGCCGGCATCGGCCATCCACGTCAGCGTGTCGCGCAGGGACTCCTCGAGGGGTCGGGCGTGGACACCGAGCTCGTGCTCGGCGGGTGACGTGTCGAACCGGGTGTTGCGGATGCCGAGCTCCGCACCTTCGCGGTCCGCGGGATAACGCCAGCGCGCGGGCAGCAGCCGATGGAGCACGTCCATCGGGGCCGTGACCACCGGCACCAGCCGTGCCGGCAGGCTTACGTGCGGGCGCCGTCTGCCGATCGCGGCACCCACAGTCGTGTACAGATCGTCTCCCGTCATGTGGTGTCCTGGCACGACGTAGCGTCGCGGACCGCGGCCTGGCCGTAGACATGCCTCGACAACCGCCGCCGTGTCGCGGACGTCGACCGTGTGCATACCGCCGGACGGCCAGATCGGAAAGAGGCCACGAGCGATCCAGGCCAGGCGCATTGCCTGTTCACCCAGGTACGGGTCCGCCGGGCCGTAGACGCTGCCCGGATACACCGACACCACCGGCGCTCCTTGCTCCTGCAGGGCGCGGGCCACGCGTTCGGAGGCGATCTTCGAGCGGGCGTACGGGAGGTCGACGTCACCCAACGGGAGGGAGCTGTCCGTCCCGGCGCGTCGCAGGAGTGCGACCGTGCTGGAGATGTGGACGACCGGGTCGCACGCCGCCTCGACCGCAGACTCGAGGACGGTCCGCGTCACGCGTTCATTGGTCGACCGGATCTCTTCGCCCTTGCGTGGGTCGAGGCTGAAGACGGCGGCGGCGTGGACAACAGCGTCGCAGCCGTCGAGCGCCCTGAGCACCGACGCGGAGTCGAAGAGGTCGACGACCTGCACGTCGTCGGGTACGACATCTCGACCGGCGAAGGTGTTCGCCACCTGCTCGGGTCGTCGCACCGCCAGGCGCACGTCGTGGCCCGACTCGAGCAGCGTGGAGGTGATCCAGGACCCGACGAAGCCGGTCCCACCTGTCACCAGAACTCGTCTCCGAGGTTCCGTTGAGAACGTCATGACACACCCCCTAGATAGTGACACTCTCTAGGAGGAGAGTGGCACTATCCACACACAGAGTCAAGAGGAGGACTGGCGTGCGGATCTCAGAACTGGCCGACACCACGGGGTTTCCGGTGGCCACCATCAAGTACTACCTGCGTGAGGGACTCCTCCCGGTTGCGGACAAGCGCGCCGAGCGCCTCGCGGATTACGACGAGCGGCACGTCAGCCGACTGCACCTGATCAAGCTGCTCCGCGAGGTCGGCAACATCCCGATCGGAGGCCTCAAACGGCTCGTCCGAGCCTCCGAACGCACCGACGTCTCGATCCACGACCTGTTCGCCGCCGCGGCCGAGGCCCTCGCCCCGACCCCGCCCCCCGCCGGCCAACTGCGCCCGGTGACCCGCGCCATCGCCGACCAGATCATCGCCGCCGCCGGATGGACCCACGTCCGGCCAGACAGCCCGGACCGCGAGAACCTCGCGGCCACTCTGGAACTGATCGCCTCCTACGACACCCACCCGCGCGACCCGGAAGAGATCGAACCGTACGTCCGGTTCGCAGACCAGATCGCCAAGTACGAGATCGGTCACCTCGACGATGCCAAGGACCGGATCGGCCTGCTCGAAGAGATGGTGGTCGGTCAAGTCGTGTTCGGGGAGGTCCTCGCAACGCTCCGGCGACTGGCCGAAGAGCACCACAGCCTCGAACGGTTCGGTGACGACTACCGAGCTTGAAGTCTCGTAGGGGGTTCAAGTCCCGAGGGGGAGTCTGCGAGGGGCGAGTAGCCTGGGCCCATGGTCACCCGGTGCACACGTCCCTCTCTCCTCATGCGGCCGATCGGCACCGGGACCACCCCGCTGGCGTCGGCGTGAGTGACGTCGAGGTCCCCGAGACCACCACTGAGACCACCACTGAGACCACCGACGTCAGCGCCGACGACGCCAACGCGCTCTGGGCCGAGGCCGCGCGCGAGCTGCTGATCGAGACCGCCGGCCGCTACCACCACGTGATCACCGTCAAGGACCTCGCCGCCCAGGCGCAGGAGCGGACGGGCGTCGTGGCCAACCGACGGGCGCACCACTGGATCGCCGACGTCCTCGACCTGGTGGCCGCGGTGTGCGCCGCCCGGGGGGAGCCGAACCTGACGTCGCTGTGCGTCAACGCGCAGGGGAGCGTCGGCGGTGGGTACGTCGCCACCGGCACCGCCGAGGAAGGCGCCGACCCCGTCGACGGCGACGACCACGCCGCGGTCGAGCGACTCGCCTGCTACACGTTCTTCGGGGCCCGCGGGCTGCCCGCGGACGGCGGGGTCGCCGTCCTCACGGCTCAGCTGTCGGCCAGCCGGTCGCGGATGCGCAAGGCGGCGCTCGACGCGCGCGTGCTCGACACCTGTCCGACCTGCTACCTGGTGCTGCCGGCCCAGGGCGGATGCAACAACTGCGACTGAGCAGGTCGTGCGCCCGCTGACCCTCGGGGTGGGCACCGCCACGGCCCTGCTGCTCGCGGCCTGCCAGTCACCCGAGGCCCCCACCCAGCCGCGGCCCGTCGCCTCGGTCGCGCCCGAGCCGGCGCCGGCGTACGACGAAGGCGCGGAGCCGGCCGAGACGGTGCTGTCGCTCGTGCCGCAGTCCGCCGACGTCGTGACGGTCGTCGACTGGGACCAGGTGCGTGCCCAGCTCGGGCAACCCGACCTCACCAGCGAGGACCTGATGACCGACCGGTTCGCCTTCTGGGAGCGGGCCGCCACGGAGGCGGCGCTGCTGACCGACGGGCTGCTGCGTGACGACTCCGCCACGTTCGAGCTCGACTACGGCTTCACCCAGGACGACGTCGACTGGGAGGCCCGGTGGACCGGAGAGGGCGGGCCGGGGTTCGCGCTCGCGTTCCGGCCCGACCTGGACCTCGCCGGCGTCCGACGGGCGATCGAGGACGACGTAGGCCCGCTGGCGGGCGCCACCCTCGACGCCGCGCACGCCCTGGTGGTGGCCGGCACCGCCGACGAGGACGTGTGGGCGAACGAGGAGAGCTGGGGACCGCTGCTGGCCGAGCCGGCCTCCGCGACCTACCTCCACCGCGGCTGCGTCCCGCTCAACACCGCGCTCGGGCCGGACGCGGACGTCGAGGACCAGGAGGCGCTGCTGGCCGAGCACCCGGTCACGACGCTCGACGACCTCGACGGCTTCGTGGTGTCGTACGGCGACCACCAGGCGACGGTCCGGGTCGAGCCCGGACGCGCCGACCTGTTCGAGCGGCTCCGGATCGGCGAGGACTGGCCCACGGGCGAGTTCGCCTCGACGTACGTGAACGGCGCAGCCGACCCGTCCTCCGGCCGGATCGGCTACAGCCTGCCGCGTCCGCCGGCCGCCGCCGGGCTCGCGCTGCTGGAGGAGCTGCCCTTCGGGGTGTGCGACGAGGTCGTGCCGCTGGACGATCCGACCGGGCTCTGACGGGGAGCCGGATCAGCCGCCGGCCGCCAGCACGTCGAACTCCGCGGCCGAGTGAGCGCTGAAGACGGTGACCTCGGAGCCCCGCGCGGCGTGGAGCTCGCGGACCCGGTGCTGGTTGTGGCGACGCTGCGCGTTGTCGACGGCCATCAGGCGCTGGAACGCCCTCAGGCCGGGCGCGGCACGCGGCGGCGTGAGCTTCTCGTCCGCGTCGAAGTAGGCGTCGCCCGCGTGCAGCAGCCAGCCGCCCGTCGGGCGCCGGACCGCGACGCCGCAGTGGCCTGCGGTGTGGCCGTGCAGCGGAACGAGCAGCACGTCGTCGGAGAGCGCGTGGACCGCCTCGAAGCCGAACCAGTCCTCGCCGGCGACGTCGTGCCGCACCCAGCGCGGTCGGTGCGCCCACTGGGCCGCGCAGTAGCGGGCCCTCGTGCGGAACGTCGGGTTCAGCCCGGCGTCCAGCTCGGCGCCGTAGACGTGGACCCGGGCGTCCGGGAAGTCGGCGAGCCCGCCGGCGTGGTCGAGGTCGAGGTGGGTCAGCACGATGTCGGTGACGTCCTCGACCCGGTGGCCGAGGGCCGCGACCTGGGCCGCGGCCGTCTCGGCGACGTCGAGCACGGGGCGCACCACGGCGACGAACGGCCGCCCGAGCCGGCGGGGGTGTGCCACGTCGTCGCGGCCGAAGCCGGTGTCGACGAGGGTCAGCCCGTCCGGGCGCTCGACGAGCAGGCAGTGGGCGACCATCCGGACCGGGGACAGCCGGCCGCCGAACCCACCGAGGGGTCGCAGCGTGGCGCAGTTCAGGTGGTGGACCATGTGCGCAGGCTAGAGCCCCTCGCTCGCGTGCAGCGCGCGCACCGTCGGCGACGTCTCCACGTCGCTCGTCGCAGGGTAGGTGCCGAGCAGCCGGTCGGCGGTGCCCGCCGTGGCGACGCCGAACCAGTAGTGCTCGTTCTTGTAGTGGTGGAGCCGGTGGTTGCGCCACACGTGGCGGAACCAGCGGCTCCTCGGACGGTAGTCACTGTGGACGAGGTAGTGGGTCCACTCGTAGCCGAGCTTGATCGCATAGACGCTCACCAGCAGCGTCAGCGCGCCCGTCGTCGTCGGCATCACGAGCCAGGCCACCACGACGTAGGTCGGCAGCAGCCAGGCCAGCACCGGAGTCGGGATGAACACCAGCGGCAGGTCGCGGGGGTCGGCGTGGTGCGCCCGGTGCTTGCGCGCGAGCAGCGAGTCGACCCGCAGCGGGCCGAGCTCACGCGGCCGCCAGTGGAGCACGGCGACGTGGACCACCCACTCCACGAGCGGGAACGCCGCGAGGAGAGTGGCCGGGATCATCAGCTCCCACCGCGAGCCGGATCCGGCGAGCACCCGGCCGGCGAGGGCGGCGAGCAGGAAGCCGCCGATCAGCCACGGCGACGGCGCCCGCCAGAACTCGCGCCAGGCGGTGCGGAGCGAGATCGACGTCCGGCGACCGGTCCCCGTCATCCGAGCCTCGTCGGCCGCGAGCCGTCGCGCGGCCCTGGCCTCGACCTCGGGAGTCGCCTTGCTCACAGGCCGGCCTCCTCGAGCGCGGCCAGCAGGCTCTCGGTGGCCGGCCGGAGCACCCGCTCGGCGGCCGCTCGCGCGGTGTCGGCGTCCCCCTCGCCGAGCGCCGCGGCGAGCAGCCGGTAGGCGCCGGTCTGTCCGACCTCGGCCGCCATCAGGGGGGCGAGCGCCTCGATGGCGGGCTCGTACGCCGCTCGCAGGCTGTTGAACATCAGCCGGAACACCACGGAGTCGGCGGCGTCGACCACCTGGTCCCAGAACGTGAGGGCGTGCTGCTGCCGCTCGACGTCGTCGTCGGTCGCGGCGAGCGCGTCGATCGTCTCGGTGAGTGCGGCGGCCAGCGCCGGGCCGCCCCGGTGGGCGGCGAGCGCCGCGACGGCGGGGCCGACCGCGAGCCGGGCCTCGAGGACGCTGCGGGCGACGGTCACGTCGAGCGAGCCCTGCCGGACCAGCAGCCGCGGGAGCAGGTCGAGCCCGGCCGCCCGGCGGAAGTCGCGCACCGTCGTCGTGCCGCCGTGCCGGACGTCGAGCAGGCGGGTCTGCGCCATCCGCTGCAACGCCTCGCGCACCGCGGGCCGGGACACGCCGAGCACCTCGGCCAGCCGGCGCTCGCTCGGCAGCGGCTCGCCCGGCGCGAGCCCGCCCTCGACGACCTCGGTCAGGACCTGGTCGAAGACCTCGTCGGGCACGGACCGGCGGCTCACGGGTTGCAGCGGCATGCCGGGGACGGTAATCGGGCACCGGCAGATGGTCAAGTGGTCATACCAGCAGGACCAGGAGAGTTGTCCACCGCTGGGGACAAACCTGTGGAGAACTACAACGGTGTCATTCTCCCCAGGACCGTCCACACCTGTGGACGGCCGCCGAGGGTTGAGCGGACCCGTCTCAGGCGGCCAGCATCACTGCGCGGACGGCGATCGCGACCACGATCAGCGACGCCGATCAGCGCCAGGCCGGCCACCTGCCAGGTCGTGCGCCGAGCGCGCGGCGCGTAGACCAGCGTGGCCGCCACCAGCGCACCTCCGACGAACCCGCCGAGGTGGCCCTGCCACGAGATGTTGGGGAAGGTGAAGGTGATCACCACGTTGAGCACCAACCAGGTCCCGATCAGCTGCACGTTGCCCCCGACCTTCACCGCCAGCACCAGCAGCGCGCCCATCAGGCCGAAGATCGCACCCGAGGCTCCGAGCGTGGCCTGGTACTCGCCGGCCGCCCACATGACCATGCGCGGACCCGGCGAGGCCGGACAGGAGGTACAGGGAGAGGAACCGGACCCGCCCGATCGCGAGCTCGAGCTGCGGGCCGAGGAACCACAGCGCCAGCATGTTGAAGCCGATGTGCCAGATCTCGACGTGGGTGAACGTCGAGGTGACCACCTGCCACCAGGCGCCGTCGGCGACACCGGGGAGGAAGGTCCCCGGGCAGGCGGAGCTGGGCACCTCGAAGCCCCCCTGCGGGAGCACGCACAGGCCGTTGGGGCGCAGCGCCAGCTGGTCGACCAGACGGCTGGCGCCGCCGCCGGTGGCCAGGATGGCCAGCCAGACGGCGACGTTGGTGGCGATCAGGACCATCGAGGTGAGCGCGGGGTTGGCCGAGCGCAGGCCGCCGTACGCCGTGCGGCCCTGCCGGGTCGACTTCGCACCCTCGGCCACGCACGACGGGCAGTGGAAGCCGACCGCGGCGTCGCGCATGCAGTCGGGACAGATGGTCCGGTCGCACCGCTGGCAGCGGATGTAGGACTCCCGGTCGGGGTGCCGGTAGCAGGTCGGCACCCCCGTGCCGGGGGTCTGCGCGGACGACGGGTCGGTGCTCAGGAGCCGCTGACCTCGACGGACTCGATGACCACGGGCTCGACCGGCCGGTCGCCGCCCCCGGTGCGGGTGGCGGCGATCGCGTCGACCACGTCGCGCGAGGCCTGGTCGGCGACCTCGCCGAAGATGGTGTGCTTGAAGTTCAGCCACGGCGTCGCGCCGACGGTGACGAAGAACTGCGAGCCGTTGGTGCCGGGGCCGGCGTTCGCCATCGCCAGCAGGTAGGGCTTGTCGAAGACCAGCTCGGGGTGGGGCTCGTCCTTGAACGTGTAGCCCGGGCCGCCGGTGCCGGTGCCGAGCGGGCAGCCGCCCTGGATCATGAAGCCGGGGATGACCCGGTGGAACGTCAGGCCGTCGTAGAACGGGCCGCTGCGGTCGGTGCCCGCGTCGTACTGCTTGGACCCGTCGGCGAGGCCGGTGAAGTTGGCGACCGTCTCGGGCGCGTGGTTCGGGAAGAGGGTCAGCGTGATGTCGCCGTGGTTGGTCTTGAGGATCGCCTGGTCGGCCATGGCCTGCCTTCTCGTCGGGGCTCGTCGGGGCTCGTTGGTGCTCGTCCGTGCTCGTGGCCGCACGCACGGTGCCGCCTGCTCGATCCTCCCAGATGGCACCCAGAACGTCTCACTCACCCACAGGGGTGGCTGGCCCGCTCTTGGGGAACATGGTCGAATGGAGGGAACGCGACCGAGAGGAAGATCCCCTGATGGGCATCCGCAAAGAGAAGACCCTCGTCGAGCAGGCGGTGGAGTACGTCGAGCAGGCGGTCGAGCAGGCGCGACCCCACGTGGAGCAGGCCGTCGGGGCGGCCCGCGACCGTGCCGTGCCGGTGCTGCAGGATGCGCGCGACAAGGCGGGCCCCGCGATCGCCGATGCTCGTGACAAGGCCAAACCGATGATCGCCGACGGTGCCGCGCTCGCGGCGGCGAAGGCAGCGGTGGTGGCGGAGGCCGCCTCGCAGAAGGCGTCCGAGGCCAGCGACCTGGCCTCGGCGAAGGCCGCCGAGGTGAATGGCGAGGCTCCGAAGAAGAAGCACCGGCTGCGAAAGGTCCTCGTGCTCAGCGGCATCGCCGCGGGCGCGGCGTACGTCGCCGGGAAGCTCAAGAGCCGGCAGGAGGAGCAGAACTGGCAGTCCTCCTACACGCCGACCCCGCCGCCGGCGCCGCCCGCGCCGAAGGCCACCCCTCGGACAGCGCCCGCCGCGGCGGCGCCACCGACGGCCGAGGAGGTCGCGTCCGACGACGTGGCCGGCTCGTCGCCCGACGAGGCGCTCGCCGACGCGACCGACGCCCCGCACGACGTCACGACGCCCGACAACCCGGTCGAGGAGGTCGTGGTCGACGCGGACGCCAAGTCCAAGAAGTGAGCGACTAGCGGCTCAGGTCCTCCGGCTTGTGGTCCTCGATCCACGCATCGATCTGCTCCCACCAGCCGAAGAGCCACTCGATCCGCTCGTCGCGCCCCGCGGGGATCTCCTCGCGGGGCACCTGCCACCAGCGCATCACGATCCGTTTGTCCATCGGCAGCTCGCGCCACACGTCCGCCACGGTCAGCAGGTGGTCGAGCCCGGTGTGGGCGACCAGCACCACGTCGGCGTCCGGCGCACCGTCGAGCGCGGCGATGAAGCCGCCGGGCCGAGGTGCGAGGACGTGGGTCATCGCCTCGGCCCGCGCCGCCATCCGGTCGAGACCGAGCTTGCGGAGCCGGTCGATGCCGCGCTGGCGCCGGGCGGGCGTGAAGTTGCCGCCCTCGGGGAAGATCACGAACGCGTCGTTCTCGTCGAGACCCTGCGCGAGCGCGGTGATCTGTGACTCGAGGTCCTCGCCGACGGCCGGGTTCGGCGAGATGAACCGGGCCGGGATCCGTCGCAGCACCACGTCGATCGCGGGGTCCCACGCGAGGGTGTCCTTGAGGACGACCCGCGGCTCGCGGTGGTACCAGTGCATCAGCGCGTGGATCAGCGTGAACGAGTCGCCCGGCCCGGCGTGCCGGCAGGCCACGAGGATCGGGACGCCGGGGTGGGCGTCCGGGGTCGGGCCGTCGGTCTCGATCCGCAGCGCCAGCACCCGCTGGGCCTCGCGGAAGAACACCCACATCACGCCCTGCACCAGGTCGTAGTGCAGGCCCTCGAAGTACGGCGTCCGTACCCGGCGTCCGAAGCCGGAGGAGAACCACAACCCCAGCAGCACCAGCAGCAGCAGCGTCTCGCAGGTCGCGTAGAGGATCATGACCCACAGCAGCCGCAGCGCCCGCCATCGCCCCGGGAGCACCGGTGACAGCAGCGCGGCGACGATCAGCCAGGCGGGCAGCGTCAGCCACAGCAGCGCCGTCAGCACCACGACGGCCGGGGCGATCACGGCGCGGCGGACCACCCAGAGCGTGGGCGTCACGGGTCGGCGCTGTCGGTGAGGCCGGCGAGGTAGTCGCGGCTCGCGTCGTACGTCGCCTCGATCCGCGCCTCGACGCCGCGGAAGTCGCGGTGCGAGAGCAGGGAGTCGTCCTTGGAGGTCGTCCCGCGCGCCGGCAGCACGTGCGCCTCGACGGCGGGGGGCAGCTCCGCCATCTCGCGCATGAACCGGTGCCGGCGGGCGATCTCGAACGAGACCCGCGCCACCTCCCACGGCCGCCGTGGCACGGTGAGCGGCCGGTCGATCCGTCCGACCTGCAGCACGAAGAGCCGGGTGGCGCCGAGCTGCACGGCCCGCGCGACCGGGATCGAGTTGACGATGCCCCCGTCGAGGTAGTGCTCGCCGCCCACCTTCGCGGGGGGGAGCAGGCCGGGGACGGCGGCGCTGGCCACGACCGCGTCGACCAGCGGACCGGAGTCGAACCAGTGCTCGGCCGCCCGCTCGATGTGGGCGGCGCACACCTGGAAACGGACCGGCAGGTCCTCGATGAGCAGGTCACCGAACTCCTCCTCCAGCCGCTGCCGCAGCGGCTTGGAGGAGTAGATGTGGGTGCCGGTCGACACCGCTCTCCGCATCGTGCGCAGCGGCCGGTCGCCGTACACCTCGCGCTGAGCTGCTGACCGTCAACCACAGGTCGGTGAGCCGCTCGATGACGTCGATGGAGGGGTCGCGCGCGACGAGGGCGCCGTTGAGGGCACCGACGCTCGTGCCGAGGACCAGGTCGGGGGTGATGTCACGCTCGAACAGGGCGCGCAGCATCCCGACCTCGGCCGCGCCCAGGACGCCGCCACCGCCGAGCACGAACGCGGTGGTCACGACGTCTCGCCCGACTCAGGCCGAGGCCAGCTCGGGGTGCTCCTCGCGGACCCGGCGCACGACCTGCCGCTCGACCCAGAAGATGAGCAACGGGACCAGCCCGGCGACGAGGGCGAGCGCCGTGAACTGCAGGCTCCAGCCCGCCCGGCGGGAGAGCAGGAACGCGACGACGACGTAGACGATGAAGACCCAGCCGTGCACCACCCAGACGATGCTCGCCGACTCGCCGAGCTCCTGGAGCGACGAGCCGTCGGCGGTGAAGTACTTGAGCGGGAACGCCACGAGCGCCCCGAAGGCCAGCAGCACGCCGACGACGAGCGCCAGGCCGCGGTAGGCGATGAGCAGGTTCTTCACGCCTCCGACCCTACTGACCCGTCCGCGGTGTCGACGGGTCGGGAGCCTGCCCGCTCCCTCCGTACGTCGAGCAGGTACCGCACCCAGACGAACACCGCGAACCCGCCGAAGACCCACCACTCCAGCGCGTAGAGGAAGTTGCGGGCGCCGGTCAGCCGGCCCGCGTCGGGCAGCTGCGACAGGGTGGCCGCCGCGAGCCCCGGCGTCGGCTCGGTCGCGACGGCGTAGCCGCTGTAGAGGTCCAGGCTGACGCGCTGCACCAGGTCGGCCACCCGCAGCTGGGGCAGCACGTCGTCGTCCGGGTCGTCGTCGGCCGCGCCGGTGCCCTCCGGCGGCTGCAGCCACCCGGTCAGGTCGGCGGTCCCGGAGACCGGCGCCGAGGCCGCGGTGTCGCTGACCCCGCGGACCACGGGCAGCGCGGCGTCCGTCCCGTCGACCGCCAGCGGGGTGACCACCCAGAAGCCCGCCTCGCGGGCGACGTACACCGTGCCCTCGGGGACCCAGGTCCCGCTGAGCGTCACCGGCTGGCCGACCCGGTCGCCGGGGAAGGGGTCGTCGGGGCCGATCACGCTGGTCAGCGGCACCGGGTCGGCGCGGGTCAGGTCGCGGGCGGCGTCGGCGCGCTCGTCCCGGCCGGCGTCGAGCTGCCAGCTGCCCAGCAGCACCGCCGTGCCGAGGAGGACCACCGACGAGCAGGTGCCCGGGCCACCAGCGCGGGGCCCAGGGCCGGAAGGCTGGCCCGCTCGTCACTCCCAGCGGGTGGCGAACGTGAAGCCGACGGCCATGAAGGCGATGCCGACGACCAGGTTGTACTGCTGGAGGTCGTTCATGACGGGGATGCCGGACGTGTCGTTGCTGAAGACGTAGTAGGTGCAGATCCACAGCAGCCCGATGAGGAAGCAGCTCAGCATGCCGACCACCACGCCGCGGCCGCGGCCCAGCGGGGTGCTCGGGTTGGCCGAGATCGCGAGGGCGAGCAGGACCAGCCCGAACCCGATCGCGTAGTTCCAGTTGCCGAGGTCGGCCATGAACGCCGGGCCGCCGGCCTTCGGGGCCGGGACCGTGGTCGGGTCGACCCGGACCACCACGTAGTAGTAGACGATCCAGGCGATGCCGACCACTGCCAGCACGATCGCGACCACGAACCGGGGCGTGAGCACCGGTCCGGACACGACGTCGTCGTACTCCTGCTTGGCCTTGGGCTTGGACACCTGAACTCCTCGGTCGGACCACGTGCGGTCGCGTCCCGCTGGGACGCCGGGGTTAGCGTAGTCGCCATGACGGTCGAACCCCACGAGCGCCCCCCGCGCTCGCCGTGGCGGTTCGGCACGCCGCTGGTGGTGCTCGCGTGCGGCGCCCTGTTCGTCACCAGCGCCGCCAACAGCGAGGGCACCGACCTCCGGCCGGGCCGTTACAGCGACCTCGCCTCCCTCGTGGCGGCAGAGAACCAGGAGTACGTCGAGCTCGTCGACCGGGTCCGGGCCGTGACCGCCGACGTCGATCGGTTGACCAACCGGGTCGGCGCGGAGGAGGTACGCCGGATCCACCGCCAGGTCGCGGAGCTGCAGGCGCCCGCGGGCTTCACCCCGGTGACGGGGCCGGGCGTGACGGTCACCCTCTCGGACGCTCCCGCCGACGTCATCAACTCCTCCACCCGTGACATCCGGCTGCTGGTCGTGCACCAGCAGGACATCCAGGCCGTGGTCAACGCCTTCTGGAAGGGCGGCGCCGAGGCGGTGACCATCCAGGGCGAGCGCGTGATCACCAGCAGCGGCATCAAGTGCGAGGGCAACGCGGTGATGATCCAGGGCCAGGCCTACCCGCAGCCCTACGTCATCTCGGCGATCGGCGACCCCGAGGAGCTGCAGAACGCGGTGGAGGACGACGACTACCTCAAGCTCTACCGGCTCTCCTCCGAGCTCCCGGACGTGTCGGTCGGGTGGGACCTCCAGGTCGAGGACCGGCTCGAGATGCCCGGCTTCGACGGCGTCTCCGGCCTCACCTACGCCGAACCCGCCCGCTAGCTCCGCTCCCCGGAGGTTGAGGTGCGAGGAGCGCCAGCGACGAGCCACGAAACCCCGCAAGCGTCGACGAGAACCACATCACGTTGGTTGGGCAGGTCCGGTGGTTTCGTGGCTCAGGCGTGGGACGCCTTCGCACCTCAACCTCCGGATTCTCGCTCGGGGGGTGGTCGGAGGTTGAGGTGCGAGGAGCGTCAGCGACGAGCCACGAAACCTCGCAGGCCCTGTCGCTAGTCGAGCTCGTCGTCGGCGGGGCGGCCGACCGCCGGGCTGGTGGTGTCCGTCGGCAGGCTCGGGTCGTCAGTGGGTGACTCGGTGTCGGAGGGGGTCTCGGTCGGTTCCTCGTACGTCGACACCCAGATGATGACGGTGTCGCCCTGGTCGGCCTCCTCGCCTCCCTCGGGTGACTGCCGCACCACGGTGCCGGCGGGTTCGGTGGTGTCGCTCTCCTCGACCACCTCGACGTCGAAGCCGGCGTCCGTGAGGATCTGCTCCGCCTCCTCCTGCTGGAGGTCGACGACGCTCGGCACCTCCTCGGGACCGTCGGAGTAGTAGACCGTCACGGTGCTGCCCTGCGGGACGCTGGTGCCCGGCGGCGGGTCGGTCTCGAGCACCTGGTTCCTGGGCTCGTCGGACTCCCGCTCCTCCAAGATCACCTCGAAGTCCTGGGCCTCCAGGGTCTGTCGTGCCTCGCCGCGCGGCTGGTTGAGGACGAACGGCACCTCGACCAGGGGCAGCCCCTCGGACACCACGATCGTGACCTCGGACCCCGGGTCGACGTACTGGTCGGCGTTGGGGTCCTGCTCGAGGACCCGCCCCGCGCGCACGGTCTGATCGGTGCGGTAGTCGACCGTGACGTCGAACCCGGCGGCGCCGAGCTCGGCACGTGCCTGCGCCTCGCGCAGTCCGATCACGTCGGGCACCCGGTCCTGCTCGGGCGGTGACTCGAACAGCCGGGGCAGCAGGTACGCCGCGCCGGCGATCAGCAGCACGAGCAGCAGACCCAGCAGGATCAGCAGGCCGGTGCGCGAGCCCCGCCGCTCGTCGTCGTCGTCCGTGGGCGTGCCGTCGGTCGTGGGGTCGCCGAGCGGCGCGGCGGCGACCACGGTGCGGTCGTCGTCGCTCGGCGGCGGTGGCGCGTGCACGGGGCGGCCGGCGAGGTAGCGCTCGATGTCGCTGCGCATCGCGGCGGCGGACTGGTAGCGGTCCTCGACCCGCTTGGCGAGCGACTTCATGACGATCGCGTCGAGGTCGGCCGGGAGCTCGGTGTCGTGGTCGGACGGTGGCGATGCCGGCTCGCGCACGTGCTGGTAGGCGACCGCGACCGGGCTGTCGCCGACGAACGGCGGCCGACCGGTGAGCAGCTCGTAGAGCAGGCAGCCCGCGGAGTAGACGTCGGAGCGGGAGTCGACGGTCTCGCCGCGCGCCTGCTCGGGGGAGAGGTACTGGGCGGTGCCGACCACCGCCGCGGTCTGGGTCATGGTCGAGGAGGCGTCGGAGATCGCGCGCGCGATCCCGAAGTCCATCACCTTGACGTCCCCGGACGGGGTGAGCATCACGTTGCCCGGCTTGATGTCGCGGTGGATGATCCCGGCGCGGTGGGAGTAGTCGAGGGCCGACAGCACGCCACTGGTGATCTCCAGGGCCCGCTCGGGCAGGATCTTGCGCCCCTCACGCAGGATGTCGCGCAGCGTCCGCCCGGCGACGTACTCCATGACGATGTAGGGCTGCGGGACGCCGGAGCCATCGGTGGCGGTCTCCTCGCCGGTGTCGTAGACGGCCACGATCGAGGGGTGGTTGAGCGAGGCCGACGACTGCGCCTCTCGGCGGAACCTGGCCTGGAACGTCGCGTCGCTGGCGAGGTCGGTGCGCAGCCGCTTGACGGCGACCACGCGGCCCAGCCGGGTGTCGGTGCCCTTGCGGACCTCCGCCATCCCCCCGCGGCCCAGCAGCTCGCCGAGCTCGTAGCGTCCACCGATCAGGCCGGTCACTCCGCCTCCTCCTCTGTCTCGTCCGTGCTGGGTGACTCGGGCCCGGGTGCCGCCTTGCCCCAGTGCTGCACCACGACCGTGTCACCCTCCTGGAGGCCGGTGGTCGGGTCGACCGACTCGACGGTGTCGTCCTCGTGGGTGCCGTCGTTCTCGAGCTTCTCCTTCTGGACCTTCAGGCCCAGCGCCTTGAGCTCGCCCTCGACGTCCTTGACGTCGCGCCCGACGTAGTCGCCCTCGTCGAGGTCGAAGGTCTCGGCCACCGTCTCCTCGGGCGTCTCCTCCGGCGTCTCGGTCGGGGTCTCCTCGACCGTCTCGCTCGGCGACTCCTGCGCCGAGGACTGCGGCTGTCGCGGCTCCGGGGTCTGCTCGTCGGCGTCGTCGCCCTGCGAGGCGACCCAGATCAGTGTCACGATCGCCGCGGCGACGGCCAGCGCGAGCAGCACCCAGAGCCACGGGACGCCGCGGCGGGGCTGGCGTGACGCGGGCGGCGGCACCGGCGTGGCGAGCGTGCCCGGTCCGGCGGCTGCCGCGGTCGGCAGGACCTGCGTCGCGGTGGTCGGTGGCGGGACGGGTGGCGGGACGGCGGCCGCGACCGTCGCAGGCTCACGCAACGCGGCGGCGTACGCCGTGCCGTCGGCGAACCGCTCGGACGGGTCCTTCGACATCGCGCGCGTGACGACGGCGGCGAGGTCGCGAGGCACGCTCTCCGGCAGCGGCGGCACGGGCTCGCGGATCTGGGCCAGCGCGGTGGCCACGGCGCTCTCGCCGGTGAAGGGCCGCTTGCCGGTGAGGCACTCGAACGTCACGACCCCGAGCGAGTAGACGTCGGAGGCGGGCGTGGCCCGGCCACCCTGGGCCTGCTCGGGGGAGAGGTACTGGGGCGTGCCCATGACCTGGCCGGTCTGGGTCAGCGCCATCCCCTCGGTCGCACGGGCGATCCCGAAGTCGGTGATCTTCACCCGCCGGTCGGGCGTCACCAGCAGGTTGGCCGGCTTCACGTCGCGGTGGATGATCCCGGCCGCGTGGGCGGCGCCGATCGCGTCGGCCGCCTGTGCCATCAGGTCGCGGGTGGCCTCGGGGTCGAGCGGCTGGCCGGGTCGGATCAGCGCCGAGAGCGGCTGGCCCTCGACGAGCTCCATCACGAGATAGGGGCGCGGGCCCTCGGCGCCGGAGGTGCCTTCGCCGACGTCGTAGACCGCGGCGACCCCCGGGTGGTGGAGGGCCGCGGCGTGCTGCGCCTCGGACTCGAACCGCGAGCGGAACGTCGCGTCGTCGGCGTACTCGTGCTTGAGCAGCTTGACCGCGACGGTGCGGCCGAGGGTGGTGTCCGTCGCCCGCCACACCTCGCCCATGCCGCCGGTCGCGATCCGCGACTCCAGCCGGAACCGGCCGCCGTCGTCGGCGTACCGCACGTCCCCCTCGCCGCTCACTGCCCGATCACCGCCTCCATGACGGCCTTGGCGATCGGTCCGCCGAGGGAGCCGCCGGCGATCTCGCCGGCCCCGGTGCCGGGGGCGCTCTGGATCATGACGGCGACCGCGACCTGGGGGTCGTCGGCCGGCGCGAAGGAGGTGAACCAGGCGTACGGCGGGACGTCGTCCTGGCCGCTCTGGGCGGTGCCGGTCTTGCCGGCGACCTCGACGTCGGGGATGGCGGCGTAGCTCGCGGTGCCCGAGTCGACGGTGTAGACCATCAGGTCGGTCAGCACGTCCGCGGTCTGGGCGGAGACGGCCCGCGACAGCTCCTCGGGGTCGGTGCGCGGCAGCGGCTCGAGCTCCGGGGTGAGGACGGTGTCGACGAGGTAGGGCCGCATCACGGTGCCGCCGTTGGCGATCCCGGCCGACACCATCGCCATCTGCAGCGGGGTGGCCTGCACCTCGAACTGCCCGATCCCGGCCTGGCCGGTCGAGGCCGGGCCCATCCCCTCCGGGAAGTACGACTCCGCCTGGGGTGCGAGGTCCTCGAGGTAGGAGCTGTTGAAACCGAACGCCTCGGCCTGGTCGAGCATCGCGTCGGCGCCGACCTGCACCGCGAGCCGCGCGAACGTGGTGTTGCAGGAGTTGCCCATCGCCTGGGTGAACGGGATCTTGTCGGTCCCGCAGTCGCGGCCATCGTTGTCGATCAGGCCGGAGTCGTCGGAGGTCTCGGGAAGCTGGTACGTCGCGCCCCCGGGCACCTGCGAGTCGGCGTCGTACCCGAACTCCTCGATGGCCGCTGCCCCGGTGACGAGCTTGAACGTCGAGCCGGGAGCGAGCCGGGTCTGGATCGCCCGGTTGAGGAGGGGCTCGTCCTCCTGCTCGTTGAGCCGTTCGTAGTTGTCGGCGACCTGGCCGAAGTCGTGACCCGCGAGCTCGTTGGGGTCGTACGTCGGCAGCGACACCATGGCGAGGATCCGGCCGCTCGTCGGCTCGATCGCCACGACGGCGCCCTGGACGCCCTCGCCGAGGGCGGCCAGCCCGTCGAACGCGGCGTCCTGGGCGTCCGCGTCGATCGTGAGCTGGACGCTGCCGCCCTTCGACGCGGAGTTGCTCAGCAGGTCGACCAGGCGGGTCACGAACAGCCGCGAGTCGTCACCGGACAGCACGGAGTTCTGCGACTTCTCCACGCCGGTCTGGCTGTAGTAGGAGAACCAGCCCGTGATCGGCGCGTACTTGTAGGGCAGCGGGTAGGTGCGCTGGAACTCGTAGCGGTCGTCGACCGGCTCGCTCTCGGCGACCGGGGTGCGGCCGACGAGGATCGCGCCGCGCTCGCTCGAGAACGACGCGGCCAGCACTCGCCGGTTGAGCGGGTGCTCGTCGAGCGCGCTGGCCCGGTAGTACTGCAGGTAGGTGGCGTTGAGCATCAGCGCCACGAACAGCAGCAGGCAGAAGATGGAGATCGTGCGGATCGGCTTGTTCACGCCTTCACCGCCTTGACGACCTGGGTCGCCTCGGCATCGGCGTCGTCGTCCATCGTGAGCTGGGGAGCCGGGCGCCGGGCCTGGTCGGAGACGCGCAGCAGCAGCGCGATGATCACCCAGTTGGCGACCAGGCTGGAGCCGCCGTAGGAGAGGAACGGCGTGGTGAGGCCGGTCAGCGGGATGAGGCCGGTGACACCGCCGATGACGACGAAGACCTGCAGCGCGAAGACGCTGGCGAGCCCGACGCACATCAGCTTGCCGAAGCCGTCGCGACAGACCAGCGCGGCACGCAGGGCGCGCTCGACCATGATGCCGTAGAGCAGGATCACGGCGATGACGCCGGTGAGCCCGAGCTCCTCGCCGATCGAGGAGACGATGAAGTCGGAGTTGGCGTAGGGGACGCGGTCGGGGCTGCCCTCGCCGAAGCCGCGGCCGATCAGTCCGCCCCAGCCCATCCCGAACATCGCCTCGACCGGCTGGAACGCCCGGTCGTCGGTGCCCTCGCCGTAGTGGGCGAACGGGTTGAGCCAGATGTCGACCCGCTGCGCGACGTGCGCGAGCTTCCCGGTGGTCGAGGAGATGTAGTAGAGGGCGGCGGCGCCGCCGAGGAACAGCGTGCCTCCGAC
The DNA here is from genome assembly GCA_963829855.1 of uncultured Actinomycetota bacterium. Lineage (GTDB taxonomy): Bacteria > Actinomycetota > Actinomycetes > Propionibacteriales > Nocardioidaceae > Nocardioides. The sequence continues at coordinate 35,173 of CAWHKE010000013.1, read as the reverse complement.
CACCAGCCAGCCCGGCCGCTCGGTCGCCACGTAGAGCAGCACCAGGAACAGGCCGAAGAACAGCAGGCTGGAGCCGAGGTCGCGCTGGAAGACCAGGATGCCGAGGCTGACCAGCCACATCGCGAGGATCGGTCCGAGGTCACGGCCACGGGGCAGGTCGACGAAGAGCAGCCGCCGGCCGGCGAGCGCGAGCGCGTCGCGGTGCAGCACGAGATAGCCGGCGAAGGCGATCACCAGCAGCACCTTGGCCACCTCGCCCGGCTGGAAGCTGAAGCCGGCCAGCCGGATCCAGATCTGGGCGCCGTTGACGGTCGCGCCGAGGCCGGGGACCAGCGGCAGCAGCAGGAGCAGGATCGCGACCAGCCCGAGGGTGTAGGTGAAGCGCTGCAGCACCCGGTGGTCGCGGAGGAACAGCAGGGTCAGCGCGAACAGCACCACGCCGAGCGTCATCCAGATCAGCTGCTGCCGGGCGAACGTCGTGCCGTCGACGAGGTCGAGCCGGTGGATCACGGCGAGGCCGAGCCCGTTGAGGGCCGCGACGACGGGGAGCAGCACGGGGTCGGCGTACGGCGCCGCGATCCGGACCACGACGTGGGCGCCGATCACCAGCGCCGCCAACCAGCCGGTGTAGCCGACCATGTTGGCGGGGATGGTGCCCTCGACGCCGAGCCCGACGGCGGCGTACGCCCCACCGCCGACGGCCAGCGCGAGCACGAGCAGGAAGAGCTCGGCGCCACGCCGGCGGCGGTGCACGAACCCCAGGAGGGAGCCGGTCTGCTGGGACATCAGCTGTCCGCCGATCCCGTGGCGTCCTCGGCGACCAGGTTGTCGACGGTACGGCGGGCGCTCGCGAGGTCACCCGCGCCGATGCCCTCCTCGACCTGGCCGCGGTCGTACTCGCTCAGCGCGTCCATCTCCAGGTCGGTCGTCTCGTACGGCGTGGAGAGCGCGACGCCCGGCAGGTCGGCGTTGAGGCCGCGGTAGATCGTGACGACTCCGTCGTACTCGCCGACGTAGTACTGCTGCTGGGTCCAGGCCCAGGCCGCAGCGCCGCCGACCCAGACCAGGCCGACCAGCACCAGCAGCGCGAGGATCCGGCGGACCCACGTGAAGCGGCGCGGGGCCTGCGGTGCGTAGCGCGCCTCCTCGGGGTCGATCGGGTCGGAGGGGATCGCGAAGCCGATGTCGTCGGGGATCTCGGCCTGCACCGGCTCGAGCTCGCCCGTGTCGCCCGCGCGGTGGCCGCGGAAGAGGCCCGACATGGCGCCGCGGCCCTTGCGGGGCAGCTCGGCCGCGGCCCCCACCAGGACGGTCTCGACCTCGGTGTCGATGTCACCCTCGGCGATGTCGGCGACCAGGCAGGTGACGTTGTCGGTGCTGCCGGCGGCCAGGCTGGCCCGCACCAGCTCGACCGCGGCGAAGTCGGCGTTGCCGCTACCGAGGATGTCGGCGAGCCGCTCGGGCGCCAGCACGCCGCAGGCACCGTCGCTGCAGAAGAGCAGCCGGTCGCCCGGGGTCACGTCGACCGTGAACAGGTCGGGCTCGAGGTCGTGGATGCCGTCGATCGCCTTGAGGATCAGGTTGCGGTGGGGGTGGTGCCGCGCCTCCTCCTCGGTGATCTGGCCGTCGTCGATCAGGGTCTGCACGAACGTGTGGTCCTGCGTCAGCTGGCGCAGCTGGCCGCCGCGCAGCAGGTAGGCGCGGCTGTCGCCGACGTGCCCCATCGCGAGCGTGGTGCCGTCGAAGAGCGCGACGGTGGCGGTGGTGCTGGTGCCGCTCAGAGCCGGGTTCTCGTCGACCAGGTCGCCGATCCGGTCGTGCGCGCGGTGCAGGGCACCGGCCACCTGGCCGAGCAGGTCGGACTGGTCCTCGCCGGAGGCCGGGCCGTCGTCGAGCCGGCGCAGCTGCCCGATCGCGGTCGCGGAGGCGATGTCACCGCGGGCCGCGCCGCCCACACCGTCGCAGACGGCGAGGACGTGGGGGCCGGCGAAGCCGGAGTCCTGGTTGTCCTTGCGGACCCTGCCGACGTCGGAGATCGCGGCGTACTCGAGGCGCATCTGCGTGACCCGCTACTTCCGCAGCTCGAGGATGGTCTTGCCGATCCGGACCTGGGTGCCGAGCGTCAACGTCGTGGGCTGGGTGATCCGGGCGGTCCCGACGTAGGTGCCGTTCGTCGAGCCGAGGTCCTCGACGAACCACTGGTCGGCCGACGAGGCGATCCGGGCGTGCCGGGTCGAGACGTAGTCGTCGTCGAGCCGGATGGCGGCGTCGGTGCCGCGGCCGATCAGGATCGGCGCCTGGTCGAGCTCGGCGCGCTCGCCGACGTTCGAGCCCTCGACGACGAGGACGTGCGTGGGGCTGCCGCGGCGCTTGGCCGGCTGCTTGCTCTGCTTGGGGGGCTTGGACCGGCCCCCGCCGCCCGCGGCGCGGGCCCCCTCGGGCACCCGGGCGCCGAACATGTCGGAGCGGATCACCGAGATCGCCGACAGCACGAAGATCCAGAGGATCGCGAGGTAGGCGAGCCGGATGAGGAACAGCGTCAGCTCAGACACCGGCGCCCCCTTCTGCGGATCCCGGAACCTGCTCCGCGACGATCCGGACGGTCAGGGTGGTGTTGCCGACCTTCACGACGGAGCCGTCCTGGAGCGAGGTGGTGCTGATCCGGTGGCCGTCGACGAGCATGCCGTTGGTCGAGCCGAGGTCGCTCACCCGCAGCTGCAGCTGGCCTCCGGAGCCGGCCACCTCGAACTCGATGTGCCTGCGGCTCACGCCGGGGTCGTTGATGCGGATGTCGGCCTCGGTCCCGCGGCCGACGACGGTCCCGCCGGGGTGCAGGGGGTGCTGGGTGCCGTTGACCTCGACGAGGGCCGTCGCGCGACGTACCTGCGTGTGGGTGGCGTTGCTCTGCACCTCGGCCTGCGCCTGGCTGCGGATCCGGAACCGGCCGGTCGTCAGGTCCTCGGCGGACTCGAAGCTGATCCGGACCGGCCCCGGGAACACGTAGCCCTGGTTGTCGGCGTGGTCCTGGAGCTGGTCCTTGAGGTCGGTCGCCATGGCGGAGTCGTACGCCGAGAGCCGGTCGAGGTCGGTCTGCGAGAGCTCCACGTGGAAGAGGTTGGGCACCATCCGCCGGTTGCGCGACAGGATCTGCGCGTTGTTGTCGCACTCGCGCTGGAGGGCGGCCGCGATCTCCACCGGCTGCACCGCGCTGCGGAAGGCCTTGGCGAAGGCTCCGGAGATCGCCTGCTCGAGTCGTCGCTCGAAGTTCTGCAGTGCGCCCACGTGTGCCTCCTCTCGTCTCGACCTCCCCTCGGGGGATCGTATCGGGGCCGACCCCGCCCTCCTGCAACCGGCGGCCCGGGCCGGTCGTGGCGGAATCCTGTCGGTTTGGGGATGATCTCGGCGCTGGGATAGCCTTGCCCCGCTTCTCGCGCGAGTGGCGGAATAGGCAGACGCGCACGGTTCAGGTCCGTGTGTCCGAAAGGACGTGGGGGTTCAACTCCCCCCTCGCGCACGTACGTGTAGGCACCGGCCCCGGGTCTCTGACTTGGGGCTTCGCCATGTCGGGCGGGTGGTGACGCGGCTGGAACCACCACTGGCGCTTTTGCCCGAGGCGGTCCGGGACCTCGAGTCGTATCCACCTACTGTTCAGGGGTGGGGCCTGTCTCACCTCTTGGCCCCCACCCTGGCCATGGCCTGAGTCCGGTTCTCATGCTGTCCGCAGGCCGATCACCGCAGGAGCCGTCCATGACCACCTCCCCACAGACCGTCGCCGTGCTCGGGGGGACCGGCCCGCAGGGGCGGGGGCTCGCGGGTCGTTTCGCCCGAGCGGGCGTGCGCGTGGTGCTGGGCAGTCGATCGGCCAAGCGGGCGGAGGAGGTGGCGGCCGAGCTCGCGGGGATCACCGGGGGCCACGTCGTGGGCGCGTCCAACGAAGCCGCGGCCGCGGCCGGTGACGTCGTGCTTGTCGTCGTGCCGTGGCACGGTCACGCCGAGTTGCTGGTGGAACTGGCGCCCGTCCTGGCGGGGAAGATAGTGGTGGACTGCGTGAACCCGATGGGGTTCGACAAGCAGGGCCCGTACGCGCTGGCGGTGCCCGAGGGTTCGGCGACCCAGCAGGCCGCCGCGCTGCTGCCGGAATCTCGGGTCGTCGGTGCGTTTCACACCGTGTCAGCCGTGCTGCTCGAAGACCCGGAGGTGGAGTCGGTGGAGACCGACGTGTTGGTCCTCGGCGACGATCGCGAGGCGACCGACGCCGTTCAGGCACTGGCTGACCTGGTGCCCGGGATGCGGGGGATCTACGCAGGGCGACTGCGCAACGCTCACCAGGTCGAGGCGCTGACCGCCAACCTGATCAGCATCAACCGCCGTTACAAGACGCACGCGGGCGTACGGGTCACGGACTTGAGGTGAGCGGCGAGCGAGGGCCCCACGTCCGGCAGGTACGGCGTGCGCTGGCGCGGGTGGAGCGGGGAGCGGCTGTCGACCTCGTGGAGGCAACCGCCCTGCTTGCCGCCCGCGGGGACGATCTGGACCGGCTGTGCAAGGCAGCGGCGAGGGTGCGCGACGCTGGGCTGGTCGCCGCCGGCCGAGCGGGAGTTGTGACGTACTCGCCGAAGGTGTTCATCCCGGTGACCCGGTTGTGCCGGGACCGGTGCCACTACTGCACGTTCGTGGAGTCGCCGAGCCAGGCGAAGCGTGCGGGTCGGGCGCCGTACATGTCTCCCGACGAGGTCGTCGCGATTGCGCGCGAGGGTGCGGAGCAAGGCTGCCTGGAGGCACTGCTGACCCTCGGCGACCGCCCGGAAGAACGGTGGCCCGAGGCCCGGGAGTGGCTGGACGAGCATGGTTACGACTCCACGCTGTCCTACGTCCGCGCGATGGCGGCGCGGATCCTGGACGAGACCGGGCTGTTGCCGCACGTCAACCCCGGCGTCATGTCGTGGGAGGAGATGACGCGTCTCAAGCCAGTCTCGCCGTCCATGGGCATGATGCTCGAAACGACGTCACGCCGGCTGCTGGAGACCAGGGGGCTGGCCCACTTCGGGTCGCCCGACAAGGACCCGGACGTGCGACTGCGCGTGCTCGAGGATGCGGGTCGGCTCTCGGTTCCGTTCACGTCAGGGCTTCTGGTCGGCATCGGCGAGACGTTGGCCGAGCGCGCCGAGACGGTCTTCGCCCTGCGCTCGGTGAGCCGCCGGTACGGCGGCATGCAGGAGGTCATCGTCCAGAACTTCCGCGCCAAGCCCGACACGGCGATGCGGCACGCCGACGACCTGGGCCTCGACGAGTACCGGGCCGCGATCGCGGTGACCCGGACCGTGCTCGGCCCCAAGGCACGCGTGCAAGCGCCGCCCAACTTGACCGACACCGCCGAGTGCCGACGGCTGTTGGATGCGGGGATAGACGACTGGGGCGGCGTGTCGCCCCTGACGCCCGACCACGTCAACCCCGAACGGCCCTGGCCCTCGCTGGACCGGCTCCGGACGGTGACGGCGGAGTGCGGGCTGGAGCTGCGGCCGCGGTTGACGGTCCACCCGGAGTACGTGCTGGCGGGGGAGCCGTGGCTCGACCCGCGGGTGTTCGCCCACGTGGCCGCGCTGGCCGGGCCGGACGGCCTGGCCCGCGACGGCGTGCGTCCGACCGGGCTGCCGTGGCAGGAGCCCGACGGTGGCCCCGCCGGCGCCGTCGCAGGGACCGGTCGAACCGACCTGCACGCCACCATCGACACCGAAGGACGATCCGCCGACCGGCGCGGGGACTTCGACGACGTGTACGGCGACTGGGACGAGCTGCGCGAGGCGATGGGCGTCGCGGGCTTCGAGGACAGCTCCGCTCGCACCTCAACCACAGAAGGGCAGAGAGACGGCTGGGCGGCGCTGCGCGCCGCGGAGGCCGACCCCGCGGGGCTGAGCGATGAGCAGGCGCTGGCGTTGATGACCGCAGAGGGTGACCTCCTCGAGAAGGTGTGCCGGCTCGCCGACGACCTACGTCGCGACACGGTCGGCGACGAGGTCACCTACGTGGTCAATCGCAACATCAACTTCACCAATGTCTGCTACGTCGGGTGCCGGTTCTGCGCGTTCGCCCAGCGCCGCACGGACGCTGACGCCTATTCGCTGTCGTTGGACCAGGTCGCCGACCGGGCACAGGAGGCGTGGGAGCTGGGCGCGACCGAGGTGTGCATGCAGGGCGGGATCGACCCCGAGCTTGCCGGTACGGCCTATTTCGATCTCGCCGCCGCGGTCAAGGAGCGGGTGCCAGCGGTGCACGTACACGCCTTCTCTCCGATGGAGGTGGTCAACGGGGCAGCCCGCACCGGCCTGTCGGTCGAAGACTTTCTGGTTCGCGCCAAGGAGGCCGGTCTGGGCTCGATTCCGGGCACCGCGGCGGAGATCCTCGACGACGAAGTCCGGTGGATCCTGACCAAGGGCAAGCTCCCCACCCGGAGCTGGATCGATGTGATCACCACCGCCCACCGCGTGGGACTGCCCTCGAGTTCGACGATGATGTACGGCCACGTGGACAACCCGCGGCACTGGGTCACTCACCTGCGGGTGCTGCGCCGGATACAGGACGAGACGGGCGGATTCACCGAGTTCGTGCCACTCCCGTTCGTGCACACCTCCTCGCCGATCTACCTCGCCGGGATCGCCCGGCCGGGCCCGACGATGCGGGACAACCTCGCAGTGCACGCCATGGCCCGGATCATGCTGCACGGCTCGATCCGTCACATCCAGACCAGCTGGGTCAAGCTCGGCGTCGAAGGCACCCGCGCCATGCTCCGCGCGGGCGCCGACGACGTTGGCGGCACCCTGATGGAGGAAACCATTTCGCGGATGGCCGGCTCCGAGCACGGCTCGGCCAAGACCATCGCCGAACTCCGCGAGATTGGCGCCGGCATCGGACGACCGATGCGGGAGCGCACCACGACATACGGCCGACCACTCCACCAGACGTCGGCGGGCCCGTCGTGAACGGGTACGCGATCCCCGATTTGGCGGCCAAGGACACGAAGGTGGCGAAGACCCGCCTCCGACTTCCTCGGGGATGAGTGCCGCCCGCTGACCATGAGAATGGCCGAGGTCAGCATGAGCCCAAGCGTGACTACCAGGAGACTCCGCACCGATGAGCGGATGGTCATTGCCCGGAGCGCCTTGGCACGAGACGATCGACGCGGAGGTGCGGCGATGAAGGTGCGGCCTGGAGCTGTGATCCGGGGGACTGGTGTCGCCCTGGCCTGCCTCGCAGCGGACCCGTCCAAGCGTTCACCCATCTTGCTCGCTGGGTTCATAGGTGGCTGGTTCCTGAACAAGCCGGGACTCCAGACCTTCACGGTCCTCCCCGATGCAGATGAGCCGTGGAAGCGCGCGACGGTGCCCTTCACGACCTCGGTGGCGACGTGGTCGACCGTGATGCTGGCGGCCACGACCGCCATACGTCGAACGAGGTTGCCTGTCCCGATCGCTGCCGTCGTGCTCGGAGGTGGCCTCATCGTGATCGACTCCCTTCTCGCCGACCGGGGCGAGGCGCGGGACGCAGCCAAGGCGGCACAGGCCGCCCACGCATCGGACCCACCGAGCGTCGACCAGACCGCTCGTTCATAGCCACGCGCGGACCGAGGCACAAGGCCTGCTCGCCGCGCGGTGAGACCGAGTCAGCGTGCATCGCCTCGTCCGGCGCGTCCCGCACGGCGCGGAACTGCCACGTCGACCTTTCACGCACGGTGCGCTTCGGCGTGCCGAGGAGCCATGCCCGGGATGACATCACATGCCGGAGGACTCGTAGGAGAACGCCGCGGCCGCCTCGCGGATCAGCTCGGTGGCGGTGGCCAGGGTGGGGCTGGCGGTCCGCCGGCGCGTCAGGTGGCGCAGCACGACGCGACGCATGCCCAGCCCGGGGACGTCGACCAGCTCCACGCCCTCGCTGGGGAGGGTCTCCAAGGCCAGGGCCGGCGCCAGCGTGACGCCCTCGCCGGCGGCGACCAGGGCCAGCGCGTTCTGGTAGCTGAAGAAGCTGTGCTGCGTCGACTCCTCGCCCCCGAGCTCGCGCCGGACCCGCTGCATGGCCTTGGCGCCGGCGGCCGCAGGGGCGAGGCCGATCCAGGGCATCCCGATCCGGCTCAGGTCGACGACGTCGGACCCGAGGAGCGATCCCGTGGGCACCACCAGCTTCCACGGCTCGTCGAGGAGGGGTACGTCGGTGGTGCCGCGCGGCGGTGTGTAGCTCTCGCCCGAGTCGAGCTCGACGGCGATCGCATCAAGCACGCCGGTCCGCAGGTCCCGCATCAGGTCGACGTCGTCGGCCTCCACCGTGCCGAACCGGAGGGCGGGGTAGCGCTCGCGCCAGTCGGGCAGGGCCGGCGCCACGACCGTGGCCAGGAACGACTGGAAGCCCCCGATGCGGAACGAGCCGCTCACCTCGGCCGCGGACTCCTCCAGCCGGGAGCGCGCGACCGCCAGCGCGCGCTCGACGTCCTCGGCCGCCTCCGCCAGCGCCAGCCCGGCGGGAGTCAGCACGCTGCCGGACGGCACCCGCCGGAGCAGGACCTGGCCCGTCTCGCGCTCGAGCTTGGTGACCTGCTGGGACACCGCGGAGGCGGTCACGCCCAGCTCGTCGGCGGCGGCGAGCACCCCGCCGTACCGCGCGACGGCGAGGAGGAAGCGCAGCCGACCAGGCTCGATCTTCATTTCAGAGATGCTAAACCCAGGGTGTCTGTGAGTGCAATTGTGCTAACCAGACTGAGCACGCACCATGGTGTCTTGTCGGGCCGAGAGCCGGCCGGGGTATGAGGCATCGAGGAACACGGAAATGATCGCACTGGCCATGGGCTGGATCGGGACGGTCGGCAGCATCGCCGCCTACGTCCTGCTCAGTCGCGGGACGTGGGCTGCCACGTCCCTGCGCTACTCCGCCCTGAACGGGCTCGCCGGCATCGTGGCCGGCTGCGCCAGCGCGGCGTACGGCGCCTGGCCGAGCGTCAGCGCGAACTTCCTGTGGGCCGCGATCGCCGGCCACTCGGCCCTCACGACCCTGCGCACGCGCCGCCGGGCTCGCCTCGCGGACGTCACGACGCTGCCGAGGCGGCCCGACCCCGAGCCGCCGGCACACTCGCAGGTGCTCGCCGCCGCCTGACGCCGACCCCTCCGGTCCGGTAGCGCCGGCCCGACGGCGGCTACCGTGCGGTGCATGAGGGGGTGCGGGGCGCTGCTCGCGCTGGCGGTGCTGGCCGGGGGCTGCTCGTCGGGAGCGCCGGCGCCGGGTGACCGCGACGACCGTCCGCCGCCGGAGGTGTCGATGTCGGTGACCCAGCTGCTCCCCGACGAGGGGACCAGCCAGGCGCTGCTCCGGGTGACCAACGACGGTGACGCGCCGCTGACGGTGACGGGCACGGGGCTCGACTGGTCGGGGTACGGCGAGGCGTTCCTGCGCCCGCAGGACGACGAGCTGGCCGCGGGCCAGACGCTCGACCTGCGGACGACGCTCCCGGCCGAGGTCTGCGACGCCGGCGACGAGCCGGTGCTGGGTGTGCTCGAGACCGATCGCGGCCCGGTGTCGCAGCCGTTGACCGCCAGCGGTGAGGTCTACCTGCGCCGGCTGTGGGAGAAGCGCTGCTTCGAGCAGACGCTCGCCGACCAGGTGTCGATCTCGTACGCCACCGGGTGGACCATCGACGAGCAGGCCGAGACGCTGGACGGCGACCTGCTGCTGCGCCGCGGGGACGGCGACCTGCCCGTGGCCGTGACGGGTGCGGCGGGCTCGGTTCTCTACGACCTCGGCGTACGACGTGAGGTCGTCAGCCGCCCGGGGATCCCGGTCACCCGGGTGCCGCTCTCGATCACGCCGGGCAACCGGTGCGACGAGCACGCGATCGGCCAGGCGACGGCGCCGTTCACGTTCCAGGTGGTGCTCAGCGTCGACGGCGGTCCGGAGTCGGTCGTGCTGGTGGTGCCGCCGGTGTCGATCCAGGAACAGGCGGCGGCCCTGCTCACCCTCCACTGCGAGCGCCGGGACTGACCAAGGGCACGAGGTCGCGCGGGCTTGAACCCATACCCCCTATAGGTATAGAGTCCAGGGCATGAGCGAGCACGTGCACGGCTACCTGGCCCACGACGACAAGGACAAGGTCCTCAAGCGACTGCGTCGGATCGAGGGTCAGGTCCGCGGCCTCCAGCGGATGGTCGAGGACGAGAAGTACTGCATCGACGTCCTCACCCAGGTCTCCGCCGCCACCAAGGCGCTGGAGTCGGTTGCCCTCACGTTGCTCCACGACCACCTGACCCACTGCGTCGTCGACGCCGCCAAGGCGGGCGGCCCGGAGGCCGACCTCAAGGTGCGCGAGGCCTCCGACGCCATCGCCCGCCTCGTCCGGTCCTGACCGAGGAGATTCCATGACCACCCAGACCTTCACCGTCACCGGCATGACCTGCGGCCACTGCGTCGCCTCCGTCACCGAGGAGGTGTCCGAGGTCGCCGGCGTCGAGCACGTCGACGTCGCCCTCGAGACCGGTCAGGTCACCGTCACCAGCGCCGAGCCCGTCGACGCCGCGGCCGTGAGGGCCGCCGTCGAGGAGGCCGGCTACCAGCTGGCATGACCATGACCACCCCGGTCCGGGTCGCCGGCTTCGTGCTGAGCCTGCTGGTGGTCTTCCTGGCCGCCCGAGCCGTCGGCGCGGTCGCGGCGCCCGAGCCCGCGCCACCCGCCGCGACGGAGCACGACGAGATGGCGGAGCCGAGCCACGACGACGCCGACGGCGAGACAGACGAGGCCGGGCACGGGGAACAGGAGGCCGATCCGGCGCCCGCCACGGACGGCCCCGGAGGGCTCTCCGTCTCCGACCAGGGCTACACCCTGCGCGTCGTCTCCGAGGCCCGGCCCGGCACCGACCGGCCGCTGCGGTTCGTGATCGACGGCCCTGACGGCAAGCCCGTCACGGCGTACGACGAGGTGCACGACCAGCGGCTCCACCTGGTGAAGATCCGGCGGGACGGCGCCGACTACCAGCACGTCCACCCCACGCTGCGAGCCGACGGCACCTGGACGGCCCGCCTCACGCTGTCGCCCGGCACCAGCCGCGTGTTCGCCGACTTCACCCCCACCGACGGGCCGGCGCTGGTGCTCGGCACGGACGTCCAGCTCGACGGCGACTACCAGCCTGCTCGCCCCCCCGCCGTCACCCGCACGGCCACCGTCGGCGACTTCCGCGTCACCCTCGCAGGCGACCTCGTCGCGGGGGAGGCGTCGCCGCTGACGGCCACGATCACGCGCGACGGCGAGCCGGTGACCGACCTGCAGCCCTACCTCGGCGCCTACGGGCACCTCGTGGCGCTGCGCGAGGGTGATCTCGCCTACCTCCACGTCCACCCGGAGGACGCCGGGGCCGGACCCGAGATCCCGTTCGTGGCCGAGGTCCCGAGCGACGGCCGCTACCGGCTGTTCCTCGAGTTCCGGCACGGCGGGGTGGTGCGCCAGGTCGGGTTCGTGCTGTCCACCGGCGGCGAGGGCGCCGGGCACGAGGAGAGGGGCGACCATGACCACTGACGTCGAGCTCCAGATCAGCGGCATGACCTGCGCCTCGTGCGCCAACCGGATCGAGCGCAAGCTCAACAAGCTCGACGGCGTCGTGGCGTCGGTGAACTACGCGACCGAGAAGGCGAAGGTCACCTACCCCGGGACGCTCACGCCGCAGGACCTGGTCAGCACCGTCGAGCAGGCCGGGTACGGCGCGTCGCTGCCCGCAGACCCCGCGGCACAACCACCACCTGCCGAGATCCGCGACACCCTGCGCGACCGGCTGCTGGTCTCGATCGTGCTGACCGTCCCGGTGATCGCGCTCGCCATGGTGCCCGCGTGGCAGTTCGACTACTGGCAGTGGCTGTCGCTGACCCTGGCGGCGCCGGTGGTCGTGTGGGGCGCCTGGCCCTTCCACCGGGCGGCGTGGACCAACCTGCGCCACGGCACCTCGACCATGGACACGCTCGTGTCGGTCGGCACGCTGGCGGCGTTCGGCTGGTCGCTCTACGCCTTGTTCCTCGGCACCGCGGGTGAGCCGGGGATGACCCACCCGTTCGAGCTCACCGTCGAGCGCACGGACGGCGCCGGCAACATCTACCTGGAGGCCGCGGCGGGCGTCACGACGTTCATCCTCGCCGGCCGGTACTTCGAGGTCCGCTCCAAGCGGCGGGCCGGCGCCGCGCTGCGGGCACTGCTCGAGCTCGGGGCGAAGGACGTGGCTGTCCTCCGCGAGGGAGTCGAGGTCCGGATCCCGACCGACCAGCTGGCCGTCGGCGACGCGTTCGTCGTCCGCCCCGGCGAGAAGGTCGCGACGGACGGGGTCGTGGAGCAGGGCAGCAGCGCGGTCGACGCCTCGATGCTCACGGGGGAGTCGGTGCCGGTCGAGGTCTCGGTCGGCGACGCCGTCGTCGGCGCCACCGTCAACGCCGGCGGCCGGTTGGTCGTCCGCGCGACCCGGGTCGGCTCCGACACGCAGCTCGCGCAGATGGCCCGGCTGGTCGAGGACGCCCAGAACGGCAAGGCCCACGTGCAGCGGCTCGCCGACCGGGTCTCCGGCGTCTTCGTCCCGATCGTGATCGCCCTGGCGGTCGGCACGCTCGGGTTCTGGATCGGCGCGGACGCCGGCCTGTCGACCGCGTTCACCGCCGCGGTCGCCGTGCTGATCATCGCCTGCCCGTGCGCCCTCGGACTCGCGACCCCGACCGCGCTGATGGTCGGCACCGGTCGCGGCGCCCAGCTCGGCATCCTCATCAAGGGCCCCGAGGTGCTGGAGTCGACCCGCACGGTCGACACGATCGTGCTCGACAAGACCGGCACCGTGACCACCGGCGAGATGACCCTGGTCGGGGTCGACCCGGCACCGGGGGAGGACGCCGACGAGGTGCTGCGCGTGGCGGGCGCGGTGGAGCACGCGTCCGAGCACCCGATCGCCCGCGCGATCGCTGTCGGCGCGGCGGCTCGGCTCGGAGCCCTGCCTGCGGTCGACGGCTTCCGGGCCGAGGCGGGGTACGGCGTGCGCGGCTCGGTCGAGGGGCGCGAGGTCGTCGTGGGGCGGCCGACGGGCACCGTGGAGCGGGCCGCCGGCCACACCGTCGTCGAGGTGTCCTGGGACGGCGTCGTCCGCGGCCGGGTGGCGGTCGCCGACGCGGTCAAGCCGACGTCGGCCGAGGCGGTCCGGCGGTTCCGCGACCTGGGCCTGCGCCCCGTGCTGCTCACGGGCGACCACGAGGCGGTCGCGCGGGCGGTGGCCGCCGAGGTGGGCATCGACGAGGCCGACGTGATCGCCGGTGTGCTGCCGGCCGACAAGGTCGACGTGGTGAAGCGGCTGCAGGCCGAGGGCCGGGTCGTGGCGATGGTCGGCGACGGCGTCAACGACGCGGCGGCGCTCGCGCAGGCCGACCTCGGCCTCGCCATGGGCACCGGCACCGACGTGGCGATCGAGGCGAGCGACCTCACCCTGGTCCGCGGTGACCTGCGGGTCGCCGCCGACGCGATCCGGCTCTCCCGACGCACGCTCGCCACGATCCGCGGCAACCTGTTCTGGGCGTTCGCCTACAACGTGGCGGCGCTGCCGCTGGCCGCGGCCGGGCTGCTGAACCCGATGATCGCCGGCGCCGCGATGGCGTTCAGCTCGGTGTTCGTCGTCAGCAACAGCCTGCGGTTGCGGCGGTTCCGCGCCGCCTGAGACCCGTAGGGTCGTCCCATGCGCGCCGAGCACGTCGACCCGGGCGACCCGGCCGCGATCGCCGCCGACCTGCGCGCGAGGGTGGCGGACCCGGTCGGCGTCTTCGCTGCTCCGGGCCGGGCCAACCTGATCGGCGAGCACACCGACTACAACGCCGGGCTCTGCCTGCCGATCGCGCTGCCGCACGCGACGTACGCCGCGGTGAGCCGCCGCGACGACGACCTGCTGCGGGTCTCGAGCGTGCAGCTCGAGGGGGTGGCCGAGGTCCGGTTGCCGGAGATCACGCCGGGGCGGGTCGAGGGGTGGGCGGCGTACGTCGCCGGCGTCGCGTGGGCGCTGCGCGAGGACGGCCACGACCTGCCGGGCATGGACCTGGTCGTCGACGGCCGGGTGCCGCTGGGCTCCGGGCTGTCCAGCTCGGCCGCCCTGATCTGCTCGGTGGCGCTGGCGATGTGCGCCGCCGCCGACATCGACCCCGGCCGGCTCGCGCTGGTCCGCGCGACGATGCGGGCCGAGGCCGAGATCGCGGGCGCCCCGACCGGCGGGCTCGACCAGACCGCCTCACTGCTGGGGCGACCAGGACACGCACTCCTCATCGACTTCGCCGACCACACGACGCGGCCGGTGCCCTGGCGACCCGAGCCGGCCGACCTCACCCTGCTCGTCGTCGACACCCGGGCGGCGCACTCCCACTCCGACGGGGGGTACGGGCAGCGGCGGGCCGACTGCGAGGAGGCGGCCCGCACGCTGGGCGTGGCCACCCTCCGCGAGGCGACGCCCGACGCGGTCGAGCGGCTCGCCGACGACCGGCTGCGTCGCCGCGCCCGGCACGTGGTGACCGAGATCGCGCGCGTCGAGGCCACGGTCGAGGCGGTCGCTGCCGGCGCGTGGAGCGAGGTGGGCGGGCTGTTCGACGCCTCCCACGCGTCGATGCGCGACGACTTCGAGATCTCGTGCGCGGAGCTCGACGCAGTCGTCGAGGTCGCCCGCGAGCACGGTGCGCTCGGCGCCCGGATGACCGGGGGCGGGTTCGGGGGGTCGGCGATCGCGCTGGTGCCGACGACGCGGGCCGACGCGATCGCGGACGCGATCGCCGACGCCTTCGCCGCGCGTGGCTGGGGGGCACCGGGCGTGCTGCCGGCTCCGGCGTCGGCGAGCGCCCACCAGGTCAGCTGACCGTCTCCGCCTCGTCGCGCAGCGGGTGCGCCAGCTCGTCGGCCGGGAGCTTGGCCCAGACGACGGCGATGACCGCGACGAAGACGGGCACGACCCCGGCGACCACGAACGTGGCGCGCAGGCCGACCAGCTCCGCCACCGGACCGGCCAGCGCCATCGAGATCGGCATGAGCGACAGCGAGACGAAGAAGTCGAGGGAGGCCACCCGGCCCAGGAGCGCCGGCGGCACCCGCCGCTGGAGCAGCGTCCCCCAGATGACCATCGGGGCCGAGAACACCGCCCCGATGAAGACCGCCGCCACGACGACCACCCAGACCGCGCTGGCGTAGGCGATCAGGATGAACGGGAGGCAGGCGACTCCCCACATCAGGTTCATGATCGTGAGGTAGCGGCGGGGCATCCGCAGCGATCCCATGGCGAACGACCCGACGGCCGAGCCGACTCCGAACCCTGCCAGCACGAGCGCGTGGTCGCCCGCGTCGCCGCCGAGAACGTCCTTGACCAGGAACGGGATCAGCACCTCCAGCGGCCCGATCACGGCCAGGACCATGACCGCGGCGAACAGCAGGGTGGCGAGCAGCCACGGGGTGCGCACCATGTAGCGGAAGCCCTCGGCCATGTCGGCCAGGGCGGTGCGGACGGGATGCCCGACTATCGCGTCGAGGTCGCGGCGTACGGGTGTGCGCGGCACGGTCGCCAGCGCGAGCAGGCTCACGGCGTAGACCGCGACCGCGACGACGACGGCGCTCCCCGGTGAGGCGGCGCCGACCACGATGCCCGCGACCGCCGGCCCGATGGCCTGGCCGACCGCCGGGCGGACCATCCCCTCGAACCCGTTGACCGCCATCAGGTCGGACTCGGCGACCAGCGCGGGCAGCCAGGCGGAGTACGCCGGGTAGTAGAACGCCATCGCCGTGCCGATCAGGAACGAGATCAGGGTGAGGCTCCAGATCGCCGTGGCGTCGGCGAGGGCCAGCCCCGCGACGGTCGCCATGCAGGCCAGCTCCACGGCGCAGACCACCAGCAGGATCGTCTTCTGCGGCACCCGGTCGGCGACGACCCCGGCGAGCAGCGCGGGCAGCAGGATGCCGATGGCACTGCCGGTGGTGACGATCGAGAGCTGGGCCGGGCCGCCGCCGATCCGGATGACCTCCCAGACCAGTGCCACCAGCCAGACGCCCTGACCGAACGTGCTCGCCACCAGGGCCACCGCCAGCCGGCGGTAGCCGGGGTTGCGGAACGGCGTGAGCGCGCGCGGGACCGAGCGGCCGCGCGCCTGGTCCTCGACGGTGTCGACCACCGCATCGACCACCGGGTCGGTCATGACGTCCTCCTCAGCGCTGAGTCTGCCTGGGTGGACCGACAACGGCACCTGGATTCATCGCCGTTTTCGGGGTCTGACCACCTCACTGAGAGGATCGGGCCATGACCACTCTCGGCGACTTCAAGGCCACGGCGATCGACGGCAGCGTGACCGACCTCGCGACCTACGAGGGGCAGGTGGTGCTCGTCGTCAACACCGCGTCGCAGTGCGGCCTCACGAGCCAGTACGCCGGGCTGCAGGAGCTCCACGACGCCTACGGCGACCGCGGCTTCACGGTGCTCGGCTTCCCGTGCAACCAGTTCGGCGACCAGGAGCCCGACGACGAGGCCGCGATCGCGTCGTTCTGCGACAGGACGTTCGGCGTGACCTTCCCGATGTTCGCGAAGGTCGACGTCAACGGCGACGACGCCCACCCGCTCTTCCAGTGGCTGCGCTCGGAGAAGTCCGGCCTGCTCCCCGGTGACGCCATCAAGTGGAACTTCACCAAGTTCCTGATCGGTCGCGACGGCGCGGTCATCAAGCGGTTCTCGCCGACCACCGAGCCGACGAAGATCGCCGACCAGATCGAGTCCGCGCTCTCCTGAGCCTCGACCCGCCCGTCAGAGGTCGTACGTCGCCCGGACGTTCTCGGGCACCAGCTCGACGTACTCGGGGTGCCGCTTGATCCAGTCGGCGGTGAACGGGCACGAGGGGTACACCGCCAGGCCGGCCTCGCGGGCAGCGTCGAGGCCGTGGCGCGCCAGCGTCGAACCGAGCCCCTCGCCCTCGTACTCGTCGTCGACCTCGGTGTGGGTGAAGGTGATCCGCCCCTCGCGGAGCCGGTAGTCGGCGAAGCCGGCCACCTCCCCGTCGACCAGGATCTCGAACCGGGACCGGTCACGGTTGTCTCGTACCTCGGTGGCCATGCTCGTCACGCTAGCGACTTGCCGGTAACCGAGCCGACCCGCGAAGGTGGCAGTCATGGCCGCCACGCCCTCGTCGTACTCGATCACCATGCGGCTGTACACCGCGCCCGACCACGGAGTGGTGGGGCACGTCGCGACCGCCATCTCCCACCACGGCGGCATCGTCACGGGGATCGACGTCGCCGAGTCGAGTCACGAGCGGCTCGTCGTCGACGTGACCTGCTCGGCGGCCGACTCCGACCATGCCGACCGGGTCGTCGCGGCCGTCGCCGAGGTCGACGGGGTCACCGTCCACAAGGTCAGCGACCGCACCTTCCTGCTCCATCTCGGGGGCAAGATCGAGGTGACCTCCAAGGTCCCGCTCCGCACGCGCGACGACCTGTCGATGGCCTACACCCCGGGGGTCGGGCGCGTCAGCGCCGCGCTGGCGAAGAACCCCGACGACGTGCGCCGGCTGACGATCAAGGGCAACAGCGTCGCCGTCGTGACCGACGGCTCCGCCGTGCTCGGCCTCGGCAACATCGGTCCCGGTGCCGCGCTGCCCGTGATGGAGGGCAAGGCCGCGCTGTTCAAGCGGTTCGCCGACATCGACGCATGGCCGATCTGCCTCGCGACCCAGGACACCGACGAGATCGTCAAGGCGGTCGAGATGATCGCCCCCGGCTTCGGCGGCATCAACCTCGAGGACATCGCCGCCCCCCGCTGCTTCGAGATCGAGCGCCGGCTGCGCGAGTCGCTCGACATCCCGGTCTTCCACGACGACCAGCACGGCACCGCGATCGTGGTGCTGGCGGCGCTGACCAACGCGCTGCGGGTCGTGAAGAAGGACATGGCCGCGGTCCGGGTGGTCGTCTCCGGGGGCGGCGCTGCCGGCACCGCCATCGTGTCGCTGCTGCTCGCGGCCGGCGTCACGGACGTCGTCGTGGTCGACCGGGACGGCGCGATCTGCGCCGGCGACGAGTCGCTCTCCGTGGCGCACCGCGAGCTCGCGGAGGCCACGAACCCGCGCCGGGCCAGCGGTGACCTGCAGACCGTGCTCCGCGACGCCGACGTGTTCATCGGCGTCAGTGCGCCCCGGATCCTGCAGCCGGAGTGGATCGCCGACATGGCCGCGCAGCCGGTGGTCTTCGCGCTGGCCAACCCCGACCCCGAGGTCGACCCGGCGGAGGCGGAGAAGTACGCCGCGGTCGTGGCGAGCGGCCGCTCCGACTACCCCAACCAGATCAACAACGTGCTGGCGTTCCCGGGGGTCTTCCGCGGCCTGCTCGACGCGCGGGCGACCCACGTCACCCTCGACATGCTGCTCCGCGCCGCCGAGGCGATCGCGCTGGTCGTCAAGGACGACGAGCTGAACTCGAACTTCATCATCCCGACCGTCTTCCACCCCGACGTCCCGAAGCGGGTCGCGGCCGCGATCTCCGGCACCGAGCCGAAGGGCTAGGGCCCCTCGAGCTCCTCGGCGGAGACCACGGGCGCGTCGCGCAGGGCCTGGAGGACGTCGGCCGGGTCGAGCTCGTCGGCGCTGAAGTCGGCGACGAGCGTGGTCTCGCCACGCACGAGCGCGACCGTGGTGTAGCCGCTCTCCCCTCCGAGGTCGCGGCGCATGGTGTCGGCGTCCTCGACGCAACCGCTGCCAGGGGTCACGAGGGCCTCGCAGAGCGAGCCGGCCGGCGTCGGCACCAGCTCCAGCGAGACGTAGCCGGAGGGGCCGTCGACGTCGGGGAAGTACGACATCCGCACCCCG
This sequence comes from uncultured Actinomycetota bacterium, assembly GCA_963829855.1. Taxonomy (GTDB): domain Bacteria; phylum Actinomycetota; class Actinomycetes; order Propionibacteriales; family Nocardioidaceae; genus Nocardioides. The sequence goes on along the minus strand of CAWHKE010000013.1, from coordinate 16,324 downwards.
TCGGCGGAGACGTACGCCGAGCCCGGTCCCGACCCTGCGATGACGGGCGCGTAGAGGGTGACGGGCGCGTCGGCGAGCTCGTCGACCCGGTGCTGCTGGGCCACCTGCTCGGCCGCGACGACGGCCACGAACGCGCAGGCCAGGGCCAGCAGCGGGACGGCGATCCGTCCGAGGAGGAGCCCCGTCGTGCTGCGGCCCGGCCCCACGACGTACGTCGCGGCGAGGGCCGTCAGCAGCCCGACGGCCAGGACGAGCCAGATCGGCATCGCGGCGTCGTAGGAGCGCTCGGGGTCGACCGCCCGGAGGGTCTGGCCGGCGGCCACCCACAGCGGGAGACCGATCGCCAGGCCCGCCAGGGTGTGGAGCAGCACCCGGGGCACGCGGAGCAGCCGCAGACCGATCGCGACGCCCGGCACCGCGATCACGAGGACGAGCAGGTCGTCGAACGCCTGGCCGAGGCACGCGTCGAGGTCGCGGCACTCGCTGTCGTTGTTGAGGGTGGCCGACCAGCACAGCAGGACGCCGACGAGCACGACCGGCACGACCCGGAGCAGGCGGTGGTGGAGGCTCATGCCGCCCAGGGTCGCCGTCGCGACGGGTCCCGGGGCACCGCCTGCGTACTCAGCCGGCGCGGGTGGCATGCAGCGCGGCCCCGACGACGCCGGCCCGGTTGCGCAGCGTCGCGGGCACGATCGGCGTCCGGAGGTCGAGCAGCGGCAGGAACTCCTCCGCGTCCTTGGAGACCCCACCACCGACCACGAACAGGTCGGGAGCGAGCAGCGCCTCGACGACCCGGTAGTAGCGGGTCAGCCGCTCGGCCCACTCCTCCCACGACAGGTCCTCGGCGGTGCGGGCGCTGTTGGCCGCCCGGGACTCGGCGTCGTGGCCGTCGATCTCGAGGTGGCCGAGCTCGGAGTTGGGGACGAGGACGCCGTCGTGGACCAGGGCCGATCCGATGCCGGTCCCGAGCGTCGTCACGATGACCAGCCCGCGCTGGCCTCGGGCTGCGCCGTAGGCCACCTCCGCCAGGCCGGCCGCGTCGGCATCGTTGACCACGTGCACGTCGCGACCGGTCGCGGCGGTGAAGACCGCGTCGGCGTCGGTGCCGACCCAGCTCGGGTCGATGTTGGCGGCCGACGAGACCACGCCGTGCCGGACGACGGCCGGCACGGTGACCCCGACCGCGCCCCGGGAGTCGGGGAACTCGGCGAGCAGGCCGGCGAACACCGCCGCCACGGCGTCGGGCGTGGCCGGCTGCGGGGTGGTGACCCTGACCCGCTCGGCCGCGAAGTCACCCAGGGCGAGGTCGACGGGCGCCCCCTTGATCCCGGTCCCGCCGAAGTCGATCCCGAACGCGTCCTGGCTCATGGCCACCATCTGACCACACGGGAGGGGCCGGACCGCCGTTCAGCGGGACCAGGGGGTGCGCACGCGCGGGACCGGTTCGCCGTCGAGCTCCAGGTCGAGCCGCTCCTGGTAGAAGGACACCATCCCGGCGACGTCCCGTGCGTCGTCGAGCGGCTCCTCGTAGGACCAGGCGATGGCGTCGAGCGTGGTGCCCGCCTCGGGCAGGGTGACGTCGTAGTGGGTGGAGTGACCCTTGTAGGCGCACGTCGTGCGGAGTGCTGACGGCAGCAGCCGGACGGCGAGGTCCTCGCGAGGCAGGTAGTAGCGCGGCAGGGGGAACGCCGCCTCGAAGAGCAGGTGCGGCCGGCGGCTCTCGGCCAGCAGCGTGCCCTCGTGCGAGATCCGCACGTGGCGCGACGAGCGGCGGACGTCGATCCGGTGGAAGGGGTCCCGAGGGTGGCCCACGATCGGCTCGTCCTCCTCCCACCAGTCGAACTGGTCGAAGTCGAGGCACACCAGATCGGCCAGCTCGGGGTCCGTGAAGCGGAAGCCGTCGCCGACGAGGTCGCCCGCCTGGAACCGGACCGGCTCGCCGTCGGCGGTGTGCACGGCGAAGGGCACGCTCGGGTCGAGGAGCGGCGGGCCTCCGTCGCCGAACCCGACCGGCCGGAAGTCCGGTGCCGGGCCGGGTGGCGCCGACTGGGGCTCCATGCGCAGGTCGGCGACGGGCACGGCGTACGACGGCACGACGCGCTTCGGCTCCATCACCAGCACGGCGCGGTCGGTGCGGGCGACCAGCTCGTCCCCCAGCCGGACGGTCAGGCGCTTGACGACGCGCTGGTAGCGCAGCTCGGGGAGCGTCCCCATCAGGGCTCGGGTCAGGTCGACGGCCATCCCGCCAGTGTGGCCCGGCGGCCGGGCCGCGACAACGCTTCGGCTCGGCGGCCCTGTCCTTGACATCTGAGGACCCCTTGTCAAGCAGATTGACAAATCGTACTCTCTTGTAAACCTGACTCGCAGGAGGTGCGGGATGCAGCAGGAGCACGTCGACCGGATCGCGAACAGCACGGTGACGAAGGACTCGACCCGGGAGTGGCGCGACCGCAAGCGCTACCTCTGGCTGATCGGGCTGGTGGTGCCGAGCCTGGCCTTCGTGGGCTTCGGGGGCTGGCAGCTCACCGGCAGCGGGCTGTGGTTCTGGGTCGGGCCGGTGGTGATCCTCGTGATCGTCCCCGCGATCGACCTGGTCGCCGGCCTCGACCGGTCCAACCCGCCCGACGACGTGATCGAGGCGCTGGAGAACGACAAGTACTACCGCTGGATCACCTACCTGTTCCTGCCGATCCAGTACGCCGGCTTCGTCGGCGCGATGTGGCTGGTCGGCGGCGGCGCGGTCGGTGGTGAGTCACTCGGCACGTGGGACAAGCTCGGGCTGGCCGTCTCGATCGGCTGCATCGGCGGGATCGGCATCAACACCGCCCACGAGCTCGGGCACAAGAAGGAGTCGCACGAGCGGTGGCTGTCCAAGGTCGCCCTCGCGCCGGTGGCCTACGGCCACTTCTACATCGAGCACAACCGCGGCCACCACGTCCGGGTGGCCACCCCCGAGGACCCGGCCAGCGCCCGGCTGGGCGAGAGCTTCTACCAGTTCTGGCCGCGGACGGTCTGGGGGTCGCTGCGGTCCGCGTGGCGGATCGAGAAGCGCCGGTACGCCCGCAAGCAGCGCCATCCGTTCCGGATCGGGAACGACGTCCTGAACGCGTGGCTGATGACGGCTGTCCTGTGGGGCGGGCTGATCGGCTGGCTCGGCGTCGAGATCGCGCCGTACCTCCTGATCCAGGCGGTCGTCGGCTTCTCGCTGCTCGAGGTCGTCAACTACATGGAGCACTACGGGATGCTGCGCCAGAAGGTCGGCGTCGGCGACCGGCAGCGCTACGAGCGGGTCGATCCGAGCCACAGCTGGAACTCCAACAACATCGCGACCAACGTGCTGCTCTACCACCTGCAGCGGCACAGCGACCACCACGCCAACCCGACCCGGCGCTACCAGGCGCTGCGCGACTTCGAGGAGAGCCCGGTGCTGCCCACCGGGTACGCCGGGATGATCGTGCTGGCGATCGTCCCCGCCGTCTGGCGGCGGGTGATGGACCCGCGGGTCGTGGCCCACTTCCACGGCGACGTCAGCCGCGCCAACCTCAGCCCGCGCAAGCGCGACAAGATCTTGGCCTCGTATGCCCCCCCGGTGGTTGAGGAGGTTGCGCAGCAACCGAAAGGAAACCGCGAGGGCGGCACGACCGCCGTCGAGGAGGTGATGGCGGCCCGCTGCCCCGGGTGCTCCTACGTCTACGACGTCGTGGCCGGCGACGAGCACGAGGGGTTCGCGGCCGGCACGGCCTGGGCCGACATCCCCGACGACTGGTGCTGCCCCGACTGCGGCGTCCGGGAGAAGGTCGACTTCGTCGCGGTGAGTCCCGATCCCGCGTGTGCCTGAGACCCCTCCCCTGGGCGGTCTCAGGCACACGCCGCGGTCGTGGGGGGCGCCTCAGAGGTCGCGCCGCACCTCGTCGGCGGTCGGGGTGTCCTTGCTGCGCGACAGGTTCAGGATCGCCAGGGCGAGACCGCCCCAGATCACCGTCATCGCCACCAGCATCAGCACGATCGCACTCGTGGACATGTCAGCGTCCTCCCGTCAGCTCGTCGTCGGGTGGTGCCAGCGACGTGCCCGGCCGCCACGGGATCCGCGCCGCGGCGAAGCCCACCACCACCACAGCGATGGCTGCGCCCCACCCGAAGGTCAGCAACATCCACTGCGGGTAGTCGCCGTACGGCGTCTCGAGGTCGTCGAGGAACGCCCGCACCAGCACGTAGGCCAGCGCCAGGGGCGTGACCACGGAGATCAACACCCGCCACCAGGCGCCGATCGGCACCGAACCCCCGTGGTTGAGGTGTGCCGCGAGGAGCGGCAGGGCCCGCACGCCCCACGCGACCACCAGCATCGACACGACGGCGACGAGCAGGATGCCGAACTGGTTGATGAAGTGGTCGACGATGTCGAGCACGAAGATGCCGCTGGTCGTGGAGAAGAAGGCCAGGCTGAGGACCGTGCACGGCACGGTCACCGCGAGGGCGGCCCCGCGCCGGCTCATCTCGAACTTGTCGCGCACCGCGGAGATCACGACCTCGATCACCGAGACCAACGAGGTGATGCCCGCGATCACGAGCGACCCGAAGAAGAGGACGCCGAGGAAGGCTCCGGCAGGGGCCTCGGAGATGATCGTCGGGAACGCGATGAAGGCGAGGCCGATGCCGTCGCTGGCGACCTCGGAGACCGGCGCGCCGCTCGCCTGGGCCATGAATCCCAAGGCGGCGAAGACGCCGATGCCGGCGAGCAGCTCGAAACCGGAGTTGGCGAACCCCACGACCGCGCCCGACCCGGTCATGTCGGTGTCGCGGTGGACGTAGGAGGAGTAGGTGATCATGATCCCGAAGCCGATCGACAGCGAGAAGAAGATCTGGCCGAACGCCGCACCCCAGACGCCCGGTTCTGACAGGGCACCCCAGTCGGGCGTGAACAGCGCGTCGAGCCCCTGCCCCGCGCCGTCGAGGAACAGCGCCTGGACCACGAGGATCGTGAACGCCACGACGAGGATCGGGATGAACACCACCGAGGTGGCGCCGATGCCCTTCTGCACCCCGGCCACCATGATCGCGATCACGGCGACCCACACGATGAGCAACGGGACCAGCACGCCGGGCACGAGATCGGCCTGGACCCCCGGCTCGCCCGCCTGGAGGAAGTCTCCGAAGAAGAAGGCCTCGGGGTCAGCCCCCCAGGCCTGGTCCAAGGAGAAGAACGTGTAGCGGACCGCCCACGCGATGACGGCGGCGTAGTAGACGGCGATCATGAAGCAGATCGCGACCTGCCACCAGCCCAGCCCTTCCGTGCCGCGCCGCAGCCGTGCGAACGACAACGGCGCGGAGCCGCGGTTGCGGTGTCCTAGGGCGTAGTCGAGGAACAGGAAGGGGATCCCGGCGGTGAGCAGGGCGACCAGGTAGGGGATGACGAACGCCCCGCCGCCGTTCTCGTAGGCGACGTACGGGAAGCGCCAGATGTTGCCCAGCCCCACCGCCGACCCGATTGCCGCGAGGATGAACACCTTGCGCGAGGAGAAGGCACCGCGGGCCTGCTCCTCCACCTGCTGGCTCATGGGGGCTCCCTTCGATCGACGCTCCCGACAGCCTAGTGGCGCACGACCGTAGTCTGTCGACATGGCCGGCCCGCTGCGACAGCGCATCGTCGGCGCCGCCGTCGACCTCACGCTCGCGCACGGCTGGTCGCAGGTGACGATGGCGCGGATCGCCGAAGCGGTCGGGGTGAGCCGGCAGACGGTCTACAACGAGGTCGGCGGGAAGCCGGCGCTGGCCGAGGCGATGATCCTCGCCGAGCTCGACGGGTTCCTCGGCGTCGTCACCGACGCGTTCGACCACCAGCCGACGGACCTGGTCGCGGCGATCGAGGAGGCGTCGCGCCGGGTGCTCGAGCTGGCGCAGGGCAACGACCTGCTCAAGGCGGTCGTCAGCGCGACCCACGGCGCCGACACCGAGCTGCTGCCGCTGCTCACGACCCACGCCGAGTCGTTGCTCGCGGCCGCCAAGCACGTCGTCACCGAGCGGGTCACCGGGTACGACGTACCGCTCGACGCCGCCCGGCTCGACGCCGCCATCGACATGGTCGTCCGGGTCGTGCTGAGCCACGTGATGCAGCCGTCCGCCTCACCCGCCGAGACGTCGGCCGCGCTCTCCTGGATCGCGTCGCGGGTGCTGCGCGACTGAGTGACGCCCGGCTCACGGTGCCGGAGCCGCGCTGCACCCCCCGCACAACGGGGTGGAAGCGCACCGACAGCACCGTTACGCAAGCCCCGGCCCGGTCGGCGACCGGTCGAGCAGCGCCACGGCGTACGCCGCCTCGGGATCGCTGCCCGCGTGCTCGCTGCCGTCGGCGAGGGTGACGAGCCAGCGGTCGTCGTCTCGCTGCAAGCAGCGGAAGTCGTCGCCGAGCAGGAGGCGGAGCTGGTGCTCCCACGGCATCCACAGCACGTCGGCGGCCGGGAGGCTGTCGAGCGCCCACTCCGTGGTGCCGTTGAAGCGCACCAGCCGGCCGCTGGGCAGGTCCTCGACGTCGATCGTCATCTCGGAGACGACGAACACCTGGTCGTCGAGGTCGCGCCCGGGCACCACGAACCGGTCGCCCGGCTCGGGGGTCCACGGTCGCCCCTGCCAGCGCAGCAGGTGGTCGAGCCGCTCGGCCTGGTGCGTGGTGATCACGCCGCCATTCTGACGGGCCGGTGGGTGTCAGTCGCCCGGATGGTGCGCGAGGTACTGGTCGACGAGGAACCGGCACAGCGCCACCCGCTCGTCGAACGTGTGGCGGTCGGCGGGGTCGTCGCTGCCGATCAGGTCGAAGAGGAAGGAGTCGAAGCCGCTGCGGAGCAGCACCGAGGTGGTGAACGCGTCGCGGACGTCGTCGTCGAGTCCGGTCAGGCCCTCGCCGGCCAAGCCCTCGAGGTACGCCGCGAGGATCCGGTCGGCGATGGCGGGCAGCCGCGCGGCGGGGACCTCGCCGGCGTGGACGAGCCCCACGAGGAGCTGTCCGAGGTCGAAGCCCAGCGGCTCGGGAGTGCGGAACGAGACGTCGATGGCGACGAACGTCGCGGGCTCGTCGGCCGGGACGAGCAGGTTCTGGGGGCTGGCGTCCCCGTGGGGGATGGTCTGCACGAAGGTGTCGAGCCGGTCGAGCAGCTCGGGGATCCTCGGTGCGAGCCGACGCAGGTCGGCCCGCAGGGTGGCGTGGCCCGCCAGCCACGGGTGCGCCCAGAGCTCGTCGTCCTCCAGCTGGCGGAGCCCGCGCTCGGCGATCGCCTCGCGGGCGTACATCCGCAGCGCGTAGCCGACCGGGTGCTCGTTGGTGGCGACCAGCTCCGGGTCGGCGCACCGCGCGTTCCAGCGCGCGAGCAGGAAGGCCGCCCGGGCGTACTCGTCGAGGTCACGGGGCGTGGCCGCGACGTCGACGTCCTCCATCCACACCATGACCCGGTCGTCACCGAGCTCGACCAGGCCGTGGAGCACCGGCGCCCGGAGGCCGTCGGGCAGTCGGCTGAGGAAGGGCTCGTCCCAGAGCTCGAGCTCGGAGCGCCACGGGAACTGCTCGACGAAGCGCTCCCGCACGTCGGGCGGCAGGTACTGCAGGGCGGGCCAGTGGCGGACGTGCTGGAGGAGCTTGCCGAACCAGCTCCAGTCCGGCCCGATCAGCCGGTAGAGGCCACCGGTGGCGGGAGAGCCGAACGCGTAGGGGAACGGCTCCAGCCGCACCGGTCCGCCGGGGTGCTCGAGGTCGCCGAGCAGCTCCTCGGGCGTCCTCGCCACGGAGGTGCCGAGCTGTTCCTGTGTCCGACCCATGATGTCGTCCCCCCGGTGGTCAGGTAACCTTCCTACTTGAGAGATAGTAAGGTTTCCTTATGACCGACGTCAAGGACGATCTCCCCGACCACATCCTGGCGCTGCTGGGGCGGGTCATGGACGGCTTCCGTCGCGACCTCCACACCATGAACCGGGGGGCACAGGGCAAGCGGGCGGTGCTAAGGGACCTGAGGTCGTCGCAGCTACGGCTCCTGAGCATGACGCCGGTCGAGGGGATGCGGGTCACCGACCTGGCCGAGCGGGTGGGCATGACGAAGCAGGCGCTCGGTGAGTTCGCCAACGTCCTCGAGCAGCAGGGACTGCTCGAGACGGTCCGCGACCCGGCCGACAAGCGGGTCCGGATCCTGCGGCCGACCCGGAAGGGCCTGAAGGCCGTCGACGCCGGCGAGGCCGTCATCGCCGGGCTCGAGCGCGAGTGGCGGCGCCGGCTCGGGGCGAGGAAGTGGGACCAGCTGCGGGCGCTGCTGGTCGAGGCGGCGGCCGCCGGCCCCGGTTCCTAGGCCGACGCGACCGACGGCGAGCGGCCACCGGCCGCGCGGCGGGCCTGGGCGGCCTCCACGGCACCGCGGAAGGCGCGCAGCACGTACTGCGGCACCGGCAGACCCTTGCCCGCGGCGTCGAGCAGCTCGGACTCGATGCGGGAGACCGCGATCGCGAAGCGCTCCACGTCGCGGTCGATCCCCAACGCCAGCATCAGGTCGCCGAAGTCGGCGGTCTGCTCGGGGTTGTTGGCGCCGACCGGCGCGAACGACAGGGTGCGCAAGCGGCGTACGAGCCAGCGCTGCCAGGGCGCCAGCTGCTCGTTGAGGCCGCGGGCCGACATCGTGTAGAACGCGTGGTGGGCTGGCTCCTGCCGCTTGATCTGGGCCACGATCGTCTCGGCGGCGGCGGTCTCGCCGAGCTCGGTGAGACCGCTGTGCAGCAGGTTGTAGGCGAGCACCGCGGACCGCTCGGTCGCCTGCCCGGTGAGGTAGTAGAGCATCCGCACGACGTCCTCGATCGGGGACAGGTGCGAGAGCATCCCGAGGACGTGGATCTTGGCCGAGACGGTGTCGAGGTCGGCGACGGCGGGGTCGCGGCCGAGCCGCACCTGCAGCTCGTCGAGGATCTGGCCGTGGCGGACCTCCTGCGGGTGCCAGACGTCCGCGTAGAAGTACCGGTCGACCGCCGGCGGGTCGGGCAGCATCGTGGTGAGCTCGAGGACGTTGCGGTCGACCTCGAGCTCGACTCGCGCCATGTAGTCGAGGACGTGCCCGAACCGGGCGTTGGTGGTCTCCGGATCGCGGATCGAGAAGTCGACCGTCCCGAGGTCGATCGGTGGGTGCTCCTCCGCGATCCGGTCGACGTGCTCGACGAGTCGCTGCTCGGTCGACCGGGACTGCGTCACGCGGGGAAGAATACTGTGGGGCACGTGGCAGGTTCGGGGACCATCCCGGTTCGGATGGGCACGCCCACCGGTCGCGCCGTCATCGCGGCCGCGACGCTCGGCTCGGGGATGTCGCTCCTGGACGGCACGGTCGTCAACGTCGCGCTCCGGACGATCGGCGAGGACCTCGACGCCGGCATGGCGCAGCTGCAGTGGATCAACAACGGGTACCTGCTGACGCTGGCCTCCCTGATCCTGCTGGGTGGCAGCCTCGGCGACCGGTACGGCCGCCGTCGGATGTTCGTCGTCGGCACGCTGTGGTTCGCCGGTGCCTCGGTGCTGTGCGGGCTCGCACCGAACGCCGAGGTGCTGATCTTGGCGCGGCTGCTGCAGGGGGTGGGCGGCGGACTGCTCACGCCGGGCAGCCTCGCCATGATCCAGGGCGTCTTCGCGCCCGAGGACCGGTCGCCGGCGATCGGCGCGTGGTCGGGTCTGGGCAGCATCGCGGCGGCCGCGGGCCCGCTCGTGGGCGGGATCCTCATCGAGTACGCCTCGTGGCGCTGGATCTTCCTGATCAACCTGCCGCTGGCGCTGCTGACGGTCTGGATCGCGGTCCGCTACGTGCCGGAGTCGCGCGACCCGCGCCCGCCCGAGCGGTTCGACGTGGCAGGCGCGGTGCTCGCGATGGTCGCCCTGGGTGCGTTCACCTACGGCTTGATCGAGTGGGGCGGCCCGATGGCGGTGCCGTCGGGCGTCCTCGGGATCTTGGCGGCCGCCGGCTTCGTGCTCGTCGAGTCGCGCAGCAGCCACCCCATGCTGGCTCTCGGCATCTTCCGCTCCCGGACGTTCAGCGCGGCCAACGCGATGACCCTGGTCGTGTACGCCGCGCTCGGCGCCGTGCTGTTCTTCCTCGTCCTCCAGCTGCAGACCGTCGCGGGCTACGGTCCGCTCGCCGCCGGCCTGGCGACCCTGCCGATCACGATCTGCATGGTGTTCCTGGCGTCGCGGGGCGGTCGGCTGTCCAACCGGATCGGGCCGCGGATCCCGATGACCGGTGGGCCGCTGGTCATGGCGGCCGGTACCGCCTGGCTGATGGTCGTCGACGCGGACTCGACGTACTGGACCGACGTGATGCCCGCCCTCACGGTCTTCGGGCTCGGGCTCGCGCTGATGGTGGCACCGCTGACCGCGACCGTGCTGGCGGCGGCGCCCGACGAGGTGGCCGGGCTGGCCAGCGGGGTCAACAACGCGATCGCCCGGACCGGCTCGCTGCTGGCCGTCGCGGCGATCCCGCCGCTGGTGGGGCTCTCGGGCGCCGACTACGAGGTGCCGGCCGTGTTCGATGCGGCGTATGAGTCCGCCATGCTCGGCTGCGCGGTGCTGCTCGCCCTCGGCGGACTGATCTCGTGGGTGGCGATCCCGGCCCGGCTGCCGCGCCGATGACCCCGCCGCGACCCTCGCCAGCGGGGTTGACGGCGGGCTAGACTCCATCGACACGAGTGCGCATCACGAAACGAGACGCATCATGCGCAACAGAGCCACCCGGGCGACCCTGATCCGGCTGCTGGAGAACGCCCGCTACGAGGTGCTGCCCACCGCCTCGACCGAGGACACGCTGCTCGAGCACGTGCCGCGGGACCGGACGATCACGGTGACCGCGTCCCCGGGGAAGGGACTGGAGTCCACGTTCGAGCTGGCCGAGCGGCTGGCCGGGCACGGGTACGTCGTCGTCCCGCACGTGGCGGCCCGGATGGTCTCGGGCCGCACCGAGCTCGCCGAGATCGCCGAACGGCTGAGCGGCAAGGGCATCACGAAGATCTTCGTGCCCGGCGGCGACGCCGAGGCGGTGGGCGACTACCCCGACTCGGTGAGCCTGCTGGAGGACCTGGTGGCCCTCGGCAAGCCGTTCGAGCACGTGGGGATCACGGGCTATCCGGAGTCGCACCCGACGATCTCCGACGACCTGACGATCCAGGCGATGTGGGACAAGCGGCGCTACGCGACCCACGTCGTCAGCAACCTGACCTTCGACCCCGCCGCGGTGCGCGACTGGGTGCGCCGGCTGCGGACGCGAGGCATCACGATGCCGCTGCTGCTGGGCATCCCCGGCCCCGTCGAGCGCACCAAGCTGCTTGCGATGGCCACCCGGATCGGGGTCGGCGACTCCACCCGGTTCCTCGCCAAGCACAAGGGCACGTTCGCCCGGCTGGCCGCCCCCGGCGGCTTCACGGGCCAGAAGTTCCTGGAGCAGTGCGCCCCGGCGCTCGCCGAGCCCGGCGCCCTCGTCGAGGGCCTGCACGTCTTCACGTTCAACCAGATCCCGGCCACGGAGGCGTGGCGGACCGAGGAGCTCGAGCGGCTGCAGGGCTAGGTGCGGGCGGCGCCGGTGACCAGGTCGGCGAGTGCTCGCTCCAGGCCGGTGCTGCCGGTCTCGATCACCTGCAACGGGAGCCCGATCCGCGCGGCGGCGTCCTCGGCCAGCCCCCTCAGCTCGTCGTCGGGCGCCTGGGCGAGCCACACGACGCGCGTGTAGTGGCCGAAGTAGTCGTCGCGCAGCTCCGGCCATCGGTCCAGCCCGAGCTCGCGCTCGACGGTCCGCGCGAACGAGCGCACCAGGAAGTCGGTGAGCAGGTAGGTCCCCGGCTGGCGCTCGAAGAGCTCCTGGATCCGGTCGGGGCCGGCGTACAGGTCGTAGCAGTGGAGGCCCGGCAGCCGGGCCAACCCGAGCTCGTCGCAGACCTCGTCGACCGCGCCGTAGGTGCCGCAGTCGGCGTACCCCACGACCACGGAGCCGTACGCCGCAGCCAGCTGCTCGGCGAGCCGGCGCACCTCGCCGGCGATCTTGCGGGGCTGGTTGTGCAGCAACGGCGGCAACGGGTGGACGTCGACCGGCCAGCCGCGGCGCTCGACGACCGCGGCCGCGGGCTGGGCCAGCGCGCCGCAGGCGATCAGCGCGACCCGGTCACCCAGGTCAGACCGTGAACCCGAGCTGGTCGACGAAGGCGTCGTTGAAGTCGGGGCGGTCGGAGAGCTCGACATACTTCACCTCCTCCAGCAGCGCCGCGGCGCCGGCCCGCTCGCGGACCGACAGCAGCACCATCTTCGCGCCCTCGCCGGCGACGTTGCCGGCGGCGACGATCCGCAGCACGGGGAGCTGGGGCACCAGCCCGATCCGCACCGCGGCGGCGGGGGAGAGGTAGCTGCCGAACGAGCCGGCGAGCAGCACCTGCTGCACGTCGTCGTGCTCGAGGCCGAGCTCGTCGAGGAGCAGCGACCACCCGGTCGAGATCGCGGCCTTGGCGAACTGGAGCTCGCGCACGTCGCGCTGCGAGAGGTAGACCGACTCCTCCGGCGGGGTGTCCTCGCCGTCGCGGTGGAGGACGAAGACCCGCTCCTCACCGATCCGGGTCAGCCGCGGCGCCAGGGCGGGAACGAGCTCGGCGGCCTGCTCGTCGGGGACGAAGCGGCCGGTCGCGTCGAGCAGCCCGACCCGCACCATCTCGGACACGATGTCGACGAGTCCCGACCCGCACAGGCCCCGGGGCTCGACGTCGCCGATCACGCCGAGCGTCACCGGTGAAGTCGGGTCGTCGTCGAGCTTCACGGTCTCGATCGCCCCGTCGGCCGCGCGCATCCCGCAGCGGATGGCGCCTCCCTCGAACGCCGGCCCCGCAGGGGCCGCGGTGGAGAGGATGGTGTCGCCGTCGCTGAGGACGATCTCGCAGTTGGTGCCGACGTCGATGAAGAGCCGGGTCCGCTTGTCGCGGTCCATGCCGGTCGCCAGCATGCCAGCCACGATGTCGCCTCCGACGTACGCGCCGAGGGCGGGGAAGAGCGCGGCGCGCGCCTGCGGGTGGAGTTCGAGGCCGAGCTCCGAGGCGAGCACCACTGGAGGGTGGTTGGTGGACATCACGAACGGGGCCACGCCGAGCGGCTCGGGGTCGATGCCGAGCAGGAGGGCGGTCATGGTCGCGTTGCCGGCGACGGCCACCTCGTAGACGGTGGCGGGGTCGACCTCGCCCTCCTTGCACACCTGCTCGGCGAGCTCGGCGAGGGTCGCGCCGGCCGCGGTCTGGAGCCGGCCCATCATCTCCGGGTCCATCATCGTGGCGCTGATGCGGGTGATCACGTCCGCGCCGAACGGCTGCTGCTTGTTGAGCATCGAGGCCACCGCGACGGGAGTGCCGGTGCCGAGGTCGAGGAGCGTCGCGACGACGGTGGTGGTGCCCAGGTCGAACGCGATGGCGTACCGCGCGGCCGTCGTGTCACCGGGCTCGACGTCGATCAGGGCCTCGTCGACGATCACGGCGGTCACCTTGAAGTCGGCCTGCCGCAGCACGGTCCCGAGCCTGCGGAGCAGCGGCAGGTCGGCGGTGAGCTCGAGGTCGGTGATCGCGTCGGTCAGCCGCACCAGGTCGGTGCGCTGGTCGGAGAGGGTCGGCTCGTCGAGCTCGACGTACCGCTTCTGCAGGGCGGGCCGCAGGATGACCTGCCGGCCCACGCCGACGGTCGCCGCCTTCGGCCGGGTGGTGAGCGGCGGGACCTCGACCTCGAGATCGCGCGTCGCCTGCACCAGGCAGGCCAGCCGCCAGCCGGCCTTGATCTGGTCGGGCGAGAACGTGCGTACGTCGTGGCGCGTGACCGGGGAGCCGCCCTCGACCCGCACCTTGCACTTGTGGCAGGTGCCGTGGCCGCCGCAGGTGGAGTCGATCGCGATCCCGTTCCACGACGCCGAGTCGAAGACCGTGACCCCGGGCGGGACGCGCACATTGCGTTGGGTCGGCGGGCTGTCCGGGCCGGTGTCGACCCGGAACGAGATGTCGACCCGACCGGTGCCGTCGTGCGGGGCGGGCGTCTCGGCGCCCGAGCTCGGGAGCAGGCCCTCCCGCTTGTAGGCATCGAGGTCGACGTGCGGAACGCCGTCGCTCATGCCGTCGCGGCCGCCTTGGCACGGTGTGCGGCGATCCAGGCCATGCCCCACTCGTCGTGGTCGAGGAAGACGTCGGCCGCCTTCACCGACTCGACGATCTGCGGGGTGCGGGTGTCCATGATCGCGCTCGTGAGACCGGCCGTCATCGCCATCGGCAGCCAGGCGGCGCCGAGGGTGTGGCGGTCGGGCATCCCGAACGAGGTGTTGGACGCGCCGCAGGTCATGTTCACGCCGTGGTCCTCACGGATCCGGCGCATCGTCTCCCAGGTGACCAGGGACGTCGAGGTGTCGGCGCCGATCGGCATGGCCAGCGGGTCGATCACGATGTCGGCCGCGGCGACGCCGTACTCCTCGGTGGCCACCCGGATGATCTTCGCCGTCAGGTCGAGCCGCTTGTCGGCCTCCATCGGGATCTCGTCGTGGTCGTTGGGCAGCGCGATGATCGCGGCGTCGTACTTCTTGACCAGCGGCAGGATCAGCGCCAGCCGGTCGTCCTCGGCCGTGACCGAGTTGACCAGGGCCCGGCCCTCGTAGACCGACAGCCCGGCCTCGAGCGCCTCGACGACCGAGGAGTCGATGCAGACCGGCAGGTCGGTGAGGCTCTGCACGAGCTGGATCGCCTTCGCGAGCAGCTCGGGCTCGTCGGTGAGCGGGACGCCCATGTTGACGTCGAGGACGTCGGCGCCGCCCTCGACCTGAGCCTTCACGTCGCGCTCGATGGCGGAGAAGTCGCCCGCGCGCAGCTGCTCCTGGAAGATCCGGCGGCCCGTGGGGTTGATCCGCTCGCCGATCAGGCAGAAGCGGCGGCCGTGACCGATCACGACCTCCTTGGTGGCCGACCGGAGGACGGTCTCCAGCTGGGGGGCGCTCATGCGGGAACCTTGCTGCGCTTCTCGTGCAGGAGCGCCTTGGCCCGCTTCACGGTCGCCGAGGCGTCGGCGGCGTACCCGTCGGCACCGACCGCGTCGGCGTACTCCTGGGTGACGGGGGCGCCGCCCACCATCACGATCACGGAGTCGCGCATGCCGGCCTTCTCGAGGGCGTTCAGGTTCGCCTTGAACATCGGCATCGTCGTGGTGAGGAACGCCGAGAAGCCCACGATGTCGGGCTGGTGCTCCTCGATCGCGCTGACGAACTTCTCCGGCGCCACCTGGACGCCGAGGTCGATCACCTCGAAGCCGGCGCCCTCGAGCATGATGTTGACGAGGTTCTTCCCGATGTCGTGGACGTCGCCCTTGACCGTGCCCATCAGGAACTTGCCGATGGTCTGGACGCCGGTCTCGGCGAGCAGCGGCCGCAGCCGCTCCATCGCGCCGGCCATCGCGCGGCCGGCGATCAGCATCTCGGGCACGAAGAAGTCGCCGCGCTCGAACCGCGCGCCCACCTCCTCGAGCGACGGGATCAGCGCGTCGAAGAGCAGGGTCTGCGGCTCCATGCCGGTGCTGAGTCCCTCCTCGGTGAGCTCGAGCACCCGCGGTGCGTTGCCGACGAGCGTCTCGTCGTAGAGGCCCTTCAGGATCTCCTCCGGCGTCATGCGACATCCTCCTCGTGCGAGCCGCCGCGCAGCAGCCTGGTGAGCCGCGTGGCGTGGTCTGACAGCTGGCGGCCGAGCTCGTCGAGCCGGTCCTCCAGACGTGCGGTGGGTCCCGAGATGCCGAGGGCCGCGACCACCTGGTCGCGCAGCCCCAGGACAGGTACGGCGACGCCGCTGAGCCCGACCTCGAGCTCGTCGTGCGTCACGGCCCAGCCGCGACGGCGCGTCAGCCGGGCGTCGCGACGAAGGCGTCGGGCTCGGCGAGCGTCGCGTCGGTGAGCCGGGCCAGCGGCGCGTCGGGGAGGGGCAGCACGTCCCAGCGCGTAGAAGACCTTGCCCAGCGCCGAGGTGTGGGCGGGCACGTCGACCGCGGTCCAGTCGCGGGTGCCGAGCAGGAACTGGGAGTCGACCTGGGCGACCTGCACGACCCGGTCACCGCGCACGATGCTGAGGTGGACCGTCTCGAGCGTCGCGTCGCTGATGACCTCCAGCGTCGGCCGGGCGAGCCGGACCAGCTCCTCCCACGGGTCGTGGCGGGCGGCGTAGAGCCAGAACAGCTGGCCGGCGACGTAGGACCCGTCGGCGTCACGCTCGAGCAGCCCGGAGCGCTCCAGCGCCGAGAGCATCCGCGACGCGGTCGACTTGGCGAGCCCGGAGGACTCCTGCAGGT
>CAWHKE010000012.1:0-747386 GCA_963829855.1 uncultured Actinomycetota bacterium | reverse complement strand
GGTGCTGACCGGGGGCGTCTGTCAAGATGGTCCGGTTGCTTCGGCGGGTTGCCGGGGTGCGCCACACATTGACTACTGAATCGCGTCTCACGATCGATCCGGTGGTTGCCCGCTGTGACGACACCGCACCGTGAGACCCGATCGGCCCGGCCCAGCGCCGGGCGCCACCAACACCGAACAAGATCGACCAGGTCTTGTGTTGCGCCCGATATGCGCGACACGCCCGACCTCGGGGGTCGGACGGTGAGGCGGGCGACAGACAGCAGTTCGACCATGCGGCACTGACTTGAGAAGGACGAGAGAGACCTATGGCGGGACAGAAGATCCGCATCAGGCTCAAGGCCTATGACCACGAGGTGATCGACACCTCGGCGCGCAAGATCGTGGACACGGTCACCCGCACGGGTGCCAAGGTCGCCGGCCCGGTGCCGTTGCCGACCGAGAAGAACGTCTACTGCGTCATCCGCTCGCCCCACAAGTACAAGGACTCGCGCGAGCACTTCGAGATGCGTACCCACAAGCGTCTCATCGACATCATCGACCCCACGCCGAAGACCGTCGACTCGCTGATGCGCCTCGACCTGCCTGCCGGCGTCGACATCGAGATCAAGCTCTGAGGATTCTGCGATGACTGCCACTTTCGAACGCGCCGCCAAGGGGCTGCTGGGCACCAAGCTCGGTATGACCCAGCTGTGGGACGAGAACAACCGGGTCGTCCCCGTGACCGTGATCGACGCGCGCACCAATGTCGTGACCCAGGTCCGCACCCCCGCGACCGACGGCTACAACGCCGTCCAGGTCGGGTTCGGTGAGATCGAGGGCCGCAAGGTGAACAAGCCCCAGACCGGTCACTTCGACAAGGCCGGGACCACCCCGCGCCGCCACGTCGTCGAGATCCGCACCAGCGAGGCCACGGTCTACACCGTCGGCCAGGAGCTGGGCGCCGACACCTTCGCCGCGGGCGAGGAGATCGACGTCACCGGCACCAGCAAGGGCAAGGGCTTCGCCGGTGTGATGAAGCGTCACGGCTTCCACGGCGTCGGCGCCTCGCACGGTGCCCACCGCAACCACCGCAAGCCGGGCTCGATCGGCGCCTGCGCGACCCCGGGTCGCGTCTTCAAGGGCGTCCGGATGGCCGGCCGGATGGGCCGCGACACCGTCACCGTCCAGAACCTCACGGTGCACGCCGTGGACGCCGAGAAGGGCCTGATCCTGGTCAAGGGCGCCATCCCCGGCCCCAAGGGCTCCCTGGTCGTGCTGCGGTCCGCCGCCAAGAGCTCCGCCGGATCTACGGGCAAGGAGGCCTGAGCATGGCTACGAAGACTGTGAAGGTCGACTTCCCCGCCGAGATCTTCGACGTCGAGGTCAACATCCCGCTGATCCACCAGGTCGTCGTGGCCCAGCAGGCCGCGGCCCGCCAGGGCACGCACTCGACCAAGACCCGCGGCGAGGTCCGCGGTGGTGGCCGCAAGCCCTACAAGCAGAAGGGCACCGGCCGCGCCCGCCAGGGCTCGACCCGCGCGCCGCAGTTCGCCGGTGGTGGCGTCGTGCACGGCCCGCAGCCGCGCAGCTACGACCAGCGCACGCCCAAGAAGATGAAGGCCGCCGCGCTGCGCAGCGCGCTGTCCGACCGGGCGCGCGACGACCGCATCCACGTGGTCGACTCGCTCGTCACCGGCGACGCGCCGTCGACCAAGAACGCGCTCGCGGCGCTGGCCGGGCTGACCGACCGTGCGAAGTACCTCGTCGTGCTCGAGCGCACCGACTCGCTGACCTGGCTGTCGCTGCGCAACGCCCCCGAGGTGCACATCGTCGCTGTCGACCAGCTCAACACCTATGACGTGCTGGCGTCCGACGACATCGTGTTCACCCAGGGTGCCTACGAGGCGTTCGTGGGGAAGGCCCGCAGCGAGGCGCCGGCCGCCAAGGCGACCGTCGTCCAGGCTCCGGCTGCCGACGTCGAGGCCGAGGCCCCGAAGCCCGCGAAGAAGGCAGCTGCCAAGAAGGCCGCCCCGGCACAGGCCGAGGATGCCGAGAAGAAGGCCGAGCTGCCCCAGGGTGCGAAGGCCCCGCTGAAGAGCGGCGGCGCCCCGAAGGGGTACGAGATCAAGGGCAACGCCGGCTCCGGCAAGTACCACGAGCCCGACGGCCAGTGGTACGACCAGACGGTCGCCGAGTTCTACTTCAAGACCGCCGAGGACGCCGAGGCCGCTGGCTTCGAGCGTGCCGGCGGCGGCTCCGCCGGGGAGGACGACAAGTGAGCACGCTGCACAAGGACCACCGCGACATCCTGATCGCGCCCGTGGTGTCGGAGAAGAGCTACGGCCTCCTCGACGCCAACAAGTACACGTTCCTGGTGCGTCCGGACGCCAACAAGACCGAGATCAAGATCGCGGTCGAGAAGGTGTTCAACGTCAAGGTCACCTCGGTGAACACGATCAACCGCCAGGGCAAGACCCGTCGTACCCGGTCCGGCACCGGCAAGCGCGCCAACACGAAGCGCGCCATCGTCAGCCTCGCTGAGGGCCACCGCATCGACATCTTCGGCGCCTGAGCCGCGCCCTGAAGGAAGACAGACATGGCTATCCGTAAGTACAAGCCGACCACCCCGGGCCGTCGTGGCTCCTCGGTGGCCGACTTCGTCGAGATCACCCGGACCACGCCGGAGAAGTCGCTGACCCGTCCGCTGCCCAAGAAGGGCGGCCGCAACAACCAGGGCCGGATCACCACCCGGCACCAGGGCGGCGGTCACAAGCGGGCCTACCGGATCATCGACTTCCGTCGCTACGACAAGGACGGCGTGCCCGCGAAGGTCGCGCACATCGAGTACGACCCGAACCGCACGGCGCGGATCGCGCTGCTGCACTACGTCGACGGCGAGAAGCGCTACATCATCGCGCCGAAGGGCCTCGTGCAGGGCGCCCCGGTCGAGTCGGGCCCCAACTCCGACATCAAGGCCGGCAACAACCTGCCGCTGCGCAACATCCCCGTCGGTACCACGATCCACTGCGTCGAGCTGCGGCCCGGCGGCGGCGCCAAGATCGCCCGCTCGGCCGGCAACTCGGCCCAGCTGGTCGCCAAGGAGGGCTCGCGCGCCACGCTGCGCCTGCCGTCCGGCGAGATGCGGTTCGTCGACGTCCGCTGCCGCGCCTCGATCGGCGAGGTCGGCAACGCCGAGCAGTCGAACATCAACTGGGGCAAGGCCGGCCGGATGCGCTGGAAGGGCAAGCGCCCGACCGTCCGCGGTGTCGTCATGAACCCGGTCGACCACCCGCACGGTGGCGGTGAGGGCAAGACGTCCGGTGGCCGCCACCCCGTGTCCCCGTGGGGCAAGCCCGAGGGCCGTACGCGCAAGCGCAAGGCCTCCGACGCCCAGATCATCCGCCGCCGCAAGTCCGGCAAGGGTAGGAAGTAAACGACATGCCTCGCAGCCTGAAGAAGGGCCCCTTCGTCGACGACCACCTCATGAAGAAGGTGGACGCCGAGAACGACAAGGGCACCAAGAACGTGATCAAGACCTGGTCGCGCCGCTCCATGATCGTCCCCGCCATGATCGGCCACACGATCGCGGTGCACGACGGTCGCAAGCACGTCCCGGTCTTCGTGACCGACTCGATGGTCGGCCACAAGCTGGGCGAGTTCGCCCCCACCCGCACCTACCGCGGGCACGTGAAGGACGACCGGAAGGGACGACGTCGATGAGTGTCACTGAGCGTCGGCGCAGCAGCGCCCGCCGCGAGTCCGTGCTCGGCGACCAGCCGGGCGCGTTCGCGGCTGCCCGCTTCGTGCGGATCACCCCGATGAAGGCCCGCCGGGTCGTCGACCTGGTGCGCGGCATGCCCGTGGACGAGGCGCTGTCCCTGCTGCAGTTCGCGCCGCAGGCCGCGTCGGAGACCGTCTACAAGGTGCTCGAGAGCGCCATCTCCAACGCCGAGACCACCGAGGGGCTCAACCGGGCCGACCTGGTCGTCTCCGTCGCGCTGGTCGACGAGGGTCCGACGATGAAGCGCTGGCGGCCGCGTGCCCAGGGCCGCGCCACCCGCATCCTCAAGCGCACGAGCCACATCACGCTGGCGGTCCAGCCGGCCGAGGTCGTGGCTGCAGCCAAGAACGTCAAGAAGGGACGGCGTGCCTGATGGGCCAGAAGATCAACCCCAACGGCTTCCGCCTCGGCATCTCCACGGACCACAAGTCCCGCTGGTACGCCGACAAGCTGTACAAGGCGTACGTCGGTGAGGACGTCGCGATCCGCAAGCTGCTCTCCAAGGGCATGGAGCGGGCCGGCATCTCCAAGGTGGAGATCGAGCGCACCCGTGACCGGGTCCGCGTCGACATCCACACCGCCCGTCCGGGCATCGTCATCGGTCGCCGCGGCGCCGAGGCCGACCGGATCCGTGGCGAGCTGGAGAAGCTCACGGGCAAGCAGGTCCAGCTGAACATCCTCGAGGTCAAGAACCCCGAGATCGACGCGCAGCTGGTCGCCCAGGGTGTCGCCGAGCAGCTGTCCGGCCGCGTGCAGTTCCGTCGTGCCATGCGCAAGGCGATGCAGACCTCGATGCGCTCCGGTGCCAAGGGCATCCGGATCCAGTGCTCCGGCCGCCTCAACGGCGCCGAGATGTCGCGCACCGAGTTCTACCGCGAGGGCCGCGTCCCGCTGCACACGCTGCGTGCCGACATCGACTACGGCTTCTACGAGGCCCGCACGACCTTCGGCCGGATCGGCGTGAAGGTCTGGATCTACAAGGGCGAGGTCGCCGGCACCCGTGCCGAGCGGCAGGCCCAGGCAGCTGCCCGCGCCGGTGTCCCCGGTCGTGGTGGCCGTCCGTCCCGTGGCGGCGACCGTCCGAGCCGTGGCTCGCGCGGTGACCGTCCGACCCGCTCCGACCGCACCGCCGAGGCCCCCGCGGCCGACGCGGCCGCGCTCCCGCGGCTCCCGTGGCGGCACCTGCCGCCCCCGACGCCGGAACGGAGGCCTGAGCCATGTTGATGCCTCGTCGCGTCAAGCACCGCAAGCAGCACCACCCCAAGCGGACGGGTTCGGCCAAGGGTGGGACCACCCTCGCCTTCGGTGACTTCGGGATCCAGGCGATCGAGGGTCACTACGTGACCAACCGCCAGATCGAGTCCGCTCGTATCGCCATGACCCGCCACATCAAGCGTGGCGGCAAGGTGTGGATCAACATCTACCCCGATCGACCGCTCACCAAGAAGCCGGCCGAGACCCGCATGGGTTCCGGCAAGGGTTCGCCGGAGTGGTGGATCGCCAACGTCAAGCCCGGCCGCGTCATGTTCGAGCTGTCCGGTGTGTCCGAGGAAGTCGCCCGTGAGGCGATGCGCCGTGCGATGCACAAGCTCCCCATGAAGTGCCGGTTCATTTCCCGTGAGGCAGGTGAGTTCTGATGGCTAGCACGTTGAAGGCCCACGAGCTCGACGAGATGACCGACACCGACCTCGAGGCGAAGCTCCGCGAGGCCAAGGAGGAGCTGTTCAACCTCCGCTTCCAGGCGGCCACCGGCCAGCTGGAGAGCCACGGTCGGCTCCAGACGGTCAAGAAGGACATCGCCCGGATCTACACCGTGGTGCGTGAGCGCGAGCTCGGCATCCGCGAGACCCCTGGCAGTGAGAAGGAAGAGGCTTCCGCATGAGTGAGCAGCAGGTGACGCGCAACACGCGCAAGACCCGTGAGGGCCTGATCGTGTCCGACAAGATGGACAAGACCGTGGTCGTCGCCGTCGAGGACCGGGTCAAGCACGCGCTGTACGGCAAGGTCCTGCGACGGACCTCCAAGCTCAAGGCACACGACGAGAAGAACGAGTGCGGGATGGGCGACCGGGTCCTGATCATGGAGACCCGACCGTTGTCGGCCACCAAGCGCTGGCGCGTCGTCGAGATCCTCGAGCGCGCCAAGTAAGCAGCAGGCGTTACCGCCAGCCCAGACCGCAACAGTTCCCCCAGGCTCGGTGAGCAGCCGAGAACCAGGGTGACAAGGAGAGACAGAAGATGATTCAGCAGGAGTCGCGACTCAAGGTCGCCGACAACACCGGTGCCAAGGAGATCTTGTGCATCCGCGTGCTCGGTGGCTCGGGTCGTCGCTACGCCGGCATCGGTGACGTCATCGTCGCCACCGTGAAGGACGCGATCCCCGGTGGCAACGTGAAGAAGGGCGACGTCGTCAAGGCCGTGATCGTGCGCACCGTCAAGGAGCGCCGTCGCGCCGACGGTTCCTACATCCGCTTCGACGAGAACGCCGCGGTGATCCTCAAGTCCGACGGCGAGCCGCGCGGCACCCGCATCTTCGGCCCGGTGGGCCGCGAGCTGCGCGAGAAGAAGTTCATGAAGATCATCTCGCTGGCGCCGGAGGTGCTCTGA
This sequence comes from uncultured Actinomycetota bacterium, assembly GCA_963829855.1. Taxonomy (GTDB): domain Bacteria; phylum Actinomycetota; class Actinomycetes; order Propionibacteriales; family Nocardioidaceae; genus Nocardioides. Next base: position 741,017 of record CAWHKE010000012.1, on the reverse strand, counting down.
CGATGGCTAAGCAGGGAAAGCAGACCGTGAACATCAAGAAGGGCGACCAGGTCCGGGTCATCTCGGGCAAGGACAAGGGCGCCGAGGGCAAGGTCATCCGGGTGCTGCGCGAGGAGCGCCGGGTGATCGTCGAGGGCGTCAACCGCGTCAAGCGGCACACCAAGGTCGTCAACCAGGGCGGCCGGGCCGGCACCACCGGCGGGATCATCACCGCCGAGGCGCCGATCCACGTGTCCAACGTGATGCTCATCGAGGGTGACGGCGTCACCCGCGTGGGGTTCCGCCGCGACGAGGTGACCAAGCGTCGCCCCGACGGCTCGACGTACAGCGCGACCCGCAGCGTCCGGGTCTCGCGCAAGACCGGGAAGGAGATCTGACATGAGCGACACGACTGTCGAGACCCCGGCGGCCGAGACCGCCGAGAAGGTCACGCCCCGGCTGAAGACCCGGTACCGCGAGGAGATCCTCCCGGCGCTGAAGTCCGAGTTCGAGATCGCGAACGTGATGCAGGTTCCCGGCCTGGTCAAGATCGTGGTCAACATGGGCGTCGGCGAGGCGGCCCGCGACTCGAAGCTGATCGAGGGCGCCATCAAGGACCTCACCGCGATCACCGGCCAGAAGCCGATGGTGACCAAGGCCCGCAAGTCCATCGCGCAGTTCAAGCTGCGCGAGGGCATGCCGATCGGTGCCCACGTCACCCTGCGCGGTGACCGCATGTGGGAGTTCCTCGACCGGCTGCTGTCCCTGGCGCTGCCCCGGATCCGTGACTTCCGCGGCCTCTCGCCGCAGCAGTTCGACGGCCGCGGCAACTACACGTTCGGGCTGACCGAGCAGGCCATGTTCCACGAGATCGACCAGGACCGCATGGACCGCACGCGCGGCATGGACATCACGGTCGTCACGACCGCCACCAACGACGACGAGGGGCGAGCACTGCTGAAGCAGCTCGGATTCCCCTTCGCCGAGCGGTGACAAGGAGAAGCTGAGATGGCGAAGACTGCACTGAGGGTCAAGGCGGCCCGCAAGCCCAAGTTCGCGGTGCGCGGCTACACCCGCTGCCAGCGCTGCGGCCGGCCGAAGGCCGTGTACCGCAAGTTCGGCCTGTGCCGGATCTGCCTGCGCGAGATGGCTCACCGCGGCGAGCTCCCCGGCGTGACCAAGTCCTCCTGGTGAGCACCACCACTAACCGCTGAAGGTCCCGCCCGAGCGGGAAACCACAGAAGAGAGAGAACGACCAACCATGACGATGACTGACCCGATCGCAGACATGCTGACCCGTCTGCGGAACGCCAACCAGGCGTTCCACGACGACGTCGCGATGCCGTACTCCAAGCTGAAGCAGGGCGTGGCCGAGATCCTCCAGCAGGAGGGCTACATCTCCTCCTTCGAGGTCGAGGACGCGTCCGAGGGCCCCGGCAAGACGCTGACGATCACCCTCAAGTACGGCCGCAACCGCGAGCGCTCGATCGCCGGCGTCCGCCGCATCAGCAAGCCCGGCCTGCGCGTCTACGCGAAGAGCACCGGCCTGCCCAAGGTGCTCGGCGGCCTCGGCGTCGCGATCATCTCGACGAGCCAGGGCCTGCTGACCGACCGCCAGGCCAACCAGAAGGGCGTGGGTGGGGAAGTCCTCGCCTACGTCTGGTGACCCCGACTACACGCGTAAGGAGAGAAGAAGCATGTCGCGCATTGGCAAGCTCCCGATCGCGGTGCCGTCGGGTGTCGACGTCGCCATCGACGAGAGCCTCGTGACCGTCAAGGGCCCCAAGGGGACCCTCAGCCACGCGGTCGCCAACCCGATCACCGTCGAGAAGTCCGACGACGGCATCATCGAGGTGAAGCGCCCCGACGACGAGCGCATCAGCCGCTCGCTCCACGGCCTCACCCGCACCCTGATCAACAACATGGTCGTGGGCGTGACCGAGGGCTACGAGAAGAGGCTCGAGATCGTGGGCGTGGGCTACCGCGTCCTGTCCAAGGGCCCGACCCAGCTGGAGTTCCAGCTCGGCTACTCCCACTCGATCACGTTCAACGCCCCCGACGGCATCACCTTCACGGTCGACGGACCGACGAGGCTGGGCGTCCAGGGCATCGACAAGCAGCTGGTCGGCGAGACCGCGGCCAACATCCGCAAGCTGCGCAAGCCTGAGCCGTACAAGGGCAAGGGCGTTCGGTACGCGGGTGAGCACATCCGCCGCAAGGTCGGAAAGGCTGGTAAGTGACATGGCGATCAAGCTGTCGCACCACAAGCACACCGCCGCGCGCACCCGCTCGCGGCTGCGTCGCCAGGTCCGGGGACGCAAGAAGGTCGCCGGCACGTCCGAGCGGCCGCGCCTCGTCGTGACGCGCTCGTCGCGCCACATCACCGTGCAGGTCGTCGACGACCTGGTCGGCAAGACGCTGGCGTCGGCCTCGACCATGGAGGCGGACCTGCGCTCGCTCGACGGGGACAAGACCGCCAAGGCCCGCAAGGTCGGCGAGCTCGTCGCGGAGCGCGCCCAGGCCAGCGGCGTCCAGTCGGTCGTCTTCGACCGTGCCGGCAACAAGTACCACGGCCGGGTCGCGGCCCTGGCCGACGGCGCCCGCGAGGGCGGCCTGACCTTCTGATGGCAGACATGACATTCAAGGGAGTTATCTGATGAGCGGATCCCAGCAGCGCGGTCAGCGCGCCGGTGGCGGCCGCGGTGGCCGCGACGGTGGTCGCGGTGGAGCGCAGGAGAAGAGCCAGTACCTCGAGCGTGTCGTTGCGATCAACCGTGTCGCCAAGGTCGTGAAGGGTGGTCGTCGCTTCAGCTTCACCGCCCTCGTGGTCGTCGGTGACGGTGACGGCATGGTCGGCGTCGGCTACGGCAAGGCCAAGGAAGTCCCGGCTGCCATCGCCAAGGGTGTCGAGGAGGCGAAGAAGAACTTCTTCCGCGTCCCCCGCATCCAGGGCACCATCCCGCACCCGGTGCAGGGTGAGAAGGCCGCCGGCGTGGTGCTGCTACGCCCGGCCGCGCCCGGTACCGGTGTGATCGCCGGTGGTCCGGTGCGCGCCGTCCTGGAGTGCGCCGGCATCCACGATGTCCTGAGCAAGTCGCTCGGCTCGTCGAACCAGATCAACATCGTCCACGCGACCGTCGAGGCGCTGCGGATGCTGGAGCAGCCCGAGGCGGTGGCCGCACGACGCGGTCGTCGCGTCGAGGACGTCGCCCCCGCTGCGCTGCTCCGGGCGCGCGACGAGGTGCCCGAGGGCGTCTCGCAGGAGGTGACGGCGTGATGGCGCAGCTCAAGGTCAAGCAGAAGAAGTCGACCATCGGCTGCAAGGCGAACCAGCGCGAGACCCTGCGCACGCTCGGCCTGAAGCGGATCGGCGACGTCGTCATCAAGGAGGACCGCCCGGAGATCCGGGGCATGGTCCGGACCGTCCGTCACCTCGTGACGGTCGAAGAGGTGGAGTGAACATGACTCTCAAGCTGCATCACCTGCGCCCGGCGCCCGGTGCCAAGACCGCCAAGACCCGCGTGGGTCGCGGTGAGGGCTCCAAGGGCAAGACCGCCGGCCGCGGCACCAAGGGCACCAAGGCCCGCAACCAGGTTCCGGCCTCCTTCGAAGGTGGCCAGATGCCGATCCACATGCGGCTCCCGAAGCTCAAGGGCTTCAAGAACCCGTTCAAGGTGGAGTTCCAGGTCGTCAACCTCGACCGCCTGGGCGAGCTCTTCCCTGACGGTGGCACCGTGTCGGTCGACGACCTGGTCGCCAAGGGTGCGGTCCGCAAGGATCAGCCGGTCAAGGTGCTCGGCCAGGGCGACATCGCCGTCAAGGTCGACATCACCGCCCACGCCTTCTCGGGCTCCGCCAAGGAGAAGATCGAGGCCGCCGGCGGAACCACGACGACTCTCTGAGTCGTCTCCGATGCACCAGCAGAGGGGCGCGGACCAACCCGTCATGACGGGCCGGCCGCGCCCCGACGCACATCCGGGGGCCGCGGGGCCGCCTGTTAGGCTTCCCCGGGCCTCGCCCCGACACCGGTCGAGCCCTGTGACAACGGGGCGAGAGCCGCACCCAGCCAGTGGAAAGAGGAAGTCGTGCTGAGCGCGTTCGCCAATGCATTCCGGACCCCGGACCTGCGGCGGAAGCTGCTGTTCGTCCTGATGATCATCACGATCTTCAGGCTCGGGTCGCAGGTGCCGGCGCCGGGAGTCCACGTCGCCAACGTCCGGCAGTGCCTCGACCTCGCCGCGCAGGGTGAGAACGCCGGCCTCTACAGCCTGATCAACCTGTTCTCGGGTGGCGCGCTGCTCCAGCTGACGATCTTCGCGCTCGGGATCATGCCGTACATCACGGCCAGCATCATCCTCCAGCTGCTCGTCGTGGTGATCCCACGGCTCGAGGCGCTGAAGAAGGAGGGCCAGGCCGGCCAGGCCAAGATCACGCAGTACACCCGGATGCTGACGCTCGGGCTCGCGCTCCTGCAGGCCACCGGCATCGTGGCGCTGGCCCGCTCCGGCGACCTCCTGCAGAACTGCGCCCTGCCGCTGCTGCACGACAACGGCACCCAGACCTTCCTCATCATGGTCATCACGATGACGGCCGGTACCGCCGTCATCATGTGGCTCGGCGAGCTGATCACCGAGCACGGCATCGGCAACGGCATGTCCCTGCTCATCTTCACCCAGGTCGTCGCGACGTTCCCGGGCTCGATGTGGGCCGTCCAGATCGGCCAGGGCCCGTGGATCTTCGGCCTCGTGCTGGTGATCGGCCTCGTGATCATCGCGGCGGTCATCTTCATCGAGCAGGCGCAGCGCCGGATCCCGGTGCAGTACGCCCGGCGGATGGTCGGCCGCAAGATGTTCGGCGGCTCCTCGACGTACATCCCGTTGAAGGTCAACCAGGCGGGCATCATCCCGGTCATCTTCGCGTCGTCCCTGATGTATCTCCCCGCGATGGCGGTGCAGTTCAACCGCAACAACGACTCGAGGTGGATCCAGTACCTCAACGACTACTTCGTGCAGGGCAGCCACCCCATCTACATGGCGACGTTCTTCGCCCTCATCGTCTTCTTCACCTACTTCTACGTGTCGATCACCTTCAACCCGCAAGAGGTGGCCGACAACATGAAGAAGTACGGCGGCTTCATCCCCGGGATCCGGGCCGGCAAGCCGACCGAGGACTACCTGTCCTACGTCCTGTCCCGCATCACGCTGCCAGGCGCGTTGTACCTCGGTCTGATCTCCCTGATCCCGCTGATCGCCCTCGTGCTGATCAACGCCAACCAGAACTTCCCGTTCGGCGGTACGTCCATCCTGATCATGGTCGGCGTCGCCCTCGACACGGTGAAGCAGATCGAGAGCCAGCTCCAGCAGCGCAACTACGAAGGATTCCTGCGCTGAGATGAGACTGATCTTGATGGGACCTCCGGGGGCCGGGAAGGGCACCCAGGCCACGTTCGTCGCCGAGCACTTCGACATCCCGGCGATCTCCACCGGTGACATCTTCCGTGCGAACGTCTCGCGAGGCACCGAGCTCGGGGTCGAGGCCCAGCGCTTCATGGACGCCGGCGAGTATGTCCCCGACGAGCTCACGAACCGGATGGTCCGCAACCGGATCGACGAGCCGGACGCCGAGCCCGGGTTCCTGCTCGACGGCTACCCGCGCACGCTCGCCCAGGTCGAGGAGCTCGACGGGATGATCGCGTACACCGGGCACAGCCTCGACGCCGCCATGGTGCTCACCGCCGACCCCGACGAGCTCGTGGCCCGGCTGCTCCAGCGCGCGGAGGTCGCGGGCCGGGCCGATGACACCGAGGACGTCGTCCGACGCCGCCAGGAGGTGTACGCCGAGCAGACCGAGCCGCTCATCGAGGTCTACCGCGGTCGCGGCATCCTGATCGAGGTCGACGGCATGGGCGACGTCGACGAGGTCACGAACCGGATCTTCGCGGCGCTCGACGTCGTTCCGCAAAGCTGATCATGTCGTTGCGGGACCGTGGCGTGGAGATCAAGACGCCTGACCAGATCGAGAAGATGCGGGCCGCCGGGCTCGTCGTCGGCCGCACCCTGGAGCTGCTCCGCGAGGCGGTGAAGGCCGGGGTGACCACCGGTGAGCTCGACGCGCTCGCCGAGGACCACATCCACTCGTCGGGCGCGGTGCCGTCGTTCAAGGGCTACAGCTACCCGCCGTTCCCGGCCTCGATCTGCGCCTCCGTCAACGACGAGGTCGTCCACGGCATCCCCGGCGACCGGGTGCTCGAGGACGGCGACGTGATCTCGATCGACTGCGGCGCGATCGTCGACGGCTGGCACGGCGACGCCGCCATCACCGTCGGGGTCGGCGACGTGGCCGCCGACGTGGCCGAGCTGATGCGCGTGACGGAGGAGTCGCTGTGGCGCGGCATCTCCGCCGCCCGGCTCGGCGGGCGCGTCACCGACATCTCGCACGCGGTCGAGACCTACGTCCGGTCGCAGGCCCACCCGGCCGATGGCTCCTACGGCATCCTCGAGGACTACGTCGGGCACGGCATCGGCTCGGCCATGCACCAGCCACCCAACGTGCCCAACTACGGCCGCCCCGGCCGCGGCCCGAAGCTCGTGCGCGGCCTGGCGCTCGCGGTCGAGCCGATGCTCACGCTCGGCAGCAACCAGACCACGCTGCTCCCCGACGAATGGACGGTCGGTACTGTCGACGGAAGCTGGTCGGCACACTACGAACACACGTTCACCCTGACGCCCGACGGCGCCTGGGTGCTGACGGCGCTCGACGGCGGAGAGAGCCGACTGGCCGAGCTGGGAGTCCCGTTCGGGGGCCACTGACGACGGCAGGCACGACCGAGCACGACGGAGGGACAGCACGTGGACGTAGCACCGTGGGTCTGGTGGGCCACTTTCGTGGTGACGGTGGTGATCTTCACCTTCGACCTGGTGATCGTCGGCCGTCGGCCGCACGAGCCCAGCATGAAGGAGTGCGCGACCTACCTCTCCATCTACGTCGGGCTGGCACTGGTCTTCGGCCTGGGCGTCCTGGTGACCAGCGGCGGCACCTACGCCGGTGAGTTCTACGCCGGCTGGCTGGTGGAGTACTCACTTTCCATCGACAACCTGTTCATCTTCATCATCATCATGAGCAAGTTCGCGGTGCCTCGCGAGCTGCAGCAGTACACGCTGATGATCGGCATCGTGATGGCGCTCGTCATGCGGGCGATCTTCATCGCCGTCGGCGCCGCCGCGATCGAGCAGTTCTCGTGGGTGTTCTACCTGTTCGGCGCGTTCCTGATCTACACGGCGTACAAGCTCGCGAAGGAAGGCGCGGAGGACGAGGACGACTACGAGGAGAACCGCCTCGTGCTCTTCGTCGAGAAGCGCTTCCCAGCCACCAAGGAGTGGCACGGCAAGGCGCTGTTCATCAAGCAGAACGGAGCCCGCCTGATCACGCCCCTGTTCATCGTGATCATCACCCTCGGCACGACCGACCTGCTCTTCGCGCTCGACTCGATCCCGGCGATCTTCGGCATCACCAAGGAGCCCTACCTGGTGCTGACCGCCAACATCTTCGCCCTGATGGGGCTGCGCCAGCTGTACTTCCTGATCGGCGGGCTCCTCGAGCGGCTGGTCTACCTGTCGTACGGCCTCGCGTTCCTGCTCGCGTTCATCGGCGTCAAGCTGATCTTCCACGCGCTGCACGAGAACGAGCTGCCGTTCATCAACGGTGGCGAGCCGCTCGACTACGCCTGGCTCGAGATCCCGATCTGGCTCTCCTTGACGGTGATCGTCGCGACGCTGGCGGTCACGGCAGTGCTCTCGCTGATGAAGTCCGGCGGGATGAGCCAGCTGCAGCGGGACGCCGCCACCGGTCCGCGGCGTGACTGGGAGGACGACGACTGAGGCGGGAATCGCCTCACCGTCACGGACGTTGTGCTGGGCGATGACCTCGCTCGCGCTCTCCGTCCTGGACCTCGTCCCCGTTCGCGACGACCAGACGTCCAGCGACGCGCTGGCCGCGACCCGGTCGCTGGCGCGGGTGGCCGACGACCTCGGCTACCGGCGCTACTGGCTCGCCGAGCACCACAACATGCCGGCGGTGGCTGCGACGAACCCGCCCGTCCTGATCGCGATGGTGGCGGCCGCGACCGAGCGGATCCGGGTCGGGTCCGGTGGCGTGATGCTCCCCAACCACGCACCGCTGGTCGTGGCCGAGCAGTTCGCGCTGCTCGAGGCGGCCCACCCCGGCCGGATCGACCTGGGCATCGGCCGGGCGCCGGGCACCGACCCGGTGACGTCGTGGGCGCTGCGGCACGGCGCCGGCGGGGTCACCGACGAGGCCGTCGCTCGGTTCCCCGAGTACGTCGACCACGTGCTCGCCCTGATGGACGCCGGTGGCGCCGCGGTGTCGGTCGGAGGCCGGCGCCACGAGCTGCGCGCGACCCCACGGGCGACCGGCGTCCCGGTCGCCTGGCTGCTGGGCTCCTCCGACTACTCGGCGCGGCTGGCGGCCGAGCGCGGGCTGCCCTACGTGTTCGCCCACCACTTCTCCGGCTCGGGCACCGCCGCGGCGCTCGCGCTGTACCGCGACGAGTTCCGCCCCTCGACGTACCTCGCCGAGCCGCGCACCTTCCTCACCGTGAACGCCGCCGTGGCACCGACCCGGGAGGAGGCCGACCGGCTCGCCCTGCCCCAGCTGCTCGCCATGGTCGCCCTGCGCACGGGGCAGCCGCTGCGGGCGCAGCAGCTCGTGGAGGACGCGGAGAAGCAGGACCCGCCCGAGGCGCACCGCGACCTGATGGACGCGATGCGGCGGCGGTGGGTGATCGAAGACGCGGCGACGGCCCGCGAGCGGATCGAGGAGCTCGCGGCCGAGCACGGGGTCGACGAGGTCATGGTGCATCCCGTCGCGGGCGCCTGGACCGGGGCCGACCCGACCCGGTCAGCGGCGCGCGAGGAGACGCTCCGCCTGCTCGCCGGCTGAGGTCACTCCACGCACTGCTGGGTCGACGTCGACGGCTCGCCGTCGCGGATCAGCTGCACCTGGAGGCACACCCGGTGGGCCGCGGTGACGGTCAGCTCCTGCTGGGTGCCGCGACTGCTCTCGCCGGTGTCCGGGCGGCGCCAGACCCAGGTGTCGCCGGGCAGGTCGACGTGGCGCCGACGCTGATGCGGATGGCCGGTCTCCCGGTGCCCACCAGCGTCGACGGGATGAGCCTGCTGGCGCTCCAGAATCCGTCGAGCAGCCTCGCGCGCCCTGGAGTGCTGCTCGAGGCGACGGCCGAGTCGGCGGCGGACCTGCCTCCGTGGCTCTACCACGGCGTGGTCGACGGCCGCTGGAAGTACGTCGCGCGGACGACCGGCCGCAAGGAGCTCTACGACCTCGAAGCGGACCCGTACGAGCTGGTCAACGTCGCCGGGCGCGCCGCGTACGCGACTCAGCAGCAGGCCATGGCGAGCCTGCTCGCGAGGCTCCGGGAATGCGCCGGCACGCAGTGCCGTTGACCTCCCGAGGGGTGCGCCGAGGCCCCGGATCGCGATTAGGGATTCGCGCTCGGCACCCCCTACACTGGCGTGTCGGCCCAACGTGGGTCGTGTTTCGTGGTGCCTTGCGGCTGCCCGGACACCCGCCGATCCCTCTCGATCGAGAGGCTCGGGCGTGCCCGGGAATGAGGACTGCGGAACCGCTTGACGAGGTCCACCGGCCGCTCCTGCGAGGAGCCGGAGGTTCGCGGGTCGACGGTAGACAACCATCAACGGATTGTGGAGGACATGCCGAAGAAAGAAGGCGTGATCGAGATCGAGGGCACCGTCGTGGAGGCCCTCCCCAACGCCATGTTCCGGGTCGAGCTGACCAACGGACACAAGGTGCTCGCCCACATCAGCGGCAAGATGCGCCAGCACTACATCCGGATCCTCCCCGAGGACCGGGTCGTGGTGGAGCTCTCGCCGTACGACCTCACCCGGGGTCGCATCGTCTACCGCTACAAGTAAGCAGAGCCGCCACCGAGCAGAAAGGGCTGACAATGAAGGTCGCCCCCAGCGTGAAGAAGATCTGTGACAAGTGCCAGGTGATCCGTCGCCACGGCCGCGTCATGGTCATCTGCGACAACCCGCGCCACAAGCAGCGCCAGGGCTGACCTCGTGGCCGCGCAGCCGACCCTGACAACAACTGAATACATCCACCACGTGATCGCTTAGGCGGGCTCCCGACGGGAACCGCTGAACCACCTCCGGAGCGGATGGCCGGAGCCCACAGCCGCAGCAGGCAGGGACGCGTCACGACCACACCACCGTGAACAGTCGAAGGGACACCGTCCCTTCAGGAAAGGCCACTCATGGCACGCCTTGTTGGGGTCGACCTGCCGCGCGACAAGCGCATCGAGGTCGCACTCACCTACATCTACGGCATCGGCCGTACCCGCGCCCAGGAGCTCCTGGTCGCCACCGGGGTCTCCCCGGACCTGCGCGTCCACCAGCTGGGGGACGAGGAGCTGGTCAAGCTCCGCGACGCGATCGAGAACCTCGAGGTCAAGATCGAGGGTGACCTGCGCCGTGAGGTGCAGGCCGACATCCGTCGCAAGATCGAGATCGGCAGCTATCAGGGTCGCCGCCACCGTCAGGGCCTCCCGGTCCGCGGTCAGCGCACCAAGACCAACGCGCGCACCCGCAAGGGTCCCAAGCGCACCGTCGCCGGCAAGAAGAAGGCCAAGTGACCTGCGCGTGTGCCCCGGTCCCTGCCTTCCCACCACTCGAACGCTTCCCAGCAACTTCAGGAGATAACGAATGCCTCCCAAGAGCCGCTCCAGCAAGGTGCGTCGCAAGGAGAAGAAGAACGTCGCTCAGGGCGAAGCCCACATCAAGAGCACGTTCAACAACACCATCGTCACCATCACCGACCCCACGGGTGCGGTGATCGCGTGGGCCTCGGCCGGCACCGTCGGCTTCAAGGGCTCGCGCAAGTCCACCCCGTTCGCCGCGCAGATGGCGGCCGAGGCCGCTGGTCGTCGGGCCCAGGAGCACGGGATGAAGAAGATCGACGTCTTCGTCAAGGGCCCGGGCTCGGGCCGCGAGACGGCGATCCGGTCCCTGGGTGCGATCGGCCTCGAGGTCGGCACCATCCAGGACGTCACTCCCACGCCCCACAACGGATGCCGCCCGCCCAAGCGCCGGCGCGTCTGACCCGCGACCAGAGACCCAAGGAGCACTGACCCATGGCCCGCTACACCGGCCCCATGACCAAGAAGTCGCGCCGTCTCGGTGTCGACCTCGTCGGCGGCGACGCCGCCTTCGAGAAGCGTCCGTACGCCCCCGGCCAGCACGGCCGCGGCCGCATCAAGGAGAGCGAGTACCTCCTCCAGCTGCGGGAGAAGCAGAAGGCGCGCTACACCTACGGCGTCCTCGAGAAGCAGTTCGTCCGGTACTACAAGGAGGCCAGCCGTCGCAGCGGCAAGACGGGTGACAACCTGCTCCAGCTGCTCGAGTGCCGCCTGGACAACGTCGTCTACCGGGCCGGCTTCGCCCGCACCCGCCGTCACGCCCGCCAGCTGGTCGTCCACGGCCACTTCCTGGTGAACGGTCGCAAGGTCGACATCCCGTCGTTCCAGGTGACCGCCCACGACGTGATCGACGTGCGCGAGAAGTCGCTCGAGATGACGCCGTTCATCGTCGCCCGTGAGACCCACGGCGAGCGCGTCGTCCCGGCCTGGCTCGAGGCGATCCCGACGCGGATGCGGGTCCTGGTCCACCAGGTCCCGGTGCGTGCGCAGATCGACCTCCCGATCCAGGAGCAGCTCATCGTCGAGTACTACTCGAAGAAGTAAGACCCTTTCGGCCCCACCTCGAAGATCTGGGCGACGTCAAATAGCGGTCGTGCCCGGAAAGGAAAGAACACAGTGCTCATCGCACAGCGCCCCACCCTGTCGGAAGAGTCCGTCGACGAGTTCCGTTCGCGGTTCGTGATCGAGCCGCTGGAGCCTGGCTTCGGCTACACGCTCGGCAACTCGCTCCGCCGTACCCTCCTGTCGTCGATCCCCGGTGCCTCGGTCACGAGCATCAAGGTCGACGGCGTCCTCCACGAGTTCTCGACCATCGAGGGCGTCAAGGAGGACGTCACCGAGGTCATCCTCAACCTCAAGGGCCTCGTCGTCTCCTCCGAGCACGACGAGCCGGTCACCATGTACCTGCGCAAGTCGGGTGCCGGTGACGTGACCGCCGCCGACATCAACCCGCCGGCCGGGGTCGAGGTCCACAACCCCGACCTGAAGATCGCCACCCTGTCCGACAAGGGCAAGCTGGAGATGGAGCTGGTGGTCGAGCGTGGCCGTGGCTACGTCTCCTCGGTCCAGAACAAGGGCGCCGACAACGAGATCGGCCGGATGCCGGTCGACTCGATCTACAGCCCGGTCCTCAAGGTGACCTACAAGGTCGAGGCCACGCGTGTCGAGCAGCGCACCGACTTCGACAAGCTCGTCATCGACGTCGAGACCAAGCCGTCGATCCGTCCGCGCGACGCGATCGCGTCGGCCGGCAAGACGCTGGTCGAGCTCTTCGGGCTGGCTCGCGAGCTGAACGTCGAGGCCGAGGGCATCGACATCGGCCCGTCGCCGGTCGACGAGCAGCTGGCCGCCGACCTGGCGCTGCCGGTCGAGGAGCTCAACCTGACCGTGCGGTCCTACAACTGCCTCAAGCGCGAGGGCATCCACACCGTGGGTGAGCTCATCAGCCGCTCGGAGCAGGACCTGCTCGACATCCGCAACTTCGGTGCCAAGTCGATCGACGAGGTCAAGGCCAAGCTGGTCGAGATGGGCCTCTCGCTCAAGGACAGCGGCCCGGGCTTCGACCCGCACGCCGCGCTGGCGGCCTACGGCTCGGACGACGACGACGACGCCTTCGTCGAGGACGAGCAGTACTGATCCCCCTCTACTCCGGTACCTGACACGGCCGGGGAGAATCGAGAAGAAGCATGCCTACTCCCAAGAAGGGCGCCCGCCTCGGCGGAAGCCCGGCCCACCAGCGGCTGATGCTGTCGAACCTGGCGACGCAGCTGTTCGAGCACGGCAAGATCACCACCACCGAGACCCGGGCGCGCACGCTGCGCCCGCTCGCGGAGAAGCTGATCACCAAGGCGAAGCGGGGCGACCTGCACAGCCGTCGGATGGTGCTGCGGACGGTGCGCGACAAGTCCGTCGTGCACACCCTCTTCACCGAGATCGCGCCGTCGTTCTCGGAGCGGCCGGGCGGCTACACCCGGATCACGAAGATCGGGCCGCGCAAGGGCGACAACGCCCCCATGGCGGTCATCGAGCTCGTGACCGAGCCCTACTCGCCCAAGCCGGCGTCGACCAAGAAGACCACCAAGGCCGCGGCGCCCGCCCCGGCCCCGGTCGAGGAGGCTCCCGCCCCAGCTCCGCCCGACGAGGCCTCCACCGAGGAGGCTCCGTCGAGGAGACCACGGAGGCTCCCACCGACGAGACGGCCGCGGACGGCCCCCGAGGAGTCCAAGGACGCCTGACCCGCGACCGACGTGCGACGGCCCGCCCCCGGTCGAGGAGGCTCCCGCTGAGGAGGCTCCGGTCGAGGACGCCTCCGCTGAGGAGGCTCCGGTCGAGGAGACCACGGAGGCTCCGGCCGACGAGGCTCCCGAGGACGGCACCGAGGAGTCCAAGGACGCCTGACCCGCGACCGACGTACGACGGCCCGCCACCCGCCTGGGTGGCGGGCCGTCGTCATCCGGTGAGGACGTAGTCGATCCGCAGTGGGCTCTCGCGGATGGTGATGACGACCGGTGGTCGGGTGCGGTAGGTGTGCCCGGTCGGGGTCGTGGTCTCGATCTGGTGACCGCCGTCTCCGGGCGAGGGTCTGGCCCGCCAGCCGGGCGCCTGCTTGGCGTGGTTGCAGGCCTCGCAGAGGCCTTGGCCGTTGGCAGCACTGGTCGGGCCGCCGACGTCGTGGTCCTCGGCGTGGTCGACGGCCCGCACGGGAGCGTCGCACCACGGTGTCCGGCACCGCTGGTCGCGGAGCCGGATGAAGCGAGCGAGGCTGCCTCGGAAGAGGCGGGACCGGGCGTCCATGGCGACCAGCTCGCCGGTGGTGGGGCTGGTGTAGAGCCGACGCAGCCAGACCGCCTCCTCGCGGGTGCAGGCGTCGGACACCAGCTCGCGGGCCAGCTCGGCGGGCACCGGCCCGAATCCCTCGAGGTGGGCGGGGTGCTCGCTGGTGCCGAAGAGGGAGAGGTCTGTCATCACCAGGTGGAGGCTGACGCCCGTCGTCGCTTCCGACGAGTGGTCGGCCGGGCCGCTGTCCCACCGGGTCACGTCGTGGGCGCGGGCGGCGTCGCCGGCCAGGACGGACGCCACGAGAGTGTCGGCCATGGCCTGGCCGCGGGAGCGGCCGTCGCCGGCTGCGACGGCCGTCTCGGCCGCCCGGAGCAGCGCCGCGTGGACCGCGACGCCGTCCTTCACCGGCAGCAGCGCCGTGAGCCAGGTCATCGTGTCGGGTGCGGGCCGGAGGCTGACCCCACGGTCGGACTCGGCCTGCCGGCGGCGGGCGACGAGCGAGGCGGGATCGAGCCTGGATGTCTCGGCCTGACAGGCTTCGACCACCCGCCGCGGCCCCATGCGCTCCAGTCGGTCCTGGTCGCCTGCTACCGCGGCGTCGACCTCGCGCCTGTCCTCGAGGGAGAGACATGCGGTCTCTCGGGCGATCAGGGTGGCGGTCCACTCGGTGATCCGTCCGCCCCGCCAGGCGGCCCACGTGTGGGGCAGCTCGGCGGCGACGATCCTGGCCAGCCCGAGGTGGCGCTGCCCGCGGTGGTGGGACTCGCGGCGGGCCAGGGCCACCTGCGCGGCCACCCCTCTGCCCTGACGCGCGGCAGGCTCGCCGGCCGACGCCTGCTCGGTGCGCTGCGACGCGTCGAGCTCGGCGCTCAGCAGCGCCTGGGCCGCGGTGGCGGAGCACACCAGCTCCTCGAGCGCGCGGATCGCGTCGACCCGCTCCGCGTCGTCCAGTCCGCTCGGCTCCTGCATGGCGGTCGACAAGGACTGCTGCCAGCCGGCGACGGTGGTCGCGTGCAGCTCGCTGCAGGGAGTCGAGGCCACTCTGTCGAACATGTGTTCGAGTCTAGGGTAGGCCACTGACAGGCTGACGGTGGGGCACCCGGCCTAGCTGTCGAACGTCATGGAGCCCAGCAGGGCGCGCACCTCGTCGACGTCCTCCTGTGGCGTCTCGGGGTAGTAGAGACCGATCAGGACGGCAATGGCGCCGTCCACGTCCACCGCCCAGACCTCCTCGATCTGGCCGGGTTCCTGGCTCCAGCGTGCAGGGTTCTCGCCCGCAACGCCGAACAGCGCGAAGTGGGCGTCGTCGCAGTCGGGGAAGTCGCCGGCCTTGAAGGCGAGATCACCTTCCGCCATGCGGAGGATGACCTTCTTCCCGGAGTGACCATCCACGCTGATGGCCTCGGGAGTCGATGCTGTGCGCAGCTCCTGCCTCGCCAGGATGGCGACGAGCTCGCTCGCGGTGGTGACTGGGGCGTTGGGGCCGGTTGACGACCAGCGGCAAGGGTTCCGGTACGGGAAGTACTTGCGGTCGTTGAAGGCGATCACAGCCGCACCGCGGTCCTCGCACTCGACCCAGCACATGTAGCCGCCCCTCACCTCGCCCTGCCAGCTCGGCGCTTCGATCGTGACCTTGATCTCCACGCCGGTACCGATGTCCTTGCTGACGGGGTGCAGCCCCAGCGGTAGGCCCCCTGAGGCCGATGTCGTCGGAGGGGGTGCGCTGGGCGTGCTGGTCGGCTCAGACGAGGACGCTGTCTGGGACTCAGGCTCACCATCGGAGCTGTCCGGGCCACCGCACGCGGCGAGCGGCGAGACGACCATCACCGCCGCGACAGCGGTAGCGGCTGCGACACGGCCGGGCATCCTCATGACCGACTCCTGGGGCTAGCCATCGAGTGCCGTCCTCAGGTCGAACCAGGTCGATGTGTCGTCCAGGGGCGCCACGGTCAGGTCGGCGAGCGTCTGCTTGATGTCCGCCACGGGGTACTCGGGACCAGCGCCGTCCGGGAATCCTGGCCGGATGAACCGAGGCGTCCCGTCCACTTGCAGCCAGATCTCGTCTACGAGCGATGTGTCAGCGGGTGGTCCGTTGATGGTGGCCCACCAGACCAGGCACCCCGCGTTGCCTCGGAGGGTGAACGGTTCGGCATCAACCTCGTCGCTCGGCTCACACTCGGGGGAGGGCCAACTCCAATGCGAGTGCCCGTTGACTTCGATCTGCACGTTGTCGACCTGCATGTACGCCGCCACACCGTTCGTACCGTGGCGGATGCCGACCTCATCTGCCGTCGCCAGCTGTGGCAACGACGAGGGAACCTCCCCCACGCGGAACGGCAGGCCCACGGACTCACCGCCCGGAGCGACTGCTTCGGCGACCTCGACCAGGGCAGAGCGGAGCCGTTCTGATCCCGGGTCGTTTCGGTCGGAGCTGGTCTGCACCATCGCCCACGAGTCAGGCGCGTACTCCCACTCCAGGTAGGCCCTGAATCCAATGGGAAGCACATGGTCGGTCTCGTAGTAGCGGCCCGGGACGCCGTGGATCGTGACGTCTTCTTCTCCGAGTGTCAGCCCAGCCTGGCCGCCCTGGTAGCCCACGGTGACCAGGACGTCGTCGGCGACCTCGTCCCACCTGAGGGCGATGGTCTGTCCGTCGTCGCCGATCGACCAACCGGCCCCCAGGCCGGCAGGGTCGAAGCCTGGAACCGGCTCCACATGGAAGCCGAGCTCGCGCACGTCGAGGATCGACTCCGGCGCGACCAGGGGGGTGGTCAGGCCGCGGTCGTCCAGCGCGGACTCGGAGGTGGCGTCGGTCGTCGGCGGGCCTACAGGCTGCTGGCGGTCGGCCGACCCTTCACCGGTGATCAGCGAGGCCCCGAACACCACGGAGGCAATGCCGACGGCTGCACCGCCGGCGACCATGCCCCGGTTGCGTCGTACCCGCCGTCGACCCCGGTGGAGGTCGTCGGTGACGGGAACTGGTGGCACGGAGATGTGGTCGTGGAAGTCCACCAGCCGGCTCAGGAGATCCTGGTCGTGGTTCATCGTTCTTCTCCCTGCCCGAGTGAAGCCCCGAAGCTCGGGGCCAGTGCGCGCCGGAGCGCGGTGACGGCATCGGAGCTCTGGCTCTTCACCGTGCCGGCGCTGATCCCGAGCTCCGCGGCCGTCTCCTCGATGCTGAGGTTCCAGATGTAGCGCAAGACGATCACGCGGCGTTGACCGGGCGGGAGCGCCCTGAGCGCGGTCCTGATCGCGTCAGCGTCCTCGACCGGGAACCCCGGCTCGAGCGCCACGTCCCGGGGCTCCGAGACCCGCTCGCGACGCCACGGGCGGCGCCGGTCGCTGTAGTGGGCGTTCACGATGATCCGACGCACGTACCCGTCGATGTTCTCCATCCGTCCGACCCGGTCCCACGCCGCGTACAGCCGCGTCAGAGCGTCCTGGACGACGTCCTCCGCACGATGCGGATCACCACAGATCAGGCACGCGGTACGGAACAGCTGTGGCCGTCGTGCCGTCACGTAGTCGCTGAACGCTGCTTCGTCCATGGCGCCTCCCTGTCGGACACCTAACGCAACAGCATGGCCGACCTGTTGGGTCGAGACGACAACTTTCTTGGAGAGGTGCTCCGCAGAGTCCGCACTCCAACCACGAGGTGCGAACCCTCGGTTGGTTCATGCTGCGCCGCCAGCGACAGGACGGTCGCACCACTGAGCGTGCACGGTCATGCCGTTGGGGGATGGAATCGAGGAACTCCAGCGGTCCGAACAGTCACTCGGTGCGGCTGCGCACCCGGGCGATCAGGTCGGTCGTGGAGATGCCCAGGGTGCGCGGCACCAGCCGGAGCCGGCCCGACTCCGCGGCGGGTCCGTAGACCTCGACGCCGGCGTCCACGTCATCTCCGTGGACGACCAGCGCCAGCTGGTGCTCGTCCAGGAACTCGAGGGTGAGGCGATCAGGAGCGTCCGGGATGACCTCGTCGACGTAGCGGCAGGCCTCGATCACCGCGACGCGTTCGGCGAGGGTCATGATCGGGCGTCGCTTGTACGCAGTCGCCGTGTCGTCCGAGAGCACCCCCACCACCAGGTGATCACCCATCTCCCGGGCGGCCCGCAGCAGGGCTACGTGCCCGGCGTGGAAGAGGTCGCCGACCAGGTCGACGTAGACGCGGACAGGCTCGGACCCGAAGGGCCCCTGGCTGGTGTACGTCGAGCTCACACCCTCATTGTGCGTTGCCGGCGGCGTCGCTCTCGGACCGCGAGGCACACTGGAGCGGTGAGCGACGAGGCGGAGGTGATCGACGCCGGGCCGCCGCGGCGATCACGTCGCAGCGTGGCGGTGTTCCTCGCCCTGCTCCTCGTCGTCGGCGTCGCCGCCTTCGTGCTCGACCGGTCGTTCCGCTCGCGCGGGGCCGATCAGGTGGCCGCGTGCCGGCAGCACGGAGCGGCGGAGATCTCGGCGGCGTTCGGCCGGCTGACCGCCAGGACCGGCACCGTCCGGCCGACGGTGTTCGCGATGCCGGACGGTGAGCTCAGGCAGGAGCTGCTCGGGCTGGTCAGCGACTCGGTGGCGGGCGCCCACCGCCGCCTGGGGGTCGCCCGCGACCGCTGCGAGGACGTCGAGGTCCTCTGGTACCACGGGGACCTCGCCCTGCGACGCGACGGCTGCGTCGCTGCGCTCCGCGAGCTGGCCGCCTGGTTCCGCGAGGTGTCCGACGACGGTGCCCGCGCCTTCGGCGACGGCGCCGACGGCCGCCGCGGTTGCGGCTGACCACCGGCGCGAGCGGGCTACCGGCGCGGTCTTGCTCGTGACCGCTTTCGATGCCCGTGCCGACGGTCGTCAGGCCTCGCCGGCCTCCTGTCGTGCCTCGGCGAGGCGCCGGGCCTGCCCGTCGTGGACGTCGTTCACCCACTCCCAGCCGGGCTTTGCCGAGGCGCCGAGGCGCGGGTCGTCGGGAGTCCGGCCGTCACGCAGGGCGTGGACGTACGCGCGGTCCTGCTCGATCCGGGCGCGTGCCTGACCCGTCCCGCCGACGGAGCCGTGGCCGGGGACGACGACGGGGACGTCGTCCGCCACCGCCTCGAGCAGCCGCAGCCCGGCGAGGTAGTCCTCGATCGGGTCGGCGGAGTCGTCGAGCATCGGCACCAGGACGTCCGAGAGCATGTCGCCGGCCACGAGCACCCCGCGCTCCTCGACCAGGAGCGCCGCATGGCCGGGCGCGTGCGCCGGGTGCTCGATGATCCGCACCGGCGGGCCGTCCCAGGGGAGCCGGTCGGCGCCGACGGCCAGGCCGGTGATGAGCCCGAACAGGTCCAGCGGGACCGCGTCGGCGATCTCCGGTGGGAGCCCCTCGGTGACGCGCGCCTGCCAGTCCACCTGGGACCGGACGTCGCGCATGAAGTCCGCGCAGCGAGCCGTGCCGAAGCGCGGCGCGTCGCCGAGCGCGGGGTGCCAGAGGACGTGGTCCCAGTCGGGATGCGTCGCGAAGCCGGCCACCACGGGCCGTCCTGCCTCGGACAGGTCCTGGGCGAGGCACGTCATCTCGTCGGACGTGAGGCCCGGGTCCACGAGCAGGACGCCCGCGCGGCCCTCCACGACCACGGCGTTGTTCTGGATCAGCTCGCTCTGGTGGACCAGGACGCCTTCGGCTACCTGCGTCAACATGGGGGTGACTCCTTCCGGTGGTGTGCCACCGCTGGTCGGGACGGTAGTCCGTGCCGCGGTCGCCTGAGTGGGTCAGCTGGCGGCGATCAGCCCGACGGCGGCCGAGCAGAAGACCAGGCCGACCCGTTGCCCGGCGCCGAGGCGCTCGCGGAGCAGGGTCCGGGCCAGCAGCACGGTGACGGCGGGGTAGAGCGAGGCGAGCACCGCGACGACGCCGAGGTCGGCGAGGTGGCTGGCCTCGACGAAGGCGAGGGTGCCGGACACGCCGAGCAGGCCCGAGCCGAGCCCCCAGCCCGCGGCGTCCCGGCTGGGGTGCCAGGTCTGGCGCAGCAGCGTCGCGACGGTGACCGTGACGAGGGCGCCGGTGAGCTGGTTGAGGGCCAGGGGCAGGGTGCCGGCAGACTCCGGGATCTGGCCGAGCGCCACGAAGAGCACCCCGAACCCGAGACCGCCCAGCAGGCCGTCGACGAAGGCTCCGCGGTCTGCGGGCGAGGGTACGACGCCGTCCTCGACCTGGCGCGAGACCAGCCAGATCCCCGGCAGCGCCAGGAGGAGCCCGACCCAGACCAGGGTGACCGGACGCTCGCCGGCGACGAGCCCCGCCAGGACCGGGAGGACCGCTGCTCCGACCGCCGACGTGGGAGCGACCACCGCCATCCGCCCCCGGGAGAGCCCCCGCAGCAGGAAGATGCTCCCGGCCGCGCTGCCGAGGCCCGCGAGCAGTGCCCACCCGGCGTGGGCCAGGGTCGGCGTGGCGGGCGAGGCGAGTCCGACGGCCAGCATCGCGGTCGCGCCGGTCAGCTGGCCGATGAGGACGATGGACATGGTGGGCGCCCGGCGGGCGCCGGTGCCGCCGACGAAGTCCGCGGCGCCGTATCCGATCGCCGCGAGCAGGGCCAGCGTGATTCCGATGCTCATGTCCGTCCCTCCTGGGTGGTCGTGGTGGACGTCGTCCAGCCTCGCCGCGGATCGGTCCGGTGCGAAGGTCCATTCGGGAGTCCTTGGAGTGGTCCATTCGGCTGACGGGAGCGTTAAGGTCACCGGATGGGCGTCGACTTCCCCGTGGTGCCGGAGCTCGCGCTGGCGGTGGACCGGTCCGCCCCGGTGCCGCTAGGGCTCCAGGTGCAGGAGGCACTCCGGGACGCGATCCGGTCGGGGAGGCTGCGCTCGGGCGAGCGACTGCCCTCGACCCGGCAGCTGGCGGACCAGCTCGGCGTGTCCCGGGGCCTGGTGGTCTCGGTGTACGAGCAGCTGCTCGCCGAGGGCTACGTCGTCTCCGCCGTGGGATCGGGCACGCGGGTCACCGACGGCGTGACCGGGCCCGGCGACGCCACCCCTGACGGTGCCGCCGAGGTGGACCGGGTCAGGCCGCCGGTGCCGCACATCGACTTCGGCTACGGCATCCCCGACCTCCGAGCGTTCTCCACTCGCGACTGGCTGTGGGCGATGGGCGATGCCGTCAAGTCGATGCCGACCGCCGACCTGGGCGACGGCACGCCCGCGGGCGACGCGCGGCTGCGCACGGTGCTCGCGGGCTACCACCGGCGGGTGCGTGCCGGCTGTGCCGGCCCCGAGGACACGATCGTCGTGGGCGGCTTCCGGCAGGGGCTGACGCTCGTGCTCGGCGCCCTGGCCGCGCAGGGCATCGACCGGATCGGACTGGAGGACCCGGGCCCGCGGGACCACGACCACATCGCGCGTCGTGCCGGCCTGCGGGTGTCGGCCGTACCGGTCGACGAGGACGGGATCCGGGTCGACCACCTGCGCGGCAGCGGCGCCCGCGCCGTGCTGCTGACGCCCGCCCACCAGTGCCCGACCGGAGCGGTGCTGAGCCCGACCCGGCGCCGCGAGCTGGTGGAGTGGGCGCACGAGGTCGACGGCGTGATCCTCGAGGACGACTACGACGCCGAGTTCCGCTACGACCGGCAGCCGGTCGGCTCGCTCCAGGGGCTCGCGCCCGACCGCGTCGTGGCCCTGGGGTCGGTCAGCAAGACGCTGGCGCCCGCGCTCCGGATCGGCTGGGTCCTCGCACCGGCGCGATTCCGCGACGGCATCCTGACCGAGAAGACCCTCTCCTGCCGGGGCGTCCCCCAGCTCGACCAGGCCGCACTGGCGCGGCTCATCGAGAGCGGCCGGTTCGACCGTCACCTGCGCAAGGTCCGCGACGGCTACCGCCAGCGCCGCGACGCGCTCGTCTCGGCGGTGGCCGAGCACCTGGGCGGTGCGACCATCACCGGCCTCGACGCCGGCCACCACGCGCTGCTGAGGCTGCCTCCAGGCGCCGACGAGGACGGGTCGTCGCCGACGCGCGCGCCGCGGGAATCGCCGTACGAGGACTGGGCGACTACCGGGTCACCCCCGACGACGACGTTCCCCGCGACGTCCTGCCGGCCGCGCTGGTGATCGGCTTCGGCAACGTGTCCACACGCCAGATCCGGGAGGGGATCGGCGTGCTGGGTGAGCTGGTCGCGGCGAGGGCGGGCTGAGCGGTGGTCAGACGGGCCAGGCGGAGTCGAGCAGCCGGGTCGCCTCGGCGCGCGTGAGGCCGAGCCGCCGGGCCGTCGCGGCGTACGTCGCTGCGGCGGCCGCGGCCTCCGAGGAGCCGGCCGCGGTGCCCGAGGCGACGAACGTGCCGCGGCGCCCCTGGGTGACCACCACCCCGTCGGCCTCGAGCTCCCGGTAGGCCCGCGCAACGGTGTTGGCGGCCAGCCCGAGCTCGGTGGCGAGGGCCCGCACGGTGGGCAGCTTCGTGCCGGCGGGCAGGTCACCACCGGCCGCTCGCCGGGCGACCTGGCTGCGCAGCTGCTCGAACGGCGGCTCCGCCAGCGACGGGTCGGGCGGGTGGATCCGCATGGCGCGGACACTACTCTCGCCAGGACCGGCGTCGATGCGATAGTCATTCCCCATGTCGAAGTCCGCTCTGGTCGTGGGGGAGTCCCTCGTCGACATCGTGCGCGCGGGTGACGGCAGCGCCAACGAGTTCGCCGGTGGCAGCGCGGCCAACGTGGCCGTCGCGCTGGCCCGGCTCGGCCGGCCAGTCGAGTTCGCCACGAGCTGGGGCGAGGACGACCGCGGCCGGGTGCTCGCCGACCGGCTGGAGCGCGACGGGGTGACGCTGGCGGTCGACCCGCACGCCATCGGCCACACCTCGACGGCGATCGCGACGATCGGGTCCGACGGGCACGCGTCGTACGAGTTCGACCTGGCCTGGCGGCTGAACCCGCTGCCGGACGACATCGACCCGCTGGTCATCCACACCTGCTCGCTCGGCGCCGTGATCGCCCCGGGCGCCGAGGACGTCCTCGACCTGCTGGGTCGGCTGCGGGGTGCGACGACGATCAGCTACGACGTGAACGTCCGGCCGGCGATCACCGGCACCGGCCCCGACCTGGTGACCCAGGTCGAGGCGGTCGCGGCCCGCAGCGACCTCGTGAAGGCCTCCGACGAGGACCTCGAGTCGCTCTACGAGGGGGTCGACCCCCTGGCGGGCGCGAAGCGGCTGCTCGCCCTCGGCCCGGCTGCGGTGGTCGTGACCCGGGGCCAGGGCGGTGCCACCTGGGTGAGCGCGGTGCAGGAGGTCGACGTCGCGAGCGTGCCGGTGGTGGTGGCCGACACGATCGGGGCCGGTGACACGTTCTGCGCTGCGATGCTCGATGCCCTGTGGGCGCGCGACCTGCTCGGGCCGGGTGGTCGCGACGCGCTCGTCGACGCACCGCGCGACGCCGTCGTCGACGTGCTCGCGCACGCCGCGCGGGCCGCGGCCGTCACGGTCGGGCGGCCCGGGGCCGATCCGCCGTACCGGCGCGAGCTCGACGGCACCTCGGCGTAGCGCGCGACTAGGCCGGCGGCTGCCACGCGGGGTCGCGGCCGATGAAGCCCATGAGCCGGTCCACGGCCGGCGCCTCGTCGGGGACGGGGACCCGCGGCCCGTACTGGCCCGAGGACCGCAGCAGGTCGTCCAGTGGCTCCATGCCGGCGAGCAGCGCGGCGCTCTCGGCCTCGTCGAGCGGGACCGGTTGGCCGGTGGCGCGGGCGAGGTCCCAGGAGTGCATGAAGACGTCGGTCGTGTAGAACCGGTCGATCGCGTCGGCCAGGGGCAGCTCGCCGAGGTGCCGGTTGGCGAAGGTCCGGTCGTCGGTCGCGGGGTCGTCGAGGATCGCCTGCACCGCCTCGGCATGGTGGTGCCACGCGGCTACCGGGTCGTCGGCGGCGGCCGGGCCGCGGGGCAGCTCGACGCCGTCGCCCGCCAGGAAGCCGGGGAGCCAGGTGACCAGGTGGTCGACGACGTCGCGGGCCCGCCACTCCGAGACGGGTGACGGGGCGTCCCAGTCACCGGCGCCCCGCACCAGGTCGGTGAAGGCGCCGGCGTACCGGCGGTGACGGTCGGCGGCGTCGGACCGGGTCATCGCCACGGTCTCAGAGGGCGCCGTCGGCGAGCAGGGCGTCGAGCTTGGCGTAGCCCTCGTGGACGCCGGTGTCCATGCCGCTGCTGAGCATCCCGTCGCGACCCTCGATGGAGTCGCACAGCGACTGCGCGTGCAACCGGGTCGTTCCGTCGCCGAGGTCCTCGAACCGCAGCGTCTCGAGCGCGATCGCCTCGGGCATGCCCTCCCACGTGAACGTCTGGACGATCCGGTCGTCGCCGACCTCGGGGAACGTCCCGCGGAAGCCGTGCTCGACGCCCTCGTGCTCGCACACGTAGCGGTAGGAGCCGAGCGTGCGGCAGTCCCACTGGTCGATCCGCGCGTGACGGCGTCGGGGCCGATCCAGCGCACGAAGAGCTCGGGGTCGGTGTGGGCGCGCATCAGCTGCTCCACGCTGGCGCGGAAGTCGCGGGTGATGCGGACGATCGGCAGGTCGGGGACGGCCTCGATGGCGGCCTCGGCGTACCGGGTGGTGGGGTGCGTGGTCTGGCTCATGATGCGGTTCCCTCCTGGGGTCGTTCGTGCTCGGTGTCGTTGTCGTCCAGCTCGGCCAGGACGGCGTCCAGGCGTCGGTAGCGCTCCTCCGCCTGTCGGCGGTAGCGCTCGATCCACTTCGTCATCAGGTCGAACACCTCCGCCTCGAGGTGCACCGGCCGGCGCTGGGCCTCGCGGCTCCGGGTGACGAGGCCGGCCTCCTCCAGCACCTTGAGGTGCTTGGAGACGGCCTGGAGGCTCACGTCGTACGGCGCGGCGATCTCGCCCACGGTCGCGTCCTGCTCGGTGAGCCGGGCGACGATGTCGCGCCGGGTCGGGTCGGCGAGGGCGGCGAAGACGCGGGAGAGCGGGTCGGACATCTCGATCCTTTGTTCAACTGATCGGTTGAATAGAACCGTACGAGCGGGTCCGCTCGTTGTCAACCCCCTGGTTGAACAACGTCACTCGGGGCCGAGCCAGGTGTGGACCAGCGGCACCACGCTGGCGCCCTCGCCGCTCGCGGCCGCGACCCGCTTCATGGACCCGGCGCGGACGTCGCCCACGGCGAACACCCCGGGAACCGTCGTGGCGAGGTTGGCCGGCGGCAGCCCGTCCTGCCACTGCGCCTGGGGGACGTCGCGGCCCGTGAGCACGAAGCCGCGCTCGTCCCGGGCGACGTCGTCCGGCAGCCAGTCGCAGTGGGGCGCGGCGCCGAGCAGCAGGAACAGGCCGCCCACCGCCAGCCGCTCGACGGCGCCCGACCGGTCGCGGACGTCGAGCCACTCCAGCCGGCCCTCGCCGCCGCCGTCGCACACCTCGCCGTTCGGCCGCACCGACACCCGCGGGTTCCACTCGATCTCGTTGATCAGGTACTGCGACATGGTCTCCTCGAGACCGGCGCGGCGGACCAGGATCGTGACCGACCGCGCGAACCTGGCCAGGTGGATCGCCGCCTGGCCGGCGGAGTTGCCACCGCCCACGACCACGACGTCCTGCCCCTCCAGCTCGCGCGCGGCGCTCATCGCGCTGCCGTAGAAGACGCCCTGGCCGACCATCCGCTCCACGGGCTCGATGCCGAGCTTGCGGTAGCGCACGCCGGTGGCGACCACCACGGCCCGGGTGTGGATCTCGCCGCCGTCGGTGTGGACGACGTGGTGGTCGCCGTGCTCGCAGGGTCCGAACGACGTGACCTCCCAGCCGGTGAAGAACCGGGTGCCGAACCGGATCGCCTGGTTGCGCGCGCGCTGCGCGAGCCGCATGCCGGAGATCCCGCGTGGGAAGCCGAGGTAGTTGCGGATCATCGAGCTGGTGCCCGCCTGCCCGCCGATCGCCTCGACCTCCACCACGACCGTGTTGAGCCCCTCGGACGAGCCGTAGACCGCGGCGGCCAGGCCGGCCGGACCGGCACCCACGATGCAGAGGTCGACGACGGTGTCGACGTCGACGTCCTCCGGTCTGCCGTAGATCGCGGCCGCGACCTCACGGACCGACGACGGCGCGTGGACGTCGCGGTAGGGCGAGTCGACCAGCGGGTACGACGGCTCGCCGACGTACCGCTCCACGATCTCGGTGCCGACCTCCGAGCCGGGGTCGTAGGTGCGGTTGGGCATCCCCATCCGGTCGAGGAACTCACGGATCGCGAGCGTCAGGGACAGCCCGGGCGGCGAGACCAGCCGGACCGTCGCCACCTCGGGATCGGCGACGGTCGAGCCCCAGTCGGAGAGCAGCTCGGTGATCGCGGTGTGGAACTCCTCGTCGCGCACGCCGCGCGGCATCAGCAGGTAGGCGTCGTACTTGCCCGTGGAGAGTCCCGTGCGCAGCGACGGCGCGTCGTCGAGGAACCGGTCCCAGTGGGCGACCACGACGCGTTTGGCGGTCGGCACCAGTTGCCGCCACTTGCCGAAGGTCTGGATCGGCGTGGTGTCGCGCAGCGCGGAGTCGAGCACCATGAGGGCGAGCGGCAGGCCGTCGGCCTGGAGCTGCTTCACCAGCCGGCAGCCGTCCTCGAACGTGGTCGAGGTGTGCAGGTCGTAGTCGCGGGCGTAGCGCCCGAACTCGTCGAGCAGGAAGTCGGTGTGGTCGTTCGAGACCAGCACGATCGCGGGGTTGGTCACGCACCCAGCATGACCGATGAGCGGTCGACCTAGGATGAGCGACCGTGCGACTGCGGATCGACCTGTCCTACGACGGGACCGACTTCCACGGCTGGGCCACCCAGCCGGGGCTGCGCACCGTGCAGGGCATGCTCGAGGCCGCGCTGGCGACCGTGCTCCGGCTGCCCACGGTGACGCTGGTGTGCGCGGGCCGCACCGACACCGGCGTCCACGCGCGCGGGCAGGTGGTGCACCTCGACCTCCCCGAGGGTTCGGCGTACGACGAGAAGCTGCTGCGACGGCTCAACGGGATCCTGCCGAACGACGTCCGGGTGACCGCCGTGGCACCGGCTGCTGCCGGCTTCGACGCGCGGTTCTCGGCCGCGTGGCGGCGCTACGCCTACCGGGTCGCCGACGGCCCCGCGCTCGCCGACCCGCTCACGCGCGGCCACGTGCTGTGGTGGCCGCGGCCGCTGGAGGTCGAGGCCATGGCGGCGGCGTCGGCGCCGCTCCTCGGGCTGCACGACTTCGCGGCGTTCTGCAAGCAACGCGAGGGCGCGACGACCGTGCGCACCCTGCTCGACCTCGGGTGGCGACGGAACGCCGACGGGCTGGTCGTGGCCACGGTCCGTGCCGACGCGTTCTGCCACCACATGGTGCGCTCGTTGGTGGGCTGCCTGCTGGCCGTGGGGGAGGGCCGGCGTCCGGTGACCTGGCCGTCCGAGATCCTCGCGGCGGCCGTGCGCGACCCGGCGGTGGCGGTCGTCGCGGCGCACGGGCTGACGCTCGAGGAGGTCGCCTACCCTGACGGCGCCGAGCTGGCCGCGCAGGCGGAACGGGCGCGCGTGAAGCGGGACGTGCCGTGAGCGACGACCACTACTTCTCCGCCGACCCGTCGGTGGCGTTCGCGCGCGAGGACTTCGAGTGTGAGGTGTGGGGCCACACCCTGCAGCTCACCAGCGGGGCCGGCGTCTTCAGCAAGGGGCACCTCGACCACGCGACGGCCGTGCTGTTCCGCGAGACGCAGCCGCCGCCGCAGGGCCAGTTCCTCGACCTCGGGTGCGGCTACGGCCCGATCGGGCTGGCGATCGCGATCGCGGTCCCGCTGGCGAACGTGACCGGCACCGACGTCAACCAGCGGGCGGTGCTGCTCGCCAACGAGAACGCCCGGTCGCTCGGGGTCGAGGGCCGGTTCGTCGCGTGCGCGCCCGAGCGGGTCCCCACGGACGCGACGTACGACGAGATCTGGTCGAACCCGCCGATCCGGATCGGCAAGGAGGCGCTGCACGACCTGCTGCTCACGTGGCTGCCGCGGCTGCGGCCCGAGGGCCGGGCGGTGATGGTGGTCGGCAAGCACCTCGGCGCCGACTCGCTGCAGCGGTGGCTGACCGACCAGGGCTGGCCCACGACCCGGCTCGCGAGCGCGAAGGGCTTCCGGGTGCTGGAGACCGTCCGCTCTGAGCGGTAGTCACCGGTGGCCGTCGACAAGCATCCGCAGCCGGGTGTGCGTGTGGCCGGGGTTGGACGGCAGGTGGCCGTTGACGGCGCGGCAGATCCAGCCCAGGGGCATCGCGAGCCGCGCCGCCGCCCGGAGGTCTCGGGGGTGGTGATGGTCGCTGTAGGGCACCAGGTAGCTCGCGAGGTACGGCGAGACGTCCTCGGAGCCGGCGACGTCGTCCACGCCCCAGGCGATGACGCCCTCGAGCGTCACCGAGAGCGTGAAGAAGGGGTGGGAGACGCACGAGTCGCCCCAGTCGAGCAGCAGGTGGGTGCCGTCGGACAGGAACACCTGGCCGTCGTGGAGGTCGTCGTGCTGCAGCGTCTCGCGCACGCCGTACCCCGCCAGCTCGTCGCACCGCTCGGCGACCTCGGCCGGGGACGGGAGTCGCGGATCGGCGTCCACGAGCTCGGCGAGCAGCGCAGCGTACGAGTCGGGGAGCGTGGCGAGCCGGCGGTCGGGCACGCCCAGCGCCAGGAGCGCGTCGACATCGTCCTCGCACGCGATCTGGATCCGGGCGCACGCCTCGAGGACGTCGTGCCACCGGTCGAGTGTCCGCTCCTCCTCGACGAGCTCGCGCAGCCGGCGGCCGGCGTCGCGCATCAGCATCCAGCCGGAGTCGGCGTCGAACGCGATCAGCGCCGGGACGCGCGCGGGAGCTCGTGCCGAGACCAGGGCAGTGAGCGCGGCCTCGTGCCGCAGCGGCTCGTGGTTGGCCTTGAACCAGACGAGGCCGCCGTCGGTCGGCACCCGCATCACGGTCGACCACTCCTCGACGTGCGGCTGCTCGACCGCGGCGATGCGCTCGATCCCGAGCTCGGCGAGGTGGGCGTCGATCCAGGAGTGCGCAGCGTCGACGAACGCCGGGTTCCGCCACTGCTCGGTCACGGCCGGCTGCCCACGACGCACCAGGCGCTGCCGGACACGGTGAACGGCTCCGGGCCGAGCCGGGCGGCGCAGGCGGCCCGGACCTCGGCCACCCGCTCCGGCGAGTGGGCCGCGACGTAGCCACCGGCCGGCCCCACGCCGTAGGTGAAGGGCTCCCACCAGTCGTCGAAGCGCTCGAACTCGATCGTCACGGTCAGCTCGGTGGTGCGGGTCCGAGGGATGCCCGCGTCCGCGAACAGCTCGGCGAGGTGGCCCTCGCGGGTGCCGGCCGCGACCGACTCGTTGACGGCGGTGGGGTCGACGTCCCGGACGCCGTCCCAGAACGGCGAGAGCGGGCTGGTGCCGGCCGCGTGCTGCCACACCGTCGCGGCGACGGTCCCGCCGGGGCGCGTGACCCGGACCATCTCGCGGAGCCCGGCGACCGGGTCGGCCATGAACGGCACCACGAGGGCCGCGAGCGCCGCGTCGAACTCGCCGTCGGAGAACGGCAGCCGCTCGGCCGGCGCGACCTGGGCCGCCACCCCCGGGTGTCGCTCCTGCAGGCTCGCCACGAAGACCGGCATCGGGTCGACCGCCACGACGTGGTCGGCACCGACGGTCGCCGCGAGGGCGCCGGTCAGCGCGCCCGGCCCGCTGCCGACGTCCAGCACCCGCAGCCCGGCCCCGATCCCGGCCTCGGCCACGAACCGGGCGGCCAGCGGCGTGCTGAAGCGGCCCATGAACCTGTCGTACGCGTCGGCCGAGACCTCGAAGCCCATGGCTGCCAACGTAGCCCGCCCGGGCGTGGGCCGCCGCGGCCGGCCGTCGGGGCAGCGTGGCAGGGTGGAACCATGACGTACGAAGCGGCGGCCGAGCGGTACGACGGACTGACCACGGACGGCGGGATGGCCTACCGCTACACCGGGCACAGCGGGCTGAAGCTGCCGGTGCTCTCGCTCGGGCTGTGGCAGAACTTCGGGACCGACCGGCCCGAGGAGACCCAGCGCGCGATCCTGCGCCGGGCCTTCGACCGGGGCGTGACCCACTTCGACCTCGCCAACAACTACGGCCCGCCGTACGGCCGTGCGGAGGAGAACTTCGGCCGCTACCTCGCCGACGACTTCAAGCCCTACCGCGACGAGCTGATCATCTCGACGAAGGCCGGCTGGGACATGTGGCCCGGCCCCTACGGGCAAGGGGGCGGCTCGCGGAAGTACGTGCTGGCGAGCCTCGACCAGTCGCTGGCACGGCTGGGCCTCGACTACGTCGACATCTTCTACAGCCACCGGTTCGACCCGGAGACGCCGGTCGAGGAGACCGTGATGGCGCTCGACACCGCGGTCCGCTCCGGCCGGGCGCTGTACGCCGGGATCAGCTCCTACTCGGCCGACCAGACCCGCGAGGCCGCGACGATCGCCCGCGAGCTGGGCACGCCGCTGCTCATCCACCAGCCGTCGTACTCCATGCTCAACCGCTGGATCGAGGGCGACCTGCTCGACGAGCTCGAGACCCAGGGGATGGGCTGCATCGTCTTCTCGGCGCTGGCCCAGGGGTTGCTGACCGACCGTTACCTCGACGGCGTGCCCGCCGACTCGCGCGCGGCGCGTGACGACTCGACCATCGCCGGCTTCGACGAGGGAGTGCTCGACCGGGTCCGATCTCTCCACGAGATCGCGCGGCGGCGTGGCCAGAAGCTCGCGCAGCTCGCCCTCCAGTGGGCGCTGCGCGACCACCGGGTCACGAGCGCCGTGATCGGCGCGTCGAGCGTCGAGCAGCTCGACACCAACCTCGACGCCGTCGACGGTCCGCCGTTGACCGACGACGAGCTCGCAGAGATCGACCGGTACGCCGAGGAGGTCGCGTGAACCGGTGGGCGAAGCAGGCCGGCGACTGACCTCAGGCCGTGCGGCGGATCCGGCCGGCGTAGCGCTCCTCGAGCGCGTGGTTGTGCTCGTCGCCGCCCGGGACGTTGGCCGACAGGTAGACCGGCGGGGTCTCGCCCGCGTCGAGCAGCCGCCGGACGACCTCGGCCGTCACCAGCTGCGCCAGCAGCGCCGCGGTGATCGAGGAGACCGCGCACGCGGACCCGCCGCCGGGCATCGGCAGGACGGCGTCGCCGTACGGCGCCCCGTTGTCGAGGACGACGTCCGCGTGGTCGACGAGCTTCTCACCGGACGGGTGGCGGGAGTCGACGCCGTTGGTGTGGGCGAGCGAGGTGACCGCGATCAGCGGGTGGCCGTGCTGCTTGACGATCCGGGCCATCTCGACCACGGAGCCGTTGACCCCCGAGCTGGACGCGATCACGAACACGTCGCGCGGGTCGGGGGCGGCGAGCTCGTAGAGCCGCGCCGCGATGCCAGGGTCGCGTTCGAGGATGCCCCGGCCGAGGACGTCGGGGGACTCGCCGCCGTGCACGACGACGTCGCGCAGCGAGATCCGGTTGCTGGGCACGAGCCCACCGGCGCGGCCCGCCAGCTCCATCGCGAGGGCCTCGGAGTGCCCCGACCCGAAGGCCTGGAGCACGCCGCCCCGCCGCACGGAGTCGGCGATCAGGTCGGCCGCCGCGAGCACCGGGCCGTCGGCCTGCTGGGTCACGGCGGTCAGGACGGGGGAGAGCGCGTCGAGGTACGACTGCGCGTTGATCGGCTGGTTCTGGTGGTCGGCCGGCTCGGGCACGTGGACACCCCTCCTCGGGTCTTGTAGGAGTATGTCGTGACCGCTTCCTCGCCCGATGCAGGGGTTCTCGCGCTCGGCGGCGATCTCGGCGGGACGTCCACCCGGATCCTGGTCACCGACCTGGCCGGTCGCGCGGTCGGCCGGGGCGCGGCCGGAGGCGGCAACCCGACGGCCCACCCGGCCACGGCCCGCGAGGCGCTGGCGGTCGCCCTGGCCGAGGCGCTGCGGGGCCTCGACCCCGACCGGGTGCGCGCGGGCGTGCTGGGCATGGCCGGCGGCGGGGCGCTGCGCGACCCGATGGTGCGGGCGGCGTACGACGACGCCTGGAGCGGGGCCGGCCTCGGGGGCCGGCCCGACGTCCGGTCCGACGTGGAGGTCGCGTTCGCGGCCGGCACCGAGGCGACCACGGGGTCCGTCCTCGTCGCGGGCACCGGGGCGGTCGCCGCCCGGATCGACGGTGGCCGGCTGGTCGCCACCGCCGGCGGTCACGGCTGGCTGCTGGGGGACGAGGGCTCGGGCTTCTGGCTGGGACGCGAGGCGGTGCGCGCCACGTTGCACGCCCTCGACGCCGGCGATCCGCCCGGTGCGCTCGGGGAAGCGGTGCTCTCGACCCTGCCCGACCCTGGTGGCGGTCGCGCGGCCCTGGTCCAGCAGGCGTACGCGCAGTCGCCGGTGGCCCTGTCGTCGCTGGCGCCCCTGGTCACCGCGGCCCACGACGCGGGCGACCCGGTCGCGGGGCGGATCGTCCTCGCCGCGATCGACCACCTGGTCGCGCTCTTCGGGCGACTACCCGACCCGCAGCCGCGGGAGCCGGTCGTGCTCGCCGGAGCCCTGACCGAGCGCGGCACGCCGATCGGCCACGCGCTGCGGCGCCACCTGGCCGAGCGGCGGCTCGACGTCCTGAGCGCCCAGGACCCGGTCACCGGCGCGGCGGCGATCGCCCGACGTGCGCTGCTCGGCGGTGCCACCCGCTGACGACCGAAACCCGGGTGCGCCCGACCGCGCGGACCCGGACAATGGCCGGCATGGGTCACGTGGACGTCGCCGGGGTGCGCTACGAGCTGCCCGACGGCCGGGTGCTGCTCGACGACGTGTCGTTCCGCGTGGGGGACGGAGCGAAGGTCGCGCTGGTCGGCGCCAACGGGGCCGGGAAGACGACGCTCCTGCGCATCATCACCGGCGACCTCACGCCCCATGCGGGCGTCGTCACCCGCAGCGGCGGGCTCGGCGTGATGCGGCAGATGGTCTCGCACGGGCTGGGCGACGACCCGACGGTGGCGGAGCTGCTGCTGTCGGTCGCGCCGGACCGGATCCGTCGTGCCCACGCCGACATCGACCGGCTCGAGCAGGCCCTGATGGAGCAGGACGACGAGAAGACCCAGCTGGAGTACGCCGCGGCGCTCGCCGAGTACGCCGACGCCGGCGGCTACGACCTCGAGGTGACCTGGGACGTGTGCACGATCGCCGGGCTCGGGGTGCCCTACGACCGTGCCAAGTACCGCGCGTTGAGCACCCTGTCCGGCGGGGAGCAGAAGCGGCTGGTGCTGGACTTCCTCCTCCGGGGTCCCGACGAGGTGCTGCTGCTCGACGAGCCCGACAACTTCCTCGACGTACCCGGCAAGGTCTGGCTCGAGGGCCGGATCCGCGAGTCCGCCAAGACGATCCTCTTCATCAGCCACGACCGCGAGCTGCTCAACAACACGGCCACGCGGATCGTCACCGTCGAGCTGGGCAACGCCGGCAACCTCGTGTGGACCCACCCGGGGGGCTTCGCGAGCTACCACGAGGCCCGCGAGGACCGCTTCCTCCGGTTCGAGATGCAGCGCCGCCGCTGGGACGAGGAGCACGCGAAGATCAAGGCGCTCGTGCTCCGCATGAAGATCAAGGCGGAGTACAACGACGGCATGGCCTCGCAGTACAAGGCGGCCCAGACCCGGCTCCGGAAGTTCGAGGAGGCCGGTCCGCCGACCGAGCAGCCGCGCGAGCAGCAGGTCACGATGCGCCTCACGGGCGGCCGCACCGGCAAGCGCGCCGTCGTGTGCGAGCAGCTCGAGCTCACCGGGTTGATGAAACCCTTCGACCTCGAGGTCTGGTACGGCGAGCGGGTGGCCGTGCTCGGCAGCAACGGCTCGGGCAAGTCGCACTTCCTGCGGTTGCTGGCCGCCGGCGGCTCCGACCCCGACCGGGAGCACCAGCCGGTCGGCGACGTCCCGGTCAAGCCGGTCGACCACACCGGCCGCGCCAAGCTGGGCGCCCGCGTGCGGCCGGGGTGGTTCGTGCAGACCCACGAGCACCCCGAGCTGCTCGGTCGCACCCTGCTCGACATCCTCCACCGCGGTGACGGCTCGCCGGGCGGGCGCACGGGCATGGGCCGTGAGCAGGCCGCCCGGGTCCTCGACCGCTACGAGCTCGCGCACGCGAGCGAGCAGACCTTCGAGTCCCTCAGCGGCGGCCAGCAGGCCCGGTTCCAGATCCTGCTGCTCGAGCTCTCCGGCGCGACCCTGCTCCTGCTCGACGAGCCCACCGACAACCTCGACGTCCAGAGCGCCGAGGCGCTCGAGGCCGGCCTCGCCGCCTTCGAGGGCACCGTCCTGGCCGTCACCCACGACCGCTGGTTCGCCCGCGGCTTCGACCGCTTCCTCGTGTACGGCGCCGACGGCTCGGTCTACGAGTCCGACGGTCCCGTCTGGGACGAGGGCCGGGTCGTCCGCACGCGCTGAACGGGCGGCTGCAGGAGTAGCGTCGCGGCGTGGGGACGTCCACGGGCGAGACCGACGACGTGATCCGCACCGCGGAGGTGATCGGGTCGCTCAGCCTCGCGACCGACCTGGCGATGGGCTTCCCCTTCGAGCACGGCCTCCACAGCACGCTGCTCGCCGACCGGATCGCGGCCCGGTTGGGTCTCGACACGGAGACCAGGCGCGACATCTTCTTCGGATGTCTCCTGTTCTACGCGGGCTGCACCACGGACGCTGAGATCGCGGCGCGAAAGTTCAGGCCCGGTGCCCTGCTCGAGCACTTCACGCCGGTCGCCTTCGGCTCAGGTCCGGAGACGGCGCGGGGGATCGTCCGCGCGCTCGCCAACCCGGCCAGGGGGCCTGTGGGCCAGCTCGTGGGCGGGGTCGCCCGGCTGCCCGGCGCGGCGCGCGGACACCGGGCCCACATCACGTCGATGTGCGAGGTCGCCGAGATGCTCGCCGATCGGCTGTCCGTCCCGCCCGGCGTACCGCCTCTCTTCCGCGAGTTCACTGCGCGTTGGGACGGCCAGGGCGTGTCGTCCCTGTCGGGTGAGGACCTGCCCATGCCGCTACGCGTCATGCACGTCGCGCGCGATCTCGCCTTTCAGCGCGTCCTGGGAGGCACGGACCAGGCACTCGAGACTGTGCGGCAACGGGCGGGCAGGGCCTTCGACCCCGACGTCGTGGCGGCCGTCTCCGCCGAGCTGCTGGGACCCGAGCCGGAGGGATCGGTCTGGGACCAGGCGCTGGCGGTGGAGCCAGCGCCCCATCTCACCCTCAGCGGGCAAGAGCTGGACCGCGCCCTGGAGGCGGTCGGCGCGTTCGCCGACTTGATCTCGCCGTGCTTCACCAGCCACTCCGCGACGGTGGCCGCTCTCGCCTCCGAGGCCGCCGCCGAGCGCGGGCTGCCCGCCGACCACGTCTCCGCCGTCCGGCGGGCGGGGCTGCTCCACGACATCGGCCGCGTGGCAGTCGGGACACACGTCTGGCTCAAGCCCGGCCCTTTGACCGCCGACGAGTGGGAGCACGTGCGCCTCCACGCGCACCACACCGAACGGGTGCTCGCGTCGTCTCCCCAGCTGGCCGCGCTTGGAGCCATCGCGGGCGCTCACCACGAGCGGCTGGACGGTAGCGGCTACCATCGCGGGTCGGCGGCGTCGTCCCTGGGCGTTCCTGCCCGGCTCGTCGCCACCGCGGACGCCTACCGCACCGCCGTCGAGCCACGGCCCCATCGGGACGCGCGATCCCCGGAGGCCGCGGCCGAGCACCTCGCGGAGCTGGCCAGGCGTGGTCTGCTCGATGCGGCGTCGGTCGGGGCAGTGCTCGACGTCGCCGGGCAGGCGATGCCGCACATCCCGGGACCGGCAGGGTTGACGGACCGCGAGACGGAAGTCGTGCTCCTCGTCGCCCAGGGTTTGGCGACCAAGCAGATCGCACACCGCCTCGGCATCTCGGCGAAGACCGCCGACCGCCACATCCAGAACTCCTACGCCAAGATGGGCGTGTCGACCCGCGCCTCGGCCACCCTGTTCGTCATGCAGCACGGACTGCACGCGTGGGGAGAACTCCCGATGTCGCCGTAGATCCGTCGCCCCTAGCGTCGATGCATGGAGATCACGCAGAGCAACCCAGGCGCCGCGGCGCCACCGTCGAGCGGCCACCGTAGGTTCCTTGAGATCGCAGCGTGGGCGGGGATGGCAGCACCCGTCCTCTTCACCGCCTCCTTCCTGACCCAGGAGGCGTTCCGGCGCGACGAGTACGACCCCGTGGCGGAGGTCGTGAGTGCGCTGGAGGCCGGACCCGACGGGTGGATCCAGCAGGCGACGTTCTTCGTCTTCGGCATCCTGACGATCCTGCACGCAGTCGGTCTGCATCGCGGCATCGCACCCAGCCGTGCCGGCCTGGCCGGTCCTGCGTTCCTGTTCCTGTCCGGCGTCGGGGCCATCGTGGCCGGCGCCGCTCCGTTGCGCGAGGACGCAGCGGGCATCACCTACGATCCCGGCGGGCACATCGTCGGTGGCACGCTCTTCTTCCTTATGACTCCGCCTGCCTTCCTCTTCCTCGCCCGCCGGATGGGTCGTGACCCGTCGTGGCGTGCGCTCGCGCCGTACGCCGTAGCAGCCGGCGTCGCGCTCATCGGATCGGCCATCGTGATGAACACGCTGGTGATCCCGGACGGCGGCGCGCTCCACGACCAGGCGGGCCTGATCCAGCGCGTGATCGTGGTCGTGCTGATCTTTCCGGTGCGGGTGGCGCTGGGCTATCGCCTGCTGCGCACGTCCACCGCACTCCGGTGATCCACGACACCTCGCCGTCGCGGTGGATCAGCCGATGGTGTCGGCGTCCGACTCGAGGGTGACGGTGGTGGTCTGCTCCTCGCCGTCGCGGGTGAAGGTCACCTCGACCTCGTCGCCGGGGCGGTAGGACCGGACGGTGGCGATCAGGCTGTCGGAGTCGGTGACCAGGGTGTCGTCGACGGCGGTCACGACGTCACCGACCTCGAGGCCGGACTCGGCAGCGGCTGAGCCTTCGGTGATCTCGCGGATCACGGCGCCGTCGGAGACCAGCTCGTCGGTGGCGGCGGAGGTCTGGACGCTGACGCCCATCCGGGCGTGGGCAGGGGTCTCGCCGTTCGCCATGTCCTCGACGAGCGGCATGACCTCGTCGATCGGGATGGCGAAGCCGAGGCCGATCGAGCCGGCGGCCGAGCCGCTCAGGGAGGACCCGGACGTGCGGATGGAGGAGTTGATGCCGATGACGTGGCCCTCGAGGTCGACCAGCGGTCCGCCGGAGTTGCCCGGGTTGATCGCGGCGTCGGTCTGGATCGCCGGGTAGACGGTGGCATTGCCCTCGGCGTCCGAGCCGACGTTCACCGGGCGCTGCAGCGCGCTGACGATGCCGCTGGTGACCGTGGCGTCGAGGCCGAACGGCGAGCCGACGGCGACGACCTGCTGGCCGACGTCGACGTTGGCCGACTGGCCGATGGTGGCGGGGGTCAGGCCGGAGACGCCCTCGGCCTGGATGACGGCGGTGTCGGTGAGCGGGTCCCGGCCGAGGACGCGTGCTTCGGCGTGCGTGCCGTCGTCGAACGAGACCGTCAGCGCACCGCTCTCGGCGGCGACCTCGACCACGTGGTTGTTGGTGAGGATCCGGCCGTCCGAGCTGAGGATGATCCCCGAGCCGGACCCGGAGCCCTCCGGCCCGGCGACGTCGATCTTGACGACCGACGGCAGCACGGCCGAGGCGACCTGCTCCACCGAGCCGTCGGGCGCGGGGGAGTCGCCGGTGTCGATCACCTGGGAGACCTCGGCGTCCGGGGTTGCCGCTCCGGTGTCGTCCTGCCAGGTCTCCCAGGCGGCTGCCCCGCCGACACCCGCTGCTCCGCCGAGGGCCAGGCAGCCCACGAGGAGGGCGGTGACGGCGCCGGTCCGGCGTCGGGGACGCGGGTCAGGAGTCACGGGCGCGGGCTGGTGCTGGTGCTCCGACGGCTGGTCGGGCATCGGCGGGAGGACACGGGTCTCACTCATGCCACTACGGTCTCGGGTGAGCCTGTGAAGGCCCTGAGAAGGCGCTTCAGAAAGGGTTAGATCTTGCGCACCGGGTCGCCAGGCCGGACGACGCCGCCGGCGACGATGCGGGCGTTGAGGCCCCGCAGCCGCATCGAGCGGCCGACCTCGGAGTTCACGAACGCCACGGCGTCGTCGCCGAACCGGTTCAGGAACTTCTTGCAGCCGTTGTGCGGCTTCGCGGTCACCTCGATGACGGCGGTGTCGCCGATCGCCAGCCGCGAGCCGGTCGGGAGGTTCTCGTGCGACAGGTCGAGGTCGACGTAGAGCTGGTCGCCGGCAAGGGCCTGGCCGGCCGGGTCGTCGGCGAGCAGTGCCACCATCCGCGCGCTCATCACGTTCAGCTGCGCCTCGAGGTGACGCCCGGCCTCGATCGCGCGCGAGGTGGCCCGGCTCAGCCAGTTGTCGCCCACGAGACCCTCGGTCTCGTCGAGCACCCCCTCGTCGAGCAGCTCGCGCTCGCCCGCGGCCGGCCGGCGTACGACGAGCGCCAGCGTGCCCACCTCGGTCGGCGCCTCGCGCAGATGGTCGAGTCGGGCGGTCAGGTCGGTCGCGGTGACGGTCACGGCCCCAGTCTGCCGGTCGCGCCGACCTGTTGTCGCGCGATATGCACTGGGTCAGAATGCGGCATGAACCTGACCGCGCCCACGTACGTCGACGACCGCCTGGCCCACTGGGCGGAGCACGACCCCGACGGCGAGGCGATCACCTACCTCGGGCGGACCTGGACCTGGTCCGAGTGGGACGACCGGGTCCGCCGGGTCGCAGGTGGGCTGCAGTCGCTCGGGATCGGTCGTGGCGACGTGGTCGCCTTCCTCGACAAGAACCATCCCGCCTGCGTCGAGCTCAGCCTGGGCGCGGCGTCCCTCGGCGCGGCCAACGCGATCGTCAACTGGCGCAGCGCCGGCGACGAGGTCGACTACGCGGTGAACGACTCCGGCGCCAGGGTGCTGGTCGTCGGCAGCGAGCTGATGCCGGTGGTCGAGAAGATCCGCGACCGGCTCACCCGCGTCGAGAAGGTCATCGAGGTGACGCCCGACGGCGCCGAGGGCGACGAGTACGAGGCGTGGCTCGCCGGGTCGGAGCCGGTCTCCCGGCCCGACGACGTCTCACCCGACGACGTCTGCCTGGTGATGTACTCCTCCGGCACCACCGGCCGACCGAAGGGCATCATGCTGAGCCACGCCAACATGGTGGCCCACACCCTGAACGCCCACGACGGCTGGGAGTTCGAGCCGGGCGACAAGAACATGGTGTCGATGCCGTTGTTCCACGTCGGGGGCTC
Organism: uncultured Actinomycetota bacterium; assembly: GCA_963829855.1. Taxonomy (GTDB): domain Bacteria; phylum Actinomycetota; class Actinomycetes; order Propionibacteriales; family Nocardioidaceae; genus Nocardioides. The sequence goes on along the minus strand of CAWHKE010000012.1, from coordinate 701,721 downwards.
GTCGTACGTCCTGTTCGGCATCCACGACGGCGTCCCGAGCGTCATGACCCGCGATCCCGACGGCGCCTCGCTGGCCGGCGCGATCATGCAGGGCGCCAACCGCACGTTCCTCGTGCCGGCGGTACTGGCCCAGGTGCTCCAGTCCGGTCCGGAGGCGATCGGCCTCTTCGGGAAGCTCAAGACCTACTGCTACGGCGCCTCGCCGATGCCGATGCCGCTGCTCCGGGCCGCGATGAAGGCCTGGCCCGACACCGACTTCATCCAGGTCTACGGCCTGACCGAGCTGGGCGGCGTCATCACCCACCTGATGCCCGAGGCCCACCGCGATCCCGACCATCCCGAGCGGCTGGTCAGCGCCGGGCAGCCGATCCCGGGCGCCGAGGTGCGGGTCGTCGACCCCGCCACCCTCGAGGACGTGCCCACCGGTGAGCACGGGGAGCTGTGGTTCCGCACGCCGCAGCTGATGAAGGGGTTCCTCGGCAAGCCCGAGGCGACCGTCGAGGTCATCGCCGACGACGGCTGGTTCCGCACCGGGGACCTGGGCAAGGTCGACGCCGACGGCTTCGTCTACGTCGAGGACCGCCTCAAGGACATGATCATCAGCGGCGGCGAGAACGTCTACAGCCCCGAGGTCGAGCGGGTGCTGGCCGAGCACCCGGCCGTCATGGAGGTCGCCATCATCGGCGTCCCCGACGACACGTGGGGCGAGTCGGTCAAGGCGGTCGTCTCGCTCAAGGAGGGAGCGTCCGCGACGGAGGCGGAGCTGATCGCCCACTGCCAGGAGCACCTCGCGAAGTTCAAGTGCCCCCGGAGCGTCGACATCATCGAGCTCCTGCCACGCAACCCGACGGGCAAGATCCTCAAGCGCGAGCTGCGCAAGCCCTACTGGGAGGGCCACGACCGGCAGGTCGTCTGAGCGCGCCTAGGGTGCCCGCATGACCACCGCCAGGACCGTCCCGGTCACCACCGAGATGGACGGCGACGAGCTGGACGCCGAGGACGCGTGGCACCTCGTCCGCACCCACGGCGTCCGACGCATCCTGGTCGAGTCGTTCGTCCGGTTCCGGTACGGCGACGGCTTCACCAACAGCCGGGCGCTCGCGCTCCAGACCTGCCTGGCCGTCGTGCCGTTCATGCTCGCGGTCACCGGCCTGGCCGCCGACCTCGACGAGGAGCGCCCCGCACGCGTCGTCGCCGCGACGGTCGACGCGGTCTCCCCGGGGGCACGGGAGAGGGACGCACTCACCGAAGCGCTGTCGAGCGGGTCGGAGCGGACGGCGGAGCTCGCGCTGGCCTTCGGGCTGCTCTTCGCCCTCGTCTCGATGACGACCGCAATGGCGCAGGTGGAGCGGGGCGGCAACCGGATCTACGGGATCCGCCGCGACCGACCGGCGCTCGCGAAGTATGGCCGCGCCTCCGTCTACACGGCCGTGCTGGCCGTGCCGCTGGGGCTGGGCTTCCTGCTGCTGGTGGCGGGAGGCGCGTTCGGCGACGCCATGGTGCAGGAGTACGGCTGGTCCGACTCGACCCGCTCCTGGTGGAACGTGCTGCGCTGGCCCGCGGGGCTCGCGGTGCTGGTCCTGGCGATCGCCGTGCTCTTCGACCACGCGCCCCGTCGGCGCCAGCCCGCGTTGTCCTGGCTGGCCCTCGGATCGGCGATCGCCGTGACCCTGAGCATGCTGGCGGCCGCGGGGTTCGCGGCGTACGTCTCCGTGAGCGCGTCGTTCTCGAGCACCTACGGACCCCTGGCCGGCGTGTTCGCGCTGCTGCTCTGGAGCCTGCTCTCGTCGATGGGCCTCTTCTACGGACTCGCGGTCTGCGCCCAGCTCGAGGCGGTCCGCGCCCACGACCCCGCGCCCGTGCTGGACGATCCGGGCCGGCCGGACGAACGGGTGGTCTGAGCCTGCAACGGGATCGCGATCGGGTGCGTTTGTATGGCGTGGAGGCGATGGCGCTGGGGGACGAGGTGACGATGGTGGCCGCCCCCGACTTCGACGAGTGGGTCGCCGCCCGCGGCCCCGCGCTGCTGCGGCTGGCGCGGGTGCTGACCGGCGACGCCGCGCACGCCGAGGACGTCGTGCAGGAGGCGCTGTCGCGGGCGCTGCCGCGCTGGTCGCGGATCTCGGGGCTCTCCGATCCGTACGCGTACGTCCGGCGGATGGTCGTCAACGAGCACACCTCCTGGTGGCGGCGGTTCCGGCGTCGTGAGACGCCGGTGCCCGAGCCCGTCGGCCACGACGTCGAGGCACCGGCCGCGGGGTCGCACGAGGAGCACGACCGGATCTGGGCGGCCTGCCGGCGGCTGCCCGAGGCGCAACGGACCGCGGTGGTGCTGCGGTTCTACGAACAGCTGGAGTACGCCGAGATCGCGGAGCTGACCGGCGTACGCGAGGGCTCGGTCCGGTCGCGGGTCTCGCGCGGACTGGCTGCCCTGAGGAACGACCTGGGAGAGCGCGATGAGTGAGCAGTTCGAGGCGAAGGTGCGGGCGGCCCTGACGGCCCACGACCGGGACGGCGACGGCGCCGTCGCTGCCGGGCTCGCGGACGGAGCCCGGTCGCGGCTGCGGTCGCGGCGGCGTACGACGATGACGGTCGTGGCCGCGGCGGTGGCCGTGGCGGCGGTGCCGGCGGTGCTGGCGGTGGCGGGTCCGTCGCGCGACGCGGCTCCCGCACCGGGCGGTCCGACGGCCTCGGAGGCTCCCCGCCGGACGCCACACCAGGCCCCGACCCGGCTCCTGCCGGGCAGCGGGTCGAGTCGTGGCGGAACCTGACGGTCACCGTCCCCGACGACTGGGGCTACGGCGGCGGCAGCGACTGGTGCGCCGACGGCGGCCTCGGCGAGGAGCCTGAGGTGGTGCGACCCGAGGGTGTGGTCCGCACCATCGGCTGCACGCCCCAGAACGGCTACGGCTTGTACTTCGGTGACGGCTCGGCCATCAGGTTCGTCTACGACAGCGGGCACGTGTGGCAGTACGGCTGGGAGTCGCCCGACCAGGTCGAGGTCTACCCCGAGGACGCGTGGCTGGGGTTCTTCCAGGACGGCGACCACTACCTGATGGTCGTCACCCCCGACGAGGCCACGACCCGCGCGGTGCTGGAGTCGGCACGGGTGGTCGGTGACCACGACCCGAACGGCTGTGCCGTCCGCGACCGCGGGGCGCTCGCCCTCGGCAGTGACGGCCGCTGGAGCGTGTGCCGGTACGGTCCCGACGGCTGGCTGCGCGAGAGCGTGCTCCTCACGGCGTCCGAGAGCGCCGAGCTGGAGGCCGCGGTGGGGGCCGCCCCCGTGCGACGCGAGGTCGAGAACTGCGGGGAGCCCACGGACCTCGAGCCCGTCGGTCAGGTGCTGGCCGGGTCGGGCGGTCCGCTGGGGCTGGTGTCGATCGTCTTCGAGAGCTGGTGCCCCGAGGACAACGGGATCTACCTCTCGGGCACGACCCGTGAGCTGACCGAGGACGTGATGCGCTTCGCGCTGACGCCGGGGTTCAGCGGCGGGCTCGACGGGTCGGTCCCCGTGCCGCAGGAGCCCGGCTCGGACCGATGAGTCCGGGGCGTGCGGCTGGTCAGTCCCTGGCATGAGGCTGCTGCGCGTCGGTGACGTCGAGCTGTGCGTGGACGAGTACGGCGACCCGGCGGACCCGCTGGTCCTGCTGCTGGGCGGGGCCGCCGCGTCGATGGACTGGTGGGACGTCGGGTTCTGCGAGGCGATCGCCGCCGGCGGGCGCCGGGTCGTCCGCTACGACCACCGCGACACGGGACGGTCGACCACCGACCCGGCCGGCGCCCCGACGTACGGCGGGGAGGCGCTGGAGCGTGACTGCGTCGCCCTGGTCGAGACCCTCGGTCTCGGTCCCGCTCACCTGGTCGGGCTCTCGATGGGCGGGGGCATCGCTCAGTCCATCGCCTGCCACCGGCCGGACCTCGTCTCGGCGCTGACGCTGGTCGCGACCTCGGCTGCGGGAGGCGTCGACGGCAGCGACCTTCCCGGCGTCTCACCCGAGATCGCGGCGCTCTTCGCCGACCCGCCACCCGACCCCGACTGGACCGACCGCGACGCCGTGGTCGCGTGGCACACCGACGCCGACCGCGCCTACTCGGGCCGGCTGTTCGACGAGCAGCGGACGCGGGAGGTCGCAGGTCAGGTGTTCGACCGCAGCCTCGACCCGGCCGCGGCGGGCAACCACTGGCTGCTGGTCGGCGAGGACGGCGAAGAGACCGAGCCCACCGACGTCCGCCGGATCACGGCTCCGACGCTCGTCGTGCACGGCACCGACGACCCGATGTTCCCGCTGCCGCACGGCGAGGCGCTGGCGGCTGCGATTGCCGGTGCCCGGTTGCTCGTCGTCGACGGCATGGGCCACCAGGTGCCGCCACGCGAGAGCTGGCCCGACGTGGTGCCCGCGATCCTGGCTCTCTAGACGTCTCGTGTGCCTGAGACCTACGCCATAGAGCGCGTCTCCGGCACACGCCGCGAGGAAGGTCAGGCCCAGCGCTCGGACGCCGGCACGAAGTCGAGGGTGCGGTCGCCGGTGTAGATCTGCTTGGGGCGGGCGATCTTCTGCTCCTTGTCCTGCACCAGCTCGAGCCACTGCGCGAGCCAGCCGGGGGTGCGCCCGATGGCGAACAGCACGGTGAACATCTCGGGCGGGAACTGGAAGGCCTCGTAGATCAGGCCGGAGTAGAAGTCGACGTTCGGATAGAGCTTGCGCTGCACGAAGTACTCGTCCTCGAGCGCGATCTTCTCGAGCTCCTGGGCGATCTCCAGGAGCGGGTTGACCCCGGTGACCTCGAAGACGTCGTCGCAGGCCTTCTTGATGATGGTCGCTCGCGGGTCGTAGTTCTTGTAGACCCGGTGGCCGAAGCCCATCAGCCGCTCGTTGCCGTCCTTCACGCCCTGGATGAAGTCGGGGATGTTCTCCTTGCTGCCGATCCGGCGCAGCATCCGCAGCACCGCCTCGTTGGCGCCGCCGTGCAGCGGGCCGTAGAGCGCCGCGACGCCGGCCGCGACCGCGGAGTACGGGTCGACCTGGCTGGAGCCGACGGAGCGGACCGCGTTGGTCGAGCAGTTCTGCTCGTGGTCGGCGTGCAGGATGAACAGCACGTCGAGCGCCTTGACCAGCCGCTCGTCGGCCTCGAACCGCCGCTCGCTCATCTTGAAGAGCATCGACAGGAAGTTCGCGGTGTAGGAGAGGTCGTTGTCGGGGTAGATGAACGGCTTGCCCTGCGCGTGGCGGAACGACCAGGCGCCGAGCGTCGGCATCTTCGCGATCATCCGGACGATCTGCATCTGCCGGTTCTCGGCGTCACCGATGTTGCGGGCGTCGGGGTAGAACGTCGACAGCGCGCCGACGGACGCCATCAGCATCCCCATCGGGTGGGCGTCGTAGCGGAAGCCCTCCATGAACGACTTGACGTTCTCGTGGACGAACGTGTGGTACGTGATCTCGTGCACCCACGCGTCGTACTCCGCCTTGGACGGGAGCGTGCCGTTGATCAGCAGGTAGGCGACCTCGAGGAACGAGGACTTCTCGGCCAGCTGCTCGATCGGGTAGCCGCGGTACTCGAGGATGCCCTGCTCGCCGTCGATGTAGGTGACGGAGCTGCGGCAGGAGGCGGTGTTGACGAAGCCGGGGTCGTAGACCGCCAGGCCCGGGGCCTCGTCTGCCGACTTGATCTGGCCCAGGTCCGCGGCCTTGATGGTGCCGTCGGTGATCGGGACCTCGTACTCCTGTCCGGTGCGGTTGTCGCGGACGGTGAGGGATTCAGTCACCCGAACAACCTAACCCTGCCCCGGGGACGGTGCGAATCCGAGTCTTGCAGGCGCAGGCGCGGTTTTGCTGCCCACGCGCGGCTACGGGTAGCCTGTGTGGTCGCGACTCCTGCCGCGTCCTGACCTCCCACGTGGGTCGGGGTGCAGTCCCGGACTGAGATCTGAGCCGGGCCGTGTTCGTCAGAAGCCGCAGCACCACCGACCGACCGGCGACCGCCGGCCGGTTCCACGAACGAGAAGGGCACTCACGTGCGCACTTACAGCCCCAAGCCGGGCGACATCAACCGTCAGTGGCTGGTCATCGACGCCACCGACGTGGTGCTGGGACGGCTCGCCGTGCAGACCGCGAACCTCCTGCGCGGCAAGCACAAGCCGATCTTCGCCCCGCACATGGACACCGGCGACTTCGTCATCATCGTGAACGCCGAGAAGATCGCGCTCAGCGGTGACAAGGCCACCAAGAAGCTGTCCTACCGCCACTCCGGCTTCCCGGGCGGCCTCACCGCCACCCCGGTCGGCGAGATCCTCGAGAAGGACGCTCGCAAGGTCGTCGAGAAGGCGGTCTGGGGCATGCTCCCGAAGAACAAGCTCGGTCGCCAGATGATCAAGAAGCTCAAGGTCTACTCCGGCCCGAACCACCCCCACCAGGCCCAGCAGGCCACGCCCTTCGAGATCTCGCAGATCTCCCAGTGATCGACCCAAGGATTCCTGACGTGACTGAGAACGTGACTGAGAACGTGACCGAGGACAGCACCACCGAGGTCGAAGAGACCTACGAGACCGACGAGCAGGGCGTCGCCTACAGCTCCGAGAGCGCACCGGCCGCCGACGCGCCCGTCGCGTCCGCGATCGCCCCGGCCGCGGCCACCGGCCGCCGCAAGCAGGCCGTCGCCCGCGTCCGGATCGTCCCGGGCTCCGGCAACTGGACCGTCAACGGCCGGACGCTCGACTCCTACTTCCCGAACAAGCTGCACCAGCAGGTGGTCAACGAGCCGTTCGCGGCGACCCGCCTCGAGGGCCGCTTCGACGTGATCGCCCGCATCCACGGTGGCGGCATCACCGGCCAGGCCGGTGCCCTGCGCCTCGGTGTGGCCCGTGCCCTCAACGCGGTCGACGTCGACGCCAACCGCGCGATCCTGAAGAAGGCCGGCCTGCTCACCCGTGACGCCCGCGTCATCGAGCGCAAGAAGGCCGGTCTGAAGAAGGCCCGCAAGGCGCCTCAGTTCAGCAAGCGCTGACGCTCTAGGGTCGTCGCATGGCGCGACTCTTCGGCACGGACGGGGTCCGGGGCCTGGCCAACGGTGATCTCACCGCGGAGCTGGCCCTGGACCTTTCCGTTGCCGCGGCCCACGTGCTCGCCGACCGCGGCGACTTCGAGGGCCACCGGCCGGTCGCGGTCGTCGGCCGCGACACCCGGGTGTCCGGCGAGTTCCTGGAGGCCGCGGTCGTCGCAGGGCTCGCCTCCGCCGGCGTCGACGTGCTCCTGCTCGGCGTCCTCCCGACGCCCGGCGTCGCGTTCCTCACCCACAAGCTCGACGCCGACCTCGGCGTGATGCTCTCGGCGTCCCACAACCCGATGCCCGACAACGGCATCAAGTTCCTCGCCCGCGGCGGCCAGAAGCTCGACGACGTCGCCGAGCACGCCATCGAGCGACGGCTCAACGACCAGTGGCAGCGACCGGTGGGCGCCGGCGTCGGGCGGGTGGAGCAGTACGCCGAGGCGATCGACGACTACGTCGACCACCTGATCATGTCGATCGACCACCCCCTCGTGGGCATCAAGGTCGTCCTCGACTGCGCCGAGGGGGCAGCGTCCGAGGCCGGACCGCGGGCCCTGGTCGGGGCCGGCGCCGACGTCAGCGCCATCCACGCGATGCCCGACGGCCTCAACATCAACGACAACTGCGGGTCGACGCACCTCGAGTCGCTGCAGAAGGCCGTGATCCAGGACGGTGCCGACGTCGGCTTCGCCCTCGACGGCGACGCCGACCGCTGCCTCGCTGTCGACCACGAGGGGAACGTCGTCGACGGCGACCAGCTGCTCGCGATCCTGGCGCTCGCGCTCCACGACCACGACCGGCTCGCCAAGGACACGGTCGTCGCGACGGTCATGAGCAACCTCGGCTTCGTGCAGGCGATGCGCGCCGCGGGCATCGGCGTGCGCCAGACCAAGGTCGGCGACCGCTACGTGCTGGAGGCGATGAAGGTCTCCGGCTACTCCCTCGGCGGGGAGCAGTCGGGCCACGTGATCATGAGCGACCACGCCACGACCGGCGACGGCATCCTGACCGCGATGGCCGTCCTGGAGCGGATGGCCACGACCGGGCAGTCGATCCAGGAGCTCGCCTCCGTCATGACCCGCCTGCCCCAGGTGCTGCTGAACGTCGACGGCGTCGACAAGGCCCGCGCCGACGACGACCCGGTCGTGGCGGCCGCGGTCGCGGAGGAGGAGGCCGGGCTCGCCGACACCGGCCGGATCCTGCTGCGGCCCTCCGGCACCGAGCCGATCGTGCGGGTCATGGTCGAGGCGCCGACCGAGCAGCAGGCACGCGAGGTCGCCGCGCGGCTGGCCGACGTCGTACGTCGCCGGCTGGCGCTCTGACGCCTCCGCCTCGAGCCGCCCGGGCTGTGCCAGTCTGACGCCCATGAGCACCACGCCGCTCCCGTGGTCGATCCCGATGGGCCCGCGCGACACCGAGGAGCCGCACCGCGCGGCGACCCCGCTGGAGCTCTTCTTCGACCTGGTCTTCGTGGTCGCGATCGCCGCGGCCGCGGCCGAGCTCCACCACGGCCTCGCCGAGCACCACCTCGACGCGATCGTCTACTTCGTGCTGGTCTTCGTCGCCATCTGGTGGGCGTGGGTCAACTACACCTGGTTCGCCTCGGCCTACGACTCCGGCGACGTGATCTACCGGCTGCTGTCGCTGGTCATCATGGCCGGCTCGCTGCTCCTGGCCGCGGGCGTGCCCACGCTCTTCGACGACGGCAACTCGGAGCTGGCCGTCGCGGGCTACTGCGTGATGCGACTCGGGATGGTGTCGCTGTGGCTCCGTGCGGCCCACGGCCACCCCGAGGGCCGCCGTGCCGCCCTGACCTACGCCGCCGGGATCACCGCCGTCCAGGTCTTCTGGCTGGCCCGGCTGGGGCTGGACGGCCAGGCCGTGCTGCTCGGCACGTTCGTGCTCGGCATGGCCATCGAGTTCTCGGTCCCCTACCTCGCCGAGCGGCACCACCGCACGCCGTACCACCCCGGGCACATCGCCGAGCGGTACGGCCTCTTCACGATCATCGTGCTCGGCGAGGTCGTGCTGTCGTCGGTGATGGCCGTGCAGGGCGCGCTGGAGGGCGACGAGTACGTCGCCGACCTGGTCCCGCTCGTCATCGGCGGCATGCTGCTCGTGTTCTCGCTGTGGTGGCTGTACTTCAAGCGCGACAACGCGCCGCTGTTCGCCTCCGAGCGGACGGTGTTCCCCACGGCGTACGCCCATGCGTTCGCGTTCGCCTCGGTCGCCGCGGCCGGCGCCGGGCTGGCCGTCGCGGTCGACGTCGTCACCCACCACGGCCACACCACCGAGGCGGTGGCCGTGTGGTCGGTCGCGCTGCCGGTGGCGGTGTACACGCTGGTCCTCGGTGTCGTGCACGCCCTGGCCGACCGCGACCTGCGGCCGGCCGTGCCCGCGGTGACCACGTCGGTGGCCGGGCTCGTGGTGGCGGGCGCCGGGCTCGCCCTCGGGCTCAGCGTGGGCGTGGTGGTGCTGCTGATCGGGCTGGTGCCGGCCCTGGCCGTCACGCAGCACGTGGTGGCGACGTCGGCCCGGGCGGCTCGGTAGGACTCGCGCAGCGGTCAGAGCTTGCGCAGGCGGACGTAACGGACCGAGTGGTCGCGGTCCTTGCGCAGCACCAGCGTCGCGCGGGAGCGGGTCGGCAGCACGTTCTGGGTCAGGTTGGGGCCGTTGATGGTGTCCCAGAGCCGGGTCGCGGTGTCGACCGCCTCCTCCTCGCTGAGGGCGGCGTACTGGGCGAAGTACGACTCCGGGTCGCGGAACGCCGTCTCGCGCAGCCGCTTGAAGCGCTCGACGTACCACTCCCGGATGTGCTTGGTGCGGGCGTCGACGTAGACGGAGAAGTCGAAGAAGTCACTCAGCGTCAGGCCGGCGCGGCCGTCCTCCCGGACCCGCGCCGGCTGCAGCACGTTGAGGCCCTCGATGATGACGATGTCGGGACTCTTGATCACCACGTGCTCTCCGGGGACGACGTCGTAGACGAGGTGGGAGTACGTCGGCGCGGCCACCTCGTCCTTGCCGGACTTGATGTCGACCACGAACCGCAGCAGCGCCCGCCGGTCGTAGGACTCCGGGAACCCCTTGCGCTGCAGGAGCCCGCGTCGCTCGAGCTCGGCGTTGGGGTAGAGGAAGCCGTCGGTCGTGACCAGGGCGACGTTCGGGTGCTCGGGCCAGTGGGCGAGCAGCTGCTGGAGCACGCGGGCGGTGGTCGACTTTCCGACCGCGACCGAGCCGGCGAGGCCGATCACGAACGGCGTGCGTGGCGGCTGCGGCAGGTGGAGGAACTCCTCCTGCTCGCGGTGCAGCCGGCCCGCGGCGGCGACGTACATGCTGAGGAGGCGCGAGATCGGGAGGTAGATCTGCTCGACCTCGAGCAGGTCGAGCGCGTCGCCCAGGCCCTGGAGGCTGGTGATCTCGTCGGCGGTCAGCGGGCTCTCGGTCTCCTTGCCGAGTGCCGCCCAGGCGTCGCGGTCGAGCTCGACGTACGGCGACGGCTCGCGGCCCGTGTCCGAGGCGCCGACCGACCCGCCGTTCGGAGACATGCGCGGCATTCTTGCAGCCGGGTCCGCCCTACAGTGGACCCATGTGCGGAATCGTCGGCTACGTCGGCCCCCAGCAGGCCCAGGACGTCGTGATCGAGGGGCTGCGGCGGCTGGAGTACCGGGGCTACGACTCCGCCGGGATCGCCCTCGTGACCGACGGCACGATCGCGTCCGACAAGCGCGCCGGGAAGCTCGCGAACCTCGACAAGGCGCTCGCCGACCACCCGCTGCCGCCGTCCACGACCGGGATCGGGCACACCCGGTGGGCCACCCACGGGCCGCCGACCGACCGCAACGCCCACCCGCACCTCGGGCAGGACGGCCGGGTGGCGCTGGTCCACAACGGCATCATCGAGAACTTCGCGACGCTGCGCGCCGAGCTGGAGGCCGCGGGCCACGACCTGGTGTCCGACACCGACACCGAGGTGGCCGCCCACCTGCTGGAGGCCGAGCTCGGGCGGGGCGGCGACCTGACGACCGCGATGCAGGCCACCTGCCGGCGACTGAGCGGGGCGTTCACGCTGGTGGCGGTCGACGCGCAGGACCCGTCGCTGGTCGTCGCGGCCCGCTGCAACTCACCGCTGGTGGTCGGGATCGGCGACGGCGAGAACTTCCTCGGCTCCGACGTCGCCGCGTTCATCGAGCACACCCGCGAGGCGCTCGAGCTCGGGCAGGACCAGGTCGTGACGATCACCCGCGAGGGCGTCGCGGTCACCGACTTCGACGGCACGCCCGCGGAGGGCCGGCGCTACCACGTCGACTGGGACCTGTCGGCCGCCGAGAAGGACGGCCACGACTGGTTCATGCGCAAGGAGATCTACGAGCAGCCGCAGGCGGTGGCGAACGCGCTCCTCGGTCGGCGTACGCCGACGGGCGAGCTGCAGCTCGACGAGATGCGGCTGGCCGAGCAGGACCTCCGCGACATCGACAAGATCATCGTGATCGCGTGCGGCACCGCGTTCTACGCCGGGCTGGTGGCGAAGTACGCGATCGAGCACTGGACCCGGATCCCGTGCGAGGTCGAGCTCGCCTCCGAGTTCCGCTACCGCGACCCGATCCTCACCCAGTCGACGCTCGTCGTCGCGATCAGCCAGTCCGGCGAGACCGCCGACACGCTGCAGGCGATCCGCCACGCCCGGCGGCAGCGGTCGCGGGTGCTCGCGATCTGCAACACCAACGGCTCGACGATCCCGCGCGAGTCGGACGCCGTGATCTACACCAACGCCGGCCCGGAGATCGCGGTCGCCTCGACCAAGGGCTTCATGACCCAGATGGTCGCCTGCTACCTGCTCGGGCTCTACCTCGCGCAGGTCAAGGGCACGCGGTACGGCGACGAGATCACCCAGATCGTCGACGAGCTGGAGCGGATGCCGGCGCTGATCCGCCGGGTGCTCGACCAGGACCAACGGATCTACGAGCTCGCCCGCAAGCACAAGGACGACACCTCCGTGCTGTTCCTCGGCCGTCACGCCGGCTACCCGATCGCGCTGGAGGGGGCTCTGAAGCTGAAGGAGCTCGCCTACCTCCATGCCGAGGGGTTCGCGGCCGGTGAGCTCAAGCACGGCCCGATCGCGCTGATCGAGGCCGGGGTGCCGGTGCTGTGCGTCGTACCGCCGAAGGGGCGCGACCAGCTCCACGACAAGATGGTGAGCGGCATCCAGGAGATCCGGGCCCGGGGGGCCCACACGATCTGTCTCGCCGAGGAGGGCGACACCACCATCACGCCGTACGCCGACGAGCTGATCGAGCTGCCGCGGGTGCCGGTGCTGCTCCAGCCGATGCTGGCGGTGATCCCGATGCAGCTGTTCGCGTGCGAGCTGGCGAGCGTGCTCGGCCACGACGTCGACCAGCCCCGCAACCTCGCCAAGTCCGTCACGGTGGAGTAGCGGGTGGCAGTCATCGGGGTCGGCATCGACGTGGTCGACATCGAGCGGTTCATGGCATCGCTGGAGCGGACAGCCGGGCTGCGCGAGCGGCTGTTCACGCCGGCCGAGGCGGTGCGACCGCCGGCCTCCCTGGCCGCCCGGTTCGCCGCCAAGGAGGCGATGGCGAAGGCGCTCGGCGCCCCGACCGGGATGGCCTGGCACGACGCCGAGGTGGTCTCGGAGTCCTCCGGCCGGCCGCTGCTGACCATCCGCGGCTCCGTCCAGGCCCGGGCCGACGAGCTCGGCGTCCGCTCGGTGCACCTGTCGCTGTCCCACGACGCCGGGATCGCCTCGGCGGTCGTGGTGCTGGAGTCCTGACCGCGCCTTCCTGCGCCTCGTGTGCCTGAGGGTGCGCTATGCCGCACTCTCAGGCACACGAGGCACCCCGAGGGCCCGCAGGTCGGCGACCAGCTGCACCGTCTCGTGCCGCACTTCGTATGCCGAGCACCGCACGACGATCCGGCCGGGCCCGGTGATCTGCCGCGCTCGGCGCAGGTCGTCGTGCCAGTGCTCGACCTCCATGTGGAAACCGCCGTCAACCTCCAGCACGAGGAGGCTCCCGTCGGGGAGATCCCACTCGCAGTCGGTCCACCGCCGACGGCCGGTGTGATCCGTGCGGCCGGTCTGGCGCCGGGGCGGGACCAGGCCGAAGCCGCGACACATCCGCGCCACGTCGAGCTCGGCTCCGGACTGCGCCCCGACCGCGATGTCGGCCAGCGTCTCGCGAAAAGCCGGCGCTCGTCGCAACGGCTTGAGTCGATCGATCCAGTCGAGCAGTCGTTCGGGGGTCGTGAGCCGTTGCTGGACGCCGGCGGCCAGCACAGCGTGAGCCGCTCGTGGCGGTGCGTCGTACGCCGCCCACATCAGTAACGCGGGCTCCACCCGGCAGGTCGGCCGGGACACCGACGGGTCGCGCAGCAGCTCGAACGAGCGGCGGGACCGGAAGAACCGGATGCCATCGACTGGTTCGAAGTCCAGCTCGTCGTCGACCAGGACCGTGACCACCTCCCGGTCCCATCGGCTCAGCCCGTGAGCCTCCGCGGCGGTCAGTCCTCCCAGCATGCTCCGCGGCCCGGCGTGCAGGACGGCCAGCCAGAGCAGCTGGTCACGGCTCAGCGGACCGGTCGTCGTGCCGATGACTCTGGGAGTGCGCTCGACCCAGCGGTGTGCCGCCACCTGGTTGCGAACGGCGAATCGGTCGACCCCGAGGGACAGCAGCTGACGGCGGGCGACCAGTCCCTGCTGGTCTCGAAGTGTCAGGGCGAGCGCGTCCACCCCGAAACCTTGTCCTGATGCGAAGGGCCCGCGGGCGGCTCGTCCACAGCCCAGGGTCCCGTGTGCCTGAGAGTGCGCTCTGGCGCACTCTCAGGCACACGGCGCGGCTAGGTTGGGGGCATGCGCCACGCGCACACGGTCGAGCAGGTCCGAGCCGCCGAGGAGGCGCTGCTGGCGACGCTGCCCGAGGGGGCGCTCATGCAGCAGGCGGCGACCGGCCTGGCGTACGCCGTCACGGACTGGCTGGGTGGGGCGTACGGCCGCCGGGTGGTGCTGCTCGTCGGGCCGGGCAACAACGGCGGGGACGCGTTGTACGCCGGCGCGACGCTGGCCCGGCGCGGTGCGTGGGTCGAGGCGTGGCTGCTGGCGGACGGGGTGCACGAGGGCGGGCTCGCGGCGCTGCGGGCGGCGGGCGGCCGGGTCGGCTGGCCCCGCGACGACACGCGCGCGGACGTCGCGGTCGACGGGATCGTCGGCATCGGCGGCCGGCCCGGGCTGCGACCCGACGCGGTGGCCGCCCTGGCCCGGCTCGACGGCGTCCCGGTCGTGGCCGTCGACACCCCCAGTGGCGTCGACGTCGACACCGGCGAGCTGGCCGGTCCGCACGTGCGCGCGGCGCTCACGGTCACGTTCGGGACCCACAAGGTCGTGCACCTCGTCGACCCCGCGGCCGCGGCCTGCGGGGTGACCCACCTCGTCGACCTCGGGCTCACCCTGCCGGAGCCCCCGGTCGAGGCGCTGCAGCCCGCCGACGTACGACGGTTGCTGCCACGGCCCGATCCCGACGCGCACAAGTACACCCGCGGCGTCGTCGGCGTCCGGGCCGGGTCGGCGACCTACCCCGGCGCCGCGGAGCTGTGCGTCGCCGGCGCGGCCGCCGGCCTCGCCGGCATGGTGCGGTACGTCGGAGCGGCGGCCGCCACGGTCCGCGCGGTCCGCCCCGAGGTCGTGGGGGAGGGCCGGGTGCAGGCCTGGGTCGTCGGCTCCGGGACGGCCGACGACGCGGCCGCCCACCTGAAGGCGGCGCTCGACGACGGAGTCCCGGTCGTGATCGACGCGGACGCGCTGCAGCACCTCACGGCACCGCTGAGCGTGCCGGCGGTCCTGACGCCCCACGCGGGCGAGCTCGCCGCGATGACCGGTGCCGACCGGACCGACATCGAGGCCCGGCCGCTCGCCCACGCCCGCGCGGCGGCCGAGCGCTACGGCGCGGTCGTGCTGCTCAAGGGTCGGCACACGCTGGTCGCGGGAGACGGCCGGGTGCGGGTCACCACGACCGGCGTCCCGTGGCTGGCCACCGCCGGCGCCGGCGACGTGCTCGCGGGGCTGATCGGCTCGCTGCTCGCCACCGGCCTCCCGCCGTACGACGCCGCGTCGGTCGGCAGCTGGCTGCACGGAGCCGCGGCCACCTTGGCCTCCCGCGGCGGTCCGATCGCCGCTGGCGACGTCGCCCGCGCGATCCCCGAGACGGTCCGTCAGCTGCTCGTGACCGGGATGGAAGAATCCGGGGAATGACCCGGCCGCGCGCGCAGATCGTCGTCGAGCTGCCCGCGATCCGGCACAACGTCTCCCTGCTCCGCGAGCACGCCGGCGTGCCGGTGATGGCCATCGTCAAGGCGGACGGCTACGGCCACGGCCTCGAGCCGGCGGCGAGGGCCGCCCGGCAGGGGGGCGCCGACTGGCTCGGCGTCGCCACCATCGACGAGGCGCTGGCGCTGCGTCGCGGGGGCGACACCGGCCGCTTGCTGTGCTGGCTCGGGGTACCCGGCGAGGACTACGCGGCTGCGATCGCCGCGGACGTCGACGTGACCGCCTACTCCCTGGCCGAGCTGTCCGAGATCGCCGCCGGCACCCACGGCGCGAGCCGTCCCGCGCGGCTGCAGCTGAAGGTCGACACCGGCCTCTCCCGAGGCGGCGTCCCCCTCGCCGACTGGCACGCCGTGGTGGCCGAGGCGCGGGCGGGCGAGGAGCGCGGAGACTGGCGCGTCACGGGTGTCTGGTCCCACTTCGCGTGCAGCGACGAGCCGGACCACCCCGCCAACGACGGCCAGGAGACGGCGTTCCGCCACGCCCTGACGGTCGCCGAGCGCGCCGGGCTCCGCCCGGAGGTGCGGCACCTGGCCAACAGCGCCGCCGCGCTGACCCGACCCGGCGCCCGGTTCGACCTGGTGCGGTGCGGCCTCGCCAGCTACGGGCTGGACCCGGCGCCCGGTCACAGCCCCGACCTCGAGCAGCGCGACCGCCCGGGGTTGCTGCCGGCGATGGGGGCGGTGGCCCGGCTCGCGACGGTGAAGCGGGTCGACGCCGGGACCGCGGTCTCCTACGGCCACACCTGGCGGGCCGACCGGCCCACGACGCTCGGCCTCGTCCCCGTCGGGTACGGCGACGGGGTGCCGCGCCACGCCGGCAACCGGGCCGAGGTGCTCGTGCGGGACCGGCGCCGACCGATCCGCGGCCGGGTGTGCATGGACCAGTTCGTCGTCGACCTCGGCGACGATCACGCCGAGCCCGGTGACGAGGTGTGGCTGTTCGGCACCGGCCTCCTCGGCGAGCCGACCGCCCAGGACTGGGCCGAGTGGTGCGACACCATCAGCTACGAGATCGTCACCCGGATCGGCGGCCGGTTCGAGCGCCGGTACCTCGACGAGAGCGTGCGCGGGGAGCCCGCGGGGTGAGCGCCCGGGGCAAGGTCGCCGGGATCGTCGCGTCCGCGGCCGGCATCGCGGTCGCGGGCACCGCGGTCGGCGTCGCCCGCCGCCGCCAGATCATCGCCCGGCGCGGCGCGGGTGACACCACCGACTTCGGCTCGCTGCGGTCACCGGCCGTGACCGTGGTCGCCGACGACGGCGTCCCGCTGCACGTCGAGGTCGACGAGTGCGAGGGGTCGCCCCTCACGGTGGTCTTCGCCCACGGCTACGCCCTCAACCTCGACTGCTGGCACTTCCAGCGCGCCGGCTACCGCGGCCTCGCCCGCGCCGTCTACTACGACCAGCGCAGCCACGGCCGCTCCGGCCGGTCCACCGACGGGCACGCCACGATCGACCAGCTCGGCCGCGACCTGGCCCGGGTGATCGACGAGGTCGTGCCGCCGGGGCCGGTCGTCCTCGTCGGGCACTCCATGGGCGGGATGAGCGTCATCGCCCTGGCGGAGGCGTTCCCGGAGCTCTTCGGCGACCGGGTCGTGGGCGTCGCGCTGATCGCGACCACGGCCGGAGGCCTCGCGCCCCACCGGACCCTGGTCCCCGCGATCCCGTCGAACCTCGGCAGCGCGCTGGCGCTGCGCGCGGTCGCGGTGCTGTCGCGCGGGCACCGGGCCGTGGACGGGGTGCGGCGGGTCGGCCGGGCCGTCGCCTCGGTCGCCACCGACACCTTGGCCTTCGGCGACGACGTGCCTGCGTCGTACGTCGAGTTCGTCGACTCGATGCTCTCGGCCACGCCGTTCGAGGTGATCGCCGAGTTCTTCCCGAGCTTCTCGGCGCTCGACAAGTTCGAGACCGTACGGACCCTGGCGCACGTGCCGGTCTCGATCATCTGCGGCACGGAGGACAAGCTCACCTCGATCGGCCACAGCCGAAAGCTGCACGCCACCATCCCGGGCTCGCGGCTCCTCGAGCTCGAGGGCGCCGGTCACATGGTGATCCTCGAGCGGCACGAGGAGGTCAACGCCGAGCTCGACCAGCTGCTCGCGGCGTCCCGGGGGCGGAAAGGCCGCCGATGAGCGTCGAGATCCAGCCCATCGGGCCCGCGGAGGCGGCCGTGCTGCTCGACACGATCCGGCCCGCCTTCGAGGCCCGCCCGCCGCTCGACCCGCCGGCCGCGACCCTCACCGAGACGGTCGAGTCGCTCGCCGCCCTGCTCTCCCACCGGGGCGGGCTGCTCGCCCGGCTCGACGGCGAACCCGTCGGCGGACTGGTGCTGGACCCGGTCGGCACCACGATGTACGTCCGTCGCTTCGGCGTCCTCCCCGGCTTCCAGGGCCACGGCATCGCGGCCCGGCTGATCCAGGCGGCCGTCACCGAGGCCGAGGGGTACGACGACCTCACTGTCGTCGCGCGGCTGGAGCTGCCCGAGACGGTGGGGTTCTGGGAGCGCCGCGGCTTCCGGGAGGTGCGGCGGCACGAGCCGAACGTCGAGCTGCGGCGCCCTCTCAACACCTTTCTCTTCGACGTTCCCGACGCCGAGGCGATGCGGGCGCTGGGCGAGTCCCTCGCCGCGCAGCTGCGGGCCGGCGACCTGGTGGTGCTGAGCGGCGAGCTCGGGGCCGGCAAGACGACGTTCACCCAGGGGCTGGGCGCGGGCCTCGAGGTGCGCGGTCCGATCACGTCCCCGACGTTCGTGATCGCGCGGGTCCACCCGTCCCTGGTCGAGGGTCCGTCGCTGGTCCACGTCGACGCCTACCGGCTCGGGGGGATCGACGAGCTCGACGACCTCGACCTCGACACCGCGCTCGACGACGCGGTGACGGTCGTCGAGTGGGGTGAGGGGATCGCCGAGGGGCTCGCGGAGTCGCGGCTCGAGATCCGCGTGATCCGGGCGCTGGCCCACAACGACGACGCCGAGGACCACGACCCGCGCCGGGTGCTCATGACGCCGGTGGGCCCCCGCTGGTACGAGCTGGACGTGCCCGACACGCGTCGACCGCCCCTGGCGGCCAAGCCCGGCGAGACGCTGCTCGTCGACTTCTGGACGTGCGCGGAGGACGACCTCCGCGAGCTCGACCGCGAGGTGCCGCTGACGATGTCGATCCTGGTCCCCGAGCACGGGGATCGGGTGCTCCTGGTCCGCAACCTGCGCACCGCCGAGTGGGAGCTGCCGCTCGCCCGGTTGGCGGCCGACGAGTCGCCGCGGGCGGCGGTCGTGGAGCAGTACCGGACGGCGACCGGCGGCGACCCTGGTCGGGTCGACTTCGCGGGTGTGGCGACGATCCAGTACGGCCACCAGCGCCGGATCAAGCGAGTCGCGGTCTACCGCACCGCCCTGGCCGACGATGCCGGGCTGCAGCCGGGTGGCGACGTCGACGACCTCGCCTGGTGGGACCCGGCGGAGGACCAGGCCGGGCTCTCGGCGATCGATGCCCACCTCGTCCGGGTGCTCCGGGGCGGCTCCGGCAGCAACAACTAGCCTGACCCCGTGCTGCTCGCCTTCGACACCGCCACGCCGACCGTCACCGTGGCCCTCCACGACGGCACCGACGTCGTCGTGGAGCTCGACAGCGACCAGCCGATGCGCCACGCCGAGCAGCTCGCACCGCTGATCGAGCGCGCGCTGACCGGCGCGGGGATCGTGCGGCAGGACCTCACCGCGATCGCGGTGGGCGTCGGGCCCGGCCCCTTCACCGGGCTGCGGGTCGGGTTGGTCACCGCGCGCACGCTCGGCTTCGTGCTCGACCTGCCCGTGTACGGCGTCTGCACCCTCGACGTGCTCGCGGTCGAGGCCGTCGACACCGGAGCCGTCATCGGCGAGTTCGCGGTCGCCACCGACGCCCGGCGCAAGGAGGTCTACCTCGCGACGTACGACGAGGACGCGCAGCGGCTCACCGGCCCGGTCGTCGACCGGCCGGCTGTCCTCGCGGACGACGGGCAGGTCGTGGGGGAGGGTGCGCTGCTCTATCCCGAGCACTTCCCGACCCCGATCGGACCTCGCCGGCCGAGTGCCGGCTGGCTGGCCCGGACGGTCGCCGAGGAGCGGGCCGAGCTCAGCGACCCGGAGCCGCTCTACCTGCGGCGGCCGGACGCGGTGCTGCCCGGACCTCGCAAGCCGGCCTCGTGATCGAGGCGGCGACGCCCGCGGACGTGGCGGCGGTCGCGGCGCTCGAGCTGGTCGCGCTCGGGCCGGACGCGTGGTCCGCGGCGCTGGTCGAGCAGGGGATCGCCGGTCAGTTGCCGACGGTCCACTACCTGGTGTCCCGCGACGACGGCCTGGTCACCGGCTACGTCGCGGTGAGCGTCGCGGGTGACGTCGCCGAGCTGCAGCGGATCGCGGTCGCCCCCGACCACCGACGCGGTGGCGTGGCGAGGCGGTTGCTCGGCGAGGTGGTCCGGCTGGCCCGGGCCGACGGGGCCGACCGGCTGCTGCTCGAGGTCCGCGAGGACAACGCCGGCGCCCTGGCCTTCTACGACGCTGCCGGTTTCGTCGAGCTCGCCCGGCGGCCGCGCTACTACCGCGACGGCACCACCGCGGTCGTGCTGGAGCTGTGGGTGGGCGCGGCACAATGACGGCCATGACCGATGCCCCGCTCGTCCTCGGCATCGAGACGTCCTGCGACGAGACCGGCGTCGGGATCGTCCGCGGCCACACGCTGCTCGCTGACGCGGTCGCCAGCAGCGTCGACGAGCACGCCCGGTTCGGCGGTGTCGTGCCCGAGGTCGCCAGCCGCGCCCACCTCGAGGCGATGGTCCCGACCCTCGAGCGTGCCTGCGAGACCGCCGGCGTGGAGCTGTACGACGTGGACGCGATCGCGGTCACGAGCGGACCCGGCCTCGCGGGTGCGCTGCTGGTCGGGGTCGCCGCCGCCAAGGCCCTCGCGATCGGGCTCGGCAAGCCGCTCTACGGCGTCAACCACCTCGCCGCGCACGTCGCCGTCGACCAGCTCGAGCACGGGGCGCTGCCCGAGCCGTGCCTGGCGATGCTGGTGTCCGGCGGCCACTCGAGCCTGCTGCGGGTCTCCGACGTCACCGGTGACGTCGTGCCGCTCGGTGCGACGATCGACGATGCCGCCGGCGAGGCGTTCGACAAGGTGGCGCGGCTGCTCGGCCTGCCGTTCCCCGGCGGGCCCCACATCGACCGCGCCGCGCGCGAGGGCAGCACCGTCGCGATCGACTTCCCGCGCGGCCTGTCCTCGCGCCGCGACCTCGAGCGGCACCGGTTCGACTTCTCGTTCTCGGGTCTCAAGACCGCGGTGGCGCGGTGGGTCGAGGCGCGGGAGCGGTCCGGGGAGCCGGTCCCGGTGGCCGACGTCGCGGCGTCGTTCCAGGAGGCAGTCTGCGACGTGCTGACGCGCAAGGCGGTCGACGCGGCCGTCAGCGAGGGCATCGAGGACCTGCTGATCGGCGGCGGGGTCGCGGCCAACTCGCGGCTGCGGGTGCTGGCCGAGGAACGCGCCGCCGCGCGCGGGATCCGGGTGCGGGTGCCCCGGCCGGGGCTGTGCACCGACAACGGCGCGATGGTCGCCGCGCTGGGCGCGGAGCTGGTGGCGAGGAACCGGCCGCCCTCCGCACTGGACCTGCCCGCCGACTCCTCGCTGCCGGTCACCGAGGTGCTGGTCTGATCCTCACCTGCGGGTCACTGCCCGAAAGGGTGCTGCGGCAGGAAGAACTCGATCGACATCGCAGCCTTCCGCACGTCGGAGACCCGGGTCGCGGTGCCGTTCGCCTCGAGCCGCAGCACGGCCTGCTGACCACCCTGCTCCACGACCGCGAGCACGGTGTCGTCGTCCTCCCAGGCGGCGGAGTGCACCACGGCCGCGTCGGCCTGCTTGCGGCTGCTGACCCACTCGACCACCGGGTCGCCGGTGGCGGCGTCCAGGATCGCCAGGGTCGGCGAACCCAGGTCGTAGTACGTCGCGTAGCCGATCAGCCAGCGTCCGTCGGGGCTGAAGCCGGCCAGCTTGTGGTCGCAGGTCTCGTAGACCAGCGGCGGCTGCGCGGTGTCGGTGCGGCGCACCTCCGAGCAGGTGCGGTCGCCGAGGAACTTCGTCTGGCCGGCGACCAGGCCGCTCACCTCGGAGACCCCGCCGACGGACTGATAGCCCCCGAGCGGGATGGCGTCGAACTCGCCCTCGGGGGTGGCCTGTCCGTAGGAGTAGCCGTCGTCGGGATTCTCGAAGTGGGACGTGGCAACGGCGTCGTCGGCCAGGAAGCCCTCCACCTGGGTGTCGCGGGACGTCGGGGTCCGGATCGGCTCGCTGCCGTCGACCGGGGCGTTGACGACCGTCCAGTCGCCCTCGTTGCCGACGGCCTCGACCCACGCCACCCGGCTGCCGTCAGCACTGATCGCGAGGGCCGACCCGCCGAGGACCGCCGAGATCTCCTGGAAGTCGGCGTCGAGCATCACGACCTGGGTGCCGGTGGTCCCGTAGTCCCCGGCCCGGATGCCCACCCAGCCGCCGTCGTACGGCGCGAGCTGCACGAAGTCGCCCGGCAGGTCGTAGGCGCCGTCCGGCGTCACGAGCTGCTGGTCGTCGAGGGTGAGGTAGCCGGTGACCGGGACCCCGCCCTCCGGGACGTCGAGGGTCAGCGGGAACGTCCCGTCGGGGTTCGGCGTCGGCTCGACCACCTCGGTGGGCGACGGTGCCGTGGGGGCGGGTCGCTGGGAGCCCGGGTCGTCGAGGACCAGCCCGGCGGGCAGGAGCACGGCCAGCACGGCGACGGCGGCGAGGCCGGTGGTGACGGCGGTGCGACGGCGTCGGATGGTGCGGGCCTTGCCCTGCACGGAGTCCAGCGTCAGGGGGGCGTGGTGCCAGCCGTCCACCTGGGCGTGGAGCTGACGGGTGAGCTCGGTGGTCAGCCCGTGGGGGTCGTTCATCGGTCCTCCTCCCGGGGGTCCAGGGTCGGGTTCAGGGTCTGGGGTGCGCGGTCGCGCAGCGCGGCGAGAGCACGGCTGGCCTGGGACTTCACCGTGCCGATCGAGATGCCGAGGGTCTCCGCCGTCTCGGCCTCGGAGAGCTCCTCGTAGTAGCGGAGCACCACCACGGCGCGGGCCTTGGTGGGCAGGGTCTGGACGAGGGCCCACAGGTCGGCGCCGGCGCCGCTGTCCGGGACGTCGTGGTGGGGCCGGTCGGGGACCTCGTCGGTCGTGGTCTCGCGACGCTTCCAGGCGCGGCGCCACAGCGAGTTGTGCTCGTTGACCAGGATCCGGCGGACGTACCCGTCGAGGGAGCCGCGGTCGTTGACCTTGTCCCAGGAGAGGTAGAGCTTGGCGAAGGCGGTCTGGACCAGGTCCTCGGCGGTGTGGCGGTCGCCGGTCAGGAGGTAGGCGGTGCGCAGCAGGCTGGGCTGGCGGGCGTGCATGTACGACGAGAAGTCCTCGTCACGGGTCACGGCCCGGCTCATCGTCACCCCCGTGGGCGCCAGTGCGTGCATGCGGTGTGCACCTCCATTCCATCGCCACCAAGACGCGAAATGGCGCAGGCGGGTTGCAATCGGCGCGGCTAGGGTCGTGACGTGAGCATTCCCGTGGAGATCGAGCAGCTCGGTGAGGCGCTGGCCGGCCGCGGCCCGGGCTACCTCCTGACCGCCTCCGGAGACGGCCGGGTGAAGGCCGTGACGGTCGAGCCGACCCTGGCCGACGGGGTGCTCCGGTGCCCCGCCAGCCGCGGCTCCGCCGCCAACCTGGCGCTCCTGCCGGCCGCGACGCTCCTCTTCCCGCCGGTCGAGGAGCACGGCCACACCCTGCTCGTCGACGGGACCGCGACCGCGGACGCCGACGGCATCGCGTTCACGCCGGAGTCGGCCGTCCTCCACCGTCCGGCGGCGCACGCCGACGGCCCGGTCGCGTCCGTCGGCGACTGCGGCAACGACTGCGCGCCGGTGACGGGCACCGCGTGACCGAGCGCACCCGCCCTCCGGCAGCGGCCGACGAGACCACCACGCTGCTGGCGTTCCTCGACTACTTCCGCGACACGCTGCGGCGGCAGACGGACGGGCTCGACGCGGAGCAGCTCGCGACCCGGCTGCCGCCCAGCACCCTCACCCTCGGCGCGCTGCTCAAGCACCTGGCCCATGTCGAGCGCTACTGGGCGACCTACGTCTTCGCGGGCGAGGCGATGACCGAGCCGTGGGCCTCCGCCGACTGGGACGCCGACCCCGACTGGGAGATGACGTCGGCCGCCGACGACCCGCCCGAGGAGCTGCGCCGGCTGTTCGACGCCGAGGTCGCGGCTGCGGACGCCGTCTACCGTCGGGTGCTCGACGAGGTCGGGCTGGACGCGCTCGCCGTGCGCGTCCGCCACCGGAAGCACTTCAGCCTGCGCTGGATCCTCGTGCACCTGGTCGAGGAGTACGCGCGTCACTGCGGGCACGCCGACCTGATCCGCGAGTCGATCGACGGGGCGGTCGACCTGTGACCCCGTTCTGGGTCAGCGCGTTCCTCGACCTGGCGCCCGAGGCGCACGCGCCCGCCCTCGCGTTCTGGCGCGACGTCTCCGGCTGGAAGGTCTCGCCGGCGCGCGGCGACCAGGGCGAGTTCGTGACGCTGGTGCCGCCCGAGGGCGACGCCCACCTGCGGGTCCAACGGCTCGAGACCGGCCCGTCGCGGGTCCATCTCGACCTGCACGTCGCCGATCCGCGCACGGCGGCGGACCGGGCCGTCGCCCTCGGCGCCGTCGAGGTCGCGGCCCCGGGGCACGTCGTGCTGCGCTCGCCGGGCGGCTTCCCGTTCTGCTACGTCAGCCACCCGGCGTCCCGTCCCGCGCCTGCGGTGAGCCGGCCGGGCGGGCACCGCACCCTGGTCGACCAGGTGTGCCTCGACATCCCGGCCGGCGGCTTCGACGTCGAGCTGGCCTTCTGGACGGACGTGACCGGCCGCACCCTGGTCGACTCCATCCGCCCCGAGTTCGCTCGGCTGCGTCGACCGGCCGACCAGGGGCTCGAGCTGCTGGTGCAGCGGCTCGGCGAGCCGGCCGGCGACGTCCGCGGTCACCTCGACCTCGGGTGCTCCGACCGGGCTGCGGAGACCGACCGCCACCTCGCGCTGGGAGCCACGCACGTCGAGACGTACGACGCCTGGACCGTGCTGGCCGACCCCGCCGGCTCGGCGTACTGCATCACCGACCGGGCGCCACGGTGACCGACCCGCGGATCCGCCCTGCCACCGATGCCGACTGGCCCGCGATCTGGCCCGTGTTCCAGGGGATCGTCGCGGCCGGGGAGACCTACGCCTACCCGGAGGACCTGACCTCCGAGCAGGGCCGCGACCTCTGGCTCGAGTCGCCCCCCGGCGAGACCGTGGTCCTGGAGGACGGCGGCGAGCTCCTCGGGACGGCGAAGTACGGACCGAACCGGCCCGGGCGCGGCAGCCACGTCGGCACCGCCTCGTTCATGGTCCCGCCCACCGCGCGCGGGCGTGGCGTCGGCCGGGCGCTCGGCGAGCACGTGGTCGGCCGGCTGCGGGAGCAGGGGTACCGCGGCATCCAGTTCAACGCCGTGGTCGAGACCAACACCGGCGCCATACGGCTCTGGCAGGCGCTGGGGTTCGAGATCGTCGGCACCGTGCCGGGTGCGTTCGACTCGGCGTCACGCGGGCTCGTCGGACTGCACGTGATGTACCTCGACCTCGGCTGATCAGACGGCGAAGCCGGGCAGGTGCTGCTCCATGATCCCGCGGAACGGGAGCTCGCACTCGAGCTGGCTCAGCACGCCCAGCCCGCCGAGCCAGGTCCGGTGGATCATGAGGTAGGACGTGGGCAGGTTCAGCTTGGTGGCGACCGCGAAGGACGGGCTGCGTGGGTTGTTGATCCGCTCGAACTGCTCACGCATCCACTCGCGCGTGAATGTGAACGTCTCCGAGCGCGCGGGCTCGACGAACGGGGTGAGGTAGTCGAGGACCTGCTCCGGCTCGACCCGGATCCGGTCCTTGATGAAGCCCTCCGCGCGCAGTCCCTCGGCCAGCTCCTCGGCCCCGTTGTCGAGGGCGAGCCTGATCAGCCGCCCCATGGCGGACGGCAGCCCGCGTTCGGGGAGTCGCGCCACCGCTCCGAAGTCGAGCACCCCGATCCGGCCCGGCTCGCCCCCGGGACCAGGCACGATCCGGAAGTTGCCCGGGTGCGGGTCGGCGTGGAGCATCCCGGTCCGGGTCGGACCGTCGAAGAGGAACGTCACGAAGATCCGGCCGTAGTGGTCGCGCTCCTCCTTGGTGCCCTCGCGGATCACGTGGGCCAGCGAGTGCGGGCTCTCGAGCCACTCGGTGACCAGCACCTGCTCGCCCACGGCCACGACGCCGGGAACGGTGACGGCTGGGTCGTCGGCGAACTCCTCGGCGTACGCCGACTGCGCCTCGGCCTCCAGCCGGTAGTCGAGCTCGTCGGACGCCCGCGCCTGGATCTCCTCGATGAGCGGCTTGATGTCGATGCCGGGGAACACCGGCGCCACCCCGCGGGCGACCCGGGCCAGCTGCCGCAGGTCTGACATGAGGGCCTCGCCGGCGCCGGGGTACTGCACCTTGACGGCCACGTCACGCCCGTCGTTCCACCGGGCCCGGTGCACCTGCCCGATGCTCGCTGCGGCAGCCGGGGCGCCGTCGAGCCAGGTGATCCGCTCGCGCCAGTCGTCGCCGAGCGAGCGGGCGAGCTGCTCACGCACCGTCTGCGTCGGCATCGGGGGCGCGGAGTCCTGCAGGGCGGTGAGGTGCTCGCGGTACGGCGCGATCACGTCGTCCGGCAGGGCGGCCTCCAGCACGCTGAGGGCCTGGCCGAACTTCATCGCACCGCCCTTGAGCTCGCCCAGCGTGCGGAACAGCTGCTCGGCGGTGCGCTGCTGCACCCCGGTCAGCACCACGTCGGCGGGGGTGCCGCCGAGCCGCCGGCCGAGGCCGAAGGCCTGCCGCCCGGCGTACCCGAGGGGCAGCGCCGCCAGCCGTGCGGTCCGCGCGGCTGCCTTGCGTGGGAGGTCGTTCACTCCGCCAGTCTCCCTGACGCACGGTGAGAGGATGACGGCGTGCCTGACTTCCGCGTGGTGGACCCGGCGTCCCCGGGTGCCCAGTGGGCCATGGGGGAGTACTTCGCCGAGATCGGCGAGGCCTTCGGCTTCGCGGTGGGAAGCGCGCTGGATGACGCGGTCACGGCGTACGCGCCCCCGCGCGGGGTCTTCGTGGTGGCCGGCGCCGAGGAGGCGCCGCTCGCGTGCGGTGCGGTGCAGTTCTTCGACGACGAGCGGGGCGAGATCAAGCGGATGTGGGTGGCGCCCGTCGCCCGCGGCCGCGGCCTCGCGGCGGCCCTGCTGGCCCACCTCGAGGCGCAGATCGTCGCGAGCGGGCGACGCGTGGCGTTGCTGGACACCAACAGCTCCCTGACGACGGCGGTCGGTCTCTACGAGTCACGGGGATACGAGCGGGTGCCCGACTACAACGGGAACGCCGACGCCGACGTCTGGTTCAGCAAGCCGCTGGTGGGCGGCCGCCGAACCTGACGCCGGCGTCGGTCGGATCTGCTGGAAGAGCAGCCGGTCAGCGG
The DNA here is from genome assembly GCA_963829855.1 of uncultured Actinomycetota bacterium. GTDB lineage: Bacteria > Actinomycetota > Actinomycetes > Propionibacteriales > Nocardioidaceae > Nocardioides. Next base: position 674,761 of record CAWHKE010000012.1, on the reverse strand, counting down.
CTCAGAACGCGCCGGCCGGGTCGGCCAGGAACGCCAGGTCGTCCGGCTGGTCGATCCGGTAGCTGCCGCTCGCGTTGCAGTTGTAGTTGAGGCCGAACGACGTCACCGCGACGATGATGTTCTGCGCCTCGAGCGCCGCCGTCGTCTTGTCGAACGTCGGACCACCCGAGTCGCCGAAGCAGGTGCCGCCGTCGGTCCCGGAGCCGCGGTGCGAGAACATCACTGCGATGTTCTTGTAGCCGTAGGCACCCTTGAAGCTCACGAGCTTGCGGGTGGCCTTCCGGCGGGTGTCGCCGCCGAGGCCGAACTTCGGACCGCTGTCCTCGAGGCCGTAGCCCACGGACTCGAAGCGGGCGTTCTTCTTGGCCTTCGCCGAGTAGTACTTGTTGAGGTAGTTCTCCTCGGGGAGCGTGCCGTACTCGGACCGCTGGATGGGCTCGCTGAGCTCGACCACCCCGACGTCGTGCAGCAGGAACGCGGCGTCGACGTACTCGGGGTGGGTGAAGGTCATCTCGGCCTCGGCCCAGTCGCTGCTGCCGTCGAGGGCCGCGGACCACGTGTCGTAGCGGTCCTGGTTACGGTCGGGCACGAACGTCGAGCTGGGCGGCAGGATGGAGTAGTCGGGCGCCTCGGAGACCGAGAACCAGACGTCGGACCCGCCGTGGAGCGCGTCGGCCGGGACCTCTCCCTCGAGGCCCACGCCGTAGGTGCAGTGGCCGGCGGTGACGATCGTGTCGGCGTCGATCAGCGTGCCGGTGCAGTTGAACCAGCCGCCCGGGTCGTCGAAGCGCGAGTCGACTGCGTCCGGGACGTAGAACAGGAGCTGGCCGACGTACGGGTGTTCGCCCCCGTCGGGTGTTCCTCCGATGATGGCCTGCGCCGGAACGGTGGGTGCGACCAGTGCGGCGCCGCTGACGATGGCGACCAGGCCGCCCATCAACTTCTTCATATGTGCGATTCCCCCCTCGGGATTGTGCGGTGCGAGCACCGTAAGCCGAGGACGGCGCCGGTGCTAGGTCCGTAGGGGTGACGGTTTGGTAACCGGAGGGCCTCGGCCGCGACGTCCCGGGAGGTCTAGGGTGCGAGGACCGGACCGGGCGAGGTGATGACGTGCACGAGCAGGCAGACCGGGTCGACGCGTTCCACCGGCTGCACGCCTCCGGGTGCTTCGTGATGCCGAACCCCTGGGACGTCGGCAGCGCCCGGGCTCTCGAACAGCTCGGCTTCCCGGCGCTGGCGTCCACGAGTGCCGGCTTCGCGTGGACCCTCGGCCGGGCCGACACCGGCGCGACGCTGCCGGAGGTGCTCGACCACCTCCGGGCCGTCTCGGCGGCCGTTGCCGTCCCCGTCAACGCCGACTTCGAGAACGGCTACGCGGTCGAACCCGACGGCGTCGCCACGAACGTGACGCTCGCGGTCGACACCGGCATCGCCGGGCTCTCGATCGAGGACGCCTCGGGCGACGCCGCCGACCCGCTGCTCGGCTTCGAGCTCTCCGTCGACCGGATCCGGGCGGCCCGGCAGGCGATCGACGACAGCGGCACGGGGGTGTTGCTCACCGGCCGATCCGAGGGCTTCGTCGTCGGCCGCCCCGACCTGCCCGAGACGATCCGCCGCCTGGAGGCGTACGCCGAAGCCGGCGCCGACTGCCTCTACGCGCCGCGGCTCGGCACGGTCGAGGAGGTCGCCGCGATCGTCGCGGCCGTGGCCCCCAAGCCGGTCAATCTCTTGATCAACGCGCCGTTCACCACGGTGGACGAGGCCGCCGAGCTCGGCGTCCGACGGATCAGCGTCGGTGGGACGCTCGCCCGCACCGCCTGGGGCGGCTTCCTGCAGGCGGCGACCGAGATCGCCGAGCACGGCACGTTCTCGGCGTTCCAGGACCTGCCGAACGTCGACGGGCTGCTGGGCTCCTGACCGAGTCGACCAGGGACGAGGTGCACCGTCGTGGATCACGTGGACGTCGACGGGCTGCGCATCGCCTACGAGCGGGTGGGTCACGGACCAGCGGTCGCGCTGGCGGGAGGCTTCGTGGGTGACGCGCGTTCCACTTGGGCCCACCAGATCGACGCCCTGTCCTCGGACTTCACGGTCCTCGCGTGGGACGCCCCCGGGTCCGGCCACTCGTCGGACCCACCGGAGTCCTTCCGGGTGGCCGACTACGCCGACTGCTGGGCGTCGTTCCTGGAGGTCCTCGGGTTCCCCCGCGCCCACCTCGTCGGCTTGTCGTTCGGCGGGATCGTCGCGCTGTCGCTGGTGGAGCGGCGACCCGAGGTGCCGTCGTCGTTGACCCTCGTCGGCGCGTACGCGGGATGGCGTGGGTCGCTCCCGGACGCGGATGTCGACGCCCGGCTGGAGCTGTGCCTGCGTGCGTCCGAGCTCCCGCCGGACGACTTTGCGAGCACGATGATGCCCTCGATGTTCTCGTCGGCCGCGACGGCGTCGGACGTGACGGACTTCGAGGCCGCCGTCCGAGGCTTCAGCCCGTCCGGCTTCCGCACCATGGCCACCGCGGCCGCCGCCGCCGACCTGCGACACATGCTGGCCCAGGTCGCCGTCCCGACCCTGGTCGTGTGCGGCGACCAGGACGTCCGCGCGCCGCTCGACGTGGCGACGCGGCTGCACGCGGGCATCCCGTCGTCACGCCTCGTCGTCCTGCCCGGCGTCGGACACGTCAGCCCGGTCGAGGCTCCCGAAGAGGTGAGCAGCATCATCGGCGACTTCCTCCGGTCCGTCGGACCATGATCTCGCCCCTGGGCCATTGCTTCGACTCGCGCGCGAGCGCATAGTGAGGAGCGAGGCCCGACTCCGGGTCGGGTCCGTCTGCGGGGGGCGCCATGTCGCCACGATCGGTCCTCATCGGCTTGGCCGCGAGCGTGGTGCTCGTGCCGCCCAGCCTCGTCGTCGCGACCAGCGGGTCGGCAGCCGTCGAGCCGGCCGGAACGGCGGTGGTGGCGACCCTGGCCGACGAGCCAGCCGTCCGCGAGGTGCCGGAGGTGCTCGCCGGCGACACCTGGCTCCGTCACCTGCGCGAGGACCTGCTGCCGTACTGGGAGCTGCCGGACGCCTTCGGGACACCGGTCGGCAACTTCCCCTCGTTCCGCGACCAACAGGGCATTCTCGACCCGACCCGTGACACCTTCCGCGGCGTCTCGACGCTCGCGCGGGGCGTCTACGGCTACAGCGTCGCCTTCCACCTGACGGGTGAGGAGCGCTACCTGACCTATGCCAGGGCCGGCCTCGAGTGGGTCGAGGAGCACGGCTTCGACCCGGTGAACGGCGGGTGGTACCGCGACCTCACGGAGACCGGGGACCCGCTCGACGCCACAGCACACAAGCAGCTGTTCGACCTGGCCTCGGTGGGGATGGCTTACGGCATGTACTTCAACGTCACCCGGGACCCCTGGGCCCAGGCCGGTCTGCTGCGAGTCCGAGACCTCGTCTTCGACCAGTACCGGGACCCGGTCAGCGGAGCGTTCTTCGACGCACGGACCGCCGACATGAGCCAGCCGTTCGACCTCGGGAACAACGGCGGCGACATCACGAACCTGCTGGTCCCCGGCACCGCCCTGCTGCTCCCGTACGCGGACCTGTTGGACGCACCGGCACGTCGCGACCAGTTCCGCGACGACCTCCGGGTGGTGACGCAGGCCCTCATCGACCAGCACCGGCACCAGACAGCTCCGAACACGTGGTGGTTCTGGGGACGGACCGCGCGGAGGATGCACTCGGCGGCGCAGACCGACTTCGGGCACAACATCAAGAGCCACGAGATGGTCCACAACGCCAACCAGGTGTTCGCGGATCGCCCGTGGGACGACCTCGCTGCGGACCGCGACGTGCTCCTGGCGAAGGCCTGGGACGAGTCGGCCGCGCGCTGGCACGACGACCTCGTCAACTTCACCGGCGCGGTCGACCTCGACAGCCAGTGGTGGGTGCACGACGAGGCCGACCAGACGCTGGCTGCCCTCGACCTGCGTGAGGACTTCGCGCGCAGTGAGTGGCTGGCGCGCAGCGCCCAGGGCTGGTTCGACTCGTTCGTCGACCCGGTGTTCCCGCACGAGACCTGGCAGCGGCGGCTCCGTGACGGCACGTTCCCGCAGCCGGGCGGCGACGAGAAGTCCGGTCGCGGCAAGAACATGTACCACGCGTTCGAGCACGTGCTCGTGATGTACCTGCACGGTCGGGCGATGGAGGGCGCGCCGGCCGAGCTGCACTACGCCCTGCCCGCCGACCTGGCGCTCACCGCCGAGGCCGAGCCGTACTGGTTCGACGCGACGACCGAGCACCGCGTCGTCGGCGCACCCGTCACCGTGCTTCCCGGACACCGGCACGTCACCGTCGAGCTGTCCGGGCTCGACTCGGTGCCCGACCCGCTCTTCCCCCCGCCCGACGACCTGGTGCCCCCGGTCACCACCGCAGCTCTCAGCCCGGCCGCGAACGACGCCGGCTGGAGCGCGTCACCAGTCCTGCTGACGCTGACGGCCCAGGACGGGGTGGCAGGGGTCCGTGAGGTCCGCGCGCAGGTGAGGCCGCTCACGGGCGGAGCACCCGACGAGGCGTGGATCGCACCGGGTGAGGAGCTGACGCTTCCGTTCGCGGAGCAGGGCGACTACGCCGTGACCTTCGCGTCGGTGGACCGGCTGGGCAACACCGAGAGTCCCCAGACCCTCCGGGTGCGCGTGGATCTCACGGCCCCCACCGTGAGCGGCCTGCCCGTCCAGCCCTGCCGGATCTGGCCACCGAACGAACGGATGGTCCAGGTGGCCGACGTCGCCGGCCACGACGACTTCTCCGGCGTGAGCTCCGTGGACGTCGGAGTCACGGTCGACGAGGAGGCGACCGGCGACGTGGAGATCGTCGGCGGGGTCGTGCGCGTGCGGGCGATCCGGGACGACGAGGGTGACGGGCGCGTCTACACCGTGACGGCGCACGTCACGGACGTGGCCGGCAACCTGACGACGCAGAGCGGCGCGTGCGTCGTGCCGCACGACGTCCGGCCCTGAGCCTCAGCTCGACCCGGGAATCGGCTTGAACTTCCGGAGCTCCTGCGGCCAGCCGCACCCCTCCGCGACCCGGCCCGCCCAGTACTTCGCGGTCTCCTCGTCCGGCACGTCGATGATCGTCAGACCGCCGAGGAACTCGGTGTGCTCGACGAAGGGGCCCTCGGTGACGACGATCTCGCCGCTCGTGGCGTCAGCCGCGTGGACCGGGCCATCCTCCTCCTCGAGCCCGCCGGCGAAGACGAGCACGCCCTGCTCCTCCAGTTCCCGCATCACCGCCATCGACGGCTCGACGCGGGTGCCCCACCACTCGTCCGGGTGGTCGCCGACCCACTGCTGGTTGAAGTAGATGAGGTACTTCGCCATCCCTGCTCCCCTGCTCGGACGGACCCGATGTCCGTCATCACCCTAGTGACGAGCGAGCAGGGGCGGGATCGACAGCTCAGTCGGGGAACTTGACCCCCGTGTTGGCGTGGCAGCGATAGCCGAACGGGTTCTTCGCGAGGTACTGCTGGTGGGCGCCCTCGGCGTAGAAGTACGGCGTCTCGGAAGCCGGCCGGATCTCGGTCGTGATGTCGCCGAGCCGGCGGCGGGCCAGCTCGTCGCCGTACACCTTGGTCAGCTCGCGCGCGGTCTGCTCCTGGTCGGGAGTCGTCCAGTAGATCGCGGAGCGGTACTGGGTGCCGACGTCGTTGCCCTGGCGCATGCCCTGGGTGGGGTCGTGCACCTCGAAGAACCGCTTGACCAGGTCGGCGTAGGAGACGACGGAGGGGTCGAAGACGACCCGGATGGCCTCGGTGTGGCCGGTCCGGCCGCTGCAGACCTCCTCGTACGTCGGGTGGGGGCTGACGCCGCCGGCGTACCCCACCGACGTCGACCAGACGCCGGGCAGCTGCCAGTAGATCTCCTCGGCGCCCCAGAAGCAGCCGAGCCCGAAGATCGCGACCTCGTGGCCCGCGGGCACCTCGTCGCTGACGACCGGCGTCTTCAGCACGAGGTGCTCGCCGAGCTCCCAGGGGCGGGCGTCGCGCCCGGGGAGTGCCTGCTCCGCGGTCACCATCTCGGTCTTGCGGCCCAGTCCGAACATCGGGGTGCTCCTTCAGGAGGTGGTCAGGGGTGCCTCCAGCATGTCCAACAACGCGGTCCCGCCCAACCTTCCCGGCCTTACGAGTGGCTAACGGCGCTCCAGGTGCGCTCGCACCCCGCCGCACGGGGGTGGAAGCGCAGCCCCGGCACCGTTACCCAGGACCGGAGCCCGGCCACCCCGCTGAGTAGGGTGCGGACGTGAACCAGGAGCATGCCGACAAGGCCGGATTCGAGACGCGTGCGATCCACGCGGGGTACGAGCCGGACCCCACGACCGGTGCGGTGATCCCGCCGATCTTCGCGACCTCGACCTACAAGCAGGACGGGGTCGGCGGGCTGCGCGGCGGCTACGAGTACAGCCGCTCCGCCAACCCGACCCGGACCGCCCTCGAGGGCGCGCTCGCGGCGGTCGAGGACGGCGAGCGCGGGTTCGCGTTCGCGTCCGGCTTGGCTGCCGAGGACACCCTGGTGCGCGGGCTCTGCAAGCCCGGTGACCACGTGGTGCTGCCCGACGACGCTTACGGCGGCACCTTCCGGCTCTTCGACAAGGTCGAGCAGGCCTGGGGGCTCGCGCACACCCCGGTTCCGGTGTCCGACGTCGACGCGGTCCGGGCCGCGATCCGGCCGGGCGAGACGAAGCTCGTGTGGGTCGAGACGCCCACGAACCCGCTGCTCAACGTCGCCGACATCGAGGCGTTGGCCTCCGTGGCCCACGACGCGGGCGCCCTCCTGGTCGTCGACAACACGTTCGCCACGCCGTACCTCCAGCAGCCGTTGACGCTCGGCGCGGACGTCGTCGTCCACTCCACGACCAAGTACGTCGGCGGCCACTCCGACGTGGTCGGCGGAGCCCTGGTCGTGCGCGACCACGAGCTCGCCGAGCGGATCGGGTTCCACCAGAACGCGATGGGCGCGGTGGCCGGCCCCTTCGACTGCTTCCTCACGCATCGCGGCCTCAAGACCCTCGGCGTCCGGATGGACCGTCACTGCGACAACGCCGAGCGGGTCGTGGAGTTCCTCGCCGGGCACGCGGCCGTCACCGACGTGATCTACCCCGGCCTGCCCGGGCACGCCGGCCACGCGGTCGCCAGCCGCCAGATGCGGCGGTACGGCGGCATGGTGTCGTTCCGCGTCGCCGGCGGCGAGTCCGAGGCGTTGGCCGTGTGCGACCGGACCCGCGTGTTCATCCTCGGCGAGTCGCTCGGCGGGGTGGAGAGCCTGATCGAGCACCCCGGCCGGATGACCCACGCCAGCGTCGCCGGCACCGACCTGGAGGTCCCGGGCGACCTGATCCGGCTCAGCGTCGGGATCGAGACCGCCGACGACCTGGTCGCCGACCTCGACCGCGCCCTCGCCGGTGGTTGAGGAAGGCGCCCAGCGCCTGTCTCGAAACCACACCGCCCTCTGCGTCGACTTCGGCTCGACGTTCACGAAGGCGTCGCTGGTCGACCTCGGCGAGGGCCGGATCGTCGCCTCCGCCAGTCACCCGACCACCATCGGGACCGACGTCCTCGACGGGTACGCGGCGTGCCGCGACGCGCTGCAGGGGCAGGACGCCCGGGCGGTGAGCGCCGAGGTGCTCGCGTGCTCCAGCGCCGGTGGCGGCCTGCGGATCGCCGTCGTCGGCAACGAGGAGCTGGTGACGGCCGAGGCGGGTCGCCGGGTGGCGCTGTCCAGTGGCGGCAAGGTGGTCTTGGTCCACTCCTCGGCGGCGCGTGTGCCTGAGAGTGCGCTGGGGCGCACTCTCAGGCACACGGCGCCGGACGTGGTGCTGCTCACCGGGGGCACTGACGGCGGCAACGCCGCGTCGCTCGTCGAGGGCGCCGGAGGCCTGGTCGCAGCCGGCTGGACCGGACCCGTGGTGGTGGCCGGCAGTGTCGAGGCCCACGACGAGGTGGCGACGCTGCTGGCGGCGGGCGGTACGCCGTACGTGCTGGCCGACAACGTCGTGCCGCGGATCGGGGTGCTGGCGCCGGAGAGCGCCCGCGCGGCGATCCGCGAGATGTTCCTGGCCCACGTGATCGGCGGCAAGCACCTCAGCGCGAGCGACGACTTCCGCTCGATGGTCCGGGGCGCCACGCCCGACCTCGTGCTCGCCGGCGTCGAGCTGCTCGCGCGCGGGCTCGGTCAGGACCGGCCGGGCGCCGGCGACGTGGCCGTCGTCGACGTCGGCGGCGCCACCACGGACGTGCACAGCGTGGTCGCGCTCGACCCGGAGGACGCAGGCCTGTCGCGGGAGGTCGTGGCGGTCACCCCGGTCACGCGGACGGTCGAGGGGGACCTCGGGATGCGCTGGTCGGCGTTGTCGACGGTCGAGGCCGCAGGCCGCGACGACCTCGTCGCGGAAGCGCGCCGACGCAGGGACGATCCCGGCTACCTGCCCGAGGACGACCGGCAGGCCGAGGTCGACGAGCAGATCGCCCGCGCCGCGGTCGATCTCGCGCTGCGACGCCACGCCGGACGCTCGCGCGTCGTGGTCAGTCCCGAGGGGCGCGTGGTCGAGCGCAGCGGAAAGGACCTGCGCGAGATCGACCTGCTCATCGGGTCCGGCGGTGTCCTCCGCAACGGCCGTCCCGGCGTCGCCGACCGGGTGCTCGCCGGGAGCGTGGGCGCCGACCTCGAGGGCGGCTGGCAGCTGCCCCGCACCCCTCGCGTCGTGGTCGACCACGACTACGCGCTGTGCGCGATCGGGCTGCTCGCCGATCCGCACCCGGACGCGGCGTACGAGCTGTCGCGGCGCCTCGCCGGGACCGTCCCGGTCGGGAAGTAGCCTGAGCCCGTGACCAGCGAGCCGGAGCCGACAGAGCAACAACGGTTCGCCGAGCGGTTCGCCCACCAGTGGGCGATGTCGCGGGCCGAGCGCCGCGCCCAACCACCGCCGATCGAGGTCGGCACCACCAACCTCGCCAAGGCGCAGGTGCCCTACGGCGTCGACCTGGCGGCGGCCTGGTCCTGGCGGTTCCTGGTGATCGCCGCCGCCGGGTATCTGGTCATCTGGCTGCTCGCGCTCTTCGCGGTCATCACGGTCCCGGTCGCGATCGCGCTGCTGGTCACCGCGCTTGTCAGCCCGGTCGTGCGACGGCTGCACGCGATCGGTGTCCCCCGGGGGCTCGCCGCGGGGCTGGTGGTCGTCAGCGGCATCGCGACGGTCGCACTGCTGCTGACGTTCGTGGGCTCGCAGGTCGCAGCGGGCGCCACCGACCTGGCCGACTCCGTGGTCGAGGGCATCGAGCAGATCCGCACCTGGCTGAAGACCGGCCCGCTCAACGCCAGCGACACCCAGATCAACGACGCGCTCGCATCGATCCAGGCGGCGATCACCGACAGCACCGGCGAGGACGGCGTCCTGACCCGCACCGTCGAGGTCGGCACGGCCGTCGGTCACGTGCTGGCCGGGTTCTTCATCGTGCTGTTCTCGACATACTTCTTCCTCGCCGACGGCGAACGGATCTGGGCGTGGACGGTTCGGCTCGCGCCCCGGGCGGCCCGGCTGCGGGCCGACGAGAGCGGCCAGGTCGCCTGGCAGAGCCTCACCAAGTTCGTCCGCGCCACGGTGCTCGTCGCGGCGGTCGACGCCATCGGGATCATGTTCTGCGCGGCGGTCCTCGGGGTGCCCTTCGTGCTGGCCATCGGTGTCCTGGTCTTCCTCGGCGCTTTCGTGCCGATGATCGGCGCCACCATCGCCGGTACGGTCGCGGTGCTGGTCGCGCTCGTCGACCAGGGACCGATCACGGCCCTGCTGATGCTGGGGGGCGTGATCTTGGTCCAGCAGCTCGAGGGCCACGTGCTCCAGCCGTTCCTCATGGGCCGCTTCGTCTCCGTCCACCCGCTCGGCGTGATCCTGGCGATCGGCTGCGGCGTGCTGGTCGCCGGGATCGTCGGCGCCCTGATCGCCGTCCCGCTGGCGGCGGCGCTGAACGCGGTCGTCCAGCACCTGGCCGCCCACACCCAGGTCGGTGCCGACGACCCCGAGGAGGAGCTGGAAGAGGATCAGGTGGAAGTCTCCGCGGCGGAGGCCGCGCCCGACCAGCCCGGGGAAGGAGCCCGTGGTGACCGACCTGACGCCTGACGACCTGCGGGCCGCCCGCGAGCTCCTCGAGGGGGTCGCGGTGGTGACCCCCATGGAGGACTCGCGGTGGCTCTCGGCGCTGGCCGGCGGTCCCGTCAGCCTCAAGTGCGAGAACCTCCAACGCACCGGCTCGTTCAAGGCGCGGGGCGCCTTCGTGCGGATGTCGCGGCTGTCGGAGGCGGAGCGGGCCAACGGCGTCGTCGCGGCGTCGGCCGGCAACCACGCCCAGGGCGTCGCCCTGGCCGCGCAGATGCTCGGGATCAAGGCGACCGTCTTCATGCCCGAGGGCGCGCCGATCCCGAAGGAGAAGGCCACCCGCGGGTACGGCGCCCACGTGGTCTTCCAGGGCCGTTACCTCGAGCACGCGCTGGCCGCGGCTCGCGAGTTCTCCGACTCCACCGGCGCAGTGCTGATCCACCCGTTCGACCACCTCGACATCGTGGCCGGCCAGGCGAGCTGCGGACTCGAGATCCTCGAGCAGGCGCCCGACGTCGCCACCGTCGTGGTGCCGACCGGCGGCGGTGGGCTGCTCGCCGGGATCGCGATCGCGGTCAAGCAGGCGCGGCCCGACGTCCGGGTCGTCGGCGTGCAGGCCGAGGGCGCCGCGGCGTTCCCGGGGTCGCTGGCCGCCGGGGCGCCGGTCGCCCTGGAATCGATGCACACGATGGCCGACGGCATCGCGGTCGGGTTGCCCGGCGATGTCACCTACGGCTTCGTCGAGCGGTACGTCGACGAGATCGTGACCGTGTCGGAGGAGTCGCTGTCACGCGCGCTGGTGGCCCTGCTCGAGCGGGCGAAGATGGTGGTCGAGCCGGCCGGGGCGGCCGCGGTCGCGGCGCTGCTCGACGACCCCACGGCGTACGAGCCCCCGACGGTGGCGGTGCTCTCGGGCGGCAACATCGACCCGCTGCTGCTGGGGAAGGTGATCCGGCACGGGATGGCGGCGGCCGGTCGCTACCTCTACCTGCGGGTCTGCATCCCCGACGTGCCGGGCGGGCTGGCGCGGATGATCACCGAGCTCGGCGAGGCCGGCGCCAACATCCTGGAGATCAGCCACGAGCGGATCTCGGCCAAACTCGCGCTCGACGAGGTCGAGGTGCGGATCCAGATGGAGACCCGGGGCGAGCCGCACGCCGAGCGAGTCGTCGCGCGGCTGCGCGAACGCGGCTACAGCGTCCACGAGTGACGCGCGGGCGTCACTCCTGGAACGGGACGGCGTCGCCGATCTCGATCTTCAGCGTCTTGCCGTTCGGCGCTTCGAAGTCGATCGTCGAGCCCTTCGCGGCACCGAGCATCGCGGCGCCGAGCGGCGCCTGCGGCGACACGACGGCGATGTCGTGGTCGTCGTCGATCTCGCGCGCGCCGAGCAGGAACACCTCGTCCTCGTCGTCGCCGACGAAGCGGTAGGTGACGACCTTGCCGGGGGAGACGACGCCGTCGTCCGCGGACGGGTCGGTGACGGCCGTGCGGAGCATCTCCTCGAGCTGGAGGATCCGGGCCTCGATCTTGCCCTGCTCGTCCTTGGCGGCGTGGTAGCCGCCGTTCTCCTTGAGGTCACCCTCGTCGCGGGCGGAACTGATCCGCTCGATGACCTCCTGCCGCTGGGGACCGCGCAGGTCCTCGAGCTCCGCCTTGAGGCGGTCGAACGTCGTCGTGGTGAGCCAGACCGTGGTCGGCTGGGCGGACTGCGTCATGGGGGCGTCAACTCCTGCGTGAAACAAAACAAAACCCGCCGGGCGCTTCCTCAGCGTCGGGATGCCCTGCGGGGTGATCGCTCATCACTTTAGCAACTCGTGCCGCAGGACGCAGGTCGAGCGACCCCGGCCGGACGGTCACCGGGGGCGTGGCTGGCCCGGAGCGGTGCACCCCAGCAGGGTCACCGACGTCGCCCGTCGCTCGGTCCGGAGGGTCACCTCGTTGCGCCCGTCGACCGGCTCGAACGCGAGCTCGCCGACGGTCGTGTGGTCGTCGGCGAAGGCCCGGATCCGGCAGCTCGCGACGACGCCGTCGGCCAGCGAGACCGAGACGACTGCCGCGGCGGAACCGTCGTCGACCACGTCGAACGACGTGAGCTCGGACTCCACCGACGGGCTGGCGTGGAACAGCGCCGTCCAGGCCAGCCAGCCGAGGAAGACGGCCGCGACCAGCACGACCGCGACGACCAGCAGCCGGCGCCGCACGGGCGACGGGACGCCGTACCGGTCGGCCAGGTCCGTCATGGCCCGATCCTCACACCTAAACTCGGGCCATGGAGCAGCGCCCCCGGACCGGCTTCCGGTTGATGCACGTCCACGCCCACCCCGACGACGAGTCGAGCAAGGGCGCGGCGTCGACGGCCCGCTACGTCGCGGAGGGGGTCGACGTGCACGTCGCCACCTGCACCGGTGGCGAGCGTGGCTCGATCCTCAACCCCAAGATGGACCGCCCGGACATCCTGGCCAACATCAGCGAGGTGCGACGGCAGGAGATGGAACGCGCCCGCGACATCCTCGGCGTCCGGCAGGACTGGCTCGGGTTCGTCGACTCCGGCTGGCCCGAGGGCGACCCGAAGCCGCCGTTGCCGGAGGGCTGCTTCGCGCTCGTCCCCGTCGAGGAGGCCGCCGAGCGGCTGGTCCGGGTGATCCGCGACTTCAAGCCGCACGTCGTCACGACGTACGACGAACGGGGCGGCTACCCCCATCCCGACCACGTCGCCTGCCACCGGGTGTCGGTGGCGGCCTTCGAGGCCGCCGGCGACCCGGAGCGCTACCCCGACGCCGGCGAGCCGTGGCAGCCCCTCAAGCTCTACTACCACCACTCGTTCAACCGGCCGAGGATGCAGGCGCTCCACGACGCCATGCTCGAGCACGGTCTCGAGTCACCCTGGGCCGAGCGCCTCGAGGAGTGGAAGCCCGAGCCAGAGTGGGACGCCCGGATCACCACCCGGGTGCCGTGCGGGGAGTACTTCGGGGTGCGCGACCAGGCGCTGCTGGCGCACGCGACCCAGATCGACCCGGACGGGTTCTGGTTCGCGATCCCGCGCGAGCTCCAGGAGAAGATCTGGCCGACGGAGGACTTCGAGCTGGTCGTCTCCCACGTCGACGCACCGACCCCCGAGGACGACCTCTTCGCGGGCATCCCGACCCCCGCCTGACGGCGACCACCTGAGACACTGGGGCCATGCTGTTCACCACCGCGCCGGCGTCGGCGCTGGTCGCACTCTCGGACGGGTTGATCGAGGGCCCGGAGCCCGAGGACGTGAAGGCGGGCTACGTCGCGCTCTTCATCTTCCTGGGCCTGGCCGCGGCCGTCGTGCTCCTCGCGTTCAGCCTCGTCAAGCAGCTGCGGAAGGCGCAGGCCGCCAAGGACGCCGGCGTCTACGGCGACGAGCCCGTCACGCCCGACGAGCGCCGCGGCACCACCGACTGACGTTCGGGCTCGCGGTCCGGCTGACGGCCCGGCCGTCGAACCCCACGCGCCCCGTCCGTCACTTCCGTATGGTGGTTCGATGCCACGGCGACGAGTGACCCCCGCGCCCGCGTCCGCATCCCTGACCGGGCTCGTCCTCGCCGCGACCCTCGCGGTCGCCCCGGCTGCCCCCGCCGACCCGGCCGACGAGCTCCGCTCGCGTGACGGGCAACGCGTCGACCGGACGTTCTCGGTGGCGACGTTCAACATCCTCGGCAGTCAGCACACCAAGCGACGCGACAAGCGGCGGACGGTCCGGACCGCGCGGCTGATCCGGCGCACGGAGCTCAAGCTGATCGCGATGCAGGAGGTCCAGGACGACCAGCTGCGCCGGCTGAAGGTGCACCTCCCGCGCTACCGCTTCTGGCCCGGCGAGAACCTCGGCCCCGGAGGGCTGCGGCTGCAGATCGCCTGGCTGCGCACCCGGTTCGACCTGATCGACACGGGCACCATCACCACGACGTTCAGCAACCAGGAGCGCCCCGTCCCGTGGGTGCGGCTGCGTGACGAGGCCACCGGCCGCCGGCTGTTCGTCATCGACGTCCACAACTCGCCGCTGGAGCAGGAGGCCGACCGCGACGCGGCGACCCGCGAGGAGGTCCGGCTGTTCCGACGGCTGCGCGAGCGGGGTGGCCCGGTGCTGATCCTCGGCGACGCCAACGAGCGTCGCGAGTGGTTCTGCAAGGTCGCCCGCCGGACCGGGGCACGGGCCGCGAACGGCGGCTCGGTCTCCGACGGCGGATGCACGCCACCCGACCCGTCCTACGTCGACTGGCTGATGGGAGACGGTCAGTTCGGCTGGCGCGACTACCGCGCGCAGGACGTCGAGGTCAGCGACCACCGGCTCCACAGCGCGACCTTCCGCTGGCGCAAGGTCTGACTCAGGCGCGGACCAGCCGGACGAGGCAGTCCCAGGCGGTCCGGTCGGGCTCGCCCCGGTGCTCGCCGGACGGAGGTACGACGCGCGCCACCCGCTCGGCGCGCCGCACGTCGACGCCGAGGTCCTGGACGTCGGCGACCACGTCGTCGGCCGACATCAGCACCGACGGGTCCTGCGGTCCGCCACTGCCCTCGGTGAGGTTGGTCGCGTCGTGCGCCACCCACACGAGCGTCCCGCCGGACGCGAGCGACTCGACCGCGCGCCGGGCTGCCGCCCGGCGCTCATCGGCCGGCAGCTGGAGGTAGGCGACCACGGCCAGGTCGTAGCCCGCCCCGGTCCAGGTGGTCGCGTCCGCGTGCACCCAGTCGACCGACCCGGCCACGGCCGCCGCCGTCGCGTCCGCGAGCCGCCGGCCCTTGTCGAGCGCCACCTGCGAGAAGTCGACCGCGGTCACGTCCCAGCCCCGCTCGGCCAGCCAGATCGCATTGCGACCCTCGCCCGCGGCGAGGTCGACCGCCCGTCCCGGCGCCAGGTCCGCGCACTCGGCCGCGACGAACTGGTTCGGCTCGGCCGACCACACCAGCGCGGTCTCGGCGTACCGCTCGTCCCAGGCCTCGGAGTCCATGTCCCGATTCAAGCACCGCCGCCCGCGGCTGAGTAGCGCCCTCGCAAGGTAGGCCAGACCGCGGACCCTCACCGTCGTACGCTCCCGGCATGCACCGCAGCCGGATCGGCGTGTTCCTCATCGACCACCCCGCGGGGTCCTACGACGGCGCGGCCGCGTTCTGGGCCGCGGCGACCGGCTCCGAGCGGGGCAGCGCCGCCGGCCCGCCGGGGGAGGACCCCTACGAGTCGCTGGCGCCGCTCGGCGGCGGCGAGCTGCTGGAGCTGCAGCGCACCGGGGCCGGGACGCCGCCCCGGGTCCACCTCGATCTCGAGACCGACGACGTGGCCGCGGAGGTCGCCCGCGTGGTCGCGCTCGGCGCGTCCGTGGTCGAGGAGCGCGACGGCTACACCGTCCTGACCGACCCGGGCGGACTGGTGTTCTGCGTGGTCCCGGTGCAGAGCGGCGAGCACTTCGACCGGCACGCCAGGAGCTGGCCGGCGCCGTGACCGCCGCCTGAGCCTCCGGCCGGTCAGGCGCGCTCGCTGCGCCGTTCCATCAGCACCGTGTCGCGCCAGACGCCGTCGAGCTGCCCGATCCGGCTTCGAACCGCGAGGGTCCGGTAGCCGGCGGAGCCGTGCAGGGCCAGGCTCGCCCGGTTCTCCGGGAAGATCGACGTCTGCAGCGTCCACAGCCCGGCGGCGTCCGCCGCGTTGACCTGGGTGTGGAGCAGCGCCTTCCCGACACCGCGGCCCCGCGCGGCCTCGGCGACGTAGACCGTCGTCTCGCCCACGCCGGCGTAGCACTCGCGGCTCGACGCCGGCATCACCGCCGTCCATCCGACGACCTCGTCGTCGAGGACGGCGACCCAGGCGAGGCCGGGCAGCCACCGGTCGCGCAGCTGCGCGGCGGGCGGTACGTCGGTCTCGAACGTCGCGTTGCGGGTGGCGATGCCCTCGGCGTAGATGGCCAGCACCCGCTCGAGGTCGGCATCGGTGACGGGGCGGACGGTGACATCGGTGGGCAGGTCGGTGGGGCAGCACGGCTGCGACGCGAGGGTGCCCATGATGACGTCGGCGGCGTGGGGGAGGCCGGTGCAGCAGGCGGCGTTGACCGACACCATCGACGCGTTGCCGACCTTGTCGACGACCACGAACCCCACCTTCCGGAGCAGCTCGACGTGGTGGGAGCAGGTCGACTGGCTGATCCCGAGCCGCTGCGCGAGGTCGCCGACCTTGAGCGCTCCGGAGGTCGAGGTGGAGAGCACGTGCAGCAGCCGGACCCGGGTCGGGTCGGACAGCACGGAGAACCACTCGGCGTAGTCCTCCGCCTGCTCCTTCGACAGCGAGCTCGACCCCGGGCCGGGCTGGAGCAGCGGCAGCGGGGACCGGGTCGCGCCGGGCGCGGGGACGGTCTGGGTGTCGGGCATGGCTCGAAGTGTACCTTGTCTTCATCGATGTTCCTCGATACAGTTCTGGCAACTACATCGACCAACATCGATCAACTCGGATCGATCAGCTGAGCGGAGACACCCGTGAACCACCCCGTGGCCATCGTCGGCGCCGGTCCCATCGGACTCGCCGCCGCCGCCAACGCCGCCGAGCGCGGCCTGCCCTTCGTCGTCCTGGAGTCCGGTCCGGAGGCCGGCGCGGCCGTGGGCGAGTGGGCCCACGTCCGGCTCTTCTCCGCCTGGCGCGAGCTCGTCGACCCGGCCGCCCGGCGGCTGCTCGAGGAGGCCGGGACGTGGGCGGCGCCCGAGGACGACGCCTACCCGACCGGAGGTGAGTGGCGCGAGCAGTACCTCCAGCCGCTCGCCGACCTGCTCGACGCCCGGGCGGGCGGGAGCGTGCGCTACGGCGCCGAGGTCGTCGGCGTGGGTCGCGCGAGCCGCGACCTGCTCGTCGACCTAGGTCGCGAGGACGACCCGTTCGCCGTCCACCTCGCCACGCAGCAAGGGCCCGAGCGGCTGCTGGCGCGGGCCGTGGTCGACGCGTCGGGCACGTGGCGGCAGCCCAACCCGCTGGGTGCCGACGGCTACCCCGCGCTGGGGGAGCGGGAGCACGCCGACCGCATCGCCTACGGGATCCCCGACCTCGCCGACCCCGTGGTCGCCGCCCGGTACGCCGGGAAGCACGTCGTCCTGGCAGGCAAGGGCGCCTCCGCCCAGGGCGTGCTGGTCGGGCTGACCCGGCTCGCGGCCGAGCACCCCGGGACCCGCGTCACCTGGGTGCTGCGGCGGCCGGCCGTCGGCGACGCCTTCGGCGGCGGCGACAACGACCAGCTCGTCGAGCGGGGCCGGCTGGGGCAGCAGGCGCGCGCCGCCGCCGAGGGCGGTGTCGTCACCGCACGCACCGGCTTCCGCACGGGCGAGGTGCGCCCGCAGCCCGACGGCCGGCTGACCGTCGTGGCGCTGGACGGCCACGAGGTGCGCGACGTCGACGAGGTCGTGGTGGTCACCGGCTTCCGTCCCGACCTCGGGTTCCTGTCGGAGGTCCGGCTCGACCTCGACCCGGCCCTCGGGTCGCCCCGGGTGCTCGCCGACCAGATCCACCCCGACCACCACAGCTGCGGCGACGTCGCACCGCACGGTCACCGCGAGCTGGCCCAGCCCGAGCCGGGCCTCTATCTGGCGGGGATGAAGTCCTACGGCCGGGCGCCGTCGTTCCTGGCGATGACCGGCTTCGAGCAGGTCCGCTCGGTCGTGGCCGCGCTCGACGGCGACCTCGAGGCGGCCGACCGGGTCGACCTCGTGCTGCCGGAGTCCGGGGTGTGCAACGGTGCCGGCGCGTTCGACGCGCCCGCCGCCGTCGCGGCCGACTCGCCAGGCGGCTGCTGCGGCGCGCCGGCCGCGCGGGAGCCCGAGCTCGTCACCCTGGGCACCGCGCCACGGTGACGAGCGGCGTCGGCGCCGCGGGTGCGGTCGACGCACCCGCGGTGCTCGACGGTCCGGCCCTGCGGCAGGTCGTCACGGTCCTCGGGATCAGCCAGATCGTGTCGTGGGGCTGCCTCTACTACGGGTTCGCCGCGCTCCAAGCGTCGATCACCTCCGACACCGGGTGGTCCGCGACCGCCGTCACCGGCGCCTTCTCGGTCGCCCTGCTCGTGAGCGCGGTCGTGGGGATCTGGGTCGGCCGGCACCTGGACGCCTACGGCCCGCGGACCGTGATGACCGCCGGGTCCCTGGTGGCCGTGCCGGGGATGCTGACGATCGCCGCGGCCCCGTCGCTGGCCGTGTTCTACGTCGGTTGGGTGCTGGTGGGAGCGGCGATGGCCGGGACGCTCTACCCGCCCGCGTTCGCGGCGCTGACCCGCTGGGGAGGCGAGCGCCGGGTGCGGGCGCTGACCGCGGTCACCCTGGCCGGCGGCCTGGCCAGCACCGTGTTCGCGCCGCTCGCCGCCGCCGTCGACGCCGCCTGGGGCTGGCGCACGGCGTACGTCGTGCTGCTGGTCGTGGCCGCCGCCGTGACGATCCCCCTCCACTGGCGTGGCCTCCGGAGACCGTGGCCCGAGGTGGTCCCGGAGCACCACCGCGCAGCCGCGGCGCCGGACGGTCGCCCCCGTTCGCCGGCCCGGGTCCTGTCGTCGCGGCCCTTCGTGATGCTCGCCGCGGCCAACACGATCGTGGCGCTGTCGGTGTTCGCGGTCGTGGTCAACCTCGTGCCGATGCTGCGCGAGCAGGGCATGGACACGCGCACCGCGGCGGTGGTGCTCGGCCTCGGCGGTGTCGGCCAGGTGCTGGGCCGGCTCGGCTACGCGCGGTTCGCTGCCGCGACCGGGGTCGCGGCCCGCGGGGTGGTCGTCGTGGGCGCGGTCGCGGTCTCCACGGCGGCGTTCGCGCTCGCCCCTCCGGTCACCGGGGTGGTGATCGCCCTCGGGATGCTGCTCGGCCTGTCCCGCGGCCTCTACACCCTGGTCCACGCGACCGCGGTCACCGACCGGTGGGGGCCCGCCTCCTACGGGATGCTCAACGGGGTCCTCACCGCGCCCTCGCTCGCGGCCTCCGCGCTCGCGCCGTTCGCTGGTGCCCTGCTCGCCACCACGACCGGCTCCTACGCTCGGGCCTTCCTGGTCCTGGCCGCGCTCGCCGGGATCGGCGCGCTCCTCCTGGGGGCGTCGGGCACGACACCGCCGGCCGGTGTCGCCACCGCTCGGGCTCGACCTCGCCGCGGTCGGTGACGTGGTGTGGGGCCACGCGAGCGAGGCTGGCGAGGACACCCGCAACGTGGGCCGTCGAGACAAGCGATCCGGACGTCGTGGTCGCCGGCGACGTCACCGCGGTCTCCACCACGCTCGCGTTCCCTGCCACTGGATAGCGTGAGGAGCGGAGGTGCCGATGCCGAACCGTCTGGCCGACGCCACGTCGCCGTACCTGCTCCAGCACCAGGACAACCCCGTCGACTGGTGGGAGTGGGGCGACGACGCCTTCGCCGAGGCCCGCCGTCGCGGCGTCCCGGTGCTGCTGAGCGTCGGGTACGCCGCCTGCCACTGGTGCCACGTCATGGCGCACGAGTCGTTCGAGGACGACGCGACGGCGGCGTACCTCAACGAGCACTTCGTCAGCATCAAGGTCGACCGCGAGGAGCGGCCGGACGTCGATGCCATCTACATGAACGCCACGACCGCGATGACCGGCCACGGCGGCTGGCCGATGACCGTCGTCCTCGACCACGACGGCAACCCGTTCTTCGCAGGCACCTACTTCCCGGACCAGCCGCGCCACGGGCAGCCGAGCTTCCGGCAGGTCCTCACCGCGTTGACCGACGCGTGGCGCGGCCAGCCCGACGAGGTGCGCCGGGTGGCGACGAAGCTGCGGGAGCACCTGGTGTCGTTGACCGGGACCGGCGGCGCCGCGGCACCCATCGGCGCCGAGACGATCGCGGGGGCGGTCGACCTGCTGGCGCGTGAGTACGACGCGCAGCGCGGCGGCTTCGGTGGCGCGCCGAAGTTCCCGCCGTCGATGGTGCTGGAGTTCCTGCTGCGGGTCTCGTCGGGTCCCGACGACCCCGCGGGGCAGATGGCGGCCGGCACGCTGGAGGCGATGGCCCGCGGCGGCCTCCACGACCAGCTGGGCGGCGGCTTCGCGCGCTACAGCGTCGACGCCGACTGGGTGGTGCCGCACTTCGAGAAGATGCTCTACGACAACGCCCTGCTGCTCGGCGTCTACGCGCGCTGGGGGACCGACGCCGGGGTGTGGGCGGCCGAAGGCATCGCCGACTTCCTGCTCGCCGAGCTCCGCACTGCCGAGGGCGGCTTCGCGTCCGCGCTCGACGCCGACTCCGAGGGGGCCGAGGGCACCTACTACGTCTGGACTCCGCAGCAGCTCACCGCGGTGCTCGGGCCCGACGACGGGCCGTGGGCGGCGTCGCTGCTCGGAGTGACAGAGGCCGGCACCTTCGAGCACGGTGCCTCGACGCTCCAGCTCCGCGAGGACCCGGCCGACCTGGAGCGGTGGTTCGCCGTCCAGCGCC
Source organism: uncultured Actinomycetota bacterium (assembly GCA_963829855.1). Lineage (GTDB taxonomy): Bacteria > Actinomycetota > Actinomycetes > Propionibacteriales > Nocardioidaceae > Nocardioides. The sequence goes on along the minus strand of CAWHKE010000012.1, from coordinate 654,204 downwards.
GGCTGAAGGCCGCCCGCGACGAGCGGGAGCGGCCGGCCCGCGACGACAAGGTGGTCGCGGCCTGGAACGGGCTCGCCATCAGCGGCCTCTGCTCGGCGGGCACGCTCCTCGGCCTGCCCGCGTACGTCGAGGCGGCGGCCGCGGCCGGTGACCTGCTGGCCCGCGTGCACCTGGTCGACGGCCGGCTACGCCGGGTCTCGCGCGACGGCGTGGTCGGAGTCCCGGCCGGGGTGCTCGAGGACCACGGCTGTGTGGCGGCCGGGTTCCTCGATCTGCTGCAGGCCACCGGAGACGTTCGCTGGCTCGCGCTCGCCGAGCAGCTGCTCGAGGTGGCGCTGACCCGGTTCCGGGCCGACGACGGCGGCTTCCACGACACGGCCGACGACGCGGAGGCGCTGGTGGCGCGGCCGCGCGACCCCACTGACAACGCGTCGCCGAGCGGCCTGTCCGCGACCGTGCACGCTCTCTCGACGTACGCGGCACTGACCGGCTCGGGCCGCCACCGCGACGCGGCGGAGCAGGCGCTGGCGACGGTCGCGGCGATCGCCGAGCGCGCACCGCGCTTCGCGGGCTGGTCGCTGGCCGCCGCCCACGCGATGCTCGACGGCCCCGAGGAGATCGCGGTCGTCGGACCGCCGGGGGAGGCCCGGGACGCACTCGCGCTCGCGGCCCGACGGCGGCGTGGCGCCGTGGTCGTCGTCGCTGACGAGGCGCGCGACGATGTCCCGCTGCTCGTCGGCCGGTCCGCGGTCGAGGGGCGGCCGGCGGCGTACGTGTGCCGGGGGTTCGTGTGCGAGCGCCCGGTCACCGACCCCACCGCGCTGTAGCGCTAGGCCCCGTCGAGGCCGAGCTCGGCCAGGAAGCGCGAGGCGAACGCCTCGTGCGGGAGGTCGCTCGTCAGGAGGTCGACGCCGGCGCTGAAGGCGACGGCGACCAGGGCGAGCGCGGCCGTGCCGACCACCAGTGAGCGGAGGCGCGTCGGCTCCCGTCGCACGGTCAGGTCGCCGGCGCGGCGCAGCCAGCCGGCAAGCGTCGCGGCCACGACCGTCGAGACCAGGCTCGCGAAGCCGGCCCCGACGATCGTGCCGACCACCCCGATCCGGGTGCTCAGGGCGGCCGCCGTCGCGGCCGCGACGGCGCCGCCGATCAGCTGCGGGAAGGAGAGGTCGATGGTGCGGGCAGGGGTGGGTGTGGTGTCGTCGTTCATCTCAGGGATAGGACGAACGGCCCGCCGCCGGGGTTGCCGGGTGTGAGCCGACTCACCGCAACGCGTAGGTCGCCAGCGAGATCCCGACGTAGTGGCTCACGAACGCCAGGATCGTGAAGGTGTGGAAGATCTCGTGGAACCCGAACCAGCGCGGCCACGGGTCCGGTCGCTTGAAGCCGTAGACGACCGCGCCGAGCGTGTAGAGCGCGCCGCCGACGATCACCAGCACCAGCACCGCGGTGCCGATCCCGACGCCGAGCCGCTCCGCACCCGCCGCGAAGTCGTCGATGAAGAACACCGCGGCCCAGCCCAGGCCGAGATAGATCGGCAGGTACAGCCAGCGCGGCGCACCGACCCAGAGCACCCGGAACGCGACGCCCAGGGCAGCGCCGGCCCACACCGTGGTCAGCAGCACCGTCCGCGCCGTGCCCTCGAGGAGCAGCAGGGCGAACGGCGTGTAGGAGCCGGCGATCAGCAAGAAGATGTTCGCGTGGTCGAACCGCTTGAGGAAGTCGTGGGTCCCCGGTGACCACCGGCCGCGGTGGTAGACCGCGGACACCGTGAAGAGGAGCAGCGCCGACGCGGCGTAGATCGCCGAGCCGATCTTCGTCGGCGCCGTCGGCGACAGCGCGATCAGCACGATCCCGGCCGCGAGCGTCAGCGGCGCGTTGACCAGGTGCAGCCAGCCACGCAGTCGCGGCTTGATCTCGTCGGCCAGCTCGGCGAGCTGGTCGAGACCATGCCGGACGACGTCGTTCATGCTCGAACGCTACGGGACCGGTGGTGGCCGCGTCCCCCGATCGGGACCGACGTCACGCGGCTACCATCGAGTGGTGTCGACATGGGGCCGGGCCAAGCAGGCGGTACGTCGCCGGCTCTACCCGGCCTACGAGGCGCGCGTGGTCAAGGCGCTGCCCCCCGACCAGATCCCGAAGCACGTCGGGGTGATGCTCGACGGCAACCGGCGGTGGGCCAAGGCGGTCGGGCGCGACACCGCGCACGGCCACCGCACCGGCGCTGCGAACATCGAGCCGCTCCTCGACTGGTGCGAGGAGGTCGGGGTCGAGGTCGTCACGCTGTGGCTGCTCTCCACCGACAACCTGAACCGGAGCTCGGAGGAGCTCGAGCCGCTGCTCGAGATCATCGAGGAGGCCGTGCTCACCCTCGCCGAGCAGCGGCGCTGGCGGCTGCATCCCGTCGGGGCGCTCGACCTGCTGCCGTCCGCGACCTCCGCGACGCTCAAGCAGGCCGCCGACAGCACCCGCGACGTCGACGGGCTGCTCGTCAACATCGCCGTCGGGTACGGCGGCCGGCGGGAGATCGCCGACGCGGTCCGCTCGCTGCTGGTCGAGCACGCCGAGAAGGGCACCAGCCTCGAGGAGCTCGCGCAGGTCCTCGACGTCGAGCACATCGCCGACCACCTCTACACCAAGGGTCAGCCCGATCCCGACCTGGTGATCCGGACCTCCGGCGAGCAGCGGCTCGGCGGGTTCCTGCTCTGGCAGAGCGCCAAGTCGGAGTTCTACTTCTGCGAGGCCTACTGGCCCGACTTCCGCCGGGTCGACTTCCTCCGCGCGATCCGGGCCTACGCCCAGCGCGAGCGTCGGTTCGGCGGCTGAGCTCGTCACCTGACCGTCACCCTGCGTTCGGGCGTGTCGGCGGGGTTGGGACGCGCCCCCGGCGTACTTTTTCGAGTACGGCGAGTGGGGAAGCTCACCGTGCTGGGAGGCAGAGTTCGTGAGGATTCACGACCGAGGGACGCCGCGGAGCGGCGTGCTCGGGGGCCGGCACTCCGGTCCACCGCGTTCTTCCCGGTCCGCGACGCAATGACCGAGGACCGGGCGAGGGGAGTGCGCGCGCCGGTCTGTGAGGGGTGACACCGTGCCGACCACGGCCAAGAAGACCGCCCAGACGTCCAAGGCGCCCGCCTCCCGCACCATCGCGAAGCCGGCTCGGTCCACACCGGCCGGGATCCGCACCTTCGTGCTCGACACCAGCGTGCTGCTGGCCGACCCGGCCGCGTTGCGCCGGTTCCACGAGCACGAGGTGGTGCTGCCGGTCGTGGTGATCACCGAGCTCGAGGGCAAGCGGCACCACCCCGAGCTCGGGTTCTTCGCGCGGTCGGCGCTGCGGCTGCTCGACGAGCTGCGCGTCTCCCACGGGCGGTTGGACGAGGCGGTCCCCGCGGGGCTCGAGGGCGGCACGGTCCGGGTCGAGCTCAACCACACCGACCCGCAGTCGCTGCCGTCCGGCTTCCGGCTCGGCGACAACGACACCCGGATCCTGGCGGTCGCCCGCAACCTCGCCAACGAGGGCAACGACGTCACCTTGGTCTCCAAGGACCTGCCGATGCGGATCAAGGCGTCGGCGGTGGGTCTCAAGGCGGAGGAGTACCACGCCGAGGGGATCAGCAGCTCCGACACCGGCTACACCGGGATGGCAGAGCTGGACGTGACGTCGGCCGACCTCGACGAGCTCTACGACGACGGGAGCCTCGAGCTCGCGGCCGCCCGCGAGCTGCCCTGCCACACCGGTCTGGTGCTGCTCTCCGACCGCGGTACGGCGCTGGGCCGGGTCGGTCCCGACAAGCAGGTCCACCTCGTCCGCGGTGATCGGGAGGCGTTCGGCATCCACGGCCGGTCGGCGGAGCAGCGGATCGCGCTCGAGATGCTGCTGGACCCCGACGTCGGGATCGTGTCGCTGGGCGGGCGGGCCGGCACCGGCAAGTCCGCGCTCGCGCTGTGCGCCGGCCTCGAGGCCGTGCTGGAGCGTCGTCACCACCAGAAGGTCGTCGTGTTCCGCCCGCTGTACGCCGTGGGCGGGCAGGAGCTCGGCTACCTGCCCGGCTCGGAGTCGGAGAAGATGGGGCCCTGGGCGCAGGCGGTGTTCGACACCCTCAGCGCGGTGACGTCCCGAGACGTCATCGACGAGGTCCTCGAACGCGGGATGCTCGAGGTGCTGCCGCTGACCCACATCCGCGGCCGATCCCTCCACGACGCGTTCGTGATCGTCGACGAGGCCCAGTCGCTGGAGCGCAACGTGCTGCTCACGGTGCTGTCGCGGATCGGCGCCAACTCGAAGGTCGTGCTCACCCACGACGTCGCCCAGCGCGACAACCTGCGGGTCGGACGGCACGACGGCGTGGTCGCGGTGGTGGAGAAGCTCAAGGGCCACCCGCTGTTCTCCCACGTGACGCTGACCCGCAGCGAGCGCTCGCCGATCGCCGCGCTGGTGACCGAGATGCTGGAGAACGTCACGCTCTGAGCGCCGCCGAGGTCAGGAGCCCTCGGCCGCCGCCTTGAGCCGGGTGAGGGTGGTGGTCATGCCGCGGCGCAGGTCGGCGTCGCGGTCGGTGCTGCCGGTCCACTTCTCGGTGAGCCAGGTCATGACGGGACCGAGCACCTTCTCCGCGTCGAACGACTCGGTCAGCCGGGTGCCGGAGGCCGTCGGCTCCATCACGTAGCGCCACGTGTAGGACCCGATCCCCGGGCCACTGCGGTTGAACGCGAACTCGCGACCGGGCTCGGCCACCGTCACCGTCGGCGTGTTGGCCCAGGCGGGCCCGCGGCCGCCCTTGTTGCTGGCCTTGAACCGAGCGCCCACCACCGGCGCGGTGGCGCCCTTCGTCCAGGTGCACCGCACGCACTCGGGGCTCCACTCGCCCATCCGCGTGATGTCGGAGACGAGGGCGTAGACCCGCTCGGGCGGGGCGTCGATGTCGATCGAGACGGCGTCGTGCGCGGTGCGTGTGGTCATCGGTGCTCCTGGGCTCTGGCCTGTCACTGACAGGCGCTTGACGCAGTCACTCTGGCACGGGCAGGCCCGAGGGCCGGCTCTACGCAGACCAGACCGGACGCGGAATTCGTGCCGTCCTCGCCGCGATCGGGGTGTCGTCGGCCGGGTGAGGTGGGTCACGAACGGGGCCTGTGTGACGCTTGTGACAGATGTGGCCCCACGTGCGTCGATTCGTCCCACTTTTTACTGCGTTCGGTTTGCATCGGCCCCGGTGATCCGCAAGGGTTTGCCGTGATCTTTTCGTGACCTTGACGGTCCGGGCCGCAGCGCGATGGATCGCCGACCCTGTTCGCTACCCCCGAGCCAACGATTGTGTCTGCCCTGAAACCCTCACGCCAGAAGCACGTCCCCCAGCATCGCCGAGCCCGCCACCGCGCCGAGACCCATCGCGCGCCGGGTGTCGTGGTGCGGCGGGCCGCTGCCCTGTCGACGGTCGCCGTGGCCGCGACCGGCGTGGCCGTCGCCAACGGCATGAGCGCGCCGGAGGTACTGCCGAGCAGCCAGTTGCGGGCGTCCGCGGCCGGCACCCTCAGCGACGCGGAGCTCGAGGACCGCGCGGCCGCGACGGTGTCACGTTCCGACAGCCGCGACGAGACCGACCGGGCCAAGGAGCTGGCTCTGGCCCAGGACCAGGGCGGTGCGGTGACCCGCACCGAGGACCTGTCCGAGGCGGACCCGCGCGACGTGGCCCTGGCGCTGCTCCCCGAGTTCGGTTTCTCGACCGACGAGTTCTCGTGCCTCGACTCGCTCTACGTCAGCGAGAGCAACTGGCGGATCGACGCCGACAACCCGACGTCCTCGGCGTACGGCATCCCGCAGGCCCTGACCTCGATGCACGAGCTCCCCGCCGACTACTACACCTCGGCGGTGGCGCAGATCCGCTGGGGTCTCGGTTACATCCAGGACGCCTACGGGACGCCCTGCAGCGCCTGGTCCTTCAAGCAGTCCAACGGCTGGTACTGACCGCCGACCTTGTCGGTAGTCCACACGGTTCTGGCTGCTGTACGCCGGCCACGGACCACCGGATCGATGTGGACTACCGCAGGGGGTCCGACGGTCAGGGGCGCGTCATCGAGGCCACGTCGAGCGCCGCGTCGAGCTGCTCCTCGGTGAGCTCGCCCCGCTCGACGTAGCCCATCGCGACCACGGTCTCGCGGATCGTGGCACCGTCGGCCATCGCCCGCTTCGCGATCTTCGCCGACTCCTCGTAGCCGATGATCCGGTTGAGAGGAGTGACGATGGAGGGGGAGGACTCGGCGTACGCGCGCAGCCGCTCCTCGTCGGCGGTGATGCCGTCGACGCAGCGCTCTGCGAGCAGGGGTGCGACCGCGGCGAGCAGCCGGACCGACTCCAAGACGTTGCGGGCGATCACCGGCAGCATCACGTTGAGCTCGAAGCTGCCGGACGCGCCCGCCGTCGTGACGGTCAGGTCGTTGCCGATCACCTGGGCGCAGACCATCAGGGTCGCCTCGGGCAGCACCGGGTTCACCTTGCCCGGCATGATGCTCGAGCCCGGCTGGAGGTCGGGCAGGTGGATCTCGGCGAGGCCCGTCGTCGGGCCGCTGGCCATCCAGCGCAGGTCGTTGCAGATCTTCGTCAGGCCGACCGCGACGGTGCGCAGCACGCCGCTGAGCTCGACGAGCGAGTCACGCGTGCCCTGGGCCTCGAAGTGGTCGCGCGCCTCGGTGAACGGTTGGCCGCCGAGCTCTCCGAGCACCTCGATCGCGCGGGCGGCGAACCCGGCGGGCGTGTTGATGCCGGTGCCGACTGCGGTGCCGCCGAGCGGCAGCTCGCGCACGCGCGGCAGGACGCCGTCGAGCCGTTCGGCGGCCAGAGCCACCGTGGCGGCGTACCCCCCGAACTCCTGACCGAGCATGACCGGCGTCGCGTCCATCAGGTGGGTGCGGCCGGACTTCACGACGTCGGCGAACTCGTCGGCCTTGGCGGCCAGGCTCGCGCGGAGCCGGTCGAGGGCGGGCAGCAGGTCCTCGACGACCGCGAGGGCGGCGGCGACGTGGATCGCCGTCGGGAACGTGTCGTTGCTCGACTGGCTGGCGTTGACGTGGTCGTTGGGGTGCACGGCGTCCCCGGCGAGCGTGGCCAGCACCTCGTTCATGTTCATGTTCGAGCTGGTGCCGGACCCGGTCTGGAAGACGTCGACCGGGAACTGGTCGCCGTGGTCGCCGGCGGCGACGGCGCCGGCCGCCTCCTCGATGGCTGCGGCGACGGGCGGGGCGACGACGCCGAGCTCGCCGTTGGCACGGGCCGCCGCCCGCTTCACGAGGGCGAGCGCCCGGACCAGCCGCGGCTCGATCGGCGTCCCACTGATCGGGAAGTTCTCGACCGCCCGCTGGGTCTGCGCCTGCCACAACGCGTCGGCGGGGACCCGCACCTCGCCCATGGAGTCGTGCTCGATCCGGTAGTCGTCCACCTCAGTCAGGTTACCGGGGCCTTCCGGCGGTACGACGCGACGTCAGGAGCCGGCGGCGCGGACACGGTTGTTGCGCGGCTGGTGCTCGAGCTCGGCGAGGCCGAGGTGCTCGAGCACCGGCGGCACGTAGGTCCCGAAGCGGCCGCGGTAGCCCTTGCGCAGGCCGTACCAGCCACCGACCGGGTTGTCCTCGGACCGGGCCCAGGCCTCGACGGTGCCGGGCTTGGCCGCCTTCTGCTCGTCCGCGTTGCCGAGCGGCATCCAGTCGCCGTGCTCGACGAGCATCGCGTGCAGGTCGGCAAGGCAGCGCCACCGGTAGCTCAGGGTGGTCGATCCGACCCGGACCACCAGCGCGTCCTTCTCCTCGTCGTGCCAGGCGTCGAACTCCGAGCTGCCCGGCGGTGTGGTCAGGATCCAGGGGTCCTCGGCGGTGCCGTTCCCCTCGACGTGGTCGATCATGTGGTCCCCCTCGGTGTGGCGATGGTGGTGTGAGTACCTTGCCCGCCAATACCTGACATCATCTGTCAGTGATCCGATCGGACCTCGCCCGGTGAGCGCGCAGCGGCTGCTCAGCCTGCTCCTGCTGCTGCGCAACGGCGGCCGGATGTCGGCCGGTCAGCTGGCCGCCAAGCTCGAGGTGTCGACCCGCACCGTGCTGCGCGACCTCGACCGACTCAGCACCGCTGGGGTGCCCGTCTACGCCGTGCGCGGGTGCCAGGGCGGCTTCGAGCTGCTCGACACGTTCGACTACGAGGTGCCGGCCCTGCCGGCCGGCATCGTCGCGCCGTCAGGGCCGTTGCGGCGGGTCCGGGTCCGGCTGTCGCCGGCGGCGTTGCAGCTCGCGCTGGTCCTGGGGCGGCCGGCGGCGTGGCGGGCCCGGCCGGGCGCGGTGCCCCACCCGGACCGGCCGGGCTGGATCGAGGGCTCCTTCCGCTTCCCGTCGTACGACGCGGCGGCGCAGGAGCTGCTCGCGCTCGGAGCCGACGTCGAGGTGCTGCTGCCGGTCGAGCTCCGCCGGACCATGGCGGAGCTCGGGCGGCACCTCACGGCGCTGCACTCTTGACGATTGGTAACGAATGCGTTACCAATAAGTCATGGACCCGTTCGTCGCCCTCGCGGACCCGGTCCGGCGCGCGCTGCTCCGGCAGCTGTCCACCGGCCCGGCCCGGGTCGTCGACCTCGCCGCCGGGCACCCGATCAGCAGGCCGGCGATCAGCCGGCACCTGCGGGTGCTCGGCGAGGCGGGGCTGGTCGCGGGGGACGATCGCGGGCGCGAGCGGCACTACCGACTCGAACCCGGCGGGCTCGCGCCCGTGTCGGCGCTCGTCACCGACCTGGCCGGATCCACCGCGCGGTTCTCCGAGCGGGCCCTCGACGGGCTCGAGCTGGAAGTCCGCCGTACCGTCCGCGACCGCGTTTCACCACTCGACACGGAGGAGACCGCATGAGTACGCCCACCCCGACCGGACGACGCGAGGAGCGCTCCGGGAGGCCGTTCGTGGTGATGGAGCGCCGCTTCGAGGCGCCGATCGACGCCGTGTGGGCGGCGATCACCGAGCCCGAGCGGCTGGCCCGCTGGATCGGCACCTGGACCGGGGACCCGGCTGCGGGGGCCGTCGACTTCCGGATGCTCTACGAGGGCGAAGGCGCGGCCGTCGAGGTCTTCACGATCGACGCCTGCCGCCCGCCCAGCCGGCTCGAGCTGACCAGCACCGCGCCGTTCGACGGCGAGACCCCGGTGGTGTGGCACCTCGAGCTCGACCTGGTCGAGACCGCTGGCGTCACGACGCTGACGTTCGCGCAGTCCGTGCCGGAGCCGACGATGGCCGAGAGCGTCGGCCCGGGCTGGGAGTACTACCTCGACCGGTTGGTCTGCGCCGAGACCGGTGGCGACCCGGGCGCGATCGACTTCGACGACTACTACCCGTCGCAGTCGGGCCACTACCGCTCGCTGTTCTCCTGACCGACCCGGCCGACCAGCAGCCAGAACTCCTCGTCGCGGTCCTGCAGTCGCACCGGCTGTGGCAGGGCACTCGTGGTGTCGAAGACCTCGGTCATCGATTGCTGGAGCCCGGTGGCCTCGTCCATCGACCAGATCACGAGCGCGCCGCCGGGTCGCAGGATCCGTCGCACCTCGGTCAGGAACGCGTCCTCGTAGACCCGGGCGTTGCTGTCGTGCACGAGGAAGCTCGGCCCGTTGTCGACGTCCAGCAGCACCAGGTCGTACGTCGCATCGGCCGCCTCGGGCAGCGCGACCGTCACGTCCGCCACGACCGGGTTGGCGCGGGAGTCGGCCAGCATCGTCTGACCGTGCGGGATCGTCCCGTCGCGCATCCAGCCGACCAGCGCCTCCTCGATCTCCACGACCGTGCACCGCTCGACGCGGGCGTCCGAGAGCACCTCGTGCATAGTGAAGCCGAGGCCCATCCCGCCCACCAGCACGTCCCGCGGCTCGTCGACGAGGTCGAGGGCCGCGGTGGCCAGGGCCCGCTCGCTGGTGTGCTCGGCGCTGTCCATGACGAACACCCCGTTGGCGCGCAGCTCCAGGATCCCCGGCGCGCCGGGCTCGCGTCGCTCGCGCAGCACCAGCTCACCGCGCTCCGACTCCGCCCGCGCGACCTCGACGTACTCCACGGTCGTCACGCTACGTGGCCCGGGGCGATCAGAAGTCGAAGACCTCCCCGAGCCAGCTCTCCTTCTTCTTGCGGCGGTGCTGCTGCGGCTGGGCGTAGCGCTGATCCTGGTCCCGCCGCCGGTCGTCGCGCTCGTGCTCGTAGGAGCCGGGGGAGGGCGGCGCGGCCGGTGCCGCGTGGGGCGCGGCCCGCTCGATGATCTTGTCGAGCTCGCCGCGGTCGAGCCACACGCCGCGGCACGTGGGGCAGTAGTCGATCTCGATCCCGCTGCGCTCAGACATCACGAGCGTGGTCTGGTCGGTGGGGCACTGCATGGTGTCCTCCTGTCGTCACCACGGCGAACGACCGGGCGGCCGGTCCGGTTCCCGCTGAGGTGCGTGCATCCACCCATGACGGCGCCCCGCCACGGGGTGCGCGTGGCGGGGCGCCGCAGGGGGCTGCGGGGTGAGGTCAGCCGCACCAGGGGTAGACGAACAGGCTGTCGTCACCCGCCAGGTGGTCCCGCAGCACGACGGAGAGCGGGAGCGTGGCGGGCAGGGCGCCGACGTCCGTGCCCTCCCGCGGCGCGACCTTGAGGACGTCGACGGCGAAGGCGAGGGACAGGCCGTCCCGGGCGACGTCGTCGACCAGTCCGGCGTCCTGGAGCGTGGCCAGGCCGGCCCGCAGGCACGACGAGTCGGCCTTCGCGTTGGCCGCCGGGGCCGTGAGCACGGTGGCGGTGGCGGCGAGGGCGAGAGCGGTGGCGGCGGTGCCGAGTCGGACGGTCGTACGCATGGGTGTCTCCTCTGTGTCCAAGGTTTGTTCAAGGTTGAGCCACCACCACACCACACCTTCCGTGGAGATGTCCAGGGTCTGTCACATCTTTGTCCAAAGTTGGAGTAGGTTGTCCGGCATGCACACGGTCAAGCGGGCGGCCGAGCTCACGGGGGTCGCCCCCGACACGCTGCGGGCGTGGGAGCGCCGGTACGGCGTGGTCGAGCCGCAGCGCTCCGAGGGCGGCTACCGGCTCTACGACGACCAGGCCCTGCGCCGGCTGGCTGCCATGAAGGCGCTCGTCGACGCCGGCTGGTCGACCGCCCAGGCCGCCCGCCGGGTGCTGGACGACGTCGCGAGCGACGACGGCGCCACCGTGCCGCTCGCCCGCACGGTCGGCGACGTGGACTCCTTGGCGCGGGTCGGTCGCGACCTCGACGGAGTCGCGCTGGAGGCGGCGCTCGACGACGGCTTCGCGGCCGGCAGCTTCGAGCAGGTCGCCGACGGCTGGCTGATGCCGGCGCTCTACCGGCTCGGCTCGGCGTGGCGCACCGGTGAGGTCGGCGTAGCCGGAGAGCACTTCGTCAGCGCCGCTGTCCAACGCCGGCTGGCAGCGCTCTTCGACGCCGCGTCACGCGGCGCGAGCGGCCCGTCGCGGTCGTCGGGCTCGCACGCGGCTCGCGGCACGAGCTCGGCGTCCTGGCGTTCGCGGTCGCGCTGCGGCGAGCGGGTCTCGACGTCGTGTACGTCGGCGGTGACCTTCCTCCCGAGGCCTGGGTCGCCACGGTGCGGTCGCGCGGCGCGACCATGGCCGTGATCGGGGTCCCCGCCGTCGAGGACGTCCCCGCCGTCCGCGAGACGGTGGCGGCGCTCCGGCAGGGCTGCCCCGACGTCGTCGTGAGCGTGGGGGGCGGTCACCAGGACGCCGTGGGTGAGGGCACGGAGCTCCTGGGGCACCGGCTCGCCGACGCGGCGAGCCGGCTCGCCGGGCTCACTCGGCCGAACGCACCCTGACCCCCGTCAGCGGCACCGTGACGGTGCCGGACGGGTCGGTGAAGAAGTCGTTTCCCTTGTCGTCGACCACGATGAACGCCGGGAAGTCCTCGACCTCGATCTTCCACACCGCCTCCATGCCGAGCTCCTCGTACTCCAGGACCGACACGGACCGGATGCAGTCCTGCGCCAGCCGCGCGGCCGGGCCACCGATCGACCCGAGGTAGAAACCGCCGTGGCGGTCGCACGCCTCGGTGACGACCTTGCTCCGGTTGCCCTTGGCGAGCATCACCCGGGAGCCGCCGGCCGCCTGGAACTGCTCCACGTAGGAGTCCATCCGGCCCGCCGTGGTGGGCCCGAACGACCCGGACGCCATCCCGTCGGGCGTCTTGGCCGGCCCGGCGTAGTAGACCGGGTGGTCGCGCAGGTACGACGGCATCTCCTCGCCGGCGTCGAGCCGCTCCTTGATCTTGGCGTGCGCGATGTCGCGGGCCACGACCAGCGGCCCGGTGAGGGAGAGCCGGGTCCTGACGGGGTGCTTCGACAGCTCGGCGAGGATCTCGGCCATCGGCCGGGTGAGGTCGATCGGGACCACCTCGCCGCCCGCGATGTCATCGGCGGTGCCGGCATCGGGCATGTACTGCGCCGGGTCGGTCTCGAGCTGCTCCAGGAAGACCCCCTCTGCGGTGATCTTGCCCAGCGCCTGGCGGTCGGCCGAGCACGACACCGCGATCGCGACCGGGCAGGACGCGCCGTGGCGGGGGAGCCGCACCACCCGGACGTCGTGGCAGAAGTACTTGCCGCCGAACTGGGCGCCGATCCCGAAGGCCTGCGTGAGCCTGAAGACCTCCTCCTCGAGCTCGAGGTCGCGGAAACCGTGGGCGCTGGCCGAGCCCTGGGTGGGCAGGTGGTCGAGGTAGTGGGCGCTGGCGTACTTGGCCGTCTTGAGGGCGTACTCCGCCGACGTGCCGCCGATCACGACCGCGAGGTGGTACGGCGGGCACGCCGCCGTCCCCAGCGACCGGAGCTTCTCGTCGAGGAACGTCAGCATCCGCTGGGGGTTCAAGATCGCCTTCGTCTCCTGGTAGAGGAAGGACTTGTTCGCGGAGCCGCCACCCTTGGCCATGAACAGGAACTTGTACGCGGGATCGGTCTCGGCGGAGCCGGGCGCGGAGTAGAGCTCGATCTGCGCGGGCAGGTTGCTGCCGGTGTTCTGCTCGTCGTACATCGACAGCGGGGCGAGCTGCGAGTAGCGCAGGTTGAGCCGCGTGTAGGCGTCGAAGACCCCGCGCGAGATCGCCTCCGCGTCGTCGGCGCCGGTGAGGACGCCCTCCGACTTCTTGCCCATGACGATCGCGGTGCCGGTGTCCTGGCACATCGGCAGCACGCCGCCGGCGGAGATGTTGACGTTCTTGAGCAGGTCGAGGGCGACGAACCGGTCGTTGCCGGATGCCTCGGGGTCGTCGATGATCCGCCGCAGCTGGGCGAGGTGCGCCGGCCGCAGGTAGTGGGCGATGTCGTGCATCGCCTCCGCCGTCAGCAGCCGGATCGCCTCGGGCTCGACGGTGAGGAACCGCCGGCCGCCGGCCTCGAACGTCGACACCCCGTCGGTGGTGAGCCTGCGGTACGGCGTCTCGTCGGGTCCGGTCGGCAGCAGGTCGGAGTAGTGGAACTCGGGCTCGCTCACCCCGGCAGGGTAGTCCCGGCCACGTCGGCTGCCGCGTGCCGGTGCGGGAGGTCGCCGACTAGGCTTTCCGCCATGAACGAGCCGGGGCGAGAGGTGGAGCGGCCGGGCGACCCGTCGCGGCTGCGCATCTCGGACGCCGACCGCCACAAGGTCGCCGAGCTGTTGCGCGACGCCGCGGGCGAGGGCCGGATCGACCTCGACGAGCTCGACGAGCGGCTGGAGGCGACGTACGCCGCGAAGACCTACGGCGACCTGGTGCCGATCACGATCGACCTGCCGGCGCACCCCGGTGACCAGGCGCCCGTGGTGGCGCGGCAGACGCTGCCCGCGACCGGGGGCACGTTCGACTCGTCCATCTCGATCATGGGCGGCGTGACCCGCAAGGGCGCCTGGCTGGTGCCCGCACGGCACACCGCGTTCGCGATGATGGCCGGGATCGACCTCGACCTGCGTGAGGCGACCTTCGCCGCCAAGGAGACGACGATCTACGCGAACGCGGTCATGGGCGGCATCGACATCTACGTCGACGCGCACACCCACGTGATCGTCGAGGGCGTCGGGATCATGGGCGCCTTCGACCAGGGCAAGGACAGGGTCGAGCCGCAGCTGACCGCCGACTCACCGGTGGTCCGGGTCAAGGGGATCGCCCTCATGGCGGGAGTGACGGTCACCCGCAAGGGACCTCCCCGCCAGGTGCGGCGCAAGCTGCTCGGCCACTGAGGCCGGCTCAGGCCGGTCCGGTGGTGCCGCGGACGACGAGCATCGGCTCCAGCACGATGGAGGAGCCGTCGTCGCCCTCGACGTCGCCGCGCAGCATCCCCAGCACCATCGCGCCGGCGAGCTGGGCCTGCTCGTCGACCCGCTGCAGGATGGTCGTGAGCCCGAAGAGCTCGGCCATCGGGTGGCCGTCGACCCCGATCAGCGACATCTCCTCCGGGATCCGGACGCCGTGCCGGAGCAGCTGGTGGATGGCTCCGAAGGCCACCTCGTCGGAGTAGCAGAAGACGGCGGTCGGAGGGTCGTCGAGACCCCTCAGCAGGTCGATCCCGTCGGCGCCGGCCGTGACCCCGAAGGGCCGGGTGACCAGGTAGTCGTCGCGCAGCTCGAGTCCGGCGGCGACGACCGCGTCGCGGTACCCGCGCGACCGCTCGACGTCGGACGACCAGCGGGTGCCCTCGGTGTCGCCGGTGCGCAGCATCCCGATCCGGGTGTGGCCCAGCCCGATCAGGTGGCCGAGGGCGAGCAGCGCGACCTGGTGGTCGTCGACCCGCACGTGCGGGTAGTCGCGCAGCTGACCGCCTGCCACGATCACCTGGACCCCCAGGAGCTCCAGCCGACGCTCCTCCTCGGCGAGCACCGGCAGCGCGATCAGCACCACCGCGTCGACCTTCCGGCGTGCGGGGAGGTCGTGGAAGAAGCGGCTGCGCTGCGCCTCGCCGTCGACCTGGTAGACGAGCACGTCGAGGTCGGCCGCGCGCAGCACCGTCTCGACGCCGGCCAGCATCGCCGAGTAGAACCACACGTCGATCTTGGGCACCACCACCGCGACTCGCCCGGTCTCCTTGCGAGAAAGTCGGGAGGCCTCCGGGGAGACGACGTAGGCGAGCTCGTCGGCGATCGCACGGACGCGCTCGCGGGTGCGCGGGTCGACCCCGGGTACGTCGCGGAGCGCGCGCGACACGGTGGCGATGGACACGCCGGCGCGGGCCGCGACGTCGGTCATGTTGACCGGTCCCGCGCGGCCTGCGGGAGGCGGCTCCACCCTGCTCGGCACGCGACCACGGTAATCGATTTGGAAACGTTTGCGTACCGGCTCTTGACGACGAGTGTGATCCCCGCCACCATCGTGCAAACGTTTACGCGGTCCCTGGTCCGAGAACGGGAATTGCGGATTCGACCTGTACAAACGTGACGGATGTGGCTAGACACAGGGCATGCACCTGTGACGTGCCTCACGCCACGCGAACGAACCTGACAATGCGCCTCGGCGCCCCGTGACACGAGGAGATCAGATGAGTACGAGCAAGAGGCGCCGGTGGACGACCGCAGCGCTGTCCGCCACGGTCGCACTGACGCTGACGGGTTGTCTCGCCGGCGACGGTGAGGACGAGGCCGACAGCGGGAACGAGGTGCTCGTGTGGGCCAGCATGGACCCGCCGGTCATCGAGGGCCTCCAGGCCGCGCTCGACGCGCGGGCCGAGGGCGGAGACGTCACCGTGACGATCGAGGCGGTCGAGGACATCAACTCCTTGATCATGCAGCGGATCCAGGCCGGTGAGACCCCGGACATCGCGATGATCCCCCAGCCGGGCGTCGTCCGTGACGTGGTCGCCCGCGCCGACACGACGGTCCCGCTCGAGGACGTGCTCGACACCGACGCGCTGGCGGAGACCATGACCCCGGGCACCCTCGAGGCCGGCGCCGTGGACGGCACGCCGTACGGGCTCCTGGTGAGCATGAACGTGAAGTCGCTGGTCTTCTACAACAAGCCCGCGTGGGAGAAGGCCGGCTACCCGACGCCGGCGACCATCGACGAGCTGAACGCGCTCACCGAGCAGATCAAGGCCGACGGGAACACCCCGTGGTGCATGGGGATCGAGGACGGCGGTGGCACCGGCTGGGCCGCCACCGACTGGGTCGAGGACCTCGTGATGCGCTACGGCGGCGCCGACGAGTACAACGCCTGGGTCGCCCACGAGATCCCGTTCGACTCCGAGCTCGTCCGGGAGGCCTTGGCGGAGTTCGAGGAGCTGCTGTTCACCGAGGGGAACACGCTGGGTGGCCGCGAGTCGATCGCCAGCACCAACTTCGGCACCGCCGCCAACCCGATGTTCAAGGCCGAGCCCGACTGCTGGATGTACAAGCAGGGCTCGTTCATGACCGGCTTCTTCCAGGAGAGCGCCGGGGTCCAGGACCTCGATGCGGAGGTCGGCGTGTTCGGCTTCCCGCCCGTCGAGGGCGGCGAGAACCCCGTCCTCGGTGGCGGCGACATGGCCGTGATGATGACCGACGACGAGGCGACCGCACAGGTCATGGAGTGGCTGGCCGAGCCGGACATCGGCAACGAGGCTGCGCCCGAACAGCTCGTTCATCTCGCCTCACACGACGTTCGACACCTCGCTGTACCCGACGGAGCTGACCCGGCAGATGGCGGACGTGGCCTACAACTCCACCGCCTTCCTGTTCGACGGGTCGGACCAGATGCCGGGTGAGGTCGGCGCGGGGTCGTTCTGGAAGGAGATGACTGCCTGGATCTCGGGTCAGACGGATCTCGACACCGCCCTGACGAACATCGACGAGAGCTGGCCCGCCAGCTGAGTCGCCGGACGGGGTCGGCGCGCGGCACGCGCGCCGACCCCCTCCGCTGGCGACTCGATCGCCGAGACGGCCCCTGATCGACCCGGCCCGACGGGAAAGGAATCCCCTCCATGACGATCAAGCTGCTGAACGCGTTCCTGACCGTGCTGTACGGGGTCGGCGCGGCGCTGATCCTCTACTGGGCGCTCAACAAGCTCGCGGAGCTGCTGCCCGCCAAGGCCGAGGCCCGTGTCAAGCCGTACTTCTACATCCTCCCGGCCTACTTCGCCATCTCCGTGTACCTGCTCTACCCGGCGATCCAGACCGTGATCAACAGCTTCCAGGACCGCGCCTCGGAGGAGTGGGTCGGCCTCCAGAACTACACCGACCTGCTGTCGTCGTCGAACTTCCGCGACACCCTCTTCAACACCTTCTTGTGGATCCTGATCGTGCCCGCCGCGACGGTGGTGATCGGTCTGGCCGTGGCGACGCTGGCCGACCGGCTCAGGCCGAGCACCGAGAAGCTGGCCAAGACCATCATCTTCCTGCCGATGGCCATCGCGCTGGTCGGCGCCGCGGTGATCTGGGACCTCGTCTACGCGGTCCGGCCGGAGGGCCAGCCGCAGACCGGGTTGCAGAACGCGATCGTCACCGCCCTCGGGTTCGACCCGATCAACTGGCTGCAGGAGAGCACCCTCCACCTCAACAGCCTGCTCCTGATGCTGGTGCTGCTCTGGGCCCAGGTCGGCTTCGCGATGGTGCTGCTCTCCTCCGCCGTCAAGGGCGTCCCCGTGGACACCCTCGAGGCGGCGCGCATCGACGGCGCGACGGAGGGGAAGATCTTCTTCCAGGTGGTGGTCCCACAGATCAAGGGCACCATCATCACGGTCTTCATCACCGTGGTCATCTCGGTCATGAAGGTCTTCGACATCGTCTTCGTGATGACGCGAGGCAACTTCAACACCAACGTGCTGGGCAACGAGTTCTTCACCCAGCTCAACACCAACTTCAACAACGGGGCGGCGGCCGCCGTCGTCGTGATGCTCATGGTGGCTGTGATCCCGGTGATGTTCTACCAGGTGAGGCACTTCAAGGCTGAGGAGGCCAACGCATGACGCAGCAGCCGAGCACCGCTGTGGCCGCGGCCACACCAGACTCCGAGACGCGCAAGAAGCGGAAGTCGCCGGCCCACTTCGACTCCAACCCGGCCAAGGCCGGTTGGGCCACCAAGCTGGTGCTGGTGCTGCTCTGCTTCCTCTGGCTGGTCCCACTCTTCGGGACCTTCATCACCTCGTTCCGGACGGTGCAGGCCGCCGACTCCTCGGGGTGGTGGACCTTCCTCGGCTCGTTGGACGAGCTCACCCTCGACAACTACCGCGAGGCCCTGCGGGGCTCCGACATGGGCGAGGGACTGATCAACAGCTTCGCCATCACGCTCCCGGCCACGTTCATCCCGCTGCTGGTGGCGGCGTTCGCGGCGTACGCCTTCACGTTCATGGAGTTCCCGGGCCGCGACTTCCTGTTCCTGGCGATCGTCAGCCTCCTGGTCGTGCCCAACTACGTGGCGTTCGTCCCGATGCTGAAGATCTACGACACCCTCGACCTCAACGGCACCTTCCCGGCGGTGTGGCTCGCGCACATCGGCTTCGGCATGTCGCTGGCGATCTACATCCTGCGCAACTACATGGCGACGCTTCCGGGCACCGTCATCGAGTCGGCGAAGATCGACGGTGCCAGCCACTTCCAGACCTTCTGGCGGCTGGTGCTGCCCATGTCGGTGCCGGCGATCGCGGGGTTCGCGATCTTCCAGTTCCTGTGGGTCTGGAACGACCTGCTGGTCGCGCTGATGTTCATCGGCCCCGGCGACAACGCGCCGGTCACCCAGAAGCTGAGCGAGCTGAAGGGCCAGTTCGGCCAGGGCGCGAACCTCACGACCGCGGGCGCGTTCATCACGATGGTCGTGCCGGTGGCGGTGTTCTTGTTCCTGCAGCGGTTCTTCGTCCGCGGCCTGACCGCGGGTGCCGTGAAGGGCTGAGCGAGACTACGTTGGACCGGTGACCTGGTCACCCGTTCACCTGACACAGGAGGGCGTGAGCGTGGTGCTCACGCCCTCCTCTCGTGGCGAGCCCGTCGTCCAGCACTGGGGCGAGGCGCTCGGCGAGCTGAGCGCCGGCGAGCTGATCGCGCTGGCGGAGGTCCGCGCCCTCGGGACGCCGCACAGCGCGCTGGACGAGCCACGGGTCGCCGGCCTGGTGGCGCTCTCGTCGTCGGGCTTCACGGGCACCCCGCTCGTCGAGGTCGGCAGACCCGGGGTCGTCGCGCCGGTGCGACTCTCGGACTGGCGCTGCACCCGGGCGGACGCCGGCGTGCAGGTGACGGCGACCGACCCTGCCCTGGCGGTCGAGGTCCGGGTCGACCTCGAGCTGACCGTCGAAGGGCTCGTGCGCTCGCGCACGACCCTCACCAACGCGGGGGCCGACGGCCTCCAGGTCGTCGCCGCTCGTGGTGCCTTGCCCGTGCCCCACGAGGCCGGCGAGCTGCTCGACCTCACGGGCCGCTGGATCGGGGAGCGGGTGCCGCAGCGGCTGCCATGGCTGCAGGGCACGTGGCAGCGGACCGGCCGGCACGGCCGGACCGGGCACGACGCGACCCTGGTGCTCTGCGCGGGCACGCCGGGCTTCGGCTTCCGCTCGGGGCAGGTGTGGGCGGTCCACGTCGCCTGGAGCGGCGACCACACGACGTACGCCGAGCGGACCCCGGAGGGCGAGGCGCTGCTCGGCGGCGGTGAGCTGCTGGCGACCGGCGACGTCGTGCTCGCCGCGGGGGAGTCCTACACGTCGCCCTGGCTGGTCGGCGCCTGGTCCGGCGTCGGCCTCGACGGGGTGTCGGAACGGCTCCACGGCTTCGTCCGCCGGACCACACCTCGCCCGGTGCGCAAGGTCCTCGTGAACACGTGGGAGGCGGCCTACTTCGACCACGACGTCGAGCGACTGACCGAGCTGGCCGAGGCGGCCGCCGAGGTGGGGGCCGAGCGGTTCGTCCTCGACGACGGCTGGTTCCGCGGCCGGCGCGACGACCGCCGCGGGCTCGGCGACTGGACGGTCGACGAGGAGCGCTGGCCCGACGGCCTGCACCCGCTGATCGAGCGGGTCCACGCGCTCGGTCTCGACTTCGGGCTCTGGGTCGAGCCCGAGATGGTCAACCTCGACTCCGACCTGGTGCGCGAGCACCCCGACTGGGTGCTGCGGGCCCACGACGAGCTGCCGGGCTCCTGGCGCCACCAGCAGGTGCTGGACCTCTCGGTGCCGCAGGCCTACGAGCACGTGCGGGCCGCGCTGCTCGCGCTGCTCGACGAGTACGACATCGCCTACCTGAAGTGGGACCACAACCGCGACCTGGTCGACGTCCCCGGGAGCCGCGCGCAGACGCTGGCGTTCTACCGGCTGCTCGACGAGCTGCGCGCCACCCGGCCCGGACTGGAGATCGAGTCGTGCGCCTCCGGCGGCGGCCGGATCGACCTCGGTGTCCTCGCGCGCACCGACCGGGTCTGGCCCAGCGACACGATCGACGCGGTGGAGCGGCAGCGGATCCAGCGCTGGACCACCGTGCTCGTGCCGCCGGAGATGACCGGCGCCCACCTCGGCGGCCCGACCGCCCACACGACGGGGCGCACGCACCGGCTGGAGCTCCGGGCCGCGACCGCCCTGCTCGCCCACTTCGGCATCGAGTGGGACCTGCGCACGCTCTCGGCCGTCGAGCGGGCGCAGGTGCGGTCCTGGGTCGACCTCCACCGCCGGCTGCGCGACGTCGTCGCGACCGGCCGGCTCGTGCGCAGCGATCACCCCGACCCCGCGGCCGTGGTGACGGGCGTGGTGTCGGCCGACCTCCGCGAGGGCTGGTACGTCGTCGCCGTCACCGCGCTGACGGCGACCCAGCACCTGGCGCCGGTCCGGCTCGAGGGGTTGGACCCGCGGGTCCGCTACCGGCTCTCGGAGGAGACGCCGACCCACGGCCAGCACGGGCTCGACCTCACCCCGCGCACGCTGGCGGCGGTGCTGCCCGGCGACGTCCTCGGCCGGGTCGGCGTCCGGCTCGGCGTCACCGCGCCCGAGACAGCGCGGGTGCTGCACGTCGTCGCCGACGGCTGAGCGCCCGCCGGCGCTGAGACGCGGAGTGGCGACCCGCGGCCTGGCCTCACTAGTGTGACTGCCGTCACTTCACTACGGATCGTCCGGCACGTACCTGCCGGTGAAGGGAGCGGGTCAACATGGCCACAGTGACGTTCGAGAACGCACAGCGCTGGTATCCCGGGGCTGACAAGCCCGCGGTGCCAGGCATCAGTCTGGAGATCGGTGACGGGGAGTTCATGGTCCTCGTCGGACCGTCCGGCTGCGGCAAGTCCACCACCCTCCGCATGCTCGCGGGGCTGGAGGAGTGCAACGACGGGAAGATCTTCATCGGCGACCGGGACGTCACCAACGTCCCGCCGAAGGACCGGGACATCGCGATGGTGTTCCAGAACTACGCGCTCTACCCGCACATGACGGTGGCGGACAACATGGCGTTCGCCCTGAAGATGGCGAAGGTCCCCGAGGCCGAGCGCAAGGAGCGGGTGGCCGAGGCGGCCAAGATCCTCCAGCTGGAGGAGTACCTCGAGCGCAAGCCGAAGGCGCTCTCCGGTGGCCAGCGCCAGCGCGTCGCCATGGGCCGCGCGATCGTCCGCCAGCCGCAGGTGTTCTGCATGGACGAGCCGCTGTCGAACCTCGACGCGAAGATGCGGGTCGCCACCCGCACCGACATCGCGAGGCTGCAGGCCGACCTCGGCGTCACCACGGTCTACGTCACCCACGACCAGGTCGAGGCGATGACGATGGGCGACCGGGTGGCCGTCATGAAGGACGGGTACCTCCAGCAGGTCGACACCCCGCTGAACCTCTACGACAAGCCCGTCAACCTGTTCGTCGCGGGCTTCATCGGCTCGCCCCAGATGAACCTCATCAAGGCGACCGCCAAGGACGGCCAGGCGCAGATCGGCAAGTACCTCGTGCCCGTCGACCCGACCGCCTCGAAGCAGCTCGGCCCGCAGCACAACGACATCACCGTCGGCGTACGGCCGGAGGCGTGGCGACTCGTCTCGGAGAGCGAGGGCGGGCTGCCCGTCAACGTGACGGTCGTCGAGGAGCTCGGCGCCGACGGCTTCGTCTACGGCACGTCCGACGTCGAGGGCACCCCGTCCAACGTGATCGTCCGGGTGTCCTCCGCGCGCGACTCCGTGCACAAGGGCGACACGATCTACGTGACGACCGACCCGGAGAACGTGCACGTCTTCGACAACGAGACGGGCGAGCGCCTCTCCAAGTGATCCCGTCCCTCGTGTGCCCCGGCGTGCGCTCCGGCGCACGCCGGGGCACACGCGTGTTCAGGAGGCGCGCTGGATAGTGCGGTCGATGGCGTCGACGACGGTGCCGTACAGGTCCCGAGGCAGGTCGTGCCCCATGCCGTCGACGACCAGCAGCTCGCAGTCGTTGAGCGCGCGGGCGGTCGCCCGGCCGCCGGACACGTGCACCATCTTGTCCGCGGAGCCGTGGACGACCAGGGCCGGCATCGACAACCCGCGCAACCGCGGGCCGCGGTTCTTCTCGGTCAGGATGGCCAGCATCTGCCGCATCGCCCCGCTCGCCGAGATGCCGCGGTCGAAGGTCTCCCGGGCGCGGGCGAGGGTCTCCTCGCGCGGCTGGGGAAATGCCGGTGAGCCGATGATCTCCCAGAGCCTGGCGGAGCGCGCGGCGTAGGTCTCCCGATCAGGGCCACGACGCGCGACCAGCATCGGCAGCAGGCGCGGGTGCTGCCAGCCGACCGAGCGCTTGCCGGTGGTGGACATGATGCTGGTGAGCGAGCGCACGCGCTGCGGACGGGCGATCGCCATCCGCTGCGCGATCATGCCGCCCATCGAGATCCCCACCACGTGGGCCGAGTCGAGGCCGAGGTGGTCGAGCAGCCCGAAGGCGTCGTCGGCCATGTCGCCGAGGGTGTACGGCGGGCGGACCGGCCGACCCGCGAACGCCCGCAGCAGCGCGTCGGCACGGACCCGCTCCCGGATCCGGCTGGAGCGTCCGGTGTCACGGTTGTCGTAGCGGACGACGTAGCGCCCACGCGCCGCCAGGCGACGGCAGAACTCCTCGTCCCACCAGGTCATCGGACCACTGAGTCCCATCACGAGCAGCACGGGCTCGTCGTCCGGCTCACCGAAGGTCTGGTAGCACAGCTCGATCTCGGGACTGACCGGCGCGAACAGCTCGTCGGAGACGGTGATCTCGGCTTCGGGCTGGGTGGAGCTGGCCATGGGACAAGTGAACAGCACCGCCGTAGGCGCCCGGTGGATCGGGTCGAAATGCCTCGGTGCCGGCACACCTCGTCCTACGCTCGCAGGCGTGGCACCCACGC
This sequence comes from uncultured Actinomycetota bacterium, assembly GCA_963829855.1. Classification (GTDB taxonomy): domain Bacteria; phylum Actinomycetota; class Actinomycetes; order Propionibacteriales; family Nocardioidaceae; genus Nocardioides. The sequence goes on along the minus strand of CAWHKE010000012.1, from coordinate 630,964 downwards.
TGGGGACGTTCCTGCTCCCGGAGGGCTTCGAGCGCCCCCGGCTGGTCGCGGTGCTCCGCGAGGGCAGCATCCTCGGGGAGGCCGGCCGGCACGTGGTCTGGGCCGCGGGCGACCGGCGCCGCTCACCGACGTCGCACGATGGGCGAGCGGGTGCGTTCCGGGAACCGGTCGTGCTGGTGCCCGGCTTCCTCGCCGGCGACCTGACGCTGCGGTTCTTGGCGCAGGCGCTGCGGCGTCGCGGTCATCGGACGTACCGCTCCTCGATCCACGCGAACGTCGGGTGCACGGTCGCGGCCGCAGCCCAGCTCGAGGCACGGCTGGAGGCCATCGTGCTGCGCCGGGGCTCCCGGGTGCAGATCGTCGGCCACAGCCTCGGGGGGATGCTGGCGCGCGGGCTCGCGGTCCGCAGGCCGGACCTGGTGGCGGGCATCGTGACGATGGGCAGCCCGATGCTGGCGCCGGCGGCGCACCACGCGAGCCTCACCCGGAGCGTCGACGTCCTGGTCCGGCTGAGCCGTGCCGGTGTCCCCGGCCTGATGTCCCAGGACTGCGTCGCTGGCGACTGCGCCCTGGAGAGCTTCGAGGAGAGCCGGCAACGGCTGCCGGACGGGGTGTCGTTCACGTCCATCTACTCGCGACGCGACGGGATCGTCGACTGGCGGGCGTGCGTCGACCCGGCCGCCGTCGCGGTGGAGGTCAGAGCCTCGCACGTCGGCATGGCCGTGGACCCGCGGGTCGTGGAGCAGGTGGCGGCGGCGCTGGCGCGCCACCGCGAGTCGTCAGTGCTCGAAGTCGATCGCGGCGAAAGTGCGTAGCTTGCTCAGCCGGTGCTCCGAGGTGATCGACCGGATCGTGCCGCTGCGCGCGCGCATCACGAGGGAGTCGGTGGTGCAGCCGCCGGCGCGGTAGCGGACGCCGCGCATCAGCTCGCCGTCGGTGATGCCGGTGGCCACGAAGAACGCGTCGTCACCGGACACGAGCTGCTCGGTGCTGAGCACGTGGTCCGGGTCGAGGTCGTGGCCGGCGTCGAGGGCTTTCTGCCGCTCCTCGTCGTCGCGGGGCCAGAGCTGGCCCTGGATGACGCCGCCCATGCACTTCATGGCGCACGCGGCGATGATCCCCTCGGGCGTGCCGCCGATGCCGAGCAGCAGGTCGATGCCGGTGCTGGGGCGGGCGGCCATGATCGCGCCGGCCACGTCGCCGTCGACGATGAACTTGATCCGCGCTCCGGTCTTGCGGATCTCGTCGACCAGGTCGCCGTGGCGGGGCCGGTCGAGCAGCACCACGGTGACGTCCCCGGGCTCCGAGCCCTTGGCCTTGGCGACGCGGCGGATGTTCTCCCCGACGGGGTCGCGGATGTCGACGACGTCGGCGGCCTCGGGACCGGTGATGAGCTTCTTCATGTAGAAGACGGCGGAGGGGTCGTACATGGCGCCGCGCGGGGCGACCGCGAGCACCGCGATCGCGTTGTTCATGCCCTTGGCGGTCAGGGTCGTGCCGTCGATCGGGTCGACCGCGACGTCGCACTCGGGCCCGGTGCCGTCACCGACCTTCTCGCCGTTGTAGAGCATCGGCGCCTGGTCCTTCTCGCCCTCGCCGATCACGACGACGCCGTCCATCCCGATGGTGGAGATCATCACGCGCATCGCGTTGACGGCGACCTCGTCGGCGCCGTTCTTGTCACCCCGGCCGACCCAGCGGCCGGCCGCCATGGCCGCAGCCTCCGTGACGCGGACCAGCTCCATCGCGAGGTTCCGGTCGACCTTGCCGGCGTTCAAGGTGAGCTGCTCGTCCGTCATGGCGCGACTGTACCGGGCGGATCCGGGTCGATCGCATAGCGCCGGACGGCCGTCTCCTTGACCGACAGCCACACTTCGCGACCCGGGACCAGGCCGAGCTCGCTGGCCGCGGCGGGGGTCACGTCGGCGATCAGGTCGGGGCTCGCACCCACCAGCACCCGGACCGCGTCGCCGTGCGGCGAGACGTCGACGACGGCCCCGCGCCAGCGCAGCCTCGGCGAGCCCACTGGCTCGTCGAGGGACAGCGCGACCGCCTCGGGGGTGAAGGCGGTGAGGGTGCGCTCCTCGCGCACCACGTTGAGGCCGACCAGCCGTGCGACGTGCTCGGTCCGCGGCCGCTGGGAGACCTCGCTGGGCGTCCCGAGCTGGGCGACCTCGCCGTCGTCGAGCACCAGCACGTGGTCGGCGATCGTGAGCGCGTCGAGGGCGTGGTGGGTGACCAGCAGCGTCACGCCGTCGTACGCCGCGAGGTGGCGGCCGAGCTCGATCCGCAGCGCCATCGCGACCTTGACGTCCAGGCCGGTGAACGGCTCGTCGAGCAGCAGCAGCTGCGGGTCGGTGACCAGCGCCCGGGCGATCGCGACCCGCTGGGCCTGCCCGCCGGAGAGCTCGCGCGGCCGGCGCGCCGCCAGCTCGCCGATCCCCAGCCGGTCGAGCCAGGCCTGTGCGGCCTGGTCGGCGTCGGCCCGCGACACACCCCGCGAGCGTGGCCCGAAGGCCACGTTGTCGAGCGCGCTCAGGTGGGGGAACAGCAGCTGGCCCTGGAACACCAGGCCGACCTGACGCTCCCGCGCCGGCACCGCGAGCAGGTCCGTGCCGTCGACCAGCGCCCGGCCCTCGGCCGGCACCAGTCCGGCCAGGGCGCGCACCAGGCTGGACTTGCCGGCACCGTTGGGTCCGATGACCGCGAGCACGCTGCCGGGCTCGGCAGTGAAGGCCGCGGTCACCCGGCCCGGCACCGTCAGGTCGACTTCGAGGCCGCTCACGTGCGGGCTCCCGGGGTGCCGAGCCAGCGGTCCCGCAGGGCGAGCAGCACCCCGATGGAGACGATCAGCATCACCATGCTGAGGGCGAGCGCGGCGTCCTGGTCGGACTGCCGCGTGACGTAGATCAGGTTCGGCATGGTCTGCGTGACGCCGGGGTAGTTGCCGTTGAACGTGATCGTCGCGCCGAACTCACCGAGCGAGCGGGCCCAACCGAGCACGAGTCCGGCGGCGATGCCGGGTAGCGCGAGCGGAACCGTGACGCGCCGGAACGTCGTCCAGCGGGTCGCACCGAGGGTCGCCGCGGCGGCGTCGAACTCCGGGTCCGCCGAGCGGAAGGCGCCCTCGATCGAGATGACCACGAACGGGAGCGAGACGAACACGTGGGCCAGCACGACGCCCCAGGTCGTGAACGGGAATGCGAAGCCGGTGAGCTCGAGCAGTGGTTCGCCGAGGACGCCGGTCCTCCCGAAGGCGGTCTGCAGCGCGATGCCGGCCACCACCGGAGGCAGCACCAGCGGGACGGTGACGAGTGCCCGCAGCAAGGTGCGGCCGCGGAACTCGAGCCGGGCGAGCACCCAGGCGAGCGGCAACCCGAGCACCAGGCAGAACGCGACCGCGACCGTCGACGTCAGGACCGAGAGCCAGAGCGCCTCCCGCAACGGCTCGGTGCGCAGCTGTGCGGGCAGGCCCGACCAGTCGGTGGCCGCGACCATCGCGGCCAACGGCACCACCAGCAGCAGTACCGCGAGGGCCGCGGGCACCAGAAGCAGGGCCGGGGGCCGGCCCAACGGGTCTCGCAGCGACCGGGTCACGGCAGTGTGAAGCCGGCGTCCGTCAGCGCCTGCTGCCCGGCCTCGGAGGTGAGCAGGTCGACCCAGGCCCGCGCGAGGTCGGCGTCGGCGGCACCGGTGAGGGGCGCGGCGGCGTACGACGTCAGCTGCTCCTCGGCACCCGGGATCGCGATCGTCTCGACGTCGCCGCCGGCGGCCACCGCGTCGGTGGCGTAGACGAGTCCCGCCTCGGCCTCGCCCGAGGTCACCTTGTCGAGCGTGGCGCGCACGTCTACCTCCAGGCTGACCGGCTCGGCAGCGACCGCGTTCGCCTCGAGCACTCCGAGCGCGACCCGGCCGCAGGGCACCTCGTCGGCGCACCGCACCCACGTCGCGTCGGCCAGGTCGTCGAGGCCCTGGACCCCGCCCGGGTTGCCCGGCGGCGTGACGATCACCAGCACGTTGGTGGCGAACGTGACGACCTCGCCGGTGACGCCGGCGTCCTCGGCGAGCTGCATGGAGCTCTGGTCGGCGGTGGCGAGGACGTCACCGGGTGCGCCGTCGGCCGCCTGCGCGGCGAGGTCGGTGCTGGAGCCGAAGGAGAACTCGACGTCGACGTCCTGCTCCTGCTCGAACTCCGCGGCGAGGTCCTCGTAGACGTCCGTCAGCGACGAGGCCGCGAGGACGGTGAGCCGGTCGCCGTCCGCACCGCCGCAGGCCGCGAGCGGCGCCAGCAGCAGGACGCCTGCGGCAGAGTTCAGCGCGGCGCGGCGCGGGGCAGCGGCCACGGTCACGGCCTCTCGATGACGACGTTGGTGGACTTCACGGAGACCACCGCGCGGGCGCCGGGCTCCAGCCCGAGCTCGTCGGCGGCCTCGGCGCTCATGAGCGACACCATCCGGTAGGGCCCGCAGATGACGTCGACCTGGGCCATGACGGTGTCCTTGACGACCCGGGTGACGATGCCGGCGAGCCGGTTGCGGGCGCTGACGGCGTTGGCGCGGGTGCGCTCCCGGTCGGGGTGGTCGGCGAGCTCCTCGGCGAGCCGGGCGAGGTCGGGCCCGTCGAGCACGGTGCGGCCACCGTCGGTGCCCGCATCGATTCGGCCGCCGTCGACCCAACGACGGACGGTGTCGTCACTGACCCCCAGGATCTCGGCCGCCTCCGCAACTCGGTAGGTGCTCACGGTCCCAGCGTGACGCACATGCGGCGAAATCACCAGAGAATCTCCGCTCATGCGGCTATCTCTCCGTGGGCTGCGTGTGCCTGAGAGTGCGCCAGGGCGCACTCTCAGGCACACGCCGCAGGGTGGTTTGTGAGACTTGCCCCGTGAGCGAGCAGCCGGGCAGGTACCAGCGGTCGGCGTCCGGGATGGTCGGCGCGATGGTGGTGCTGCTGCTCGTGGTGGGTGCGTTCGTCGGCGTCCGCGCGCTGAGCCGCGACGAGCTCGAGGTCGAGCCGGAACGGGTCGACTACCTCCAGGCGGTCGGCTTCGCCCAGGAGTCCGGCTGGACGGTCGCCTACCCGCCGACCGTCCCCGGTGACTGGAAGGCCACCAGCGTCGAGTCCCAGCCCGGCCGCACGTGGGGCATCGGCTTCCTCACGCCGAACGGCTTCGCCGGCCTCCACCAGTCGGAGGAGTCGTCAGCGACGCTGCTGGAGACCTACGTGGACGAGGACACCACCGAGCTCGACCCCGTCGAGATCGACGGGGAGCCCTGGGAGGTCCACGAGGACGCCGGCGGCGACCGCGGCTACCTCGGAGAGGTGGACGGCGTGCCGGTGCTGGTCTACGGCTCGGCCTCGGAGTCGGTGCTGCAGGACCTCGCGGCCTCGCTCACGACCGCCCCGGTCTCCTAGTCCTCGGGCGAGATCGACCGCTCGAGGCGCTCGCGGGCCCCGTCGAGCCAGGCCTGGCAGACGGTCGCGAGCTGCTCGCCGCGCTCCCACAGCGCGAGCGACTCCTCCAGCGTCAGCCCGCCGGCCTCGAGCCGTCGGACGACCTCGATCAGCTCCTCGCGGGCCTGCTCGTAGGGGATCTCCTCGGTCGTCATCGCCGTCCTGCCTCCTCGGTCGGATCGTGCTCGGTCCCGGTCGTGGTCGCGTGCACCCGGCCGTCGGCGACCCGGATGCTCACCGCCGTGCCGGCGTCCACCGCCGCCACGGACGTGACGACCTGGCCCGCGGCGTCCTGGAGCACGGCGTACCCGCGCTCGAGCGTGGCGAGCGGCGACAGGGAGTGCACCCGGGCGCGCTGATGGTCGAGGTTGTCGGCCGCCCGGTCGAGCAGGTGGCGCAGCGACCGTCGCGAGCGGTCGCGCAGGTCGGAGACCTCGGAGGCGCGCTCGGCGACCAGCGTGCGAGGGTCGGCCAGGACCGGCCGTGACCGGAGCGCGTCGAGGCCCTGCTGCTCCCGGGCGATCAGCCCGGCGAGCCCGGAGCGCAGCCGGTCGCGGGCGGTGTCGACCAGCTGCAGCTCCTCGGCGACGTCGGGGACGACGCGCTTGGCGGCGTCGGTAGGGGTGGACGCCCGGACGTCGGCGACCAGGTCGAGCAGCGGGCTGTCCGGCTCGTGCCCGATCGCGGAGACCACCGGGGTGCGGACCGCGTGGACGGCCCGGACCAGACCCTCGTCGGAGAACGGCAGCAGGTCCTCGACCGACCCGCCGCCGCGGGCGACCACGATCACGTCGACGTCCGGGTCGCGGTCGAGCCGCTCGACCGCCTCGATCACCTCGAGCGCGGACCGCTGGCCCTGCATGGCGGCGTACGCCGTCTCGATCCGGACCGCCGGCCACCGGCGCCGTGCGTTGTCGACCACGTCGCGCTCGGCCGCCGACCCCGGGGCGGTCACGAGGCCGACGCAGCCCGGCAGGAACGGCAGCCGCCGCTTGCGGGCGGGGTCGAAGAGGCCCTCGGCGGCCAGCAGCTGGCGTCGGCGCTCGAGGCGTGCGAGGAGCTCGCCGAGACCGACCATCCGGATGTCGGAGGCCGCGAGTGACAGGCTGCCGTTGCCGGCGTAGAACGTCGGCCGCGACCTGATCACGATGCTGGCGCCCTCGACCAGGGGCGGGTTGAGGGAGTCGAAGAGGGTCCGGGCGCACGTGACCTGCACGGAGACCTCGGCGACCGGGTCGCGCAGCGTGAGGAACACGGTGCCGAGCCCGGGTCGCCGGGTGAACTGGGTCACCTGGCCCTCGACCCAGATCGTGCCGAGCTGGCCGATCCACTGGGACAGCGCGTTGGAGACCGCCCGCACCGGGGCGGGCGCCTCGGCGGTGGTCTCACGCAGGGAGGGCACGGCGGCGAGCCTAGTGCCCGCCGCCGACCCTGCCGCCGACCGTGCTGATCAGCCGACCCGTCCGTAGACTCGCGACCATGACGACCGACCTCGCCCTCCCGCGGGTGCTCAGCCCGGACGAGCGGGCCGTGCTGCTCGCCGCCCCCCGCGGCTACTGTGCCGGCGTCGACCGGGCCGTGGTGACCGTGGAGCAGGCACTCGACCTGTACGGCGCCCCCGTCTACGTCCGCAAGCAGATCGTCCACAACAAGCACGTGGTGTCGGACCTGGAGTCGCGCGGCGCGATCTTCGTCGAGGAGCTCGACGAGGTGCCGACCGGTGCGACGGTGGTGTTCTCGGCGCACGGCGTCTCGCCCGAGGTGCACCGGCAGGCAGGCGAGCGCGAGCTCAAGACGATCGACGCGACCTGCCCGCTGGTCACGAAGGTGCACCACGAGGCGAAGCGGTTCGCGGGCGAGGACTACGACATCTTGCTCATCGGCCACGAGGGCCACGAGGAGGTCGAGGGCACCGCCGGCGAGGCGCCCGACCACATCCAGCTCGTGCAGAGCCCCGACGACGTCGCCGGGATCGAGGTCCGCGACCCCGAGAAGGTCGCCTGGCTGAGCCAGACCACGCTGAGCGTCGACGAGACGATGGCGACCGTGGCCGCGATCCGGGAGCGGTTCCCCGCCCTGCTCGACCCGCCGAGCGACGACATCTGCTACGCCACCCAGAACCGGCAGCTGGCGATCAAGGAGATCGCCCGGGAGGCCGACCTGGTGATCGTGGTGGGGTCGGGCAACTCGTCGAACTCGGTGCGCCTGGTCGAGGTCGCCCTCGAGGCGGGTGCCCGCTCGGCGTACCGCGTCGACGATGCCAGCGAGATCGACGAGGCCTGGCTCGAGGGGGTCGGCACCGTCAGCGTCACGAGCGGCGCCAGCGTGCCCGAGGAGCTCGTGCAGGGCGTGCTCACGTTCCTCGCGGAGCGCGGCTACCCCGACGCCCAGGCGGTGCACTCGGCCGAGGAGTCACTGATCTTCGCACTGCCCAAGGAGCTCCGCCGCGACCTGAAGGCCGCCGCCCAGCAGGCGAGCAGCTAGGTGGCCCGCTACCTCGACGTCCATCCGGTCAACCCGCAGCCGCGGCTGGTGACCCAGATCGTCGAGGCGCTGCGCGACGACGCGCTGATCGCCTACCCGACCGACTCCGGCTATGCCCTCGGCTGCCAGCTCGGCAACCGCGACGGCCGCGACCGGATCCTGCGGATCCGGCAGCTCGACGACCGCCATCACTTCACGCTGATGTGCAAGGACTTCGCCCAGCTCGGGCAGTTCGTCCACATCGACAACTCGGCGTTCCGGGCGATCAAGGCGGCCACGCCGGGTCCGTACACGTTCATCCTGCCCGGGACCGTCGAGGTGCCGCGCCGGCTGATGCACCCGAAGAAGCGCACCGTCGGCGTGCGGATCCCCGACCACGTCGTGGTGAACGCCCTGCTCGAAGAGCTGGGCGAGCCGATCTTGACGAGCACCCTGATCCTGCCGGGCGAGGAGGAGGCGCGCACCCTCGGCTGGGAGATCAAGGAGGAGCTCGACCACCAGGTCGACGTCGTGGTGGAGGCCGGCGAGACGAGCGGCGAGCCGACGACCGTCGTCGACTGGTCGGAGGGCTACCCGGAGATCGTGCGGGTGGGGGCCGGGGACGCCGAGCGGTTCGTGGCCTGACCGTCGTACCGGTGCCGGATCGCCAGCACCGCCAGGCACAGCACGTAGCCCGTCACGAGGGCCCCGCTGTGGTGCGCCAGCCCGGTGACCACCGACTGGACGAACCCGTCGCGCGGGTGGCCGAGCACCTCGGGCCGGCCGACCTCGACCAGCAGCAGCACGCCGAGCATCAGCAGCGGGGGCAGCACCCCGACGGTGAACGAGTCGCGGGGCCGCACCCGCAGCGCCAGCAGGACGCAGAGCGCCACGAAGCACAGGTCGAAGAGGAGGCCGAGGTCGCCGCCGAGCGCGACGTCGAGCACGACGGCCGTCAGCGCGACGGCGACGCCGAGCGCGACCATCTGCCGACCGGGCTCGGCACCCTGTTCCCACAGGGTCCGCCCGGCCTGCTCCGACCTATCGGGCACGAGTCCACGGTAGGAGGGTGTCGTCGTCGTCGGGGAGCGGCGCGCCGAGCGAGCGGACCCCGGCCTCGACCTGCCGCGGTGACTCCAGCTCCGCGTCGGTGACCGCGAGGTCGCGGAACCGGCGTGCGGAGACGAGCACCCGCGACTCCAGGCTGCCGACCGCGCTGTTGTAGTGACCCACCGCGGCGGTGAGCGACCGGCCGACGCCGTCGAGGTGCCCGGACAGGGTCGCCAACCGGTCGTGCAGGTCGCGGCCGAGCCGATGGATCTCACGGGCCTGGTCGGCCAGCGCCTCGTGGCGCCAGCCGTGCGCGACCGTGCGCAGCAGCGCGATCAGGGTGGTCGGTGACGCGAGCACGACCTGCCGCTCGGCGGCGTACTCGATCAGGTCGCGGTCGGTGTCGAGCGCGACCGCGAGGCACGACTCGGCCGGGACGAAGAGGACCACGAACTCGGGCGTCTCGGGCAGGGCGCGCCAGTAGGCCTTGGAGCTCAAGCCGTCGACGTGCTGCCGCAGCTGGCGCGCGTGGCGGGCCAGCGCGTCGTCGCGGCGGGCGCGGTCGTCGGTCGTGGTGGCGTCGAGGTAGGCGTCGAGGGGGACCTTGGCGTCGACCACCACCTGCCGCCCGCCCACGAGGTGGACGACGAGGTCGGGCCGCAGCGACCCGTCGGCCACGCGCAGCTGCTCGGTGAAGTCGCAGCGGTCGACGAGCCCGGCCAGCTCCACCGCCCGCCGGAGGTGGAGCTCGCCCCAGCGACCCCGGACCTGGGGCCGGCGCAGCGCCGTCGACAGGCCGCGGGTCTCCTGCTGCAGCTCGGTCAGGTGACGCCGGAACTCGCCCTGCCAGGAGGCGCGGCCCCGGTCGATCTCGATCAGCTGGTCGCTGAGCCGGTCGAGGCCCTGCATCACCTCGGCCTGGTCGACCAGCCCGGCGGTGGCCGAGGGGCGGGAGCGGGCGCCGAACCAGCCCAGGGCAGCCCCCACCGCCCCGCCGACCACCAGCCCGGCGAGGAGCACCGCGATCGTCGTCCACGTGTCCATGTGACAGATGGTGCACGAGGGCACTGACAACGCCGGGCGGCACTCCGGCAAGATGTGACCGCGATGGAGCCCGCAGCGACCGACCAGCGACGCCCGGGCGGAGCGCGCCGCGGTACGGGGCTGCTGGCGGCGGGGTCGGTGGTCAGCGGGGTCCTCGCCTACGTCTTCTTCGCGCTGGTGACCCGCGCCCTGGGCGCGGAGCCGGCCGCGCCGGTGGCGGTGCTCTGGGCCTGGTGGAGCTTCGCGGCCGCGGCCTTCACGTTCCCGGTCCAGCACTGGATCTCCCGCACCGCCGCGACGGCCGCCGGTGAGGCCGCCGTACGCCGTGGGCTGCCGCGCGTCGCAGCGCTGGTGACCGCGGTCTCGGCTGCTGCTGGGGTCGTCGCGTGGCTGGCGAGCGACCGGCTGTTCGGGCCGGACGGCACCTGGTTCCCGCTGCTGGTCGCCGCGGTCGGGGTCTGCTCCGGCGCGCTCGGGCTGGCCCGGGGGATCCTCAGCGGCCGGCACCGGTTCGGCGCCGTCGGCGTCGGCCTGGTGCTCGAGAACGGGCTGCGCTGCGTGGTCGCCGCGGCCCTGATGGGTGCGGGCAACGAGCACCCGGCGAGCTACGGACTGGCCCTCCTGGCCGGGTACGCCGCGATCGGGCTGCGGCCCTCGGCGCTCGTCCCGCGCACGTCCGGGAGCGGCGAGCACGGCGGCCCGCTCGCGTTCGTCTCCGGTGCGTCGGCCGGCCAGCTGCTCGCCCAGGTCACGCTCACCGGCGGGCCGGTGCTGCTCGCCGCGGTGGGAGGCGCGCCCGCGGAGGTGACGGCACTGTTCGCCGCACTGGCGCTGTTCCGGGCGCCCTACACCCTCGCGATCGGGCTCGTGGCGCCGCTCACGGGCCGGCTCACCCGGCTCGTGGAAGACGGTCGGCACGATGCGCTGCGGCGGCTGCGCGAGGCCCTCGCCGCCGCCACGCTCCTCACCGCGCTGGTGGGCGGGCTGCTCGCCGCCTGGCTGGGCGACGCGGTGCTCGAGCTGGTCTTCGGCGAGGGGGTGCGACTCGGCGCGGCACTCACGGCGGTGGTCGCGATCGGGTCGGTCTTCGCGCTCGCGAACCTGATCCTCGCCCTGGGGCTGCTGGCGCGTGGCCGCCCGGGCCTGAGCGCGCGGGTGTGGCTGGCGGCCGCGCCACTGGGCCTGCTGACCATGGTCGCGCTGCCGGGCGACGACGTCACCCGCACCTGCTGGGCGTTCCTCGTGGTCGAGGCCGCGGCCTGGCTGGGGTTCCTGCTCGTCGAGTGGCGGGTCGACCGGTCCGGGCTGTAGGCCGGGCCGGCGCTCCCCCGTCTGGCCACGGACGGGCATCCGCCGTACAGTCGAGAACTCATGGACCCCGCAGGGGTGGGTCGAATCCGTGCTCAGGTCCATGAAGTTTCCGGCCGTGGGGAGGGTCATGGCGCACACCGCCCTCGCATCTGCCCTGGCCGTCGCTCTCGTCGCCGGCCTCGGCGCGGGACTGTCGACGCGCGCTGCCCTCTCAAGCCAGGAGAGGGCCCCGCTCGTTGGATCCCACGTGCGGGAGTCCGCTGCCGACGTCGTGACGGTCCGCGAGCTCGGAGCGACGTTCCCGAGGAGCACCGCCAGGACCCGGGTGCGTTCGATCACGCTCCGGGTCGATCCCGAGCGGCAGGGTTTCGGAGCCTTCTCCGAGACATGGGGCGACAACCTCGTCTTCGACAAGAACGGCGACGGCAACCCGGACGTCCTGCTCTCGTTTCACAACCTTCGGCCGTGGACGATCTGGCTGGGGAAGGACGGTGCGGGGTTCACCTTCGACCGCGAGCTGTCGACGACCGATCGGCACAACTGCGCGACAGCCGACTTCGCTGGGCCGGGCGGCACACCTCCGGACGGGCGGGCAGACCTGTACTGCGTCCGCGGCGCCGACATGGGCACCCTCCAGGACAAGCGGAACGCGCTGCTGATCCAGCGAGCCGGCGGTGGCTTTGTGAACGTCGCGGACGCGTGGGATGCCGCGGACCCCTCGGGCCGAGGCCGAACCGTGTCGGTCCTGGACATCCGTGGCAATGCGCGACCCAGCCTGTTCGTGGGCAACGCGAAGACGATTGTCCACCCGAGCAAGGACCACCTCTTCGTCAATGTGGGCGGGCGGTTCCTGGACAGACACACAGGCGGGCTGCCGTCCGAACAGAACACCATGTGTTCAGCCGTGGGGGATTTCGACCGCGACGGCCGCCAGGACTTCCTGTCGTGCTCCGACAGCCTGCGCCTCTACCGCAACCTCACGACGCCTGCCGGACGGGTGACCTTCCGCCAGGTGGCGGCACGCCAGGGGATCCCGGTTGGGCGGCCGAGAGACGCGGGGCTGGTCGATCTGAACCGTGACGGCTGGCGGGACCTGGTGATCGTCTCCGACGATGCGCTGCGGGTGCGTCTCAACCGGCGTCGCCCGCCGCACTTCTCACGGGTCGACTTCCGGTTCCCGCTGAGCGCCGGAGCGAGCTTCTGCAGCGGGCGCGCGAATGGCGATGCGGCCACGGACCTGCTGGTCGTGCAGGGGCTGGCGTCCCTCGCCGACAACCTTCAGCGACGGGACTGGATGCTCGTCAACTCCGGTACGGGCAAGCGGTTCCGGGCGTTGCCCGTGCCACAACCGGCGGTGAGGAACGGCCGCAACGGCAACGGCGACACGTGCAGCTCCATCCGGGACTACGACGGACGGCGGGCGGCCTGGACGATCAACAACGGCCGGCCCACGTACGTGCCTGAAACGCGGCACCACCGTGGCTACCGCCAGCTCGTCATCCTTCGGTGAAACGGGGGCTAGTCCGCCCGGACGGCCGCCACGTCGCGATCGGGTCGGCTTCGCCCTGGTGGGTCTGCCGACCATGCTCGCGCTGCCGACTGACGACGTCACGCGCACCTGCTGGGCGTTCCTGGTCGGCGAGGCGACGGCCCGGCTGGGCTTCCTCCTGGTCGAGTGGCGGGTCGACGTCGCCACATCTTGAACAGCCGTTCAGTCGCGTGGGACGATGCGTCCCCGTCGACCCGGAGGCCCGAGTGAACGACAACGAAGCGATCAGGACCGCGTTCCACGAGGTGACCGCCGCGCAGGGCGGTGTCGCACGGTGAGGACGGCGGGTGGATGTGGCTCGAGGGGTTCGGCGACCTCGCGAAGGAGTACGCAGCGATCCGCGACGACGTGGCGGTGTGGGACGTCTCGCCGTTGAACAAGTGGGACTTCCGCGGACCCGACGCGCTGAAGGGAGCCCAGCGGGCGTTCAGCAACGACGCGCTCGGGCTCGAGGTCGGGCAGGTGCGGTACGGCGCGTTCCTCGACGCCGACGGGCTCATGGTGGACGACGGGACCGTCTTCAACACGGCGCAGGAGGACCACTGCTGGGTGATGACCAACGGCCGGGACCACGAGCAGTACTTCGGGGAGCTGCTGGAGGGCCTCGACGTGCAGGTCGAGTGGATCGCACCGTCGATGCCGCACCTCGGCGTGATCGGTCCCCGCTCGCGGGACGTCGTCCAGGCGCTCACCGACGAGGACCTCGGGTCGCTGAAGTACTTCCGGTTCGTCCCACGGCCCGTGCGCGTCGGCGGCGTGGAGGTGCACCTGTCGCGCACCGGGTACGGCGGCGAGCTCGGCTTCGAGCTGTTCCTGGTCGACCCTGCGGACGCCGAGTCCCTCTGGAACGCGGTCGTCGGCGCGGGCGTGACGCCGGTCGGCTCCGAGGCGATCGACGTCGCCCGGGTCGAGGCCGGTCTGATCGTGACCGACTACGACTACGAGCCACATGAGCGCACGCCGTTCGACTTCAACCTCGACCGGATGGTGCGGCTCGACCGAGGGCTCGGATTCGTCGGCGAGGACGCGCTGCGCGCCGTGGCCGCGGACCCGCCGAACCGTTTCGTCACCGTGCGCTACGAGGCCGACGAGCTCCCCGAGTTCGGCGCGGCGGTCACCAAGGACGGCGAGGAGGTCGGAGTCCTCACGAGCCCGACGGACAGCCCGAGGTACGGCGCGATCGGGCTGGCCGTGGTCGCGAGCGAGCAGGCGACCGTGGGGAACGTCGCTGGGCGTGGCCGTCGGCGACGGGATCGTCCCGGCCACCGTCGACGTGCTGCCGCTGTACGACACGGAGAAGAAGCGCCCCCGCTCGTAGCGTCCGGGTGATGCGGCCTTGCCCGGCGTCCTGGTGTGGAGGACGCTGGCGGGTGCCATCAGTTCGACTCCGACAGAGACGGAACCGGTGAGGCGATGACCCATCAGTCGATGGACTACGCACGTGGACTGGCTGCGGTGAGCAGCGTTGCGAGCGCGCTGGACTCGGCAGACCTCGAGCACTGGTTCTTCGGCGGCTGGGCGGTGGACCTGTGGGTGGGCCGGCTGACTCGTCCGCACGACGACATCGATGTCCTCGTGTGGCGACGGGACGAGCCGCAGATCCACGAGGCGCTCGGCGCGGCAGGCTGGGTGCACGCGCCAACGCCCGAGGATCTCGTGGGCACCAACTACACGCGCGACGACTTCGAGCTGCAGCTCACGTTTGCCGTGCCCGGCGATGACGGCGGCGTGGTCGTGCCCGTTCCGGACGAGCCGATGGTGCTGTCGTCGGGGCCCTTGGACTTCGTACGCCGTGACCTCGGCGACCTGTCGGTGCGGGTGATGACGCTCGAGATGATGATCGCCACCAAGGGCTCCCCGAGAACCGACGAGGTGGGAGGCCCGAAGGACAGAGCAGACCTGGCTGCCCTTCGCTCGGTCGAAGGTGGCCACGGGTAGCCGAGGGCGCGTGTCCCACAGGGTGTTCGGGGCCTTCACTGGAGAAGCAGGACCACGCCGACGGTGGCCGTGTAGAGATGAGCCCAGAAGGGCGGGTTGAACGGCCCGGCGAACCGGGTCGCCGCCAGGCCGGCGGCGAAGGCGAGTCCCCACGCGACGCCGGCCCAGCCGAGCCACGGGGGAGGGCGTCCGAGACGAGCACGGCCGCCCCGAGCACGGCGGACGCGGCGTACGCCGTGAGCATGTGGACGCAGTACAGCGCTCCGGCCCACCGGTCCTGGGCGGCGAATCCGTCAGGAACGCCTCCGACGGTGGCGGTGCGCTCCGCCGCCCACGGCACCACCGTGAGCCGGAAGGCCAGCGACGCCGACCAGCAGATCCCACCGGCCACGTACACCGCTGCCGCCATGGCAGCGAGCACCCTGGCGGTGGGCTCCTCCAGGATCACCGCCAGGCCGGCCAACCCGGCGAACGTGACGGGCATCGCGGTGACCATCCAGACGTGGATCCAGGTCCAGCGCCGGTGGTCCCGGTGGATGATCGGCAGCGACTCCTCCAGCGGGCGCTGGTAGTCCAGCCGCCACGCGCCGGCGCCGACCAGGAAGGTCACGAGGCCGGCGACGAGGACGCCCCCGACCAGTCCAGAGCCCTCCACCCGGACATGGTGACATGCCGAGATCGGTGCGGTGGCCCTGATGATCTGCGTCGATTCGGCTACGCGCTCCGGACCGCCCTGACCAGGGTCTCGGCGACCCGCTCCACCTCGGACGCCGACAGCGTGTTGAAGAACGGCAGCCGCACCAACCGGGCGCTCACGTCGCTCGACACCGGGCAGTCGGTAGGCCGCGCCGCGAACCGTCGACCGCCGACGGAGTCGTGCAGGGTCACGTAGTGGAACGTGGTGGCCACGCCCTGCTCGCGCATCGAGGTCATCACGTGCGGCCGCATCCCCGCATCGGGCAGCAGCACGTGGAACAAGTGGTAGGCCGGGTCGCAGCCCTCGGGCACGACCGGTAGCCGGAGGCCGAGCTCCTCGGCCGGGCCGGCCAGCGCGGCGAGGTACCCCTCGTAGACGCCGCGGCGGCGGGACTGGATCGACTCCGCCGCCTCGAGCTGCCCGAGGAGGTACGCCGCGAGGGTGTCCGACAGGCCGAACGACGACCCGGTGTCGCGCCAGGAGTACTTGTCGACCTGGCCGAGGAAGAACGCCTGCCGATCGGTGCCCTTGTCGTAGAGGACCCGCGCCCGGTCGACGTGCTCGCCGTCGTTGAGGAGGAGCGCGCCGCCCTCGCCGCACACGAAGTTCTTGGTCTCGTGGAAGGACAGGCTGGCGAACCGGCCGAGGCTGCCGAGCGGCTCGCCCTGGTAGCCACCGAACAGCCCGTGGGCCGCGTCCTCGACGACGACCACGTCCGGCCGCCCGGCCAGCGCGAGGCGCACCCCGGCCATGTCGCACGCCACGCCGGCGTAGTGGACCACCACGACCGCCCGCACGCTGTCGTCGAGCAGCGTCGCCAGGTGGGCGGGGTCGATGCCGAGCGTGTCCGGCTCGATGTCGCAGAAGAGGATCCTCGCCCCTTGGCGGGCGAAGGCGAGGGCGCTGCTGGTGAACGTGAACGACGGCACGATCACGGTGTCCTCCGGGCCGAGGTCGAGCAGCATCGCGCTCAGCTCGAGCGCGGCCGTGCACGATGTCGTGAGCAGCACCTCCTCGGCCCCGGTGACCTCCTGGAGCAGCGCGCCGGCGCGCTTCGAGAACGGTCCGCCGGACGACGTGTGCCCGCTGGCCATCGACCCGGCGACGTACTCCAGCTCCCGGCCGGCCAGCTCGGGGACGTTGAACGGGATGTCGGACACTCAGTCCTCCTCGCGGACGGGTGTGGGGGCGGCGTGCCAGGGCAGCGCGCGTCCGAGCAGCTCGGCCAGCGCGGCGTCGCTGTCGCGGTAGTGCTCGCGCAGCTCGGCCTCGAGCTCCGCGCCCAGCGGCTCGGGCGTGGTGCTGGACGCGTTGACCGGGTCGTCGCCGAGCGGCGGCCGGAACGAGTCGTCCACGCCGAGCCAGCGGTACAGGTCGCCGGTGACGCCGGGGTCGGTCAGCAGCTCCTCGAGGAACTGCACGCGAACGTCGAACCGGCCGACCCAGCGCGCCAGGTCGTCGACGTACCGGCCGCGGGCGACGTAGGCGAACGGCGACACGGACGACACCGTGCGGTCCCACTCCTGCTCGCCCGCCAGGTCGGCGCGCAGCGCCGCCGCGAGCGACCTCGGCTCGACGCCGTGGTCGCGGCTGAAGCTCCAGTTCGACACCGCCCGCGCCACGGGGTCGCGCAGCTGGACCAGGATCTGCGGGCTGCCGAGCGTGCCGGCCACCCGGTCGGGGACCTCGGGCACCTCGAGGTACGACGTGCTCTTCTCGCCCAGCACCGCGGCGTCGCCCGCGTGCCCGAAGAACTCCTGGACGTACGTCGCAGCGTCGACCGGGTCCGGTCGCAGGAACACCTTCGGCTCGGGACGCATCGGCCTGGCCATGGCCACCTCCGGATGCGCGGCCAGCGCGTCGTGCAGGTAGGTCGTGCCGCAGCGCTGGGCGCCGACGACGAGGAGGTGACGCGTCACCGGCCGACCCGCTGCACGACGTGGAACGGCTCCTGCGTGCTGACGGTCTGAAGGGTCCGCACGACGTACTCGCCGATCATCGAGATGAGCGCGATGATGAAGCCCGAGAACAGGGCGACCAGCACCATCGTGGACGTCCAGCCGGGCACGACGGAGTCGCGCACCAGCCCCCGCACCACGAGGAACCCGCCGAGCAGGAAGCTCAGGCCCGAGATGGCGAAGCCGAGCGTGGCGGCGGCGCGCAGCGGCCACGAGCTGTAGCTGAAGAGGATCGTCAGGACCAGCCGCATGATCCGGACCAGGCTGTAGTTGCTCTTGCCGATCGGCCGCGGGTCGTGGCGCACCAGCACGTTCGCGCGGTCGCCGGAGAAGAGCAGCGCCTGGCCCGTGATGTAGGGGTACGTCGTGCGGGAGGCGACGATCCGGTCGACCACGTCGCGGCGCAGGATCCGGAAGTTGGACACCACCAGGTCGGCGGGCTTGCCGAAGATCCGGTTGTTCATGACGCCGATCAGCTTGCTGCCGAGCCGGCGGATGCCTCCGGCCGCCTTCTGCTCGAACTGCCCGAAGACGACCTCGTGGCCGGCCATGATGGCGTCGATCAGGATCAGCGCCTGGTCGGGCGGGTTCTGCAGGTCGTCGTCCATCGTGATGACGTAGTCGCCGCTGGCCTCGGTGAGGCCGGCCAGGTTCGCGTAGTGCTGGCCGTAGTTGCGCATCAGGTTCAGTGCGACGACGTGCGGCAGCCGGGCGGCCCGCTCGGAGATCACCTGCCAGCTGCGGTCGGAGCTGCCGTCGTTGACGAGGATCAGCTCGTAGCGCAAGCCCGCCCCGGTGAAGGTCTCGACGACCCGGTCGATGGTGTCGCCGACGATCGGCTCGCTGTTGAAGACCGGGATCACGATCGAGTAGGTGAAGCTCGTCCGGTCGAGCGGCTCGGTCATGCCGCGATCGTGTCACAGCGCGGGGCCGGCCTCACATCGGCGGCGGCCCGGCCGCGACGATCTCCTCCAGCTCGGCGAGCCGCTCCGCGCCCAGGGAGCGGTGGGCGTACCAGGTCACCAGCTGGGTGCGCCCCAGCTCGACGTACTCCGCCTCGAGCGAGGGGGTGGCCCAGTCGTACCAGGTCGGGTGATCCATGGTGACGAAGGTCGGCTCGTCCTCGGCGATCTGGGCGCCGATCGCCGCCAGCCCGCCGGGGCGGGTCTCGTCGAGGTACTCCTGGAGGCCGTCGATGAACATCTGCTCCCGGATCGGGTTGCGCAGACCTCCCGAAGACCAGGGGCTGCGGAGCGCCGATCGACTGCACGCCGGCGTCGGGGCCGGCGGTCGCGAGGAGGTCCTCGGTGACCTCGCGCAGCGGCTGGACGTTGTCCTGGGCCGTGACGGCGGAGTTCACGCCGGACGCCACCAAGCCCACCACGGCGTACGTCGCCACCACCGGGACCACGGCGCGAGGGGCCAGCCTGAGTGCGAGCAGCAGCACGGCACCCCCGAGCCCGGCGGCCGCCATCGGGAACATGAAGACGGCGTCGGCCCAGCCGTTGAAGACCCGGAAGCACCACAGGATGCTGGCGAACGTCGCGACGCCGAACGCGACGACCGCGACCTGGGACCGGTGGGTCCGGTCCAGGTCCCGCAGCCGCAGTGCTCCGAGCACCATGGACGCGAGGAGTCCCGCGAGCAGGACCCACAGGGACCACCCGAAGGCGTCGACGAGCTCCTGCGCCTCGTCGCCGAGGAACTCGAGCAGTCCTGACTGGCGGGTGTACTCGGCGTTGATGAGGTAGAAGCCGTCGAGGAACTCGCGGAACGCGCCGACCGCGGCGAAGTAGGCGCAGGTCAGGGCCGTGGGGATCAGGCCGCCGACGGCGAACCGGACCATCGCGCCGAGCATCTCGCGACGCGGCAGCGCGAGGGCAGCGGCCAGGGTCATGACCGCACCCGCGACGAAGACCGGCTGCCAGGTGAGGGTCGCCAGCGCGACCGTGGCGCCGGCCCACAGCCACCGTCGGTGGACGACCGCCAGCATCGTGAGGACGACGAAGAGCATCATCGTGGTCTTCTCCCGCGGACCGCCGGTCGCGTAGATGACGAAGCCCTGCAGCAGCAGCAGGGTGGTCGCGGTCGCCGCGCCGGCGAGCCGCGACTCGAACGCGTCGCGCCCCACGACGTACATCAGCCACACCGCCGCCACCGAGAGCGCCATCATCAGTGCTCGCTGGGTCAGCAGGTCGTCGGTGCCGACCACGCGGGCGATCGCGGCGCCGATCCCGGGCACGATGTGCGCCAGCGGGCCTGCCCGGTTCAGGACGCTGACGTACGGCGGCTCGCCCTCGGCGAACTGCTGGCCGCTGTAGGCGTAGAGCGCGAGGTCACGGGTCAGCGTGCCCCCGAAGCCGTGGAGCAGGAAGACGACGGTCCCGGCGAGGGCGAAGAAGGGTCCCCACGGGTCGAGTCGGCGCACGAGCGAGCAGCCTATGTCACCGTCGTCGAGGGGCCGGACCGCACCGGCCCGGTCACGCGAAGGTCACAAGCCGCCCATTTCTCACGGTTTTGCGCGCGGTGGTCTTGCCGCTGGTCGCGTTCGCCGCATATATAGGGGGTACCGGTCCGGCAGCAATCGGGTGGCCGGGGGTCGTCATGTCTATCAGGGGGAACGACATGTCCTTTTTCTCGCGCCGCAGCAGCCTGCGCGCACCACTTCTCGGGGCCACCTTGGTGGCGGTCGCCGCTGCGGCAGCCGGACTGGCTCCGGCGTCGGCGGACATCGCCCAGCCGACCGTGGTGTCGGCCAACCCGGCGAACTACACGCCGGCGCTGGTCGAGGTCGGTGGTCAGCCGAAGCCGATCGTCGACGCCATCGCGGTCTCCGGCAACACCGTCGCCGCGGGCGGTCGCTTCACGCGGCTGACCCAGGGCGGCACGACGTACGCCCGCAACAACCTGGTGCTGTTCGACGCCGACGACGGTCAGGTCAGGGCGCAGGCGCTCAACCCGAACAACCGGGTGTGGGCGGCTGCCGCCAGCGGTGGCTGGATCTACGTCGGCGGTCAGTTCACCGCGATCGGTGGCACCAACAAGCGCAGCATCGCGCGGATCAACGCGTCGACCGGACAGGTCGACCCGGGCTTCACGTCCGCCGTCAGCGGCCGCGTCAACGTGCTGGTCGTCGCGAACGGCCGGCTCTACGCCGGCGGCAGCTTCGGCGCGAAGCTCGTGGCGCTCAACCTCGAGACCGGCGCCAACACCGGGCACTTCAACCTCAACATCACCGACCAGCTCCCCAACTCCTGGGGCAGCGTCACGATCCTCGGCATGGCCGTCAACCCGCAGGGCACCCGACTGGTGGCCACCGGCAACTTCCGGCAGGTGGCGGGGCAGGCCCGCAGCCGGCTGTTCGTCGCCAACGTCTCCGGCGCCCAGGCGACGCTCGACCCGTGGTACTACGACCGGTTCGCAAGCCCGTGCAGCTCGACCCACCCGCGCCGGATCGCCTACCTGCAGGGCGTCGACTTCTCGCCCACGGGCAGCCACTTCTCGGTGGCGGCCACCGGCCAGATCTCGCGGTCGGGCGACCTGGACGAGACGGTGTGCGACGCGGTCGGTCGGTTCTCGATGGCCAACGACAACGCGCCGCAGTGGATCAACTACACCGGCGGCGACAGCGTCTGGGCGGTGTCCGACACCGGCCGGGCGGTCTACACCCAGGGTCACTTCCAGTGGCTGGACAACCGGTGCGGGTTCGCGAGCCAGGCCCTGCGGCGACGCCGTCCGACGGCTCGGCATCGGCGCGATCAACCCGACCACCGGGCTCGCGCTGCCGTGGGCTCCGGCCAAGCGGGCGCCGATCGGCGGCCGCGCCCTGGTGGCGACGAGTGCCGGGCTGTGGGTCGGCAGCGACAGCCTCAGCTTCGGTGGCGAGCCGCGACGCGGGATCGCCTTCGCGCCGTTGCCCTGACGGAAAGAGTCTGACACACAGCACGGCCACGCTTCGTCCATTTCTGGCGAACTTCCTGGCCCCGGTTCGCCTTGCCGGTGGGTCCGCCGGGCCTATACAGGGAACAGGGTCCGCGCCGGTCTGCCGACGGGCTGCGCACTCACTTCACGTGTCGTCATGCAACAGGGGGAAACGACATGTCCTTAATCACGCCGCTTTGCGCGGAGTCTGCGCGCACCTCTCGTCGGCGCCTTGGCCCTGGCCGCCGCGGCGGGGACCGCGCTTGACGCCGGCGTCCGCGGACACGCCGCACGGGACGGTGGTCGTCCGACAACCCGGCAACTACACGCCGGCGCTGGTCGAGGTCGGCGGGCAGGCCGAAGCCGATCGTCGACGCGATCGCCGTCTCCGGCAACACCGTCGCCGCCGGCGGCCGCTTCACGTCGCTCACGCAGGGCGGGACGACGTATCCCGCGCAACAACCTCGTGCTCTTCGACGCCGACGACGGGGTCTTGATGGACTCGGTCAACGCCAACAACCGGATCTGGGCGGCGGCGGCGAGCGGTGGCTGGATCTACGTCGGCGGGCAGTTCACCTCGATCGGTGGCGTCACCGAGCGCAGCATCGCGCGCATCAACGCCACGACCGGCTCAGGTCGACCCGGGCTTCACCTCGGCGGTGCGAGGCCGGGTCAACGTGCTTGTCGTCGCCAACGGCCGGCTGTACGCCGGCGGCAGCTTCCCGCAGAAGGTGGCGGCACTGAACCTCACGACCGGCGCCAACACCGACACCTTCAACCTCGCCATCACCGACCAGCTCCCCAACTCCTGGGGCTGCGGTGACCATCCTCGGCATGTCGGTCAACCCGGCCGGGCACCCGGCTGGCCGCGACCGGCAACTTCCGGCAGGTCGCGGGTGAGCCCCGCAGCCGGCTTCTTCGTGGCCAACCTCAGCGGCGCGCCGGCGACGCTCGACCCGTGGTACTACCCCGATTCGCGAGCCGCGTGCAGCTCGACCCACCCGCGCCGGATCGCCTACCTGCAGGGGATCGACTTCTCGCCCGTCCGGCGATCACTTCTCGGTGGCGGCAACCGGGCAGATCCCGCGTCCGGGCGACCTGTTCGACACGGTCTGCGACGGGGTCGGCCGGTTCGCGATGGACAACGACGACGCGCCGCAGTGGATCAACTACACCGGCGGCGACAGCGTCTGGGCGGTCTCCGACACCGGTTCGGCCGTCTACACCCAGGGCCATTTCCAGTGGCTCGACAACCGAGTTCGGATTCGCCAGCATGCCTCGGGGTGACGCCGTCCGGCGGCTCGGCATCGGCGCGATCCACCCGACGACCGGGCGCGCCCTGCCCTGGGCGCCCGAGAAGCGGGCCTCAGATCGGCGGCCGCAGCCTGGTCGCCACCGCCGAGGGTCTGTGGGTCGGCAGCGACAGCCAGTTCTTCAACGGCGAGCCGCGGCAGGGTCATCGCCTTCGCGCCGCTGCCCTGACGGTCAGCGGTCCTCGAGGTCGACGACGACGGGGGCGTGGTCGGAAGCACCCGCCCCCGCTCGTTCGTCGCGATCGATGAACGCCCCGGTGACGCGTTCGGCGAAGCCGGGTGAGCCCAGCACGAAGTCGATCCGCATGCCGCGGTTGCGCTCGAACCGCTGCCGGTAGTAGTCCCAGTAGGTGTAGACGTCGGGTCCCGGTGCGTGCGGACGGACGACGTCGGCGTAGCCGTCCTCCAGGAAACCGGCGAACGCCGCCCGCTCGGGTGGGGTGACGTGGGTGTCCTTGGCGAACGCCGCCATGTCGAAGACGTCCTCGTCCTGCGGTGCGATGTTCCAGTCGCCGACGAGGGCGGTGGGCACACCGGTCCACTCGCGGGCGGCGTCGCGCAGCCGGGCCAGCCAGTCGAGCTTGTAGACGTAGTGCGGGTCGTCGGGCTTGCGGCCGTTCGGGACGTAGAGCGACCACACCCGCACGCCGCCGCACGTGGCGCCGATCGCGCGGGCCTCGGCCTCGGCCGGGTCGCCCCACCCGGGCATGCGTGGGAAGCCGACCTGGACGTCGTCGAGGCCCACCCGGCTGACGACCGCGACGCCGTTCCACTGGTTGTAGCCGGCCGACGCGACGTCATAGCCCATGGCCTGGAGCCCCATCAGGGGCAGCTGGTCCTCGCGGGCCTTGGTCTCCTGCAGGGCGAGCACGTCGACGTCGTGGCGCTGGAGGAACGCCTCGACCCGGTCGATGCGGGAGCGGAGTGAGTTGACGTTCCAGGTGGCGAGCCGCACGGGACGACCCTAGTCAGGTGTCTCGTCACGGTCTGGCATGGCCAGCCGTGAGGCGATCAGGTCTGCCTTGATCGCGGCCACCACCGCCGGATCGAGGTCGTCGCGGACGTAGGTGCGCCACTCGGGGCTCCTGCCCCGCCGCGGTGCGCCGCTGACCTTGACGTAGGTACTCATCAGGGGCTGCAGGAAGCCGTGCGGGTTGCGGACGTGGACGAACAGCACGTCGGGCCGCTGCTCGATCAGCCAGTCGACGTACCCGAGGACGCCGTAGGGCCAGCGGTCGTCGACGTAGTCGAGCATCCCGTGGTCGAACAGGAGGAACCGGCTGACGCTCCTCTTGTGTGCCAGCACGAGCGGCTGCGGCGCCTCGAAGCTGAAGACGGTGGCGTCGGCCGGCAGGTGGCTGAAGACCCCGTCGGCGAGCGACCGCTGGCCGTCGATCGCGTCGGACCGTTCGCTGACCCCGAGCTGGAATGTCGCCACGGTGCAGACGGCGACCCAGCCGGCGACCGCCCCGACCAGGAGCCGTCGTGGGACGTCCGATCCGGCCCGGCGGACCAGGTGGGCCAGGGCGCCGACGCCGCCACCGATGCCGAGCGCCGCCAGCGGGTAGAGCGGCAGTCCGTCGGGTGCCCGGTTGAACGCGATGCCGCACCAGGTGACGGTCGAGGCCGTCGCCACGGCCAGCATCGCGACGTGCGTCGCACGCCGTGGCTCGCGGCGCCGGGTCCAGAACGCGGCCACACCCAGGCCGAGGGACAGGACGGTCCCGAGCAGGACCGGTACGACGGTCCAGCCCAGCCCGCCCTGGAGGGCGTCGAGCACCAGGTCGGGCTTGTCGAACGCGCCCGTCTGCTCCGTGTGGGTCGCGTTGACCGTCCAGAACCCCTCGACGAAGGCGTCCACGGCGCCGGCGGCCCAGAAGCCGGCCACCGTGAGCCCGAGGGTGGCCACCCCACCGGCGGCGAACCAGGCCAGCGGGCGCACCCTCGCCAGCAGGCCCCCAGGCTGGAGCAGCGCCAGCGCTGCCGCCGCGGGGACCAGGGTGAACAGGACCGGCTGCCAGGTCAGCGTCGCCAGCGCGGTCGCGACCCCTGCCCACAGCCAGCGGCGCCGGACCAGCAGCAGCAGCGTGACCACGAGCCCGAGCATCATCGGCAGCTTGGCCTCCGGCCCGGACGTGGCACCGCGCGCCAGCACGTGGATGCTCAGCAGCGTCGCGGCCGCGGCGGCCCCGGCGAGCCGGGACCCGAAGATGTCCCGGCCAAGCAGGTAGACCAGCGCGGGCGCCACGGCGAGCAGCACGAGGTACAGCACCTTGACGCCGACGACGTCACCGACGTCGAGGACGCGTCCCAGCCCGACCCCGACGCCGGGGAGCAGGTGCGAGAGCGGGCCGGACCGGTTCAGGACGGCGACGTAGGGCGGCTCGCCGGCGGCGACCTGCTGGCCGGCGTACAGGTAGAGGGCGGCGTCGCGGGCGAGCGGCGCCTGCAGCCCGCGGGCGCCCCAGACCACGAGGGACAGCGCCACGAAGGCGGCCGGGATCGGGTCGGCCGAGCGCCACCGCGCCCACACTGCGGTGACCCGACCCCCGTTCCCCCTCATCGGCCGAGGGTGACACACGACGTCGGGGGACCGGCGCAGGCGAGGGCGAGTCCGGCTTCCCGGCGTTGCCTCATTTCTCTGCACCGCACATTTGTGAACGAACCGAACCCTGGCCCTGCGTCCGGATAGCGGGTTTCACTGCGAAGCAACCTGTACCCCCGACGAAGGATGGCCGATGACCTCACGCAAGCTCCGCACCCTCTCCGCGATCACCGTCGCGGCGGGTGCGCTGACGCTGTCGATGCTGCCCGCGACCGCGGTCACGCAGTACGGCGACGTCCCGACCTACCAGCAGTTCCGCACCTCGACGTTCGTCGACACGGACGCCCAGTACATCGTGAACGGCGACGAGCCCGTCTCGACCGACGGCAAGCTGCGCCAGTTCTACGACGACATGGTGAGCGACAGGCACACCGGCAAGCAGCTCGAGGACGGCCTGATCGTCAACCGGGTCAACGGCCAGGACGACAAGTGGAGCGCCTCGCAGGCGCTCAACCTCACCTACTGCGTGAGCACCAAGTTCGGCAGCGACTACTCCCGGATGGTCACGGCGATGGCCAGCGGCGCCGGCCAGTGGGAGGCGGCCTCCTCGAAGGTCAACTTCGTCTACGTGCCCGCGCAGGACGCGAGCTGCAACACCCGCAACAAGAGCGTGCTGTTCTCGGTGGAGCCGGTGAACACCAACTCCTACATCGCTCGCGCGTTCTTCCCCAGCAGCCCGAAGCGCTCGCGCAACGTCCTCGTCGACAACTCGATCTGGACCGCCGGCTCCTGGACGCCGTCCAACATCGTGGCGCACGAGCTCGGCCACACGCTCGGCTTCCGGCACGAGCACACCCGTCCCGAGTCGGGCACCTGCTTCGAGGACAACAACTGGCGGGCGCTGACGCCGTACGACTCGGCGTCGATCATGCACTACCCGCAGTGCAACGGCTCCTCGGACGACCTCAGCATGACCGACCAGGACCGCGCCGGCGTCCGGGCCCTCTACGGGTCCTGATCGCTGCCCTGATGGGGCTCCACTGATTGGGAGGGCCACGGCCGGCGCACCTAGACTCGCCGCCCGTGGCCCTCACCATCGGCATCGTCGGACTCCCCAATGCGGGGAAGTCCACCCTCTTCAACGCCCTGACCAAGAACGACGTGCTCGCGGCGAACTACCCGTTCGCCACGATCGAGCCGAACGTCGGCGTCGTCGGCGTTCCAGACGAGCGACTCCCACGGCTCGCGGAGCTGTTCGGGTCCGCCCGGGTGCTGCCCGCCACGGTGGAGTTCGTGGACATCGCGGGCATCGTCCGTGGTGCGAGCGAGGGGGAGGGGCTCGGCAACAAGTTCCTGTCCCACATCCGTGAGTCGGCCGCGATCTGCCAGGTCACCCGGGTGTTCCGGGACGAGGACGTCACCCACGTCGATGGCAAGGTCGACCCCGCCAGCGACATCTCCACGATCCAGACCGAGCTGATCCTCGCCGACCTGCAGACGGTCGAGAAGGCGATCCCCCGGCTGGAGAAGGAGGCCAAGGGCAAGAAGGAGCTCGGTCCTGTCGTCGCGGCCACGAAGGAGGCGCTCGCGGCGCTCGAGGCCGGTACCCCGATCATCGCGACCTCGATCGACCGCGCCGCGCTGCGGGAGCTGATGCTGCTCACGGCCAAGCCCTACCTCTACGTCTTCAACTGCGACGCCGACGAGCTCGCCGACGAGGACCTCAAGCAGAAGATGCGCGACCTCGTCGCGCCGGCCGAGGCGATCTTCCTCGACGCCAAGTTCGAGGCGGAGCTGGTGGAGCTGGACGACGACGACGAGGCCCGCGAGATGCTGGCCGAGATGGGCGTCGACGAGCCCGGCCTCGACCAGCTCGCCCGGGTCGGCTTCGACACCCTCGGGCTGCAGACCTACCTCACCGCCGGCCCCAAGGAGTCGCGCGCCTGGACCGTCCGCAAGGGAGCCACCGCCCCCGAGGCGGCCGGCGTCATCCACACGGACTTCCAGAAGGGCTTCATCAAGGCCGAGATCGTCTCCTTCGACGACCTGGTCGCCGCGGGCTCGATGCAGAAGGCCAAGGAGGCCGGCCGGGTCCGGATGGAGGGCAAGGACTACGTCATGCAGGACGGCGACGTGGTGGAGTTCCGCTTCAACGTGTGAACCAGTGCTCGGCAGTCGGGGGGACCACGCTCCGGCACGTCTGACGTTTGTCATCAGGATCTGGTGATGGGCGGCACTACGTCGCGCGCGTCGTGTGGCGGGAGTGTTGACGCCATGACAGACAGATTTGCTGACACAGGGTTGCCGGGCATGGTCCTGGCCGAGCTCATCGGAGCCTCCAAGACATTCGGGACCGGCTCAGCGGCGGTGCACGCCGTTGCTGAAGTCGACCTGACCGTGCGGGCAGGGGAGCTGCTGGCGGTGCTGGGACCGAACGGCGCGGGCAAGACGACCGCGCTGAACATGCTGACGGGGTTGAGTGCGCCGACCAGCGGCACAGCGCGACTGTTCGGGAGGGACCCGCGGGAGCTGGCAGTGCGGCAGCGGATCGGCGTGATGCTGCAGTCGTCCGGGGTTCCCGACACCCTGCGTGTGGCGGAGCTGCTGACCGCGTTCCGCGGCTACTACCCGGCGCCGCTGCCCTTCGCGTCGGTGGTGGAAGCGGCCGGCTTGGGCGGGCTGGAGCACCGACTGTTCGGGACCCTGTCCGGGGGTCAGCAGCGCCGGGTCCTGTTCGGCATCGCGCTGTGCGGCGATCCGGAGCTGGTGTTCGTCGACGAGCCGACCACCGGGCTGGACGCCGAGGTGCGGCGCACGCTGTGGGCGACCCTGCGTGACCTGGCCGAGTCCGGCCGTGGCGTCGTGCTGACCACGCACTACCTGGAGGAGGCCGACGCCCTGGCCGACCGGATCGTGGTGCTGAACCAGGGCCGGATGGTCGTCGACGGCAGCCCGTCGCACGTGAAGTCGCTGGTGTCCGGCCGGCGGATCAGCGCCGAGTCGACGATCACGGCCGCGGAGGCCTCGCGCTGGGCCGGCGTCCACCACGCGGTGCGCCACGCTTCCAGGCTGGAGCTGCTGGTGAGCGAGGCGGAGCCGGTGGTGCGTGAGCTGCTGGCACGGGATCGGTCGGTCACCGGGCTGACGGTCACCGAGCCCACCCTCGAGGACGCATTCCTGACCCTGACCACCCGGACGGAGGAGGCAGCATGAGCATCACGACGACACCGACCCAGCGGGGCGGAGCGGCAGCCCCACGGAGCGCTGGCCGCCGTGCGCTGCGTGTGTACCGCACGGAGGCACGACAGGAGTTCCTGAAGCTGGTGCGGATCCCGATCTTCGCTGCCAGCACGATCGCCCTCCCACTGATGTTCTACGTGATCTTCGGGATCGCCTTCGCTGGCGAGCAGTCCGGCGGAGGAGGCCGGACCGGTGGGGTCGGCGCCACCACCTACCTGCTGGTCACCTACGGGGCCTTCGGCGTCATCGGGGCGGCGCTGTTCGGGTTCGGCGTGTCCGTGGCCGTCGAGCGTGGGCAGGGCTGGATGAGGCTCAAGAGGGTGGCGCCCATGCCGCCGCTGGCCTACTTCGTCGCCAAGGTGCTGATGAGCCTGGCCTTCGCCACGATCATCGTGGTGGGCCTGTTCGCCCTCGGGGCACTCCTCGGCGACGTCCGCCTCGGCCCGGGTCAGTGGGCGGCCGTGGGGTTGGCGCTGGTGGCCGGTGCGCTGCCGTTCTCGGCCATGGGCCTGGGGTTCGGCTACTTGGTCGGCCCGAACTCGGCGCCCGCGGTGCTCAACCTCGCGTGGCTGCCGATGGCGTTCGCGTCCGGGCTGTGGATCCCGATCGGTCAGCTTCCGCCGCTGGTGCAGTCGGTGGCGCCGTTCCTGCCGCCGTACCACTTCGTCCAGCTCGCTCTGGGCACCATCGGAGCCTCCGAGGGCGGATCCCCGGTCGCGCACGCCGGTGCCCTGCTGGCCTTCACCGCGGCCTTCCTGCTTGTGGCAGTCTGGGGATTCCGGCGCGACGAGGGACGCACCTACGGATGAGACGAGGGTGGCGGTGAACCAGCGAATCATCCGGTACGCGCCCTACCTGTGGCTGGTGCACCTCGGCGTGCTGGGTTTCCAACCAGCGCTCGACCCGGACACCACGGCCGTGACCTGGGTGGTGACCGTCGCGACGGTCGTGGCCTTCGTGCCCCTGTACCGGGCCGGCCTCGCCGAGCGCGACCAGCGACGCCTGACGGTCCTGCTGGGCGCGATGGCCGGGCTCGCAGTGGTGGGGACCCTGGTCAATGCCGCGGCGGGCGTCTTCATCGTCTACGCCGCGGCCTTCGCCGGACGCCTCTCCCCGGTCAGACGAGCCGTCACGACCGTCGCCGTGCTGGCCGGGCTCGCAGGGGCGACGTTCCTGATCTCCCCGACTCCCATGCCCTGGCGACTCCTCGCGGTCGTCCCGGTCGTCGTGCTCGTCCTGGCGATCGGGGCCACCGGGATCATCGACGGTGAACGGGCCCGCACGCAGGCGCGGCTACGAAGGGCGGACGAGGAGATCGAGCGGCTGGCCACGATCGCGGAGCGGGAACGCATCGCACGTGACCTGCACGACCTGCTCGGCCACACCCTGTCGGTCATCGTGCTGAAGGCGGAGCTCGCCTCTCGGGTCATGCCGGCCGACCCCGACCGGGCCGCTCAAGAGATGCGCGAGGTGGAGCAGACGGCCCGCACCGCGCTCGGGGAGGTACGCACCGCCGTTGCCGGGTACCGGGCGAAGGGACTCGGCGCCGAGCTGGTCAACTCGCAGCGGGCGCTGGCGGCTGCGGGAGTCGACAGCGACGCCACCGTCGACCTACCGGTGCTTCCGGCCGAGCACGAAGCCGCTCTCTCGCTGGCGCTGCGGGAGGCAGTCACCAACGTGCTGCGGCACGCCGACGCCCGCCGGACCAGCATCCGTGCCCGTGCGACCGTCGACGACGTCGAGCTCGAGGTCACCGATGACGGGCGTGGCGCGACGGGACGCAACGGGGCAGGCCTGTCGGGCATGCGGGAACGGATCACGGCCCTCGGTGGCCAGGTCGACCTGCAGACGGGCCCGGCCGGCAGCGACAGACCCGGCACCCGCGTCCTGGTGCGGCTGCCCCGTGCGACCACCGACCTGGCGGCGCCGACCGCCGCAGCCGAGCCGTGAGCATCTCGGTCCTGCTCGCCGAGGACCAGCGCATGGTCCTCGGCGCGCTCGGCACGCTGCTCGGTCTCGAGCCGGACCTCGACGTGGTGGGCGCTGCCGTCGACGGCGACGAGGCGCTGCGGCTCGTCGACTCGCTGCGCCCGGACGTCCTCGTCACCGACATCGAGATGCCCGGTCGCACCGGCCTGGAGGTGGCAGCCGAGATCCGGCGCCGAGGCCTGCCGACCAGGGTCGTCGTCCTCACGACGTTCGCACGCGCCGGCTACCTGCGTCGCGCCCTGGACGCCGGCGTGGGCGGCTACCTGCTCAAGGACGCCCCTTCGTCGACCCTGGCCGACGCCATCCGCACTGTCCATGGCGGCGGGCGGGCGGTCGATCCCGCCCTCGCGGCTGACGCATGGAGTGACTCCGATCCGCTCACCGAGCGGGAGCGCCAGGTGCTGCGCCTGGCCGGGGACGGACTGGGCAACGCCGCCATCTCGGCCAGTCTGCACCTCTCCGAGGGAACCGTGCGCAACTACCTCTCCGAGGCCATGCGCAAGATGGGCGCTCCGAACCGCACCGCCGCGGCCAGGCTGGCCCGTGAGCGCGGCTGGCTCTGACGCCCG
This sequence comes from uncultured Actinomycetota bacterium, assembly GCA_963829855.1. Taxonomy (GTDB): domain Bacteria; phylum Actinomycetota; class Actinomycetes; order Propionibacteriales; family Nocardioidaceae; genus Nocardioides. The sequence goes on along the minus strand of CAWHKE010000012.1, from coordinate 599,923 downwards.
GCAGCCGGACCAAGGCGGCGTGCTGCGGGCCGGTCCTGACCCCGCGAAATCGGCCCTGGCCGCCCTGAGCGGCTCGCCGCTACCCTGAGCCGAGGCGTCCCGTCGCGCTTCGGCCGAGGAGGTGGACGTGCGGGATCGTGGCGTGATCCTCGTGGTCTCCGATGACGAGGCCGGAGCCGCCGGCCAGCTGTTGACGATCCTCGTCGAGCATGGCTACGCGATCGTGACCGCACCGGGCGACGTCGCTCGCGCGACAGCTGCCCTCGCCGACGCGCCCGACCTCATGGTCGTCGACACCGAGCTGGGCGCCGTCGAACCGTTCGGCCTCGTCGCAGACCTGCGCGACGCGGCGTTCGCGCACGATCTGCCCGTCATCTTCATGGCACCTGCTGTCGACGTCGATCTTCGCGTCCGCAGCCTGGAGGCGGGTGACGACGTCATCTCGACGCCCCTGGACGACCGCGAGGTCCTGGCACGCATCGCGCGGCAGGTGTCGGTGTCGAAGGCCCGGATGGCCCAGCGGGAGTCCGAGGGGAAGTTGCGTTCGGCCATGGAGTCGGCGATCGACGCGATCATCTACGCGGACGACCAGGGCCGCATCCGCAGCTGGAACAGCGCCGCGACGGCGCTGTTCGGGCACACCGAGCAGGAGGCGATGGGACGGCGGCTGGAGCTGATCATCCCCGAGCGTTTCCGCGACCTGCACCGAGCCGGCATCGAGCGGGTGAGCGCCGGAGGGCCGACGCATGCGATCGGGTCGACCTTCGAGGTCGCGGCCTTGCGCCGCGACGGGGGCGAGTTCCCCGTCGAGCTGTCGCTCGCTACCTGGTTCCTCGGCGAGGATCGCTACTACACCGGCATCATCCGCGACATCAGCGAGCGGAAGGCTGCCGAGGAGGCGCTGCGCCGCAGCGAGCAGGTGCTGCGAGAGAAGGGAGAGGAGCTGGGCCTCAAGAACGCGGCCCTCGAGGCCACCCTCGAGCAGATCAGCCAGATGCAGGAGCAGCTCATCCTGCAGGAGAAGATGGCGTCGCTCGGCAAGCTCAGCGCGGGCATGGCGCACGAGCTGAACAACCCCGCTTCGGCGGCCCAGCGCAGCGCCTCGCAGGCACTCGCGGTGTTCGCGAAGCTGCTGGACGCGCAGCTGGGCCTGGGGCGGCTCGGGCTCGACGAGCCGCAGCTCGACAGGCTGCACGACCTCGGCCTCCTCGCCGAGCGGCGGGCACGCGAGGCGGTGGTTCTCGACGCGGTGACCCGCAGCGATCGCGAGGCCGAGGTCGAGGACTGGCTGGGCGACCACAGGGTCGCCTCGACGGGAGAGCTCGCGCCCGCGCTGGTGAGCCTCGACTACACGACGGAAGGCCTCGAGGGCCTGGCGGCGGCGTTCGACGACGACCAGCTCGCCGTCGCGGTGGAGTGGCTCGGCCTGAGGTTCCTGATCTCCAGCCTGCTGTCGGAGGTCACGGTCGGCACCACCCGGATCGCCGACCTCGTGAAGGCGCTGAAGAGCTACACGTACCTGGACCAGTCCCCGGTCCAGGAGGTCGATCTACGTCGCGGCCTCGAAGACACGCTCATCATGTTGAACAGCAAGCTCAAGGGCGGGGTCACCGTGGTTCGCGAGTACGCCGACGACCTGCCCACGATCCAGGCCTATGCGAGTGAGCTCAACCAGGTATGGACCAACCTCATCGACAACGCCGTCGATGCGATGGACGGTCAGGGCACCCTGAGCATCCGTGCGAGGCGTGCGGGTGACAGAGTCGAGGTCGAGGTCGAGGATGACGGGCCGGGCATCCCGGCCGAGAACCTCGCCAGGCTGTTCGACATGTTCTTCACGACCAAGCCACCCGGTGAGGGGACCGGGCTGGGGCTTGCGATCTCCAGGAACATCGTGGTGAACAGACACCACGGCGAGCTCGCCGTCGAGTCGGCACCCGGTCGGACTCGCTTCACCGTCCGGCTGCCTCTGGACGTCGTCCCGACCGACGAGCACCGGCAGGACTGACCCATGGTCAACCCCGTCATTCTGACCGTCGACGACGAACCAGAGGTGCTCAACGCGATCGCCCGTGACCTGCAAGCGAGGTATCGGGATGACTATCGCGTCGTGAAGGCGGCGTCGGGCCGCGAGGCGCTCGACGCGGTGGGCGAGTTCACCCGGCGCGGCACACCCGTTGCCCTGCTTCTCGTCGACCAGCGGATGCCGGGCATGACAGGTGTCGAGTTCCTCTCCGACGCGCTGTCGCTCTCCCCTGACTCGAAGACGGTGCTGCTGACCGCGTACGCCGACACGGACGCGGCGATCACCAGCATCAACGCGATCGATCTCGACTACTACCTCCTGAAACCGTGGAACCCGCCCGAGGAACGTCTCTACCCCGTGCTCGACGACCTGCTCGACGACTGGCGGGCGAATCACCCTCCGACGGACGTGGGCATCCGGGTCGCCGGAACGCGGTGGTCGCCCGCCACCCATGCCGTGAAGGACTTCTTGGCCCGCAGCCAGATCCCCTACCAATGGCTCGATATCGAGAAGGACGCCGCCGCCCTGGCCCTGGTCGAGGCGACCTCCGACGGGAAGCGCCGCCTCCCGCTGGTCTTCCTGCCGGACGGCGCTGTGCTGATGAGCCCCGACCTGCATGAGCTCGCCGCGCACATCGGTCTGCGCGCACCGGCCCAGGCGCCCTTCTACGACCTCATCGTGATCGGTGCAGGTCCAGCGGGCCTCGCCGCGGCTGTGTACGGCGCCTCCGAAGGTCTGCGCACGGCGGTGGTCGAGCGCGAGGTGCCGGGAGGGCAGGCCGGGACGAGCTCGCGGATCGAGAACTACCTGGGGTTCCCGAACGGCATCAGCGGCGCTGATCTCGCCCGGCGGGCGGTGACACAGGCGAGGCGGCTGGGCGCGGAGATCCTGGGGCCCCAGGAGGTCACGAGCATCCGGGTCGAGGACTCGTACAAGATCGTCGTCCTCGATGACGGCACCGAGCTACGCGCCCGGGCGCTCGTCCTCGCGACCGGAGTGGAGGCGCGCACGCTCGGCATCCCCGGCGAGGAACGGCTGCTCGGGGCGTCCGTGTACTACGGAGCAGCCACATCGGAGGCGGTCAGCTACAGCGGTTGCCGGATCGTGGTCGTCGGCGGGGCGAACTCAGCTGGTCAGGGCGCGATGTTCCTCTCGCGGTATGCCGACGAGGTCGTCCTCCTCGTACGCGGCAAGTCGCTCGCGACCAGCATGTCGCGGTACCTCGTCGACCAGATCGAGCAGGCGCCGAACATCACGGTCCGACCGCTCGCGCAGGTGACGGGCCTGACGGGTGACGAGCGGCTGACGTCGATCACAGTCCGCGACATCGTCTCCGGGACGGAGGAGCCGATGGCTGCCGATGCGCTGTTCGTCTTCATCGGTGCCTCGCCCGGGTCGACGGTGGTCCGCGACCTCGTCGAGCTCGACGACCACGGCTTCGTCCTCACCGGGCAAGATCTCGTCCGCGACGGCCGCCGGCCGCGGGGGTGGACGCCGCGGCGCGACCCGTTCGTCCATGAGACCAGCGTGCCCGGCATCTTCGCGGCAGGTGACGTGAGGCACGACGTGATACGCCGCGTGGCCTCCGCCGTGGGACAGGGCGCGGTCTCGGTGAGCGTGGTGCACCAGTACCTCGACACCGTGTGAGTGAGCTCCTGACCACCACCACGTCGAGCGCTCCCCTCACGGACGCGCGAACGGTGGGCCTCGACGAGTGTCGGGCCGTGGACGAGCACGTGGCCCGGACCTCAGGGGGTCCGGGCCACGCTGTGAGGCGGTCCGTCAGAGGCCGAGGCCGAGACGACCCAGGATCCGGTTGAGCAGGTTGACCAGCCGTCCGAGGACGCCGTCGAGGCCGCCGTCGAGCAGCCCGGCCACCGCGCACAGCAGGTTCCCGAGCAGGTTGCCCGCTCCGGACTGGGCCACGATGTTCAGCACCACCCGGTCCAGGTGGACCTGGAGGCCCAGGAGGTCCAGGTCGAGCGGACCGAGCACCAGGTTGAGCACGTCGCACGGTGCTGCTGCCGCCGCCGCGCGGGCGGTCGTCGCGGGCTCACCGTTGATCGACTTCACGCGGAGCTTGCGCATCACACCGAAGGTGCGCGTGCTGCCGTCGTCGTTGTGGACCACGCCCATCACCAGCCCGCGGACGAACACCTTGCCGTTGCGCTTGGAGAAGGTGAGCGGCACGAACTTGCCCGTGACGGTGCGGTCGTTGGCCGTCGTCCCGCGGATGCGCGACGTCAAGGCGCCCTCGCCGGTGTGTGCCACCGGGGCCTTGCTGACCGTCGTGGGCGCCTGTGGGGCGCTGGTCGCGGTGCCGCCCGAGGCGACGGCCATGGTCGCCGTGACGACCAGGGCGATCAGCAGCGCGAGCGGAGTCGCGATCTGTCGGTTCCTGAAATTAACCATGTGGGGTTCCCTCCATCCAGCCGGTCCGGGAGACCGGGGTGCCCCGCCCGAGTCGGTGGGGCGCCTTCGACGCTAGGTCGGGGCGGCCGAGGAGGTCACACCCGAAAGGGGGACTTCGCCGTGGTTGGTCCAGCCGACTGATTGAACAGCCATTCAACTGGTGGCAGGCTGCGCCCTATGTCCCTCGATGCCACCGCCATCAATGCCGCCACCGCCCGGGTCGGGGACTCCTCGGAGTCCACGGGCGACCTGCCGAGCCGCGCCCAGTACGTCGTCGTCGGCGGCGGTGTGATCGGGACGTCGATCGCCTACCACCTCGCGCTGCTGGGGGCGACCGACGTGGTGCTGCTGGAGCGCAAGCAGCTCACGTCCGGCACGACCTGGCACGCGGCGGGCGAGGTGGTCTCGGGCGGGACGACCGAGGACGCGCTGTGGATGGCGCGCTACTCGGCGGACCTGTACGCACGGCTGGAGGAGGAGACCGGGCTCTCCACCGGGTTCCGGCGGTGCGGCTACCTGCAGCTCGCCACGACGGCGCGGGCCGACGAGAGCTTCCGCCGCGAGACGGCCTACATGCGCTCCGTGGGCATGACCAAGGACGTGCTGTCGCCGAGAGAGGTCGCCGACCTGGTGCCGATGATGCGCACCGACGACGTCATCCACGGCTTCTGGACGCCCGACGAGGGACGGGCCAACCCGGTCGACGTGACGATGTCGATGGCCAAGGGGGCACGGCAGCGCGGCGTCCGGATCCTCGAGAACACCGAGGTCACCGACTTCGTCCTGGAGGGCGGCCGGGTGGTCGGCGTCCGCACCGAGCGCGGCGACGTGGAGTGCGAGAAGGTCGTGCTCGCCTCCGGGCTCTGGGGTCGCGAGCTCGCCGCCAAGGCCGGCGTCACGGTCCCGCTCCAGGCCGCGGAGCACTACTACCTGCTCACCGAGCCGATCCCCGGCGTCACGCCGGAGTCGGTGCCCGTGATCGAGGACGGCGAGGCCTACGGCTACTACCGCGAGGAGGGCGGGGGCCTGCTGGTCGGGATGTTCGAGCCGGTCGGGAAGGCCTGGGCCCTGGACGGTACGCCGCGCGACAGCGCGTTCGCCGTGCTCCCGCCCGACTGGGAGCGGCTGGCGCCGTTCCTGGAGGTCGCGATGCGGCGCTTCCCGGCGCTCGAGGACGCCGGGATCCGCACCCTCTTCTGCGGGCCGGAGAGCTTCACCGACGACCTGTCGCCGATGCTGGGCGAGTCACCGGAGGTCGACGGCCTCTACCTCGCGTGCGGCCTCAACTCGGTCGGCATCCTGTCCGGCGGCGGCCTCGGCCACCTGATGGCGCAGTGGCTGATCGAGGGGCAGCCGCCGCTCGACGTCACCGCGGTCGGGGTGGACCGCGCCCACGAGTTCCAGGCGACCCGGCGGTTCCGGGAGGAGCGGACCGTGGAGCGGCTCGGCTTCCTCCTCAACGACCTGGCCTGGCCCAACGCCCAACCGCGGCTGGGCCGTCACGTCCGCCGCTCGCCGTACCACCCGCAGCACGTCGCCGACGGCGCGCACTTCGTCGCCACCAGCGGATGGGAGTACCCCGACTACTTCGCCGGGCCGGGCGTCACGCCGACCGTCGAGTGGGGCTTCGAGCGGGGTGAGGCGTTCGAGCGCACGCGTGAGGAGCACCTCCACGCCCGCGAGCACCTCGCGATCTTCGACCTGTCACTGATGTCGCACCACCTCGTGCAAGGCCCCGACGCGAAGACCGTGCTCAACCGGGTCTGCGCCAACGACGTCGACACGGCGGTCGGCCGGGTCGTCTACACCCAGTGGCTGAACGAGCGCGGCGGGATCATCGCCGACGTCACCGTCACTCGGCTCGGAGGCGACACCTACGTCGTGGTCAGCGGCGACAACATCCACCGCCGGGTGCCGGCGTGGATCCGCCGCCAGACGCGACCGGGCGAGCTGGCCGTGGTCACCGACGTGACGAGCGGCCACGCCCTGCTCTCGGTCCAGGGCCCGAGGTCACGCGAGCTGCTGCAGCGACTGAGCCCCGACGACTGGTCCGACACCGCCTTCCCCTACCTCACCGCCCAGAAGGTCGAGCTCGGCTACACCCCGCTCTGGGCGCTGCGCGTGACCTACGTCGGGGAGCTGGGGTGGGACCTGCTTGTGCCCACGGAGTTCGGCGCCACGCTCTACGAGCAGCTGCGCGAGGCCGGTCAGGACCTGGGGTTCCGGCCGACGGGGCTCGGGGCGCTGGAGACGATGCGGCTGGAGAAGGCGTTCCGCGACATGGGCCACGACATCGACTCCAGCGACACGCCGCTGGAGGCCGGGCTCGGGTTCGCCGTCGCCTGGGACAAGCCGGGCGGCTTCGTCGGACGCGACGCGCTGCTGAAGCAGCGCGAGTCGGGTCCGCCGACCCGTCGGCTCGTGAACGTGCTGCTCGGCTCGCCCGAGCTCGACCTGTACGGCGACGAGCCGGTGTACTGGGACGGCGAGCCGGTCGGCCACGTCACCAGCGGCGGTTTCGGTCACTCGCTCGGCGCCTCGTGCGGGATCGCGGGCGTCAGTCGCGACGGCGGGTTCGCGGCCGCCGACCTGGCCGCGGGGTCGTTCGAGATCGACGTCGCCGGCACCCGGGTGCCGGCACAGGTCTCCCTCAAGCCGTTCTTCGATCCGGGACGTGAGCGGATCCTCCGCTGAGCGCTACGCGAGACTGCGGGCGATCTCGGACTGCCGGACCAAGATGGCCGCCTCGTCCAGCTTCTTGCGGCGCAGCCAGGTCGTGACCTCGGTGTTGCACTTGCTCGCGTTGCACGAGCCGCAGGCCGGGACCACGTTGGACAGCGTGTAGCGGCCGCCGCGCGAGATGGGGAGGAGGCAGTCCTTCTGCAGCGGCCGGTCGGCCGCCCCGCAGTAGGCGCAGCCGCCCCAGGCGTCCTGGAGTGCGCGCCACTGGCCGTCGGTCAGGTCGTGGACGACCGCGGCCATCCGGCGCTGGCGGCGCTTCGCGTAGCGCGCGGCACGGGTCCGGGTGGGCACGCGGCCGAGGGTACGGCGAAGGGCCGCCTGCGTCAGGGAGCCTGGCCGTGGCTCAGGCGCCAGACCGGACACGCGAGGTCCGCCGCACGTAGGTGCGCGCGGCCCAGGCGAGCACCCGGTGCTGGTCGGCACCGCGGAGGGCGGCCTTCCTCGCCCAGAACCCGACCGCCCGGCTCGAGCTGCCCATGACCTCCGCGGGGGACGGCCAACGCCCCTGCCGTTCGAAGAACGCCCGTCGGTACCGCTTGAAGAGGGCGCCGTGGGCGAGGGCCAGGGCGGCCACGGCCGCCTCCGCCACCACCAGCAGCTCGTCGTCGGGGATGACCGCGGTCGGGTCGGTCGCCGCACGTCGCAGGCCCGGGGACCAGGTCGGAGAGGTCTCCCACGACTGGGTGACCCCGGCTCCGCAGCTCGGCCGCGAGCCGCTCGCCGCGCTCACGGGCCCAGGGCAGGTGTTCCGCCGGAAGGCGAAGTGGACGCGGGTGCTGCACGTGCCAGCGCGGCCGGAGGCCGGCCTCCATGACGAAGCGGTACTGCGCGATGGTCAACCGACCAGACGTCGCCTGATTGAGTCGGCGGACGAGCTCCAGCTCGGCGGCACCGAGCGAGACGTTCCGCGGGCTCACCGGCTCAGCACCCCAGACGTCCGGCGGCAGTCCGGTCGCCGCCGCGAACCGGTCGAGCAGGACGTGCTCGCCTGAGCCGGGCGGGGGGACAGTGACGATCCGGATCCGATCGGTGGGCACGACCGTGGTCCAGGTGTCGATCACCCGGAGCAGGTCCTGGCGCAACCAGAACGCGAGTCCGTCACTGGGAGCCGTCGCGACGTCCTCGTCGCGGACCGAGGCGATGAACTCGTTCCACGGCGTGGTGCCGCCCTGGACGACCGACTGCTGCCACGACGACACCAGGGTCCGCGCCAGGTCCCGGACCGTGATCACCACGAAGACCCGGTGCGGGCCGAGTCGCCGGGTCAGGCGCCGGACATGTCGAGGCCGCGCGTGCGACAGCTCCTCCTCCGACACGACCACGCGGCGGCCGGTGAAGGCGGCGATCTCGTCCGCGACCCGGCCGAAGGCGCCGGCCACGACGTCCCGGTCGTCGCCCTCGACGCGCTGCCCGAGGAGGTCGTAGGCCGCGAGCCGCTGCGCGCGGTGGCTGCCGCCCGCGAACAGCACACCCGCGGCGGCGAGCGGGTCGACCCGGGCGTCCAGCGCCGCCTGGATGGTCGTGGTCCCGGTCTTGGCCAGCCCGATGTGGAGGAAGACGTCGGCCATGTCCCGGACCGTAGGTCCGACGGGAACCCGAGGGCATGGGGCTGGAGACCCGGTCGCGCCGGGAACTTCGCCAGCGCGACGTCATACGATCCGCGTGCTATGGCGACCGAACCGCATGACGTCCGCGCGACCTGGCCGATGGTGCACGCCGAGCGGGCTGCCCTGATCGACTTCCTCGACACGATCGGCGAGGCGCAGTGGGAGGTACCCTCGCTCTGCGACGGCTGGACCGTGCACGACGTCCTCGCCCACCTGGTCGACACCGCGAAGATGACCAGGCTGCGCTTCGTGGGTCGGCTCGTGTCGGCGCGCTTCGACTTCGACCACGACAACGCCCGCGGGGTGGCGCGCGAGCGCGGGGCGACCCCTCAGGAGACGCTCCAGCGGTTCCGGGACGTCGCGCACCGCGCCTCGACGCCACCCGCGCCGCTCGACACCCGGCTGGTGGAAGCCGTCGTCCACGGGGAAGACATCCGGAGACCGCTCGGCGCGTCCCACGCGTACGCAGCAGCCGCGGTCGAGCGGGCGCTGCGGCTCCAGGCGCGGACCACGACGTCGTTCGGTGGTGGCAAGCAACGGGTCGCGGGCCTGTCCCTCGTGCCCGATGACGCCGGATTCACGATCGGTGACGGGCCGGCCGTGACCGGTCCCGCCGTGTCGCTCCTGCTCGCCGCTTCCGGCCGGTCGGTGGCCCTCGCCGACCTCGACGGGCCGGGTGCACCGGAGCTCGCGCGGCGGTTCGGCGCTCACTGAGTTCCGGCCGACTGCCTCAGGCGACGCAGAACTCGTTGCCCTCGGGATCCAGCATCACGACGTGCCCGAAGTCGTCGCCGTAGTGGTCCTCGCGGACCCGGGTGGCGCCGGCCGAGACCAGGGCGGCCACTCGTTCGCGGACCAGCCGCTCACGCTCGACCGGGTCCCACGGGCGCTCGCCGAGCACCCGGATGTCGATGTGCACCCGGTTCTTGGAGGTCTTGCCCTCCGGCACCCGCATGAAGCCGATGGCCGGGCCGACCCCGTCAGGGTCGATGATCGAGGCGCCGTCCGGGTCGTCGTACCCGTCCTCGGGCACGTAGCCGAGGGCGGTCGCCCAGAACGCGGCGAGGCGCTGCGGGTCGGCCGCGTCGCAGCCGAGGGTCCAGTGGGTGGCCATGCGGCCACCCTAGGGCGGGTCAGCGCTGCCAGGGCAGCTCGGACGGCGCGGTCCACCGACCGGTTGTGTGGCCGTCGACGAGCCCGCGGGGTGCCTCGATCGTCGCGGGGAGGTAGCAGGCCTGCGTGCCTCCGGGCTTCGGTGCGTAGAGGTAGGTGTAGAACGTGAAGGACGTGACCCGTTCGCCGATCGGGTTGGCGCCGGGGGGCAGCCCTTCGTGCCAGACCTGCCGCTGGAGCGTCGTGCCCGGCTTCAGCTGCATCTCGTCGGCGCTCGAGCCTCCCCAGGCCAGCGTGCCTCGACCGGGGTCGAGCTTCATCAGTCCGGCCGTGCCGCCGTACAGAGTGTGTTTGGTCCGGTTCGCGAGGCTCATCTGCAGGCCGATCTCCGTGCCACGCGCCACTGGGGTGGCCGTGATCCGGTAGGCGTGGTCGAGACCCGCGACCAGCGGGTCGCACCGCTCGGCCATCTCGGCCGCGCGTTCGGCCTGCCGCTCGGCTCGACGAGCTGCCCGCTCCTCGGCGCTCAGCCCGGTCGGCGCGGCCGACGGCACGCGATCGTCGACCTCGGAAGGGACCGTGGTCAGTGGAGCCGAGCCCGGACTCGGGCCCTCGGCTTCGCCACACCCCGCCGCAGGCCACAGCACGGCGAGCAGCAGGACGGCGGTGCCGAGGCGCATGCCTCAAGTCTGCGCCGCCGGGCTCCCCCGAAGGAAGACCGATCAGTGGGCGCCGGCGAGGTTCAGGCCGACGACGCCGGCGACGATCAGGCCGAGCGAGGCGGCCTTCAGCCAGCCCATCGTCTCGCCCAGGAACGCGAAGCCGATGAGGGCGACGATGGCGGTGCCGACGCCCGACCACACCGCGTAGGCGACCGAGATGGGCATGGTGCGCACGACGAGGGCCAGCAGCCAGATCGAGACGCCGTAGCCGCCCAGCACCATCGCCGTCCAGAACGGGTCGGTGAAGCCTTCGGCGCGGGGCAGCAGGGCGGTCGCGGCGACCTCGATCCCGATCGCGGCGAGCAGCAGGCTGATGGCGACGTACATGACTTCCTCTCTAGGTGTAGCGAGTGCTACATACGCAACTGTAGCACTCGCTACAATGGGGTCGTGAATCGCCGGGAGGAGCTGCTCGACCAGGTCACCGACCACGTCCTCGAGCAGGGTCTGATCGGCCTGACGCTGCGTCCGCTCGCGGCCGCGATCGGCACGAGCGACCGGATGCTCATCTACCACTTCGGTGGCAGGGACGCGCTGGTCTCGGCCGTGGTCGCGCACTCGACGCAACGGGCGACGGCGGAGGTGGCGCGGCTGCCCGCTGCGCCGTCGGTCCGCTCCGCGGTGAACCGGCTCTGGGTCGCCTACCAGTCACCACCGCTGCGCCCGCTGCTCACCCTCTACTGCCAGGCGGCGGCCAGCGGTCTCATCGGGGAGGAGCCCTACCGGTCCGACGCCCGCGCGAGCAACGAGCAGTGGGCCGCCGCGCTGAGCGACTACCTGGTGCGCAGTGGCGCGCCGGTACGGCGGGTGGCGCGGATCGTCACGCTCGTCGACTCGGCGCTCTACGGCTTCCACCTCGACCTCACCACCGACCGGCCCGACGAGCTGGCCCGGGGGGTCGACGACCTGGCCGAGGCCGCCCAGGCCCTCGCGACCTGACCTGGCCGGTGGGCCTCAGTCGAACCAGGAGCGCCGCATCGAGAAGATCCATCGCCGGCGCGGGTGCTCCGAGACCGACCAGAGCCGGTCGGTCGACGGCCAGTAGGTGAGGTCCTCCGGGCCCATCGGCACCGCCAGGCGCCGCCGCTGCAGGCTGCCCGGCGCCCCGACGTACACGTCGCCCGGCCACCACGGCCCCCTCGAGACCGTCACGTGGTGACGACCGCGGGCGACCACCGCTCCCTGCATCTGGACGACGCCGCCGTCGTCGAGCGCCACGGGCGTGGCGGCGCCGTCGTCCCCCGCGACGAGCAGGCCCGACTCGACGTCGAGGTCGAAGCGCGCGAGCCGGGTCGACGCGCTGCCGCGGCCGTACTCGCCGGTGACCAGGGAGTGCGGCCGCCGCTCCCGGTCCAGCGACAGGAACGAGTAGCGCAGCCCGGCCTGGCCGTCGGGGGTCGCGGCCCGGTACTTGAACCGGACCGGCAGCAGCCAGTCGTGTCCGTACGCCGGGAGGTCGCCGCCGGCCCGCACCAGGTCGTCGATCCGGCAGCTGACGATCCCACGCGACGTGGCGGCCACGTGCAGGTAGCCGCCCGCCCACACCAGGCCGCCCGCGTGCACCGTGAGCGGCCGCAGGGTGAGCGCCCCGTCAGCCTCGACCACCGGGACGACGAGCAGCACGTGCTCGTAGCGCAGCGTGTCGAGGTCGAGGAACGTGACCCGTGACCCGTGGGACCCGCCCTCGACGGGGTGGGAGTACCACGAGACCACGACCAGCCGGCGGCCCGCGACCAGCTCGCCCGGGCCGGCGTCCGCGGATGTCGAGATGCCCTGCGGCCACCACTGGCGGTCCCGGTTGTCGCGGGCACTCCACGTGTAGGCCTCGGCCACCGCGCGGCCGAGGAGCCGACCGGCGGCCGCCCGGCGTGCCTGGAGCGGCAGCGCGCCGAGGAGCTCCTCGAGGTCCACCCGCCCCCCGACCGAGGCTGCGAGGGCGTCGATCTCCCGGACGTTCTCGTCGGTCCGGGTGAGGTGCACGCCCCGCTGGCTCATGTCTCGCACCGTAGCGACCGCCCCCGTGGTGGGATAGCCGAGTGTCGGAGCGCCAGCAGGTCGTCGGAGCGGCGATCGTCCGGGACGGCCGGGTGCTGGCCGCCCGGCGTACGGCGCCCGCGGGTGCCGCTGGCCGCTGGGAGCTCCCGGGAGGGAAGGTGGAGCCCGGCGAGGAGCCCGGGGCGGCCCTGGTGCGCGAGGTGGCCGAGGAGCTCGGCTGCCGGGTCGAGGTGACCGGGTGGCTGCCCGGCGCGGTGCCGATCGGGGACCGGTACGAGCTGGTGGTCGCCACCTGCCTCCTGCTGCAGGGCGAGCCGACCCCGGTGGAGCACGACGCGACCCGCTGGTTGTCGGCGGACCGGCTCGACGACGTCGACTGGCTCGATCCCGACCAGCCGTTCCTGGTGCCGCTGCGGGCGGTCCTGGAGGCAGGATGACGACCGTGCGCGGCATCTTCTTCGACGAGGACGACGCCCGGTCGGTGGCGGCGCGGCTCCGGGCCGACGGCTTCGAGGCGACCGTGCAGCGCGAGCGGCTGGCCGGGGAGGACGACGACGAGGACCACCCGTGGGCGGTGCTGACCGACGCGCCCGAGGCCGCGCTCGACCTGCTCGTGGAGCGGCACGACGGCTGGCTCGACGTCGCGCCCGACATCCCGCGCGACGTGAGCGGCGAGGTCACCGCGCCGCTCGATCTCCCGACCTCACCGCGACGCCGTCACCGGTCTCCGCAAGACTGAGGGCATGCCCGAGACGTTCGAGCAGCGGATGCTGCTGGTCCACGCCCACCCCGACGACGAGACCATCAACAACGGCGCCACCATGGCCGCCTACGCCGCCGCGGGGCGCGGCGTCACGCTGGTGACCTGCACCGCCGGCGAGATGGGGGAGGTGCTGGTCCCCGACCTCGCCCACCTCGCCTACGACGAGAGCGGCGGCCTGGGCGACCACCGCCGGACCGAGCTCGACGAGGCGATGTCCATCCTGGGCGTCACCGACCACCGCTGGCTGGGCGGGTTCGGCGCGTTCCACGACTCAGGGATGGCGTGGCACCCGGACGGCCACGCGATGGCCGCCGAGGTGGTGCCCGACAACGCGTTCTGGAACGCCGACCTCACCGAGGCCGCCGACCACCTGGTGCGCGTGATCCGGGAGGTCCGGCCGCAGGTGCTGGTGACCTACGACCAGTTCGGCGGCTACGGCCACCCCGACCACATCCAGGCCCACCGGGTTGCGACGTACGCCGCCGACCTGGCCGGCGTCGCGTCGTACCGCCTCGACCTCGGCGAACCCTGGGAGGTCGCCAAGATCTACTGGTGCGCGATGTCCGAGAGCCGGATGCGCGACAGCATCCGCCAGCTGCGCGACGCCGGCGACACCGAGACCTTCGAGGGGATGGACCCCGACGGCGACCTGCCGCCCTTCATCACTCCCGACGACCTGATCTCGAGCCGGGTCGACGGCGCGGCGTTCGTCGCGCAGAAGATGGCGGCCCTCGCGGCGCACGAGACGCAGGTCGAGTCGGACGGGCCCTTCTTCAGTGGCGGTGAGAGCGGGCACGCCTTCTGGGCCGACGAGTTCTACCGGATCGTCCGCGGCCGGGCCGTCCCCGGCGACGACGGCTACGAGACCGACCTCTTCGCGGGGCTGTGACCACGCTGCTGCGGTGCGCCGCGGCACTCGTGCTCCTCGCGGTCGGCGCGTGCACCGCGATCGCCGCGGTCGCCGTCCACGAGCTCTGGTGGGGTCTCCCGGTCACCGCAGCGGCCGCGGTCGCCGGCCTGCTCGCGGTCGGCCGCGGCTGGTCCACCCGGCTGCCGCTGGCGCTGGGGTTCGTCGGAGGCGTGGCGTGGTTCGTGCAGACCCGGCCCGAGGGCGACTACGCCATCGCCTCGAGCGGCCGCGGTTACCTCCTGCTCCTGCTGGCGCTCCTGGTGCTGGTGCTCGCCCTCGTGACGCTGCCACGCCCACACGGTGGTGCGAGGCGGGATCCGGGGTGACCCACACCTACTATGGCGCGCGTGAGCGACCCGGGACGTGAGAAGGAGGGCGGCCGCGTCGTCCTGCTCCTGGTGCTGGGCCTCGCGCTGCTCTTCGGAGGTGCCTACACGGCGGCGTACGTCGGGGCCGGTGACAAGGTGCCGCGCGGCACCACCGTGGCCGGCGTCGACGTGGGCGGCCAGACGCCCGAGCAGGCGGTACGGACCCTGGAGGACGGGCTCGCCGACCGGGTCGACGACCCGATCTCGGTGGTGGTCGACGGGGAGTCGCTGACCGTCAGCCCGGCGGACGCCGGGCTCGAGGTCGACTACGAGGCGTCGGTCGAGGCGGCCGGCGGCAGCCAGTCCTGGGACCCGGCCCGCCTCTGGGACTACTACACCGACGGCGACGACTTGCCCGCCGTCCTCGACGTCGACGACGCTGCGCTGTCCGCGGCGGTCGAGGAGCTGGCGGACGCCGCCGGGACCCCGGCCCGCAATGGACGCGTGGATTTCCGAGGCGGCCGGATCGAAGTCACCGAGCCGCGCACGGGTCACGAGCTCGACGAAGACGCGGCCCGCGACGCGATCGAGACGGCCTACCTCTCCGAGGGCTCGGAGGTCGAGCTGTCGCTCACCACGACCCAGCCCGACATCGACGAGGCCGACGTGCAGGAGGCGGTGACCGGGTTCGCCAACCCGGCGCTGTCCGGCCCGGTCACCCTGCTCTTCGGTGACTCGGAGGTGCCGCTGGCACCGCGCGTGTATGCCGAGGCGCTGCGACTGCGCCCGCAGGACGGCGAGCTGGTGCCGGGCCTGGACCGGAAGGCCCTCACCCGGCTCCTCGACGCCCGGATCAGCAGCGGCGACCCGGTCGACGCCACGGTGCGGATCGTCGACGGCGCTCCGCGCGTCATCCCCGCCAAGCCGGGCGTCACCTACCGGCCGGCGGACGTGGAGGAGACGTTCCTCGAGCTCGTCGTGCGCCCCGCCGGGGAGCGCGAGGAGCGGATCGAGGCGGTCGCGGCCCAGGCCGACTTCACGACCGCCGACGCCCGCGCGCTGAAGATCACCGAACAGGTCTCGACGTTCACCACCTACTACCCCCACGCCGACTACCGCAACATCAACATCGGCCGCGCCGCCGAGCTCGTCGACGGCACGATCCTCGAGCCGGGCGAGGTGTTCTCCCTCAACGGCATCGTGGGGGAGCGGACCGTCGAGAACGGGTTCACCGAGGGCTACGTCATCTCCAACGGCATCCTCGTCCAGGACCTCGGCGGCGGTGTCTCGCAGATGGCCACGACCACGTTCAACGCCATGTTCTTCGCCGGCCTCGAGGACGTCGAGCACAAGCCGCACTCGTTCTACATCGACCGCTACCCGGTCGGCCGCGAGGCCACCGTGGCCTGGGGCTCGGTCGACCTGCGGTTTCGCAACGACACGCCCTACGGCGTGCTGGTGACCGCCAGCGTCACGCCGAGCACCGTGTCGTCCTCCGGGGTGGTCACGGTGAGCATGTGGTCGACGAAGACCTGGGACATCACCACCTCGACGTCCGACCGCTACAACTTCACGAC
Organism: uncultured Actinomycetota bacterium; assembly: GCA_963829855.1. Lineage (GTDB taxonomy): Bacteria > Actinomycetota > Actinomycetes > Propionibacteriales > Nocardioidaceae > Nocardioides. Next base: position 583,748 of record CAWHKE010000012.1, on the reverse strand, counting down.
GGAGGAGACCCGCCGGGTCGACACCCTCCAGTGCCACCCCAACGACGGGTACGGCGGGTTCGAGGTGGACGTCTACCGCTACTTCCGCGAGCCCGGCTCGTCCGCGCTGGTCCGCACGGAGAAGTTCCACACGACCTACATCCCCAGCGACACCGTGATCTGCACGAACCCCAACGCCACCGACGGCTGAGCCCGCGGTGCCGCCCGCGGGCGGACGCGACACAATGCCCGCATGACCGGACAGCTGGAGGGCAAGACCGCCGTCGTCACGGGCGCGGGCCGCGGGATCGGGCTCGCCATCGCCCGGCGCTTCGCTCGCGAGGGCGCCCGGGTGGCGCTCGCCGACCTCGACGCCGGGGCGGTCGGGCGAGCCGCAGCGGCGATCGTCGAGGGCGGGGGTACGGCGCTGGGCGTGCCCACCGACGTGGGCGATCCCGCCGCCGTGGACCGGCTCTTCGAGACCACCGGCGCCGAGCTCGGGCCCGTCGCCGCGCTGGTCAACAACGCGGCGATCACCGACGACGTGCGGCACGTGTTCGACGGCGACCAGGAGTGGTGGGACCGCTACCTGCGGGTGAACCTCACCGGGCAGTACCTCTGCCTCGACCGGGCTGCCCGGATCATGGCCCGCCACGGGGGCGGGGCGATCGTCAACATGAGCAGCGGCGCGGCCACCGCGTCCCACCGCGGGATGCTGGCCTACGACGCGGCCAAGGGCGGCGTCGAGGCGATGACCCGGGCCGCCGCGCTCGAGCTCGCGCCGTACGCGATCCGGGTCAACACCCTGGTGCCCGGGCTGATCGCGACGGACGACACCGAGCCCGAGTGGTCGCTCAAGCGACGCGACGAGACCGTGCCGCTCGGTCGCGGCGGACGCGCGGACGACCTTGCCGGCCCGGCACTGTTCCTCGTCTCCGACGACGCGGCCTACATCACCGGCACCAAGGTGGTCGTGGACGGCGGCGTGCTGGCCAACCAGCGCAGCCCGCAGGTCGACACGTTCCCGGTCGACGGCTTCCCGTCAGTGGAGGCGCTCGACACCTGAGGCGCGCAGCGCGCCCCGGACCCGGCCGGCCAGCTCGACGCGGCCGGCGGCCTCGCGGCGGGCGTCCGCCACGGCCTCCGCGCTCGTGCACGGCCGGAACCTGATCCGGTCTCCCGGCCTGGCCTGCGCCAGCCGGTCGGTCGCCACGGTGGTGGCGACGCCGAGCACCGGGTAGCCGGCGGTCACGAGCCGGCCCCGCAGCAGCACCAGCAGCCCGTCGGTCGGCGGCACCTCGACGGCCCCGATCGGGACGCCGCGGGAGATCATCTCCGCGCGACCGCGCCGGGCCGGCGCCTCGCCGAGCAGCCGCAGCCCGACGTAGTCGGAGTCGCGGCCGACCTCGAACTCACCCAGGGCCTCCCACACGTCGGACGCGAACTCGTCGGCCTCCGGGCCGGGCGTCACGGCGATCTCCCACGCGTGCCCGGGCGCCGCGTGGTCGACCGGGAAGCGGAAGACCGGGATCACCGTGTGCGGGTGGGTGAGGCCGGCGAACCGGGTGCGGACGGCGAGCTCGTCGCCGCCCTCGAGCCGGGTGCCCACGCCGAGCAGCGGGTCCGGCGCCACGCTGCCGAGGGTCCGCTCGGCGTCCAGCGCGCCGCCGATCGCGACGTACGTCCGCCAGCCGCGGTCGGGTGGCTCGACGACCACCCGGCGGTCGGCCGGCACGACCAGCGTCTGCCACGCCGGCTGGTGCTGCCCGGCCACTGTCACCCGGTCGGCGGCGCCGGTGACTGCCACCAGTGCCGGCCGGTCGAGCGTGAACGACCAGCCGGTGGCGGTCGTCTCGAACAGCGGCGAGCCGGGCTCGTTGCCGACCAGGGTGGCGGCGACCGCGGCCGCGTGCCGGTCGCCGGCGCCGTTGAGCCCGACCCCGAACCGGCTGTAGCCGGGCCGGCCGAGGTCCTGGACCGTGGTGATGCCGGGGTCGCCGACCCGCAGCACGGTGCGATCGGTCATGCCTGCTCGTCGGGCTCGAGCCGGCCGGCCCGACGGACCCATTCGTCCCAGTCGTCGGCGCCGATCGGGACGAACCGGACCCGGTCGCCCGGCCGGTAGGCCACGAGGTCGGGGTCCGCGAGGTCGAACAGGGTGGCCGGAGTCCGGCCCAGGAGCCGCCAGCCGCCGGGGGAGGGGACCGGGTAGATCATCGACTGCCGCCCGCTGACCGCCACCGATCCGGGCGGGATCCGGGTGCGCGGCGAGCGCATCCGCGGCACCTCCGCCGGGAGGGCCGGTACGTCGACGAAGAGGGCCGCGACCGGCGAGCCGACGAACCGCAGCACCCAGGTGTCGCCGCTGTGGAGCTCGACCAGCTCGTCCGGGGTCATCCCCAGCTCGCCGGCGACGTCCACGAGGTCGGGCCCGGCCTCGCCGCCGTAGAGCACCGGCACCGAGAACGTCCGAGGGCTCGTGGCCGGCGCCGCTCGGTCGAGCCGCGACCGCAGCGCCGCCTCGACGGACGCGTGGTCGGTGCGGACGGGGTCGAACACGACGAACGCGTGGCGGAAGCTCGCCACCACGTCGAGGAAGCCGGCCGGCGGGTCGTCGGCGAGCGAGGCGGCGAGCCCCTGCGCGGTGGCCCAGGCCTGGTCGGCGTCGCCCTCCGGCTCGACCAGCAGCCCGGCGTCGCCGTACTCGCGGATGACGGTCACGCCTTGGCCTCGAGGACCTCCGCGAGCGGGGCGATGGTGACGCCGGCCTCCTCCAGGACCCGTCGGACGTGCTGGGCGGCGGTCACGGACTCCTCGTTGTCGCCGTGCAGCAGCACGGTGTCGAAGTCGAGGTCGATGCTGGCCCCGCTGCGGGTGCGTACCGTCCCGGTCTCGACCATCCGGCGCGCCCGTTCGGCGATCTCGCCGACGTCGTGGAGGACCGCGTCGGGCTGCTGCCGCGACACCAGTGTGCCGTCGTCCTCGTAGGCCCGGTCGGGAAAGGCCATCAGCCCGACCCGCAGCCCGCGGTCGCGGGCGAGCCGCTCCAGCACGCCGGAGTAGGTGACGACGATCAGCGTGTCGTCGACGTCCGCGATCGCCTCGAGCACGGGCACGGCGTACGCCTCGTCCTCCACGACCAGGTTGCCGAGCCGGCCGTGCGGGCTGACGTGCTGCACCGGGACGCCCGCCGCCCGGGCGAAGCCGCTGAGGGCGCCGAGCTGGTAGACGACGTCGCCGTAGAGCTCGTCGTGGGACATCTGCATCGTGCGGCGGCCGAAGCCGACCCGGTCGGGGAACGACGGGTGCGCTCCGACGGCCACGCCGTGCTCCTGGCACAGCGCCACGGTCCGCCGCATGATCTCCGGGTCGCCGGCGTGGAACCCGCAGGCGACGTTGGCGGAGCTCAACGCCGGGATCAGCCGCGCGTCGTCGCCCATGCGCCAGGACCCGTAGCCCTCGCCCAGGTCGGCGGAGAGGTCGATCAGACGGCTCATGGGTCCACTGTCTCAGCCGGGCGTGAGGTACCGGTAGGAGTGATGCGGCGCGAAGCCCATCGGTTCGTAGAGCCGGCGGGCGCGTGCGTTGTCGCCGAGCACCTGGAGGTACGCCGTGCTGGCGCCCTGGGCCGCTCCCCACTCGACCAGCGCCGCCATGACCGCGAGCGCCAGGCCCCGCCCGCGGTGCTCGGGCGGGACCTCGACGCCACGGAACCCGACCCAGTCGTCGGCGTACCCCGCGAACCCGACGGCCAGGCCCTCGACGACCGCCCTCACCACGCCCGGACCGGCGGGCTCCACGACGGCCCCGGGCAGCCCTGGGGGCAGGCCGCGGGCGACCCGGGCGGTCGAGGCGAGCATGAAGACGGTGTCCGCCTCGTGGCCCTCGGTGACCCAGCCGTGCCCGCGGAACAGCGCGTCCTCCGCCGAGTCGGGCAGCACGTTGGCGACGGGTCGCTCGTAGTGCGCGACCACCCGCTCGTAGGCGTCGGGGACGCCGGCCGGGCCGAACGCCATCACCGAGTTGGCGCGCCGGGCGGTCGAGGTCGCGGAGTCCCGGAGCAGCCAGTCGCCGAGCGGCTCGGTGACGATGTCGGGCCACAGCGCCATCGCGCGCAGCTGGCACTCGCGCGGGTCGACCCGGAAGCGCGGCGCGGGTCGTGGCGGCACCGGCTTGCCGGACACGATCAGCGAGAGCGGGATCGTGACGGCTGGGCCGGTCTCGGGCTGCACGACGCACTCGCCGTCCGACCACCGCAGGCAGGTGCCGAGCACGTCGGTCATCGCCGGCCCTCCGCTCGGACCGGTCTCGCCGGGCAGCAGGCGCCGCACGACGACCCGCTGCCCCACGACGTGGGGACCCAGGCCGTGTCCTGCGGGGTGGCCTTCCGGGGCACTGTGCACGCGGGGATACTAGGCTGATAGCCGTAACTGGCCCCGCCCCGTCCAGGAGGAACTGGTGACCTACGTCATCGCCCAGCCGTGCGTCGACCTCAAGGACCGCGCGTGCGTCGACGAGTGCCCGGTCGACTGCATCTACGAGGGCAAGCGGATGCTGTACATCCACCCGGACGAGTGCGTCGACTGCGGTGCCTGCGAGCCGGTCTGCCCGGTCGAGGCGATCTTCTACGAGGACGACACCCCGGAGGAGTGGAAGGGCTACTACGACGCGAACGTCCACTTCTTCGACGACCTCGGGTCCCCGGGCGGCGCCGCCAAGATGGGCGTCATCGACCACGACCACGAGCTCGTCTCGGCGTTGCCGCCGCAAGAACACGACGAGTGACGCGGACCCGGGTCTCCGAGAGACTGCCGGACTTCCCCTGGGACCAGCTCACGGCCTACGCCGCGACGGCCCGGGCGCACCCTGACGGCATCGTCGACCTGTCGATCGGGACCCCGGTCGACCCGACCCCCGGCGTCGTCCAGGACGCGCTGCGCGCGGCCGCCGACTCGCCCGGCTACCCCACGACCCAGGGCCTCCCCGAGACGCGGCAGGCGGCCGTCGACTGGCTCGCCCGCCGCCACGGTGTCACCGGGCTCGGGCTCGACGGGGTGCTGCCGGTGATCGGCTCCAAGGAGCTGATCGCCTCGCTGCCCGGCCATCTCGGGCTCGGCCCCGGCGACATCGTGGGCTACCCGCAGCTCGCCTACCCGACGTACGAGGTGGGGGCCGCGCTGTGCGGCGCCCGGGGCTTTCCGACCGACTCGCTGACGTCGTTCGGCCCCGAGCGTCCGGCGCTGCTGTGGCTCAACAGCCCCTCCAACCCGACCGGCCGGGTGCTCCCGGTCGAGCACCTCCGCAAGGTGGTGGCCTGGTGCCGCGAGGGCGGCACGCTGCTGGTCTCCGACGAGTGCTATCTCGAGTGCGTCTGGGACCGGGCGACGGCGGCCACCTCGGTGCTCCACCCGGACGTCTGCGGCGGCTCGTTCGACGGCGTGCTCGCGGTCCACTCGCTGTCGAAGCGGTCGAACCTCGCCGGCTACCGGTGCGGCTTCGTCGCCGGCGACCCCGCCGTGGTGACCGAGCTGCTCGCCGTGCGCAAGAACCTCGGCCTGATGCAGCCCGGGCCGCAGCAGCGGGCGATGGCCGCGGCGCTGGCCGACGACGACCACGCGGCCGCCCAGCACGCGACGTACGCGCGTCGCCGGGCGGTGCTCCGCGACGCGGTCGAGGCCGCGGGGTTCCGGGTCGACCACTCGGAGGCGTCGCTCTACCTGTGGATCACCCGCGACGAGGACTCGTGGGAGACCGTGGCGTGGTTCGCCGAGCGCGGCGTGCTGGTCGCACCGGGGGCGTTCTACGGCGCCGCGGGGTCACGCCACGTGCGGGTCGCGTTCACCGCGACCGACGCGCGGATCGGCCAGGTGCCGGAGCGCCTGGCCTGATCCGAGAGGGGGGCTGAGCCCGGGGGGCGGGCTCAGCGGGCGACGAGCAGGGGCACTCGAGGTGCCGAGGGGGTGTCGTCGCGAGTGTCGTCTTCGTCTTCGTCGTCGTCTTCGTCGTCGGCGTTCCACCAGGCCGGCTCCGCCACCGGCTCGTCGGTCTGCCAGGACGGGCGGTGGGAGCTGACCTGGACCGCCGAGACGTCGGTCAGGCGGACCACGTGGTGGCTGGCGTCGGGTCCGGTCAAGATGACGCCGTGGCCGTCGACCTCGCTCACGGCGCCCTCGATCCAGTGCCCGGAGACCAGCACCCGGACCTCGACCCCGTGGTCGCGGGCGCGCCCCAACGCCGTTCCGATGGTGTAGACGGTTGACTGCATCAGCTCTGGTCCCCTCAGATCAGGTGCCCGGTCCGCCCACGGACCGGGCACACCACACCGTACGGACGGGCGATCGCCGGTGTCCTGGAGTTCGCGCAGGTCTGGCCGGACGGCTGCCGGGTCATAGCCCGTTCGGGTGACGGGCCGAGGGTCACCCGTAGACGTCGACGTGGACGTGGTCGCGGTGCTCGAGGATCGCCGCGGTCTCGGCGTCGCGGCCGGTCGTGTCAGGCGCGTAGGTGCGCCAGCCCGACCCCGACCGCAGCCCCGAGGTCCAGATCCGGCCGTCGAAGATCACGGTCTGCACGTGCAGCCGGGCCGCGTGCGCCACCAGGTAGTGGGCCATCGCCCAGCCGCGGTCCTGGTTCGCCTCGGTGATCGGCCGCACGAACACGTCGATGGCGCGACCCTCGTAGTGCGCGGACCCCTCGCGGTGGCCGTCGCGGACCCCGCCGGGCGCGAATCCGCCGAGGGCCTGCGAGCCGAACGCCGCCTCGAGGTCGGCCCGGACCCCGGCCGCGCGCTCGGTCAGCCCGCTGCCGTCGAGGTCCGAGGCCGCCTCGCGCGGGCTGTCGGAGACCGTGCAGTGGAAGGCGCGCCAGGACTCGCCCGTGAGGGCGCTGGCGAGCACCCGGGCGTCCGCCTCGTGGTCGGCGTAGGCGTCGGGGAACGCGGAGCGCTGCACCTCCTGCGCGGCGACCGTGACCTCCATCGACGAGTACCCGTCGACCTTCACGAGCGCGTCGTAGAAGGCGTTGATGGAGTACTCCGGGTCGAGCACCTGGCGGCGGGTGCCCCAGCCCTGCGACGGCCGCTGCTGGAAGAGACCGAGCGAGTCGCGGTCGCCGTAGTCGATGTTGACGAGCTTCGACTCCTGGTACGCCGTCGCGAGGGCGATCGTCGCCGCGCGGGCGGGCAGCCCGCGGCGGACCGCGACCGCCGAGATCAGGGCGGCGTTCTCCGCCTGCTCCGGGGCGAGCTCGACGGTGCGCCCCTGCACGCTCGCGGTGCAGCTGTCGGCGCGCAGCAGCGGCGCGACCGTGTCGCCGACGAGCCGCCACGCGACGATCCCGGCGGCCACCACGGCGATGACGGCACCGACGACCCAGACCTTCCTCAACGCGCCACGCCTAGTTGGCGTGGAGGGCTGCGTTGAGGGCGATGCCGTCGCCCTTCCAGGGCACGGCCTCGACCGCGCCGGTCACCGAGTTGCGGCGGAACAGCACGTTGCTCGCGCCCGACAGGGTGGCGGCCTTGACGACCTTCGGCTTGTGGTCGATGTCCTGGACGGTCACCTTGGTGCCGGCCGTGACGTAGCAGCCGGCCTCGACGACGCAGTCGTCACCGAGCGAGATCCCGATCCCGGCGTTCGCCCCGAGCAGGCAGCGCTCGCCCAGGGAGATGACCTGCGTGCCACCGCCCGAGAGGGTGCCCATGATGGAGGAGCCGCCGCCCACGTCGGAGCCGTCGCCGACCACGACCCCGGCCGAGATCCGGCCCTCGACCATCGAGCTGCCCAGCGTGCCGGCGTTGTAGTTGACGAACCCCTCGTGCATCACGGTGGTGCCCTCGGCGAGGTGTGCCCCCAGCCGGACCCGGTCGGCGTCGGCGATCCGGACCCCGGTGGGGACGACGTAGTCGGTCATCCGCGGGAACTTGTCGATCCCGAAGACCTGCACCGGGCCGTGCTCGCGCAAGCGCAGCCGGGTGGCCTCGAAGTCGTCGACGGGGCACGGGCCGACGTTGGTCCACACCACGTTGCTGAGCACGCCGAAGATGCCGTCGAGGTTCTGGCCGTGCGGCCTCACCAACCGGTGCGACAGCAGGTGCAGCCGCAGGTAGGCGTCGGCGGCGCCGGCCGGCTTCTCGGCCAGGTCGACCTCGACCGTCACGACCTCGGTGCGGACCCGGCGGGCCGGGTGGTCGCCCGCCTGGTCCGCCAGGGCGGCGGGCGGCTGGTCGTCGGCGGGCCGGGTCCCGAGCGCGGGGGAGGGGAACCAGGCCTCGAGCACGGTGCCCTCGGACGCGCCACTCGTGACGACGGTGGCGAGGCCGTGGGCCCAGGCGGCGGTCGGTGAGTCGTTCACGACGCCAGCCTACGGAGTGGCGGTCAGGCCTCGAAGGTCCCGGTGATCCAGCCGAGCATGTCGAGGGTCTGGTCGTTCCAGTAGACCCAGGTGTGCCCGCCCGGTCCCTGCACCCACGGGTCGGGGGCCACCGGCGCCCGCTCGGCGAGGGCGACGGAGGCCTCGGAGTAGGGGTCGTCGGTGGCGCACCACAGCCCCCAGGGCACGGTCTCGAGGACGCCGAGGTCGTCGAGGGCCGGGTCGTCGGGGCTCATCGCCGGGCTGTAGAGCGCGAGCGCCTCGGCCCAGTCGGGCTCCGACTGGAGGAACCGCAGCGCGCCGTAGCCGCCGCGGGACCAGCCCCACAATGCCCGCCGGTCGGCGTCGTACCCGCGGTCGTCGAGCCATCCCGGCAGCTCGTCGCGGAGCATGGCCTGCGGGTCGGCCCCGCCGGCCGGCAGCCAGCCGTCGGGACCGTCGTCCGTCGCCACGAGCACGAACGGCGGCGCGCCGGCCTCCACGGCCGCGGTGACGAACCGGGGCAGCCCGAAGTCGGGCAGCGCCGCCGCGGACTGCGACGCGCCGTGCAGCGCGACCACCACGGGCAGCCCGGCGCCGTCGCCGTAGCCGTGAGGGACGGCGGTGAGCAGGTCGATCTCCCCCATGGTCGCGGACGTGACGCGCTCGAGCCGGACCTGGCCCTCGGGGGCGTCCGGGACGAAGGGCTCCTCGCCGACTCCGACCAGGCGCTTGACCCGCCCGGGCGCGACGGCGAAGGCGGCGAGGCCGAGCGCGCCCACCCCGCCGGCGCCGATCAGGAGCCCCCGTCGCGAGATCATGGGCGCAGACTAGGCGCCCGCAAGCGCTCCACCGCGCCTTCGAGCCCGGAGGCGACGAACTCCTCGCCGCCGTCGTGGAACCCGTGGTAGACCTCCCACCAGGGTGCGAACGCGTTCCAGTCGCGACCCCGGGCGAGCTCCTCGTCGGTCGCGCCGTACGTCGCGACCAGCGCGTCGGCGAACGGGCGGGGGGTCCGACAGACCAGCCAGGACAGGTCCATGGCGGGGTCGCCCAGCGCGACGTCGGTCCAGTCGATCACGCCGGTGACCCGACCACCGGTGACGAGGAGGTGCTCCGGACCGAGGTCACCGTGGCGCAGCGCGGTGCGGTGGGTGGCCGCGCGGCAGCGGTCCGCCAGCGCCTGCCCGGCCGACCTGAGGTCGGCCGGCAGCCGCGGAACCACCAGCGAGGCCGCCTCCTCCATCGCCGGGAGCCGCTCGATGTCGTGCGCGACCTCGGTGCCGTCCCAGACGTCCGGCGGGGTGTCGTGCAGCGTCCGCAGGAACGCGCCGATCCGCGCGCCGTCGTCCGCGGTGAGCCGGGCGGGCTCGATCGGCGTGCCCGGCACCAGCCGGTGACGGAACCGCGGTGGATCCGTGTCGAGCAGCACCGGCACCGGGACCGTCAGCGGCAGACGATCCGCCAGCCGGGGCATCAGCCGGGCCTCGATCGCGAGCCAGCGGATGACGGCCGGGCGCTGGGGGGTGCGGTCGAGCCAGGTGCCCTCGACGATCTCGGCGTGGCTGTCCCAGCCCTGGACCGCGACCGGCACCCGGTCCGCGAGCCGGCGCCGGAGCCAGTCGCCGAGCAGCCCGACCGTGTCGGGCATGAAGGGGTGCGACCCCTCGTGGCCCGGGGCGGCGTCGAGCGCCGCCACCAGCCGGTCGAGCGTCCACCAACCGCCCTCGGCGACCTCCTCGGGCTGCCAGGTGATCGGTCCGTCGTACGTCGTGGTGAAGCAGTGGCCCCAGTAGTCGGTCTGGTCGTCGGTGTAGCGGGCCACCCGGATCGGCTCGAGGGTGACGCCGGTGACCCCGAGCTCCTCCGCCAGCTCGCGGACCGCGCCCCGGTGCGGGTCCTCCCCGGCGGCGACGACACCGCCGGCGGCGAAGTCGTACCGGCCGGGGTAGACGTCCTTGGTGTCGGTGCGCCGGTGCACGTAGACCCGGCCGAACGGGTCCCGGACGACGACGGCCGTCGCGGCGTGCGTCAGGTTCTCGTCGCGCATCCGGCGCCGGTCGGTCACGCCGGCCGGCTCACCGGTCGCGTCGTAGAGCTGGACCAGCTCGGCCGACGGCAGCCCGGGGATGCACATGCCCGCCACGGTAGGCCCACCCCGCGTGGGCCGCTTCTCGATTACTGCCCGGTCACTGACCGGTGCGGCCGTCGAGGCACTCGCGCAGCAGGTCGGCGTGCCCGCAGTGGCGGGCGTACTCCTCGACCATGTGGACGAGCACGGCGCGCAGCTCGATCTGCTCGCCGTCGAGGTCGCCGAGCACGCTCAGGTCGTCGTGGGCGGCGACCCACTCCTCGGCGTAGGCCACCTCGCGCGCGAGCGCCGCGAACGCCTCGTCGACACACTCCTGGGTCGGCTCGATGTCGGTGAAGTCGGCGTCGCGGTTCTCGGCCTTCCCCCACAGCCGCGGGAGCTCGAGGTGGCGGTCCATCACGCGCCGGAACCAGCTCTGCTCGACCGCCGCCAGGTGCCGGACCAGGCCGAGCAGGGTCAGGTTCGACGGCGGCACGCTCGCCGTGGCCAGCTGCTCGGGCGTCAGCCCCTCGCACTTCATGACCAGGGTCTTGCGGTAGGAGGCGAGGTAGTCGAGGACGGTGTCGCGTTCCCCGGTCGTCGGCTCCTGGTTGCGCGGGTCGTCCTCCGGGTCGACCCACATGTCCGGGTAGGTCCGCTGCGGCGTCTCGTCGGTCACCGTGAGGACGGTAGTCCACACTCTTCTGGCTGCCGTCTGGGGCATGTTGGCAGCCAGATCGATGTGGACTACCGCACTTGGCCGGAGGCCTGTGGAGGACGCCCCCGGGCGGCTGCATCTCGGACGACGATGAACCCGTGTTCCAGCCACCGGCGTTCCACCCGGACCGACCCTCTGTGGTCGCGCCGGTGCGGGTCGACCCGTCCGGTGAGTCCGGCCCGACGCGAGCCCAGGCTCGAGGTCGGCACTGGCGGCGTACGTCGCAGGGCTGGTACGTGCCAGTCTCGGCCTCCGCCGATGACGTCCACCAGCGGGCCGTGGAGGCAGCGCCGCTGCTCAGGCCTGGCGACGCCGTCACGGGGTGGGCCGCCCTCGCGTGGTGCGGCGGTCGCTGGTTCGACGGGCGTGACGCCGGCGGCCATGAGCTACCCGTGCCCCTCGCGGTGGAGCACTTCGTGGCGACGCAGCCGGGCTTCCACATCAGCCAGGAGTTCCTGCGCCCCGGCCACGTCGAGGTCGTCGAGGGGCTGCCGGTGACGATCGCGCCGAGGTCGGTGTGCTTCGAGATGCGTTACGCCGACACGCTGGACCAGGCGGTGGTGGCGATGGACATGGCGGCCTACTCGGACCTCGTCAGCATCGAGGAGGCGTGGACACACAACAACACGCTGTGGACGTGGACCGGCGTTCCCCTGTCCCGCAAGGCGCTCGCCCTGGCTGCCGAGAACAGCTGGTCTCCCCAGGAGACGATCATGCGGTGCGTCTGGGTGCGTCACGTCGGACGCCGGCCACAGTGCAACGTGCCGGTCTTCGACCGATCGGGTCGGCACGTGGGAACACCGGATCTGATCGACCCGGAGGCAGGTGTGGTTGGTGAGTACGACGGATCTCTGCACCTGGCCGGCACGCAGCGAGCCCGCGACCTGCGGCGCGAGGGTGAGCTCCGGGCGCTCGGTCTGGAATACGTGACCATGGTCGCCGGTGACCACCCCGACGGCTACGGCTCGTTCCGCCGGCGGCTGGCCACGGCGTACGCCAACGCTCGCTGGACGGCGGAGGCCGGACGACCGTGGACGCTGGAGCAGCCGTCGTGGTGGGTCGACACCTCCACCGTCGCTGCGCGTCGCGCCCTCGATCCGTTGCTCCGCGATCGGCTGCTCCGCTACCGCCGCGCCGCCTGACCGGCTTGGTCGGTAGTCCACATCGTTCTGGCTGCCGTACGACGCCCGACACCGACCAGATCGCTGTGGACTACCGGAACGGACGGAACGTCACTTGCTGGAGGAGCGGCGGTACTGACGGACCGAGAGGGGGCCGAAGACGGCCACGATGGCGACGACCCAGAGGAGGGTGTAGAGCACGGGGTTCTGCAACGCCCACGAGTCCGGGACCGGCACGCCGGGCGCGGTGTTGCCGAAGAGCTCACGGCAGGCCTGGGTGACCGTCGAGACCGGGTTCCACTCCACGAAGGTGCGCAGCACGCCGGAGAACGACTCCAGAGGCACGAAGGCGTTGGAGATGAACGTGAGCGGCATGATCACGATGAACGACGCATTGTTGACGACCTCGACGCTCGGGACGCTCAGGCCGACGAACGCCATGATCCAGCTGATCGCGTACGCGAAGACCAGCAGCAGCAGGAAGGCCAGCAGTGCGTCGGCGACGCCCTCGCGGATCCGCCACCCGACGAGCAGGCCGGTCAGCGCCATGATCACCAGCGAGATCACGTTGTAGGCGACGTCGGAGGTGGTGCGGCCCACCAGCACCGCGGAGCGGGTCATCGGCAGGGACTTGAACCGGTCGATGATGCCCTTCTGCATGTCGTCGGCCAGGCCGTAACCGGTGAAAGTGGCGCCGAACACCACGGTCTGGGCGAAGATCCCGGGGACCAGGAACTCCTTGTAGTCGATGTTGCCGGGGACGTCGATCGCGCCGCCGAAGACGAAGGCGAACAGCAGCACGAACATGATCGGTGAGATCAGGACGAACACCAGGATGTCGGGCACCCGCTTGATCTTGATCAGGTTGCGCTTGGCGACGACCCAGCCGTCGGTGAAGGCGCGCTTCGGGCCGCTGCTGGTCATGACCGAGCTCATGCCGACACCTCCGACTTCTCCTTTGCCCGCTTGGCGTCGTCCGCCTGCGATTCCTCGACCTCCGCGACGTGGCCGGTGAGGCTCATGAAGACGTCGTCCAGCGTCGGTCGGCGGAGCCCGATGTCGAGCACCTCGATCCGCTGCTCCTCGAACCCCTGGAGCACCCGCAGCAGCGCCTGCTGACCCCCGCTGACCGGCGCCGTGAGGTTGCGGCGGTTGTCGTCGTCGGTCTGGACCTCCCCGCCGGAGACCTCGGCGAGCACCCTCACCGCCGCGTCTCGTGTGTCGACATCGGTCAGCACGACCTCGACCCGCTCGCCACCCGTCTGGGACTTGAGCTCGTCGGCCGTGCCGCGGGCGATCGCCTTCCCGTGGTCGATCACCACGATGTCGTCAGCCAGCCGGTCAGCCTCCTCGAGGTACTGCGTCGTGAGCAGCAGGGTCGCGCCGGAGGCGACCAGCTCGCGGATCACCTCCCACATCTGCTGGCGGCTCCGGACGTCGAGCCCGGTGGTCGGCTCGTCGAGGATCAGCACCGGCGGCTCGGCGACCAGCGCCAGGGCGAGGTCGAGGCGGCGTCGCATGCCGCCGGAGTACGTCTTCGACGGCCGGTCGGCCGCGTCGCTCAGGTCGAAGCGGTCCAGCAGCTCGCGACCGCGGGTGCGCGCCCGCGCCTTGTCGAAGCCGTAGAGCCGACCGACCATCTCGAGGTTCTCGTACCCCGTGAGGTGCTCGTCGACCGCGGCGTACTGCCCCGACAGGCCGATCCGCGCCCGGACGCCGGCCGGATCGGCGAGCACGTCGACGCCCGCCACCTCCGCACTGCCTCCGTCGGGGTCGATCAGCGTCGCCAGCACCCGGACCGCCGTGGTCTTGCCGGCGCCGTTGGGCCCCAACAGCGCCAGCACCGTGCCCTCGGGGACGGTCAGGTCGAGCCCGTCGAGCGCCACCACGTCCTTGTACCTCTTCAGCAAGCCCGTCGCCCGGATCATTTCGCGCATGCTTCGCCCTCCCGTGAGCCGTCATGGTCGACCGTATCGACCGCCACTGACAACCGAATTCATCGGTGGATTCGAGACGGGCCTGTCGGCCCTCCTCCACCACCGGGGAATCGGATTGGCGGGCGTCCAGCGCCGCGCCGTACGCTGGCACCACAGGCGTTCGAGCCGTCATCAGCGGCGAGCCTCCGGAAGAACCGGCCACCCGACCCGGGGTGGACCCCAGTAGAACCGGACGGGTAGGCCCGTCACAGCCCGCAACGAGCGGTCGGTGCCGATCTGGCGCCGGCAAGCGAGGTGGTACCGCGGCGTGAGTCGTCCTCGTGGGTCAACGACAGGCTCCACCCGACGACGACGTACCGCAGGAGAACCGCCCATGTCCTACCCCCGGGTCGCCACCGGCCAGTCCGGTGAGCACCACCACGTCCCGTCGAGCGCCAACTTCCCGGCCATCGAGGAGCGGGTGCTGGCGTACTGGAAGGCCGACGGGACCTTCGAGGCGAGCGTCGAGCAGCGCGAGGCCGGGACGGACGGCGACAACGAGTTCGTCTTCTACGACGGCCCGCCGTTCGCGAACGGGCTGCCGCACTACGGCCACCTGCTGACGGGCTACGTCAAGGACCTGATCCCGCGCTACCGCACGATGCGCGGCAGCCGGGTCGAGCGCCGCTTCGGCTGGGACACCCACGGCCTGCCGGCCGAGCTGGAGGCGATGCGCCTCAAGGGGATCAAGACCACCGAGGAGATCCACGAGCTCGGGATCGAGGAGTTCAACGACCTCTGCCGGTCGAGCGTGCTCACCTACACCTCCGAGTGGCGCGACTACGTGACCCGGCAGGCGCGCTGGGTCGACTTCGACCACGACTACAAGACCCTCGACCTCGACTACATGGAGTCGGTGATCTGGGCGTTCAAGCAGCTGCACGAGAAGGGCCTCGCCTACGAGGGCTTCCGGGTGCTGCCCTACTGCTGGAACGACGAGACCCCGCTGTCGGCGCACGAGCTGCGGATGGACGAGGACGTCTACCAGGACCGCCAGGACCCCGCCGTCACCGTCGGCTGTCGGCTCGAGACGGGCGAGATCGCGCTGGTCTGGACGACGACCCCGTGGACCCTGCCGAGCAACCTGCTGATCATGGTCGGCGAGGACATCGACTACGTCGTCGTCGAGTCCGACCTGCCCACCGGCACCACCGAGCGCTACCTCCTGGGCGAGGAGCGGCTCCCGACGTACCGCCGCGAGCTCGGCGAGGACGCCCCCGTCGTCGAGCGGCTGAAGGGCCGCGACCTGCTCGGCCGCGCCTACACGCCGCCGTTCACCTACTTCGAGGGCCACCCGCACGCCCACCGGGTCGTCGAGGCGCCGTTCGTCACCACCGTCGACGGCACCGGCCTCGTGCACAGCGCCGGCGCGTTCGGTGAGGAGGACAAGGGGATCACCGACCGCGAAGGCATCGAGCTGATCGTCGCCGTCGCCAAGGACGGCCGCTTCACGCACCCGATCGACGAGTACGCCGGGATGCACGTGTTCGACGCCAACATCCCGATCGTCGAGCACCTCCAGAACAGCACCCGTGCCCTGTCCGGTCAGCAGGGTGGCGAGGTCGGAGCCGTCACCCCGGGCACCGTGCTGCTCCGGCGCGAGTCGTACCTCCACCCCTACCCGCACTGCTGGCGCTGCCGCGAGCCGCTGATCTACATGGCGGTCTCGTCGTGGTTCGTCAGCACCACGAAGATCCGCGACCGGATGCTTGAGATCAACCAGCAGATCCGCTGGGTTCCCGACCACGTCAAGGACGGCCAGTTCGGCAAGTGGCTGGAGAACACCCGCGACTGGTCCATCAGCCGCAACCGGTTCTGGGGCAGCCCGATCCCGGTGTGGCGATCCGACGACCCCGCCCACCCGCGGATCGACGTGTACGGGTCGCTCGACGAGCTCGAGCGCGACTTCGGCGTACGCCCCGACAACCTGCACCGGCCCTTCATCGACGAGCTGACCCGCCCCAACCCCGACGACCCCACCGGGAGGTCGACGATGCGGCGGGTCACCGACGTCTTCGACTGCTGGTTCGAGTCGGGGTCGATGCCGTTCGCCCAGGTGCACTACCCGTTCGAGAACGCCGACTGGTTCGAGGACCACTACCCCGGCGACTTCATCGTCGAGTACATCGGCCAGACCCGCGGCTGGTTCTACACGATGCACGTGCTGGCCACGGCGCTGTTCGACAAGCCGGCGTTCTCGGCCTGCGTCAGTCACGGCGTCGTGCTCGGCTCCGACGGCAACAAGATGTCGAAGAGCCTGCGCAACTACCCGAACGTCTACGAGGTGTTCGACCGCGACGGCGCCGACGCGATGCGCTGGTTCCTGATGTCGAGCCCGATCCTGCGTGGCGGCAACCTGATCGTCACCGAGCGCGGCATCCGCGAGTCGGTGCGGCAGGTCCTGATCCCGCTCTGGAACACCTGGTACTTCTTCGCGCTCTACGCCAACGCGGCGCGCGACGGGGCGGGGTACGAGGCGAGCGCGCGGGCGACGTCGACGCACCCGATGGACCGCTACGTGCTGGCGAAGCTGCGGCAGTACGTCGAGACGATGACCGACCAGCTCGACAACTACGAGGTGGCGAACTCCTGCGACTCGACGCGGGGCTTCCTCGAGGTGCTGACCAACTGGTACATCCGCCGGTCGCGCGACCGCTTCTGGGGGGAGAGCCCCGAGGCGTTCGACACCCTCTACACGGTGCTCGACGTGGTGTGCCGGGCGGCGGCCCCGCTGCTGCCGCTCACGACGGAGGAGGTGTGGCGCGGGCTCACGGGCGAGCGGTCGGTCCACCTCACCGACTGGCCCGACGTGTCGGCCCTGCCCGACGACCCCGCGCTGGTGGACGCCATGGACGTCGTTCGCGACGCCGCCTCGGCCGGGCTGGCTCTCCGGAAGGCCCACCAGCTGCGCACCCGGCTGCCGCTCGCGTCCCTGACGCTGGTCGTCGACGACGCGTCGACGCTGGCGGGCTTCGAGCCGATCCTCGCCGACGAGCTCAACGTCAAGGCGGTGCGCCTCGTCGAGGCGGGCTCCGACGAGGCGACGGCGTACGCCGTGGAGCGGCGGCTGACGGTGAACGCACGGGCGGCCGGGCCGCGGCTGGGCCGCGACGTCCAGACCGTCATCAAGGGGGCCAAGGCAGGCGACTGGTCGGTGGCCGACGACGGCACCGTGACGTGTGCCGGGTTCGACCTCGCCGACGGCGAGTACACGCTCGAGACGGTCGCCGGGGAGGACTCGGCCGACGCCGCGACGGCCGTGCTCCCGCGGGGTGGCTTCGTGGTGCTCGACACGGCCACCACCCCCGAGCTCGAGGCCGAGGGCGTCGCCCGCGACCTGGTCCGCTCGGTCCAGCAGGCCCGGCGCGACGCCGGGCTCGACGTGTCCGACCGGATCACCCTGACCGTCTCCGCCCCGGCCGACGTCCTCGCCGCCGCCCGCACCCACGAGGCTCTGCTGGCCCGCGAGACGCTCGCGGACGCGGTGAACCTCGAGGAGGCAGCGGCCACGAGCGTGTCGGTCGCTCGGAGCTGACCCGCCTGGCGGGGCCACCGTGCACCTGGCACCCGGCACGCGGGCGGCTGGTTGGATGGGGGCATGACGACCCTCGACCTCTCCGCCGACGCCGTCACCCTCACCGAGCAGCTGGTCAACATCGAGTCGGTCAGCCGCGACGAGCGTGCGATCGCCGACGCCGTGGAGGCCGCGCTCCGCAGCCTGCCTCACCTCGCGGTGACCCGGCGCGGCCACACCGTGGTCGCGCGGACCGAGCTCGGCCACGCCGAGCGGGTCGTGATCGCGGGCCACCTCGACACGGTGCCGCTCAACGACAACCTGCCCGCCCGTCGCGAGGGGGACCTCCTCCACGGCCTGGGCACGTGTGACATGAAGGGTGGCGACGCGGTCATCCTCCGGCTCGCTGCCACGGTGCCCGAGCCCAACCGGGACGTCACCTACATCCTCTACGAGGCCGAGGAGATCGAGGCGGAGTTCAACGGCCTCCACCTGCTGGGCCAGACCGACCCCGACCTGATGGCGGCCGACTTCGCGATCCTGATGGAGCCCTCGGGTGCCACCGTCGAGGCGGGCTGCCAGGGCACGATGCGGGTCGACGTGCGGACGACGGGGGAGCGGGCCCACTCCGCGCGGAGCTGGAAGGGCGTCAACGCGATCCACGGCGCGGCAGACGTGCTCAACCGTCTCAACGCGTTCGAGGCGCGGATGCCGGTGATCGACGGCCTCGAGTACCACGAGGGGCTCAACGCGGTCTTCATCAGCGGCGGCGTCGCGGGCAACGTGCTGCCCGACGAGTGCGTCGTGTCGGTCAACTACCGGTTCGCGCCCGACCGCTCCGAGGCCGAGGCCGAGCAGTTCCTGCGCGAGTTCTTCGACGGCTACGACGTGACGCTGCGCGACAGCGCCCCCGGTGCCGTTCCCGGCCTGGGCCTGCCGGCCGCGAAGGCCTTCGTCGAGACCGTCGGTGGGGACGTCCGGCCGAAGTTCGGCTGGACCGACGTCTCCCGGTTCAGTGCCCTCGGCGTACCGGCCGTCAACTTCGGTCCCGGTGACCCGATGCTCGCCCACAAGCAGGAGGAGCACGTCCCGGTGGCCGACATCGAGCACTGCGAGCGACAGCTGCGCCGCTGGCTGGGAGGCGAGTCGTGAGGAGCAAGTTCAAGGGCCCCGTGACACTCCGGCGCAAGGCCGTCGACGAGGGCACCACCGACCAGCGGCTGCTCGACTCCCGCGGCCCGAGCGACTGGGTGCACGCGGATCCGTGGCGGGTGCTCCGGATCCAGGCGGAGTTCATCGAGGGCTTCGGTGCGTTGGCGGAGCTCGGGCCGGCGATCGGCGTGTTCGGCTCGGCGCGGACCAAGCCCGACCACCCGTCCTACGCGAAGAGCGAGCGGGTCGGCCGGGCGCTGGCCGAGGCCGGCTTCGGCGTCATCACCGGCGGCGGTCCGGGGGCCATGGAGGCGGCCAACAAGGGGGCGAGCGAGGCCGGCGGCGTGTCCGTCGGGCTCGGCATCGAGCTTCCCTTCGAGGCGGGCCTCAACGACTACGTCGACATCGGGATCAACTTCCGCTACTTCTTCGCGCGCAAGACCATGTTCGTGAAGTACGCGCAGGGGTTCATCGTGCTGCCGGGCGGACTCGGCACCTTCGACGAGCTCTTCGAGGCACTCACCCTCGTGCAGACCCAGAAGGTCACGTCGTTCCCCGTGGTGCTGCTCGGCGTCGACTACTGGCAGGGTCTCCTCGACTGGCTGCGCGGCACCGTGCTGGCCGAGGGCAACATCAACGAGACCGACCTCGACCTGCTCGTCCTGACCGACGACGTCGAGGAGGCCGTCGGCCTGATGGTGGCCGCGCGCGAGGGCCGGCTCCCGTCCCCGCCGCCGCGCCGGGCCGAGTGAGGCCGCGATGACCTGGGTGTTCGCGATCCTGCTGGTCCTGCTGCTCGGCGCCATCGCCGTCGTGGCGGCCGGGCGCGGCACCCCGATGTCCGAGGCGTACGACGACCGGCCCGACGCCGTCGTCCCCACCGACGGTCCGCTGACGGCCGACGACCTGCGTCGGGTCCGGTTCTCGCTGGCGTTCCGCGGTTACCGGATGTCGGAGGTGGACGCGCTCCTGGACCGGCTGGCCGCCGAGCGGGAGGACGACGCTCCGACGCCACGCCCCGAGGGTCGTGGCGGGGCCGCCTCCGACTGAGGCAGACTTCATCCGTGTCCGTCGAGGTGATCGTCTACATCCTCACCGCCCTCGCGGCCGTGGTGGTGGTGCTCACCCGCCTGCGCCTCGGGAAGTCCGAGGGGGGAGCCGGCCGGGTCAACGTCGGCACCGCCCTGCTCAACGTCCACACGGTCGCCGGTGTGCTCGCGCTCGCCGTGTGGGTGACCTACCTGCTCGCGAGCGAGGAGGCGCCGCTCGGCGGCGAGCTGGCCGGCATCGTCGCGCTCGCCCTGTGGTGGGTCGTGACCGTGGCAGGGCTGCTCATCCTCGTCCGCTGGCTGCCCAGCCACGGCCGGCACGCGACGAAGGCCGTCGAGGACAGCTGGTCCGAGGGTCCGGGGCTGTCGATCCTGGCGCACGTCGGCCTGCTGGTCGGCGTCCTCGTGTTCACCTACGCCTACGCCAACTCCCACGTGTGAAGCCGCGCCTTCCCGCCCTCGTGCTGCTGGCCGCCGCGCTGGTGGTCCCGGCCGCGCCCGCGGTGGCCGCGCCGGACGACGCCGTGCTCTCCAAGCGCAAGCTGGGGGAGTCGGTCCAGGGCCGGCCGATCATGGCCTACCGGCTCGGCGACAAGTCGGAAACCCGGGTCGTCCTGATCTCGACCATGCACGGCAACGAGGCGCGCACCCGGCGGATCCTGCTGTCGCTCAAGAACGGCGCCTCGATCAGCGGCGTGGACCTGTGGGTCGTGCCGACGTACAACCCAGACGGGCTCGCGGCCGGCACCCGCAAGAACGCCCACGGCGTCGACCTGAACCGCAACTACCCCTACCAGTGGGCCGAGCTCGACGGGAACTACGAGAGCGGCCCGGCCCCGAAGTCCGAGCCCGAGACCCGGGCGATGATCCGCTTCCTCAAGGACGTCCGGCCCCACCGGATCCTGAGCTTCCACCAGCCGCTCTACGGCGTGGACCTCGACACCAAGAACCGACGCTTCGCGCGCAAGGTCGCGCGAACCCTGCAGCTGCCGAAGAAGACGTTCACGTGCGGTGGTGTGTGCCACGGGACGATGACGTCCTGGTACAACCACAAGTTCTCCGGCGCCGCCCTCACGGTCGAGTACGGCGCCGACCCGAGCTCCCGGATGATGCGCGTCGTCGCGCCGTCCCGGGTGCTCAAGATCTTCGGCGCGCTCCGCGCCCGCTTCGACTAGCCGTCCTCGGCAGGCCGGACCCCGGCAACCGGCTCAGCGGCCGTGGAACGTGGGCTTCTCCTTGGCGAGGAACGCGGTCACCGCAGCCGCGTGGTCGTCGGTCGCGCCGGTCTCGGCCATCATCCGGCTCTCGAACCCGAGCGCATCCTCGAGCGAGTGGCCGGCGGCGTACGCCACCGACCGCCGCATCGCGCCGAGGGCAACGGTCGGGCCGGCGGCCAGCCTGGCCGCGAGCTCGGACACCACGGCCGGGAGGCCGTCGCCCGGGACCACCTCGGTGGCCAGCCCGAGCTCGAGGGACTCCGCTGCCGACAAGGTGCGCGGGAAGTACAGCAGCTCGATCGCCTTCGCCCGCCCGACCAGCCGCTGGAGGTGGTAGCTCGCACCGGTGTCGCACGAGAGCGCGACGTTGGCGAACGCCAGGTTGTAGCCCGCGCCCTCGGCCAGGTAGCGCAGGTCGCAGGCGAACGCCAGGCTCGCACCCGCGCCGGCGGCGACGCCGTTGACGGCCGCGACGACCGGCTTGGGCATGGTCGCGATGGCCGTGACGATCGGGTTGTAGTGCGCGTCGACCGTGGTGAACAGCTCGTCGCTGGAGGCGCTCTGCAGGATCTCGACGTGCTCCTTGAGGTCCTGACCGACGCAGAACGCACGGCCGCTGCCGGTGAGCACGACGCACCGTGCGCCTGGGTCGTCGGCGACCGCGCGCACCGTCTCGAGCAGCGCCTCCTTGGTCGCGACGTCGAGGCTGTTCATGGCCTCGGGCCGGTTCAGCGTGATCGTGGCGACGCCCTCGGTCAGGTCCAGCAGCACGGGTGAGGTCATGGGCGCAGTCTGCCGGAACGAGCAGGTCAGTCGTGATCTCGGGTCGCGCTCCTCTCAGTCCAGGCAGGAGGCGAGGAACCGGTCGGAGGCCGGCTTGAGGCGGGTGGCCTCGCTCGTGAACAGCTCCGCCGCTCGGCGTCCGGGCCAGTCCGCCGGCAGCAGCTCGTCGGGGAGACCGGGGTCGGTGAAGAGGAACTTGCGCCACTCGTGGACCAGCTGGAAGCGCGCCGCGAACGCGGCCTCGTCGGGCGCGGAAGGGTCGACGGCGCCTACGAGGGCGTCGGCCTCCGCCAGGAAGCGGACGTACGCCGAGGCGAGCCCCGGCAGGTCCCACGCGTCGACCGGGCTCGGCTCGATCCGCTCCGACCACACCAGCCGGGCCGTCGTCCCGGCCCGCGCCAGCACCTCGTCGAGCTCGGTGCGCGCGAACGGGCTGACCCACGCGTGCGGGGTGAGCTCGGCGTACCCGATGAAGGCCAGGTCGGCGCGCAGCCGGGTGCGGTCGGGCCGGCTGGTGGTCGGGGGATCCACGAGGGCCAGGTGCCACTGCCCGTCCCAGCTGCGCTCGACCCGCCGGTAGACGCGGGCGCCGACGTCGTCGAGCCAGCGGATCGTCCGCGCGGTGGCGCGGTAGCCCCGGCCGGCCGGGAGCCGGACCGCCTCGAGCCACCCCTCCGCCACCATCCGCGAGATCGCCGTCCTGACCGCCGGCGCCTGGATGCCGACCGGGTCGAGCAGCTTCACCAGACCCGCGACCGGCGCCTGGCTCCCCCGGCCGCGCAGGTGGTCGCCGTAGACGTCGAACAACGCGGACCGCGCGTGCATGGGTCGAGTGTGCCAGCCCGTCTGCCGGCCCGGGCGCAGGCCGACTTGCGGGCCTGTGGCCCGGATCACCCGGCCATGGGGGATAATGGTGCGGCATACGACACGCCCGGGTCTCGATCCGGGCGCGTCCTTCGAAGCTACGTACGAGGAAGAGGTGCGCGGATGGCGGCGATGAAGCCCCGGACGGGCGACGGTCCGCTGGAGGTCACCAAGGAGGGTCGCGGCCTGGTGATGCGCGTCCCGCTCGAAGGTGGCGGCCGGCTGGTCGTGGAGCTCAACGCCGACGAGGCCACCGCGTTGCGCCAGGCGCTCGAGGGCGTCACCAGCTGATCTCGTGACCCCCGCGACCGACTCCCTTCCCGCCCAGGTCTCACCCCCACAGTTCGCGCTCAGCCCGCTGCGACCGCACGCCGTCTCCGGCGTGGAGGTCGCCGCAGTCCCGGTGCTGCCCGCGACCGGCGACGGGTCGCTCGCGCTCGGCCCCGGAGGCGTCGAGCTCGGCGAAGTGCTCGAGATCGACCTGCTCGAGGTGCTCGACGGGCAGCAGGCGACCGGCAAGGCCGGAGAGGTCACGCGGGTCCCCGTACCGCTCGGCGTGGCCGACAACCCCTCGCTGCGGCTCGTGCTGCTCGTCGGGGTCGGCGACGCCTCGCCCGAGCACCTGCGCCGGGCCGGCGCCGCGCTCGCTCGCGAGGTCCGCGACCGGACGGCGCTCGCGACGTCGGTCGCCGCCACTGCCGACGACGAGGGGCTCACGTCCTTCGTGGTCGGGCTGGCGCTCGGCTCCTTCGGCTTCACCCTCCGCTCCGGTGGCCCGGAGCACACGCCGGTGGCGCGGGTGGTGCTGGCGGCCACGGCCGACGACGAGGAGACGTCGCACGCGCTGCGTCGCGGGATCGCGCTCGGTGGTGCCGGCTGGCGGGCACGCATGCTCGCGACCGTGCCCTCCAACGTCAAGAACCCCCCGTGGCTGGCCGAGCAGGCCGAGGAGCTCGCCGCGGAGGCCGGGCTCACGGTGACCGTGTGGGACGAGAAGCGGCTGGCCACGGAGGGTTTCGGCGGACTGCTGGGGGTGGGTCAGGCCTCGGCCACCCCGCCGCGGCTGATCCGCCTCGACTACGTCCCGCGGGGCGGCCGGAAGGCGCCGCTCGTGGTGCTGGTCGGCAAGGGGATCACGTTCGACACCGGCGGTCTGTCGATCAAGACCGCCGAGGGCATGGTCACCATGAAGCGCGACATGACCGGCGGCGCCGTCGTGATGTCGGTGCTCGCCGCACTGCGCGGCCTCGACTGCCCGGTGCGCGTGACCGGCCTGGTCGCCGCCGCGGAGAACGCCGTCGGCGGCAACGCGCTGCGCCCCGGTGACGTGCTGCGCCACTACGGCGGCCGGACGTCGGAGGTCACCAACACCGACGCCGAGGGCCGGCTGGTGCTCGCCGACGGTCTGGCCTACGCCGTGGCCGAGCTCGACCCGGACGTCGTCGTCGACGTGGCCACCCTGACCGGCACGATCCGGGTCGCCCTGGGCGAACGGCTGGGCGGACTCTTCGCCACCGACGACGCGCTGGCCGACGCGCTGCGCGAGGCGGGCGAGTCCTCGGGTGAGCGGTTGTGGCGCTTCCCGCTCGTCGACGACTACGAGCAGCACATCAGCTCGACCATCGCCGACGCCAACAACGGCCCCAAGCACGCCGGCGCCATCTCCGCCGCACTGTTCCTGCGCCACTTCGTCGGCGACCGGCCCTGGGCGCACCTCGACCTCGCGTCCGTCGGGGACTCGCCCGACGAGCACCACGAGTGGACCAAGGGCCCGACCGGGTTCGGCTCCCGGGTGCTGCTGACGTGGCTCACCGGGCCCGACCCGCTGCGCGGGATCGGCTGAGGAGGCGGACGTGCGAGGACTCACCGTGCGATGGTCGCTGGCGGACGCGCCCGACGACGTGGCCGACCTGCTGGCGGCGTACGTCGAGGAGAGCTCGCACGCCCGCTTCACCGACAAGCCCGGGCTGCGCTTCAAGACCTGGCGGATCCGGCCGGGCCAGTGGTTCGAGGGCTGCTACGTCTTCGAGACCGACGAGGCGCGCGAGGACTTCCAGCGCACGTTCAGCCAGGGCGCGGCGGAGTCGCCGGGCTCGCAGATCATCGGCAGCGCGCCGATCCTCATCGAGGAGTGCGAGGTCGTCGCGATCGCCGAGGGTCGCGAGGGCTTCCGGTCCGCGGCCCGCTACTGACTCATTCCCCCGGCTCGGGGCTCCACACCTTCTTGGCGACGAGCAGGCCGTCGCCCACCGGGAGCATCAGCGAGACCAGGTCGTCGTCGTCGGCCACGCGCTTGCCGAGGTCGCGGATCGCCACGGTGTCGTCGTCACGTTGCGCGGGGTCGGCGACCCGGTCGTGCCACAGCGCGTTGTCGAACGCGACGACGCCGCCAGGACGCAGCAGCCGCAGCGCCTCGGTGAGGTAGGCGTCGTACTCCGCCTTGTCGCCGTCGCAGAACACCAGGTCGTAGTGGCCGTCCGTCAGCCGCGGCAGGACGTCGAGGGCCGCGCCGGAGATGGTGCGGGCGCGCTGCGACGGGACGCCGGCCTCGGCGAAGGACTCCTTCGCGAGGCGCTGGTGCTCGGCCTCGATGTCGACCGTGGTCAGCACGCCGTCGGACCGCATGCCGCGCAGCAGCCACACTCCGGAGACGCCCGTCCCGGTGCCGATCTCCACCACGGCCCGTGCCTCGAGGACCGACGCGAGGAACCGCAGGGCCGCACCACCGCCGGCGCCGATCGGCACCACGCCGACCTCCTCCGCGCGGGAGCGGGCGTTGGCGAGGACCTCGTCCTCGGCGACGAACGACTCGGCGTAGGACCAGCTCGCGGGCTTGAGCGGGACCTGGTTCGCGGTGGTGATGATGGCCTCCTGGGTCCGGCCGCGGAGCGGGCCTGGCGGTGGGCGCCCCACCGGTCCGGTCGGGCGCTTCGACCCTACCGCGTGTGATCGGGAACACGGGGGCGCCGACGGTCGTTGTGGGTACCGAGAGCGGCTCACAGGTTCCTCTCAGCCCGACGCCCTAGCGTGAGAGAGGTCCAGCGCTGAAACCCTGGAAGCCGAGTCCGCCGGCCGTGCCCGAGGAGGGGTCGATGACGATCAACGAGGTCCCGACCTGGGACGAGATCGTCGAGCGTCACTCCGACCGCGTCTACCGGCTCGCCTACCGGCTGACGGGCAACCGGCACGACGCCGAGGACCTCACCCAGGAGGTCTTCGTGCGAGTGTTCCGCAGCCTGCACACCTACACGCCCGGCACCTTCGAGGGCTGGCTGCACCGGATCACGACCAACCTCTTCCTCGACCAGGCCCGCCGCAAGCAGCGGATCCGCTTCGACGCCTTGTCCGACGAGCGCGCCAGCACGCTGCGGAGCAGCGGGCCCGCGCCCGACCTCGCCGTGGCCGACCAGATGTTCGACGACGACGTCGAGCGGGCGCTGGCCGCGCTGCCGCCCGACTTCCGGGCCGCGGTCGTCCTGTGCGACGTCGAGGGGCTCTCGTACGACGAGATCGCCGACATCCTCGGCGCGAAGCTCGGCACGGTCCGATCCCGGATCCACCGGGGGCGGGCGATGCTGCGGCGCGCGTTGGCCCACCGTGAGCCCGAGCCGGGCCGCGTGCGCTACTCGGGCCCGGTCATGACGCCCGAGGGCGCGACGTGATCGGGCATCTCGGACCGCGCGTCAGCGCGCTGCTCGACGGCCAGCTGTCCGCCGAGGAGGCCGAGCGCGCCTGGGCCCACGTGCACGCGTGCCACACCTGCCGCGACGCGGTCGAGCGGGAGGGCTGGGTCAAGACCCGGCTGGCCGGGCTGTCCGCCGACGACGATCGCGCGCCCGCCCACCTCAAGGGGTCGCTGCTGTGCCCCGCGCCGTTCGCCACCGGGGGGTCCGACAGCCACCGCACCCGCCGCGCGGGGATGATGGCGCTCGGCGGCTCGGCCGCCGCCGGCGTCGCCGTCCTGGGGGTGCTGGCGCTGGGCGTCAGCGGCAACACCCCGGCCCCTGAGCGCCGGGCCCCGGTCACCAACTTCGGCGGCACCGACGCACCCCGGCAGCTGCCGGCCCGGGTCCCCGGGTCGATCCTCGAGCGCAGCGAGATCACCCCCTCCCGCTAGGCACGGTTGGTGCCGCGGGAGACAATGACCGGGTGACCGACGACGACGCCCACCCGGACGACGGTTCGGACGAGCGACCCGCCGGTCCTGCCGGGAGTCAGGCAGCGGGTGACACCGAGCCCACCCAGCCGATCCGCCCGGCGGCCGGCGCCTCGTGGCAGCCGCCGGTCAACCAGCCGCCGCCCGGGCAGTGGCAGCGCCCGCCGGGCGCGCAGCCGGCGCCGCCGGCCACCACGCCGTACCCGTTCGCGCCGCCGCGCGACTACCCGGCGCCGTACGCGCCGGCGCCGCAGCAGCGCAGCCGGGTGTCCGGCTGGCTCTGGCCGGCCGTCGTGGGGCTCGCCCTGCTCGTCGGCGTCGTGGGCGGCGCCGTCGGGGGAGCCGTGCTCGACTCGTTCGTCGAGCGTGACCGGCCCGGAGCCGTGTCCGACGGTCTCGACGGAGTCGATCTCGAGACCAAGGTGCCGCTGCAGGGCACCAACCGCTCGGTGGTCCGGGTCGCCGACCGGCTGCTGCCCAGCACGGTGCAGGTCGTGGCCGAGTTCGAGGGCGAGCCGGGCGGTGCCACCGGTAGCGGGTTCGTGCTCGACCGGCAGGGCCACGTGGTCACCAACAACCACGTCGTCGAGTCCGCGGCCGAGGCCGACGGCCCGATCGAGATCGTCGACCGCGACGGCAACCGGTACGCCGCCGAGGTGGTCGGCCGCAGCCCCGTCTACGACCTCGCGGTGCTCTACTCCGAGGAGGCCGTGGGCCTGCCCCCGGCTGCGCTCGGATCGAGCGTGCGGCTCAGCGTCGGCGAGCCGGTCGTCGCGTTCGGCTCGCCCCTCGGGCTGAGCTCGACCGTCACGTCGGGCATCGTCAGCGCCCTCAACCGGCCGGTGACCACGGGCGAGTCCGGCTCCGACCCGTCGTACATCAACGCGGTCCAGACCGACGCCGCCATCAACCCCGGCAACTCCGGCGGCCCGCTCGTCAACCTGCGCGGTCAGGTGGTCGGCGTCAACAGCGCCATCGCCACCACCGGCGGCGGGTTCGGGGGCGACACGTCGGGCAACATCGGCGTCGGCTTCGCGATCCCGATCGAGCAGGTCCGGATCACGGCCGACCAGATCCTCCGCACGGGCGAGTCCCGCTACCCGGTGATCGGGGCGAAGGTGCAGACCGGCGGCACCAGCGACGGCACCGGCGCGCGGATCGACGAGGTGCTGCCCGACACGCCCGCGTCCGACAGCGGGCTCGTCGAGGGCGACGTCGTCACCGAGGTCAACGGCCAGCGGGTCGTCGACGGGATCTCGCTGATCGTCGCCATCCGGAGCTACCGACCCGGCGAGACCATCGAGTTCACCCTCGTGCGCGACGGCGACGAGCAGGTCGTCCGGATCACCCTCGCCGCCGAGGTCGGCTGACCGCGAGTCGTGCCCCATTCCGCGCGAGTCGTGGGGAAATCGGCCCGAGTCGTGGGGAAATCGGGTCGAGTCCAGGACTCAGGCACGACTCGATCGGAATGAGGCACGACTCGATCGGAATGAGGCACGACTCGGCGGTCAGGGGTCGACCCGGTCGCCGTCGACCTCGACGAACGGGTGCTGGTCGACGTAGTCACGGGTCTCGTCGTACATCCGCGTGATGTAGCTCTCGAGCTGCTCGCGCTCCACCCGCCACTGACCGCGGCCGCCGATCTTGATCGCGGGCAGGTCGCCCCGACGCACCAGCGCGTAGACCTGGGCGCTCGAGGTGTTGAGCACCTCGGCCACGTCGGCGAGAGTCAAGAAGCGGGGCGTGCCGGACATGGCGTCATCGTCCCATCCCGGGCCACGAGCGGCGTACGCCGACCCGCGTCCTTGTGGAGAAGCGGCTTCCCGACCGCGCCGTGCGGCGTCATGATGTCCCGGTGACGAGTCTCGGGGACACTTCACCGTCAGTCGTGCCGCCTGCTGCGGCCCGCGCCACCAGACCCGGGTGGCGCGACCCCCGCCTCTGGGTCGGGGTCGCGATCGTCGCGGTCTCGGTGGTCGCCGGCGCCCGGCTGCTCGGGGCGGCCGACGAGTCGGTCACGGTCTGGGCCGCCGCCGACGACCTGGCCGCCGGGGCCGAGGTGACGGCCGGCGACCTCGAGCCGCGGCAGGTGCGGTTCGTGGACCCCTCCGACCTCGACCGCTACTACCGGGCCGACCAGGTGCTCCCGACCGACGCCCGCCTCGTCCGAGGGGTCGGCGACGGAGAGCTGCTGCCGCGCGCCGCCGTGGGTACGCCGGACGCGGTGGGCGTCCTCCAGCTGCCGGTCGCCGTCGACCTGGTGCCCGCCAGCGTCGACGCCGGCTCGGTCGTCAGCGTCTACGTCCGCGACACGACCCGCTGCAGCGACTGCGCCGGCGCCGCGCTCGAGTCGGTGACGGTGGTCGACGCGCCGGCCGCCGACGAGCTCACCGGCGTACGACAGCTCGTGCTGGCGGTCGAGCAGGGCGAGGCCGACCGCTGGTTCGAGCTGCTCGCGACCCTCGAGACGCCGGTCGTGACCGTGGTGGGGAGCTGACCGTGGTCGTCGTGCTGGTCCTGGCCGCCGGAGCGGCCTGGGAGTCGCCCGCCCTCACCGGCCTCGCCGACCGCTCCGACGTCGTCGTCCTCAAGCGCTGCGTCGATGTCGGAGACCTGCTCGCCACGGCCGCCGCGGGGCAGGCCGACGTGGCCGTGGTCTCGCTGGACGCCCCGGGGCTCGACCGCGACGCCGTCGACCACCTGCGGAGCCACGGCGTCCGGCCGGTCGCAGTCCTCCCGACGGGGCCCGACCTCGACGCCGCGGCGCTGCGAGCGACCCGGATCGGGGTCCGGGCCGTGGTCGCCGACGACGAGCTGACGCAGCTCGGCGACGTCGTGGCCGCGGGCGACGAGCCCGAGCCGACCGTGGCGCGCGCGACGCCGGACGGGGTGCCAGAGCCCGCGCAGCCCGGCCGGGTGACGGTGGTGTGGGGGCCGGCCGGCGCGCCGGGGCGTACGACGCTGGCGGTCGGCCTGGCGGCCGAGCTCGGTCGCGGCCGGCGCACCATCCTCGTCGACGCCGACCCCTACGGCGGTGCCGTCGCCCAGCAGCTCGGGATCGTCGACGAGGTCTCGGGGTTGCTGGCCGCCGTGAGGCTCGCGGCGGCCGGGCAGCTGCCGGAGCGGTTCGGCTCGGTGCAGCGCTCGCTCGACCACCGGTTCAGCGTCGTCACCGGCCTGCCGCGGGCCGACCGCTGGGTGGAGGTCCGCGCCGGCGTGGTCGAGCACCTCGTGGAGGTCGCGGGCGGCCACGGGCACGTCGTGGTCGACACCGGGTTCTCCCTCGAGCACGACCCGGCGTCCGAGGCCGGGCGGGCGGGGCGCAACACGATGACCTTGGCCGCGCTCGACGTGGCCGACGACGTGGTCGTCGTGGGCAGCGCCGATCCGGTGGGGCTGTCGCGGCTGGCTCGCGGGCTGGTCGACCTCGCCGAGACGACCGGCCGGACCGCACCGCACGTCGTGGTCAACCGGATGCGCCCGACCCTGGGCTGGGCCGAGGCGGACATCGCGGGCATGCTGCGCGGGGTCACCGGTGTCACGGGCCTCGCGGGGCTGCACTTCCTGCCCGACGACCGGGCCGCCGTCGACCGGGCCCTGGTCGCGGGCCGTTCCCTCGCCGAGATCGGCGACTCGGCCGTCGGCCGCGCCGTGGCGGGCGTCGCGGCCGCCCTGCTGCCGCAGCCGGCTCAGGCGGCGAACAGCAGGTAGAGCCCCCCCACCGTGAACGACACCATCGCGAGGAGCATGGGCAGCTGACCGGTGACCTGGTGCCGCCGCGGCAGCACCTGGAGGGCCCGGTCGTGGGCCGCGATCACCGCCAGCACGTGGCCGGTCACCACCGCCAGCACCTTCACCGAGGCCAGGAGGGTCTGGTGGTACGCGAACCAGCTGAACCGCTCGAAGTCACCGGTGCCCAGCAGGTTCGAGCCGTTGCTGAGCGGGTCGCTCGCCAGGATGAGGGTGTCCCACCCGACCTCGATCAGGTAGTTCAGGTAGTGGGCGACGATGTAGCCGACGATGATCGGCACCACCGAGTGCGCGAAGAGCGCCGGCAGCTCCCTCCGCCGGGCGCCGTCGCCGACGCCGGTCGCGACGCTGCCGATCGTGAGGATCACCGCGACGCCGACGCAGAACGCGAGCAGCGCCAGGTTGTTCATCGTCTGCACCGAGTACGACGCGCCGTCGCTGTAGCGGATCCAGGTCAGCGAGCTCCGGAACGAGTCGAACGCCGTGCTGCCGAGCAGCACGCTCACGACCGCGACCAGGCCGGGTTCGGGGCGGACCGTGGCGAGGTTGGACAACGGGCTGCGGACGATCAGCTGCTTGTCCTGAGGAGGGCGCCCCGCGCCCGTCTCGAAGGGCCCGTCGCGGCGAGCCCAGACCGAGAGCTTCGCGCAGAGCGAGGAGTAGACCTCGAACGGGTCGGCCTTCTCGTAGAACGTGCTGCCGAACAGCGCGCCGCCCATCAGCATCAGGGCGAGGTAGACCGCGACCCACAGCCGGACCGGGCCGAGCTCGGTGGAGAACGGGTAGACGAGCTCCATCCACACGAACGCGAAGAGGCCGAGCGCGGCCGGCCAGTGGCCGAGCCGAGCGGGGTACTCGTAGAGCCCGCGGTCCGGGTCGCTGCCCGAGACCTTCGCGAAGAGGCTGTTGATGGTGCGGACGGGGCTGATCGCCCGCCACACCGGCCCGAGGAGGACGGAGACCGGGACCAGCCCGACCCACCACCAGACGTAGAACATGCCGAACGCCGGGTTGGTGAGCAGGTTCTGTCCGAACACCGCGGCGAGGCCGAACCACGCGAGGCCGACCATCCCGAGCACCCGCAGGGCCACGCGGTACGCCGGATGGTCGACCAGCCGCTGGAGGGCGGCCGGCGCGGGGCGGCCGCCGGCGTCGGGGTCGAACCTCGGCGTCCGCCAGGCGAGCGCGAGCACGGTGAAGGAGACGACCAGCGCCGCCACCGCGCCGGCGATGGCGAGCTGGGGTGGGATGGGCAGGTCGGCCGGGCCGCCCAGACCGTGGGCGAACGTCAGCCAGTCGCCCACGTCAGCTGACTTCGAGCTGCAGCACGAGCGCCTCGGGCTCGTGACGCTCCACCTCGACGACGCCCGGCCGGTCGATGGTCACCCGAAGCCGCGTGGTGCCGGCGCCGTACTCCAGGGTCTGCTCCGGCGAGGAGTGCACGTGCAGCTCGCCGGGCTGGTCGGACGTGACGACCAGCTCCACCGCCTCGCCGACGGCGAGCCGGACCCGCTCCACCGCGGGCGCGGTGTCGCCCTCGAAGGTGATCTCGATCTCGCGTACCTCGGGCTCCGCGGGCTCGGTCTCCTCCGGAGTCTCTCCGGGGTCTCCTCCGGCGTGCTCGACGTCGTGGGATCCGTGGGCGGCTCTGTCGTGGGCTCTTCGGAGCAGCCGGCCAGGGTGACGGCCAGGGTCAGGGCACTCGCCAGCAGTGCGATACGTCGCACGTCGGTCCTCTCGATCGCGGGGCATCGGGGACGGCCCGTCGGTCGCGGGCCGTCCTCTGTCAGAATCCCATGCGATGCAACTCGGAACCGTGAAGGGGGTCGGCATGAGCGAGCGGCTGCGACCGCGCGACCTGGCCATCTTGGCGCTCGAGTCGCCGACGACCCCGATGCACAACGCGACGGTCGAGATCCTCGACCCCGACGGCACCGGGTTCGACCACGACCGGCTGGTCGAGCTGATCCACGACCGGATCTCCTTCGTCCCCCGCTATCGCCAGCGGCTCCAGTCGGTGCCGGGGCGACTGGCGAACCCGCTGTGGCTGGACGACCCGCACTTCGACCTCGCCTACCACGTACGCCGCTCCGCGCTACCGCGTCCGGGCAGCATGGACCAGCTCCGCGAGCTGGTGGCCCGGATCGTGTCGCGCCCGCTCGACCGGGACCGGCCGCTCTGGGAGGTCTACCTCGTCGAGGGTCTCGCCGACGGCCGGGTCGCGGTGCTCTCGAAGTCGCACCTCGCGATGGTCGACGGCGTCGAGACCGTCGACCTCGGCCAGGTGCTGCTCGACACGAGCCCGGAGGTGAAGTCGCTCGGCGGCGACCAGTGGCGGCCTGCTCGACGGCCGTCGCCGCTCGGGCTGGTCGCCGACGCGATCGGCGACTCCACGCGCGAGCCGCGGGTCGTGGTCGACACGGTCCGCAGCAACGCTGCCTCCGTGTGGCGCACCGCCGGCGCGGTGGCCGACCGGGCCGGCCGGGTCGCGGAGGCGCTCGCCAACCGGCGCCCGGTGCCCGGGAGCCCGCTGACCGGCGAGCTGTCGCAGCAGCGCCGGGTGGTCACCGTGCGCACCGACCTCGCCGACTACCGCACCGTCCGCGAGGCGCACGGGGGCACCGTCAACGACGTCGTCCTCGCGACCGTCACCGGTGCCCTGCGCGCGTGGCTGATGACGCGGGCAGAGTCGCTCGGCGGGCTGCGCCGGATCCGGGCGGTCGTGCCCGTGTCCGTCATCGACGAGGAGCTCGAGGCGACGGCGCTCGGCACCCAGATCGCGGCCCACTGGGTCGACCTGCCGGTGGGGGAGGCCTCGGCCGTCGTCCGCCTCCACCAGGTGTCCTACTCGTTCCAGGCCCACAAGGAGACCGGCCGCGGGGTCGCCGCCAACCGGCTCGCCGGGATCGCGGGCTTCGCCCCGGCCACGTTCCACGCGATCGGCTCGCGGGTGGCCGCCGAGGAGCTGCGCCGTGGCTCGCAGCTCAACGTCACCAACGTGCCCGGGCCGCAGTCGCCGCTCCACGCGGCGGGCGCCCGGATGGTCGAGACCTACCCGGTCCACCCGCTGGTGCCCGGCCACGCCCTGGCCATCGGCGTCACGTCGTACGACGGGGGCGTCTACTACGGCATCACCGCCGACCGCGACCTGCTGCCGGACGCCGACGTGCTGGGGCAGTGCGTCACCGAGGCGCTCGACGAGCTGCTCGACACGGCGTCGGGCACCCGGCCGAAGGTGCCGCGCGGACGCCGCAAGCCGTCGAAGCGGTCGTGACGGTGCGCTGCTACGTCCCGGCCACCGTCGACCTGCTCCGAGTGCTCGCGGACGGCGGGCGGCTGCCCGACGACCTCGAGCGGATCGAGGCGGCGGCCGACGACGAGGAGTCGGAGTACGACGCGCTGATGGCCGCGGCAGCGGCAGCGGCGGCGCGCCTGGACGGCCCGGGACGACGGGTGGTCGTGGTCGCGGAGGTCGACCCGGCCGGCTCTCCGATCTCGCTGGGCGACGTCGTCGCGGTGCACTGCGACGTCGAGGACCGGCCCCCGGACGCCGACCCCGACGACGACCTGGCGTGGTTCGCGACCCAGGAGATCCCCGGTCTGGTGTGACCGTCGCGGGAGACTAGGGTCGCCCCTATGGACGCCATCACCACCCCGCCGGCTCCCGTCAACGAGCCGAACCTGACCTACGCGCCCGGCACCCCCGAGCGCGCCGCGCTCGTCGCCGAGCTGGAGCGGCAGGAGCGCCGCCAGCCCACCCTCCGCGCCTACGTCAACGGTCGGCGTCGCAGCGGCGGTGGCGCGGAGCTGACGGTCGTGCAGCCGCACGACCACCAGCACGTGCTGGCGACGTTCAAGAACTCCACCACCAAGGACGCCGAGGCCGCGGTGAAGGCCGCGCTCGACGCCGCGCCGGCCTGGCGCGCGATGTCCTTCGACGACCGCTGCTCGATCATCCTGAAGGCGGCCGACCTGCTGGCGGGCCCGTGGCGGCAGCGGATCAACGCGGCCACCATGCTCGGCCAGTCGAAGACGGCGTTCCAGGCCGAGATCGACGCGGCGTGCGAGCTGATCGACTTCTGGCGGTTCAACGTCCACTACGCGCGCCAGATCCTGGCCGACCAGCCGATCGCCAACAGCCCCGGCATCTGGAACCGCACCGACCACCGGCCGCTCGAGGGCTTCGTCTACGCGATCACGCCGTTCAACTTCACCGCGATCGCCGGCAACCTCCCCACGGCCCCGGCGCTGATGGGCAACACGGTCGTCTGGAAGCCGTCTCCGACCCAGCAGCTGGCGGCGTCCCTGACGATGGACCTGCTGGAGGAGGCGGGGCTGCCGCCGGGGGTCATCAACATGCTGCCCGGCGACGGGCTCGACGTCTCCAAGGTCGCGCTGACCCACCCCGACCTGGCCGGCATCCACTTCACCGGCTCGACGCCGACGTTCCAGCACCTGTGGCGCACCGTCGGCGAGAACATCGCGGGCTACCGCTCCTACCCGCGGATCGTCGGCGAGACCGGCGGCAAGGACTTCGTGGTCGCCCACCCGAGCGCCGACCCCGACGTGCTGCGGGTCGCGCTGATCCGCGGCGCGTTCGAGTTCCAGGGCCAGAAGTGCTCCGCAGCCTCTCGGGCGTACGTCGCGAAGTCGGTCTGGGCGAAGATGAAGGACCAGTTCCTCCACGACACCGAGAACCTCCCCATGGGCGACGTCACGGACTTCTCGAACTTCATGGGCGCCGTGATCGACGACCGCGCGTTCGCCAAGCACAAGAAGGCGCTGGCCCGGGTCTCGCGCAACAAGCACCTGACGACGCTCGCGGGCGGCACGTGTGACGACTCGGTCGGCTACTTCGTCCGCCCGACCGTCGTGCAGTCGACCGACCCGACGGACCAGATGTTCTCCGACGAGTACTTCGGCCCGATCCTGGCCGTCCACGTGTACGACGACGCCCGCTACGACCGGGTCCTCGCCCAGATGGAGTCGTTCGCGCCGTACGCCCTGACCGGCGCGATCATCGCCCAGGACCGTCAGGCCATCGCCGACGCCCGCCGAGACCTGCGGTTCGCCGCCGGCAACTTCTACGTCAACGACAAGCCGACGGGTGCGGTCGTCGGGCAGCAGCCGTTCGGCGGAGCCCGCGCCTCGGGCACCAACGACAAGGCCGGCGCGGCCGTCAACCTGCTGCGCTGGACCAGCCCGCGCTCCATCAAGGAGACGTTCGTGCCGCCGACCGACCACCGCTACCCCTTCATGGACTGACGGCACACCCGTGATCGCGGCGGACCTGCTCGTGGACCTGCTCGTGGTGCTCCAGCACCTCGGCCCGCTGCACGCGCAGGAGAAGGCGCTGACCTACCTGCTCGCCTTCGGCCCCTTCGTGCTGCTCGCCGTCGTGATCTGGGTGCGCCGCCGCCAGGACGCCGCCGAGGACGACGCCGGGCCGGATCAGAGGGCGTCGGCGTAGCGGGCGTCGCACTCCTTAGCGGTCGGCGCAGGCAGCCATCTCCTCGTCGATGTCGGATCCTGCGAGAGCCCGACGACGACACTCGGCCGGGGTCGGCGGCTCGATCGATGTCGCCCGGGCCGGGATCCACGGAGGCGGTCGCGGTCATCGCTGCCCGCGCGCTCGTCCCCGAAGACCTCCGTGAAGCCGGCTCATCGGTCGGCTCGACACCGGCCGCCTGGCGCGACGGCGGTCTCACCGTGACGAGTCTCGACGCGACACCTCGACGAGGCCGTGGCGACCTGCCAGGTCACGGGCGCGACGTCACCGGCCCTGATCTGGTGAGCACGGAGTGCAGGCCGCTGCCTTGTCACCGAGCACCGGATCGGTCGACCCCGAGGTCCGTGCAGACGACGACTGCCTGCGGGATGCCGAGCGTGGCCCCACCCCGGACATTCGCGACTGCGCGGCGCCCGTGGACGCCGTGCATCGACGCGCCCTCCAGGCCCGCGCGGCCGCGACTCGGACGAGCTCGATCGCCCAGCACCCCAGCGTCCTGCTCGTCGTCCCGACGCATCCACAGCCGTCCGGTGGGCTCGACCATCCGGAAGACGACGCGGTCCGTCCCGGACCTCAGGACCCGCGTCAGCGCGCGGTGGTCGTGTCCAGGTCGTAGCGGCCCTCGTTCGTGCATCGCCACCGGCCGCGCCGAGCGCGAGCCGGTGCTCGAAGGACCCGGTCGTCTCCAGGCACGGTCGCCCGATCGCCCGCGCGAACTCCGCGCTTCGCCGCCGGGTCGGCCGGACCCGCGAGGTCGAGCCCGGGGTCGCGCGTCGGCGCCGGGGGTCTCGCCGGAGGACTCCGGGCTCGGGGTCGCTCCACCGCCGGTCGACCTGCACCCGGCGACAGAAGGCCAGCAGCGGCCAGGGTCCCGAGAGAGGTGCGCATCAGTCGTCGGCCAGCCACTCTCGCCCGACGGTGTTCTCTGCCTTGAGCGCCTTGATCAGCAGGTCGGAGATCAGGCCCTCGAGCTTGCCTCCCACCAGCGGGATCGACACCTTCACGGTCAGGTCCACGGTCTCCGTGGTGGTGCCGGCCGCCTCGGCCAGCGTCACGGTGCCCTTCATGTCGCCGGGCTTGCCGGGGATGGTGACCTCCATCAGTCCCCGCTCGGGCGACGTCCAGGTCTCCTCCTGCACGATCTGGATCTCGTCTCCGACGAACTTGGTCGCGAACGACGGGATGCCGTGGGCGGCCTGCACCTGGTCGATCTTGACCCGCATGCCGGCGCCGTCCGGCTCGACCGTCACGGTCGACCGCAGCACGCCCTGGTACTCGCAGACCCGCTCGCGGAACTCGGGGTCGCGCAGCATCGCCGCGACGTCGGCCAGTGGCGCGTCGTAGGTCAGCTCGTGCCGGATCTGCTTGGACATCGGTCTCGCCCCTCTCGCCGAGCGGGCCGCCCTCCGGCGACCCCGTCACGCTGCCGGACATCATGACAGGAGGGTGGGTCTCGCCCGCGAGATCGGATTGCGGCGGCCCCGCGTTGAACGCCCCCGTCCGGAGTCCTAGTGTCAGGTCGTGGCCACCACGCTCGAGGACGAGAAGTCCGCCCGGCTGACCGAAGCAGCCCAGCACCACGATGGCCCGGTGGGCGCCGGAGCCCTGGTCCGGGCCTACTACCGCAACGTCGCGGCGGAGGACGTCTGTGAGCGCGGGCCGCACGACCTGTACCGCGCGCTCGCCTCCCACCTCGAGCTGGCGCGGGTCCGCCCGCAGGGAACGGCTCGGGTCCGGGTGGTGACGCCCGTCGAGGGCGAGGGCTGGTCGACCGGCGGCCACAGCACCGTGCAGGTGGTCACCGACGACATGCCGTTCCTCGTCGACTCGCTCACGATGGAGCTCGCCAACCAGGACCGGGACGTCCGGGTCGTGATCCACCCGCAGATGGACGTCGAGCGCGACATCACCGGTGAGCTCCGTCGCGTCTCGGCCGTCGAGGACGGCTCGGTCGCGGCGCCCGAGGGCGCGATCCGCGAGTCCTGGATGCAGATCGAGATCACGCGGGTGAGCGATGACGAGGACGCCGCGGCGCTCGAGGAGTCGCTGCAGCGGGTGCTGTCCGACGTCCGCGAGGCCGTCGAGGACTGGCCCAGGATGCACGCCATGGTGATGGCGATCGTCGACGAGCTCGACGAGCAGCGGCTCCCGCTGTCGGACGCCGAGGTCTCCCAGGGCCGCGACCTGCTCCGGTGGCTCGCGCAGGACCACTTCACGTTCCTCGGCTACCGCGAGTACCGGCTCGAGACCGAGGGCGACGACGACGTGCTGCGAGCCCTGCCCGGCACCGGGCTCGGCATCCTGCGGTTCGACCAGGACATGTCGGCGTCGTTCGGCAAGCTGCCGGCTGCGGTCAAGGCGAAGGCGCGGGAGAAGACGCTGCTCGTGCTCGCCAAGGCGAACTCCCGGGCGACGGTGCACCGGCCGGCGTACCTCGACTACGTCGGCGTCAAGACGTTCGACGCCGCGGGCGAGGTCGTCGGCGAGCGCCGGTTCCTCGGCCTCTTCTCCAGCGCGGCCTACACCGAGTCGGTGACGCGGATCCCGCTGCTGCGCGAGACGGCGCGCGAGGTGCTCAAGCGCGCTGGGTTCGACCCGCGCAGCCACGCCGGCAAGGCGCTGATGGACACGCTGGAGAACTTCCCGCGCGACGAGCTGTTCCACACCCCGCTCGACGAGCTCGCCCCGACCGCGGTCGCCGTCATGCACGCCCGCGAGCGCAGACAGGTCAAGATCTTCATCCGCCAGGACACCTACGGCCGGTACGTCACCGCGCTCGTCTACCTGCCGCGCGACCGCTACAACACCGCCGTCCGGGAGCGGTTCGCCCGGATCCTCAAGGAGGAGCTGGGCGGCGACTCGGTCGAGTTCTCGGTCCGGATGGGGGAGTCGGCCACGGCCAACGTCCACTTCGTCGTGCACCCGCCGCACGGCGGCAGCATCCGCGAGGTCGACACGACGGAGCTCGAGCGGCGGCTCGCCGACGCGTCCCGGTCGTGGCGCGACGACTTCGTGTCGGCCGCGATGGCCGAGTACGGCGCCGACCAGGGCGCGCGCCTCGCGCGCACCTACGGCGACTCGTTCCCGGAGGCGTTCAAGGAGGACTTCAGCGCGGCGATCGGGGCCGCCGACCTCGGGATCCTCGACCGGCTCGGCGACGAGGGCATCGACCTGCGGCTCTACGGCGACGGTGCGGCGCCGCGGCGAAGGGCGGCTGAAGGTCTTCCGCACCGGAGCGCCGCTGTCGTTGTCGCAGGTGCTGCCGATGCTGTCGTCGATGGGCGTGGAGGTCGTCGACGAGCGACCCTACGAGCTGACCGGGCTCGACCACCCGGCGTTCATCTACGAGTTCGGGCTGCGCTACGACCGCCCCTCCGACCACGACTCGCCCGAGCGGTTCCAGGAGGCGCTGCGCGCGGTCTGGGACGGGTACAACGAGATCGACGGCTTCAACCGGCTGGTGCTCGACGCCGGCCTGTCGTGGCGGCAGGCCACGGTGCTGCGCGCGTACGCGAAGTACATGCGCCAGGGCAACAGTCCCTTCGCCCAGGACTACATCGAGGGCGCGCTGGCCGGGAACGTCGACATCACGCGGCTGCTGGTGCAGCTGTTCGGCGCCCGCTTCGCGCCCGGGCGCGACCACCTGGCGGCGGACGCCGAGGCGCGGGTCGCCAAGGTCGCCGACCTGGAGGACCGGCTGGCCCGGGCGCTCGACGACGTCGCCAGCCTCGACCACGACCGGATCCTGCGCTCCTACCTCACCCACATCCGGGCCACGCTGCGCACCAACTACTTCCAGCCGGGGGCCGACGGCGGCCCCAAGACCTACATCTCGTTCAAGCTGGAGCCGTCGGCGATCCCCGACCTGCCCGAGCCGCGGCCGTCGTTCGAGATCTTCGTCTACTCACCCCGCGTCGAGGGCGTGCACCTGCGGTTCGGCGCCGTCGCCCGCGGTGGTCTGCGCTGGTCCGACCGGCGCGACGACTTCCGGACCGAGGTGCTCGGCCTCGTGAAGGCCCAGATGGTCAAGAACACCGTGATCGTGCCCGTCGGCGCGAAGGGCGGGTTCTTCTGCAAGCAGCTCCCCGACCCGGGCGACCGCGACGCGTGGCTGGCCGAGGGCGTGTCCTGCTACACGACGTTCATCTCCGGGCTGCTGGACATCACCGACAACCTCGTCGAGGGCGAGAACGTGCCGCCGCGCGACGTCGTGCGGCACGACGGCGACGACAGCTACCTCGTCGTGGCCGCCGACAAGGGCACCGCGACGTTCTCCGACATCGCGAACGGGGTGGCCAAGGACTACGGCTTCTGGCTCGGCGACGCGTTCGCCTCCGGTGGGTCGGTCGGCTACGACCACAAGGCGATGGGCATCACCGCCCGCGGCGCGTGGGTCTCGGTGCAGCGGCACTTCCGTGAGCGCGGGATCGACTGCCAGACCGAGGACTTCACCGCCGTCGGCATCGGCGACATGTCCGGCGACGTCTTCGGCAACGGGATGCTCTGCTCGGAGCACACCCGGCTGGTGGCGGCCTTCGACCACCGCGACATCTTCCTCGACCCGAGACCCGACGCGGCCGCGTCGTACGCCGAGCGCAAGCGGCTCTTCGACCTGCCCCGCTCGAGCTGGCAGGACTACGACGCGTCCCTGATCTCCGAGGGTGGCGGGGTCTTCCCTCGGTCGATGAAGTCGATCGCGGTCAGCGCCCCGGCACGCGAGGCGCTCGGCCTCGACGAGGGTGTCACGGCGTTGACCCCGGCCGAGCTCATGAAGGCGATCCTCCAGGCCCCGGTCGACCTGCTCTGGAACGGCGGCATCGGTACCTACGTGAAGGCCGTCGAGGAGACCCACGCCGACGCGGGCGACAAGGCGAACGACGCGATCCGGATCAACGGCCGCGACCTGCGGGCCCAGTGCGTCGGCGAGGGCGGCAACCTCGGACTGACGCAGCTCGGCCGGATCGAGTACGCCGAGCGCGACGGCCGGATCAACACCGACTTCATCGACAACTCCGCCGGCGTCGACACGTCCGACCACGAGGTCAACATCAAGATCCTGCTCGACCGGGTGGTCCGCGACGGCGACCTGACCGAGGAACGACGCAACTCGCTGCTGGCCGAGATGACCGACGAGGTGGCCGACCTCGTGCTCCGCGACAACTACGAGCAGAACCTCGCCCTGGCCAACGCCGTCGCGCACGCGCCGTCGCTGCTGCACGTCCACGAGGACTGGATGAAGAAGCTCGAGCGGATGGGGGTCCTCAACCGCGATCTCGAGGCGCTCCCCACGTCGCGGCAGGTCCGCCGCCGTCTCGAGCGCGGGGGCGAGCTGACCGTGCCGGAGCTGTCCGTCCTCATGTCGTGGACCAAGATCGTGCTGGCCGACGAGCTGCTGGCGTCCGACCTGCCCGACGACCCCTACCTCGACGTCGACCTGCGGGCGTACTTCCCCAAGGCGATGCAGGAGGGCTTCCTCCAGGCGATCCGCGAGCACCCGCTGCGCCGGCAGATCATCGTGACCCAGGTCGTCAACGACCTGGTCAACGGCGCGGGCATGACGTTCGTCCCGCGGCTCTCCGGCGAGACCGGTGCGACGGCGGCCGAGCTGACCCGTGCCAACTTCGTGGCCCGCGAGATCTTCGGCTCGCTCGAGCTGCGGCACGAGCTGCGGACGTGGGACAACAAGATCGACGCCCAGGTGCAGACCCGGATGCGGATCCAGATGCGCACCCTGGTCGAGCGGGCGTCGCGGTGGCTCGTCACCAACCGCCGCCAGCCCCTCGACAGCCACGCCACGGTCGAGCACTTCCGCGAGCCGGTGGCGGCGCTGATGGCGCAGCTGCCCGACCTGATGACCGGGCGCGAGCGCGAGGACCTCGTCGGGCGGCGCGACGCGCTCGTCGAACGTGGCGTGCCGGACGACCTCGCCACCCGGGTGGCGATCCTCGACCCGGCGTACAGCCTGCTCGGCGTGGTCGACAACGCCACGCGAGCCGGCCTCGACCCCGCCGACGTCGCCCGCGTCCACTTCGCGCTCGGGGAGCGGCTCGGCCTGCCGATGCTGGTGCGCCGGATCTTCTCGCTGCCGCGGGAGGACCGGTGGCAGACCATGGCCCGGGCCGCCCTGCGTGACGACCTGTACGCCGTGCACACCCAGCTCACGGCGCAGGTGCTGCAGGAGACCTCGTCCGACGAGCCGGCCGCGGCCCGGATCGCGAGCTGGGAGGAGACCGAGCAGCTCGCCGTCAGCCGCTCGACCGCCACCCTCGAGGAGATCTGCCGCGACGAGACGGCCGACCTCGCGCGGATGTCGGTCGGGCTGCGGGTCGTCCGCACGCTGCTGGGGTAGCACTACGCTCACGCGGGTGAGGATCTTCACGGTGAGCTTCGCCTCGGTGTACCCGCACTACGTCGCGAAGGTGGAGAAGAAGGGCCGCACGAAGGCCGAGCTGGATCAGGTGATCGAGTGGCTGACCGGCTTCGACGAGGCAGCCCTGAACAGTCACCTCGCCGCAGGGACGACCTTCGAGGACCTCTTCGCCGATGCCCGCCTCAACCCACGCGCGTCGTCGATCACCGGCTCGGTGTGCGGGGTGCGCGTCGAGGACATCGAGGACCCGTTGATGCAGAAGATCCGCTACCTCGACAAGCTGGTCGACGAGCTCGCCAAGGGCCGGTCGATGGACAAGGTTCTGCGCACCGAGCACTGACGGGTGCCCTCGTCGGGTGGAGCACGCACATGTCGACAGCGGTGCGAGTCGCGTCGTCGACGGACGTACCGATCGAGCCGCTCCGGGCCCGGCCCACGCCTGGCACAGGTTGAGACCCTGGCGTTGAGTACGTCGGTGCACGTGCACGCTCATGCCGATGAGCGGACGGGTCATTCCGCCCTCTGCGACGCGCGTCAACGAAGCGCACTACGACGTGCTGCGCGCCTACGACTGTCGTGTTTCCCTCGGTGCTCGTCTCGCACGAGAGGATGCCGACCCGGTCGAACAACCAGACGACGCGCTCACCCGGGGCCGGGTTACCCAACTGGCGGACGTCACTGGGGTCCGAGTTGGCCGTCTCGCGCGTTCTAATGAGGGTGAGGAGGGTCGCAGCGTGGCGGAGACCGTGGACTTCGAGGCGTTCTGCATGGCGCAGAACACCGCGTTGATCCGCATGCTCACGCTGTACTGCGGTGACCGCGAGGTTGCCCGCGACCTGACCCAGGAGACGTTGGCGCGTGCGTGGGTGCACTGGCGCAGGGTCCGCGGCATGGATCGCGGCGATCTGTGGCTCAGGCGGGTGGCTTTGAACCTGGCCAAGTCCCACTTCCGGCACACCAAGGTGGAGCGGTCGGCAAGGACGCGGATGCTGCGGGCCGAGGAGCGGGCGGACGGCCCTGACGCGGCGGAGCGCCTGGCCGTCCGTGAGGCGCTGGCCCACCTCACGCAAAGGCAACGGGAGGCAGTCGTGCTGCGGTTCATGGATGACCTCTCTGTCGAGCACACGGCGCTGGTGATGGGGTGCAGCGGGGGCACGGTCAAGAAGCTCACCGCCCGTGCCCTCGTGGGCCTGCGCGAGCGGATAGGGGTGGATTTCGAGGTGGGGCAGGATGCCTGAACTCGGAGAACTGCTGCACCGGGCTGCCGGAGATCCACCGGACCTGCCCGACTTCGAGATGATCCGGCGCCGAGCCCGACCGCGGATCGTCGCGAGGCGAGTCGCCGCCGGAGCGCTGACACTGGCGGTAGGCATGGGTGTCTGGGCCGGGACAGTCTCCGTCCTGGACCACTCTGTCGGAGACAGCGTCGGCGTCGTCGACCGTGTACCGGATCCGACGGTCGCCCCGGAGGTCGCCCTCCGCCAGGGACTCCTCGAGCCTGGGACGTACACCGGCGCGGTCGGGTCCTACGACGTCCTGCTCGAGACCCACGACGACGCCTGGGGTGCAGCGGTTGTCGAACCGGACTGGATCGGGCTGACCTACCGGCAGTACCTGCTTCACCTGCAGGTGTGGGACGGCGTCGTCCCCCCGGCTGCTGAGGATGGGAGTGGTCGGCAGGAGCTGCCTGGTGGCGTGGTGGCATGGCTGGTGGACCATCCGCGCCTCTCGTCCAGCGAGCCGATCGAGGTCGAGGTCGGAGGCCTGTCGGCTACACAGCTGGACGTCCGGGTCGTCAAGCCGCTGGCTAACCCGCCCGGTGAGTGCACTGGGCGGTGCGTGATCCTCACGCGCATCGCGGGTGATGGTGAACCGGTCGACCTCGAGGTCGGCCACCAGGCGCGCTTCCTGGTGCTCGGGCCGCCGGGCCACGAGCTGGTGGTCTTCTACCGAGCCCCCGAGGACGAGTTCGCCGTGCTAGATGATGCCGCGCAAGCGCTCCTGGCCAACTTGCGCCTCGAGACTTCCGGCTGACCAGAGGGTCCCGGCCGAGGGGCTGCCGCGTGTTCATGACAGGACGCGATGAGAGGGAGTGACCGGATGAGGGAACCTACGGTGGGCCTCACACTCGGGGTCCTCATCCTGCTACTGGGCGGCGGATGCAGTAGCACCGAAACCCCGCAGGACGGGTCCGCAGCGAACACTCCGGGACCGGAATCTGCCACCGCGTCCGAGGAGCCGGCCGCCGTCGCTTGCGAACCCCTGCCGGATATGCCGGAAGGGCGGATCG
This sequence comes from uncultured Actinomycetota bacterium, assembly GCA_963829855.1. Taxonomy (GTDB): domain Bacteria; phylum Actinomycetota; class Actinomycetes; order Propionibacteriales; family Nocardioidaceae; genus Nocardioides. The sequence continues at coordinate 538,880 of CAWHKE010000012.1, read as the reverse complement.
TCTACACCCAGGTCCGCAAGGACGGCAGCACCGCAATCTATCTGATGAAACCGGACGGCACCGACAAGCGGTGCCTGGTCGACACAGCCGGACCGGACGCGTCACCAGCCTGGTCACCGGACGGCCGGTGGGTGGCCTTCCAGGGCGGGAGCGCCGAGCAGGAGGACATCTTCACCGTGCGGGCCGACGGCACCGGTCTGCGGCAGCTGACCGACACCCGGGAGTGGGAGGAGATGCCGGTCTGGTCACCCGACGGACAGCGCATCGCCTACGCCAGATCCCGCAATATCAACGAGCCTCCGTGGTCGATCCGCTTGATGTCCGCCGACGGTGCACACGACGCACCGATCCTGTCCAGCGGACACGGAATCATGTGGGCCGAGATGCGTGACTGGGCACCGGACGGGCAGACACTGCTGATCGCCACCGACAACGGCGGCGGCACGGACCTCGTCCGGATGGATCCCAACGGCGCCAACCTGCGGCCGCTTCGCTCGGCCGAGGGAGACTTCGGAGGCGGTGCCGTCTACGCCCCGGACGGTCGATCGATGGTCTTCCAGGCGGATCTCGACGGTGGCTGCATCTACAGCAGCGATCCAGTGGCCCGGCATCTAGTCCGGCTGACCCACGGCTGCAGCACCGGCGTGTCCCTCACCTGGTCGCCCGATGGCAAACAGATCCTGTGGGCAGGCGGCGACGGCGGGGCCGACCTCGAGTCCATGCTCCGCGACGGCAGCCAACGCCAGACGATCGTGGACAGCGGCGACGTGGCCCACCCGGACTGGCAACCACCGACGCCCCATTGACGCACGCCCGCAACCACTTCTGAAAGGGAAATGACATGCCTCACCGCATCACAACCCTCGCCGCCAGCCTGGCCCTGATGGCGGCCACGGTCCTCGGAACACCCGGCACCGCGACCGCAGCACAACCCGACAGATACAGGGTGCACGTCGACGACACCTTCCTGAGCCAGACCAGCGAGGCCTGCGGCTTCAATATCCTGCTGCACCTCGAGGGCACCGTCGCCTTCACCGACTTCGTCAACCGGGACGGCACGGTGACCCGGAGCCTGGTGACCTACCCGGCGCTCTTCTTCACGTTCATCAACCAGGCCACGGGGACGTCGGTCTCCTCGCGCAGTCCCGACCCCGAGCACTACCGCTGGAACGATGACGGCAGCCTCACGCTCATCGTCACCGGCCTGGTCATGCACCTGGTCGTGCCCGGTCAGGGAGTCGAGGCAGCCCAGGCGGGTCGCTTCGTCGTCACGATCGACCTCACCGGTGACGAGACGGTGTCCGAACCAGTCGGACGCAACGACGACTACCACGCCGCGCTATGCCAGGTTCTCGCCCCCTGACCGCGCACGCAACCGAACCCTGACCACAACCCGAACGGACAACCCTAAGACCTGAACGCCGACCGCGACTGACGCGAGCGCCGCCTGGTGGTAAAGGCGACCTCGCGGGGCCTACGTCCGAGCCCGACGGCAACTGAGAAGCGCCCGGTCATGCCTGCGAGTTCAAGCGGCCATGCCGCTGAGCGTGCCCGGTCATGCCGATGGGCGGCCGGGCACTGCGCCCAGATGGACGTTGTCCAGACCGCGTCGTCACCCTGATACGACTACCGGCACAGGCGCCGTCCGCTAGGCGGGAACCAAACGTTTGCGATCTCCAGGTCCGATTGCTCATGTGTCGGGCCCCCTCCACCGGCAACAGCCTGTCGGCCTTGGCTGCGTTTCAGAGGGGTCCCGCACCCCGGTAGGCGGTGTTGTCTGGCGTGCGATGGGGCGCCACCAGATGTGCCTGCCGAAGGAGGAGTACACCGAGTGCGGACCAGGCCGCGAACATGACCGTGAGGCTGATGTCGTGCCACGGGTCGGGTTCGATCGCGAGGGCACCGAAGGCGCCGACGCCTGTAAGCAGGAGCAGTTGCCAGACACCCGGCGTCAGGGGGTGCCTTCTGAGTGACAGACCCCACGTCACCGGGCCGACCGCCAGCAGCAGCATGCCTAGCAGGAATGCGATGAACGACTCTTCCAGCGGAGAACCCCTCAGCAGCGCGGTGACCAGAGCGACCAGGCCGAAGACGACCAACGAGCCAGCGCCGGCCACGGTCATCAGCGAGCCAATCCGCGCCGGCCTCGTGGAACAGGCCGTTTGTGCGCGCAGACCCATGACAGCGATGAGCAGCAGCGCGAACCCGGCGGTGGCTGTGAGCAGAAGCAGCGCGAACACCGGCATGTTTGTCACCGTGCCGTCGTCGCGTTGCGGGTCGAACAGCCACTCGCCCTCCACGCCAGCGATCATCAGCACTCCCGAAGCGGCCGCCGCTCGGCCCGTCAGCTGCAACCTCGACACCATGACGAACTCCCTTCAATTCCGGCGTCCGTCGCCGGTCCTTCGACGGTAGGGACGCTGGCGCCTCGCGTCGTCAGCACCAATACCGGTCTCTGGGTCCCCCGTACGGCGGACCCAGAACGGTGAGCGTCCTCCGCAATGTGGATGTGGGGCAGCCCGGCAGTGACTACCGTCGAGCCATGCCTCGTACCCGGCTGCAGGTGCTCGTCGACGGCGTGGTCGTGCTGACCCTCTTCGTCACGGCGGTTGTCCAGCTCTGGGTCTCGCCTCCGGCAGGTCTGGTGGGGGGCACGGGAGTTCACACGGTCCTGGCTGCGGCGTTCACCCTTCCGCTCTTCGTCCGCCGCAGGTTCGCGGTGGCCGTCTTCGTGACCGTCGTGGCTTCGGCTTGGTTGCAGTTCGAGCTCGGTGGCGGATTGGGTCAGCCCTTCTTCGCCGTGATCATCGCGCTGTACGCCGTGGGCGCGCACGGGTCGCGGCCATCCACCTTCGTCGGCCCGGCGTCCGTCGTACTCCAGGCGATCCTCGTGGACATCCCCCGGCTTCGGGACGGCGCTCCTTGGGACGAGGTGGTTCCTGCGTGGTTCATCCTGTTCGGTGTCTGGGGATTCGGTCGGTGGATGCACCTCCGTGCGCACGCCGCCGTGGTGTTGACCGAGCGCGCCGAGGAGGCCGAACGGGGTAGGCGCGAGCAGGCGGTGAGGGCCGTGGCCGAGGAGCGAGCTCGTATTGCTCGCGAGCTGCATGATCTGGTCGCGCACAGCATGGGCGTGATCGTGATCCAGGCGCAGGGCGCCCAGCGGGCGCTCGACACCTCCCCGGACCAGGTGCGCGAGGCGCTTTCCGCTATCGAAACGGCCGGCCGGCTCGGCATGGCTGAGATGCGCCGCTTGTTGGGTCTGCTCGCCGATGGTGGCGCGGACGCAGCCACGGCGCCGCAGCCGACACTGCACGAGATTCCGGAGCTCGTGGCTCGACTGAGGGCGACGGGAATGCCAGTCGACCTCCGCGTCGAGGGCGCCGTCAGGGCACTGCCACCTGGCGTCGAACTGACTGGGTACCGGATCGTGCAGGAGGCCATGACCAACGCCCTAAAGCACGCGGGAGGGGCCCCGGTTGACGTGCGGCTGCGGTACGAGCCGGACTGCGTCGACATCGAGGTGACCGACCAAGGACCGACCGACAGCAGTCAGCCGATCAACGGCCATGACAGCGGCTCCCGTGGACTCACGGGCATGCGCGAGCGGGTCTCCTTGTACGGCGGCACTCTCGAGGCCGGTCCTCACACCGGGTCCGGCGGCTTCTCGGTCCACGCCCGGATCCCACTCGAGGCGAAGCCCGCATGATCCGTGTCCTGATCGCCGATGACGAGGAGCTCGTCCGCACCGGCCTCCGGATGATCCTCGACGCCGAGCCGGACATCACCGTTGTCGGGGATGCCGTCGACGGTGCTGACGCCGTCGCCCGGGCCGAAGAGCTTGCACCCGACGTAGTTCTCATGGACATCCGGATGCCTCGTCTGGACGGCCTTGAGGCGACCCGTCGGATTGGCGCCATGAGCGCCGGCCCCAAGGTCGTCATCCTCACGACCTTTGACCTCGACGAGCACGTCTATGCCGCACTTGCCGCAGGCGCCAGCGGCTTCCTACTGAAGGACGCACCTGCAAGCCAGCTCGTCCACGCGATCAAGGTGGCAACCGCAGGCGACGCGTTGCTCGCACCGAGCGTGACGAGGCGGTTGATCGCGCGGTTCGCAGACATTCAGCCGCCCCCGCGACCTCAGTTGCCGGTCGACCTCACCGCGCGCGAGATCGAGGTCCTCGGCCTCATGGCGGAAGGGCTCTCGAACGCCGAAATCGCCGGGCGCCTCGTCGTGGGCGATGCAACCGTGAAGACGCATGTCGCACGAGTCCTGGCCAAGCTCGGCGTCCGCGACAGGGTGCAAGCGGTAGTGCTCGCTCACAGGTCCGGGATGGTCAACTGACCTCAGACCGCTGGACGTTCGGCGTTGGGCGTTCGCCGCGCCCGCGAGCACTCGTCGCGACGCGCGACCTATTCGCCGCCTGTCGGCGTGGGCGACAACGCTCGCACCGATGAGCGGTCATGCCGACCAAGGCGCATCTCGCTCTGCGCGGGCTCGCGAGTCGGACTCAGGGGTTCCAGCAGGCGCCTCGAGGGCGCACCACTCGTCCGCGACAGCATTCATCAAGCAACGCTCACACTGGGTGCGCCTCCAAGAGCGATTGGCGCTCCATGGGATGGTCCGGGCCAGACGCCACCCCGAAGGGGCGAGCAGATCGCCGTATTCCCGTTCGGTCCGTTCCCGGCCGCCTACCAGGATGAGCATGTCAATGTCGATATCTGTTGCTTCGAAGCCCTGATCATCCTCGGGCACCACGAACTCGCGTTCCCCATTCCTCAGAGCGGGTCAATCATTGCGAGGAGTCCGGCCGGGCCATAGCCACGGTAGAAGCGGAACTCCCAGGTCACATGACCCGCAAGGACGCCAATGCTCTACTGGAGGAGCGAGGCTGGCAACGCAGCCCGGACGGGCCGTTCCTCCTCACATCGGATGGGTCGGACCTCGCAGCGGGTGTCACGGCGGATACCACCAGCGGCAAGCCGATCATGTTGGTCCGGTTCAGTCGAATCCCCTAACCGGGACAGCAAGCGCTCACTCATGCCGCTGAGCGTGCGCGGCCGTGCCGATGAGAGGTCTGACGCGATCACCAACCGGCAGGCCCGAAGGGGGTTCACCCATTCGGGCTACTCAACGTGGGCGATGCGCCCACGCAGCCCACGCGATAGAGCGGAGATGTCCGGGGCCGCTACCGGGCGGCCGCACAACAGGGGGAACGACATGCTCAAGCGTATTGGAATCACGGGAGCCGTGGTCGCGGTGGCGGCGCTGGCGGTGGGATCAGTTGGGCCGGCGACGGGTCAAGGCAGCTCCGATCGAAGCGAAGACCACGGGCAGACGGTGCGGGTGCTGTCGACGAACACAGAGGAAGCCTTCGTAGACGCCGGTGAACCCGGCTTCAGCCTCGGTGACTCGTTCGTGTTCAGTTCGAGACTGACCAGGCACGGCGAGACCTTTGGCCACACGGGCGTGGTCTGCACGGTCACCTCGGTGAGGATGGAGGAGTCGCAGTGCGTCGGCACCGCGTGGCTCCGTCGAGGCCAGATCAGCATCCAGGGGCTGCTCGCGGGCGAGCCGGAGGAGTTCGAGTTTCCGATTACCGGCGGCACCGGCGCCTTCGAGGACGCGGGTGGGACGCTCGTCGTCCTGGAACTCTCCGACACCAAGGAGCGCCTCACTTTCCACATCACCGACTGACCAAGGTCCAGGGGCCCCTCACGTCAGGCACAGGTGACGGGTTGGTGCGCCGCCGACGGCCTACAGGCGTGAGGGCTCACGCACGCTCATGCCGAGCGAGCGTCGGGTTGCTGGGTCCAGGAAACGATCAAAGTCGCTCGAAGACCCCCATAGCGAAGCAGATCCTGCCTTCTTGCATGTTTCGCTGGACGTTGGCGCCCATGCGCGGCCCGTCAGGACCGTTGAGAAGCGACGAATCTAGGGCGTCCTCTGACTCGCTTGGTTCCCCCAGCGGGTCGGGCTTCGCGAGGGCGTCCTGCATCGCTTGATCCTGATCCGTCATCCAAGCGACCTCACGGAACCCTGCCTGGGTGATCAGCGTTCGAGTCTCTTCCGGCGAAAGCAGGAAGTTGAACGACTGCTCACTCGCCCATGGCACCGGGAAGTGGATGGGCTGATGGGGACCAGCGAGGACGTCGAACATCGCGAATCGACCCCCCGTCCTCACCACCCGGGCGATCTCGCTGTAGAGACGTGGCTTGTCGGAGATGTTCATCGTTGCGTGCTGTGTCCAGGCCACGTCGAAGGCGCCCTGCTCGAATGGCATGTCCAGTGCACTGGCTGGCACGAAGCCGACGCGCTCACTAAGGCCCGTCCATTCGGTGAGCCGTTCGCCCACCACGCAGTACTCCGGTGTCACGTCCAGCACTGTCACCTCGCACCCATAGCGTGAGGCGAGCTGGCGAGCTGGTCCCCCGATGCCGCCCCCGACATCGAGCACGCGCTCGGTGCTGCTGATGCCTGCCGCATCGGCCAAGGCCAACGTGCCGGCAAGTCGCAGCCAGTGATAGTTGTCCAGTGGCGCCAGTTGCGCGACGGTCACCTCTGACGGCTCGATCCCGTGCCGCCGGATCTCCTCCTCGATGGTTTTCATCAAGCCCGACCATCCGTAGTGGTCGCTCACCGAGCGCTCGATGTCCTCGTGTGGCATGGCGCCTCCGTTGTGGTGTCGTGTTCCAGGCAGCCGCGTCGTCGGTCCGAAGCGCTAACGGGAACCAAGGTCCCCGAATGGGGGAGTATCTCGTCCGATGAGCAAGTTGTCACGGGGTGCCAAGTTCGCGAGGGCAGCCCGGCCTTGCGACGCCAACCGGGCTGCTGCTATTGGTTCCGCATGGTGACCGCTCATGCCGATGAGCCGACGGGCTACTGACCGTTGGTGCGCACCCTCAACCGTTGACTGGGTTGGCGAGGTCAAGATCCTCGGCCAAGGCGACGAGCCGCTCTCGGAGCGAGTCAGACCCACCTACAACGGCACCGCCCCGGCAGAGTCACGGCCGGGGGCGGTTTGCGGGTCAACGCCTCGCACTACCTACTGACCGATCGCCGAGCCGCGACCTAGTTCACAGTTTGCCTAGCGCGGACGCGTCCAGCGTCGGGCGTGCGCGGTCCTGGATGGGCCAGCCTGCTTGACCACTACCTGTCGTACCTGGTCGGAGAGCCCAAGCTGGCCGTCAGAGAGCTCGCCACGAACGCGATGGTGCACGCCGAGACATTGTTTCTGCTGACCTTGAGCGGGTTCCAAGGGGTCTGTGCTCCTGGAGGTCCTGCACGGATGTCAGGCCGATCCTATCCAGTGCACGGCTCAGACCCTGGAGATGTCCGGTCGTATGGCCGCCATCGTGCACACGCTGAGCCGGTCGCGGGGCGTCACCGCAAGTGTGGCAGGCGGCAAGACGGTCTGGCCCCCACTTCGACCGTCGAGCGTAGGCATCCGGGTTTACAGCCGTGCAGACCTCTATACGGAACTGGGTCATCGGCGACGCTCGTCGGCAAGGAGCGCGTAGGTGACGGTGTCGTGCCACTGCCCGGACCGGTGCAGCGACTCGGCGACGGCGTGGCCTTCGCGACTGCCAGCGCGGCGCCCTACAACGCCCGACCACTAGGTCCGGAGACGTGTCGTGCCGATGAGGCCTATGTACGCCAGGCCTGGCGCGTTTCCAGTCCGGCACCATCGGTTGCTCTGCGCGACTTTGCAGGAGACGCTCGATCTACATCTCCTTGCAGGCACCGCCGCCCGCGGGAGTCGCCAGCCAGGAGAACCCGGTGACCGACCCACATATCGAATGCGTCGTCCTTGACGACTACCAGCAAGTCGCCCACAAGTACGGTCCATGGACTCGGGTGCCCAACCTCACAGTGCGGTACCTCGAGCAGCACTACAAGAACCCAGATGAGCTGGCTGGAGCCATCCACGATGCTGAGGTGCTGGTCGTGATGCGGGAACGCACCCCTGTCACCGCTGACCTGCTCGAGCGGCTGCCGCGTCTGCGGCTCCTCGTCACCACGGGCACGCGAAACAGATCCATCAACCTCGACGCCGCACGACACCGCGGCGTCACCGTGTGCGGCACCCCATCACAAGCTCACCCGCCCGCCGAGCTCACTTGGGCCTTAATCCTTGGCCTCGCCCGCAACCTCGTCGCCGAGGCCAACGGGCTGCGTACCGGAGATCCCCGATGGCAACGCACCGTCGGACTCGATCTTGCCGGAAGCACCCTCGGTCTCGTCGGCCTGGGGAAGATTGGGACACGCGTCGCGGCGGTCGCGAACGCGTTCGAGATGGACGTGCAAGCGTGGAGTCCGCACCTGACCGACGAACGGGCCGCCGCGGCCGGTGCCCGCCGGGCCGCGACGCTCGAGGACCTTATGGGGACCAGCGACTGGGTCTCCATCCACCTGGTCCTCAGCAATACGACCCGCGGCCTCATCGGGGCGCGTCAGCTGAGAGCGATGAACCCCGGCGCCTATCTGGTCAACACTTCCCGCGCCGGCCTCGTCGACACGGACGCCCTCATCGAAGTCCTCGGCAACGGACTCATTGCCGGCGCCGGCCTCGACGTGTACGACCTCGAACCCCTGCCCGCCGACCACCCGCTGAGAACGTTGCCGACGGTCCTGGGCCTGCCGCACCTCGGCTACGTGACCTCCTCCAACTATTCGGCCTACTTTGAAGGCGCTGTCGAGTGCGTCGAGCGGTGGCTGGCTGGCGACCCCGTCCGAACACTGACCTGACGCGGAGCCAAACGGCACATCGATCAGACCGTATGCGGGTCCTCGTCCGCGGCCTCGTCGTCCGCTGCATCTTGACCGGAAGCGCGCACCAGCATCCTTTCGCCCAACCGGCCGAAGATGGACAGCACTTCCGCCGGACCGTCCCCGGTGCTCCCGAACCAGTGCGGTACCTGTGTGTCGCACTCCGCCGTCTCACCGACAGTTGGCACGAGGTCCCGCTCTCCCATTAGGAGTCGCATCCGCCCGGAGAGAACGTAGAGCCATTCGAACCCGTCGTGCGTGCGCAGCGCGGGGTCGGACTGCGCGGTTGGGATGAGGATCGTCCACGCCTGAATGCCGCCCGGACGAGTCAGCGGCAGCACGGTCCGGCCGTTGACCCGACGCGGCTTCAACCGGATACGCGGGTCACCGAGTCATGCGGGCAGTACGCATCAGGAAGCTCCACAACAGCCGAGCTATGCCGGCGGCGCCACGCTCGCTTCGACCCCGCTGCGCGTCAATGCGTCAGCGACGAAGCCGGAAGCCTTGAGCTCCTCGACGAACGCCGCCACCGCGGCGAGCGCACCGGGGTCGACTGCCCGAGGCAGACCCACGGCTTGGTTGATCTCCATGAAGGGCGGCTCCAGGATGCGGAGGCCGCTTCGGCGCCGGCGTACTCGGCCATCGGCTGGCGGACTCCTGCAGCGACCTCCAGCCCCGATCCTCGTAGACGTCCGTCGCCTCGTCGGCCCTGCACGATCTCGGCGTGCTCGAGGGTGCGGCTCAGGAAGAGGTCGTAGGCCGACCCTTCCCGTACGCCGATCCGCACACCGGCCCGGTCGATGTCGTCGCGACGTCTCGAAGGCCGCGTCGGCGCCGACGACGTAGACGCCCTCGATCACGACGTACGGCGCGGTGAAGGCCACGCCTTCCTCGCGGGACGGCTCGTTCGCCAGGAAGCAGAGGTCGACCCGCCCCTCGGTGATCGCGGCGTACGCCTTACGGGCGGCGTCGACGCATTCGAGCTGAAGCGGGACGCCCAGCCATCGGGCCAGTTCCCGAGCGATGGCGACGGTGACGCCGCGGGGCTCGTCGGGGGTTCCCTGTGCCAGCACCGGGTTGCCCAGGTTGATGACGACCCGCAGGATGCCGGTCGGGGCGACCTGCTCGGTAGGGACGAAGTCGGACATCGGGTCTCCTGTGTCTCTCGGTGGGTTTCAGGAAGTGGCGGCCGGGAGGCTGTGCGCCGGGGATGGTTCGGGACGTCACGCCCGCCAGAGCCAGGGCGCCGGCCGTCAGCCACAGGACCCCGGCGGCTCCGGCTCCGACGGCCAGCGCACCCGCGGCCGAGGGGATGACGACCTGGCCCAGACGGTTGCCGGTCAACCGGAGTGACATCGCCCGGCCGCGCAGGCCTGGTGGCGTGGCCTCGGCCAGCCAGGACATGGTGAGGGGCTGTCCGGCCCCGAGGCCGAGCCCCATCGCGATCACCGTCAGCACGAGTAGCCAGGTGGGCATCGGCACGGGGACGAGGGCCATGCCGACCGCCGCCAGGACGATGCTGGAGGTGAGAAGTCGCCTGCGGCCGAGCCGCGTCGCGAGTCGGCCCAGGAAGAAGCGCGAGACCATCGACGCACCTGCGCGAACGGCGAGCAGGGTTCCGATGACACCCGAGGAGATGTCCCGCTCGGTGCCGAGGACCGGGAGGTAGACCAGGCTGATGTCCACGGCAGCAAGGACGACGCAGCTGATGGTCAGCGCCCGGAGCAGCCCCCGGCGTCGCAGCAGCTCGCGGACGGAGCCTGCCGCACGTGCGCCGTCCTGGGTGCGCGACGTGCGCGTCCTCGGGAGCATCACGGCCGTCACCGCGAGCACGATCGACAGCGACCACGCTCCAGGTGAAGATCGTGCCCGTCGCCGGGATCGCACTCGTGCCACCGAAGACGATGATCAGCCCGGGTCCGACGGCCTGCCCTGCCGAGGCGGCGAACGTGTAGTGGCCGAAGGCCGCGTCGTACCGGTGTCGCTCGGTGCGGTTGGCCACCAGTGCCTGCTGGCTCACGACCGAGGCGAGGTGCCCGGTGCCCAGGACGACGCAGGCGGCCAGGAGGCCCCACACGCGTCGACCCGGCCAGCGACGAACAGCGCCGCCGCCGCGAGAGTCAGAGCGGAGCCGATCAGCATGACGCGCCGTTCTCCGAACCGGTCGGCGGCATGTCCGGTCGGGACGGCCAGCACCAGGGGCACGACGGCGAAGCTCGCGCCGAGCGCTCCCAGCCACTGGGCCGGCACGTCGAGCTCGATCGCGCGATAGATCGCCGTCGGGCGGAGGACGAAGGTGACGACCTGGACCAACAGCGTGTTGGCGTAGAACGGCACCAACCAGCGTCGCGCGGCGGTGCTGGCCGTCACGAATGGGCTCGGGATCAGCGAGAGGCTGGAGGTCAGCCGGAGCGCCATCGGCCCCCAGGCGACTCGCGGCCTTGGCGCCGAGGCTGGTGTTGATGTGCTGGAGCATGACGGCGTGGGCGGCCTCGCTGTCTCCCGCCGACCACGGCGTCGTACAGGGCTGCGTGCTCGCGGTCCTTCTGGTCACGCTCCTCCTGGCTGCGGACCACTTCGAGTCCGAGTCGGCGGTAGCGGTCGGCCTTGTCCCACAACGCCTCGAGGGTCGAGATCAGGAGGTCGTTGTGCGAGGCCTCGTACACGGCCTGGTGGAACGCGCGGTGCGAGGCCAGGTCGTAGACCGTGGGGTTGCTCTGCAACGGCTTGACGCGATGCAGGGCCTCTCGCATGACTCGCAGGTCGTCCTTGGTCCGTCGCTGCGCGGCCAGCGAGGCCGCGAGCGGGTCCAGCGACAGCCGTACCTCGAGCAGGTCGCGCGCCTCCTCCGCGGTCAGGTCGAGTCACCCGGGCATCGCGATGGGCGTCGAGCTCGACGAGCCCCTCTGACTTCAGGCGACGAAGGGCTTCGCGCAGGGGCGTGGTGCTGATCCCGATCGTCTTCGCGAGGAGTGACTGGTGCAGCACCTCTCCCGGCGCGTGCTCGCCGCTCAGGATGCCGTCGCGGATGCGGTTGTAGGCGTACTCGCTCTTGGTCACGAACAACCCGGCGGGCTCAGACATGCAACCTCCTTCGTCGGCTATAACCTAACGGATAATTCTTCAGAAGCCTAGAAATGGCCAATGACCTGCGATGTTCTGCGGCAGACGAAGCACTGGGATCCGGCCTGACAGGCGCGCCGAGGGTTGACGGCTACAGGTTATAACCTGCAGAGTGTCGCTCGTCACAATCCTGCTGCTGTCCATAAGGAGCGGTTCCATGCAGCCATTGCAGCTCAAGCTCGGGTCCACCAAGTCCCGAGGGCGTCGTGCCCTCACCGCACTCGCGCTCACCGTGGCGGCCGGGTCGCTCGCGGCCTGCGGAGGCTCCGACGAGCCCGAGGTCGCCGAGAACAAGATCACCGTCGAGGGGGTGCCCGACTACTACCCGGAGGAGTACCAGGAGATCATCGACGCCTCCAAGGAGGAGGGCGGCGAGCTCGTCATCTACTCCAACACCGGGGAGGAGAACTGGGCGCCGATCTTCAGGGACTTCCAGAAGAAGTTCCCCTGGGTCGAGAAGCTGTCGGCCAACGACCTGGACAGCGACGAGGTCTTCCAGAAGGTCCTGTCCGAGCAGGCGACCGGCTCGTCCCCCGTCGACCTGGTCGTCTCCAACGCCGCCGTGGGTTGGGCCAACTTCGCCGACCGCGACGGCGTCCTCCTGGACTACGAGTCGCCCGAGGTCGAGCAGCTGCCCTGACTTCGCCCAGCTGCTGCCGAACGTCTTCGCGATGTCCACGGACCCCCAGACCATCGCCTACAACACCGAGCTGATCCCCGAGGCGCCCACCGGGATCGCCCACCTCGCCGAACATGGCCGAGGCGGACCCGGACACCTTCCAGGACAAGATCACCGTCCGTGACCCGGAGAGCTCCTTCGGCTTCACCGTGACGGAGGCCTACACCTCCGCGAACCCCGACGGCTGGGACGCACTGGAGAAGGTGCTGCCCTACACCCGGGCCGAGACCTCGTCCGGCACCCAGATGGAGAAGATCCTGGCCGGGGAGTACGTCGCCGGGTTCCTGATCAGCGGCGGCCCGGCCTTCCCGGTCGTTGCCGACTCCGACGGACTCGTCGACGTGGTCTACCCCGACGACGGCACCGTGGTGCTGCCGCGTGGGATCGGCATCGCGGCCGACGCCCCTCACTCGGCCACCGCGAAGCTCTTCATCGACTTCGTGATGTCCGAAGAGGGCCAGTTCGCGGTCGCCGAGGGCGGCCTGTCCTCCTACCGCGACAACGTCTCCGGTGATGGCCTGCACACCTACCAGGAGGTCGAGGAGGCAGTCGGCGCGGACGGCATCATCTTCGTCAACTACGAGACCAAGGACGAGGCCGAGATCGATTCCTGGCTCGAGCGGTTCTACGAGTTCGTCGAGCCGGCTCCGGAAGAAGAGTAAGTAGACGGTGACGGGACGATCGGAGCAGCCATGACCACGATGACCACGCCGCCGGACACTCCGGCGAACCAGGCCCCCGAGCAGTTCGAGCCCCCGCGGTACCGCCGACCCTTCGGGATCGGACGCGACCAGCTCGCGCAGTACGGAGTCCTTGCGTTCCTCGCGATCCTGGTGCTCGCTCCGGTCGTCCCGACCATCTACCAGTCCGTGATCGACCGTCCCCTCTACGAGGAAGGCGGCCTGTTCACCACCGAGGGCTACGTCGCCCTGTTCACCGACGCCGGATTCGGCGAGGTGATCGTCAACACCCTGCTGTTCGCGACCATGACCACGGTGCTCACCATCGTCATCGCGGTGCCGATGTCGATCGTCGTGGTTCGTACCAGGCTGCCGGGCGGGCGACTCATCGCCTTGTCGATGCAGTGGCCCTTCTTCATCTCCTCACTGATCCTCGGTTTCGGCTGGATCCTGATGTACGGGCCGGCTGGCTTCGTCAGCGTCAAGTTCGAGGAGATCTTCGGCGGGGTGCCGTGGAACCTCTACTCGATCCCGGGCATGGCGGTCACCGAGGCCGTCGCCCTCGCACCCATCGCCTACGTCTTCTGCGCCAACGCCCTCCGACAGTCCGACGCCTCGCTGGAGTCGGCAGCCCAGGTGTGCGGCGCAGGGCCGCTGCGGATCCTGACCCAGGTCATCGTGCCGATGCTGCGGCCGCCGGTGGTGTACAGCTCGATCCTGGTGTTCTCGATGTCGGTCGAGACGCTGAGCGTTCCGCTGCTCTACGGCCAACCGGTCGGGATCGACGTGTTCTCCACGTTCCTGTACCGCAACGGCCTGCAGGCGATCGACCCGGACTACACGGTCCTGGGGGCCGCCTCGGTGATCATCCTGCTGGTCACCGTGAGCCTCGTGGCAGTCCAGGCCAAGCTGCTGAAGGACGCTGCCAGATTCGTCTCGGTCCGCGGCAAGGCCACCCGTCCCCGGCAGCTCGACCTCGGCTGGCTCAAGTGGGTGAGTATCGCGGCCATCGCCTTCTACGTCGTCTTCGGCGCGCTGGTCCCGATCATCGGGCTCCTGTTCCGATCGGTCACCCTGATCTTCACGCCGCTGCGCAACCCCTTCGACTTCCTCACGACCAAGAACTACGAGACGGTCTTCGGGTTCGACTCCTACGTCCAGTCCATCTGGAACAGCATCATCGTCGCCAGCGTCGGCTCGGTCCTCGTCAGCACGCTGGCCGTCCTCGCGGTCATGGTCGCCCGACGGTCCACGTTCCGGTTCGGTCGCACCGTCGAGTACCTCGCCCTCATCCCACAGTCCGTGCCCGGCATCATCATCGGCATCGGGTTCTTCTGGGCCTTCGCCTATGCCCCCTTCGGCCTGGGCGACCTACTCACCGGCACACTCGCCGCGCTGATCATCGCCTTCGGGCTCCGAGCGCTTCCCAGTGCGTTCGGGTCCGTGGCGCCGGCGATCATGCAGATCGGGGCCGAGCTGGACAACGCGGCTCGCGTCTCCGGCGCCGACTGGCTCATGACCTTCTTCCGGGTGCTGCGCGTCCTGATCACCCCGGCCTTCGCCGGAGCGCTGATCCTGACCTTCGTCATCATGCTCAAGGAGTACTCACCCGCGGTGTTCCTGAGCTCGGCCGACAGCAACATCCTCGGCACCACGATGCTCGAGCTGTGGGCCCAAGGGCAGACCGGCTCGGTCGCCGCGCTCGCCACCATCCAGATCGCCATCACCGCGACGTTCGTCGCACTCGCAGGCCTGCTGATGAGAGGAAAGCACCATGCCTGAGCTCGTCGTCACCAACCTCAAGAAGCAGTTCGGCGACAACACCGTCCTGCACGACAACAGCTTCACGATCCAGCGACGGGGAGTTCTTCACGCTCCTGGGGCCCAGCGGCTGCGGCAAGTCCACGACGCTGAACTGCATCGCCGGCCTCGAGAAGCCCAGCGGCGGCTCGATCACCGTGGGCGGCACGACGTTCGTCGACACCGACCAGGGCACGTTCCTCCCTCCGGAGGAGCGCAACCTCGGGATGGTCTTCCAGTCCTACGCCCTGTGGCCTCACATGACGATCGCAGAAGAACCTCGCGCTGCCGCTCAACATCCGCAAGGTGCCCAAGGCGAAGCAGAAGGAACTGATCCACGACGCGCTCGACAAGGTCGGTCTGGCCGACCTGAGCGGTCGCTACCCCCACCAGCTCTCCGGTGGGCAGCAGCAGCGCGTGGCGCTGGCCCGGGCGCTCGTGTACTCGCCCACCATGCTGCTGCTCGACGAGCCGCTGTCGAACCTGGACGCCAAGCTCCGCGAGCAGGCCCGGGCCTGGCTCAAGCGCCTCCAGGAGGACCTCGGCATCACCACCGTCTACGTGACCCACGACCAGGACGAGGCGCTCGCACTCAGCGACCGGATCGCCGTCATGTCCGGTGGCCACATGCTCCAGATCGAAGACCCGCACGCCATCTACGAGACGCCCGGCCACCCCCGAGGTCGCCGCGTTCGTCGGCCGCTGCAACTTCTTCCAGGGCAAGGTCGAGGGAAGCACGGGCGGTCGGCACACCATCCGCTCGACTGCAACGGCGAGGTCGTCGAAGTCGACAGCGAACCTCACGACCGCCGCGGGCGAGACGGTCACCGTCGCCCTCCGACCCGAGAAGCTCGAGGTCGTCCCGGCCGGCCAGGAGGTCGCCGGCATGAACCGCCTCAACACCTCGGTGCTGACCTCCTCCTACGTCGGCTCCCGCTACGAGTACGACGTCCGGCTCGGCAACCAGGTGGTGCAGGTCGAGAGCCAGCGCCCCGGCCTGGCCGGAGAGGTCCAGCTCGTCTTCGAACCCAAGAGCGCCCTGCTCTACGCCGCAGACGGTCGAGCTCAGCGAGGAGGAACGCGACCTGCTCACCGTCACCGCCTGACCTGACACCCCGCTCGCAGCACCCACACCACCACCCGAAAGGCCACGACCCGTGACCAGCCCCACCACGCACACCTACCGGCTCGGCGTCCTCCTGGGCGACGGCATCGGACCCGAGATCGTCCCCTCCTCCGTCGCCATGGTCGACGCCGCCGTCGCCGCCGCAGGCGTCGACCCGATCGAGTGGCACGAGCTGCCCGCTCGGGGCCTCCGCGCTCGAGGAGTTCCGGTCCCACACCCCCGAGACCACGCTCAAGGCGCTCGAGGACCTCGACGGCTGGCTGCTCGGCCCGCACGACAGCGCGGCCTACCCCGAGCCCTACCGCAGCCAGCTCAACCCCAGCGGGCACCATCCGCAAGCACTTCGACCTGTACGCCAACATCCGCCCGGCCAAGTCGTTCGAGGGCGGCAAGGCCGTCGTCGAGGGCACCGACCTGGTCATCGCCCGCGAGAACACCGAGGGCTTCTACGCCGACCGCAACACCTTCCGCGGCACCGGCGAGATGATGCCGACCCCTGACGTGGCGATCATGCACGGCATCATCACCCGCGCCGCCACCGAGCGGATCGCTCGGTCGGCGTTCGAGCTCGCGACGCGGCGCCGCAACAAGGTCACGATCGTCCACAAGGCCAACGTGCTGAAGATGACGACCGGCCTGTTCCGCGACGTCTGCCGCGAGGTCGCGCGAGGACTATCCCGGACGTGGAGGTCGACGACTTCCACATCGACGCGATGACCGTGCACCTGGTCCGCCGTGCCGACGAGTTCGACGTCATCGTCACCGAGAACATGTTCGGCGACATCCTGTCCGACCTCGCCGGCGAGATCGCCGGCTCGCTGGGCATCGCGCCGTCGCTGAACTCCTCCGACACCCACGCCATGGCCCAGGCCGCCCACGGCTCGGCCCCGGACATCGCCGGTCAGGACCTCGCCAACCCGATCGCGATGAACCTGTCCAGCGCGATGCTGCTCGACTGGCTGGCAGCGCGGCACGACGACGCCGCGGCTCGCCGACGCGGCGCGCCGCATCGAGGACGCGCATCGCCGCCACCGTCGCGGCGGCATCTCGACCCGCGACCTGGGCGGTTCCGCGACCTGCTCGGAGTTCACCGCGGCCGTCGTCGGTGCGCATCGAGCCGGGCCTGACCCGTCCAACCAGCCGCAGGGAGGAGCACCCGTGAGCCACGCCACCGGTCGTCGCCGTCATCCACGCCAACCCCGCCTCGATGGCGCCGGTCACGGTCGGCGTTCGCCGACGATTCCCCGACGCCGAGCTCTGGCACCTGCTCGACGACCGACTGGTCACCGACGCGGAACGCGCCGGGCGGTCTGACCCCGAGCCCTGCACCGGCGGATGACCACCCTCATCGGGTACGCCGTCGACGGGGGCGCCGACGCGGTCCAGCTGGCCTGCTCGATGTACGGCCCCGTGGCCGCGGCGCGGTCGAGCACCCGGTGCCGGTGCTGGCCTCCGACCAAGCGATGTTCGACGCAGGTCGTCCGCTCGACGCCGGGCCACGTCGGCCATCCTCGCCTCGCTCGAGCCGGCTGCCGAGGACAGCACCGACACGGCTCGTCGCTGCGCTCGCTGACGGCAGGGGTCGACGCCGCGCGTGGACGCCGTCGTCGTCGCCGAGCGCCAAGGCCGCCTCAGCGTCCGGCGACCTCGACGAGGCTCGGCGAGCTGCTGGCTGGCGCCGCCCAGCGAGCTGGCGAGCACGTCGACGCTGTCGTGCTCGCGCAGTACTCACTCGCGCCGGTCATCGACCGGATCCGGGCCGTCGGTCGACGTCCCGGTGCTCAGCGGGCCGCACCTGGCCGCAGTCACGCTCGCGGCCACGCTCGAGGCGCCGACCGGCTATGATCGTGCATCGGCTGCATCGCCGACGACTTCACCGGCGGCACCGACGTCGCCGCGGCGCTCCGCCGCGCGCGGCCTCACCGTGACGCTCCTCTTCGACGTCACCCGACGGCGAGACCCGCCGCACCGGACACCGACGCCGTGGTCATCGCGCTGAAGACCCGGACCATGCCGGCCGACGACGCGGTCGCTCAGTCCCTGGCCGCGCTCGCGTGGCTCGACGTCATCGGGCGCGAGCGCGTCTACTTCAAGTACTGCTCCACGTTCGACTCCACCGCCGACGGCAACATCGGCCCCGTCGCCGACGCGCTGCTCGATGCCCTGGGCGCGACGACCACCGTCGTCTGCCCCGCCTCTCCCGAGCACGGCCGCACCATGTACCAGGGCCACCTGTTCGTCGGCGACCAGCTGCTCAACGAGTCGTCCATGCGCGCACCACCCGCTCACGCCGATGACCGACCCGCGACATCGCCGCGCGTCCTGCAACGGCAGACCGACGGCACGGGTCGGGCTCGCTGCCGCTCCACAGTCGTCCAGCACGGGCGTCGACGCGGTCGCGCACCGGCTCGAGGAGCTCACCGCCGCCGGCACACGTCACGTCGTCGTCGACGCGAGTCAGCGACGACGGACCTCGACACCATCGCCGCGGGCCACGTCGCCGTGCCGGCTGCTCACCGGCGGCGCGGGCCTCGCGGGCGCCCTGGGCACGGTCGCTCGGCGGGCGGCCCGCGTCCGCGTCTGATCGGGCCGAGCGCGCTGCCGACGGGTCCCGCCGTCGTCCTTGCCGGCTCCTGCTCGGCCGCCACCCTCGAACAGGTCGCCGCAGGCAGCAGCCGTCGATGCCGTCGCTACCGACTGGACCCCGTCGCTACCCCCGACCCAGCCGGATGCTCGGACCGAGCAGCGGCCTGGCTGCGCGAGCACCTCGACGACGGCCCGGTCCTCATCTACTCCTCGGCACGCCCGAGGAGCCGAGCCGAGGCCCGTGCGGCGATGGGGCCCGACACAGCCGAGCATCCTCGAGCGGACCCTGGGAGCGCTCGCAGCCCGAGGCCGTCGACCAGGGCGCGACCCGCGTCGTGGTCGCCGGCGGCGAGACCTCCGGCGCCGTCGTCCAGGCCCTTGGCGTCGCCCAGCGTCGTGGTCGACTCGACGAGGCCGACCGCGGCGTGCCGTGGTGCCTGGCCACCGACGACCCGCTCGCGCTGCTGCTCAAGTCCGGCAACTTCGGGCGCCCCGACCTGCTCGTCCGGGCCGTCACGGAGACGCGCATGACGCACCGCCGCACGATCCTGCCGTCGCCGAGCAGATCGTCGACGCTGGGCGCGTCCCTCTTCACCGCGCGCCATGACCTTCGGTCGGACCGGCAACCTCAGCGTCCGCTCCGGCGACGGCGATCCTGGTCACCCCCACCGGGGTCAGCCTCGGAGCCCTCGACGCGGACGGCCTCTCGGTGATCGACCTCGGCGGTCGCCACGTCGGCGGGGCGAAGCCGTCGAAGGAGGCGTTCCTGCACGCGGCCGTCTACCGCGCCCGCCCGACGCCGGCGCGGTCGTCCACCTCCACAGCACGCACGTCGGTCGCGGTCTCCTGCCTGGCCGACGTCGACCCGCACGAACGTGCTGCCGCCGCTCACCGCGTACTACGTGATGCGCGTCGGGCGCCTGCCGCTGCTGCCCTACCACGCGCCGGGCGACGACTCGCTCGAGACCGCTGGCCGAGGAGGCCGCCGCCGACCACCGCGGCTTCCTGCTGGCCAACCACGGCCCGGTGGTGGCGGGCGCGGACCTGGCCGTCGGCAGCCGACGCAGCCGAGGAGCTCGAGGAGACCGCCCGCCTGTTCCTGCTGCTCCGAGGTCACCGCCACCCGCCCGCTGACCACTGACCAGGTCGCCGAGCTGAAGCCGGAGGTACCCGCGATGACCGTCGTCGTCGACCCCAGCCGACTCACAGCCTTCGGCGCCGACGTGCTGTCGGCCTCGGTGTCCCGCCGCGACGACGCCGAGCTGGTCAGCGACAGCCTCGTCACGGCCGACCTGTGGGGACACCCGTCCCACGGCATGCTGCGGCTGCCCTGGTACGCCGCCCGCCTCCGCTCCGGTGCGATGACCGCGGTCACCGCGCCCGAGATCGTCACCGACCCGGGGCGGTCGCCGTCCTGGACGGCCGGGACGGCGTCGGTCAGGTCGATCACCGACCGGCCTGCGCCGAGGCCGTCGCGCGAGCCTCGCGACCACGGCATCGGAGTCGTCGCGGTCCGCAACAGCAACCACTTCGGCACCGCCGCCTACTGGACCCGCCGGATGGCCGACGCAGGATGCGTCGGCATCCTGACCACCAACGGCAGCCCGGCCATGGCGCCCTGGGGCGGGAACGAGAAGACCGTCGGCGCCAACCCCTGGTCGGTGGCCACCCCGGGGGCAGCCACCGCCCGGTCGTCCTCGACATCGCCAACACCGGCGTCGCCCGCGGCAAGATCTACGCCGCCGCCGCAACGCGGCGAGCAGATCCCGACACCTGGGCCTTCGACGCAGACGGGCGTCCCGACCACCGACCCGCACGTCGCGGTCCACGGGCTCCTCGCCCCGATGGGTGGCCACAAGGGCTACGGCATCTCCTTCATGATGGACGTGCTCTCCGGTGTCCTGACCGGCTCCGGTACGCCACCGACGTCGTCGGGCCCTACGTCCCGACCAGCGCAGCCGCTGCGGGCACCTCGTGCTCGCCCTGCGCATCGACGCCGTCCTCCCCGAGCCGAGTTCGCGCGCCGGATCGACGACCTCATCGCCACCACCAAGGCCGTGCCGAGGGCCGCCGGGGTCGAGGAGATCTTCTACCCCGGCGAGATCGAGGCCCGCGCCGAGGTAGCAGGTCGCGACCGCCGGCGTCCGCTGCCCGACCAGACGCGTGGCCGATCTGCGCGAGCTCGGCGACTCGTGCGGCGTCGCCTTCGACCAGACCGATGCTGGAGGCGGTAGCCTGATGTTCACCGTCATCGTCGAGCTTCACGGTGCGACCCGGCACCGCCTGGACGAGTTCCTCGAGGGCATCCGGATCAACGCCCGCGCCTCCTTGCGCGACGAGCCCGGCTGCCTGCGCTTCGACGTCCACCGAGCAGCGAGGACGACCCGCACAGGTTCGTCCTCTACGAGATCTACGCCGACCAGGAGGCCTTCTACGATCGGCTCACCGCGGCGCCCGCACTACGCGGCCTGGCGCGAGGTCGTCAGCCCGCTGCGTGTCCCGACGGCGGCCACGTCAACACCTTCGGCACACCCGCGTTCCCCGCGGACCTCCCGGAGAACGCGACCAGAGCCTCAGCGGAGCGGTCTGAGCCGATGGTCCAGACCCAGCCAGTCCAGGGTCACGACTGCTTCGGCACCCGCGCGGAGCCTGCGGGTCGGGACCGCGCGTACCACGATCCACAGCCTCGCCGGGCTCGACATCGCAGCCCTGCCGTACAGCCTGCGCGTGGTGCTGGAGAACCTCCTGCGCCACGAGGACGGCCAGCCGGGTCACCGCCGACCAGGTCAGGCTGCTCCTCGGCTGGGGCCACGGCGCCGACCACACGCAGGCGCTCGACCTCAGCCCGTCGCGGACGTTCCTGCACGACACCAACGGCGTCCCGGCCCTCGTCGACCTCGCCGCGATGCGGAACGCCATGCGCGACCTGGGCGAGGACCCGGCGACTGGTCAACCCGCAGATCCCCGCCGAGCTGGTCATCGACCACTCCGTCATCGCCGACGTGTTCGGGACCGCGCGACGCCTTCGCCCGCAACGTCGAGATCGAGTACGGCCGCAACGCCGAGCGCTACCGCTTCCTCAAGTGGGGCCAGCAGACCCTCGAGAACTTCGCCGTCGTCCCGCCCGGCACCGGGATCATGCACCAGGTCAACTCGAGTACCTCGCCCGGGTGGTCACCGCCGAGGACGGCTGGGCCTTCCCCGACATCTGCCTGGGCACCGACTCCCACACCACGATGGTCAACGGCCTCGGCGTCCTCGCCTGGGGCATCGGCGGCATCGAGGCCGAGGCCGTCATGCTCGGCGAGTCACTCTCGATGCTGCTTCCCCGCGTGGTCGGGTTCCGCCTGCACGGCGCAGCTCCCCGAGGGCGCCACCGCCACCGACCTGGTGCTCGACCATCACCGAGATGCTGCGCCACCACGGCGTGGTCGGGAAGTTCGTCGAGTTCTACGGCCCCGGCGTCGCGGCCACCACGCTCCCGGACCGGCTCACCATCGCCAACATGAGCCCCGAGTTCGGCTCGACCTGCGCCTACTTCCCGATCGACGAGGAGACCCTGCGCTACCTGCGGTTCACCGGCCGGCCGGAGCACACCGTCGACCTCGTCGAGGCCTACGCCCGGCACCAGGGTCTCTGGCACGACCCCGACCAGACGCCGCAGCTACTCCGAGCTGGTCGAGCTCGACCTCGCCACCGTCGTGCCTCGATGGCCGGCCCCCGCCGACCGCAGGACCGCGTCCGGCTCACGGACGCACAGCGGGCCTTCCGCGCCGTGCTGCCCGACATCCTCGGCCTCGACCGGTGCCGACGACGGGGTCGGTCCACGGGTCGACGAGGCGTCCGCCGAGTCGTTCCCGGCCAGCGACCCGCCCGCCGTCGACGACGACGCCGCCGGAACCACGTCCACGACGCTCCGAGCCGCGACCGCGCCAGGCGCTGCCCGGACGACCGCACCAGCCGGTCGACGTCGACGCTGGACGGCCAGACCGCACGAGCTCGACCACGGCGCCGTGGCCATCGCCGCCATCACCTCCTGCACCAACACCTCCAACCCGACGGTGATGGTCGCCGCCGGCCTGCTGGCCAAGAACGCCGTCGAGCGCGGTCTGCACCAGCAAGCCGTGGGTCAAGACCAGCCTGTCGCCCGGGCTCGAAGGTCGTCACCGACTACCTCGACGACGCCGGCCTGACCCCGTACCTCGAGAAGCTCGGCTTCCACCTCGCCGGCTACGGCTGCATGACCTGCATCGGCGCCTCCGGGCCGCTCATCCCCGAGGTCACCGAGCGCCGTCGACGAGCACGACCTCAGCGTCGTCTCGGTGCTGTCGGGCAACCGCAACTTCGACGGCCGGATCAACCCGGACGTCCGGATGAACTACCTGGCCTCGCCGCCGCTGGTCGTCGCCTACGCCCTCGCCGGCACCATGGACACCGACCTGGTCCGCGACCCCCTCGGCACCGGCGTCCGACGGACAGCCCGTCTACCTGCGCCGACATCTGGCCGACTCGCCGCGAGGTCCAGGACGCGATCGACGCCACCGTCGACGCCGCAGATGTTCACCGCGCGCCTACGCCGGCGTGTTCGACGGCGACGACCGCTGGCGGGCCTGGACGCCCCCGTCGGCGCAGACCTTCGCCTGGGACGACGAGTCCACCTACCTGCGCCGCCCGCCGTACCTGGACGGCATGACGCGCGAGCCCGACCGCCGGCCCGACATCGAGTCGGCGCCGGGTCCTGGTCAAGCTCGGCGACTCGGTCACCACCGACCACGTGTCACCTGCAGGCGCCATCCCCCTACACACCCCTGCCGGGCAGTACCTGACGGCGCTCGGCGTCGAGCGCTTCCAGCTCAACACCTACGCCTCCCGGCGCGGCAACCACGAGGTGATGATGCGCGGCACGTTCGCCAACGTGCGGCTCCGCAACCAGCTCGTCCCCGGCGTCGAGGGCGGCAAGACCCTGCAACCTCCTGACCGGCGAGGTCACCAGCGTCTACGACGCCGCCATGGCCTACCGCGAGGCACACGTTCCGCTGGTCGTCCTTGCCGGCAAGGACTACGGCACCGGCTCCTCACGCGACTGGGCCGCCAAGGGGCCCGCCCTGCTCGGCGTGCAAGGCCGTCCTGGCCGAGTCGTTCGAGCGGATCCACCGCTCCAACCTCATCGGCATGGGGGTGCTGCCGCTCCAGTTCCTGCCCGGGGACACCGCCGAGTCCCTCGGCCTCACGGGGTTCGAGTCCTTCACGGTCGACGGGCATCGACCAGATCTCGTGCCGACGACCTCCCGGCGACCCTCACGGTCGTCGCGGACGGCCGGGAGTTCGACATGCGGGTCCGGCTCGACACCCCCCGCGACCTCGACTACTACCGCCACGGCGGCATCACGCCGTACGTCGTCCGCAAGCTGCTCGACCCCTGCCCTTGACGCCCGGAGATTCCTATGACCCACGTCCAGCCCTCCGCTGCCCAACCTGCTCATCGACCCCACAACCGTCGAGCCCTTCGACCGCGGCAACGGCGTCGTCACGATTCCCTACGTCGGCAAGTGGAACTGCGAGACCAACGTCGTCACCACCGGTCAGACCCGGTTCGCGGTGGGCACCGGGCTGCCGCTCCACAGCCACAACGTCGAGGAGTCCGTGCTCGTGCTCGAGGGCCAGGCCGTCGCCGAGATCGGCGACGAGTCCTTCGACCTCGTCGCAGGCGACGCCACCTGGGTGCCCGCGGGCGTGCCGCACCGCTTCCTCAACCGCGGGACTCCGGCTCATGCGCATCTACTGGGTCTACGGCGGCCGCGACGTCACCCGCACCATCACGGCGACCGGGGAGACCTTCGAGCACCTTCTCCGAGAGCGACCGCGGCGGGCCGAGCACGCCACTGATGACGATCACGACCGTCAACCCTGCCAACGGCCGGGACATGCGACGTACGAAGTACACACTGACGCGCAGCTCGACACCCTGCTCGACGCTGCTCACGAGGCGTCCGCTCGGCTGGGGAGCCGGCCTCGCTCGCCGAGCGACTGCGTGCGTCGTCCGACAGCTTGCGGATCTCCTGCGCGCCGACTCCGAGGCGTCTCGCAGCCCTCGTCACCGAGCGAGATGGGCAAGCCCCTCGCAGAGGCCCGCGGCGAGGTCGACAAGTCGGCCCTGACCGCCGACCACTACGCCGACACAGCCCGGCATCCTCGCTCGACCGACGCGTCGAGGTCGACGTGCGGCGAGGTGGCACGCGCCTGGGTCGTCGTACGAGCCGATGGGGCTGGTGCTCGCGGTCATGCCGTGGAACTTCCCGGTCTGGCAGGCGATGCGGTCCGCTATCCCGACCGTCGCCGCCGGCAACGGCCTGCTGCTCAAGCACTCCCCCAACGTCACCGGCTGGGCGCTCGCGCTGCAGCGCCTGTTCGAGGAGGCCGGGCTGCCCGCCGCACCTCGTCACCTCGTCGTGGTCGAGGAGCCCCGACGTCCCCGACGGTCGCCGACGGCTCATCGCCGACGACCGGATCGCCGCCGTCACGCTCACCGGCAGCAACCGGGCCGGCGAGATGGTCGGCGCGGCCGCCGGTCGAGCCGCGAAGACGTCGGTGCTCGAGCTGGGCGGGTCCGACGCCTTCGTCGTGCTCGCCGACGCCGACGTCGAGGCCGCCGCCGCGGCCGCCGTGCGGGCGCGCTTTCACAACGCCGGGCAGTCCTGCGTGTGCGCCAAGCGCTTCATCGTCGAGCAGTCCGTCGCCGACCGGTTCACCGAGCTGCTTCGTCGACCGGCAAGCCGAGCTCTCGTCGTGGGTGACCCCGACCGTCGCCAGCCACCGAAGTCGGTCCGCTGGCCCGAGCCGACCTGCGCGACGACTCTGCAGCGCCAGGTCGACGCGTCCGTCGGCCCGGGCGCCACGCTCGCGCAGGTGGTCACAGCGGTTCGGGCCGGGGTGGCTTCTACTCAGCCGACCGTCCTGCCGGCACCGGGCCGGGCATGCCGGTCTTCGACGAGGAGACCTTCGGGCCGGTCGCCGCGTTGGCGGTGGCGCGACGACGAGGACCACGCGTCGACCTCGCCGAACGCACACGGCATTCGGCCTCGGCTTGAGCGTGTGGACGCAGGATCGTCCCGAGCGGGCCGTGGGGGTTGCCCGGCGGATCACGTCGGGCGCGGCCTTCGTCAACGCGACGGTGGCGTCCGACCCGCGGCTTCCCTTCGGCGGCACGAAGCGCAGCGGCTACGGGCGCGAACTCGCCGCTGAGGGACTTCGTGAGTTCGTCAACATCAGAACCTACTGGTCTGCCTGATCCTGTGGCACCGGATTGGCGGCGGAGGATTAACCACTAGCGGGCGCGAGCTCCCCGGCCAACAAGCGTTCCACCTTTACATGCGTGGCAGCCCTACAAGTGCACGCTCATCGGCATGAGCGTGCACCTCGACGTACATGAAGTTGTGATCCCTCGGTGCCCGTGACAGCCCTTCGGAAAGGCGTCGCCCACAGCATCAACGAACGGATCAACCATGGTCGTCAACAGGCTGTGACGCCTGCATGGCGCACCGGGAGGCGGCGGGTGAGAGTGCTCGGGCCGACCGGCTGACCGTCCGGCTGATCGACGGCGACCCGCCACCGCTGCCCACGTTCGGGGCGGTGGTGCACACGAGTGTGATCAGCGGACTGGAGCCGCCGACGCCCACGATGGAGCCGTGGCGGCATCTGAACGGTTGAACGACGGCTCTGAGCCCTGTCCAGGGCGGGTCTGAGGCTGAGCCGCAAGGTGCACGCTCATGCCGATGAGCGTGGGTCACTCCGCCGCGAGTGACGCGCATGACGAACGCACGCTCATGCCGCTGAGCGGTCATGCAGAGTGCGGACGTGTCACCATCACTCAGAGCGTCTCGGCGCCAACCAGGGGGCCCGGCTACCAAGGAGAAGGCCATGCACGCAGTGGTGGGCATGTGGGATATGGACTTGTCCCTCAAGGAGGGGCAGGACGAAGCACTTCCCGGAATCATGGAAGGCGTCCGGCGTAGGCCCGGCTTCGTCCACGGCTATTGGACATCCGACGTTGAGGATCCCAGCGTCAATACCAGTTTCGTCGTATGGCAGTCCCGCGAGCAAGCGGAGGAGTTCCGCCAGTCGGTCCTCGGGAATGCCCCGGCTCAGCGTCAGGCTGGCATCCGTAACGAGGGGTTGCGCATCGTCCAGGTGGACGCATCCGCCTGAGCGTCCGGGCCCTTGTGCGCAGTTTTGTGGTGTCGGCTCATCGACTGAACCGCTCCGAAGCGGGGAGCGTCCGCTCATGCCGCGATCCGGGTGCGTGCGACTCGCCGACGGGTGGGGAACTTCGGCCTCCCCTAGGGCGTGACCGGCTGCCGGAAGCGCGCAGACTCGGCTATCTGCCTCAGCTGCTGCTCCTGAGACGGCGTGACTCCCTGCGTGGAGCTGGCGTCGATGACCAGGCGCTCCCCCGGCACATCGAGGATCCAGAGCCGCTCGACCTGCCCCGGCCCTTGCAGGTAGCGCAGCCCGCCCCCGTCGTTGCCCCAGAGGTCGAAGGAGTCGCAGTCGGTGAACCCGCGCCCCGTCGGGGCAGTGACCTCGAGATAGAGCCCCTGGTGGCCGCCCAGCTCGATCCGCTCCGGCGCAGTAGTCGTGGTGAGCCGTTGACGGGACAGGGCCTCGGCTAGCGCATCCGGCGACGGCCCTATCCGGGTCGGTCCTGACGTCTTGCACGGCTGAAGGTCGACGGTGTCTATGGTCCACACCATCACTGACCTGAAGGCGCCCTTGCTCGCTCCGGCTGCGAAGCCCTTGTAAGCCGTGAAACCCTCGGGAACTTGCATCTCGGGCAGATCTGCCTCCGAGCCGCCGAACGGCAAGAAGGTGTAGCGCCCGGGCTCCAGCTCCTCCTCGCCGAACGCCGAAAGGTCCGGCGCACCCGGTACATCTGCACCTGACGAAGGCGTTGGGTACGTGTACGTGGGCGCGCTCGTCGGCGGCGTGGTGGTGCTGCTTGTCTGCTCGGCCACGCTCGGACCGTCGGCGTCCTTGGACGTGTCGGCGGTGCAGGCGCTCAGCAGGACCATGGTCATGAGCGTGCAGGAGGTCACGGCGAAGCGGATCGGGATCATTGCGCGTTCCCTTCTTCAGTCGTTGTAGGTCGGGAGCGGAGGCGCCCAGGCAACGGTCAGTCCTCCCCGCCGACGCTGACGGTGAGCCCGGCGGGCAGCAGCCAGTCCTGCTCGCCGGAGCCGACGGTGCGGCACGTCTGGCCCGAGCCGGGGGCGGCGGCGGGGGGCCGGACCCGCACCGGAGTCCCACCCGGTGGAGGGGACGGCCAGCAGTGTCAGCTCGACTGCCGCCGTGGCGAGGCGTGGCATGGCGTCGTTGTCCCTAGTCAGGGACCGTGACGTCGGGAGGCACGGTTACCGCGAGCTCGCAGGCCTCGGTGGAGACGTGGCAGATGAGCAGGTCGTAGTCCGCGTCCTGGCCAGGCGCCGGGGAAATTGGCTGCTGGACCTTCAGCACCACGGTGTCGTCATCGATCCACTGGGCCAGCCGCGCGGAGCTGTTGTCGAACGGATAGCCGGCGGGAACGTCGAACTCGAGCTGCTTCCCGGTGGCTCCGTCGAGCTGGCGGTCGCCGTCGCCGGCCATGGCCTCGATCCGAGTACTGCCCGGGCGGATCCCGAAGAACTGCCCGATGCCGTCCACGACCAGGAAGCCGTCGTCAGCATTGCCAACCACCAGGGTGCGCGGGGTACCGCGGGGCGGCTGGTCGCCCAGGTAGTCCTGTGAGGTGACCGCGCTCTGCTCTCCGGTGGCGAGCTCGTAGCCCGCCGCGGGCGGGACAGCGTCTAGCCCCGAGACGGTATCGACGTACCAGTACACGTAGTGCTGGGTCAGGAAGGCGGGCATCTCCCAGCGGGCTCCGCGCACCGTGACCGGGTCCCGGTCAACCACGGGCTCGTGCGATCCGGTGTCGTAGACGACGAGCACCGGGTCCCCGGGCTCGGGGAACTCGAACCACGCGGCCCGCGACCCGGTGTTCGCGGACACCACGAACCCCGGTAGGCCGCCGTCGTTGGCATCCGGCGGGGGAGATCCGAGCGTCCCCACCCGGTCGATCCCGGTCCCGTCGGTAAACCAGATCCCACCGTCCCGGGTGCGGACCACCACCCCGTCGTCGGTCGGGTCGAGCTCAACCACCGGGGCGGCGGCGGTCACCGTGCGGTCGCCGTAGTGAATGGCTGCGCCCACGCCGTAGGTGAGCGGCCGCGGACGATCCGTGCTGTCGGGCAGGACGTCCACGCTGGGCGAGTTGGTCGACGGACCCACCGGCGACGTCGCACGGCCGCCGAGCTGGACCAACGCGAAGCTCGCACCCACCGTCAGCGCCACGGCAGCCGCGGTGCCGGCCGCGGCCACGCGACGACGGCTGCCTGATGCGCCGCTCTCCTCGAGCGATCAGGTCGTGGATGTCCAGCTCAGGGCTGCCGGCACCGTCGGCGCGCTCGCTGAGCAGGTCACGGAGCATCCCGTTCATGGCGTCATCCTCTGGTCAGTTGGCGCGAAGAGAGCGACCTTCGGACCCATTCGGTCGCGGAGCCGGCTCAGGCCCGCCGACGTCTGGCTCTTGACCGCGCCGACCGAACACCCCATGGCCTCGGCGGTCTGCGCCTCGGAGAGGTCGAGGTAGTAGCGGAGCACGATGGCCGCACGCTGGCGCGGCGGCAGCAGGTGCAACTGGGCCCACAGTGCGTCGCGAGTGACGAGGTCCTCGACCTGATCAGCGACGCCGAACTCAGGCAGTCTGTCGACTGGGCGCTCGTGGAAGGAGCGACGACGGCGCCAGGAGATGGCGGTGTTGACGATCGTGCGGCGCGTGTACGCCTCGGCCTTGGTCACGTCGCGGAGCCTGGGCCAGGCGACGTAGGTCTTGACCAGCGACTCCTGGAGCAGGTCCTGGGCGAGCTGGTGATCGCCGACCATCAGGTAGGCGGTGTGGAAGAGCGATCCCGACCGTGCCACCACGAGATCGGAGAACGCCGCGACATCCCGCCGATGTCCCTGTGCCATGGCTCCCCCTCGCGGGTGATGAGCGGCTCGGTGCCGGCCCCTACCACTATCGACGCATTCGGCCCGGGCAAAGGTTCGGGGTCATCCCGGAACCATGATGACCTCTTACAACCGCCGCACCCCTGGTCCGTCCGCTGGCCCTGACATCCGGACAGAGCCACGTCGAGCGTGCGCTCCTGAGCAGCATCTACCCACCCGCTACCAGCCTGCGCTGAACCGCACGCTCATGCCGCTGAGCGTGCACGGTCATGCCGATGAGCGTGCGCTGCGCTGGCTCGTCAGGCTCGCGATCGAGCAGCCCGATAGGCGGGCACTCCCACTGGATCATCGTCTGGCGCCACGGCGACGCCATCGACCGTCCGAACAACATCGAACTCGGAGCCTGCCACCTGGCTCCACTCGCCGTTCTCTCGCGTCCAGAGAGCCCTGTTCACCGAGTGCGCGTTACGAAGGACCGGCCTTCCCTCGGCATCGAGCACAGTCGCGGAACTGTCTTCGGTGAACCCCACCCAGACCTCGTCGGTCGAGCACTCAATGCTGTCGACCTCGACAACGAAACTGTGCGCGGCGACAGTTCGACTCATTCGCCACGCGATGTAGTCATACATGTCCCCCATGGTCACCGGGACCCCCTCCGCCGTTTCGCCGCGCGCCGCCGGACCAAAGGCGGCTGCGAAACCGTCGGGATCCCTGTTGAGAACCGCTTGAGTGCACCGGTCGTAGTTTCTTCGGATCTCGCGCACAACGGCCTCCAGGCCAGGTTCAGACATGGGTTTGACGATACTGCCCGGCGTCCGCTCATCCGTCCGCTCATGCCGCGATGAGAGCGGACGCGCGACCGCGAGGTGAGCGGTCGTGCAGCGAGCAATCGGACCGGAGACGGCCTTCTGGAGTAGCGTCTCGAAGGGTGGCAACACTGGCAGCCATGACGTATCGCGGCTGGGCGTGGCTGAGCAGCGCGCTAGCCGGTGCCACGACGGTGGTCTACGTGACTCTCATCGTGCGCGAAGGCAACAACTCGTTCTGGGACGTGTTCCCATGGGTCATGCTGATGCTCATCGGGACGGGTGCGGCTGTCACGGCGGCTCTGGTCCGCGATGCGCGTGTGAGTCGAGCGTTCGCACTGGCCGGGGTCGTCATCCTGGGGATCATTGGTCTGGTCAGCATCTTCAGCGTCGGCACGGGCCTCCTCTTGGCAGCAGCCGCGGCTGGGCTTGCGGTCGGCGAGCGGAAGCCTCGCGCCAATTGATGCCCGATCGCAAGCGTTGGCATCTAGCCGCTGTCAGTACGGCATAGCGTGACCGCTCACTGCCGCCGTCAGTGCTCGATCCTGCCGATGAGCGAGCGCATTTCTCCGGCCACGTTGCACAATCCGTGCAATCGTGCGGCCGATGTGCCTCGTCAGTGCCGGGTGACGTTGTTGTCCCGGAAGTAGTAGATGGTCTCGACGGTGCACCCGCCGGGGATGGTCGCACAGAATTGTTCTTGGATCTCGGGGGCAACAGGCTTGCCGCAGATGTACCCGTCAGCGTTGGCGTCCAGCTCGGTCCAGAAGTATGTAGCCCTGGTCCAGCAGGTCGTCGAGCGACAGCAGGAAGTAGGCAGTAGGGCAGCCCGATTCCGGCGGGGTGGGGACATTGGCTGCGGTGGCGGTGGCGGGGATCATGCCGACGGTGATGAGGGCCGTTGCGGCGATCAGCTTGGTGAGTGGGGCGATGGAGCGCATGAGTGAACCTTTGTTCAGGCCGGCTGCGGCCACCCGCTCAAAGGGTTACCGGCCAGCTGTGGCTTTGACCTGCCTGCAAGTTAGCGAGGTCGACACCTGCGCCGACATATACAAATCTGTACATTGCAGAGGGCTGGGAGGCGATGCTCATGGGCGGGTTCACATTCACTGCCCGCGAGACTGCGATGCTGGCAGACATCGTCGAACTCAGCCGGCAGCCGTCCGATCGGCCGCTGGGGCGACCCGTGCTCGGGCTGGTGCGGGACCTGCTCCATGCCGAGGAGGTCACCTTCGGCGGACTGGACAGTACGCAGCCGCGCTTCAGGTTCCTGCAGGGCGTCGACCCTGACGGACACCACGACTGGTCCGAGACGATCGCCGAAGCAGCCACGGACCCGTTCTGGCAGGTGTACTGGGACCCGGACAAGGGGTGCAGCTATGCCGATCGGACCGGTGACTACACCTACGTGCGCAGAGCCAGCGACTACCAGAGCCTGCGGCAACGACGCGCCTGGGCGACCCCCGACGACTATCCGTACGACCGAATGATCCAGGCCGGCCTCCCAGCGGAGGCGCGCGGGAGATACTCCCGAATCGGCGCCTTCCGTGATGGCTCGGATTTCACCCAGAAGGACATTCTCTTCTTGACCTTGCTCCAACCACACTTCCAGGCCTCCTACACGGCGAATGCCGCCACCCGACGTGCGACACCGGCACTGACGCAACGCCAGATGGACGTCATGCGCATGGTCCGAGCCGGCCTCTCCAACCGACAAATCGCTAGGCGCGCCGAACTGTCCGAGGGAACCGTCCACACCCACCTGACCAACATCTACGCCCGGCTCGACGTCCAGAGTCGAACCGAGGCGCTTCACGCCGTCTTCGACGTCGCGGACGACTGGGACACCGTCCAGGCATAACGGAACGGCAGCGGCCCAAGTGCAGCCCGTCTTTAGCCGCGAGGCGACTGCCGATTGAAACGTCCGGATATGCCGCTGAGCGGTCGACCAACGCACTGACATATCGACCCGTGGTAGTCATACTCTGGGCGTGACCGTTCGGGAGGCCGAAGGCAGCAGTTGGTCGCCAGTCGCGGGAAGCCTGCTGATCTGGACAGCGATTGTCGTGCTGAACGCCCTCACGTCCTTCCTCGAGCGTTCTCCCCTACACAGCGACGCATGGTGGCCTCTGCTGACCGTGTGGGGGGGTCATGCCGATGAGCGGGTGTCAGAATGCCGACACGGAGCCGGCTGCGCGCTCGTGCCGGCTCAGCGCCCGCAGCACCCCGGTCTGGCCCCGACGCCGCGCGGCCAGTGCCGCGAGCACGGCGAGCACCGGCTCGAGCACTTCCGGGCCGAACGTCGGGGGCGGTAGGCCGACGCTGCACGCCAGGTCGTCGGCGTGTACCACGATCTCCATCAGCCGCACTACGAGGAAGTCATCGGTCGGCAACGCGCAGTCTTGCCACGGTACGTATGTCACGAGACCAGCTGCGCCGATCGCCAAGCCCAGATCCTCGCGGGACCTTGCGAGCACTTTGACGCACTCCGCGTGCCCGACCAAGCCCATCTGGTTGAAGTCGTCGCGGATGGAGGTGTTCTCGGCCGAATCGACCGGCGCGTGCCACCAGTCGACCCGGTCGTAGTGCCCGACTAGGCTCAACACCGGGGCGTTCGGAGGCCCGGGAGTGGTCAGGAATTCGACCGCACACTCGGGCTGGCTGACCAGGTGACGGGTCAAGCCACCCACGGTCATGCCCGGCAGCGCCGACTCCTGCTCCCAAGCAGCGTGCACCTTCGCTGACCCGACCAGATAGGTGATCTGATCGACTGCCGCACTTAGAGCGGAGCGGTCAAGATTTCCGACGAAGGTCAACGGCATGCCGACAGACTGCCACCTCAAGTGCGCCGCTTGGCGCAGTTCGAAACGCACGCTCCTGCCGCTGAGCGTGCACGGTCGTGCCGATGAGCGGTCACGACGCGCCAGGCCGAGATGGTTGAGCGAAATGGCCACGGAGCGGGGTTGACCCTGGGACAGGTGGAGAGGACCGTCAATGGTGCCCGTCATGGGGGCGTGAAGGGAGTTCTCATAGTGACGCCGGGCCCCCGAAAGGGTCCCTAGCCGTGAGGGACGGTGGACCGGATGGTGCCGGATCGAACCGTCTTGACTACAGCTGGCGCCACCGGCACGCGCCTGGACGTTCAGGGGCTCCGGGCGGTCGCGGTGGTCCTCGTGCTTCTGACGCATCTCGGGGTGCCATGGCTGCCGGGAGGCTTCGTCGGCGTCGATGTGTTCTTCGTGGTCTCTGGCTTCTTGATCACCGGGCTGCTGATGCGCGAGCGAGAGGCCAGCGGACGGATCCGGCTCAGCGGGTTCTACGCCCGCCGTGCACGTCGCATCCTGCCGGCGTCGACCGTCGTCCTGCTGGCGACGGTCGGCTATGCGGCAGTCACGCTTCCCGCGTCTCGTGTCGACGAGGTGGTCACGGACGCCAGGTGGTCGGCGGTCTTTGCGGCCAACATCCACTTCGCCCAGGTGGATGGTGACTACTTCGCCCAGGATCGTGAGACCTCGCCACTCCAGCACTTCTGGACGCTGGGCGTGGAGGAGCAGTTCTACCTGGTGTGGCCGGCTCTGCTCGTCCTGCTGTTCGTCGCCGCCCGGCGCCGGTCGGCACCGGTCCTGGTGGCGGTCGCCCTGATAGGGATCTGGTCCGCGTCGTACGCGTGGTCCCTGGTCGAGCAGGGGTCGCCGGCGGCCTACTACGGGACGCTTCCGAGGGCGTGGGAGCTCGCGACGGGAGCGCTTCTCGCGGTCGGGGTCCCACTGCTGTGGCGACTCCCTGGGCAAGCGCGCTCCGTGCTGGCGATCGCCGGCATGGTCGCGATCGGCGCGGCCGCGGCCTGGTACGACGCCAGCTTGGCTGGCCCCGAGCTGCTCCTGCCCG
Organism: uncultured Actinomycetota bacterium; assembly: GCA_963829855.1. Taxonomy (GTDB): domain Bacteria; phylum Actinomycetota; class Actinomycetes; order Propionibacteriales; family Nocardioidaceae; genus Nocardioides. The sequence continues at coordinate 504,380 of CAWHKE010000012.1, read as the reverse complement.
TGGCGGGGACCGCCGCGCTGATCGCTGCGGGAACGGTTCCCCCGCAGGTCGCACTCCCCGGTGCTGCCAAGCCACTGACCTGGGCACCGATGGTGTGGGTGGGCGACCGGTCCTATTCGCTGTACCTGTGGCACTGGCCAGTCATCGTCTTGGTCGTCCCTGCTCTCGAGCTGGGAAGCGTGACTGCTGGGTTGACGGCGCTGGCGATCACCCTGGTGTTGGCCGAGGTGTGCTTCCGCGTCGTCGAGACGCCGTTCCGGAGGGGGCGGGTCCTGGGATTCCGGGGCCGGTCGGCCATCGCGCTGTGGCCGGTGACGGTGTTCGCGGTGGTGGTCTGCACCGCGCTCGGATCCGCGTGGGCCAGCGCCGGCCTCGAGCAACGGCGCGAGGAAGCGCGGCAGTACTACGCCCAGCATCCGACCGCGATGCCGTCAGCCGCGCCGTCAGCCGGCGGCCAGGTCGCCGTGCGGCCAGTTCGGCAGGTGCTCGCCGAGTCGATCCGACTGGCCGACGCGGGCGCCCCGATCCCCGCCGACCTGATCAACGAGCACAGCCTGGATGACGACCACTGGAGCCGCTGGTTCGACTGTTATGCAGGCTGGGAGGACGTCACAGTCGAGCTGTGCCCGCTCGGGGACCGCCGGGCTGCTCGGACGGTGGTGGTCTACGGCGACTCGCAGGCCGGGATGCTGCTCCCGGCCCTCGATCTGATCGGCGACAAGCGTGGGCTACGGGTGCTCGGCCTGATCAAGCTCGGCTGCGCGCCGTACGCTGTCGACCAGTGGGAACACGGCCAGCGGTATGTCGCCTGCGATGAGTTCCGGGATTGGGCCCGAGCACAGATCCGGGAGCTGGAGCCCGACGTGCTGGTGCTCGGTGCGCGGGGGATGTGGGCGATCGAGACCAACGACGGTGTGCGTGACCAGGGCGCATGGTCGTCGGGCGTCGACGCCACGCTCGACGAGGTCGTCACCGAGGCCGGCACGGTGGTCGTCGTCTCAGGCATCGGCGCGCTCACGGAGCGGCCGTCGAGCTGCCTGAGCGACCCGCGGTCCGACCTAGCCTCCTGCACCAGCCCCGAGGACGAGCGGATCCTGATCGCCAACGAGCTGACACGGGCCGCGGCTGCCGACCACGACCTCACTTACGCCGATCTGACCAGCCTGGCTTGCCTGCGCAACACCTGCCCGTTGGTCGCCGAGCGGACGGTGCTCTACCGCGACCCCGCCCACCTGAGCATGACCTGGATGCTCAGGGTGGCGTGGGAGCTCGCCACACTGATGGAGATGTCACGACAGTGAATCCGACAACGCGCGATCGTGACGGTCGTCCCGTGTGCTGTGCGCGCCAGTCCTGCTCGGCCTGACTCGATCTGCTTCACGCGGCATCCCAGCCCGCCCCCGAGCGGCCAGAAGTATGAACGGTCTCTGGACTGAGAGCCTCCTTCGCGACTGGGAACATCGGTCAAGCGGGCTGAGGCCGGCGCCGCTGACCACCTGACGGGCTGCCCGCAGCGCGACGGTGACGATGGGCTCGAGGCTCGCGACGACTGGAATCGTCGATCCTCCGCGGTGGTAGGAGGGGCCTCGCGTTGCCGACCGATAGGGAGGTGCCGATGCACTCGTGCCCAGCCCGGCGTCTCATCGCCCATGCGGGGGCCATTCGTAAGCAACGACCATGATCGTCAAGAGGGACACGGCCAGGACCAGCAATACCAGTCCGATCGCGAGTCGCATCGTGGCTCACCTCCTGTGCTCGCCGACTAGCTACCCAATCCCAGCGTCGAGCAAGCGTCCGCGATCCGGTCGCTCATGCCGATGAGCGGGCGGGTGCATGCCACAGGGTGCCGTGATTAGAGATAGGTGTCTGGGACTGGGCCGACAACCTCCATGTGATGGCGGCTGGAGATCAGGTCAAGGTCTTCGGCCGTGACGAGTCCGGCTGATTCGGCTGCCGCGAGCTCCTCGAAGAAGCCTTGCATGGCGGCTGGTGTGAAGAGGTTCAACTTCTTCCCGGGCCGTTCGGAAGCCACCTTGAAGGTGTGCGGCGTTCCGCGCGGGACATAGACGAACGTGCCCGGTGGGCATGCCTCTTGTCGATCCTCCACGTACATCAGGTAGGTGCCCTCCAGCACGAAGAACGCCTCGGCGGCGTCGTGGTGTATGTGCATGGGTGGTCCGAAGTCAGGGGGCTCGTTCTGTGTCTGCAGCAGGGTGAAGGCGTCGGATGTGTCGGTTCTGCTGGCCAGGACGATGGCTTCGAAGTTTCCGAGGTCGAGCCGACGGCCATCACCAGGCTGCACGATGAGTGGTGCGCTCATGGTTGAGTGTCGAGCCGCGCGCGACGACCTCGCAAGGCCGTGGTGGGCACGCGGTGACGTCGCTAATCGTGCACGGTCATGCCGATGTGCGGGCGGGTCATTCTGACGGAGTGACGCGGCGCGGGAGGTGCGGCGAGCGGAACTCTCCGGTGACACCTGCGGTGCGTTCGGCCCTCAAGCGAATGGGTCAGGCGGTCATGACTACCGCGCCGCGCTCACCGACGACGTCTGAGCCGGGCTCGGGCCCTGCGTTATGCCACCAGTACGCCGCGGTGGTAGACGGCGACCGGGCTCAAGATGGTCCTGATATCGGTGGTCGGGTCGGCGTCCAGGATGACGAGGTCGGCGTCGTGGCCGGCGCCGATCCTGCCCTTGCGGTCGGCGACCCGGCAGGCTGCTGCCGCCGTCTCCGTTCCGGCGCGCAGGGCTTCAGTGTCGGTCATGATCTCGGAGAGGCGCAGGACCGCGGAGGCCATGATGTTGTGGGGCTTCACGGGGCTGATGCCTCCATCGGGACCGGGGATCAGCGGCACCCCCGCCCTGACGAGTTCGGCCCGCACGGCTTGAAGCTGCTCCATGAACTCTCTGGCCTCGACGGGTGGCTCCGCGCCCGCCCGAAGCCCCGCGATGGCCGAGACCACGGCACCGCTCGTCAGGATCGCGTCGAGAGCCTCGTGGTCGATACAGGGTCCATCTGGGGTCATGAACGTGCCATGTTCGATGCCATCGAACCCCGCCCGCGCGGCAGCGAGGATCCCCGCCACCCCATGGGCATGTCCCGTGATCGGAAGTCCGAGGGAGTGCGCTTCCTCGGCGGCGGCTTGAAGTTCGTCCCCGGTGAACTGGCAGGCATTGACGTCGGTCCCGATAGTCATCATGCCTCCGGTCACCATCACCTTGATGACATCAACCCCTCGACTCGCGTGAGCCCGGATGGCGGCTCGAATCTGATCCACGCCACGCACCTCGCCGCCGAGGTGCCAGCAGTGACCGCCAGGCGTCGTCAGCGGTGGCCCAGCGCACAGAATGTCCGGGCCTCGGCTGGGGTCCTCGCGAGTGATCTCGCGGACGTTCAACGCCAGGTAGTTCCGGTCGCCGAGGTCGCGCACCGTGGTGGCCCCCGATCTCATCGCGCTCGCTGCGGCCTCCACCATCTCGCCGAGCAACTCTTCATCAGTCACCTGCTCGAGCCTGCCGATGGGGTCCTCGCTCGCATTGAAGGCGAGGTGTATGTGTGCGTCGATCAGACCGGGCATCAGCGTGGCCCCGCCGAAGTCCACGACCTCAGCCCCCTCCGGTGGACCCGCGCCGGTAACGTCGACACCAGTGATGGTCTCGCCCTCGACGAGGACCATCGCAGGGCCGACCACGGAACGGCCGTCGAACAGTCCCTGCGCCCGGATCGCCAGCATGACCCCTCCTCGCAAAGCACTCTGAACCAGAGAGCGGACGACTCGCAATAGTGGGGCGGCCTCACAACCGGCAGCGATGTCATGTGCCGAGCACCCATCCAACCTCTGGGACCGATGCGCCTGCAGCCGCCGACGTGCGCCGCCACGCGGGCTGGTCGCTCAGTAACGCACTCACATGCCGCTGGGCGTGCACGGTCATGCCGATGAGCGGTCATGCCGACCAAGGCGCATCTCGCTCTGCGCGGGCTCGCGAGCCGGACTCAGGGGTTCCAGCAGGCGCCTCGAGGGCGCACCACTCGTCTGCGCCAGCATTCATCAAGCAACGCTCACACTGGGTGCGCCTCCAAGAGCGATTGGCGCTCCGTGGGGATGGTCCGGGCCAGACGCCACCCCGAAGAGGCGAGCAGATCGCCGTATTCCCGTTCGGTCCGTTCCCGGCCGCCTACCAGGATGAGCATGTCAATGTCGATATCTGTTGCTTCGAAGCCCTGATCATCCTCGGGCACCACGAACTCCATCAGCAGGAGCGTCGATTGGGTGCCAGCAGCCTCTCGGACTGCCCTGAGGATCGCGCGCGCCTCATCGTCTGCCCAGTCGTGGACGATGTTCGACAGGACGTAGCAGTCGGCTTCTGGTAGGGGGTCGACGAAGAAGCTTCCTGGCACCGCCGTCATCCGGTCATGCAGCACAGCATCCTTGACTACGTGCGCTTGGTCGAACACGATTCCGCGCGCCCCCGGCGTCTGGTCGAGGATCGCCCCGATGAGGTGGCCACGTCCTCCGCCGATGTCGGCGATCACACCAAAGGGCGAAAAGTCGTACGCGGGTACTTGCGCGGCGATCCGTCGCATCGTCATCGACGTCATCCCACGGTCGTACACCGCCGACTCGTCGGGATGGTCGCTGAGGTAACCGAAGAACCCGCGCTCGTCGTGGAAGAGAGTTCCAGCTTGCCCGGTACGAACGGCGTCCTCCAAGTGGCGCACCGAGTTCCAGATGATCGGAAGCGCCATCAACTGTGCTGTCTCGAGCAGTCCTAGGGGATGGTCGGAGCGCAGCAGCCGAGAAGCCTCGTTGTGGGCGACGCGGTCACCATCCATCGAGAACAGCCCCAACGTGACCATATGACGAAGCAAGCGGGTCAGCGCCCTCCCATCGACTCCGAGCTCGGTGGCCAACTGAGCCACCGACACAAGCTCCTCGCCGACCGCGTCAGCCACGCCGAGATTCGCCACCACATGGAGACACCTCGAGTCGACGAAGCCCGCCATCAACGAACCCACGAGCTCGACCGGTTCATTTGCCGCAGACATGTCCACTCCCTTTGACAACGCGCAGCCTCTAATGCCTTAGACAATCGATTCAAACTGTGTCTACCGCCGCAAAAGTACGACTCCGTCGCCAACCGATGGATCGCCACCCGCTCAGCCACCCGTGTTCTGATGCTAGCCATCAAACGCACGCTCATGCCGCTGTGCGGTCCCTACCGATGAGCGTGCCTTCGCGAGCGACCAGGGGAGTCCTTTCCGATATCCACGCTCGGGACCACTAGCCTGAGCCCCATGCGGCTCGCGAAGCAGACGGCCCGGATTCTCCGCGGAGTCGCACGGCACCTCGATCCTCCGGCGGAGCCCACCTCACGGCCGGTCCCCGTGGCCGACGTCCCGCTGCTGCCGGACTCGGCACCCTCTACGCCCGGTAGCCGGAAGGCGTCAATGTTCTTCGAGGTCCACCCCCGCTTCTACAGCACCAGTAAGACCGCCGCCACTCGGGCGCGGCTGAACCTCCGCTTCGAGGGGATCTTCTCCGAGAACCGGGACATCCTCGACGGTGCCAGGGTCCTCGACATCGCGAGTCACGACGGACGGTGGTCCCTGGCCGCCCTGGAGTGCGGCGCGAAGTCGGTCGTCGGCATCGAAGCGCGGCCCGACCTCGTCGCCCACGCGAACTCGAACCTGGAGCACTACGGGTATCAGTCCGATCGGTACCGGTTCATCGTCGGCGACGTGCACGAGGTATTGAACTCCGCCGACTTCGACGTCGACGTCGTGCTCTGCCTGGGCTTCCTGTACCACACGATGCGTTACAACGACCTGTTCCGCGGTATCCGGCGCACCAACGCCCGTCACGTCATCATCGACACCACGGCACCGGGCATGATGGATCCGCAGGCCTCGATCCGGGTGTTCCGCGAATCCAGTGCCAAGCAGAGCGCAGCTGCAGCGGACGACTTCACGTTCGGCACCTCGGTGCTGACCGGACGGCCCAACCTCGCGGCCATTCGCAGCATGCTCGACTGCTACGGCTACCGGGTCGAGCGGCTCTCCGACTGGGCCGGACTCCTGCGCGACAATCCCCAGCTCGAGCACCCCAAGTACGCGAAGCAGCAGCGGATCACGCTCCGGTGCGTGGATAGCGCCGGAGCACCGGCCCGCTAACTCGGCGCGTCCCCTCTTCGCGCACTCTCAGCCGATCACGTGCGCCGGGCAAACCAAGACAACCGCGGGGTTCTGTGCCCGAGCAACGGCTGGAATCGTCTCGGACTATCCGCCACAGGCTCGCTGCGGCCATCCGGTCATGCCGCTGAGCGTGCACTTTCATGCCGAAGAGCGCGCCACCGCCGGGAGACACTGGCGGACGTGCAGCGGTCGCTAGGTTGTCGAACGTTGGGGCGCGCGCAGCGCGAGACCGATGAGGCACAGCACGATTCCGAGGACGAAGGCCATGCCCGCGACGCCGAAGGCGACGACCGAGGTGAACAGGGAGGCCTGCAGAAATGCGGAGTCCATCGCGACCGCGCGATTCGGATCGTCCTGGGGGAGTTCGGCGTACGTCTTGCCGCCGGTGAGTGCCTGCGTGTGGTGGTCGATGATGTCCGCTTGGCAGAAGGCCGAGATGGGCCCGTTCACATCGTCGCCGGCCGCGCAATTGGCATCGTCGGAGACCGTGATCCTCTGATCCTCGAGCGTCGAAGAAACGACGTACCAGGTCACTACGCCGGCGATCGCCATGATGACGCCCACCACGATGGCCGTCAGTGCCGCTACTTTGCGCATGACACGTGCCCTCCTCGCCGGCCCACACTCAGACCGGGAACGCGTTGACGGATGCATCCATGGGACGGATCCTTGCGTCGGCGGGGAGATGCCTGCTTCCCCCGTCCCGGGTGAGTGCGGTACGCGATTGCCGCTGAGCGGTCATGCCGGTGTGCGCGGGTGACGGAAGCTGCGCACCCCGGCGACGAGGCCGAGGGCGAGCGCTGACTCGGCCACGTCACGTTAGGGTCCCGCTCATGGGAGCCATCGAGGTCACCGACCTCGCCGTGTCCTACGGAGAGCTCAAGGCCGTCGACGGGGTCAGCTTCGAGGTCGCCGAGGGGGAGTTCTTCGGGATCCTCGGGCCCAACGGTGCGGGCAAGACCACCACCCTGGAGCTGATCGAGGGACTCCGGAAGCCGGACGCCGGGTCCATCCGGGTGCTGGGGGAGGCCCCGTGGCCGCGCAACGCCGGGCTGCTCCCGAGGATCGGGGTCCAGCTGCAGGCGTCGTCGTTCTTCGAGCGGCTGACCACGCGCGAGCAGATCCACACGTTCGCCTCGCTGTACGCCGTGCCGACGGCCCGCGGCGACGAGTGGCTCGAGCGGGTGGGGCTGGTCGACAAGGCCGACACCCGGGTGGAGGACCTCTCGGGTGGCCAGTCGCAGCGGCTGTCCATCGCGTGCGCGCTGGTCCACGAGCCGGAGCTGCTGTTCCTGGACGAGCCGACCGCGTCGCTCGACCCGCAGGCGCGGCGCAACTTCTGGGACCTGCTCGCCGGCCTCAACCACAGCGGCCGCACGGTGGTCCTCACCACCCACTACATGGACGAGGCCGAGGTGCTGTGCGACCGGGTCGCGATCATGGACCACGGCCGGATCCTCGAGCTCGACTCGCCCCGCCGCCTGGTCGCCGGACTCGACGCGCCGACCCGGATCGTCACCGCCGACGGCGAGACCATCGAGACTCACGAGCCCGACGTGGTGATCGGCCGGCTCGCCGCGGAGCGGAAGCTCGACGGCGTCTCGGTCCGGACCGGCACCCTGGAGGACGTCTTCCTCAGCCTCACCGGGCGCGAGTACCGCGCATGACCGCCTTCCGCTCCCTCTCGGTCGCGATCCTGCGCGGGTTCGTCCGCGACAAGGCGTCGGTCTTCTTCGCGATCCTCTTCCCGCTGATGTTCCTCGTGCTGTTCGGCGGCATCCTGGGCGACCAGAGCCAGGCGAAGGTCGACCTGGTCCAGGTGGGCGACGTCGCGCTCTTCGACGAGCTGCCGGGCCCCGCCCGCGAGGCCTTCGACACCACGTTCGAGGTCGAGCGCAGCAACGACCTGGCGGGTGCGATCGCCGAGGTCCGCGACGGCGACGCCGACGTGGCGGTCGAGATGCGCGACGGCGAGCTGGTCGCGCACTTCACGCAGACCGACCGGGTGCAGGCGGCGATCGTGCAGGGTGCGCTGCGGGCGTTCGTCGACGGGGCGAACGTCGCCGCGACCGGTCAGCCTCCGACGTACTCGCTCACGACCGAGGCGGTGGAGGACGCCAGCCTCACGACGATCCAGTTCGTGACGCCGGGCCTGCTGGGCTGGGCGATCGCGATGAGCGCCGCGTTCGGAGCCGCGGCCACGCTGCAGGGCTGGCGGCAGAGCAAGCTGCTGCGGCGGCTGCAGCTGGCCCCGGTGTCGACCCGCACGGTGGTCGCCGCCCGGGTCACGGTGACGGTGTCGATCGCGTTGGTGCAGATGGCGATCTTCCTGGGTCTCGGCGCCGCCGCGTTCGACCTGCGGCTGACCGGGTACTGGTGGGCGGCGATCCCGCTGCTCGTGGTCGGGACGCTGTGCTTCATGGCCGTCGGGCTGTTCGCCGGCTCGGTCACGACCACGGTCGAGGGCGCGGTCAACATGGCGAACTTCCTGGTGCTGCCGATGGCGTTCCTCGGTGGCTCGTTCTTCCCGCTCGACGCCGCCCCGGCCTGGCTGCAGGCGGTCTCGAGCGTGCTGCCGCTGTACTGGCTCAACGAGGGCATGCTCGACCTGCTCGTCCGCGGGGAGGGCCCCAGCGCGATGCTGGTGCCGATGGCGCTGCTCGCCGGCTTCGCCCTCGTGCTCACCCTGGTCTCCGCCCGGCTGTTCCGCTGGGAGACCAACTAGCTTGCACCTGGTCACCCGGCATGATGGCCGGATGACCGGACCACTCTCCGACCTCGTCGTCGTCGACCTCTCGCGCGCCCTGGCCGGGCCGCACGCGACCCAGATGCTCGGCGACCTCGGCGCCCGGGTGATCAAGGTCGAGGCGCCCGGTCACGGCGACGACACCCGAGGCTGGGGCCCGCCCTTCGTGGGCGAGCCGCGCCAGTCGACGTACTTCCTGTCGACCAACCGCAACAAGGAGTCGATCGCGCTCGACCTCAAGGACTCCTCGGAGGGGGGCGACCGCGACCTGCTGCTGCGGCTCGTCGACCGGGCGGACGTGCTCGTGGAGAACTTCCGCACCGGGGTCCTCGAGCGGCTCGGGCTCGGGATCGAGTCGCTGCTCGAGCGCAACCCGCGACTGGTGGTGCTGTCGATCACCGGCTTCGGCCACGACGGCCCCGAGGGCGGCCGGGCCGGCTACGACCAGATCGCGCAGGGCGAGGCCGGCATCATGTCGCTCACCGGTACGGGACCTGACGACCCGCAGCGCGTGGGTGTGCCGATCGCCGACCTGCTGTCCGGCATGTACGGCGCGTACGGCGTGCTCGCCGCGCTCCACGAGCGCGAGCGGACCGGGCGCGGCCAGGTCGTGCGCACCTCGCTGCTCGCCGCGGTCGTCGGCGTCCACGCGTTCCAGGGCACCCGCTGGACGGTGGCCGGCCAGGTCGGGCGAGCGCAGGGCAACCACCACCCGTCGATCGCGCCCTACGGCCTGTTCCACTGCCGCGACGGCGCGGTCCAGATCGCCGTCGGCAGCGAGGGGCTGTGGCGACGGCTGTGTGCCGGCTTCGGGATCGATCCCGAGGCCGACGGGCTCGCGTCCAACTCCGACCGGGTCGCCCACCACGAGCGGCTGGTCGCCACGGTCGAGGCGGCGTTCGCCGACCAGGACGCCGAGCCCCTGCTCGCCCGGCTCGCCGACCTCGGCGTCCCCGCGGGCAAGGTGCGCTCGCTCGACGAGGTCTACACCTGGGACCAGGTCGCCAGCCAGGGACTTCTCGTCGACGTCGAGCACCCGCAGCTCGGCCGACTCACCCTGCCGGGTCCGCCGTTGCGGTTCTTCGACGCCGACGGCGCCGAGGTGACCCGCCGCGACCACGGCGCGCCGCCGCTGCTCGACCAGCACGCCGACGACCTGCGAGCGTGGCTGGAGGAGGAGTGACGCAGGGCGAGTCGGCCCAGGAGCTGGCCGTGGCCGTGGCCGAGTGCGGCCCGCTGCTGCGCCGGCTCACCGCCGCCGACGTCTGAGGACGGCGTCGCGGCGGTCGGCCGCGAGCGCGGCCCGGGCGGCGTTGGCCCCGGGGGCACCGTGCACGCCGCCGCCGGGGTGGGCCGACGCGCCGGCGAGGAACAGCCCACGGACCGGCGTCCCCGCGCGGCCGAGGCCGGGCACCGGCCGGAACACCAGCGCCTGCTGCAGCTGGGCTGTGCCCGCGTTGACCGCGCCGCCGACCAGGTTGGCGTTGCGCCGCTCGAGCTCGACCGGCGAGAGCACCCGTCGGGCCAGCACCCGCGACCCGAAGCCGGGGGCGTAGCGCTCGATCCGGGCCTGCATCCGGTCGGCGAACCGCTCGGCGTCGCCGCCCGACCAGTCACCGGTGAGGCCGTCGGGCCCGGCGTCGCCGCGCACCTGCTGCGGCACGTGCGTGTAGGCCCACATCGACTCGGTGCCGGCCGGCGAGCGGGTCGGGTCGGTCGTCGACATCTGCCCGACGAGCAGGAACGGGTGCGACGGGATGCGGCCCGCCGAGATCTGGGCGGACGTGACGCTCAGCTCGTCCACCGAGTCGCAGACGTGGACGCACCCGGGAGCGATCTCGGGGGCGGGGTCCCACGGCACCGGCCCGGACAGCGCCCAGTCGACCTTGACGGTCCCGGGGTCCCACGTGAAGTGCTCGATGCCGCGGCGGGTGCGGGCCGGCAGGTGCCGGGCGTCGACCAGCCCGCCGTACAGCCGCGGCGCGGCGACGTCGGCCAGCACCGCCCGGGACGCGTCGATCCGCTCGCCGTCCGCCGTCCGGACGGCGACCGCCCGGCCGGACTCCACCTCGATCGAGGTCACCTCGACCCCGACGCGCACCTCGCCGCCGCGGTCCTCGAGCCGTCGCAGCAGCGCGTCGATCAGGGCCCCGGCCCCGCCCTGGGGGGCGGGGAAGCCGACGGTCTGCCCCAGCATCGTCATGATCAGCCCGAAGATGCCCGACCCGGCGCCCTCGGGTGAGAAGTCGGCGTGGCCGGCGTTGCCCGCCAGCAGCAGGCGGGGGCCCTCGCCGCCGAAGCGCTCCTCGCCGAGGCCGCGCACCCCCGACAGCAGCGTGCGCGCGGTGGCCAGCCCTGGCTCGCGCGCCAGCCGGGCCAGCAGCGGGAGGCCGTGCCGGACCGGCGGGAACGGCGAGAGCAGCGCCCCCATCAGGTGCGGGCCGATCTCGTCCCAGTGACGCACCAGCTCGAGCCACGCGGCGCCGTCGCCCGGGTGCGCACGGTCGAAGCGGGCGGCGGTCGCGTCCCGGTCGCGGGTCAGCAGCGCCCACGACCCGTCAGGCAGCGGGTTGCCGAGCACCGCCGGCGCGTGCCGCCACCGCAGCCCGAAGTGCTCGAGCTCGAGCGACCGCAGGGCGGGCGACGCGGCTGCGAACGGGTAGAACGCGCTGAACGTGTCGTGGCGGAAGCCGTCGGCGACCTCCTCGTCGGTGTGCACGGCACCGCCCGGGGTCGGCTGCTGCTCCAGCACGACCACCGACCAACCGGCGTCGGCGACCAGGTTGGCCGCGACCAGCCCGTTGACGCCGGCGCCGACCACGACCGCGTCGGGCCCGCTCATCCGGTCACCCGTGGCGCACCCGCCGGGCCCAACCGCGCACGGCGCGGAACGGTGCGCCCAGCGTGTAGACGGTCGACCAGATCGCGGTCGACTGGGCCACGTTGGTCCAGCGCGACCACTGCCGCTTCTTGTCCACGCAGACCACGGCGGTGTCGACCTCGGCCTCGACGTCGAAGTGTCGGGCGAGGTTGGTGAGCGTCGTGTTCCAGAGCTGGTCCTCCTGGGCGTGTCCACCCAGCATGAGGCCCAGCTCGAAGATCGGGTCGGAGGCGCGCATCAGCACCTGCGCCTGCGCCACCGTCTCGCCGTCCCGCTCGGTCGCGCTGAACGTGATCCAGCCGGCGAACATGTGACCCTGCGGGGTCATCAGCGTGAACGACTCGTCGTCGGCGTACAGCACCATCACCCCGGTCGACAACGTCATGCCCGGTACCCGGGCGTTGATGAGCGCGACCTCGCCGGGCTCGATGCCGGTGAGCGGGGCGTAGAACCGGTTGCCGTCCGGCCAGAACGACGGGAAGTCCTGCTTCCAGGTGCTGATCAGGTCCTGGGGGCTCACCGCCTCCCGCGGCAGCGCCGCCTGGTAGGTCTTCTGCCACATCTTCCCGAAGCCCTGGATCGGTCCGGCGAGCCGCTTGCCGCTCACCAGGTTCACCGCTCCGTCGGGCACCTCGGAGACGTCGAGCCGTGACACGGCCTTCGCCCAGTGGGTGGCGTCGCGGGCGGCGGCGCGCTCCTCGTTGAGATCGTTCATCGTGCTCCCCCTTCTGGGGTCTAGTCCGCGCCGGCCGCGCTGAGGGCGGCCTGCTCGGTGTCGTGGATGCTGATTGCCTCGTCGAGGCGGGTCAGCTCGAAGATCTGGCGGTAGTGGTCGGAGAGCCCGAAGGCCAGCAGCTGCTGCGAGCGCCGGTTGGCCCGCACCAGCAGCGTCACCAGCAGCCCGATCCCCCCACTGTTCATGTAGTCGAGCCCGGCGAAGTTGAGCACGATCGCCGACACCTCGCCGACGTCGTTGTACGCCGCCATGAGCACGTCCTCGGACGCCGCCGTGACGTCGCCCCTGATGTCCACCACGGTCGCCGGCCCGTGCCGGCGTACGTCGAAGGTGGCTGTCGCCTCAGTCATTCGGTGTTCCTTCCCGCGCCCCCGACAGCGCTGTCCTCATCGGTGGTGATGGCCAGGTAGTCCGCCAGCCGGGTGATCTCGAAGATCTCCTGGTAGTGCTGGGTGAGTCCGTAGGCCCGCAGCGAGATCCCGGCGGCCCGCGCGCGGGCCAGGACGCCCACGATCAGGGCGATGCCGGTGGAGTTGATGTAGCCCGCGTCCGAGAAGTTCAGGACGACGGCGGCTGGATGCTCCCGCACGGCCGCCTCCCAGGCCTGGTTCAGCGCGGTCTCCGCGCCGCGGTTGACATCGCCGGTCAGGTCGACGACGACGACATCGCCGCGCCGACGGACCGCACTGGTCAGCTCACTGGTCGTCATGGTCGGCTCCCTCCTCGGGCCTGGTTCCTGCTGGGTGTTGGTTCTCGGTGGGCTCCTCGAGGAACATCACGAGCTCCAGCGTGTGGTCGGCGCCGTCGACGTGCTCATGGGCGTCGTCGACCATGTTCTTGATCAGGAAGAGCCCCCACCCGCGCGGCGACTGGAGACCCGCGAGCTTGGCGTCGAGGTCGGGCAGCTCCGGCGCGCTGGCCGGCCGCCCGCCGCCCTGGTCGACGATCTGGACCGCGACCCGGTCGTGGTGGGTGAGCACGCGCACCGTGACGGGCCGCTCGGCGTCGTACCGGTTGCCGTGCTCCATCGCGTTCATGGTCGCCTCGCCGACGGCGGTCTCGAGCCGGCGCAGCCGCTCGGGCTCGAGGCCGAGCTCACCGACGATGCTGCTGACGCGGGCGAGCGCGAGTCGCTCGTTGCCCTCGGCGCTCGGCACCTCGAACTCGACCTGCTGGGCGGTCGGGCCGCCCGGGGTTCCCCCGTCACCCCGGGCGGCACGCGCGAGCGTCACCATCGTGATGTCGTCCTCCTGGTCGGCGTCCGGCCCGGTGTGCTCCCGCAGGTCCGTCAGCACCCGGTCGATCAGCTCGCCGCCTCCGGGGTACGTCGCGACGGCCTCCATCAGCCGCGGGAAGCCGAACATCTTCCCGGCCGGGCTGTGCGCCTCGACCACGCCGTCGGAGTGGAGCAGCATCGACTGGCCCGGGAGCAGCACGGTCTCGTTCTCCTCGTAGGCCATCCCGGTCATCAACCCCAGCGGCATGCCCCGGGCACGCAGCTCCATCGATCCTTCGGCCGTCTTCACGTAGGGCAGGTCGTGGCCGGCGTTCGCGAACACGAACCGGCCGGTCGCGGGCTCCAGCACGCCGTACAGGCAGGTGACGAACATCTTCTCGGGCATGTCCGGCACCAGGTGCTCGTTGACGGCCTCGAGCACGGCGCCCGGATCGACCAGCCGCTGGGCCGACGCCCGCAGCACGCTGCGGGTCGCGGCCATCACCAGCGCGGCCGGGACGCCCTTGTCGGTCACGTCACCGACCACGAAGCCGACCCGGTCGCCGGGCAGCGGGATGACGTCGTAGAAGTCGCCGCCCACCTCGCGGGCCGGTCGGTAGTACGCCGCGACCTGCCAGCCGGGCAGCTCGGGGAGCTGCTTGGGCAGGAAGTTCTGCTGGATCAGCCGGGCGACCTCGAGCTCCTGCTCGAAGCGCTGCCGGGTGGCGGCCTCGGCCTGCTGCTCGCGCACCAGCTGGCCGACCCGCAGCGCCGGCGCGGCCTGCGCGGCGAGGTTCTCCAGCAGCTTGCGGTCGTCGCTGGAGTACTCCTGCTCCGAACGACGCGGACCGAGGTTGAGGACGCCGATCAGCTCGCCCTGGCTGACCAGCGGCACCGCCAGCTTGACGCCGGCCTCCCGCAGCGCGAGGAGGGCGGGCGAGTCGAGCTCCAGGGTGGTGACGTCGACGGCTCCGGCAGCGCTCTGCAGGTAGGCCAGCAGCGGGTCGTTGGGAGCGATGTCGACCGGCGCGACGTCCTCGCCCGGGGTCGCCGAGAGGTCGATGGTCTCGACCTCGGTGCGGTCCTGGCCGGCCGGGCGGCGGAGGAGCCGACGGCGGAGGGATCCGGTGAGTGCTGTCATGGTGAGTCCTTTCTAGGGCCCCTGCGTCCGGGAACCGTTACGGGACGCAGCCACAGGCTCGCGTCGGTGGGCTGGACGGCGTCGCCGGCGATCCTGACGAGGTCGGTGCCGATCGCGTCGAGGTCGATCTGCTGGCGCAGCCGGGTGCTGAAGTCGGCGACGGTCCGGGCGGCGTCGTACTTGTGGCGGTAGAAGCGTCGGTCGACGGCGGCCTGGATCCGCCGCCGGGCAGGTCCGAAGAGCGCGGCGACGGCCAGGGTGGAGGCAGCCACGGCGAGGTCGGACTGCTCGGTCAGCGGCTGGAGCAGGAGCTGGAGAAACAGCACCGAGGTCAGGTACGTCGCGACGAGCATGGCGGTCAGGGAGCCGTAGACGAGCGCCCGGTTGATGACGACGTCGATGTCGTAGAGCCGGTAGCGCAGGACCGCGACGCCGATGGCGACGGGCAGGAGCGCGAAGCTCAGGAACGACAGCTGGTCGAAGACGGCCATCCAGCCCGGCTCGGGCTTGTCGTCCGGTACGCCCAGCGACACCGCGATCCCGAGGACGAAGGCTGCTCCGACGATCGCCGCCGCAGCGGCGAGCCACTTCAGCTGCTGCCGCTCGACACCGCGGGCACGCCGGAAGCGGGTCACGAGAGCCACGACGGACAGCAGGGTGCACAGCGCGAGCACCAGGATGAGCACGTCGAGCGCCGCGTGGAGGAACGGGGCCAGGGACTCGATGCCGAGCGGGTTCACCAGTCCCTCGACCGGTACCTCGGTCAGCCGGTCGGGCGAGAGGTACAGGCAGAGCGTGAGCGCGACCAGGACCGTGCCCGAGAGCCACGCGACCGGACGCCAGCGACGGCTGGGTAGGTGACCGTCCGGGAAGAGCAGGAACAAGAACGTGCCGGTGAGCCCGATGGCAGGCGCCCAGATGCCGTTGGCGAGCGTGGCGGCCACGGCCGGGCCTGGCAATGATCCTGGGTCCACGACCAGCCCGTATCGGGCGTAGCCGTCCGCCACGCCCCCGATGGCCCAGAGGACGCCGATCCCAGCGAGCAGCCATCCCACGGTGTTGCGGGGCTGCCGGCGCAGGATCAGGATGCCGGCCAGGGGGAACGGGAGAAGCACGGTCAGGAAGAGGCCGCCCTCGGCGATCGCCGCGGGGTCAAAGGGTGCGGGGTCCGCGAGCATGACCATCGCCGGACCGAGCATCGCAGCCGCGAAGAACCACCAGCAGGCCCACGCCAGGCGGTGCAGCTGACGGTTCGTCAGGCGGCTCACGGCCGGCTCCGGTCGCCCGGCAGCCACACGGTCGCGACAGTCGGGTGGACTGTCTCGGTCACGGCCGCGAGCAGGTCGTCACCGACCGCGTCGAGGTCGATCTGCTGGCGCAGCCGGGTGCTGAAGTCGGCCACGGTCCGGGCGGCGTCGTACTTGTGCCGGTAGAAGCGCCGGTCGACGGCGACCTGGATCCGGCGTCGGGCAGGTCCGAAGAGCGCGGCGACCGCCAGCGTGGACGCCGCCACCGCGAGGTCGGACTGCTCGGTCAGCGGTCGCAGCACCAGCTGGAGCAGCAGCACCGAACCGAGGTAGACGCCCGCCAGCAGGGCCGTGAGCGATCCGTAGACCAGCGCGCGGTTGACCACGAGGTCGATGTCGTAGAGGCCGTGCTTGAGCACGGCCGCCGCGATCGCAGCAGGCATCAGCGCCCACGTCGCGAACGCCAGGTTGTTGAAGACGACCAGCCAGCCCGGCTCGGTCCCCTGGGAGTAGGGCATCGACAAGAAGATGTTGGTGAAGAAGGCCAGCGCCATGACCGACCCTGCCGCGGTCATCCATTTCAGCTGCTGGCGCTCGACCCCGCGGGAGCGGCGGAAGCGCACCACCAGCGACCAGGCGCTGGCCACGATGCACGACGTCAGCGCCAGCAGCAGCGTCGCGAGGATCACGTCGCCCACGGGTCGCAGGGCGGCGACGGCGAGCGGGTTCTGCTTCCCCGCCAGGGGCCCCTCCATCAGTTCCCCCGGGGAGACCAGGAGCAGTGACGTGAGTGCGATGATCACGCCACCGCTGAGCCGGGCCAGGGGCCGCCATCGCGGACCCGGGAGCCGACCGTCGGGGAAGTGCAGCAGCAGGAAGGTCGCCATCACGCCGAGCGCGGGAGCCCAGATCGCGTTGCTCACCGTCGCGCCGGCGGCCGCCAGCGGGAGCGAGCCCGGCTCGATCGTGAGCCCGTACGTCGCATACGTGTCGCCGACGGCGCCGATGGCCCAGATGTCACCGACCGCGAGCAGCAGCCAGCCGACGCTGTTGCGGGGCTGCCGCCGGAGCACCAGCAGCCCGGACACCGGGAACGTGCCGATCACGAACGCGAACCCGGCTGCCCCGACGACGGTCGTCGCGGTGACCTCGTCGACACCGTCTTCCGCCAGCTCCAGCAGGCCGGAGGCAACGAGTGCCGCCACGAAGAACCACCAGCCTGTCCACGCCACCCGGCGCAGGGTGCGCTCGGAGAGGCGGTTCACGACCGGCTCCTGGCGTCCGGCAGCCAGACCGTCGCGTGTGTCGGCTGGACAGTCTCGTGCACCGCGGCGAGCAGGTCGGCGCCGACGGCGTCGAGGTCGACCTGGTGCCGCAGCCGTCCCGAGAACTCGTCCAGGGCGCGAGCGGCGTCGTACCGCCGGCGGTAGAAGCGGCGGTCGACCAGGGCCTGGATCGAGCGGCGGGCCGGCCCGAAGACACCGGCGACGGCCAACGTCGAGACGGCCACCGCCAGGTCGGACTGCTCGGTCAGCGGTTGCAGCACCAGCTGGAGGAGCAGCACCGAGCCGAGGTAGACGCCGGCCAGGAGGGCGGTCAGCGACCCGTAGACCAGGGCGCGGTTGATGACCAGGTCGATGTCGAAGAGCCGGTAGCGGAGGATCGCCGCGCCGATCGCCAGCGGCAGCAGCACGAAAGACAGGATGGACGCCTCCTGCAGGACGCGGATCGGGAGGGGCAGGACGTCGGGCGAGCCGCTGCCGGCGAACTCGGCGGCGAACGTCGACGTCAGCGTCACGGCGAAGAGCACCGCGACCAGCCCTCCCGCGGTGGCGAGCCACTTGATCTGCTCGCGCTGGACGCCCGACGAGCGGCGGAACCGCAGCGCCAGCGACACGGCGGACGCGACGAGGCAGACGGGGACCAACGGGAGAGCAACCACGCTGAGTGCCGAGCACGGCGGGCTCGAGCGGCCCGGCCGAGAGCGGGTTCACGAGCCCGGCGACCGGAGCCTCCTCCAGGGTTCCCGGCGCGAGCGCGATCACGGTCGGCACCACGATGGCCGCGGCGCCCGCCAGCCACGCGACCACCCGCCACCGCGGGGTGAGGAGATGGCCGTCCGGGAACGGCAGGATCAGGAAGACCCCCATCATCAAGATGCCCAAGCTCCAGCCGCCCTCGTTGAGCGCGGCAGCCACGTCCGGTCCGGGCACGGAGCCTGGCGCGATCACGAGGCCGTAGTGGGCGTAGACGTCCAGCAGGCCGGGCAGGGCCCAGGCAAGGCCGACCCCCTCGAGCAGCCAGCCGACCCGGTTGCGGGGCTGGCGCACCAGGATCCCCAGGCCGACGAGCGGGAACGCCAGCACCACCAGGGTGAACCCCAGCTCGCCGAGCAGGCCGGTGCCCCACGACACGGGGACGTCGGGGTTGCCGATCGAGGACACCACCGTCTCGAAGGTGGCCAGTACCGCGACCACCCACCAGCCCGCCCACGCCAGGCGGCGCAGCGCGCGGTCCGACCAGCCGCTCATCGGGCCGGCCCCCTCAGCCAGAGCGACACCTGGGTCGGTTGGACCGTGTCGTGGACGACGCCGCGCAGGTCGCGCTGCACGCTCTCGAGATCCAGCTCGTCGCGCAGGTGCGCCGCAAACGTCTCCAGCGTGCGGGCGGCGTCGTAGCGGGCGCGGTAGAAACGGCGGTCGACCAGGCTCTGGATACGGGATCGCAGAGGGCGGAAGAGCGCCGCGACGGCGAGGGTGGAGGCCGCGACGGCGAGGTCGGACCCGCCCGTGAACGGGTCGAGGGCGATCCGCAGCACCAGGACCGAGGTCAGGTACGCCACCGCGAGCGTCGCTGTCAGGGCCGCGTAGACCAGGGTCCGGTTGATGACGAGGTCGATGTCGTAGAGCCGGTAGCGCAGGATCGCGGCGCCGATCGCCCAGGGCAGGAGCCCGAACGTCAGGACGCTCGTGTTCTCCAGCAGCCGGACGGCGAGCGGAGGGACGTTTGCGTCTCGGTTGTCGGCCAGGAACTCGGTGACGAGCGTGGAGGTGACGGTGGCGACGTACACCGCCGCGACGACGGCGCCGGCGGTGGCCAGCCACTTCACCTGGGCGCGCTCGATGCCCCGTGAGCGGCGGAAGCGAAGCGCCAGGGATGCCGCGGCCGCCACCAGTCCGATCGGGAAGAACGGGAGCGAGAGGGCGAGCAGCACGTTGAGCGGTCCCTCCAGAGCCTCCAACCCGATCGGGTTCCGCATCCCCTCGATGGGGGCCTCGACCAGCTCTCCCGGTCGCAGCGTGATGGCCACCTGCACCACCAGGGCGGCGGCACCGATCACCCAGGCGAGCCAGCGCCAGCGCGGGGAGGGAAGCCGGCCGTCCGGGAACAGCAGCACCAGGTAGAAGCCCATGGCGATGAGCCCCCAGGTCCAACTGCCTTCGTTGACGGCCGCCGCCACCCCCGCGCCCGGGACCGAGCCCGGCTCGATGACCAGTCCGAGCCTGGCGTAGGCGTCGAGGAGCCACGAGACCGCCCAGGCGAGCCCGACAGCGTGGAGCATCCAGCCGACCCGGTTGCCGGGCTGCCGGACCAGGATCGCGAGACCGACCAGTGGGAAGGTGACGATGACCGCGACGAACGCGCACTCACTCTGCAGGCTGCCTGCCCAGCCGTCGTCGCCGCTCCAGTCGTCCAGCACCAGCGCCACCCGCAGGGCACCGGCTGCGAGCACGGTCCACCACACGAGCCAGGCCAGCCGCCGGGGCACGGTTCCCGGGCCCGCGCTCATGGGCGTTCTCCCACATCCGGCAGCCGGGTGCTCACCTGGCTGGGTCGCACCGTGCGCGTGGGTCGCGCCGTCATCGGGCCGACTCCCGCAGCCACAGCGAGACCCGGATCGGGTGGACGGTGTCGAGCACGACGGTGCGCAGGTCGCGCTGCAGGGACTCGAGGTCGACCTCGTCACGCAGGTGGGTCGCGAACTCGTCGAGGGTGCGGGCGGCGTCGTACCGGGCGCGATAGAACCGGCGGTCGACGACGGACTGGATCCGTGCGCGCAGCGGCCGGAACAGCGCGGCGACCGCGAGCGTGGAGGCGGCGACCGCGAGGTCGGAGCCGCTGGTGAGCGGATCGAGGGTGAAGCGCAGCACGAGCACCGACCCGAGGTACGACGCGGCGAGGATGACCGTGAGGGTCGCGTAGACGAGGGTCCGGTTGATGACCAGGTCGATGTCGTAGAGGCGGTAGCGCAGGATCGCGGCCCCGACGGCGAGCGGGACGACCACCAGGCAGAGGACGAGGGCGAGCTCGGCGACCCAGCCGCCGCTGCTGTCGCTCACCACCCAGCGCGTGAGACCGCCGGCCAGGTAGAGCGGGAGTGGCGCTGCCGACCACATCAGCCACTTGAGCTGAAGCCGCTCGATCCCGCGAGCGCGCCGCAGCCGCAGCACGACCGAGGACCCGCCGAGGACCAGCGCGACGAGGCTGACGGCGAAGCCGGCGGTGGTGATCGCGTCGGCGACCTCCCGCGGGATGACCCCGAAGGGGTTGGTGGTCGCGGGGCTCGGGGAGTTGGCGAGGCCGCCTTCGGCCAGCCCCGAGCCCACCAGCACCAGGAGGAGGCCCACCGCCACGAGGGCGACCGCCGGTCGCCAGCGAGGACCGATCGTCCGCCCGTCCGGGAACAGGAGGAACAGCAGTGCGGGGACGCCGAGCAACGGAGGCGTCCAGCTCCACGAGGTGACCCAGGCCGCCGCGACCCCCGCCGGCGGCCCGTCGCCGGTCGTGGGGTCGAGCGTCAGCGCGGCGTACCCGTAGGTCACCGACGTCAGGCCCAGGAAGAAGCCCGTACCGCAGAACAGCCACCCGACCGGGTTGGTCGGGAGCCGCGTGGCCACGAGCCCGCCGACGCCGAGGTAGACGACGGTCATGGAGACGAAGGCGACCGTCACCAGCGGCGGCTCGTCGGACGCGGCGGTGGCCGCGGCCAGCAGCACCTCGCCGGCCACGTAGACCCCGGCGATGGCGGCAAGCAGCGCCCAGGTCACCCGGCTGCTGCGCGGCGTCATGCGGACATGCCCCCTCCCCGGCTCGTTTCTACCGCAGCGTGAGCGCACCCCGTCCGCGAATCGTTACGATCAGCCGGGCGAGGGTGGGGGTGGTGACGGTGGACCAGCGGGTGGAGGTGCGGCTGCTCGGCCCGCCGCACGTGCTGCGCGAGGGCGAGCTCGTCGGGTTCGACACCCGCAAGGCGACCGCGCTGCTGGCCCACCTCGCGGTCAGCCGGCGACCCCGACCCCGCGATGCGCTGGCGGACCTGCTCTGGCCCGACGCCGACCTGGAGCGGGCGCGCGGCGCGCTCCGGCGGACACTCTCGACCCTCCGCTCCGGCATCGGCGCCGAGCACGTGGAGGCCACCCGCGACCACGTCCGGCTGGTCCGCGGCGACGGCTTACGGGTCGACGTCGACGAGTTCCGACGGCTGCGCGAGGCCGGCGACCTGGCGGCCGCGGTGGGGGAGTACCGCGGTGACCTGCTCGAAGGCTTCGCGGTGCGCGACGCGCCCGGGTTCGAGGACTGGTGCGCGGCCGAGGCGGAGGCGCTCCGCCGGGAGCTGATGGCGACGCTGGCCGCGCTCGCCGTGCGGCAGGAGAGCGCCGGTGACCTGCCGGCCGCGACGGCGTCCGTGCGCCGCTGGCTCGACCTCGACCCGCTGCACGAGCCGGCCCACCAGGCGCTGATCCGGCTGCTGGCGACCGGCGGCGACCGGGCGGGTGCGCTGGCTCAGTACCGCGAGTGCGTCCGCACCCTCTCCCGCGAGCTCGGCGTCCCCCCGCTGAGCGAGACCTCGCGGCTGTACGACGAGATCAACCGTGGCACGTTCGCGGTGGCCGCTCCCTTGCTGGTGGCGGAGCCGGTCGCGACCCCACCCGACGGCACGCCACCGGCGCCGACACTGGTCGGGCGGGCCGGTGAGCTCCGGCAGCTGCGAGAGGCGTATGACGGGGTCGGGGCGGACGCCCGCGTCGTGCTGGTCGAGGGCGAGGCCGGGATCGGCAAGACCAGGCTGGTCGAGGAGCTGCTGGCGAGTCTCGCCGACGACGTCCCGACGCTGACGACGCGGGCCTACGAGGACGAGGAGGGGCTCGCCTACGGCCCCGTCGTCGAGACGCTGCGGGCCCGGCTGCGTCGCGACTCCGGCTGGGTGGCCGCGCTGGACCCGGCGACGGTCGCCGAGGTCGCCCGGCTCGTGCCCGAGGTCGGGGCGGGCCGCGCCGCCGGATCGCCCGAGGCGTCGGGTCCGGCGGCCGAGTCGCGCTTCCTCGCGGCCGTGTGGGACACGCTGCTGGCCGCGCTGAGCGGCGACCGGGTGGGCGTGTGGGTGGTGGACGACGTCCAGTGGGCCGACGAGGCGACCCGGGGGCTGCTCGCCTACGGACTGCGCCGGCTCCGCGGGCACGCGGTGCTGGTGCTCCTCCTGCGCCGGACTCCGCCCGAGGCGGCGGCCCTGCGGCCGGTCGTCGCGGCCGCTCGGGACGCCGGCGCGGTCACCCTCGGGCTCGACCGGCTGGACGAGGCCGACGTCGCCGCGCTCGTCGAGCAGCTCCAGCCCACCGACGCGCCGGACGTGCGCCGGCTCTGGCAGACGACCGAGGGGGTCCCCTTGCTGCTGGTGGAGTACCTCCGCTCGTCGTACGACGACGGTGTGGTGCCCGCCGGTGCGCGGGCGATGCTCACCGCTCGGCTCGAGCCGGTCAGCGAGACCGGGCGGCAGGTCCTCTCGGCCGCGGCCGTGCTCGGACGCTCGTTCGACGTCGACACCGTGCGCGAGGTCAGCGGCCGCACCGACGAGGAGACGGTGGGAGCGCTGGAGGAGCTGGTGCGCGAGGGCCTGATGCGCGAGCGGGAGACCGACTACGACTTCGCCCACGACCTGGTGCGCGGAGTGGTGCTCGACGAGACCAGCCTCGCCCGCCGGCGGCTGCTGCACGCGCGGGCCGCGGCGGTGCCGGGCAGCCCGGCCGCGGTGGTCGCCCGCCACTTGCAGCAGGCCGGCCAGGACGAGGCGGCTGCGGTGGCGCGGCTGCGCGCGGCCGACGAGGCGTCGGCCGTGTTCGCCCACGCCGAGGCGGCCGAGCACCTCCGCGCCGCGCTCGCACTGGGCCACCCCGACCGGGCGCCGGTGCTGCTGGCGCTCGGCGACGTGCAGACCGTCCTCGGCGAGTACGCCGACGCGCTCGTCAGCCTCGAGACGGCCGCGGCCGCGTCTGGTCCCGACGACCTGCCCGAGGTCGAGCACCGGCTGGGGCGGCTGCAGCTCCGGCGCGGCGACCACGCCCTGGCCCGGGCGCACCTCGACGCGGCCCTGGCCGGCCTCCCCGACGAGCGGGTCGCGGCCCGCGCCGCCGTCACGGCCGACCTCGCCCTCGCGACGTACTCCCTGGGTGAGCTCGACCGCGCCCAGGAGCTGGCGTCCGAGGCCGGTCGGCTGGCCGAGCGCGCCGACGACGTCCGCTCGCAGTGCCAGGCGCAGAACCTGCTCGGGATCCTGGCGACGTCGGCGGGCGACACCGAGGCGGCGGTCGCCTCGCTCCACCGCGGGCTCGCCCTCGCCGAGCGGGCCGACGATCCCGAGCTGCGGGTCGCGGCGCTCAACAACCTGGCGCTGGCACTGTCGGCCGCTGGCGAGCCGGAGCGGGCGATCGAGCCGGCCGAGGCGGCCCTCGAGCTGTGTGCGGTGACCGGCGACCGGCACCGCGAGGCAGCCCTCCACAACAACCTCGCCGACCTGATGCACGAGACCGGCCGGCACGAGGAGGCGATGGCCCACCTCAAGGCCGCCGTCGAGATCTTCGCGGCGGTCGGGACCGAGGCCGAGCCGCGGCCGGAGATCTGGAAGCTGGTGCGCTGGTGAACGCCGCGCCCGAGCGGAGGCTCGGACGCGGCGGCTGACGGGCGGGGTCAGACGACCTCGGGCACCTCCTCGGGGGCTGCCTCGGGCAGCGCGGAGGCGGCCAGCGCGGCGACCGCCATCAGCACCGCGACCGCGACCAGCACGACCTGGAACGCCGGTCCGAACAGCTCGGCGGGGAGCGCCGACCGCTGCCGCGAGACGACCTCGAAGAACAGCGTGCCGAGCAGCGCGATCCCGATCGCGTTGGCGAGCTGGGTGGTGGTGTTGAACAGGCCCGAGGCCGACCCGGCCTGCTCCACCGGCACCTCCGCGATCGTGAACATCCCGATCGGCGCCACCATCAGGCCGAACCCGGCACCGGTCACGACCAGCCCTGGCACGAACACCCAGAACGTGGTGTCGGCCGACGCGACGTGGACCGCCATCGCCTGGATCGCGACGCCCGCCGCGAGCACGCCGGCGCCGTACTGGAGCACCTTGCGGCCGATCTTCGGGGCCAGCACGGTCACGCCGAACCCGGCGAACGCCGCCGTCGTGAACGCGAAGGGGACGCCGACCAGCCCGGCCTTGAGCACCGACCAGCCGAGACCGGCCTGGAAGTAGACCGTCTGAGCCAGGAAGTACGCCGACATCGAGACGAACAGCACCATCAGCACCGTGCTGCCGCCGGCGAACGCACGGCCGCGGTAGAGGCTGAGCACGACCAGCGGTTCGCGACCCGCCCGCTCGGCCCGGTGCTGCGCGCGGCCGAACCGGACCAGCACGGCCACCCCGGCCACCATCAGCGCGAAGCCCCACGCGGGCCAGCCCTGCTCGCGGCCCATCGTCAGCGGGTAGAGCACGGCCAGCAGCCCGCCGCCGAGCGTCAGCACGCCGACCGGGTCGAGGTCGGGCCGGCGGTCCGAGCGCGACTCGGGGATGAACCGCAGCGCCGCCACCAGCGCCAGCACGCCGACCGGGACGTTGATGAGGAAGACCGGCCGCCACGCCGTACCGGCGATGTCGGCGTCGGTGAGGATCGCGCCCAGCACCGGGCCGAGCACGGTCGCGAGGCCGGCCAGCGCGCTGAACGCGCCCATCGCCTTCGCCCGCTCCTCGGGCGCGTAGAGCACCTGGATGCTCGACATGACCTGCGGGATCATCGCCGCCGCCGCGAAGCCCTGCAGCGCGCGGAACGCGACGAGCGAGCCGGCATCGGGGGCCAGCCCGCACGCGGCCGACATCGCGGTGAAGGCGACGAGCCCGACGACGAACAGCCGCTTGCGGCCGAACGCGTCGCCGAGCCGCGAGCCGGTCACGAGCGCGACCGCGAACGCGAGCGGGTACGCCGCGATCATCCACTGCAGCTGGGACGGGGTCGCGCCGAGGTCGGCCTCGATCGTCGGCAGCGCGACGTTGACGATGCTGACGTCGATCAGCTCCATGGTCGAGGCGAGCAGCAGGCTGATCAGCGCCGCCGTACGGCCGGGGTGGGACTCCGTCGTGCTTCGGACATCTGGACTGAGGGTGGTGGTTTCCATGTCTCCGACGCTAGAGATTCATCCGGTCACTTTCTGACCGCTTTATGAGAAACTCTGGGGACATGGCGAACACGAGCTCCCGCACCCTGCGACTGCTGTCGCTGCTCCAGACGCACCGCTTCTGGCCCGGTGGTGAGCTGGCCGAGCGGCTGGAGGTCTCCGAGCGCACGCTGCGCCGCGACATCGAGCGGTTGCGCGACCTCGGCTACCCGGTCCACTCCGCGCGCGGCGTCGAGGGCGGCTACCAGCTCGCCCAGGGCGGGTCGATGCCGCCGCTGGTGGTCGACGAGGACGAGGCGATCGCGATGGTCGTCGCCCTCGGCGGTACGGCGAGCGCGCTGTCCGGCGGGCTCGGCGAGGCGTCCCTCTCGGCGCTGTCCAAGGTGGTCCAGGTGCTGCCCAACCGGCTCCGGCGCCGGGCCGAGGCGCTCCGCGCGGCGACCGTCGACGCGCCGTTCTCCCAAGCGCCGGAGGTCGACGCCGGCGTGCTCGCCGTCGTCGCCCAGGCGATCCGCGACCACGAGCGGCTGCGCTACGCCTACACCGCCCGCGGCGGCCGGGCACCCGGTGAGCAGGTGCGCCGCCACGTGGAGCCCCACCAGCTCGTGACCGTGGGCCGCCGGTGGTACCTCCTCGGCTACGACCTCGACCGCCAGGACTGGCGCTCCTTCCGGCTCGACCGGCTCCGCGACCCCGAGGGCACCCGCGCCGCGTTCCGGCCGCGCGACATCCCGGGCGGCGACGCCGCGGCGTACGTCCGGCGCGGGCTCGGCGCCGGCGACGAGACCCTCCACCTGACGGTGCTGGTCGACGCACCGCGGCGGCACGTCGAGCGCCGGATCGGGCCCTGGGCGCGGATCGTGGACGACGGCGAGACCGACGGCACCCCTTGGGTCCGGCTGGCGATCGAGGCCAACGACCCCCACTGGGCCGCCTTCGGCCTCGCCCACCTCGCCGCCCCGGTCACCCTCGAGTCGGCCCCCCAGGCCGTGGTCGACACCCTCCACGAGTGGTCCGCCCGCCTGGCCGACGCGGCGTCCTCCGCCCCCCAGGGTCGGTAGTCCACATCGAACTGGCTGCGGCGGGCCGACCGTCTGCAGCCAGTTCGATGTGGACTACCGGACCGCGCGGAGCGCGTCGCTGCGTCAGCTGGCCTTCTTCTTGGCAGCCTTCTTCGCGGTCTTCTTGGCCGGCTTCTTCTTCGCGGGCTCCTCGGACGCGTCCTCGGACTCGCCGCGGGCGGTCTTGGCGGCCTCCACCGACTTCTGCAGCGCGGCCAGCAGGTCGACGACCTCGCCGGAGGACTTGGTCGACGTCGGCGTCTTCTTGATCTCGCCGCCCTCGATCTTGGCCTTGACGAGCGTCTGCACGGCCTCGGCGTAGTCGTCCTCGAACTCCGAGGCGTCGAAGTCGCCGGCCAGCGTGTCCACCAGCATGTGGGCCATCTTGACCTCGGCGTCCTTCACCTCGCCGGAGTCGATCGAGAAGTCCGGCTGGCGGATCTCGTCGGGCCACATCATCGTCTGCAGCACGATCACGTCGTCCTTCACGCGGAGGACGGCGATCGTGGTCCGCTGCCGCAGTGCGACCGTGACGACGGCCATCCGGTCGGCGTCGAGCAGCGCCTGACGCAGCAGCGCGTACGGCTTGGCGCCGGTCTTCTCCGGCTCGAGGTAGTAGGACTTCTCGAGCAGCATCGGGTCGATCTGGTCGCTCGGCACGAACTTCTCGACGGCGATCTCGCGCGACGACGTGACCGGCAGGTCGGCCATGTCGTCGTCGGTGAGGATCACCATCTCGCCGTCCTCGGTCTCGTACCCCTTGGCGATGTCGGCGTAGGCGATCTCCTCGCCGTCGATCGAGCAGACGCGCTGGTACTTGATGCGTCCGCCGTCCTTCGCGTGCACCTGTCGGAAGGACACGTCGTGGGACTCGGTGGCCGAGTAGAGCTTCACGGGGACGTTGACGAGCCCGAACGAGACCGAGCCCTTCCAGATCGCACGCATGGCACGAGGGTAGCCCCCTGGCCTGCGGTTATGCCTGGCCTAGGCTGGCGGGATGTACCTGGAGAACCTGGTCTTCGACGCCGTCGACCCGGGCCGGCTGGGCCGGTTCTGGGAGGCCGCCCTCGGCGCGCAGCAGCTCACCGACGAGCCCGACGGCTACGAGACCCGGCTGGCGATCGAGGGCGGCCCGGAGCTCGACCTCTGCTTCCAGCGGGTGCCCGAGCCGCCGGCCGAGCCGGTGCGACTGCACCTCGACCTGTACGGCGACGCCGCCCGCGACGGCGTGGTCGAGCGGCTGCTCGGGCTCGGCGCCGCCCACGTCGACATCGGGCAGGGCGACGTGCCGTGGGTGGTGCTGCAGGACCCCGAGGGCAACCCGTTCTGCGTGATGGAGCACCGCCCGTCGTACGCCGGCACCGGCCCGATCGCGGCGCTGCCGCTCGACAGCGCCGACCCCGACCGCGACGCCGACTTCTGGGCCTGGCTGACCGGCTGGGTCGACGTCGACGCGGTCGCGCCGCGCTCCCTGCGCCACCCCTCCCTGACCGGCCCGCTGCTCGAGCTGTGTCCCGAGCCGGCTCCCAAGGGCGACGGCAAGAACCGGCTGCACCTCGACCTCCGGCTCGAGACCGGCGACGACCCCGACGCGGTCGCCGCCGGGATCGCCGAGCGCGGCGGCCGCGAGGTCTTCCACCCGGAGTGGGGCGACCTGCCGTGGCGGTTCTACCTCGACCCGTCGGGCAACGAGCTGTGCGTGCTGCCCGCACGGGGCTGAGACACTGCCCGCGTGACCGTGCTGCGTCCGATGCTCGCCACCAAGGGTGACCACGTCCCGACCGGCGCCGACTGGGTGCACGAGGTGAAGTGGGACGGCGTGCGGATCCTGCTCGACGTGACCGACGGCGTCGCGCGCGCCCACAGCCGCAACGGCAACGTCGTGACGCCTGCCTGGCCGGAGCTCACGCAGCTGCCCGACGGGGTCACCGACCTCCTGCTCGACGGCGAGATGATCGCGCTCAACGAGCGCGGCACCCCGGACTTCCGGGTGCTCCAGCACCGGATGCACGTCCGCAACCAGGCCGAGGTCGCCAAGCTCGTCGGGCGGATCCCGGCGACGTTCATGGCCTTCGACGTGCTGCGGATCGGCGGTCGTGACGTGACCGGGCTGCCGCTGACCGAGCGGCGCGAGCTGCTCGAGGGACTCGACCTGAGTGGCTCGCCGTGGCAGGTCCCGGCGGCGTACGACGACGGGCTGATGCTCCACCAGGCGACCCTGGACCAGGGGCTGGAGGGCATCGTCAGCAAGCGGCGTACGTCGCGCTACGTGCTGGACCGGCGGAGCAAGGACTGGCTGAAGTTCGCCCACCGCCACCGGGGCTCGTTCGTGGTCGGTGGGTGGCGGCCGCAGGTCGGCACCCCCGGCCGGCTCGCCGCGCTGCTGGTGGGCCAGCCGACCCCCGACGGGCTGCTCTACCGGGGCCGGGTCGGCAGTGGCATCTCCGGCGCCACGTCCCGGATGCTGCACGAGCTGCTGGAGCCGCTCCACGCCGCCGCCAGCCCGTTCGACGACGAGGTGCCCAGGGTCGACTCCGAGGGCACCACGTGGGTCGAGCCGGTCGTGGTGGTGGACATCGACACCCACGGGCTGGGGTACGACCGGCTGCGACAGCCGTCGTACCGCGGCGTCCGCAACGACCTTGCTCCGGAGGACCTCTGATGAAGACCGGCCTGACGACCGTGCTGACGACGATGACCGCGCTCGCGGTCGGGGCGGTGCTGGCCGGACCCGCGCCCTCAGCCGGCGCGCCGCCGGCCGACGTCACGCTCGACGGCGTGACCGTCCACCTGCGGAAGGGCACGACCCAGGTCGTGACCGTCAACCGCACCAAGGGCTACCACGCGCGGGTGACGCTCTGGCGCCGCGAGGACGGGCAGTGGGAGAAGCGGCTGCGCGCCCACGACGGCCGGATCGGCTACAACGGCCTGGTCCGCCCGCGCAAGCGGGTGCAGGGGTCGGGCAAGACCCCGCTCGGCACGTTCCGGCTGCCGTGGGCGTTCGGGATGCACGCCCAGCGCGACGGCTGGGACCCCAGCTACCGCAAGGTCCGCAAGGGCGACTACTGGGTCCTCGACAACCAGTCCGACCACTACAACCGCTACCGCAACAAGCGGCAGGGCGGGTTCCGCTGGTGGCTCGACTCCTCCGACGCCAACGCCTCCGAACGGCTCAAGGACTACCCGACGCAGTACGAGTGGGCGGTCGTCACGAGCTTCAACAACCGGCAGGTCAAGCACCGCGGCGGCGCGATCTTCCTGCACGTCAACGGCAGCGGTGCGACCGCCGGCTGCGTGAGCGCGCCGCGGTGGTGGATGAAGAGGCTGATGACCCGGCTCGACCAGGACCGCAAGCCGTTGATCGCGATCGGGAGCTGAGCGGGTGAACGACATCCGGGTGGACGTCGAGGGGCGGACGCTCTCGCTCAGCAACCTCGACAAGGTGCTCTACCCACGCACCGGCACGACCAAGGGCGAGGTGCTCGACTACTACGCCCGGATCGCGCCGGTGATGCTCCCGCACCTCAAGGACCGGGCGGTGACCCGGGTCCGCTGGCCGCACGGCGTCGAGCGCAGCAGCTTCTTCGAGAAGAACGCGCCGCAGGGCACCCCGTCGTGGGTGCGGACGGCGCGGGTGCCGACCACCGGCTCGCGTGGCGACTCACGGCACGGCGACCACCTCGACTTCCCGATCGTCGACGACCTCGCGACCCTCACCTGGCTCGCGAACCTGGCCGCGCTCGAGCTGCACGTGCACCAGTGGACGGTCGGACGCAACGGGCAGCCACGCAACCCGAACCGGCTCGTGATCGACCTCGACCCCGGTGACGGCGCCGGTCTCCACGAGTGCGCCGCCGTCGCCCTGCTGGTGCGCGAGAAGCTCGCCGAGCGCGACCTCGACGCGTGGGCGGTGACCAGCGGCAGCAAGGGCCTTCACCTGTACGCCGCGCTGCCCGGCAAGCTCAACCCCGACGACACGACCGGGCTGGCGAAGGCGATCGCGGAGGACCTGCAGAAGGAGCACCCGAAGCAGGTGACGGCGACGATGACCAAGGCCAAGCGCTCCGGCAAGGTCTTCCTCGACTGGTCGCAGAACGCCGGCTCGAAGACCACGCTCTCGCCGTACTCCCTGCGCGGACGCGAGCAGCCGTACGTCGCGGCGCCGCTCTCGTGGGAGGAGGTCGAGGCCGGTGCGGAGGACCCGGTGGAGCTCGTGCAGCTGCGCTTCCAGGAGGTCCTGGAGCGGGTCGCCGACGGCGGAGACCTGCTCGCCGGACTGGCCTGAGAACCGTCCTGAACGGCCGGTCAGTTTCTGTTACCGGACTGTGGTGGCGCCGTACCCCCGACGAGGGAGCGACGTGACTTCCGCGGCCGTAACTTACGGATCAGGATCACTGCAGTGCACTCGCTGGGGGGTGGGTGCGCAGGGTCCGGTGGTTGACCTCGGCGAGGGGGCGAGGTCAGCGATCGCAGAGCTGATGGTGGGGTGGTTCGACTGCTCGGGGAAGAGCGGGACGGACCACCCACCATTGCATTTGGCCGGATATCGGACGGCGCCTGCCGGGAGTGACCCCGGCGACGGCGATCCGCATTCGCCTGAGATGGTCACGTCTCTCCCCCTATGCTCGTCCTCATGACGCGAGTGCTCGTAGTTGAGGACGAGGAGGACATTGCCTTCCCCCTTGTCCGGACGCTGGAGCGTGAGGGCTACGAGGTCGTGCGCGTCGAGAGCGGGGCCACGGCGTTGAAGTACGCCGCCGAGAACACCGTGCAGGTGATGATCCTCGACCTGGGGCTCCCCGACATGGACGGCCTCGAGGTGTGCCAGAAGGCGCGCGCCGCCGGCTACGCGGGAGCGATCCTGATCGTCACCGCGCGGGCCGGCGAGCTGGACCGGGTGGTCGGGCTCGACTACGGCGCCGACGACTACCTCTCCAAGCCGTTCGGGCTGGCCGAGCTCCAGGCGCGGGTGCGCGCCCTGCTGCGCCGTACCGGCCAGCTGCGCTCGTCCGACCCCGAGCCGGAGGCCCGCGACGACCAGCTGCGGATCGACCAGGGCGCCCGACGGGTGTTCTACGGCGACTTCGAGGTGAACCTCACCGGCAAGGAGTACGACGTGCTCGACCTGCTGGTGGCCCACCGCGGCAACGTCGTGGCGCGCGACCGGCTGATGGCCGACGTGTGGGACGAGAACTGGTACGGCTCGACCAAGACCCTCGACGTCACGATCGGCCGGCTGCGGCAGAAGCTGGAGCGCGCCGACGTGGGTGAGCGGATCGTCGCGGTCCGCGGCGTCGGGTTCCGGCTCGAGAGCCCCGCCGACGTCTGATGTCCGAGCGGCGCCTCGACTCGACCGGCGACCCCGGTCACAGTGACGAGGAGCCGACGCCCTGGGCGCCGCCGCCCATGCCCTACGACGCGCGCAGCCTCGGTCTCGACCGCAACACCGAGGAGGGCGCCTGGGTGATGATGGCGTCCTCGCTGGACAGCTCCAAGCTCTCCCACAAGGCGGTCGCCTGGCTGCTGCTGACGGTGCTCGTCGGGCTGCCCGTGCTGATCCGGCTGGTCGACTGGCTCGGTGCCTGACCTCACCGATCGCCACGTGTGCCTGAGACCACTCCATCCATAGGTCTCAGGCACACGCCGCGTCCCCTCAGCGGGGTCCTTGAGCCCAGGCTTACTCGTCGCGTTCACCTTCGCGATACAGAGCTGTGCAGATCGACCCGGAGGTCGGCGTTCATCTCAAGCGTCAAGCCGGGGCCACACATGGCCGACCATCGGAATCTTGCGCCGTTGCGCGGTTCGATAAGCACGCTGAGTAGTAGCGGTCCTTTCACATCTGTCAGCCCTCGGTTCTGGCCAAGAGGCTCCAATCGGGCTTCAGCGTCGGCTGAGTACTGACGCCCATGCGATGCCTTGCCAGCCACCACAGGGCCGCGTACATGAATGCCGTGACTGCCGAGGCCGTTACGGCCAGACCCACGGCGCCGAACGCTGCGGCCGCCCCGAGGCCCAGGGGGACGCGCACGGCAAGGGCCGCCCACATGACCCGCGCGACCACTCCTTCGTGGCGGGACATCGTCAGTGCGATTCCGCAAAGGCCTGCCACAACGCTGCTGACGGAACCGAGGGTGAGCGCCACCAGGATCGGCGACGCGTCACGAAATCCAGGTCCGTAGATCGCCACCAGGAGCGTGCCGGGCATGAGGAGCATCGGTATCCAGCCGGCGGCCGTCACGAGACTCCCGAGGGTCGCGCCGGTCCGTAACAGCTTCTCCAGCCGACCGTCGTCCTGCCCGGCAAGTCGCGCGATCACAGGAGACAGGACAACCGCCAGCCCGCCCAGGGGCACGGCGAGGACCGCAGACAACCGCTGGGCCGCGGCGAACATGGAGGTATCGACGCTGGACAGGACGAGCGCGGCGATCCAGATCTCCGTCACGCCGTTGAGGTAGCCGCTCAACAGGTTGCTGGCGAACCTCCAGTGGCGCGCAACCACTGCCTTCACGGAGGACAACGTGACCATGGGTACGTCGACCAGCTGCCACACCCGCGTGACTCTGCGGCTGGCCAGGAGCACTGGTACGGCGTAGGCCGCGGCCATGGCGATCAGCGCGGCTCCGAGGCCCCAATGGGGCGCAGCGAGTACGAGCACGCCCATGACCACTCCCTGAGAGCACGTCACCAGCGTCCCGCCGAGAAGCCCCTCCATCAGGCTAGCCAGCCGAACATCACCGAAACCTCGCAGGTAGCTGGCCCAGAGTTTCTGCTGGCCACCCAGCCAGACCAGAAGTCCCATGGCCCCGCTGATGGCACATCGGGTCCCGAGCCCTCTGTTGTCCACGAGGGCAAGGGTGACGGCGAAGGTGAGCACGGCCAAGATGGGCAAGAGCACGCGGGTGGCCACCCGGACGTCCCGGCGCAGCTCCGCCAGACCCTTCGAGTCGCCTTGACTGAGGCGCGCCGCCTCCCGAAGCCCGCCGCGATGCACTCCCATGAGGCCCAGCTGACCGAGTGCGGTCGACACGGTGACACACGTGATGAAGTAGCCGAAGTCATCACCGACCAGCCTGGCCGCGGACGCGTTCACGGCCAGGAATGCAAGCATGCCCACCACGTAGGAGGCAGCGACCCATCGGGCGGCGAGCCCGACGGACATCAGAGGTCTGTGTGGACGACGGCCACGCCGGCCTTGCACGCACCGATGCTAGTGGACCAGAGACCGTCGATGTGGCAAACGCAGATGAAGCAGTCCGTCGCTGGCTACTCTTGGAGTCAAGGGGCGAACCGGTTGAACAGGCCATCGATTTCCGGGCCGGGTCCACACGTGGCGATCGTGGGGGCGGCTCGAAGCGGCACGACGTACCTTGCCGCACAACTCGGCGCCCATCCGCGCATCGACCCTGGAGCGGTGAAGGAACCCAACTACTACAGCCGGGAGTTTGCGCGCGGCCGTTCCTGGTACGACGGTCTCTACGCGCCAAGCAGGCCCGGCGTGTACCGGCTCGACGCGACCACGTCACTCACGTTCCCGCAGTTCCGCGATGCCCTGGGCAGGCTGGCGGCCGACTCTCCAGATGTGTTTGTCATCTACGTCGTGCGCGACCCCGTCCCCCGCGCGGTGTCGCATTACCTCTACTACCGCAACTACTTCCACAACGAGGTTGCCACGACCTTCGGCGCAGCCATGCGGGCCAATCCCATATATGTCGGGACGAGCAACTACGCAGACTGGCTCCCGCGGATCGGAGCACTCTTCCCACCCGAGCAGCTGCTCGTCGTACCGTTCGAACTCGTCACCGAGGCCCAGCCAGCCGTTGCACACTCGATCTTCAGCATCCTGGGGCTCGACATCCCGGCGGTCCCGGCCAACGCCCAGGCGCACCGCAACGACGTGGTGACCTTCAGACACGACATGTATCGCCAGATGTACCTGCGCATCCGACGTAGTCCGCTCTACCCGTGGGCCCGGCACCGAGTCGGGATGGACGGCCTTCGACGGATTCGGGCGCTGCTAACCCGGGAGACACCGCTCCCCACCGTCGAGGATGCGCTGGCCACCTGTGACCCGGCGCAGCTGCGCGAACTCGAGGCCCTCCAGGCGCGCAGCCGGGATGCCGTGAGCGAGCACTTGGCGACTCAGGATCGCCGCATCGGCGAGACCTGGTCGAGTGCGTGGTGCCGCTGAAGCCTGAAGTCCTGTCGGAACGGCCGCCCGGATGAAAGGCTGACCTGGTGGAGTTCACACACCTGGGCCGCAGCGGCCTGAAAGTTTCGCGGCTGTGCCTGGGCACGATGAACTTCGGCAGGGTCATCGACGAGACCGCGTCGCACCACGTCTTGTCCGCTGCGGCGGACCACGGCATCAACTTCGTGGACACCGCCAACGTGTACGGCTGGCACGAATACAAGGGCCGCAGCGAGGAGATCCTCGGCAGCTGGTTTGCCGAGTCTCCTTCGCGACGTGATGCCACGGTGCTCGCCACCAAGGTGTACGGGGCCATGAGCGAGGATGCCATGGACGAGGGCCTCTCGGCACGCAGCATCGTGCGCGCCTGCGATGCGTCGCTCCGCCGGCTGCGGACGGACCACATCGACCTCTACCAGATGCATCACGTCGACCGATCGACCTCGTGGGACGAGATCTGGCAGGCCATGGAGCAGCTCGTCACAGCAGGCAAGATCCTGTACGTCGGAAGTTCGAACTTCGCCGGCTGGAACATCGCCCAGGCCAATGAGGCCGCTCGGGCTCGGCACTTCCTGGGCCTGGTGAGCGAGCAGTCCATCTACAACCTCTGCCAGCGGAGCATCGAGCTCGAAGTGCTGCCTGCTTGTCGGGCCTACGGACTTGGCCTGATCCCGTGGAGTCCGCTCCACGGAGGCGTGCTGGCTGGCACCGACAGGCCGGGACGTGCCCGGTCCCGCGAGCCTCGGCCTACCCGGTACCTGGCGGCGCACACTGAGCAGATCGGAGCCTGGGAGGACTTGTGTCAGGCCCGAGAGCTCGAGCCGGCGGAGCTGGCGTTGAGCTGGCTGCTGCGGCAGGACGGGGTGACCGCACCGATCATCGGCCCCCGCACGCCGGACCAGGTCGAGGGAGCGGTGCGCGCCCTGGGCATCGACCTTGACGAGGAGCTTGTCGGGGCTCTCGACGAGGTCTTTCCCGGGCCGGGGGATCAGGCTCCCGAAGCCTACGCCTGGTGAGGTCCGCACGATGAAACACTGCCCGAAGACATGGCCAGCGACTACATTGCGAAGGGTCGCCCCGGCCAGTCCACCAGCGCCGCCTGGAGCAAGCCATGGCTTCACGCGCTTCGATCGGAGCCCGTCGTGCGAGCTGTAGCCGTGATCGCCCACCCTGACGACGAGGTCCTCGGGTGCGGCGGCACCCTCGCCAAGCTGGTCGACGAGGGAAACGACGTACGAGTCCTTCTGTCGTTGCGGCGTAGCGACCCTCGCGGTGTCGAGCACTGGGAGAGAATCCTGCGGGACTTCACAGCCGCCTGTGACGTACTCGGTGCGGAGCCCGTGTACGCAGCACCACTGCTCGAGGAACGTTCCGTGGACGCCGAGGTGCGCGAGCTCCATGACGTCGTTCTTCCCCACGTGGAGTGGGCCGAGGTCGTCTTCGTCCACTGGTCCGGGGACGTTCATCAGGTGCACCGGGCGGTCTCGAATGCTGTGGAAATCGCAACTCGGCCGTTTCGTCGACGCCGCAACGTCTACGCGTTCGAGGTGCCGACATCCACCGACCAAGCATTCGGACGCGGCTTTGCTCCGCAAATGTTCGTCGAGCTCTCTGCGGCCCAAGCGACCCGCAAGCTGGAGGCGATGGCCAAGTACTCCACCGAGGCCGCCCCGGGTCGGAGAGTCGACGACCTCGAGCGGCGCATGCAACTGCGGGGTGCCGAGATCGGAGTCCAGTACGCCGAAGCGTTCGTCGTCCAGCGGCAGTTCCTCTAGGCCGACCGGAGGCGGGTCGACCGCAGGAGGTGCGTCATGAGGGTGCTTCACGTGTCCGAGGTCTGTATCGGCGGCGTCTCTGCGCTTGTCCGTGCGTTCGCCGATGCGCAGGCCAAGCGCGGCCACGAGGTCCATGTGTTGGCACCTCCGCTTCTCGAGGCTTCGGCAGGAACCAGGCACGCCTGGAACGTTCATCGCAGGCGCCCACTGCAGCTGCGGGATGCCGTCCATCGTCTGAACACCGTGTGCCGGGAAGTCCGCCCGGACGTCATCCATCTACATTCGTTCTTCGGCGGACTCCTGGGCAGGGTGCCCTCGTCGCTCATCGGCGGCGCGGGCGCCGTGGTCTACCAGCCGCACAGTTGGAACTATGACGCCGCCAGGCACCGAGCTCAGCACTTGGGGCTGGTCGCGTGGGAACGCTGGGCGTCGGGTCGAACCGACGTCATCGTCGTCAACTGTCTCGATGAGAAGTTCGAGGGTCTCCGCAACGGAGTACGTGCGCCGATCGATGTGGTCGGCATCCCCATCGACACCGACCGCTTCGCGCCGGTTGCACACGAGCTCCAGCAGCGCGAGCGGGTCGAGCTTGGCCTTGCCGCCAACCAGACTCTGCTCTGCCTAGCGAGTCTGTGCTGGCAGAAGGGCCAGGATCGCCTGGTCGAGGCCTGGGAACAATCGCCCTTGGACGGTGCGGAGCTGATTCTCGTGGGTGGATCCGAGGGACCTTACCTCCGGCGCGTGGATGCTGCCGCGTTGCGGCGGCTGGCCCCCTCCGAATGGGGCCGGACGATCCACGCCGTCGGCCATCAGCCGGATGTCAGGCCGTGGATCCGAGCAGCCGACATGCTCGTCCAGCCTTCTCGGTACGAAGCCATGGGGGTGGCCGTGGCGGAGGCACTCTCGTGCGGCGTTCCGGTCCTGACGTTCGCGGTGAACGGTGCGCGGGAGGCGATCGAGGACGGGCCGGAACCCTCCGCCGGCGCGGTCGTCCCACAGGGAGACATCGCCGCCCTCGTGGAGGCCTGCCGATCGCGGCTCAACGATCCGCAGCGCCGAACAACGGAGGCGACGGCGGCGCGAGTGCGGGCGCTTCGGTTGTTCGCCGTAGACGCGGTGACGGACCGACTCGAGGCTGCCTACGGCCGAGCGATCGCGCTGGCGTCGGCCCGCCGTTCATCCCGCAACCTCCCGCGCTGAGGACGCGAGAGTCGTGTAAGCCTCGTCAGTAGGCGCCCCGGGCCCGGATGACGGCAAGGGGAGTTCGGGCCATGATCCGCAGATCCAGCCGCATCGACCGACTGCGGACGTAGACCTCATCCACGGCAAGCATCTGCTCGAGCGTCATCTCGCTTCTGCCTGACACCTGCCACAGCCCCGTCACCCCTGGGCGAACCGAGGAACGGATGGCCACGGCTTCGGCCGGCAGCTCATCGACGCTCGCCAACTCCAAGGGCCGCGGACCGACCATCGACATGTCACCGCGCACGACGTTCCAGAGCTGAGGCAGCTCGTCCAGACTGGCGCGCCTGATCGGGCCGCCGACGCGAGGCACGAGGCGAGGATCGCGGGTCAGTCGACGGTAGCGGCGCCACTCGTCCCGCGCCGCCGGGTCGCTCCGCACGTGGGCCTCGATGAGTCGCTCGGCATCCACCTCCATCGTGCGCAGCTTGAACAGCGTGAACGCCTTCCCGTCCACACCGCAACGCAGCTGCCGATAGATGACCGGGCCCGGACTGTTCCAGCGGACCAGCGCCGCACATGCGAGCAGCAAGGGGAGCACCAGCACGACCAGTGCTGCTGCAGTCACCAGGTCCATGCCTCGCTTGAGCTGGTCGTACCTCTCAGTCATGGCGGCCCTACGCCGCCCCCAGCGCGGACGCCGCCGCTGCAAGCTGCATCGAGGGACGCTCGGCATACCACTGGAGGGTCGCTTCGAGAGAATTCTCGAAATCCGTGAACCCGAGCGGACCCAGCACGCCCTCAAGGCCAAGGCGGTCGGCCACGAGGTGGGTCGACGGCGTTTCCCCGCGACGCATCGGCAGATGAACGATCCTCGATCGGCTGCGAAGCATCGTGCGGACGCACTCAGCGATCTCGAGCACGGTCAGGGGCACGCCGCGGCCACAGTCAGGAGCTTCACCGTCGTATCCGCTGCGCAGGAAGTCGACCGTCAGCCTTGCGAGATCCTCGGAAAAGATCATGTCGACCGTCTGCTCGCCGTCACCGTAGACAGTGAGGGGCTTCCCGCAGAGGGCCTGAACAGCGAATGTGGGCACCAGCTTGCGGATCGGTCCCAGACACTGCCGGGGTCCGTAGGCGTTGAAGAAGCGAAGGGACGGAATGCGGACGTCGCTCCCCTCGGCATACAGCTCGGCGAACTGCTCGGCCGCGAACTTCGTGATGGTGTAGGTGTTGCGCCAGACGTTCGGCTTCGAGGGGTAGAAGACCGCCGGTACGCCGCACTCGATTGCGGCTTCGAACACGTTCACCGAGCCACAGACGTTCCCCAGAATGGCCGCGCGTACGTTCTCCTCGAGCTCGGACGTCCCGAGCATCCCCGCGAGGTGGTACACCTCGTCGGCGCCCCGGAACGCGCCGCGAAGAGCGGCCGGATCGAGAATGTCTCCGCGCAGGGGGCGGACGGCACCCCTGCCGAAGATCTCGTCGCACTCTGTGCGATCCGCGTCGACATCGAAGACGATCACCTCGTCGCCCCGCTGCAGCAGATCGCTCGCGATCGCGCTGCCCAGAAATCCTTGACCACCGACCACAACGGCTCGCGTCATGGCGCCCCCCTCGTCAGCCCGAGCTTCCCCCCAAGCGTTACCTGGCTGACAACGCACGATACAGGTACCCGCGCGTTTGTCTCCAGCCAAAATCAGGGGTTGTCCGTACGCCGTGACCCCGGCGTGGGGTCCCCGATCCCGCGAGGGCTTGGTACGTCAAGTCCGTGACCTCATTCAGGGCCCAACGCCCCCTACAACCCGGGCGTTGCGCCAACCGGCCGCGCGCGCCTTGAGAAGCGCCTTCGGCACGGACCGAAGCACCCGACGGGCCTTGCGTCATTGTGGGCGCCAGGACGCGGGCTGCCCGTACTCTGACGGCACGCCACGCCGGTCCCCCGCTCGAGCCTGCTTGGCAATGACGATCGAGCAGCCGAGCCGCGCGGCGATAGCGTGACGAGGTGTCCGTGTCTCCTGCACCCGACGGTTCCGGGGCCGACGCGGAGATCCTCGACCGCCTGCGCCGGGGTGACGAAGAAGCGTTCACCCAGATAGTGATTGCCTGGTCTGTCGGGATGCGCCGACTCGCCGTGTCGTACGTCGGGACGGCGGCGTCGGCCGATGAAGTGGTCCAGGATGCATGGTTGGCCGTCATTGAAAACCTCGCCGGGTTCGAAGGACGGTCGTCGCTGAAGCACTGGGTGTATCGAATCGTGGCCAACACGGCGAAGAGACGCGCAGGTCGTGAGAGCAAGGTTGTGCTGGTCGGCGTCCCGTCGGATGAGGCTGCCGCGACGGTCGACCCGTCGCGGTTCCAGCAGTCGAACGAGTGGTTTCCCGGACACTGGCGGGCGCTGGTGACTCCGTGGCCGACGCCGGAGGAAGCGACGGACGCGGCCGAGGTGAGGCGAGTTGTCGCGGCGGCGGTACGGCGGCTGCCGCCGCGCCAGGCTGTGGTGGTCACTCTCCGCGACATCGAGGGATTCGGGGCCAAGGAGGCGGCGGAGTTGATGGGAGTGACGCCGGCCAATCAGCGTGTCCTGCTGCACCGGGGACGGGCGGCGGTTCGCGCGGCGCTCGAGGACTACCTCGCCGCTGGTGTAACGGATGACCACCCCCGTGACTCTGGATTGCCATGACCGCCATGCTCGCCGATGACGAAGCCCGCGATCTTGACGCCCGAAAGAGGCTGACTCGACGGCTGCTCCCGCTGACCGTCGCCGTCGCCCTCCAGGGGTTCATGTTGTGGGTGCCGGTGGAGAAGCTGTTCATGACGGAGATCGGTTTCGACGCGGCGTCCATCGGGGTGATGGCGGCCGCCTACGCCGCGCTGGTCCCCGTCATCGAGATTCCATCGGGCGTGCTCGCTGATCGGTGGAGCAGGCGCGGTGTGCTCGTCATCGCCGCGGTCGCGCTCGCGCTCACGTCGCTGATCGGAGGTCTTAGCTACAACGTGCCCACCTACATCGGATGTGCCCTCGTGCTCGCCGTCTACTTCGCCATGTACTCCGGCACGACCGACGCCATCGTGTACGACACCGTGCTGGAAGAGATCGGTGCGAGTGAACAGTTTGAACAGCGCATCGGTCGGGTGCGGGCGATCGAGAGCGCGTCGCTGGTCGCCGGCGCCCTGGCCGGGGGCGTGCTGGCTGAGCTCACCTCGACCCGGCTCACCTACTTCCTGACGATCCCGTTCGCCGCCGTCGCCGTGTTCGCGCTGCTGCGCTTCCGCGAGCCTCAGCTACACAAGGGACAGGAGACCCTGTCACTTCGCACGCACGTCGCCACCACCTACCGCGCCATGATCCGGACCAAGCGGCTGGTGCCGATCATCTTGCTGGCCATGCTGGCCGCGGTCCTGCTCTCGACGATCTTCGAATTCGGGCCTCTCTGGCTGGTGGCCGCCGACGCCGCGCCGGGCCTGTACGGGCCGTACTGGGCCGCCTTGATGGCGACCCTCGGTATCGGGGGTCTGCTGGCCGGGCGGATTGCGCTGCACCGCCTAGGCCCGCTCGCCGTGGTGATTCTGCTCGCAGTCGCGGCGGGAATCGGGCTCACCGTCGACAACCTTGGCGTCGCGATGGCGGCTCAGATCGTGCTGGCGCTGCTGTTCCTCATCGCCAGTATCCGCGCCACCCAGCTGCTGCACGACTCCGTACCCTCGTCCATTCGGACCGGGGTCGCCTCCGGTGTCGGTGCGCTCGGCTGGATGGTGTTCGTTCCGTTCGCCTTCGTCCTCGGCCTAGTCAGCCGCGACCAGGGCGTCTACGTCGCGGCCTGGTTGATCGTCGGGGTCACCGTGGCGGCATCGGTGGCGCTGGCGATCGTCAGCCGGGCCCAGCCACCGGGAATCCCCATCGCCGAGGACCTGACCAGCCGGTTGCTGCGGGACGTGCGTCGCTGCCTGATGGAACGGCGGCAAGACATCGAGCCGTTGGACTGCAACGAGACCGTCGAGCTCGTCACCGAGTTCCTCGACGACGCACTCAGCCCGCACGCAGAGCTGAAGTTCGTCAACCACGTTCGTGGATGCATGGAC
Source organism: uncultured Actinomycetota bacterium (assembly GCA_963829855.1). GTDB lineage: Bacteria > Actinomycetota > Actinomycetes > Propionibacteriales > Nocardioidaceae > Nocardioides. The sequence goes on along the minus strand of CAWHKE010000012.1, from coordinate 462,498 downwards.
TGCGCCCAGCACTTAGAGCACGTGCAACGCACCATCGCCGAGCTGCGGGCGCTGCCCGCCGAGCAACAACTATCGGCAGCAACCCGCGCACAGCTGGTGGCCGCCTTCTCCCGATCAGTCCGGTCCTGAACCTTCAACGAGGCAGGGGACCGAACTGACCTCTGTTCGAACCACATCGAGTATGTGCACATGAGTCCCGCTCGAGGAACGTCATCCCGCGGACCATCTCGCCGGCCGCGTGATTTGCGCTGACCCGTCCCAGCGCACCCGTCCGGTGAAGATCCCGGGACTTCGGCGTCGAACGGTTCGGACAAGGCGTACGTAGCGTCGAGGCTTGCACGCTCCCTATCGTGTGTTGGCGGGGGAGAACATCTCGGCCCGGTTCGTCGTGCCGACGGTCGCCGCGAGCGTCGACCTGGTCGTCCACCTCGGTCTCGACCCGCGCGGGGGGCGGCACGTCCAGGAGATCATTGCGGTGCCCGGCCGGGTGGAGGCCGACGTGATCGAGACCTAGGAGTACGGGTTGCGCGACGTTTCCTCGCCGTCGTCCAGGCGGAAACCGTCGTCGAGGTACTCATTGGCCCAAACGATCTCGCCCTCTAGTTGGGCAGGCTTTGGTGCTGCGTTTCCCCCACCCCAACTCCCGCTGGGCTCGAAGCAGTGCGTGTCCGAAGTGGTCGAAGAACCATTGTGACGTTCTCCACCTTTCGGGTCGCGCCTCAATGCCGCTCTCTGGACTTCACCCAGGCTCGATCCGGACCGGTCGTGCTGTCGGCGTGAACGAGGTTGTCTGGAGGAACTACCGCTAGATCCGATTCGGCGAGCTGGTCGCGATGGGTAGGTTCGAGGAACTACCGAATGGAGAGCATGGAGATGACGGCGATCGAGCTGACCAGGGGCCAGGAGCTGGCACTGCCGGCGGCGGACGAACCCGAGCTGACACGGCTCCGGATGGGCATCGGCTGGGAGAAGGAGCGGACCGCGGGCTTCATCGGCACCGGCGCGCCCGATGTCGACCTGGACGCCTCGGCGATGCAGTTCGCCGGTGACCAGCTGTTCGACGTCGCGTTCTTCAACAACCTGCGGACCCGCGACGGCTCGGTCGTGCACCTCGGCGACAACCTCACCGGGCGGGGCGAGGGAGACGACGAGGTCATCACCGTGGACCTGAGCAAGGTCTACCCGAAGGTCGACACGATCGTCTTCCTGGTCAGCAGCTACCACGGGCACACCCTCGAGTGGATCAACCGCGCGTACGCCAGACTGGTGCGCGACGACGACAATGTCGAAGTCGCCAGGTTCAAGCTCACCTACGGCGTGCCCGAGACGGGACTTGTGATGGCCAAGCTCGTCCGCGACGGCACGCAATGGAGGCTCCAGGCGATCGGCGAAGGAGTCGCGGTCACGAAGCCGACCGAGGCGATCGAGGCGCTGCGCCGCTTCCTGTGATACGGTCGCCGGCCGCACCTCTCACGTAGGGGAACGGCTCACCCACGTCGCAGCCCCGGTGGCTGGTGCGTGGCTGCGGTGGTAGCCACTGCACCGCAGGTCCGCGGGGTGTCGAGGGGTGCTTGAGCTGACCCGTTCATCCCGTGGACGCGAAGATCGTGGTGGGGGTGGTCGCTCCGGCGTCGCCTGATCCGATCCCGCTCTCACCCATCGCCGCGTGTGCCTGAGACCACTCCATCCATAGGTCTCAGGCACACGCCGCGTCTCCTCGTCCTCCACAGGCCCGGGTTTCGGGGGTGGAGGTGGCGGGTAAAGCCGCATAGGTTCTTCTCCATCCAGCGGAGCTGACACCGGCTGAACCTCACTCGGGACGGGGACCGGCATGTCGATCACCGACGCGCACGTAGCGCTCGTCGAGAGCCTCGACGAGCGGGTTCGCGCCCACGTACGCCGTGAGGGCGTCGACCCGCAGCGCGACGCCGGCCTGGTCCGACGGATCGCCGAGGGCGTGGTGCGCGAGCACGACCACCACTCCCTGACCGGTGCGGTCGCACCCGTGGCCGACGTCGACTCCGTGGTGGGCGAGCTGGTCGCCCGGGTCTCCGGCTTCGGGCCGCTCCAGCCGTTCCTCGACGACCCCACCGTCGAGGAGATCTGGATCAACGACCCGAGCCGGGTCTTCGTCGCACGCCACGGCCGCCACGAGCTGACCAACCTGATGCTGACCACCGCGCAGGTGCAGGAGCTCGTGGAGCGGATGCTGAAGTCCAGCGGACGCCGGGTCGACATCTCGCGCCCCTTCGTCGACGCCATGCTCCCCGACGGGCACCGGCTCCACGTCGTGCTCGAGGGGATCAGCCGCGGCTTCTCCGCCGTCAACATCCGCAAGTTCGTGCTCCGCGCGGCCAGCCTCTCCGGACTGGTCGAGCTCGGCAGCCTCACGCCGCGGGCGGCGTCCTTCCTGGACGCCTCGGTCCGCGCCGGGCTCAACGTGCTGGTGACCGGGTCGACCCAGAGCGGGAAGACGACGTTCCTCAACAGCCTCGCCGCCGCCATCCCGGGTGGTGAGCGCGTCGTGACCGTCGAGGAGGTCTTCGAGCTGCGTTTCCCCCACCCCGACTGGGTGCCGATGCAGACCCGGCAGTCCGGGCTGGAGGGGACCGGCGAGATCACGCTGCGTGACCTGGTGAAGGAGAGCCTCCGGATGCGGCCGAGCCGGTTGCTCGTGGGGGAGGTGCGATCCGAGGAGTGCATGGACCTGCTGCTGGCGTTGAACGCCGGGCTCCCTGGGATGTGCACGATCCACGCCAACTCCGCGCGCGAGGCTCTGGTGAAGATGTGCACGCTCCCCCTGCTGGCGGGGGAGAACATCTCGGCCCGGTTCGTCGTGCCGACGGTCGCCGCGAGCGTCGACCTGGTCGTCCACCTCGGTCTCGACCCGCGCGGGGGGCGGCACGTCCAGGAGATCGTGGCGGTGCCCGGCCGGGTGGAGGCCGACGTGATCGAGACCGAGGCGGTCTTCGAGCGGATCGGTGGTGAGCTGCGCCGCGGGCCGGGGCTGCCGCCGCGGCGGGACCGTTTCGACCGGCTCGGGATCGACGTGGTCGACCTGATGGGGGACCGCTGATGGGAGCGCTGGTCGGGCTCGGGGTCGGGATCGGGCTGCTGCTCGCGTGGTCGGCGTTCGCGCTGCCGCCGACCGAGAAGGTCGCGCGTCCGAGCCGGCTGCGCCGCACGCTCGCCGAGGCGGGGCTGGCTCACGTGAGCCGCTCCACGTTGGTGGCGATGTGCCTGCTGCTCGGCCTCGGGGCGGGCGTGGTGATCCAGCTCGTCACCGACACGCTCCCGGTCGCACTCTGCTTCGCCGTCATCGGTGGTTCGGCACCGCTCGCGGCCGTCCGGTCCCGCGCCCGACGCCGCTCGCGCGAGCTCGCGCAGGTGTGGCCCGAGGCCGTCGACAACCTGGCCAGCGCCGTGCGCGCGGGGCTCTCGCTCCCCGAGGCGCTCGGCAACCTCGGCGTCCGCGGCCCCGAGCCGCTGCGGCCGGCGTTCGCCGGGTTCGCCACCGACTACCAGCTCTCGGGCCGGTTCGGCGACTCGCTCGACCGGCTCAAGGAGCGGCTCTCCGATCCCGTCGGCGACCGCGTCGTCGAGGGGCTGCGCGTCGCCCGCGAGGTGGGAGGCGGCGAGCTCGGCCGGCTGCTGCGCAACCTCTCGGGCTACCTGCGCGACGAGGCGCGCACGCGCTCGGAGATGGAGGCCCGACAGGCCTGGACCGTCAACGGTGCGCGACTGGCGGTCGCCGCACCCTGGGTGGTGCTGCTCTTCATGACCGGTCAGGGCGAGGTCATCCGGCGCTACGACAGCGGAGGCGGGGTGGTGGTGCTCGCGACCGGCGCGGCTGCGTGCGTCGTCGCCTACCGGCTGATGATGAGGATCGGCCGGCTCCCGGTCGAACGGCGGATCCTGTCGTGAGCCCCGTGTGGTGGGGCGGGGTGCTCGGGCTCGCCGCTGCGGGCGGGCTGCTCCTGGTGTGGGCGCGGGTGACCGCGATCCGTCGTCCGCAGCTCTCGCTGCGCGTGCTTCCCTACCTCCGCGACCTGCCCGCCTTCGCCCGTCCTCCCGGCGTCTCGTCCGCACCGCTGGTCGGAGGACTCGTGGGCCCGGCCCTCGTGCCGGTCGCCAACGCCGTCGAGCGGGTGCTGGGCGGCGCCGAGTCCGTCCGGCGGCGCCTCGAGCGAGCGGCGATCGACCAGACCGTCCACGAGTTCCGGGTGCGGCAGGTCGTGTGGGGCCTGATCGGGTTCGGCATCGCCGCCGGGTACGCCGTGCTGCGGTCGTTGTCCGGAGGTGCCGACCTGGTGTCGTCCGGGATGCTCTGCCTGGTCGGCTTCGCGCTCGGCGTGATCGGACGTGACTACCACCTGAGCAGCCAGGTCCGCGATCGCGAGCGCCGCATCCTGCTCGAGTTTCCCGCCGTCGCCGAGCTCCTGGCGCTGGCCGTCGCGGCGGGCGAGGGCCCGGTCGCCGCCCTCGACCGGGTCGTACGGCGCAGCGGCGGCGAGCTGTCGCGCGACCTGGCCCGCGTGCTGGCCGACGTCCGCACCGGCGAGCCGGTCGGCGACGCCTTCGACCAGTGGGCCGTCCGCTCCGGCCAGCCCCTCGTCGCGCGGTTCGCGCAGGGCATCGCGGTCGCGGTCGAGCGCGGCACGCCGCTCGCCGACGTCCTGCACGCACAGGCGGCCGACGTCCGCGAGGCCGGACGGCGCGAGCTGATCGAGATCGCCGCCCGCAAGGAGGTCGTGATGATGGTCCCCGTCGTCTTCCTGATCCTCCCCGTGACCGTGTTCTTCGCGTTCTGGCCCGGCCTCGTCGGGCTGTCGCTCACGAGCCCCTGATGATCACGACCCACCTGACCTCGGAGAGAAGGAGACGACGACATGGACCAGATCAGCTGGTGGATGACCCGCTGCTACGTGGCCCTCACCCTGCCCCGCGCGCGGGACGACCGCGGTGACGTGCCCGGGTGGGTGCTGATCACCGTGATGACCGCGGGGCTGGTGGCGATCATCTACGGGGTCGCGAAGGGTGAGCTGCGCGAGCTCGTTCGCGACGCGTTGCGGAAGGTCAGCTGACCCGTGCGTCGCGACCGGTCGTCACGCGGGTCCGCGGTCGTGGACTTCGTGCTGGTGCTGGTCGTGCTGATCCCGCTCTTCCTCGCGATCCTGCAGGTCGGGCTCGTGATGCTCGTGCGCAACACCCTCGCCAACGCCGCCGCCGAGGGCGCCCGTCACGCCGCGTCGCTCGACCAGGACCTCACGGCCGGTGAGCGGCGGACGAGGGAGCAGATCCGGGGCGCCGTCTCGGGTCGGTTCGCGCAGGACGTCGATGCCCGGATGGTCAGCCTCGACGGCCGCCCCACCGTGCGGGTCGTCGTCCGGGCGACCGTCCCGGCTCTCGGGCTCGGCGGACCGGGCGTGTCCGTGGAGGTCGTCGGTCACGCGGTCGAGGAGGCGCCGTGAGGCGGGCGCGCGGCGACGACGGCTCGGCGGTGGTCGAGATCGTGTGGCTCGGCCTGCTGCTGCTCGTCCCGCTGCTGTGGATCGTGCTGTCGGTGTTCGAGGTGCAGCGGGGCGCCTTCGCGGTGACGTCCGCGGCGCGGTCGGCCGCCCGGGCCTACGCGCTCGCCGACACGGACGCCGCCGGCCGCGAGCAGGCGCGCGCCGCCGTCCGGCAGGCGCTGGCCGACCAGGGCGGGGACGACCGGGAGGTCCGGTTCGCGGTGAGCTGCGACGGCGGGTGCCACGAGGCCGGCTCGGTCGTCACGGTCCGGGTCTGGCACGCCGTCGACCTGCCGCTGCTGCCCGGCCTGCTCGGCGGTGACGCCCCCAGCTTCCGGCTCGACTCGACCCACACCGTGCCCGTCGGGCAGTTCCGGGACACCCGATGAGGCGCGACGACGCGGGTCAGACGACGCTGCTCATCGTGGGGCTGGCGGTCGTGCTCCTGATGGCGATCGGCGCCGTGGTCGACGTCACCGCGGCGTACCTCCAGCGGCAGGCGCTGCTCACCGTCGCCGACGGCGCCGCGCTCGCGGGGGCCGACGCCGGGTCCGCCGACGAGGACGACCTCTACGGCGACGGCATCGGCAGCGACCCGAGGCTCGACCAGCAACGCGCGGTCGCGCACGCCGCCGTCGCCGAGTTCCTGCGCTCGAGCGGCGCCCACGGCGAGTACCCCGGCCTCACCTTCGGCGTCCGGATCGACACCGCCCGCGACGCCGTCGTGGTCACGCTGCGGGCGCCGCTCGACCTGCCACTGACCGTTCCGGGCACGCCGGGGCGCACGTCGATCTCCGCGAGCGGCGCCGCCACCGTGGTGCTCGACCAGTAGCGGGGTTCGTGGGCGGTCGGGCGCCTGAGCCGGCGGTCGGAGGTTCCGCGGGGCTCCCTAAGGTGTGCCTTACTTGATCGACCTGGAGGGCACGTGTCCGGCACCGAAGCACTCACCGCGCAGCACCGCCCGTTGCGGGCCCTCTGGCATCGCCAGCAGCGGTTCCGGGGCCGGTTCGTGGCCGCCGTCCTCATGTCGACGGTCAACAAGGTCGCCGACGTCGTCCCCGAGCTGCTGATCGGTGCGGCCGTCGACGTCGTCGTCCGCGGCGCCGACTCGTGGGCGGCGACGCTGCTCGGCGTCGAGTCGCGCTACGCGCAGCTCGGCTGGCTGGCCGCGATCAACGTCGTGGTGTGGGTGGTGGAGTCCGTCAGCGACTACCTCGCCGACGTGCTCTGGCGCGGCCTGGCGCAGGGGATCGAGCACGAGCTGCGGGTCGAGGCCTACGACCACGCCCAGCACCTCGACCTCGGCTGGCACGAGTCGCGGCCGCAGGGGACCACGCTCGCGACCCTCAACGACGACGTCAACCAGCTCGAGCGGTTCCTCGACGTCGGGGCGCCCGCGATCATCGCCACCGTCCTCAACGTGCTGCTGGTCGGCGCGGTCTTCGCGTTCGCGTCGTGGGAGCTGCTGCTGCTCGCGTTCCTGCCGATCCCGGTCATCGTCGCCGGGTCGCTGCTGTTCCAACGGCGGCTCGAGCCGCTCTACGACCGGGTGCGCGGCGCCGTCGCAGACCTGTCCGGCGCACTCTCGGCCAACCTCGCCGGCATCGCCACGATCAAGGCGTTCACCGCCGAGGACCGCGAGCGGGACCGGATCGCGGCCGTGTCCGGCGCGTACCGCCAGGCCAACGTCACCGCGATCCGCACGTCGGCTGCCTTCGTGCCGCTGGTGCGGATGGCGATCCTCGCCGGCTTCACCTGCACCCTGCTGCTCGGCGGCTGGGCCACCCTGCGCGGTGACCTCGAGGTCGGCCTCTACTCCGTCCTCGTCTTCATGACCCAGCGGCTGCTCTGGCCGCTCACCGACGTCGCCGAGGTGCTCGACCTCTACCAGCGCGGCCGCGCCTCGACCGCGCGGATCCTCGCCCTGCTCGCCGTCCCCGTCGAGGTCCCGCAGGGCGACCGCCGGTTGGAGCGGCCGGTGGCCGGACGCGTCGAGCTGCGCGACGTCCGCTCCGGGTACGCCGAAGGCCCCGACGTCCTCCACGGCATCGACCTCGTGGTGCCGGCCGGCGAGACCCACGCGATCGTCGGCCCGACCGGCGCCGGCAAGTCGAGCGTGCTGCGACTGGTGCTGCGGTTCGACGACCCGCGCTCCGGCAGCGTGCTGCTCGACGGCGAGGACGTGCGCGACCTCGACTGGGACTCCCTCCGCGGCTCGCTCGGGTACGTCGCCCAGGACATCTACCTGTTCGCCGGCACGATCGCCGACAACATCTCCTACGGTCGGCCCGACGCGACCCCGGAGCAGATCCGGGCGGCCGCCGTGGCGGCCGCGGCCGACGACTTCATCGAGGCGATCCCGGGCGGCTACCAGGCGCTGGTGGGGGAGCGCGGCATCACGCTGTCCGGCGGCCAGCGGCAGCGGATCGCCCTGGCCCGCGCGCTGCTCCGCGACCCCGCGATCCTGGTGCTCGACGAGGCGACCAGTGCCGTCGACAACGAGACCGAGGCCGCCATCCAGACGTCGCTGCGCCGTGCGGGCGAGCGCTGCACCACGATCGTCGTCGCTCACCGGCTCTCCACCGTCCGGCACGCCCACCGGATCTGGGTGATCGACGCCGGCCGGATCGTCGAGGCCGGCACCCACGACGAGCTCGTGGCCCTCGGCGGCCAGTACGCCGCGCTCTGGGCGGTGCAGACGGGTGAGCCGGCGAGGTCCGGGTAGCAGCCTGGCGGACGTCGTACGAACCGGCCGCCGGGGCGACCGATCCGTATGACGTCGTGGCGTGCGGTCAGCCTCGCTGGACCAGCTCCCTCACGTCGGCGACGGAGACTCCTGCGTGGCGACGACGCGGGCGTTGGACCGGCGGGGGGTGCGGAAGGCGTCCGAGACGCTGGGCTTGGTGCTGCGGTTGCCCAGGTAGTAGTAGCGCCACCGGAAGGCGTTGGGCTTGAACTCCCATCCGAAGAAGCCGCGCCGCTTCGTCCGCTGCTTGTCGATGGCATACCAGCTGCCGTCGATGCGGGCGGCGAGGACGACCCGGGCGTCGGCGTAGCCCTTGCCGCCGCGGACCAGCTGTCCCGGCACCACGTACTTGTACGTCGGACGCTCGCTCCGGTAGTAGACCCGGTGCCGGATCCGTGACCCGACCTTGGGGACGTGCTTGTACCTGAACGACGCGGTGCCGACGGCGCTCGACGTCTCCTCGTAGAACTCGTCGTACCCGGTGGCCGTCACCTCGACCGTGTAGGTGCCCTGGGTGTTGCCGTTGCACAGGCGGACGCCGGTCGTGACGAGCCCGTCCTCGTCGTCGTAGAACGCCGCGGTGTCGAACACGCGGCCGTGCGGGTTGCGGACGGTCACGTCGATCTCGTTGTAGACGTCGAGGTCCCAGTCGCCCGAGACCGTGACCGTGCTCTTCTTGCAGGAGTCGTACTTGACGGTCACGTCGTCGGCTGTCACGTCGACGTACGTCACCGCGGTGGCGGACGTCGGAGCCACGAGGGTGAGGAGCGATGCGGCCAGGGCGGCCGCGAGGATGGTTGGCGTGCGCAAAGGAGGTTCCCCGTCTGTGTTGTCGAACCTCGGGCCGCGCGAGACACCTGTTGTGACCGGACCCGAGATGGTCGCGAACACTGTGCGTCAGGGGTTCGGCGTCTGTCTCGAGAATCCTCGAAACGCCCCGGAACCTGACCAGGACACCCGCCGCGTCGTACGGTCGAGACGACTCCGCCCCCTGACCAGGAGACCCCCGTGCACCTTCGTACCGTCCCGGCCGCCCTGCTGCTGAGCCTGCTCACGACCCTGCTGCCCGTCACGGCCGCGCAGTCGCAGGTCGAGGAGGGAGCCAGCCAGAGCGTCGCGAAGTACCAGAAACAGGCGCGCGCGGTGACCAACAACAAGCGCGAGGCCCACGATCTCGTGCAGCTGCGCTACGGCAAGTGCGTCCAGCGGTTCGCGGCCAAGCAGGCGCGGCGGATGGCCAACCAGGACCGGATGTTCCACCAGGACCTCGGCCCGGTCCTCAACCGCTGCCACCTCACCGGCGCCGGCGAGAACGTCGCCTACGGCTACCCGACCGGCAAGAAGGTCGTCCGCGCGTGGATGCGGTCCGACGGTCACCGCGCCAACATCCTCGAGCCGAGCTACCGGATCCTGGGGATGGCGATGCGGCGCTCCGACAACGGCACGCCGTACGCCGCGCAGGTCTTCGGCCGCCGATAGGGCCGGGCTGGTGCCCCGGCGGTAACGTTGCGTCTCGTGGCAGGACCCGACTTCGACTCCGAGATCAAGCAGCTCCAGGCGACGATGAAGACCATCGGCCAGGTGCTCGACCTCGACGCCATGCGCGCCGAGATCGCCGACCTCGGCCAGCAGGTCGCCGCCCCCGACCTGTGGGACGACCAGGACAACGCCACGCGCGTCACCGGCAGGCTCTCCCTGCTGCAGGGAGACCTCGACCGCTTCACCGCGCTCGCCGGCCGGATCGACGACCTCGAGCTGATGGTCGAGCTCGGCCGCGACGAGAACGACGCCGAGACCCTGACCGACGCCGAGCGCGAGCTCGGCAAGATCAAGAAGGCAGTCGAGAGCCTCGAGATCCGCACCCTCCTCAGCGGCGAGTACGACGCCCGCGAGGCCCTCATCACGATCCGCTCCGGCGCCGGCGGGGTCGACGCCGCCGACTTCGCCGAGATGCTGATGCGGATGTACACGCGCTGGGCCGAGCAGCACAAGTACTCCGTCGAGGTCTTCGACACCTCCTACGCGGAGGAGGCCGGGCTGAAGTCCGCGACCTTCGCCATCCACGCGCCGTACGCGTACGGGACCCTGTCCGTCGAGGCCGGCACCCACCGGCTGGTGCGGATCAGCCCGTTCGACAACCAGGGCCGCCGCCAGACGTCGTTCGCCGCCGTCGAGGTGGTGCCGGTGCTGGAGCAGACCGACGACATCGAGATCCCCGACGAGGAGATCCGGACCGACGTCTACCGCTCCGGCGGCCCCGGCGGCCAGTCCGTCAACACCACCGACTCGGCGGTCCGCCTGACCCACATCCCGACCGGCCTGGTCGTCTCGTGCCAGAACGAGAAGTCGCAGCTGCAGAACAAGGCGAGCGCGATGGTCGTCCTCAAGGCCAAGCTGCTGGCGATGAAGAAGGCCGAGGAGAAGGCGCAGCTCGACGAGATGCGCGGCGACGTCCAGGCGTCATGGGGCGACCAGATGCGCAACTACGTCCTCAACCCCTACCAGATCGTGAAGGACCTCCGCACCGGCTACGAGACCGGTAACCCGACGGCGGTCTTCGACGGCGAGCTCGACGACTTCCTCGAGGCCGGCATCCGGTGGCGCGCCGGCGCCGACAAGGTGGCCGCGGACGCCTGACCCACCCGTAGGAGTGGTTGCGCGAAGGCCGACCCGTCGGCAGGGTGAGGAGCGCCCTGCTTCGGGAAGGACGCCATGGAACCGATCGATCCTGTCTACGGGACCGCCACCCTGCTGCTGATCGCAGCCGGCGCGGTCGCCCTGCTGCTCGTCCTCATCATGGTGCTCAAGCTGCACGCGTTCGTGTCGCTGGTGCTCGTCAGCGTCATCACGGCGGTGGTCGTCGGCTTCGACCTCGCCGAGATCCCCGACGTGCTGCTGTACGGGTTCGCGGACACGATCGGCTCGGTGGCCCTGCTCGTCGCGTTCGGGGTGATGCTGGGGCGGCTGCTCGAGGTGACCGGTGGCGCCCAGGTGCTGGCCGACACGCTCATCAACCGCTTCGGCGAGAAGCGAGCGCCGTTCGCGCTGGGCGTCGCCGCGCTGCTCTTCGGCTTCCCGATCTTCTTCGACGCCGGCCTCGTGGTCTTCCTGCCGATCATCCTCACCGTGGCGCGACGCTTCGGGGGCTCGCTGCTGTACTACGCGCTCCCCGCCGCCGGGGCGTTCGCCGCCATGCACGCGATCGTCCCGCCCCACCCCGGACCGGTGGCAGCCGCCGAGCAGCTCGACGCCGACATCGGACTGACGCTGCTGGTCGGGCTCCCGATCGCGGTCCTGTCGTGGTACGTCGGTGTCTACCTGGTCTCCCGCTTCCTCGGCGCGCGGTACGACGTGTCCGTCTCCGACGTGGTCTTCGGACACGTGAACGACCAGACGAGTGACGACCAGGACGACACCTTCGGTCAGCGACCCCCCAAGTTCGCGACGGTGCTGATGCTCCTGCTCATCCCGCTGGTCCTCATCTCGTTCGACACGATCCTCGACACCCTCGTCGTGGCGGGCAGGCTGGAGGAGGGAACCGGCTGGGTCGACTTCCTGGGGCTGCTCGGCCAGACCCCGATCGCGCTGCTGATCACGGTCCTCGTGGCGATCTTCGTGCTCGGACGCCCCAATGCCTCGATGGCCCGCGTGTCCGAGATCCTCGACGGCGCCCTCGGGCCGATCTGCGCGATCATCCTCATCACGGGTGCCGGCGGCATGTTCGGTGGCGTCCTGGAGCTGAGTGGCATCGGGGCCGCCCTGAGCTCGTCGTTGTCGGACCTCGGCTTCTCCCTGATCCTGCAGGCGTTCGTGATCGCCACCCTGCTCCGGGTCGCGCAGGGATCGGCCACGGTGGCCCTGACCACGACCGGTGGTCTGATCGCCGGACCGGCGGCGGCCGCCAACCTCGGCGACCTCCAGCTGACCCTCCTCGTGGTCGCCATCGCGGCCGGTGCGACCGTGCTGTCGCACGTGAACGACTCCGGCTTCTGGCTGGTCAGCCGGTTCTTCGGGATGGACGAGAAGACGACCCTGAAGACCTGGACGGTCATGGAGACGACCCTCGGGCTCTCCGCGTTCGCGATCGCCGGAGTGCTGTGGGTGGTGATGTGAGCGACCGAGCCTGGCACCTCGTGTTCATGGGGGTGTCGGGCTCCGGCAAGTCGACGGCCGCCCGCGCCGTCCAGGACCGGCTCGGGTGGGAGTTCGCCGAGGGCGACGACTTCCACTCGCCCGAGGCAGTCGAGAAGATGGCCGCCGGCCATCCCCTGACCGACGCCGACCGGCTGCCGTGGCTCGGCCGGCTCGCCGCGTGGACCCGCGAGCGCGACCGGTCAGGGGAGCCCACGATCATGAGCTGCTCGGCGCTGCGGCGGCCCTACCGCGACGTCCTCCGCACCGGGGGCGAGCACACCTGCTTCGTCCACCTCGTCGGCGACAAGGGGTTGCTGCTCGAGCGGATGTCCGCCCGCGACCACTTCATGCCGCCATCCCTCCTCGAGTCACAGCTCGCCACGCTCGAGCCGCTGGCGGACGACGAGCCGGGCTTCACGGTCGACGTCGCGCAGCCGCCCGAGGCGATCGCCGACGAGGTGCTCGCCCAGCTCGGTCTCTCCTAGGAGCGCGCCGCCTCCAGCACCTCGACGCACCACGCGCTGGCCCGGGTCGGCAGGCTGGCCGGGTCGCCCGGCGTCCGCAGCGAGCACACGACCCAGGCGTCGCCGAAGAGACCGCGGTAGGCGAGCTCGGTGGTCGCGTCGTCGCCGACGCAGCGGGTGGCGACGTTCGGACGCCCGAAGCCCTGGGCAGCGAAGGTCGAGCACCCCGCTCCGACCGAGGCCCGCGCGAGCGAGCGGGCCTGCGGGGGCGTGACCGGCGGCACGAAGAGGTAAGCCGTGGCGACCGACCCGTCCTCGCCGGTCCACCGGCAGCCGAACTCGTGCACCCGGTCGCGCGAGCCGTCGGGCAGCCGCACCCGGTCGCCGCTGTCCCAGCGCTCGCCGTCCGCCGGCACGGCGCCGAGCGCGTGCTCGACACCGGTGGGGGAGACCCGGTCGCAGAACGGGCCTCGCACGACCGTCGCCTCCTCGGCGTCGTACGACGTGAGCGTGGTCGGCTCGGCGTCGGGCTCCCGCTCGGGGGAGTCTCCGACGAGGCTGCACCCGCCCAGCAGCACGGCGGCCGCCGCCGCCCCGGTCCACCGCATGCCCTCACTGTAGGGAGCGGAGGGCGCGCCCGGCTGGTCGCCGTTTCGGAGCCCACTGGTGCGCTGGACTACTCTCGATCCGGTGATTCGCTTCGACAAGGTCGTCAAGACCTACCCCGGCCAGGGCACCTCTGCCCTCGACCACGTGACCGTCGACGTCGAGAAGGGCGAGTTCGTCTTCCTCGTCGGCGCCTCCGGCTCGGGCAAGTCGACGTTCCTCCGGCTCGTGCTCCGCGAGTCGCGTCCGACCTCCGGCCGCGTCTACGTCGCGGGCAAGGAGATCAACCGGCTCGCGGGCTGGAAGGTGCCGCGACTCCGGCGCCAGATCGGCACCGTGTTCCAGGACTTCCGGCTGCTGCCGAACAAGAACGTCACCGAGAACGTCGCCTTCGCGTTGCAGGTCATCGGCCGCTCCGCCTCCGAGATCCGCACCCTGGTCCCCGAGACCCTCGAGCTGGTCGGCCTCGACGGCAAGGGCGAGCGGATGCCCGACGAGCTCTCCGGTGGTGAGCAGCAGCGGGTCGCCGTGGCGCGCGCGTTCGTCAACCGGCCGATGATCCTGATCGCCGACGAGCCCACCGGGAACCTCGACCCCGCGACGTCCGTCGGCATCATGAAGCTGCTCGACCGGATCAACCGCACGGGGACCACCGTGGTGATGGCCACCCACGACTCCGGCATCGTCGATCAGATGCGCAAGCGCGTCATCGAGCTGGAGGGCGGTCGCGTGGTCCGCGACCAGGCGCAGGGCGTCTACGGCTTCCAGCACTGACCACCCGGCATTAGAAGAGAGCGAGACCTCCTCCCCGATGCAGCTGCGTTACGTCTTCTCCGAGCTCGGACAGGGCCTCCGACGGAACCTGTCGATGCACGTCGCGGTGATCCTCACCCTGTTCGTGTCGCTCACCCTCGTCGGCCTCGGCGTCCTGCTCAACCAGCAGGCGATCCGCGCCGGCGACCAGTGGGGCAACGAGCTCCAGATCACCGTGTTCCTCTGCCGTGACGGCGACGAGAACCCGGCCTGTCCCACCGAGGTCACGCCCGCCCAGCAGCAGGCTGTGGAGGACGTGCTCGACCGCAACCCCGAGGTCGCGTCCTGGTACGAAGAGTCGAAGGAGGAGGCGTTCGAGAAGGTCAAGCTGCTGTTCGGCGCCGAGCGCTTCGAGGGCCGTAACGCCGCCGCGACCGCCGACGACATGGCGGTCTCGCTGTGGGTCACGCTCGTGGACCCCGACGAGTACGAGGGCGTCACGAGCGAGGTCCGCACCATGCCGGGGGTGAGCTCCGTCCGCGACCAACGCGCGGTGGTCGGCCCGATCCTGCGCGGCATCGAGGCGATGCAGTGGGGAGCGCTCGTCACGGCGGCGTTCCTCGTGGTCGCGGCGCTGCTGCTGGTGGCCAACACCATCCGGCTGGCGGCCCTCGCGCGCCGCAAGGAGATCGGCATCATGCGGCTGGTGGGTGCCTCCACCCTCTACATCGCGCTGCCGTTCCTGCTGGAGGCGGTGGTCACCGCCCTGATCGGCGTGGCCCTGGCCGGTGGCGCCATGGGGGCCGCGATGTGGTTCGGCGTGCACCGACGACTCGAGGACTTCGTCGGCTTCATCCCGTGGGTCGGGATGGAGGAGTTCCTCTACGCGCTGGCCGTGGTCGGCATCCTCGGACCGGTG
Organism: uncultured Actinomycetota bacterium; assembly: GCA_963829855.1. Taxonomy (GTDB): domain Bacteria; phylum Actinomycetota; class Actinomycetes; order Propionibacteriales; family Nocardioidaceae; genus Nocardioides. Next base: position 447,366 of record CAWHKE010000012.1, on the reverse strand, counting down.
CTGACGTTGCTCCCGACACTCGTGCTGACACGCAAATACCTCAAAGTCTGACCTCGCTCGGTTACGTTCGACTCGTTCACTTCCCCGAACATCGAAGGCAGACCGGTGCGTTCCTTCCCCCGTACCGCCCGCCGTCGCCTGGCCGCGGCAGGCGTCGCGAGCATGCTGGCGCTCGGCGCGATCAGCATCCCCTTGGCCCACGCTGACGACCTCAAGGACAAGCAGAAGAAGGTCCAGCGGCAGATCGACAACGCCGACCACGCGTTGGAGGAGTCCAGCGACCGGCTGAATCGCGCGTTCGCGCGGCTCGAGGCGGCGCAGGCCCAGCTCTCCGAGGCCAAGCGTCAGCTGCACGACACGCGCCTGCGGCTCTTCGACGCCCGGGAGCGCGACCGCGAGATGCAGGCGAAGCTGCTGCTCGCCCAGGAGCGCCTCGACCGCGCCCAGGCGGATCTCGAGCAGGGCCGCGCCGACCTCTCCGACCAGCGTGACGCCGTCACCGACATGATCACCACGATCTACCAGGAGGGTGACCCCCAGCTGCAGGCGTTCTCGTCGATGCTCACCGCGCAGAGCTCCGCCGACCTCACCTGGACCCAGGAGGGCCAGCAGGTGATGGTGGGCCGCGAGACCCGCCAGTACGACGAGCTGCGCGCCGCCGAGGTGCTGCTCCAGGTCCGCCAGGGCCAGCTGAAGGAGGCCGAGGCCGCGGTCGAGCTGGCGCGCGAGGAGGCCGCGGAGCACCTGCTCGTGATGGAGGACCTCACCGCTGAGGCCCGCACCGCCCGGGAACGGGTGGCGCAGGTCGTGTCCGAGCGGGCCGACGCCCAGCGGATGGCGTTCCGCGCCAAGCGCAAGGACCGGGCCGAGCTCCGCGAGCTGCGCGAGGAGGAGAAGCGGATCGAGCGGCTGATCGCCGCGCAGGCGGCGAAGGCGAACCAGCCGAACATCAGCACCAACGCCGGCGGCTTCCTCGACTGGCCGATGGTCGGCGGGTACGTCACCTCGCCGTACGGCTACCGGACCCACCCGATCTACGGCTACTACGCCCTGCACAACGGAACGGACTTCGGTGGCGGCTGCGGGGTGACGCTCCCGGCCGCGGCCGGCGGGCGGGTGGTGTCGACGTACTACTCGTCGACCTACGGCAACCGCGTGATCATCTACGTCGGCCGGGTCAACGGGAAGAACCTCACGATCATCTACAACCACCTGTCCTCGGACACCGTGAGCGCCGGGCAGCGGGTCGCCCGGGGCCAGACCGTCGGCTACTCCGGCAGCACCGGCTGGTCGACCGCCTGCCACCTGCACTTCACGGTGATGGTCGACGGGGCCACCGTCGACCCGATGAACTGGCTCTGACCCCCTCCCCGGAGGTTGAGGCGCGAGCGCAGCGAGCCACGAAACCTCGGAGCGCTTCGCTGGCGCCACCTGAGAGGATGGCGAGATGGCCAGGGAGCAGGGACGCAAGGTCGTCGCGCAGAACAAGAAGGCGCGCCACGACTACCACATCGACGACACCGTCGAGGCCGGCCTGGTCCTGGTCGGCACCGAGGTGAAGTCGCTGCGCGAGGGGCGTGCGTCGCTGGCCGACGGCTTCGCGGAGATCGACAACGGCGAGGCGTGGCTGCTGAACGTGCACATCCCGGAGTACACGCAGGGCACCTGGACCAACCACTCCGCCCGCCGCAAGCGCAAGCTGCTGATGCACCGCTCCGAGATCGACAAGATCGAGCGGAAGGTGTCGGAGAAGGGCTTCACGCTCGTGCCGCTGGCGCTGTACTTCAAGGATGGCCGCGCCAAGGTCGAGATCGGCGTGGCCCGCGGCAAGAAGGCGTACGACAAGCGGCACGCCATCGCCGAGCGCACCGCCAACCGGGAGAAGGAACAGGCCCTCGGTCGCCACCTCAAGGGGATCCGGGAGTAGCCCACCCCAACCGAGGAACGACTGTTGCCCCGGTGTGGGTGATCCGTGTCAGGCGACCGCGAGACTGGGCCCAGGGAATCGTCAGGGGGAGCATGACATGGGTGTGAAGCGCGCGACGCTGCGGTGCGCGGCGGGACTGCTGACGCTGGCGCTGCCGGCCGTGGCGCTGGTGGCGCCACAGGCCCAGGCCGACGACGGCAGCAACCACTGCACGGCCATCGCCCACCGCGGGCTCTACCTCGGCACCGAGAACCAGCTCGCGGGTGTCGACGGGAACGCCCCCTACGGCTTCGTCGAGATCGACGCCAACGTCACCAAGGACGGGCAGATGGCCGCGATCCACGACGGGACGCTCGGCCGGCTGACCGGAGGGGCGTCCACCGCGTACGTCAACCAGCTGACCTACGCCGAGATCCTGGCCCTGCCGTACCTCTACGGCGACCGCATCTACCTGACCACCGAGCTGATCGCGCGGGCCGCGGAGCTCGACGTCCCCATCATGGTCACCATCAACCAGTGGGCCCGGATCAAGAAGGCCGGCTACGGCCCCCAGACCCTCGACGCGCTGTACGCCGCCGCGCAGGCGCACCCGCACCCCGAGACCGTGTACTTCGGTGGTGCGGTCGCCCAGGACCAGATGCGGCTGCGTCACCCCGACGCGTCGACGTTCTGGCGCTACCCCAAGGCCTGGTCCGCCACGCGGATCCAGACCAACGTGGCCGACGAGGGGGTCGACCTCGCCGCGCTGCCGCGCTACCACTGGAAGCCCGCGACCGTCTCCGGCGTGCGCGCGCTCGGCGCCGTCGTGGCGACCGTGCAGGTCAACAGCGCCGACGTCGCGCGGATCGCCCAAGCCGCCGGGATCGACCACATCCAGGGCGACGACACCGCGGCGATCGCCACCCAGTGGTGCCGGTGACTTCCCGCTCGGCCGGAATGAATGAGACCCTCGTCGGCGTTCCCACGTAGAGTAGGAACGTTGATAACTCCAGAGGGGCTGATCGGTTTCGACTTGGGACGTTAGTTCCAGGGGAAGCGGGTCGAGAAGCCAGCGTCATCTCGTAAACGATCGCTGGAAACCTATAGTTGCCGACTCCAATCGCAACGACTTCGCTCTCGCCGCCTGAGCGGTGATCGAAGGGTCTGACCGGGCACCCGTCCTCGTCCCGGACCCAGGCCTCATCTAGAGGACTTGCTGCTCATCTCCTGTCAGGAGGGGTGAGCGGGACTTTTTCCTGACTGAGCCCGTCGGCGAGGTGTCAGTGCCAGCGCCGGGGCCGAGAAAACGACGTCACTGACTGCACCCGGAGAAGACCTGGTTCGACGCTCGAGGACGCGGGTTCGATTCCCGCCAGCTCCACGACGGAGTGTTCGCGAATTTCCGGACACTCACCTCGCGAAAAAGCGGCTCCACCCGACCCCGGGTGGGGCCGCTACGCGTTGGGACTGGGGGCGTTTGCGTTCTACCCAGAGGTCAGCGAGAGATGCGGGTGGCCTGCGACCATACGGCTTGCCAGCGTCCGTCGCGCCACTCGTAGAAGTCCGTGTGCCAGAAGAGTCCCCGGTCTGTCCGCCCAGAAACGGCTATGTCGATGCGCGCCTGATAACGCAAGATCCCGACCTCGCCAGAGACGCGCACGGCAACGTCTGAGGCGGCCTCGAAGACGTGGTAGTCCAGTTCGCCGGACTCGACTCCATTGAGGTAGTCCTGCTTGGACAGAGCGGCCCCGCCAGGGGTGACCAGCTCGTAGTCGTCCGCATGGAGTGACGCCGCAACGGCCATGTCGCGATCAACCAAGGAGCGGAGTCGACGGTGCTCGACTTCGCTCAACTGTTGGGCGTGTGCGGTCGCCTCGGGCACCTGCTCACTATCGGCCGAGCTGGTGCGACGTGTCCATGCGAACCGCTGGTGGCGAGATGTCGCGACTCCAAGACGCTGGTCGAATCCTCGACGTACCTGGTATGGGAGTTCGACCTAGGTCACCTTGGCTCACCCCACCGAGAGCCAGCCCTCTTGAACGAGAGCCGCCCCGAGGAGGGCTTCACGCGCCGAAGGCAGCCTCCGAGACCTCGTGCCACGCGTCGAACTCAGCCAGCCGGCCCGCGTAGTCACCGCTGATCCACTCCCGCGGACCCTTGCCCAGGATCAACCGCAGGGGAGGCTGCTCGGCATCGACGAGGGCCATGATCGCGTCTGAGGTCGCCTCGGGCACGCCCCATTCGATGGTCGACATCAGCTGGTCGAGTCCGGCGTGGACGTCACCGTAGGCAGACATCCGCGGCGCCACGACAAGCGTGTCGGCGTCGTAGAAACCTGTCTTGTAACCGGCGGGCTCGATCAGGGTGACGTGCACGCCGAAGGGAGCCATCTCGCCGGCGAACCCCTGCGCCAGGCCCTCCAGCGCCCATTTGGACGCCGCGTAAAGAGCCGCTGTCGGCAGCGACACGAGGCCGAGCTGCGACGACACGGCGACGATGTGACCGTGACCCTGCTCGCGCATGATCGGCGCGATCGCCTGCAGCACCGACAGAGCGCCGAAGACGTTCGTGTCGAACTGCTCCCGCGCCTGGGCCTCGGAGATCTCCTCGATGGTGCCCATCGACCCGAACCCGGCGTTGTGAACGAGCACGTCGATCTCCCCGAAGTGCGAGGCTCCTCGCTGAACTGCGGCGAAGACCGCTGTGCGGTCGGTGATGTCGAGCGGCAGCGGCAGCACGCGGTCGCCGTATCGGGCGACGAGGTCGTCCAGCGCCGACGTGTCACGTGCTGTCGCCACGACCCGGTCACCACGCCCCAATGCGGCCTCCGTCCAGACGCGGCCGAACCCTCGCGATGTCCCGGTGATGAACCATGTCTTGGTCATGTCGTCCTCCTTGTTCCGTGGCCTTCGAGGCCTGCTTGGAACCAGTGGAACGAAGCACGCTGCAAGTCCGGTGACAGGTCGCTGCAAGCAGTCACAGTCCGGCGGCGTCACGTGCGGCGAGGTCGGCCTCGACGGAGTAGCCCATCGCGCGCCATCGCTGTGCCGCCACCGTCAGCAGGTCGACGTCGCGGTCAAGCAGACCGTTCACGTGAGGGGTGATGGCTGCCGCCAGCGGGGTGCTTTCGTCGGTACGACGCAGCACCGAGAAGTCCCGATGTGGTGCGAGTCGGATGAGCCTGGTGAGCAGCTCGATGGCGCCGTCGCGCTCGGTGTACGGCGTGAGCGCACCGAGCCCGTCGACCAGCTCATCGACCCGGTCGGGCGCCCAGATGGCTTCCACCAGCAGCGTGCCGAGGATGTGCCGGAGGTCGTCGTCGCTGGCGGGAGGAGTACGACGTACCAGCTCGACGTCCGCTTCGTTGAGCTCCCCCAACTCGGCCAGGGCGAGCGCCCGCTGCACCGCGGCCCAGCGAGGTTGGGCCTCGGCGAGGTCCACGATGTCGGCCAGCGCCACGACCTCGCGCCAGCGGCCGAGCTCTGCCAGGCATCGCACCCGCTCGGCGATGCTGAAAGAAACCACATAAGCCTGCCCGGTAGTGATCGCGTAGTCCTCCAGGTCCTCCCGGGCGGCGAGCTCCTCGGCGGGCCCACCCCAGTGGTGCAGGGCTGCTGAGAGATAGGTCTTGGCGATGATCGTCGCGAGCGGGATCCACGACGTGTCCGCAGCGCCGTCACGCAGCTCGGCGAGACCCCCGGCGTCGCCCAGCCCCAGGCGTGCCCGGCCCCGCATGGCGCGGACGTGGCCGGCGGAGGCCTCGAGCCCCGCACGCTGTGCGCGCGCGAGGTGACGGTCAGCGATGACAAGAGCGTCGCGGAATCCCTCCGGGGTCTGCCGCACCAGCTCGATCGCGATGTCGTAGACCGCGCCGATCAGCGACTCCCGACTCGTCGGCGCTTCGTCCAGGGCCGCACGCAAGTGCCTCCCCGCCTCCGCGAGATCACCGCCGAGAGCGAACCGGACGTTGCTGAGCATCGTGAGCGCGATGAGCCGCCACGGGTCCGGGTTTCCGGCCAGCCTCGCCACGGACCAGCCCAGGTGCTTCTCGGCGGCGGCGAAGTCGCCGACCAGCGACTCGGTGCTGCCCCACATCGCCTCGGCCCAAGCCCGTTCGACGCTCTGCTCGGGGGCGAGAGAGGCCGCCTGTTCGAACAGCCGCGCGGCGCTGGTGGGCTCGAGCATGAGGATCTGCTTTCCAGCGGCCATCGCGGCGCGGTACGCGCGAGGCTTGGCCAGCGCCGCTGCGTCGTCGTCCCCGACTCGGCTGGCCAGGGCCCAGGCCGTGAGGGCGTGGTGGGCGAACCAGGCCGGGTCGACGTCCCGGTTCTCCGCCCAGGTGGCGACGGCCAGATGCGTCCGGGCGCGATCCTGCCCGGGCAGGGTGGCGTAGGCGGTCTCGCGGACCACGTCGTGCGCGAACGTCAGTCCGTTCGGGGTACGTCGGAGGAAGTCACGGCCGACCAGGTCGTCGAGCATCCGGCGTACGTCTCCCTCGGACTGCTCGGTGAGGGCGACCAGCAGCTCAAGGACGACGGCGTCGCCCACCACTGCCGCGTCGACCAGCAACGACCTCGGTGCAGCGCTCAGGGTGTCGATGCGCGCCGCGACCACGGCCCGCAACGAGTCGGGGGTAGCCACCCCACTCCCCATGCGCGCTAGCTCCAGCGCGTAGAGCGGCACGCCGCCGGCTTGCGCGGTGAGCTCCTCGCGGCCCTCGACGCCCGACATGAGCTCCTGGATCTCGCCGTCGCGGAGGGGGCCGAGCCTCGTCCGGCGTTCCTCGGACGGCAGGCTGCCCCAGCCTGGGCGCCGCGTGGCGAGCTCGGGTCGAGCGGTGACCAGGACCAGCAGTGGTCGGCTTCCAGCCGACCTGATGAGGTCCTCGACGAAGTCCACCAGGAGGTCGTCGGCCCACTGCAGGTCGTCGAGGTGCAACACCTGCGGCCTGCCGCCGGCCGCTGCCGTGAGGTGGTCCGTGCCGTAGCGGAACGCGTCGTACCTGCCCCCCTGGGCCTGGTCGATGTCCGCGCCGACCAGCTCGGCGATCAGACCGCGACCGGTCGCCACCCCGTACGCCGGGACGCGCACCGAGATCGTGTGGACGTCGTCTCCCAGCGTTGACAGGAACTCTGTTGCAAGTCGGCTCTTGCCCATTCCCGGCTCGCCCAGCATCGTCACCAGCACCGGGATCTCCAGTTGTGATGACCCGGTCCAGGTCGGCGGCAAGATCTGCCAGTTCGCGTTCACGTCCGACGAACTGGCCGGGTTCGGTTGGTCGTGTCGTGGCCAACCGGGTCTGCGTGGCCTCGTCGAGCGCGACGCAGCCGGAGTCGGCGGCGCGGCATGCGGACTCAGCACGTCGCGCCGTCGATCCGGCGACCGCGGCGATGCCGTCGCCCGCCGTGAGAGCAGCGGCCGGTGCCCACCCCGGCCCTGACCGCGAGGCCCGTCGCCAGGGCCTCCCGGGCTGCGACGACGGCGCGCTCCGGGTCGTCCTCGTGGGCGTTCCGCGCGCCGAACGTCACGTAGGTCAGTGACCCGGGGGACGGCTGGAGCTCGCCGCCGTACCCGGTGATCAGTCCTGACAGCCGGGTCCGCGCGCGGACGGCGTCCTCCGGGTCGTCGTCCTCGTCGTCGGGGGTCTGCAGCACCAGCAGGGAGATGAGTCGTTGCTGGCCGGGCTCGCGTGCCGTGGGCGAGGGTGCGGCGGACAGGCTCGGTTCGCCGGTCAGCAGGTCGTGCTCGAGTCGGACCAGGGCTTCGCCGGGGTCGATCCCGAGCTCGTCGCGCAGCGTCCGGCGGGCCCGTTGGAACGCCTTGAGTGCCTCGGCCGTGCGGCCCGCGCGAGCCAGGACCAGCATCAGAAGCTCCCAGATCGGCTCCTCGGTGGGCTGCCTGGCGATGAGCGATTCCAGGAGCGCGGTGACGCCGTCCAGCTCACCGCTCGTCAATGCATGCCGGGCGACGACCTGGGTTGCCTGGCTCCGCAAGCTGTCCAGCCGTTGGGCCTCTCGGGCCAACAGTCCGTCATCCGCCAGACCGTCGTACGCCGGTGCCTCCCAGGCCATCAGCAGGTCGCGCAGCTTCCGACTGTCGGCAGAGCGGAGAGCGGCGTCGAGCTGAGAAGCATCCACCTCGGCCTCGAGGCTGTATCCCTCTGGCCGGGTCTGGATCGCATCCGGTGGCAGCTGCCGCCGAAGCCGTGCAACGTGTGAATGCAGTGTCTGCACGGCGCCTTTCGGAGGTTCACCCCGCCAGAGCGCGTCGATGAGTACGTCAACCGGCACGGTATGCCGCGCACGGGAGGCCAGCACGGCGAGCAGCCGACGGGGCAACGGACCGGTGACGGCAACGGATGCCCCGTCAACCGAGACGTCCAGCGGCCCGAGCACGCTCACCCACACGTGCGCCATGGCAGCAGGCTACGCGCTTCAAAACCCCGTCGGCCCACTTCGTCGCACGCCTCCTCCCGCGTCCATTGCGTCCCCTGGCCACCGCAGCAGTCAGGCATGGGTCATGGGGGAAGTCACGCACTCATCGGCTATCAGGATGCGTCCGGACGACGACGACGATCATCACGAGACAGGCCCCCGAACCGAGCGACCGCTGGGCTCCGGGGCTTCGTCATGCCTGTCCAGATGCGGGCCGCCGGGATTACCCTCCGAGAAACCCGAGCCGACCCCAGGAGGTCCGGTGCTCTTCCACGTCACGCAGGTCCACACGCCCGAGCTCTGCCCTCGCGACGAGGGCGGCTCCAACTCCTTGTTCGACGAGACCGTGCCCGGGGTCCGGCTCGTCGGGCGGTACGGCGCCAACGCCCAGCACACCCTGTTCCTCGTCGTCGAGGCCGACGACGTCAACGCCCTGCACCGGTTCCTCTGGCCGGGCTTCCAGCGCTGCACCAGCACGATCACTCCGGTCAGCGAGGTCCCGGTCCCCAAGGGGTGAGCCACTGCGGCTGACGGCGGGGCTACACTCCGAAGGAGCCTCCCAGGACCCCGGTGGCGATCCGCCCATCGGATGGAGTTGGGGATGTCCCTCGTCAATGAACCAGTCAGTGTCGCGCGTCACGGGTACGCCGAGCTGGCGGCCGAGATCAAGGCGCTCGGCCTGCTGCGGCGGCGCCCGGGCTACTACGCGATGACCACGACGACGCACCTGCTGTCGCTCGCGCTGCTGGTGACCGCGATGATCCTGGTCCGCGAGTCGTGGTGGCTGATGCTCGTGGCGGTCGGCATGGCCGTCGTGTTCGCGCAGCTCGGCTTCCTCGGGCACGACGCCGGTCACCGCCAGGTCGCCCGTCGGGCACGCACCAGCCGGGTGCTCGGTTTCGTCTTCGCCAACCTGCTGACCGGCCTCAGCCACGGCTGGTGGGTCGACAAGCACAACGCCCACCACGCCCACCCGAACGAGGTCGGGTCCGACCCCGACGTGCACCCCGGCGTCTTCGTCTTCGACGCCGACAGCGCATCGACCCGGCAGGGAGCGGCCGGCTGGTTCACGCGCCACCAGGCGTGGCTGTTCTTCCCGCTGCTGCTGCTCGAGGCGATCAACCTCCACGTCACCAGCGTCCGGGCGGTGCTGCGACCCGGACTGCGCCACCGCTGGACGGAAGCGACCCTGCTCGCCGTCCACTTCGTGGCGTACGCGGTCCTGGTCGTGACCACGATGACCTGGCTGCAGGGCCTCGTCTTCGTCGCCGTCCACCAGGGGCTGCTGGGTCTCTACCTCGGGTGCGCCTTCGCGCCGAACCACAAGGGGATGGCGCTGCCCACGCCGGAGGAGGCGGCCGACCCGCTGCTCCGTCAGGTACTGACGTCCCGCAACGTCCGGGGCGGCCCTGTGACCGACCTGGTGCTCGGCGGCCTGAACTACCAGATCGAGCACCACCTGTTCCCGAGCATGCCCCGGCCCAACCTCCGGGTGGCACAACCGGTCGTGCGCCGGTTCTGCGAGGCGAACGGCGTGAGCTACGCCGAGACCTCGGCGTTCGCGTCCTACCGAGAGGCGCTGCGGCACCTCGACGTGGTCGGGGAACAGGCCCGGTGACGGCGACCGTTCAGGTCGAGGCCAAGGACTGATCGGCCTCCCCGGACGCTCGCCCGAAGAGGCGAGGCGACCCGGTGCCTGGTCGCTTACCAGGACCACCGGGCCGTCCACGAGGCGACCCTGGTCGCCGCTCGTCGTGTGCCGCGGCTCCTCTGCTACCAGTCGCCGTCCTCCCGGACCTCGTTCGCCCCCTCGAGGTTCGTGCCGGTCGACGACACCGTCGAGGAGAAGGTGCAGCTGCTGGGGCACTACCGGTCGCAGTCGAGCCGCCACTACCTCGAGCCGGACCTGGTCCTGGCCATCTGCCGCTACTGGGGGCGCCAGCTCACCCACACGCGCTACGTCGAGCCGTTCGAGGTGGTGCCGAGCGGCCGGTGGCGAGGACTGAGGCCCGGACGCCGCCTCGCGGTCGATCCTTCCCACCCGCTGGGAGGCTCCCCTAGCCTGAGAGCCCCACTCCGGTCCGGACGGGAGGTCTCGGGATGCGTCGAGCCGTGGGCGTTGTCAGCGGGTTGCTCGCGATCGGGTCACTGGTGGCCGTGCCCGGTCCCGCCCATGCGGTCACCGATGCCTGGGCTGACTGGGACCCGATCACCGGCACCTCCAACAACTACGCGACGACCCTCCGCCAGCAGGCACCCGGGTTCCCGGAAGCGGTCGTCGCCACCGATTCGCGGGCCAACGTGCAGCTCCCGAGCGGGTTGACGACGTTCCTCGGTGCCGGCACCCCGCCCGGCCTGAAGTACGGCACAAGCCGCGGCTCGTCGTACGTCGCGCTGCGGCCGCGGGCAGACACCCCCACGTCGCCGTCCACGACCACCTACACGTTCGCGGACCCGACCCCCGACACCGGCTGGGCGTTCGTGCTCGGCGACGTCGACTCCGATCAGGTGGAGGTGCGGGCGACCGACGAGGCCGGCGCGGCCGTGCCGGCGGCGGAGATCGACAGCTGGTTCCAGGGCACCTTCAACTACGCCGGCGAGGCCGACCTGCCCACGTGGGACGCGCCCTCATCGACCCTGACCGGGAACCCGGCTGCGGCCGACACCAACGGCGCAAGCGGCTGGTTCGAGCCCGACGTGCGCCTCACGAGCCTGACCCTGGTGTTCACCCGGCGGGCCGGGTTCCCGGTCTACCAGACCTGGTTCGTCAGCCGGGCGCGACCGATCGGTGGCACCGTCGACGACGTCTCGAGCGTCGGCTCCTGCTCGGTCGAGCAGACCACCCTGACCCTGGTGTCGCCGTACGGCGCGGAGCTGGCCACGACGAGCCCCGCCGCCGACGGGAGCTACTCCTTCGGCGAGTACGCGACCCAGGCCGGGTACGTCGTGCGGGTGTCCGTGCCGGGGACGTGCGCCGTCGTCGGGTCCGCTCAGCAGACCGTGTCGAACCGGGGCAACGACAACGACCCTGCCTCGCGCGCCGACTTCGCGATCCGGCAGATCGTGCCGCAGCCGATCAGCGGCACGGTCCGCGACTCCGACGGCAACCCGGTCGCGGGGGTCGAGCTGACACTGACCCGGCCGGGAGGCGGGACCGCCACGACGACCACCGGTCCCGATGGGACCTACCTCTTCGACGACAACCCGGTCGGCACCGACTACTCCGTCAGTGTGACCGTGCCGCCGGGCTACGTCGCCGGTCCGGACGGCACCACGATCGACGACATCGACATCACCACCGACCCGGTGGTCGACCAGGACTTCGTGATCCGCGCGCTGGCGTCGGTCTCCGGCCAGGTCACCGGCGGGGGCGGCGGGCTCGGCGGCGTCCAGGTCACGCTCACCCCGACCGGGGGCGGCCCAGCCATCACGGCGGTGACCGACGGAGACGGTCGCTACCAGCTCGACGGGGTCCCGCCCGGCGACTACGTCGCTTCCATCGTGGCGCCCGACGGGTACGACGGCGACACCAGCCAGGCCGTGACCGTCGCCGCCGCCGACGTCACCGGCGTCGACTTCGCCCTCACCCGCCCCGGCGCGGTCACGGGCACCGTCAGCGACGCCGACTCCGGCGATCCGGTCGCGGACGTGACGATCGAGGTCGACGGCCCAGGCGCGGTGGTCGAGGTCGAGACCGACGACGCCGGCGGATACGTCCTCGACGGGCTCGACGCCGGGGACTACTCGATCGTGGTCGTCCCGCCGCCCGACACCGAGGCCGTCGGCCCGGCGGTTCTCGAGGCCACGATCACCGAGGCCGGGGAGGTCCGCGGCGGTCTGGACTTCCAGCTGCAGGCGGAAGGGACCGAGCCGAGCGACCCGACCGACCCGACGCCCGGGAGCCCCGGTGCGACTACGTCGCCGACCACCGTCCCCACGGCGGTCGAGGGCGGCAGCACCTCCCCTGACACGGGTGGCACTGCCCTCTGGGTGGCGGTGGTCGGCGCGCTGCTGCTCGCCGCCGGCAGCGCGCTGGTGCTCGCGACAGGCCGACACCGGCGCCACTGACGGGCGGACCGGCTGAGGCACAATCGTTGCCATGTCCCTCGGGCGCCTCGGAGCGCTGGTCCTCGCCGTCGTGCTCGCGCTGGGCGCACCGCCGGCGCACGCCGCCGCATCCTCACCGAGCCTGCTCACGCTCGACTCGGCCCCGCGGTACGCCGACGTCGCGACCGCGATCGTCGTGCGGCTCGCCGACCAGGGCAGCGGGTCGCCGATCGCCGAGGCGCAGGTCCTCGTCGAGCGTCGCGTCGACGGCGACTGGTCCGAGGTGTCGGTGGTCGTCACCGACGAGGACGGTCGTGCCACCGTCGGCCAGACCCTGGCGAGGGACGCCGATGACAACGTGTTCCGTGCGACGTACGACGGCGACGACCTGCACGAGGCCGCGAGCAGCGGCGCCTACCGCGCGCCGCTGCGGCGACGGGAGACCGTCGTGTCGGTCGGCGGGCCGGATCGGGTGGTCGACGAGCAGCAGGTGGCCGTCCGGGTCCGGTGGCGCACCCGCAGCGGGTTGGCGGTGCCGGGCCGGGTCCAGCTGTGGCGCCGCAACGGCGGAGACGACTGGCGGCGGTTCCGCCGCGTCCGCACCGGCAGCGACGGCCTGGCGGTGGTCGAGGTCACCCCGCGGGAGGACACGCGCTGGCGTGCGACCGCACCGCGGCTCGACTGGGCCACCCGCGACCGCAGTGGCGTGCACCGGATCGACAACCTGCCACCCGGCTCGCCCGTGCGACTGCCCGCCGGCGCGCCGCGGCCGCGGGTCGACCTGCCCCGCCAGGACCGCGCCACCGGGGACGGCGCCAACGCCTCCGTGTCGCGGATCCCCGACCGGGTCTGGCAGCAGATGACCGGGCGGTCGTGGCACGCCGGGTGCCCGGTCGGCCGCTCGGGGCTGCGGCTGCTGCGGATCAACTACTGGGGGTACGACGGCTACCGCTACCGCGGCGAGCTGGTGGCGCGCACCGACGCGGTCGACAACATGCGCGGCGCGCTGACGGCGCTCTACGCGCGGCAGCTGCCGATCCGTTCGATGTACCGCGTGGACCGGTTCGGGTGGTCGCGCACGGCTCCAGGGCGCCGACGACTACCGTTCGATGGCCGCGGGCAACACCTCGGCGTTCAACTGTCGCGACGTCGTCGGGCGGCCCGGCGTCCGCTCCCCGCACTCGTGGGGACGCTCCCTCGACCTCAACACCTGGGAGAACCCCTACCGCTCGTCCCAGGGCTGGGTGCCCAACGCGTGGTGGCCGAGCCGCTCGCACGCCCGGGTGGCCTGGCGGTCGCGGGAGCACGCTGTCGTGCGGGTGATGCTGGCGCACGGGTTCCGCTGGACCTACGGCACCGGCGACTCGCACCACTTCGACGCGCCCGGCGGCAGCGGCCGGGTGCTCGTGCCGCGGGCGTGCGGCACGGACGTCTGCCACTGACGCACCGCGTGCATGAGACCCCTCTCATGCTCGTCTTACCTCCGCCTCAGTGCTCCGCAGGATGATCGTGACGACACATCCCGAGAGCCCTGGGAAGGGAATCATGAACCTCCGTCGTACGACTGCCACCGTGGCCGCTGCAGGCCTGCTCGCCACGCCGATCGCGCTCGCGTCACCCGCGGCCGCCACGGACAAGGACTTCAGAGTCGGCGGGGCCGACGTCGACTTCAGCGTCGAGAAGGACGACGGCCGGTTCGAGGTCGACGTCGACATCGACGACGCCAAGCCGGGCACCCGGTGGCGGATCACGCTCTGGCACGACGGCCAGCGCTTCTTCAAGGACACCCGACGCGCCGGGAGTGACGGCGATGTGGCCGACGTCGAGCGCAACCGCCCCAACACGCGGGGCAAGGACGTCTTCAAGGTGAAGGTCAAGCGGGTCGGCGGCGAGAGCAAGACCCGCACGATCCGCAAGCGCTGATCGGCACCGACGCTCCCGCGTCGCCGACGGGCCCGGCACCACGGTGTCGGGCCCGCGCCGTCGCCGGACCTAGGATGCTGGTGTGGCGGCTGGGAGCGGTGTGACGCCGTGCGTGTTCTGCGGGATCGTCGCCGGTGACGTCCCCGCTCACCTGGCCCACGAGGACGAGCTGTTCGTCGCGTTCCTCGACACCCGCCCGGTCTTCAAGGGCCACGTGCTGCTCGCGCCGCGCGAGCACGTCGAGACCCTCCCGGACCTGCCCGCCGGGCTGCGCGACGGGTTCCTGGAGCTCGCCCAGCGCCTCGCGGTCGCCATGAAGGAGGCCCTCGGGGCACAGGGCAGCTTCGTCGCCGTCAACAACACCGTGAGCCAGTCGGTGCCGCACCTGCACCTGCACGTCGTGCCGCGGACCAAGGGTGACGGGCTGCGCGGGTTCTTCTGGCCGCGCACGACGTACGCCGACGACGAGGAGGCCGCCGCCTTCGCGGCCCGGATCCGGACGTCGCTCCACGGATCCTGACCGGCTGTGCCTAGGGTGTGCGGCATGTCTCGGACCCGCCGCCACCGGCACCTCCTCGCCCCGCTCTTCCTCGCCACCTGTCTCGCCCTGGCCGGATGCTCCTCAGACGAACCCTCCTCGGGGGACTCGGGTGACGCTGCGGGTGGGGAGACCGAGAACACCGTGACGGCGCTCGGCATCTCGTTCGAGGCGCCCACGGGCTGGGAGTCGCTCGACCCGGACGAGGCCGACATCCCCGACGCCGAGGCCGACGACCTCGCCGAGGGGCTGGGCCTGACCACCGAGCAGTTCGAGCAGACGATCCGCAACGTCGACCTCTTCCTCGTCGACGGCGACGGCCCCGAGGACGGCTTCCTCGACAACATCAACGTGATCGGCCAGACCGGCACCCTCCCAGGCGATGCGGAGCTGGAGAGTCAGTTCGCCGCGATCGGCGCCGACGTCATCGAGGTGACCCACGAGGACACGCCCGTGGGGGAGGCGGCGGTCGTGGAGTACTCGCTGGACGTGGGCGACCGCACCATCGAGGGGGTCTCCTACCTCGTGACGCGGGCCGGCGACGTCGTGACCGTCACGGTCAGCACCCCTGACCGGGCCGAGTCCGACGACATCTCCGCGACGATCCTGGACACCCTGGCCGAGGCGTCCTGACGTCCGCAAGGCCCCTCGCCGGCCCCCGGGTGCTGACCCCGGCGTGCTACTCGAGCCGCCGCGTTCTAGAGTGGCCGGTCGGTAAGCGCACCACCCCCGAACGTCAGGAGTCACCATCATGGGCCGGTTCGACGGACGCGTCGCCGTGGTCACCGGGGCCGCGCGCGGCATCGGGTACGCCACCGCGCAGCGGTTCGCGCACGAGGGCGCGCGCGTCGCGGTCATCGACCTCGACGAGACGGCCGCGAAGAAGGCGGCCGCGGCCCTGCCGGGCGCCGACCACCCGAAGACCAGCCACCTCGGCATCGGCTGCGACGTCACCGACACCGACAGCGTCCAGAGCGCCGTCGACCGGGTCGTCGCCGAGCTGGGCGGCGTCCACATCCTGGTGAACAACGCCGGGATCACCCGCGACAACCTGCTCTTCAAGATGACCGACGACGACTGGGACCTCGTCATCGGCGTCCACCTCCGCGGCGCGTTCCTCATGACCCGGGCCGCCCAGCAGCACTTCGTCGCGCAGAAGTACGGCAAGATCCTCAACCTCTCGAGCGTCTCCGCGCTCGGCAACCGGGGCCAGGCCAACTACTCCGCCGCCAAGATGGGCATCCAGGGCCTGACCCGGACCCTCGGGATCGAGCTCGGCCCGTTCGGCGTCAACGCCAACGCGATCGCCCCCGGCTTCATCGCCACCGACATGACCGACGCGACCGCTTCCCGGCTCGGGATCCCGGTCGACGAGTTCCGCAAGCTGAACGCCGAGTCCAACCCGGTCCGCCGGGTCGGCTTCCCCGAGGACATCGCCGCCGCCGCGGCGTTCCTCTGCAGCGACGAGGCGTCCTACATCACCGGGCAGACGCTGTACGTCGACGGCGGCGCCAAGCTCGGCTGAGCCGGGCCGAGGCGAAACACGATTTCTCGTGTGTCTCAGTCGACTTTGGCCGGGCGCGCCTTCCGCACCCGTGCCCAGCCACCACCGACACTTGATCCCGCATCCCCAGAACCACCGATCGGAGCTGTCATGCGCCTCTTCCGCGCACACCGCACCCTGACCACCACCGCCACCCTCGTCGCCGCCGGCCTGGTGCTGGCCGCCTGCGGCGGGGACGAGGAGTCCCCGACCGACGAGGGCCCCGAGGCCCAGGAGATCGCCGGCGGGTCGACCCTCGAGCAGACCTGGCCGCTGACCGGCCTGGACGTCGAGGGCGACGACAGCTCGGCGCAGACCCACCCGGTGATGGTCACCAAGATCGACAACACCTCGTCCAGTGCCCCGCAGCAGGGGCTCGGATCCGCCGACCTGGTCGTCGAGGAGCTCGTCGAGGGCGGCATGACACGGCTCGCGGTGTTCTTCTACTCCGAGCTCCCCGGCGAGGTCGGCCCCGTGCGCTCCATGCGTGCGAGCGACATCGGCATCGTCTCGCCGGTCGACGCGCGGGTCGTCACCAGTGGCGCCGCCCCGGTCACGATCAACCGGATCAGCGACGCAGGCATCGAGTTCTACGGCGAGGGCGCGCCCGGGTTCGCGCGGGCGAGCGACCGCAGCTCGCCGTACAACCTGATGGCCGACATCACCGCACTGGTCGAGACGTTCACGGAGGAGGCCGAGGCGCGGCCCGACGACTACCTGCCGTGGGGTGACGCCGAGGACCTCCCCAAGGGCAAGAAGGCGACGACGCTCGCCGCGGACTTCGGCAACCACGTCACCAACTGGACCTACGCCGACGGCCGCTACGTCAACGAGAACACCTACGCCGCCGAGGGCGACGAGTTCCCGGCCGACAGCGTGCTGGTGCTGCGGGTCGAGGTCGGCGACGCCGGCTACCGCGACCCCGCGGGCAACCCCGTGCCGGAGACGAAGCTCGAGGGCGAGGGCAAGGCGTTCCTCTTCCACGACGGTCGGGTGGTGACGGCCACGTGGAGCAAGAAGGGCCTCGACCAGCCGCTCTCGCTCGCGACCAAGAAGGGCACGCTGGAGGTGCCGGCCGGTCACGTGTGGCTGGAGCTGGTGCCCGCCGACGGGGGCGACGTCACCTTCCGGTGACAAGCCCGCGGCCCGTGGTCAGTCGGAAGTGACGCGGGGCAGCTCGACGCCGGTGTCCGCGAGGGTCTGGATGCCGGCGAGGATGAAGGTGATCGCGGTCTCGACGCGCGCCGCGGCCGCGACCGGGTCCTCGCTGGTCGAGACCGACTCGCCGGCCGACGACATCGCCCCGAAGAAGATCCGGGTGAAGGTCTCGGTCATCTCCTCGTCGAGCTGCCAGGCACCGGCCTCGAGGACGGAACCGACGATGTCGAGGACGTTCGCGAACGTGGAGCGCTCCTCCTGCTCGCGGAACCGCGCGTAGCCGAGCACGGCCGGCCCCTCCAGGATCACGATCCGGCGGTACGCCGGCTGGCGGACCACGTCGAGGAAGGCCCGCAGCCCGGCGAGCGCCTTCTCCCACGGGTCGTCGTGGCCCTTCAGGGAGTCGTGGATCGCGCTCGCGGCGCGCGCCTCGACCCGCTCGAAGACCGCCTCGAAGAGCGCCTGCTTGCCGCTGAAGTGGTGGTAGAGCGCGCCCTTGGTGACCTCGGCGCCGGCCACGATCGCGTCGAGCGAGGTCGCTGCGTACCCGTGCTCGGTGAAGAGCTCCTCGGCCAGGTCGATGAGGGCGCGGCGGGTCGCGGCGGAGTACTGCTGACGTCGCGTGGGGACCCGGGGGACCAGCTTGGAGACGGCGGCCTTGCTCATTCGGCCGAGTCTAGGACGGGCGGGGCCTCCGGGGGTGAGCCACGTCACCGGGGACGGCTTTGCATACTGTCGGTATGACCGCATACCGTGAGTACGTACTATCGGTATGTGAGCCACCTCCTCCGAAGGAGCAGTCCATGACCTGGAACGCCTTCCGCAGTCGCGGCGAGATCCTCCGCGACGTCACCGCCGTGGCCGACGCCCGCCACGACGGCTCGCTGCCCTGGGACGTCGACGGCGTCAGGACGGCGTTCGTCGACGAGCTCGACCTCCTCGGGGCGCTGCAGCTCCGCTGGCACACCCGGCTGGCGGGCCGGATCGAGCGCGAGCTGACGGGCCAGCCGCTCGATCTCGAGCACGCCGTCATCACCGCCTGGCGCGACACCGCCCGGGAGCTACCGGGGATCCGGGCCGTCGTGGACCGCCACCGAACGCGGCCGCTCGACCGTGACATGGCCGAGGCGATGGCCACGGCCACCACCAAGGAGCACGAGCTGCTGGCCGTGATGGCCGGTCGCGCGACCCTGGCCGACCCTCGGGCCGCCCGGGTCGGGGCCGAGATCGAGGCCCGTGCCCGCGACCAGGCCGAGCTCGCAGCCTGAACCTGACCACCCGCCTGACGGACGCGGCGCCGTCGGCCATGATGGAGGGGTGGAAGACGAGGCGCCGCTGAAGCCGGGGATGCTGCTCGTCGCGACCCCGCAGCTCGTCGACCCGAACTTCGCACTCACGGTCGTGCTGCTGCTCGACGTCGACGACGACGGGGCCCTCGGCGTCGTCCTCAACCGGCCCACCCCGGTCACGGTCGCCGAGGTGCTCTCCGACTGGAGCGAGGTGGTCGCGCAGCCCGACGTGCTGTTCCGGGGCGGTCCGGTCAGCACCGAGGGCGCGCTGGCCGTCGGCTGGCTGCGCGACCACGACGACGTCCCGGTCGGGTTCCGCGAGGTGTCCGGCGCCCTCGGCGTGGTCGACCTCGACACGCCCGTCGAGCTGATCGACGGCTCGCTGTCGGGGATGCGGATCTTCGCCGGGTACGCCGGGTGGGGAGCCGCCCAGCTCGACGGCGAGATCGACGAGGGCAGCTGGTACGTCGTCCCGGCGCAGCCGCCGGACGTGTTCCGCGAGGACCCGAGCGACCTGTGGCGCGACGTGATGCGCCGACAGCCCGGCGAGCTCGCCTGGCACTCGACCCGGCCCGTCGATCCTGACCTGAACTAAGGGATCAACTAGGATCTGGTCACCATGAGCTTCCTCGGATTCGGTCGCGGCACCGACACGATCGAGGACCGCCGTACGGTCCCCACCGACGAGGGTGACCACGAGCGGTTCTCCCACTACGTCGAGAAGCACAAGCTCACCGAGGCGATGGTCATGGGCACGCCGGTGGTGGCGCTCTGCGGCAAGGTCTGGGTGCCGAGCCGCGCGCCGGAGAAGTTCCCGGTGTGCCCGTCGTGCAAGGAGATCTGGGAGCAGATGAAGCCGGGCGGTGACGGCTCCGGAGACGGGGACGGGGACTCCACCCGGTGACGGGACGGCTCGAGCCCGTCCCTCTCTCGCCTGCCTGGCCCGATCGCGCAGCCTGGGGGACGGCGCCGCTGCTGCGGGCCTGGCAGACGGCCGCGATGCACGACTACGCCGAGCGGGCGCCGCGCGACTACCTCGCGGTGGCCACGCCCGGCGCCGGCAAGACGACGTTCGCGCTGTCCGTCGCGGCGGACCTGATCGGCCGTCGGGTCGTCGACCGGATCATCGTGGTCGCACCGACCGAGCACCTGAAGAACCAGTGGGCCGAGGCGGCCGCCAGGGCGGGCATCCCGCTCGACCCGGCGTACCGCGCCGGGCAGGGGAAGACCTCGCAGGACTTCGTCGGCATCGCCGTGACGTACGCCGGCGTCGCCGTCAACCCGCTGGCCCTGCGGATCCGGACCGAACGCTTCAAGACCCTGGTCATCCTCGACGAGATCCACCACGCGGGTGACGCGCGGTCGTGGGGGGAGGGAGTGCGCGAGGCGTTCGAGCCCGCGACGCGGCGGCTCGCCCTGACCGGCACGCCGTTCCGCTCCGACGTCAACCCGATCCCGTTCGTGTCCTACGCCCCCGGCGACGACGGCATCCCGCGAAGCGTCGCCGACTTCACCTACGGCTACGCCCACGCGCTCGCCGACCACGTCGTCCGGCCGGTGCTGTTCCTGGCGTACTCCGGGGAGATGCAGTGGCGGACCCGCGCCGGTGACGAGGTGTCCGCGCGGCTCGGGGAGCACCTCACCAAGGACCTGAACTCCCAGGCGCTGCGCACCGCCCTCGATCCCGAGGGCTCGTGGATCCCGGCGGTGCTCGCGGCGGCGGACCGGAGGCTGTCCGAGGTGCGCCGCCACGTGCCGGATGCCGGCGGTCTGGTGATCGCCACGGACCAGGACTCCGCTCGGGCGTACGCCGCGCTGCTGGCCAAGATCGCGGGCGAGAAGCCGACCCTCGTGCTGTCGGACGAGAAGGCGGCGTCCAAGCGGATCGCCGAGTTCGGCGAGAACGACCGGCGTTGGATGGTCGCGGTCCGGATGGTGTCGGAAGGCGTCGACGTGCCGCGGCTCGCGGTCGGTGTCTACGCCACCACGACCGGGACCCCGCTGTTCTTCGCGCAGGCCGTCGGCCGGTTCGTCCGGGCCCGGGCGCGCGGCGAGACCGCGTCGATCTTCCTGCCGTCGGCGCCGGCCCTGCTCGGTTTCGCGGCCGAGCTGGAGGCGCAGCGCGACCACGTGCTCGGCCGCCGCATCACCGACGAGGACGACATCTTCGCCGCCGAGCGCGACCTGCTCGCGGCAGCGGGCGCGGAGGAGGGCGCGTCCGACGAGCTGGCCGTGCCCGGCTACCGCGCGCTGGGCTCGGAGGCCCGGTTCGACCACGTGCTGTACGACGGCGCGACGTTCGGTCACGCGGGCGACGTGCACGTCGGGTCGGAGGAGGAGATGGACTTCCTCGGGATCCCCGGGCTGCTCGAGCCCGACCAGGTGCGGGAGCTGCTGCACCACCGGCAGAAGGAGCGGGCCGACCGCCGGACCGCGTCGGAGCCCGACACCATCGCGCAGGTCTCGACCCACGAGCAGCTCGCCGTGCTGCGGCGTGAGCTGAACGGGCTGGTCGCGGCCTGGCACCACCGGACCGGGCAGGGGCACGGCCAGACCCATGCGGCGCTCCGCAAGGACTGCGGCGGGCCGGCGGCCGCGATCGCCAACGCCGACCAGCTGCGGGCGCGGATCGACCGGGTGCGCGAGTGGGCGGCCCGCGGCCGGGACGCCCGCTGAACGCAACCCCTGTCTCCCGCCCGACCTCGCTAGAGTCACGCCATGGCGGCCGAGACGTCCCAGACGCTGGATCGGGGGATCCGCGTGCTGATGGCGCTCGCGGGGGCGCCGCACGGGCTCACCGTCACGGCGCTGGCCGAGACGCTGGGGATCAACCGGACGGTCGTCTACCGGCTCGTCAGCACGCTCGAGCAGCATGCGCTGGTGCGCCGCGACGGCCAGGGCCGGCTGCACGTCGGGCTCGGCGTGCTGCACGTCGCGACCGCGGTCCAGCCGGTCGTCCGCGACGTCGCGATCCCGGTGCTGCGGCGGCTCGCCGAGCGGGTCGGCTGCACCGCGCACCTCACGGTCGCCGAGGGCGACGAGGCGCTGGCGCTCGCGGTGATCGAGCCGTCGTGGACCGACTTCCACGTGAGCTACCGGGTCGGTGCGCGGCACCCGCTCAACCGTGGCGCCGCCGGCAAGGCGATCCTGCTGCTGCGCGACGCCGCCACCACGCCGTACGTCGCGACGGCCGGTGAGCTCGAGGCGGGGGCGCGCGGCCTCGCGGCGCCCGTGCGCGGGGTCGAGGGGTTCGAGGCGAGCGTGGGGATCGTGACGCTGGTCGACCTCGACGAGCGGGAGCTCGGGCCGGTGGTCGTGGCGGCGGCCGACGAGCTGGCCGCCCAGCTCCGCTGAGGTCAGCCCGCGAACGCCCGCGCGCCGCGACTCGGCCGCGGGACGACGGCGCGGGGGTCGTCGAGCGCGTGCCCGGCCCCGCAGGTGACGGTCACCGCCACCCGCTCGCCGCAGCCGCGGTGGGCGAACTCGACCGGCGGGCCCTCGGGGCCGGCGAGGTAACGGTCGCCCCACTGGCTGACCGCGACCATCACCGGGTAGAGGTCGAAGCCCTTGTCGGTCAGGCGGTACTCGTGCCTCGTGCGCTGCCCCTCCGGCCGGTACGGCTCCCGGCGGAGGATCCCCTCGTCGACGAGCCGTGACAGCCGGTCGGTGAGCACCTGGCGGGGGATCCCGGTGTGGCTGCGCATGTCGTCGAACCGGCGTACCCCGTTGAAGACCTCGCGCAGGACGACGAACGTCCACCGTTCGCCGAGGATCGCCATCGCCCGGCCGACCGTGCAGTTGTCGGTCGAGAAGGCGAGGGCGGCCGGTGGCGTGGTCATGCTCACATGCTAAGTCTTGTTGACAGACCCAGCAAGAGGCGCCATGCTCGGTCCATGACGCAGACCCAGCCCGACCTCGCCACCCTCGACGGCATGGAGCAGCTGATGCTGATCTTCGACGGCGTCCTGCCGCCGCCGCCGATCGCGGAGACGCTCGGGATGGTGGACTTCGGCGGCGAGCGGGGCGCGATCTCGGTGGGGCTCGAACCCGAGCACCGTCACTACAACCCGCTCGGCTCTGTCCACGGCGGCGTGCTCGCCACTCTGCTCGACACCGCCGCGGCCTGCTCGGTGCACTCGACGCTCGAGCCGGGGGAGCGCTACACCTCGCTCGACCTGACCGTGAAGTTCCTGCGGCCGGTGACCGTGGAGTCGGGCCGGCTCCGCGCGGTGGGCAAGGTCGTCCAGCGCGGGCGCCGTACGTCGCTCGCCGAGGCCCAGGTGTTCGACGCCGCCGACCGACTCGTCGCCCACGCGACCTCCACCTGCATGGTGTTCCCGCCCGCCGGCTAGGCGAGCTGTCCGGGTGCGACCGCCGCCCTCGCCAGCGGCAGCACCCGGTGCGGGATCTGGTCGGCCAGCGCGATCACGGTCGTCGACCGCTCGATCCCGGGGTCGGCGAGCACCTGGTCGATCACCCGCTGCAGGTCGGCGTTCGACCGCGCGACGACCCTCGCCCACATGTCGCCGGCGCCGGTGATGGTGAACGCCTCCAGCACCTCCGGGATCGCGGCGAGGTGGGTGGCGACCGCGTCGTGGCCCGACCCCTGGCGGATCTCCAGGGTGAGGAACGCCGTCACCGGGAAGCCGAGCGCCTCCGGCGAGAGGTTGGGGCCCCAGTCGGTGACGACCCCGGTCGCCACCAGCTTGTCGAGCCTGGCCTGTGCGGTCCCGCGCGCGACGCCGAGCCGACGCGACGCCTCGAGCACCCCGATCCGCGGCTGCTGCCTGAAGAGATTCAACAGTTTGACGTCGAGTGCGTCCATGACCGGCTCCTGAGTGGACAACCTGCGCAGTGTTTCGTCGTACTGTTGCACAGATTGCGCCAGGTCGGCAGGCTGGCGCCATGACCGACTCGACGCTGACCGTCCTCACCCACGAAGAGGAGCAGGCGGGCCTGACCCTCGACCAGCTCAAGCAGCTCGTGGGCCTGGTGGAGTACGACGCGAGCCGCGACCCGTTCCCGGTGACCGCGATGGACTGCGTCGGCTTCGTGGTCGGCAACGCGACCCAGACCGCGAACTTCTACCAGCTCGCCTTCGGGATGGAGCTCGAGGCCTACCGCGGTCCCGAGACCGGCACCCGCGACTCCAAGTCCTACGTGCTCCGCTCGGGCTCCGCCCGCTTCGTCTTCACCGGCGGCGTCACCCCCGACAGCCCGGTGCTCGACCACCACCGCGCCCATGGTGACGGCGTGGTCGACCTCGCCCTCGAGGTGCCGGACGTCGACCGGTGCATCGAGCATGCGCGGGCCTGCGGCGCCACGATCCTCGAGGAGCCGCACGACGTCTCGGACGAGCACGGCACCGTCCGTAGCGCCGCGATCGCGACGTACGGCGAGACCCGCCACACCCTCGTCGACCGCTCGCGCTACGACGGCCCCTACCTGCCCGGCTACGTCGCCGCCACCACCACCGTGACCCGCCGTGAAGGCCACCCGAAGCGGCTGTTCCAGGCGATCGACCACTGCGTCGGCAACGTCGAGCTGGGCCGGATGGACGAGTGGGTGGAGTTCTACAACAAGGTGCTCGGCTTCACGAACATGGCCGAGTTCATCGGTGACGACATCGCCACCGACTACTCCGCGCTGATGTCGAAGGTCGTCGCCAGCGGCAACCACCGCGTGAAGTTCCCGCTCAACGAGCCGGCGATCGCCAAGAAGAAGTCGCAGATCGACGAGTACCTCGAGTTCTACGACGGCGCCGGCTGCCAGCACATCGCGCTCGCGACGGGCGACATCCTGCGCACCGTCGACATCCTGCGCGAGAACGGGATCCAGTTCCTCGACACCCCCGACTCCTACTACGACGACCCCGAGCTGCGCTCGCGGATCGGTGAGGTGCGGGTGCCGATCGAGGAGCTCAAGAAGCGAAGGATCCTCGTCGACCGCGACGAGGACGGCTACCTGCTGCAGATCTTCACCAAGCCGATGGGCGACCGGCCGACGGTCTTCTACGAGTTCATCGAGCGACACGGCTCGCTCGGCTTCGGCAAGGGCAACTTCAAGGCGCTGTTCGAGGCGATCGAGCGCGAGCAGGACCTGCGCGGCAACCTCTGAGCGACCGGTCAGGCTCCGCTGCGGTGCCCCACCCCAGGCACCACCGGCGTCTCGTCCCTGGTCTTGGGGGGCAGTGGTGCGCCATTGCAGCAGTTGGCCTTCATGTGGCAGTGAGGGCAGAGCCACCGGGTGGCGATCGGGTCGAACTCCCGCCCACAGAAGTCGCACGGCATGGAGCAGACCGTACGCCGCCGGCGACCCGGGGACTGGCAGGCGCGGCGGTCGACTCGCCGGAACGGGCGCGCCCGCTACCCCGTCTGGGCGATGCTCCGGGCCGGTCCCGCGGCCTAGCCTCGTGAGGACCGCAAGACGCCGAGGAAGGGAGCAGTCATGAAGTACGTCGTGTCATGGGTACCGAGGTCGAACGCCACCGAGGAGTCGGTCGCCAGGGCGTTGCAGGTGTTCGGCAAGTGGACGCCGGCAGCCACGTTCACCGGGTTCTACGGCAGGGTCGACGGTGAGGGCGGTTTCGCCGTCATCGAGGCCGACGACCCGAAGCTGGTCGCCACCGACATCGCGCCGTTCGGGGCGTGGTTCGAGTTCGCGGTCCACCCGGTCCTCGACATCACCGACACCGCCATGATCGGTGCCGAGGCGGTGGAGTTCGTCGCGTCAGTGAGCTGAGCCGCGCGGTCACGACCACGTCGGAGGCGGCGGCGTCGGGCAGGATGACGCCATGCCGACGTACATCGCGTTCCTGCGGGCGATCAACCTGGGTCCGACGCGCAAGTTCCCCAAGGGCGACATCGTCGCCGCGGTGGAGGCGGCCGGCGGCACGGACGTCGCGACGTACATCAACACCGGCAACGTCCGGGTCACCACGACGCTGCGGTCGCGCGCCAAGGTCGAGGCCCTCCTGGAGAAGGCGTTCGAGGGGGACCGCGGGTTCGCGGTGCCGACGATCGTGTTCACGCCGAAGGAGATCTGCGCCATCGCCGACGACGCGGACGAGCTCGCGAGCGGCCGCGAGGAGGGCGCGCGCCACTACGTCTCGCTGCTCAAGGAGGCGCCGACCGCCGCCGGGGCCGCGACGATCGAGGCCGCGGGCGGCGACGGCGAGACCGCCGTCGTGCGGGGCCGTGCCGTGCACCTGATGATCGGCGGGAACTACCACGAGGCGGGCCTCGGGAACGCCGAGGTCGAGAAGGCCCTCGGCGTCGCGACCAACCGCAACGTCACGGTGATCCGCGCCATCGCCGAGCGGTGGTGCGACCGGTGACGGGGAGGATTCCCCACCGCGTGAGCGCCTACTCGCCGTGGAACTCCGGTGGGCGCTTGGCCACGAACGCCCGCAGACCCTCCGCGAAGTCGGCCGTCCGCATCAGCACGGCCTGACCGGTCCGCTCGCGTTCCAGGGCACCCTCGAGCTGGGTGAGCGTGGCGGCGTTGACGGCCCGCTTCGTGGCGGCGAACGCCAGCGGGGGGCCGTCGGCCAGGCGCCGTACGACCCGCGCGACCTCGGCCTCGAACTCCTCGTCCGGCACGACCGTCGCGATCAACCCCGCGGCGTGCGCCTCCGAGGCGGGCAGGGGCTCGGCGAGCAGCGCCATCCGCATCGCCCGGGCCCGCCCGATCGCGGCGGCGACGCTCGCGGTCGAGCCGCCGTCCGGCATCAGCCCGATCCGGGCGAAGGCGAGCAGGAAGCTGGCGGACTCCTTGGCGATCACCAGGTCCGCGGCCAGCGCCGCGGAGCAGCCGATGCCGGCGGCGACGCCGTTGACGGCGGCGACGACCGGCTTGGCGAGTCCGGTGATCGCGCGGATGATCCGGTTGGCTCGATCCATCGTGGAGGCGTCGAACCGCTCGTGGGTGGCCTCGCCCGAGATGTCGGCGCCGGCGCTGAACGCGGCACCCGTGCCCGTCAGGACGACGACCCGCACCTGGTCGTCGGCGCCTGCCCGCTCGACGGTCTCGGCCAGGGCCACCGCCAGCTCGTCGTCGAGGGCGTTGTGGACCTCCGGCCGGTTGAGGGTGACCCAGAGGGCACCGTCCTCGAGCCGGGTCTCGAGCTCAGCCAACGCCGACCCCGGCCTGGCGCAGCTCGTCGAGGGCGGCCGCGCTCGACTCCGGGGCGACCCCGGCGACCAGGCCCTCCAGCACCCGGGTCGTGAACCCCGCGCGGACGGCGTCGAGCGCGGTGGCCCGCACGCAGTAGTCGGTGGCGATCCCGCACACGTCGACCTCGGTCACGTCGTGGGCGCGCAGCCAGTCGGCGAGGGTGACCTGCTCGGTCGTCCTCCCCTCGAACCCGGAGTACGCCGCCTCGTGCTCGCCCTTGAGGAAGATCGCGTCGAACGGCTGCGGGTCGAGGTTGGGGTGGAACGCCTCGCCGTCCGTCCCGACCTTGCAGTGCACCGGCCAGCTGTGCTCGAAGTCCGGCTCGCGCGACCAGTGGTCACCCGGGTCGACGTGGTGGTCCTTGGTGGCGACGACGTGTGCGTAGCCGGGCGCCAGCGGGTCGCGGGTCGTCCAGTGGTGGAGCAGCTCGGCGATGTCGCTCGCGACCCGGGCACCGCCCGCGACCGGCAGCGAGCCGCCTTCGCAGAAGTCGTTCTGCACGTCGACGACGATCAGGGCCTGCTTCGTGCCGCTCGCCATGTCTCCGAGCCTAGAGGACCGGCACCGTTAGTCGGTCCGGGGCAGCCAGGCGATCACGTCGGGGATGACGGCATCCCACAGTCCCCACTCGTGCTCGCCGGGGCGGAAGTCGGTGGTGACGTCGATGCCGAGGGCGGCGGCGCGCTCGGCCAGTCGCTGGTTGGGGCCGAGCAGGCGGTCCTCGTCGGTCCCGCACCCGAGGTAGAGCGGCGGCACCCGGTCGGCGTCCGCCTGGTCGAGGAGGTGGTCCACCATCGCCTCGGCCGGCACGGTGCCGCCGAAGACCGCGTCGACGAGCTCGGCCCGCTCGGGTCGGTGCTCGAGCTGCGCGAGGTCGACCGCGCCGGACAGGCTGGCGACCCCGGCGTACCGCTCCGGGAAGGTGAAGCCCAGCTTGAGGGCGCCGTACCCGCCCATCGACAACCCGGCCACGTAGGTGTCCTCCGGGCGTTCGGAGACCCGGAAGAGCTCCGAGACCCGGCGTGGCAGCTCGTCGGAGATCCAGGTCCACCAGCGGTAGCCGCGGACCTCGTCGGTGTAGAAGCTGCGGCCGGCCGCCGGCATCACGACCGCGAGCCCGGCGGCCCGCGCGTGACGCTCGATGCTGGTGTAGCGCAGCCAGGCGGTGTGGTCGTCCGAGAGCCCGTGCAGCAGGTAGAGCACCGGCCAGCCGTGCTCGGGGACGACGATCGGCTCCACACCGATCTGGCCCTCCGCCGCCTGGGGGAGCACGACGGTGAGGGAGGTCCCCATCTCGAGGGACTCGGAGAAGAGGTCGACGGTCAGCAGCGCCATGGGGCGACCCTAGTAGGGGTCAGAGATGGCGGGTCTCGATCACCGGCTCGCCGCGGCTCATCTGGTGCGCGGCCGGAGGCAGCTCGGCGCGGGCGGCCGCGTGCCGTTCGCGCGCCGCCGACAACGGCTCCCGGCCGGCGATCTCGCCGCCCCGGACGAGGGGCACCAGGAGGGGTCGGTCGTC
Organism: uncultured Actinomycetota bacterium; assembly: GCA_963829855.1. Classification (GTDB taxonomy): domain Bacteria; phylum Actinomycetota; class Actinomycetes; order Propionibacteriales; family Nocardioidaceae; genus Nocardioides. Next base: position 418,834 of record CAWHKE010000012.1, on the reverse strand, counting down.
GCCGTCGTCGACCGGAGGCGTGCCGATGCCGACGAGCTCCGCCTCGGCGACCCCGTCCGCGCTCCTGCGGCGCAACGCGTACTTGCGACCGCCGATCGAGATCTTGTCGGTGCTCTTCTTCGCCACCGCGACCAGCTCACCGTCGTCCCCCGCGCGGGCGACCAGCTTGTAGACGAAGCCGCAGGTCGGGTGGCCGCTGCCCGTGACGAGCTGCGTGCCGACGCCGTACGCGTCGACCGGGGCGGAGGCCAGGGCCGCGATGGCGTACTCGTCGAGGTCGCTGGTCACGACGATCCGGGTTCCCTTCGCGCCGAGCCCGTCGAGCTGCGCCCGCACCTGGACCGCGAGCTCGCCGAGGTCGCCGCTGTCGAGCCGCACCGCGCCCAGCCCCGTGCCCGCGACCTCCACCCCCAGCCGGACCGCCTCGGCCACGTCGTAGGTGTCGACCAGCAGGGTGGTCCCGCTGCCGAGCGAGGCGACCTGCACGCGGAACGCCTCCTCCTCGGTGTCGTGGAGCAGCGTGAAGGAGTGGGCCGACGTCCCGGCGGTCGGGACGCCGTACCGGTCACGCGCCGCGAGGTTCGACGACGACGCGAAGCCGGCGACGTACGCCGCACGGGCGGCCGCGACGGCCGCCTCCTCGTGGGTGCGACGGGAACCCATCTCGATGCACGGCCGGCCGCCGGCGGCCATCGTCATCCGCGACGCCGCCGAGGCGATCGCCGAGTCGTGGTTGTAGATCGACAGGAGCAGCGTCTCGAGCAGCACCGCCTCGGCGAAAGAGGCCTCCACCACGAGCAGTGGCGAGTAGGGGAAGTAGGCGTCGCCCTCGGCGTACCCCCAGATGTCGCCGGTGAACCGGTAGTCGGCGAGCCACGCCAGCGTGGCCTCGTCCACCACCCGGCCCTCGTCGAGGACGCCGAGCACCTCGTGGTCGAACCGGAACGCCTCGATGGCGTCCAGCGCCCGGCCGACGCCCGCCACCACGCCGTACCGACGCCCCTCCGGGAGGCGCCGCGGGAACAGCTCGAAGACCGATCGGCGGAACGCCGTACCGCCGGCCAGCGCGGCCTGCAGCATGGTCAGCTCGTAGTGGTCGGTCAGCAGCGCCGTGGACCCAGGCACAGGATCTGTCACGGGGTCACTGTGCCACCATGGGTTCGTGTCTGCTGCCAGCCCGGTCGAGGTCGAGCCGACCCGGACTCCCGACGAGATCACGCTCGTCGCGCGGCCCTGGATCACCATCGTGTGGAACGACCCGGTGAACCTGATGTCGTACGTCACCTACGTCTTCCAGACGTACTTCGGCTACGACAAGGCCAAGGCGGAGAAGCTGATGATGGAGGTCCACACCGACGGCAGGTCGGCGGTCAGCAGCGGCAGCCGCGAGGAGATGGAGCGCGACGTCCAGGCCATGCACGAGTACGGCCTCTGGGCCACGATGGAGAAGCAGGAGTGAACGGCTTCGCCCACCACCGGCGCAGCGGCCAGGTGATCGCGACCTTCTCCGGGTTCGAGGCCGACCTGCTCCGGTCGCTCGCCTCCCAGCTGGTCGAGCTGCTGCGCAACGAGGAGGCGGTCCCGCGCACGGGCGTCGACTCGTTCGAGGCGATGCTCGACTTCAGCGGCCCGACCACCGAGCCCGACGACCCCGTGCTGGCACGGCTCTTCCCCACGGCGTACCCCCAGGACGACGAGGCCGCGGCCGAGTTCCGCCGGTTCACCGAGGGCGGGCTGCGCGACGGCAAGGCGGCGGGGGCCGCGCTGCTCATCGACACCCTCGAGGAGGCAGGGCTCCCGCCCGAGCTCACCGAGGACGGCTTGATGATCGACGTCGAGCTGGACCACGCGACGGCCGAGACCTGGCTGCGGACGTTCACCGACCTGCGGCTTGCGCTGGCCACCCGGCTGGAGGTCGAGGAGGACGACGAGGACCGCTGGCTGGCGATGCCCGACGACGACCCACGCGGTCAGGCGCACGACATCTACCAGTGGGTCGGGTTCCTCCAGGAGACCCTGGTCGACGCGCTGACCGAGGGTGGCCGGCGGGGCTGATGGCGCCGATCCCCGAGTTCGTCCGCGACCTGCGTCGCCACGTCGGCCGGGATCACCTCTGGCTGCCTGGCATCACGGCGGTCGTACGGCGCGGCGACGAGGTGCTCCTGGTCCGGCGGTCCGACAACGGGGAGTGGGTGCCGATCGGCGGGATCGTCGAGCCGCGCGAGGAGGCCGCGGCCTGCGCCGTCCGTGAGGTGCGCGAGGAGACCGGCGTCGAGGTGACCGTCGACCGGCTGGCGTCGACCTCGGTGATGCGCGACGTCCGCCACCCCAACGGCGACGTGGCGTCCTACCTCGACCTGACGTTCGCGTGCACCTGGCGAGCCGGTGAGGCGCGGGTCGCCGACGACGAGAGCACCGACGTCGGCTGGTTCCGCACCGGGGCGCTGCCGCCGATGCGCGACGTCTTGCGGGAGCGGATCGCGGCGGCCGTCTCCGCGGAGGCGGCGGCTCGCTTCAGCGTCTGACGGCCCTCCCGGCGGGCGGCCCACATGGTGGGCCCGGTGGGGCCGGCGGGACCGGCTGCCTACCCTGGGGGCGTGCTGACCCTCGACCGCGCGACGTACGACGCCATCGTCGCGCACGCGAAGCGCGACCACCCCGTCGAGGCGTGCGGCGTGGTCGCCGGGCCCGCGGGCGGCGACCGTCCCGAGCGGCACGTCGAGATGGTCAACGCGGCCGGCAGCCCGACGTTCTACGAGTTCGACTCGACCGATCTCCTGCGGCTGTACCGCGAGATGGACGACCGCGACGAGGAACCGGTCGTGATCTACCACTCGCACACCGCCACCGAGGCCTACCCGAGCCGCACCGACATCGGGCTGGCGATGGAGCCGAACGCCCACTACGTGCTCGTCAGCACGCGTGAGCACGGGAATAACGACGGCCCCGTGGAGTTTCGCTCGTACAGGATCGTCGACGGCGAGGTGACGGAGGAAGAGGTCACCGTGCCGAGTCCGAGCCCCACCCCCTGACCGACCCCAGCAGCACCGAGCCCGCAGCAACGAGGAGTTTCACCATGGCCATCGAGGTCCGGATCCCGACCATCCTGCGCCCCTACACCGGGGGTGAGAAGGCTGTGACCGGCGCCGGCGACAGCCTGGCCGAGCTCATCGACGACCTCGAGTCCCACCACCCCGGGCTCAGGGAGCGGCTGCTCGACACCAAGGACGACGGCGCCGACCTGCGGCGCTTCGTCAACGTCTACGTCAACGACGAGGACGTGCGGTTCCTCGGTGGCCTCGAGGCCGAGCTGAGCGACGGCGACCAGGTGGTCGTCCTCCCCGCCGTCGCCGGCGGCTAGAACACGGCCGTGGCCCGGTACGACGACCTCCTCGCCAGCGTCGGGAACACCCCGCTGGTGGGGCTGCCGCGGCTCTCGCCGGGCGTCCAGCCGAACGGGGCCGACGTCCGGCTCTGGGCCAAGCTCGAGGACCGCAACCCGACCGGCTCCATCAAGGACCGCCCGGCGCTGAAGATGATCGAGCTCGCCGAGCAGGACGGGCAGATCCGGCCCGGCGCCACGTTGCTCGAGCCCACCAGCGGCAACACCGGGATCTCGCTGGCCATGGCCGCCCGGCTCAAGGGCTACCGGCTGGTCTGCGTGATGCCGGAGAACACGTCGGAGGAGCGCCGCCAGCTGCTGACGATGTGGGGGGCCGAGATCGTCTCCAGCCCGGCCGCCGGTGGGTCCAACGAGGCGGTGCGCGTCGCCCGCCAGATAGCCGACGAGCACCCCGACTGGGTGATGCTCTACCAGTACGGCAACGACGCCAACGCGCTCGCCCACGAGGAGGGCACCGGCCCGGAGCTGCTGGCCGACCTCCCCGACATCACCCACTTCGTCGGCGGTCTCGGCACGACCGGGACGCTGATGGGGGTCTCCCGCTTCTTCCGGCGCAGCAAGCCGGACGTCAGGATCGTCGCCGCCGAGCCGAGGTACGGCGAGCTGGTCTACGGGCTCCGCAACCTGGACGAGGGCTTCGTCCCCGAGCTGTACGACGAGTCGCTGATCGACGCGCGGTTCTCGGTCGGGCCACGCGACGCCGTCCGGCGGGTGCGCGAGCTGCTCGACCTCGAGGGGATCTTCGCGGGCATCTCGACCGGTGCGATCCTCCATGCCGCGCTGGCGCAGGCCGCCAAGGCGGTGAAGGCCGGCGAGCGAGCCGACATCGCGTTCGTCGTGTGCGACGGCGGCTGGAAGTACCTCTCGACCGGTGCCTACGAGGGCACCATCGACGAGGCCGAGGAAAGGCTGGAGGGCCAGCTCTGGGCGTAGGGTCGAGCGCATGCCTCGCTCCCTGACCACTCGGGTGGCCTCGGTCGTCGTCGTCCTCCTCGCCGCCCTCCTGCCCGGCAGCTCGTCCGCCGCCGCCACCCCGCCCGTCAACGACGAGCGGCCAGCGGTGACCGGCGAGCCCGTCTACCGCGAGCCCGTCGTGGCCTACCGCGGTGCCTGGACGGCCGACAGCGACCTGGCGTTCGCCTTCCAGTGGACCCGGGGCGGCACCCCGATCGACGGGGCCACCGCCAAGCGCTACCGGCCGCGGCTGGCCGACATCGGGCGCCGGCTGCGGGTCGAGGTGACGGCCACCGACGAGGTGGGGGAGTCGGCGACGGCGACCAGTGAACCGGTGGAGGTCCGCCGGGCCACGTTCGCGGTCGACGAGCGGCCGTCGCTGAGCGGGACGAGGCGCTACACCCACGTCCTGGAGGCCGACCCCGGGAGCTGGTCGCCGCGGCCCGGCACGCTCACCTACCGGTGGTTCCGCGACGGCACCCGGATCCGCGGCGCGACGCAGCGCCGCTACCGGCTGCAGGCAGCCGACGTCGGCCACCACGTCCGGGTGGTCGCGACGGCCCGCAGGGAGGGCTACCGCCGCGACCGGGCCTCGTCACGGCGTACCCGCGAGGTGATGCACCGGGTCGCGCTCCGCCGGACCGCGACGTACCGGATCGAGACGCGCGGCACGATCACGGCGAGCATGAAGGTGTTCCGCCGGGAGGTCGCCGAGACGTTCGCCGACCCGCGCGGCTGGCGCTCGGCCGGGGTCGGCTTCCGCCGCGTGGCGACGGGCGGCGACTTCTCCGTGGTGCTGGCCGAGGCGAGCACCGTCCCGTCGTTCTCCCCGGTCTGCAGCGCCCAGTGGAGCTGCCGCGTCGGTCGCTACGTGATCATCAACCAGCTGCGCTGGCGCACCGCGAGCCCTTCGTGGAACCGGGCGAACAAGTCGCTGCGCACCTACCGTCACATGGTCGTCAACCACGAGACCGGTCACTGGCTCGGCCACGGCCACCTCGGCTGCGGCGGTGACGGCCGCCTGGCGCCGGTGATGATGCAGCAGTCGAAGGGCCTCGACGGCTGCAAGCACAACCCCTGGCCGCTCCCGTCCGAGCTCTGGTACCGCTAGCCACAGCGTCGGCCTCGACACGATCACCCGTGCCGGAGGTTGAGGTGCGAAGGCGTGAAACGCCTGAGCCACGAAACCCCGGAACGACATGCCCGGCGCTGTGCCGACGTTCGCAGGACCGCCTACGCGGTTTCGTGGCTCGTCGCTGGAGCTCCTCGCACCTCAACCTCCGCGCGTCTCGTCGACGCGCACGGGGGTCGGCTAGCGCACGTCGAGGGACTGGTCTGCGTTGAACTGGCTGCCGTCGACCGCCGGCAGCCCGAGCAGGTCGGTCGCGAGGTTCGCGGCGTCACCGTTGCGGACCGGAGGACGCCGCACGCCGTACCGCGTGCGGTGCGTGCCGGGGTTGCGGTAGTCGTCGTTGAGCCGGTAGAGGTTCGCGCCCGCCTTGACGCCCGCACCCCACACGACGAACGGGATCTTGAAGTTCACCAGGGCGGTGGGGTCGCCGTGACCCTCGCTCGAGCCGCCGTGGTCGGCGGTGACGATCACGGTGAGGTGGCGCCGGAGTCGGGGTCGCGCCTCGATCGCGGCGACGAGCCGGCCGAGCAGCCGGTCCGCCTCCTCGACGGCGGCGAGGTGCTCCGGGCCGAGGAAGCCGTCGGCGTGGCCGGCGTCGTCGGGCCCCGATAGATGGACGAACGTGAGGGCCCGGCGGTGCTCGACCAGGTCGCGCCGCGCCTTCCTGACGAGCAAGGGGTTGTCCTCCTCGAGGACGACCCGGTCGATCGCCGCCGGCCAGGACCGCTTGAACAGCCGCAGCTTCTCCTTGGAGACGAACAACCCCGTGTCGCGGACGTCGGAGTGGACGACCCGGAACACCGAGCTCACGTCGCGACCGGCGGCCTCGCTCACGGTGGCCGGGTCCGTCCGCTCGTCGTTCCAGTAGACGCCGTGCCCGGTGGGGTCCGCGTCGACCCGGCGGCCGGTGACGATCGTGGTGTGGTTGGGCAGGGTCCACGTCTCCTCGCGCACCGTGCGCGCGTTGCGGGTCGAGGCACCTTCCGCCATCAGCCGGTGGAGGGTCGGCGCGCGCTCCGGTCCGGCGAGGGCGAGCGCCTTGGACCCGACCGAGTCGAGCGTGACGATCAGGACCTTCGTGGTGCCGGGTGCGCGTCGCGCCTGGTCGGCCGCGGTGGCCGGTCGGGCGCCACCGGAGAGCAGCGCGGGCAGTGCGACCGGTAGCGCGAGCACGAGGGACATGGTCAGGGCGAGTCGGCGCACGGCGACCACGCTACGTGACGTCGGTCGCGTCGGCGTGCCACGAGGGCCCGGTGCCCGTAGCCTTGGTCGCTGTGCCAGCAGGTGACCCCGATGCCCCCATCGGCATCTTCGACTCCGGCTTCGGTGGGCTCACCGTGGCCCGGTCCGTCATCGACCAGCTGCCGCACGAGTCGGTCGTCTACCTCGGCGACACCGCCCGCCAGCCCTACGGCCCGAAGCCGATCGCGGAGGTCCGCGAGTACGCCCTCGAGTGCCTCGACCACCTCGTCGACCGGGGCGTCAAGGCGCTGGTCATCGCGTGCAACTCCGCCTCGGCCGCGGTGCTGCGCGATGCCCGGGAGCGGTACGACGTCCCCGTGGTCGAGGTGATCCTGCCCGCGACCAGGCGGGCGGTCGCCGCCACGCGCTCGGGCCGGATCGGCGTGCTCTGCACCCGTGCCACGGCTGAGTCCGGGGCCTACGACGACGCCTTCGCGGCGGCGCCGCACGTCGACCTGCTCACCCGCGCCTGTCCGCGGTTCGTCGACTTCGTCGAGGCCGGGACCACCAGCGGCGCGGAGCTGCTCGCGGTGGCCCACGACTACCTCGACCCGCTCATCGAGGCCCGGGTCGACACGATCGTGCTCGGCTGCACCCACTACCCGCTGCTCACCGGCATCATCTCCCACGTGGTCGGGGTCGACGTGACACTGGTGTCGAGCGCCGAGGCCTGCGCCCAGGACGTCTTCGAACGGCTCCTGGAGACCGACCTCATCCGGGTCGGCGGCGAGCCGACGTACGACTTCCTGACGACCGGGACCCCGGCCGACTTCGCCACCGTCGGCCGCCGGTTCCTCGGGCCGGAGATGGTCGCCGCGTCGCAGTTCGCCGGCGGTCTCGCATGAGGCTGACGATCGTGGGCTGCTCCGGCTCCTACCCGGGGCCCGACTCGGCGGCCAGCTGCTACCTCGTCGAGGCCGAGCACGGCGACCGCACCTGGCGGATCCTGCTCGACCTCGGCTCGGGCGCGCTCGGCCCGCTGCAGCGGTACGCCGACCCGCTGACCGTCGACGCCGTCTTCCTCAGCCACCTGCACGCCGACCACTGCCTCGACCTCTGCGGCTACCACGTGCTGCGGCGCTACCACCCGAGCGGCCACCAGCCGCTGATCCCGGTGTGGGGTCCGGTCGGCACGGCCGACCGGATGGCCCGCGCCTACGACCTCCCGTCCGACCCGGGGATGCGCGAGGAGTTCGACTTCCTCACCTACGACGGCACCGTCGAGCTCGGCCCGTTCGTGGTCGAGCCGATCCGGGTCGCCCACCCGGTCCCGGCCTACGGGCTGCGGATCACGGCCGACGGCGTGACCCTCGGCTACTCCGGCGACACCGGTCCGTGCGGTGGCTTCGACGACGTCGCCCGCGACGTCGACCTGCTCCTGGCGGAGGCGTCCTTCCGCGACGGTGACGACAACCCGGCGAACCTGCACCTGACCGGGTCCGACTGCGGCGCGACCGCCACCCGCGCCGGCGTCCGACGGCTGCTGCTCACCCACGTGCCGCCGTGGCACGACGCGGAGGACTCCCTGGCCGAGGCGCGCTCGGCGTACGACGGCCCGGTCGACCTCGCCCGGACCGGCGACGTCCACGTCGTCTGACCGTCCGTCAGTCGAGCCCCGCGTCGTGCACGACGATCGCGATCTGCACCCGGTTGGTGACCTGCAGCTTGTCGAAGAGCCGTGACACGTGCGCCTTGACGGTGGGGACGGACAGGTGGAGCCGGCGGGCGATCTCGGCGTTGCTGAGACCGCGGCCGACCTCGAGGGCGACGTCGCGCTCCCGCTCGGTCAGCGTGTCGAGCGCCCGCTGGGCCACGCCGCTCCGGTCGCCGGTCGACGACTCCCGGATCCGCCCGAGGACGGCCCGCGTGGCGCTCGGCGACAGCATCGGCTCCCCCTCGGCGACGGCCCGGATCGCGGCGACGATCTCCGGGGGAGGGGTGTCCTTGAGCAGGAACCCGTCGGCACCGGCCGCCAGCGCCTGCAGCACGTGCTCGTCGGCGTCGAACGTCGTCAGCACGATCACCTGCGGGGGACCGTCCTCGGCCTTGAGGGCGCGGGTCGCGTCGACCCCGTCGAGCACCGGCATCCGGATGTCCATCAGCACGACGTCGGACCGCAGCTCGCGCCAGGCGCGCAGCCCCGCCGCGCCGTCCGGCGCCTCGCCGACCACGCTGAGACCGGCGTCCCCACCCAGCATGAGGGTCAGTGCCGAACGCACCAGCGGGTCGTCGTCGACGACCAGGACCGTGGTCACGTCTGCCACGGCAGCCATCCTCGCAGCACGAACCTGCCGCCCTCCTGACGGTGCTCGAGGCGGCCGCCTCCGAGCGCGGCCCGCTCGGACAGACCGATCAGGCCGACCCCCGCTCCGGGCACCCGGCTGCCGAAGCCGACCGGGTTGGCGAGCAGGAGGTCCACCCCCTCCCCGGGCGCCCCGGACACCTCGACCGTCAGCAGCGCCCCCGGGGCGTGCTTGCGCGCGTTCGTGATGCCTTCCTGCACGATCCGGTAGATCGTGCGGCCGACCGTCGCCGGCAGTGCGGCAGCGTCGTCGCCGAGCGCGTCGTGCCAGGCGATGTTCATGCCGGACGCGCGGGCGTCGGAGACCAGGGCCGGCACGTCGGCGTACGTCGGTTGCGGGTGGGCGGGTTCGACGCCGCCGTTCTCCCTCAGGACCCCCAGCACGTCGCGCAGGTCGGTGAGGGCGGCGTTGGCGGTGACCTGGATGTCGGCGCTGCCCTGCCGCAGCGCTGCGGCGTCGAGGTCGGTGCGGTAGGCGAGGGCGCCGGCGTGCATCGAGATCTGCGAGATCCGGTGGGCGAGCACGTCGTGCATCTCGCGGGCGATCCGCTGCCGCTCGGTGGCCTGGGCCTCCCGGGCCCGCAGCTCCTGCTCGGCCTCGGCCCGCTCCGCGCGCATCCGCAGCTGCCACGACCACTGGCGGCGCGAGCCGATGTAGGCGCCCCAGCCCATGATGGCGATGGTGGCGATCACGTTGAACGTGAAGCTCAACCAGAACGGGTCGTCGCTGCCACCCGGCGTGAGGTCGACGTAGCCCTGAGAGGCGACGATCCCGACCACGCTGACGAGCACGATGTGGTCGAGCCGCTGGCGGGTCGCGAGCGACACCGACGCGAGCGCCGCCGGTCCCGCTGCGACTCCGGACACGAGGGTGAGCGCACTGGTGGCCACCGCGATCAGGAGCGGGTGCCGACGGCGCAGCATGACCAGCCCGAACGCCGCGACGCCGATCAGCAGGTCCAGCCACCACCACCAGCGGTAGTCCTCCCACTGGCCCCGGAACGCCCCGGCCCACACGAAGCCGGAGATGACGGCGCACACCACGAACCGCCACGCGTGACCCCACCGGGTCAGCGGCGGCTGGTAGTGCTCGGGGCTGGGCTCCACGACGTCAGGCTAGGCCCGCGGCCGACCCGGGGCAGGCTCCCCGGGTGTCGGGCGACCCCCTACTTAGGTCGCGCCGGGTCGAGCCCTCGGACCGATTCGGCCGTCGGTCGCCGCCGGTTGGATGGAGGTCATGATCGAAGTGACCGGCCTGACCAAGTCGTACGGCGGCTTCCTCGCCGTCGACGACATCTCGTTCCAGTGCCAGCCCGGCCGGGTGACCGGCTTCCTCGGGCCCAACGGCGCGGGCAAGACGACGACGATGCGGGTCATGGTCGGGCTGACGCCCACCACCCGCGGCGACATCCGGATCGGGGGCCACCGCTACCAGGACATCCCCAACCCGGGCACGCACGTCGGCGTGCTCCTCGACGCGTCGGCCCAGCACGCCGGCCGCACCGGGCGCGAGGTGCTGATGGTCGGGGCCAAGACCATGGGCCTCCCCGAGAGCCGGGTCGACGAGATGCTCGAGCTGGTGTCGCTCTCGCAGACCGAGGCCAAGCGCCGGCTGCGCAACTACTCGCTCGGCATGCGGCAGCGGCTCGGCATCGCCCACGCCCTGCTCGGCGACCCGTCCGTGCTGATCCTCGACGAGCCCGCCAACGGCCTCGACCCGGCGGGCATCCGCTGGATGCGCGACCTGCTCAAGCACTACGCCGACCGAGGCGGCACGGTGCTGCTGTCGAGCCACCTCCTCAACGAGGTCGAGCTGATCGCCGACGAGATGATCCTGATCGGACGCGGCAAGATCGTCGCCCGTGGCAACAAGCGGGAGCTGCTGGCAGAGCGCAACACCGGCACCCTCGTCACCGCGGTCGACAACGAGGCGCTGTCGGTGGCGCTGACCTCCGCCGGGCTCGAGGCCCACCCGATGGGCGACGGGCTGCGCGTCGAGGCCCAGCCGCTCCAGGTGGGCCAGGTGGCCGCCGACCAGCGGCTGGTCCTCACCGATCTCCGGCCCGCCGAGGGCGGCCTCGAGAACCTCTTCCTCGAGCTCACCTCCGACAGCCAGCGCGACGACCTCACCGAGCCGACCGAGCCGCAGGGAGCACCCGCATGAGCGACATGACCCTCGACATCTCCCAGACCCGGCCGATCCCGTTCGGGCGGCTGACCGCCGTCGAGGTCCGGAAGATGGCCGACACCCGGGCCGGCATCTGGCTGCTCAGCCTGACGGTCCTCGTCACCGCGGCGTTCATGATCATCTTCTTCTTCGTCGCCGACTCCGACGAGCGGACCTTCGGCAACTTCATCGGGATCGCCGCGACGCCGCAGAGCTTCGTGCTGCCGGTGCTGGGCATCCTGCTGATCACCAGCGAGTGGGGGCAGCGCACGGCGATGGTGACGTTCGCCCTGGAGCCGTCTCGCACCAAGGTGATCGCCTCCAAGGTCGTCGCGGCCCTGATCCTGGGGCTGGGCGCGTTCGTCGCCGCGATCGCGCTCGGGTCGCTCGGCACGCTGCTCGGCGGCGCCGAGGGCGGGTTCGACAACCTGAAGCTCACGACGTTCCTGTTGTTCCTGGGGCTGCAGATCCTCACCGTGCTCCAGGGCCTGGCCTACGGCCTGATCTTCCTCAACACCCCGGCCGCGATCGTGACGTTCTTCGTGCTGCCCATCGCGTCGTCGATCATCTTCTCCGTCGTGCCCGCGCTGCAGGACAGCGCGCCGTGGGTCGACCTGGGGACCGCCCAGCAGCCGCTCTTCGAGCTGGGGTCCGGCGGCGAGCTCACCAGTGACCAGCTGGCACACCTCGGGACGACGTCGTTGATCTGGATCATCCTGCCGTTCCTCATCGGGCTCGTGCGGGTGATGCGCGCCGAGCTCAAGTAGCCGCCTGCCCAGGCTGCGGGTCGGGCCTCCCTCGGGGGAGAGGCCCGGCCCGCCTCGGCGTCGGCGGGCTCCCCTAGGGTCCTGACCATGACTGCGACACGCGCCGACGGCCGCGCCGACGACCAGCTCCGTCCGATCACGATCACCCGGCACTGGCTCGACCACGCCGCCGGGTCGGTGCTGGTCGAGTTCGGCCGCACCCGGGTGCTCTGTGCGGCGTCCGCCTCCGAGGGCGTCCCGCGCTGGCGCAAGGGTTCGGGCCTCGGCTGGGTCACGGCGGAGTACGCCATGCTCCCGGCGTCCACCAACACCCGCTCCGACCGCGAGTCGGTGCGCGGCAGGATCGGCGGCCGCACCCACGAGATCTCGCGGCTGATCGGCCGGTCCCTGCGCGCCGTCATCGACTACCAGGCCCTCGGCGAGAACACCATCGTCCTCGACTGCGACGTCCTGCAGGCCGACGGCGGCACCCGCACGGCCGCGATCACCGGCGCCTACGTCGCCCTGGCCGACGCGGTAGCCCACCTCAAGGGCGCCGGCGCGCTGGCGGGGGAGCCGCTCACCGGCTCGGTCGCCGCCGTCAGCGTCGGGATCATCGACGGGGTGCCGCGGCTCGACCTCCCCTACGAGGAGGACGTGCGCGCCGAGACCGACATGAACGTCGTGATGACCGGCGCCGGCAGCTACGTCGAGGTGCAGGGCACGGCCGAGGGCGCCGCCTTCGACCGCCGCGAGCTCGACGCGCTGCTGACGCTCGCCGAGGGCGGCTGCGCCGACCTCACCCGGCTCCAGGCGGAGGCGCTCGCGGGGTGACCACGCCGGCCGCGCCGGTCGAGATCTTCCTCGCGTCGCGCAACCCCAAGAAGATCGCGGAGATGCAGCGCATCCTCGGCGCCCACCTGCCCGACCTCGTGGTGCGCGGTCTCGACGACGTCGCGGCGTACGACGAACCGGTGGAGGACCTGCCGACGTTCGAGGGCAACGCGCTGCTCAAGGCCCGCGCCGGGCTCGCCGCGACCGGACTGCCGTCGCTCGCCGACGACAGCGGGTTGTGCGTCGACGCGCTCAACGGCATGCCCGGCGTGCTGTCCGCGCGCTGGTCGGGGCTGCCGAAGTCCGACGACCGCAACAACGACCTGCTGCTCCAGCAGCTGGCCGACGTCCCCGACGAGCGTCGGACGGCGCACTTCGCGAGCGCGGTCGCCTTCTGCCACCCCGACGGCACCGAGCTGGTCGTCGAGGGCCGGATGCCCGGCCGGATCATCCGCGAGCAGCGCGGCGACAACGGCTTCGGTTACGACGTGGTGTTCGTCGCCGACGAGACAGGCCCGCCCGAGCGGACGACAGCCGAGCTCCCGTCCGACGAGAAGGATGCGATCTCCCACCGGGGCCACGCGTTGCGCGACGTCGCACCGCTGGTCGCCGCGGCGCTCGCCTGACAGGCACTCACGGGGCCGACGTGGTCTCCCGGGCGGCCACCCGGCGGCTCACGAAGAGGCCCCACAGTGCCGCGAGCGGGAACATCAGCAGCGAGTAGACCGCGGCCGGGACCGAGATCTCGGTGCTGTCGAGCACCTCGACGGCCACGAAGATGGCGAGCGTCCCGTTGTGGACCCCGATCTCCATCGAGGACGCGACCGCCTGCGCCTCGACCACGCCCGCCGCCTTCGGGATCAGGTAGCCCACGACCAGGCTCACGGTGCAGAAGAGCGCGGCGACCAGGCCGACGTCCGCGAGGTAGTCGCCGACGTCCTCGCGCTGGTCGAGCAGGATCCCGAGCACCAGGATCGCGAGGATCGCCGCCGAGCCGATCCGCACCGGCTTGTCGGCCCGGTCGGCGAAGCCCGGCCTGCGGGCCCTGACCAGCATGCCGATCCCGACGGGCACCAGGATCAGCACGAACACCTTGACGACCTCCACCAGCGGCATCGACACGGTGTCGGACTGGTCGAAGTAGCCGATCGCGGCGTTCGTGATCAGCGGCAGCGTGCCGATCGCGATCAGGGTGTTGACCGCGGTCAGGCTGATGTTGAGGGCGACGTCGCCCCGGAACAGGTGGCTGAAGAGGTTCGCCGTCGTCCCGCCGGGGGACGCCGCGAGCAGCATCATCCCGATGCCGAGCAGCGGCGGCAGGTCGAAGAGCACGACCAGCCCGAAGCACACCAGCGGCAGCAGCACGAGCTGGCAGGCGAGCGCCACCACGGCGGCCTTCGGGTGCTGGGCGATCCTGCGGAAGTCCTCGACGGTCAACCCGAGGCCCAGTCCGAACATGATGATCGCCAGCGCGATCGGCAGCCCCACGGTGGTCAGCGCGGAATCCATGACCGGACTGTAGTGGTGGGTGCGCCCGGCGAGAGTCGAACTCGCACTGTCCAGGACCTAAGCCTGGTGCCTCTGCCTGTTGGGCTACGGGCGCGCGGACCCAAGTCTGCCGCCTCGTGTGCCTGAGAGCGCGCTGGCGCACGGGTCTCAGGCACACGCGGCGCCAGTGTCAGTCGAGACCGAGGTCGCGACGCAGCTTGGCGACGTGACCGGTCGCCTTGACGTTGTACTGGGCCAGCGCGACCTTGCCCTCCTCGTCGACGACGAACGTCGAGCGGAGCACGCCCTCGACGACCTTCCCGTAGAGCTTCTTCTCGCCGTACGCGCCGTAGGCCCGGTGGGCGGCGAGGTCCGGGTCGGACAGCAGCGTGATCGAGAGCCCGTCGCGCTCCCGGAACTTCGCCAGCTTCGCGGGCGCGTCCTTGCTGACGCCCAGCACCTCGAAGCCGGCTCCGCGCAGCGAGTCGAGCGAGTCGCTGAAGTCGCAGGCCTGCTTGGTGCAGCCCGGCGTCATGGCCGCCGGGTAGAAGTACACGATCACCTTGCGGCCGCGCAGGTCCGAGAGCGTCACCGTCTCGTCGGTGTCGGTGGGCAGGGTGAAGTCGGGCGCGGGGTCTCCGGTGGCCAGCCGCTCGCTCATGGGTGGGGGTGCTCCTGTCCGGTCGGGCGGTTGTTGCAAGTGATGTGCAACAACGTAGTGTGTGGAACATGCACGTTCCCGACGGATGGCTCGACGCCCCCACCTCGGTGCAGACCGGCGTGGTGGCGGCGGCCGGGGTGGCCCTGGCCCTCCGGGGCGCCCGCCGCGAACTCGACGACCGTACCGCCCCGATGGCCGGGCTCGTCGCGGCGTTCGTCTTCGCCGCGCAGATGATCAACTTCCCGGTGGGCGCCGGCACCAGCGGCCATCTGCTGGGCGGCGCTCTGGCCGCCGTCCTGGTGGGTCCGTTCACCGCGGCACTCTGCCTCGCGGTCGTGCTGCTCGTGCAGGGGCTGCTCTTCGCGGACGGCGGCATCAGCGCGCTCGGCACCAACATCACGCTCTTCTCCGTCGTCGCCGTCGGCAGCGGCTGGCTGGTGTTCCGCGCGACGCAGGCCGTGCTGCCGAAGCGGCTCTCCCTGGTCCCCGTCGCCGCGGCGGTCGGCGCGCTCGTCTCGGTCCCGGTCACCGCGCTCGCCTTCGTCGGCCTCTTCGCCGTGGGCGGTCTGGCGCCGGTGCCGCTCGACGCCGTCGTCACCGCGATGCTGGGCTGGCACGTGCTCATCGGGATCGGCGAGGCGCTGATCACCGGCGTGGTCGTCAGCAGCGTGATCGCGGCCCGTCCCGACCTCGTCCACGGCGCCCGGCGGGCCCTGTCGGCCCAGCGGCTCGTGGTCCGGGACGGCGAGGTGCCGGCATGAGGACCCGGACCTTCGTGGTCGCCGGTCTCCTGGCCGCGCTGGTGATCGCCGGCGTCGCGAGCTACTACGCCTCCAGCCACCCCGACGGCCTCGAGCGCGTCGCCGAGCAGACCGGCTTCCTGGACACCGCCGACGACTCCCCGGCCGCGGACGGACCGATGGCCGACTACACCGTCACGGGTGTCGACAACCCTCGCCTCGCGGGCGGGCTCGCCGGGGTCATCGGCGTCCTTGTCACGCTCGGCCTGGCGGGCGGGGTCGCCTACGCCGTACGCCGCGGAAAGCCGGCCGAGACCGAGCAACCGACCTCGGAACGGGTCTGATGGGCGCGGGCCACGGCCACCGGCTCCACTACCACGGCCACTCGCCCGTCCACCGTGCCGAGCCGCACCTGAAGGTCCTGGCCCTGCTGGGCTTCGTGCTGGTCGTCGTCGCCACGCCGCGCGAGTGGTACCTCGCCTACGCCGGCTACCTCGCCGTCATCCTCGCGGTGATCGCCGTGAGCCGGGTGCCGTTCACCTACCTGCTGCCGCGGCTCGTGGTCGAGCTGCCGTTCGTGGTGTTCGCTCTGCTGATGCCCTTCATCGCCCTCGGGCCGCAGGTCGAGGTGCTCGGGATCGGGCTGAGCGAGCCCGGCCTGCTCGCGGCGTGGGGGCTGCTCGCCAAGGGGACGCTCGGCGTCCTGGCGTCCCTCACGCTGGCCGCCACCACCGAGCCCGACGACCTGCTGCGCGGGCTGCAGCGGCTGCGGCTGCCCGACCTGCTCGTGCAGATCATGGGCTTCATGATCCGCTACCTCGACGTGGTCACCGGCGAGCTCCGGCGGATGCTCACCGCGATGCGCTCGCGCGGCTGCGACCCGCGCTCGCCCCGGCACTGGCCGGCCCTGGCCAAGGCCCTGGGCGCGCTGTTCGTCCGCTCCTACGAGCGCGGCGAGCGGGTGCACCTCGCGATGCTCTCGCGTGGCTACACCGGGCGGCTGCCGTCATGAGCCACCCCACGCTCGACGTCCGTGGGCTCGCGTACGCCTACCCCGACGGCCACCAGGCGCTGTTCGGCGTCGACCTCCACGTCCACACGGGGGAGCGGGTCGCGCTGCTCGGACCCAACGGAGCGGGCAAGACGACGCTGGTGCTGCACCTCAACGGCATCCTCACCGGCGGCGCGGGCACGGTGTCCGTGAGCGGGCTCCCGGTCGTCAAGGAGAACCTGCAGGAGATCCGGCGCCGGGTGGGGGTGGTGTTCCAGGACCCGGACGACCAGCTGTTCCTCGGCACGGTCCGGCAGGACGTCGCCTTCGGCCCGGCCAACCTGGGGGTGAAGGGCGCGGCGCTCGAGCGCCGGGTCATGGAGGCCCTCGACCGGGTCGGCATGGCCGACTTCGCCGGCCGGCCGCCGCACCACCTGTCGTTCGGGCAGCGGCGCCGGGTCGCCGTCGCGACCGTGCTCGCGATGGAGCCCGAGATCCTGGTGCTCGACGAGCCGTCGTCCAACCTCGACCCCGCCTCGCGCCGGGAGCTCGCGGAGATCCTGCGCTCCCTCGACGTGACCGTCCTCATGGTCACCCACGACCTGCCGTACGCGTTCGAGCTCTGCCCGCGGTCGGTGGTGCTCTCCGACGGCGTCGTCGTGGCCGACGGCGCGACCTACGACGTGCTGACCGACGACGACCTGATGCGAGCCCACCGCCTGGAGCTGCCCTTCGGGTTCGACCCGCGGCGCATTGATAGCCTGCCCCGGTGAGCAACGACGTGACGTTCCTCGAGCGCGACATCGAGGAGACCCGGGAGCGCCTCGCCCACACCATCGACGCGCTCCTGTACCGCGCCCACCCGAAGACGATCGTGTCCCGCGAGGTGACGACGATCAAGGCCTACTTCGTGGACGCGCAGACCGGCTCCCCCCGGACCGACAACATCCTCAAGGTGGCCGGCGGGGTGATCGGCGCGGTCGCGCTGTTCGTGCTGATCCGGAAGGTCGCGAGCTGAAGGGCGAGCCGAAGGCCGTCGGGACCCCCGACAAGGCGCCGATCAAGATGCTCCACGACCGGATCCTGGTCGAGGTGGACCGCGAGTCGGGCGAACGCCGGTCGAGCGGTGGCATCGTGATCCCCGCGACCGCCGCCATGGGCGCGCGCCGGCTCGCGTGGTCCCGCGTGATCGCCGTCGGCCCGCACGCCCGCAGCATCGAACGGGGCGACCGGGTGCTCTTCGACCCGGAGGACAAGGCCGAGGTCGAGGTGCAGGGCGAGACCTACATGGTGATGCGCGAGCGCGACGTCCACGCCGTCGCCGCCGACCGGCTCGGCGACGAGGCCACCGGCCTCTACCTCTGACTGGTCCACGTCGGATTGATTCTCCCTCTGGACGGCTCCCCACCCGACCCGGGACACTGACGGATCGGTGACAGGAGAGCAGCCATGAGTACCGACACCCGAGCCGTCGAGGACGCGACCGAGGACCACCCCAGGAGCCGGTGGGGCGGACCACCCACACGGTGGCCGGTCTTCCTCGCATCGATCGGCGGCACCACGGCCATGACCCTCTGGGCGATCATCGCGCCCGACAACGCCGAGAGCGTCATCTTCCAGGTCGTCGACAAGGTCACCACCGGCTTCGGCTGGTTCTACATCGTGCTCGCCACGGCGGTCTTCGGCTTCGTGATCTTCCTGGGCGTCTCCCGCTACGGCCGGATCCGGCTCGGGCCCGATCACTCCCGGCCCGAGTTCTCGACGTTCGCCTGGGCGTCGATGCTGTTCGCCGCCGGGATCGGCACGGACGTGATGTTCTTCTCCGTCGTCGAGCCCGTCACCCAGTACGTCGCACCGCCGGTCGGCGAGCCCGAGAGTGTCTTCGCCGCGCGCGAGGCGACGGTCTGGACCCTGTTCCACTACGGCGTCACGGGGTGGGCGATGTATGCGCTGATGGGCCTGGCGCTCGGCTACTTCGCCTACCGGCTCAACCTGCCGCTCGCCGTCCGCTCCGCGCTGTACCCGATCTTCGGCAAGCGCGTCGACGGGCCCCTGGGTGACGTGGTCGACACCGCCGCCGTCCTGGGCACCGTGTTCGGCGTGGCCACCAGCCTCGGCATCGGGGTGGTGTTCCTCAACGTCGGCCTCAACGTCCTCTTCGGCGTCGGGATCGGCACCGGCGCCCAGATCGGGCTCGCCCTGCTGGCCGTCACGATCGCCGCGATCTCGGCGACGACCGGCGTCGACAAGGGGATCCGGATCCTCTCGCAGCTCAACGTGCTGCTGGCCCTCGGGCTCGCGGCCTGGGTGCTGCTCACCGGCAAGACGACGTTCATCATCAACGCGGTCGTGCTCAACGTCGGCGACTTCGCCCGCACGTTCCCGGCCAAGACGATGGAGACGTTCGCCTTCGTCGACAACTCCGAGTGGATGTCGCTGTGGACGCTGTTCTTCTGGGCCTGGTGGATCGCGTGGGCATCCTTCGTCGGCCTGTTCCTGGCCCGGATCTCCCGCGGCCGGACGATCCGGCAGTTCGTGCTCGGCACGATGATCATCCCGTTCTGCTACATCGTCATGTGGATCTCGATCTTCGGCAACGCCGCCATCGACCGGGTCCGCGGAGGCGACCAGGACTTCGCGGCCGCCGCCCAGGAGTACGACGGTCGCGGGTTCTTCATGCTGCTGGAGCAGTACCCCGCCACCCAGCTCATGGTGCTGCTGGCCACGTTCGTGGGACTGCTCTTCTACGTGACGTCCGCCGACTCGGGCGCGCTGGTGATGGCCAACCTGTGCTCCCGGCTGCGCACGGTCCAGGACGACGGCGCGCCGTGGATGCGGATCCTGTGGGCCGCGGTCACCGGCCTGCTCACGGTCGCGATGCTGGTCGTCGGCGGCATCCTGGCCCTGCAGTACGCCACGATCATCTTCGCGGTGCCGTTCGCGATCGTGCTGGTGCTCGTGATGATCGGCCTCTACCGCGCGCTGCGGGTCGAGGGCCGGCGCGTCGACTCCGGTGACCACCACCTGCCGACGCTGCTGTCGGCGCGTGGCGGCCCGGACGCCTGGCGGGGCCGGCTGGCCAGAGCGGTCTTCTTCGCCTCGCCCGACGACGCGGCCGCGCACCTGTCGTCCGTCGTCGAGCCGGCGCTGGCCGAGGTGGCCACCGAGCTCACCGAGCGCGGCGTGGGGGCCGAGGTCACCTCGGGCGACAGGGCCGGGCGTCCCTGGGTCGAGCTGCGCACGCCGGGCGACGAGCACCCGTTCGTCTACCGGGTCGAGGTCACCGAGTCACCCGTCCCGGCGTACGGCGGGCGGATGGTCGGCGACCGCGACCGGTACGCCCGGCTCGAGGTGCACCTCGACGGCGGCGGCCAGGACTACGACGTCATGGGGTACACCAACACCCAGGTCATCCACGACTGCCTCGACCAGTACGAGCGCCACCTGGAGTTCCTGCGGCTGGCCTGACGCTCACAGGACCGCGTCGAGGAACCGCCGGGTCTCGTCCTGCGTGGGGTTGTCGAAGATCTCCTCGGGCGGGCCCTGCTCGAGGATGACACCCTCGTGGAAGAACGCCATCCGGTGCGCCACCTCGCGCGCGAAGCCCATCTCGTGCGTGACCACGAGCATCGGCATGTGCAGCTCGGTGGCCAGCCGCTTCATGACGGCGAGCACCTCGCCGATCAGCTCGGGGTCGAGGGCCGACGTCGGCTCGTCGAAGAGCATCACCTCCGGCTGCATGGCGAGCGCGCGGGCGATCGCGACCCGCTGCTGCTGACCGCCGGACAGCCGGATCGGGTGCTGGTCGGCCTTGTCGGCGAGACCGACCTGGTCGAGCAGGTCACGTGCCTGCCGCTCGATCGAGGCTCGGTCGCCACGTCGCCGGATGTCCTCCGATCCCTTCACCGGCTCCGCCAGCAGGGCCCGCTCGCCCTGACGCAGCGCGAGTGGCCCGGACATCACGTTCTCGAGGGCGGTGAGGTGCGGGAACAGGTGGAACTGCTGGAACACCATCCCGGCGTGCAGCCGGACCCGGCGGATCTGTTGCCGCTTCCGGTGAGTCCGGAATCCACCGGTGAGCTTCTCGCCGGCGATCTCGATCGTCCCGCCCGTGGGGTCCTCGAGGAAGTTCACGCACCGCAGGAGGGTGGACTTGCCGGAGCCGGAACGCCCGAAGATGACGATCACCTCGCCACGGTGGAGCTCGAGGTCGATCCCGCGGAGGACCTCGTGCCGGCCGTAGGTCTTGGTCAGCCCGGAGACCCGGACCAGGACGTCGTCGCCGGTCACCCCGCACCCCCTCCGTGTTCCCGGACGGGCAGCGCCTTCTGCCCGGCGTCGCGCACGTACCCGGTCGACAACCTGGCCTCCAGGCGGCTCTGGAGCATGGTGAACGCGGCGGTCAGCAGCCAGTAGAAGGCGGCCACCAGCACGTAGGCCTCGAGGTTCTTGAAGTCCGCCTTGCCGACGAGCTGGCTGCGCCTGAACATCTCGGCGCTGGCCGCGGCCACCCCGAGGAACGACACGAGTGCCGTGTCCTTCATCATCGCGATGAACTCGTTGCCGGTCGGCGGGATGATCACCCGCATCGCCTGCGGCAGCACGACCCGGCGCATCTTGGCGACGTACGTCATGCCCAGCGCGTCGGCCGCCTCCCCCTGCCCGTGGCTGACCGACTGGATGCCGGCCCGGAAGATCTCCGTCATGTAGGCCCCGTAGTTGAGGCCGAGGGCGATCGTGCCGGCGGTTGCGGCCTCGAGGATCAGCCGCTGCTCGATGTTGGTCCCCAGCCCGGGGTACCGGTCGACCAGGTTGCTCCCGATCTGCGGCAGGGCCAGGTAGATCAGGAACATCTGCACGATCAACGGGGTGCCCCGGAAGAAGGAGACGTAGAAGCCGGAGATGCCGTAGAGGATCGGGTTGCTCGACAGCCGGGCCAGGGCGCCGAGGGTGGCGAGCACGGTGGCGAGGACGATGCCACCGAGCGCCATCATCATGGTGTACCTGATGCCGGCGAGGATGAACCCGGCGTTGTCACGCATCCACTCGGTGTCGTAGTCGGCGAGGTAGAAGAGCACGCCGACCAGGGCGAACAGGACCAGCCACACCGCCGCGACCTTGATCCGGAACGGGACCCGCGCGGAGGCGAGGGCGAAGGCCTCCCAGCCTCCGCCCCCGTCCCGGGTCACTGCTGGACCGTGAGGTCGAGCCCGCCGAACCACTCCTCGGAGAACTCGGTCAGGGTGCCGTCCTCGTGCATGTCCGCGACGATCTGGTCGGCGGCCTCGACCAGGCTGGCCGGGTCGAGGTCGGAGCTCTTGTCGATCGCGACGCTGAGCGGCTCGTAGAACAGCGGGTCCCCGACCACCTTGACGGGGTTGCCCTCGTCGACGTACCCCTGCGCCACGGTGGAGGAGGTGATGGCGGCGTCGAGCCGGGTGCCGTCGCCCAGCGCGAGGTCCTGCAACGCCGTGGTGTCGGTGTCGTAGCCCTGGATCGTGGCGTCGTCGACGACGAAGTCGAACGTGAAGCCCGCGATGTCGAGCGACTTGTCGAGGTACTGCTCGTAGGTGCAGCCGGCGCAGACGCCGACGGTCGCGCCGTCGAGGTCGGTGGCGAGGTCGCCGACGGAGGAGTTGTCCTCGTGCACCATCGCCACGGCCGGCGTGAAGTAGTAGGGCTCGGTGAAGTCGAGCACCTCCTGCCGGTCGTTCGTGGGCGTCATGGACCCGACGCTCATGTCCCAGCGGCCGTTCCAGTTGCCGGCGGTGATGACGTCCCAGGACGGCGTCTCCCACGCGATGTCGACCCCGAGCCTGGTCGCGATCTCGGTGGCGACGTCGATGTCGAAGCCGACGTAGGTGTCCTCCTTCGGGACGTACTTCGACTGCGGCGGGTACGCCGCGTCCGTCGACACCGTCAGCACCCCCTTGTCGCAGATCGCTGCCAGCAGGTCGTCGGTCGCTTCGGTCGTCTCGCACACCGTCCCCTCGGCGTCGGGCGGCTCGTTGTCCGAGCCGCTGGGCGAGCTCGGCTCGGCGTCGCCGCAGGAGGCGAGGAGGAAGACCGGGACGGTCACGATCGCGAGCAGTCTGCGCATGGTGCTCCTTGGTCCGGAGGATGATCCGAGACGAAGATCAGATTCGCACGCCAGACCCGCGATGGGAACCGTCGCGGCCGGATCGCCGGTCCCGAGTCTCCGGCACACGCGGCAAGTCGTGGCCGGCTACTCGCAGGCGGTTCCGTCGCCGTCCCCGTCGAGACCGTGGGGATCGGTGCCGGACACCGTCACCGGCCCACCCACGTCCGCACAGTCGAGGTCGGGCGGGAAGGCTGGCACGCAGGGCGCGTACCCCGGGGCGCAGCCACCCTGCTGGCTCGTGCCGGCGAACCCGAGCGGACGGGTGGGGCACACCGGCTTGCTGCCGCGATCCGCGGCGACGTACTGCGGCTCGCGGGGGTGGAAGCCGTAGCCGTCACGGGAGTCGTAGCGGGAGATCGCGAGCCCTCGTCGGACGAGGGCCAGCCCCGTGTCGACCCCGTCGACGTCGACGTACCGCAGCAGCCGGTCGTACTGGTCGCGGTCCTCGTCGGACCGCACCAGCTCGACCTGCCGGCCGAGGACGAGGGTGCTGAGCGCGTCGGCAGCCTTCTCGTACCCGCACTCGCCACGTTCGGGCGTGTCGATGCCGACGAGGCGGACTCGCTCGCCGTTGCCGAGGTCGACGGTGTCGCCGTCGATGACCTCCGTCACCACCCACGTGCGGGGTGCCTGCTGCGACGCCTGGCGGGACCCGTGGTCGCGCTCCGGCTCGGCGCGGTCCGCGTCCCTGTCACGGCGGCTGTTGGTGCGCTCCCCAGAGGTGCTCCCGGGCTCACGGTCCGCCTGACGTTCGGTGCTCTCGGCCCGCGGTCGCTCCTCGCTCTCCGACGGGGACGCGACCACCCACACGAGGAGGGCGGCGGCGACCACCCAGACCCAGCGCGGCATGCGTTTCACGTCGGAACTCCAAGGACTCGGGTCGCAGCAGGCTAGGTCGGTTCTGCTGCGGGCGAGGCGGAATCCGCGAAGTCGCCCTCAGCGCTTGAGGTCGCGCAGGATCCGCTGACTGGCCAGCCGCCCGGGGGAGCCGATGACGCAGCCACCGGGGTGGGTCCCCGAGCCGCACTGGTAGTAGCCGTCGATCGGCGTCGCGTAGCGGCTCCAGCCGGGGGCTGGGCGGAAGAAGTACATCTGCGGGGCGAGGAACTCGCCGGCGAAGATGTTGCCCTCCGTCAGGCCGGTGTGGCGCTCGATGTCGACGGGCGTCACGACCTCGCGGTGCAGCACGAGCTCCCCGAAGCCGGGGAAGTGCTCCTCCAGCACCGCCTGCGCCCGGTCGCCGAAGGCGTCGCGCTCGGTCTCCCAGTCGCTGCCGCGCAGCTCGTACGGCGCGTACTGCACGAAGCAGGACATGACGTGCTTGCCCGGCGGGGCCATGTCGGGGTCGACGACCGACTGGATGGCGGCGTCGATGAAGGGCCGCTCGGAGTACCAGCCGTACTTCGCGGCGTCGAACGCCTTCTCGACGTACTCGATCGTCGGCCCGATGTTGAGGAAGCCGCCGTAGTGGTCGACGGTGTCGGGCAGCGCGGGGAAGACCGGCAGGCCGTCGAGGGCGAAGTTGACCTTGGCCGAGACGCCGCGGAACTTCATCCGCTCGATGTTGTCGACCAGGTCGGCGGGCAGCGTGCGCGGGTCGACCAGGTCGAGGAAGGTACGGCGGGGATCGAGCGCCGAGACCACGACGGGCGCGCGGAACTCGGTGCCGTCCTCGAGCGCGACCCCGACGGCCTGCCCGTCCTGCTGGAGCACGGCCGTCACCGGCGACTCGAGCCGGATCTCGGCGCCGAACGACTCGGCCGCCCGCGCCAGCACCTGGGTGAAGCCGCCGTTGCCGCCCTTGTGGAAGGCCCACGAGCCGAGGTGGCCGTCGTGCTCGCCCATCTTGTGGAACAGCAGCACCAGGCCGGAGCCGGGTGACATCGGCCCGACCTTGGAGCCGATGATGGACGAGGACGCGTGGAAGCCCTTGATCGCTTCGTGCTCGAAGTAGTCGTCGAGCCAGTCGGACGCGCTGCCGGTGAGCAACCGGACCGTGTCGTGCATGACCTGGCGCTCGACCCCACCGAGGTGGTCGAGCAGCCACTTCACGTCGGCCTGGTCCTCCGGGTCCTTGCCGAAGACGTCGGGCGGCGCGGTGTCGAACAGCGGCCGGATCGCTTGGCAGACCCGGTCGAGGTCGTGGTGGTAGCGGTCGTAGGCGTCGGCGTCGTGCGGCGAGTGGCGCCGGATCTCCTGGAGGTTCTGGCCGTGGTCGTCGCCGAGCCGCAGGTAGTCGCCGTCGCCGGTCGGGTGGAACGACGACGGCATCATCAGCGGCATGAAGCCGTGCTCGACCAGGTTGAGCTCGTGGATGATGTCGGGCCGCAGCAGGCTGAGGGCGTAGGAGAACGTCGTGAACGAGAAGCCGGGCACCAGCTCCTCGGTGATCGCCGCGCCGCCGACGAGGTGGCGGCGCTCGAGCACCAGCGTGCGCAGCCCGGCCTTCGACAGGTAGGCGGCGTTCGTCAGGCCGTTGTGGCCGCCGCCGACGACGATCGCGTCGTACTGATGCGTGCTCATGACTCTCCTGTCCGCGCGGTCTTGCGCGGCGGGTCGAAGTGGGCGGTCCTGGTGGTGGTCGCGGCGACGGTCGTGGTGCGGTGGAGCAGCGAGATCTCCAGCCGTACGTCGGCGCCCGGCCGTTCCTTCGAGGGCGCCAGCTCGGGGCGGACCCGGGCGAGCCCGATGTGCTGCTGGAGCACCGGGCTGTACATGAAGCTGGTCGCGTGGCCGACGAGCTCGCCGCCGGCCGCGTCGTACAGCATCGACTCGTAGGGGAGCGGGTGCTCGTCCTTGGGCGGGAAGAGCCCGGCGTCGCGATGCAGGTGGTCCCAGTCGTGCCAGTCGACCACGATCCCGACGCTGGCCCACCGGCTGGTGCCGTCGAGGAGCTCGCGGCGGATCGCGGCGCCGCCGACGAACGGGCGGTCGCCGTCGCGGACGCCGCGCAGCATCCAGCCGAGGCCGAGCTCCTTGGGCGTCACCCGCTGCTCGTCGGTGAAGGCGGTGCGGGAGCTCTCCCACTCGACGTCGACCAGGGGGAGGCCGGCCTCGATCCGGAGCATCATCAGCGCCTCCTCGCCGAACGGCCGGAGGCCGTGGCCCTCGCCGGCGGCCAGCACGGCGTCGAGCACGTCGGCGGCCCGGTCGGCGGGCACGGCGAGCTCGTAGCCGAGGTCGCCGGTGTAGCCCGTCCGGCTCAGCGTGACCTCGGTGTCGGCGATCTTCACCTGGGTGTGCGCGAAGAAGCCGAGGTCGTGGACCTCCTCGGCGAGCGCTGCGAGGACCCGGGCGCTGCGCGGGCCCTGGATCGCCAGGATCCCGTAGTCGTCGGAGACGTCCTCGATCTCGACCCGGAGCCGGCGGCCACCCTGTCCCGCGTGGTCACTGAACCAGCCGAGGTTGGGGCGGGCCGCCGTGAGGAGGAAGTCGTCGTCGGCGTGCCGGAACACCACGCCGTCCTCCATCACGAAGCCGCGGTCGTCGCACCACAGGGTGTAGTGGGCCTGGCCGGGGCGGCAGGTGCGGATGTCGCGGGTCAGGACGCCCGCGAGCAGCTGCTCGGCGTCGGGACCGGTGATCCGGTACTTGAACAGCGGCGAGGTGTCGAAGACCCCCACGCTGTTGCGGACGGCGAAGTACTCGTGCTTGGGGGCGTGGGTGTAGCGCAGCGCCGACAGGTGGGCCTGCCAGTGCGTGTAGAGCCCCTGCGTGTTGAGCTCGCTGAGCCGCTCGTGGAACGGGGTGGTCTTGTACACGCGTACAACATGACATTTGCGGTCCGGTTCGGCAATACGTTTCACTCCGCCTGTGCCCCGGCGGATGAGCAACGAGGACCGACGTCGCCTGATGGTCGACGCCGCGCTCGCCGTCATGCTTCGCAAGGGCATCACCGCGACCACGGCGCGCGACGTCGCCGCCGAGATGGGCTCCTCGCCCGGGCTGATCCACCACTACTTCGAGTCGATGGACGTCCTGGTCGTGGCGGCGTTCGAGGAGGTCGCGGCCCGGGGGATCGAGGCCACGCGCGAGGCGGTGGCGTCGGAGTCCGACCACGTCGGGATGTTGGCCGAGTTCTTCCGTTCCTACTCGCGGGACGACCGCGACTGGGCGTTCCAGCTGTGGCTGGACGCCTGGGCCGACGCGAACCGGAGCCCCGCTCTGCAGGCGGCCTCGCGGCGGCTCAACGAGGAGTGGCAGCAGCTGCTCGCGACGGTCATCTCCGACGGGGTCGCGGCCGGCACGTTCACCTGCTCCGACGTACCGGGGGCGGCCTGGCGGATCCTCTCCATCCTCGACGGCCTGACCCTCCAGGCGGTCGC
Source organism: uncultured Actinomycetota bacterium (assembly GCA_963829855.1). Classification (GTDB taxonomy): domain Bacteria; phylum Actinomycetota; class Actinomycetes; order Propionibacteriales; family Nocardioidaceae; genus Nocardioides. Next base: position 391,707 of record CAWHKE010000012.1, on the reverse strand, counting down.
GCACGGCGAGCCGTTCGACCGCGCGTGGGTGCTGCCGTGGTCCGCCGGTGTCGCCGAGAGGGAGCTCGGCCTGGGCGCGGGAGCGCTCGGGCTGGGGTGAGAGCCCGCTTCGCAAAATTCCGGTGATGCGCTGTCAACCATTGACGCGCAGGGACGTCTTGTCCTCATGTGAGTGTCGTGAAGCAGGTGTCCGGCGAGGGGATTGGCTCCGCAGCGTGGACCCGGTCCGCGGCCGCGGACCGGGACACCGTCGTCTCTGACCTGTTCTCGTTGCACCACCGCCGGCTCGTCGGGCTCGCGTCGTTGCTCGTCGACGACCGGCGGAACGCCGAGGACCTGGTGCAGGAGGCGTTCGCCGGTCTCTACCGGAGCTGGCGCCAGCTGCGCGACCCGGACGCCGCTGTCGCCTTCCTCAACAAGGCGGTGGTCAACGGCGGCCGCGACTCGCTGCGGCGCAAGCGCCGAGCGGGTGCCGCGGTGCTGCGGCTCGTCCCGCGCTCGGAGCTGCTGGCCTCGGCGGAGCACGCAGCTGTCCAGAACGCCGAGCACCAACGGCTGTGGGCCGCCGTCACGGCCTTGCCCACGCGCCAGCGGCAGGTGCTGGTGCTGCGCTACTACCTCGACCAGAGCGAGGCCGAGATCGCCGACACGCTCGGCGTCTCCCGGGGATCGGTGAAGAAGCACGCGAGCCGCGGGATCGCCGCGCTCGCCCAGCAGTGGGAGGACCCGTCATGAGCACGCGGAACGTCGAGCGTGAGCTGACGACCCTCCTCCACCGACACGCGGAGGATGCGATGAACGACACCGACACCCAGGCCGAGCAGAACCGGTTCTACGACGTCATCGACGCCGAGCCCAGCACCGACCGACGGAGCCTGGCCATGGTCGGCGCCGTCGCGGCCGCGGGTGTCGCGGCGGCGGTCGTCTGGTCGCTCGGAGGGAGCGAGGGCGGCACCGGGCTGCCTCCGGCCGGCAACCCTTCCCCGCAGGTCACGGAGCAGATGAGCCTCGAGGCCGAGCTGATGTCCGACCGGTTCATGGTGGCCATCGCGGACAACGACGCCGCAGCCGCGAACTCGCTCCTCCGGAACGGCGCCTGGGACGGGGGAGTCGAGAACGAGCTCGCCTTCCTCGAGGCGTGGTACATCCGTTACGACACCGAGCCGTGCCGGTCGACGGCGGGGGTCAACGACGCGTTGGTGGTCGAGTGCCAAGCCACCGTGCACAGCGCACGCTCGGAGGAGCTGGGTCTCGGCCCGTTCGAGGGCGTCGTGTACAGCTTCGTCGTCCGCGGCGGCGAGATCATCGACGCCGGCAACGACCACGACCATCTCAACAGCGGCCTGGGCGACCACATGGATGAGGTGAATGTCTGGATGATGGCTCAGGCCTCGCCCGCCGAACGCGCCCTCCTCCTGAAGGACCCGCCAGAGCTCTCGGCGAACGAGCTGGATCGCTGGGTGCAGCTGAACCAGCAGTACATCGACGCCTACGTCGAGGAGAAGACGAGCGAGGGCAACGGATAGGCCTCCGGCACCCTTCGCACGCACGAGGGGCCGGTCCGGTCGGACCGGCCCCTCGAGTGCGACGGCCCTCAGTAGACGTGGAGCTTCGCCAGGAGGCCGTCTACGTCGTCGACGACTTGGAGCAGGTCCTTGTTGTGCTTGATCATCTGGCTGCGCATGTAGACCCGGAGCCACTGCTGGTACATGAACTTCTCGTACCGCTCGAAGATCTCCGCCATCGGGAGCGCGCGGTTGGCGAGGTGCCCGGCGAGGTAGAAGGCGCTCTCGAAGCCGAGTGAGATCGACTGGAAGTACGGCGACCCGATCGCCGAGTCGCCCAGCAGGAAGACCGGCGACCGGGCGAGCGGGTGGTCGAGCCCCGACTCGTGCCAGCGCCGCGTCGTGTTGTGCCACGCGTGGTAGACGTCGAGCGGGATGCGGGTGATCTCGAGGTCGCCGACGAGCTCGCCGTTCGTCTCGAGCTTGACCTTCTCGATGAACCGGTCCATCGACGCGGCGGCATCGGGGAAGTGCTCGCGCAGCCACGCGCCGTCGAACCTCGGCGGCATCGCCTCGAACTCCTCGCGGCTGATGCTGACGATGCCGGTGACGTGCGTGGTGCCGTCGTCGTAGCAGGTGCGGTGGACCGCCGGGATGAACTTGTAGCCGGCGCTCTCGACGTTCTTGTAGTACTTGCAGTACTCGTTGCACTCGTAGTGCTGCCCGTAGAGGAAGGTGACCACGAGGGAGTACTCGAGGTGGAAGAGCTGAGTGTTGCGGCCCGGCGCGTCGAGGTCGGCCCCGGGCAGCAGCAGGTCGCGCACGAGGGCCCGGGTGCCGCTGCAGTCGACGAGGATGTCGTCGGGCTCCAGCAGGTCCAGGGCCTCGTCGCGGGCCACGGTGCGGGAGACCCGCTCGACCGTGCCGGTGCCGCGCGACTCGATCAGCTCCGCCAGCCGGTTCTCGACGACGTTCAGCTGGACGAAGCCGCGGGTCCACTCCTCCAGGAGGTCGCGCAGGTCGGGGGCGACCGTCCGCCGGTAGGCGAGCCGGGTGTGCAGCTCGACCGGGTCGAAGATCGCCTCCACGTCCTGGCCGTCGACGGGGTCTTCCTTGTAGCTCTCCACCGAGTCGGCGACGAGGTACTTCGCGAGGGAGACCATCCGGGTCCGGGTGTACGCCGCGCGGCGTTCGTACAGGCGGATCTGCTGTCCCTCGGACCCTTGCAGGAGCGCAGCGAGGAAGAGCCCGACCGGTCCCGCCCCGATGATGTGGATCCGTCCTGGCGGTCGCAGTGGTGCGGCCGACGCCATGTCGGGCATCGTAGCGAGGACGATCTCGTTCCCGCCTGCGACAGGGCGCCGACGTCGTGGCGTCGGCGCCCTGCCGGGATCGTCGGGCGGGCTCAGCCGACCAGCCGGTAGAAGCGGAACATGTCGTGCTCGATGGGCAGCACCTCGAGGTCGGCGAAGCCGGCGTCGTGGGCGTAGCGCCGCAGCGTGTCCGGGCGCATGACGGTGCCGGTGCCGACGGAGCCGTCGTGGGACAGCCCGTCGGGGAGGCAGATCAGCATCGAGATGCCGTACATGAGCTGCTCGACCGGGTCGCCGGGGCCGGTGAAGGCCTCGGGCACGCGCTCGTCCATGACGAGCACGGTCCCGCCCGGTTTCGCCATCCGGCGCGCGGAGGCGAGCACCGCGACCGGGTCGGGCAGGTCGTGGATGCACTCGAACGCCGTGACCAGGTCGTACTCACCGGACGTCGGCACGCTCCCGGCATCGACCAGGGTGAACGTGACCCGGTCGGCGAGCCCCTCGGCGGCGGCGTGGCGGCGGGCCGCCTCGATGGAGTCGGCGTCGACGTCGTACCCGTGGACCGTGGCGGTCGGGTAGGCCCGGGCGATCCCGATCGAGGACCAGCCGTCGCCGCACCCGATGTCGGCGACCCGACCCCCCGCGCGAAGCACGGCGTCGAGCCCCGGCACCGACGGCAGCCATTCGGAACCGAGCACCTGCAGGAACAGCGGCCGGTTCGCGTCCGCCTGCGCGGTGCGCATCAGCTCGCCGAACTCGTCCCAGCCGACTCCGCGGCCGGTGCGGTAGGCCTCGAGCAGCGTCGGCAGCTGCACCGCGGCCGCGGCCACCATCCGTGCGAAGGGCGTCGTGTACGCCAGGCTGTCGGGGTCGCAGAGGACCGCCGCGTGGGCGTCGCTCAGCGCGTAGCGCCGCTCGTCGGCGGGGAGCGCCGGGTCGAGCACGTCGATGAGCCCGGCGACGGCCTGCTGCTCGAGCCACTCGCGGGCGTACCGGGGGTGGGTGCCGCTCGCCGCGGCCACCTCGGCGACGTCGAGCGGTCCGCGACGGTGCAGCACGTCGTAGAGGCCGAGCTGGTCACCGATGTGGATGGTGAGGACGTCGAGGGCACCGAGCAGCGAGGCGAACACGCGGTCCGCGAGGGCCGTCGTCGCCTCCTCGGTCCGGTCGAGCGTGGTGGTGGACGTGTCGATGGTCATGGGATCTCCGATGGGTGGTGCGGATCGAGGTTTGCGCCAAGCCTCGGAGGGCGCGCTGACAGACCCCTGACGTGTGGCTGACAATGCTGTGGACACTCCCGGGCAGGGGTCGAGATCCTGGTGCATGGCCGGGGAGGTGACCGAGATGGACGTCGACGTCCTGGGGGACCCCCTCCTCCGCATCGACGGTCGCACGCTCCCCTTCCCAGCCGGTCGCCCGGGTCGGCTCCTGGCGTCCCTGCTGATCGCCCGTGGGCGGGCAGTCAGCGACGACCGACTCGTCGACGACGTGTGGGGCGAGGAGCCTCCCAGCGATGCGCGCGCGGCGCTCCACACGACCGTCGGCCGGGCTCGTCGCGCACTCGGCTCGGAAGGCGCCCGCATCGAACGCACCGCCGGCGGGTACCGGATCGACCTGACCGGGGTGGGCGTGGACGCCGACCGGTTCACCGCCGGCCTGGCGCGGGCGCGCACCCTCGAGGACCGCAAGCTGGAGGCGTACGACGAGATCCTGGCGCTGTGGCGTGGACCGGCCTGGGCGGGCCTGTCGGCCGATGTCGCTCACGGGGAGGCGCTTCGCCTGGAGGAGGGGCGGCTGGCTGCCCGTGAGGAGCGCGCCGAGGTGCTCCTCGCCCTGGGGCGCGCCCGGGAGACGGTCGACGAGCTGCGCGAGCTCGTCGCCGAACAACCGCTGCGCGACCGCCCGTCCCTGCTGCTGATGCGAGCGCTGCACCGGCTCGGCGCCTCGGCCGACGCCTTGGCGGTGTACACGATCCACCGCAAGGCCCTGGCGGAAGAGCTGGGCCTGGACCCGTCGCCAGAGCTCGAGGAGGCCCAACGCAGGATCCTCGAGCGGACGCCGGACCCCGAACCGGACAGTCGCGTCACGACCGGTGCCCGGTCGGAGGTCCCGACCACGGACGTCCTCGGTGGTCCGGCCGGCGCGCTCATCGGCCGGGACGACGACGTCCGGCAGGTGAGCGCCCTCACCGCCCATCACCGCTGCGTCACCCTGATCGGTCCGGGTGGCGTGGGAAAGACCGCCCTGGCTCGCGCCGTCGCCGGCACCGAGCCGACTGCCTGGTGGACGGACCTGGCCAGTGTCTCGACCGAGGCGGGGGTGCGCGCGATCGTCGCCACGGCGCTGGGAGTGCAGGTCTTCCCGGGCGGTCGACCCGATGCTGCGCTGCACCGCCGGCTCGAGACGGCGACCGGGTTGCTCGTGCTGGACAACTGCGAGCACGTCCTGGCCGCCGTGGCCGACCTGGTGAGCGGGATCGCTGCGGCCGGCGCGGGCGTCCGGATGCTGGCCACCAGCCGCGAGCGGCTCGGGCTCCCGGTCGAGCAGGTCTACCCCCTGGCGCCCCTCCGGCTGCCCCCCGCCGGGGCCGCCGACGCCGACGTGCCGTCGGTGGCGCTGTTCCTCGCGCGGGCGCACGCCTCGGCCCCCGACCTCGAGGCCACTCCGGACGTGGTCCAGGAGGTCGCCGCGCTCGTGCGTCAGCTCGACGGGCTGCCCCTCGCGATCGAGCTCGCCGCCAGCCGCGTAGGTGTGGTCAGCCTGGCGACGCTGCGCGACCGCCTCGCCCAGCGGCTTGACCTGCTGCGCTCCCACCACCGGCGCGGGCCGGCCCGTCATCAGACCCTCGTCGACACGATCGACTGGTCCTACGACCTCCTCGACGAGGACCAGCGACGCGCGCTCAGACGGCTCTCGGTCTTCGCCGGCCCCTTCGACCTGGACGCGGCGGAGGCCGTGCTCGGGCCCGACTCGACCGAGCACGTGCTGGGTCTCGTGGAGCGCTCACTGCTCGTGCGGCCGGCGTCGACGGAGGGTGGTTACCGGATGCTCGAGACCGTCCGTGCCTTCGCCCGGAACCTGCAGGACGACGCCGAGCGAGCAGCTACCGGGCTCGCCCACGCGACGTGGGCCGCGGAGACGGCCGCCGCGGCGCACGACGGGATGTCCAGCCCCGACGCGGGCTGGTGGGTGGGGCGGATCGAGACGCTGCTGCCCGAGCTCGCCCGGGCGGTGGCGTGGGCGATCGAGACCGGCCAGGTCGAGCAGGCGGCCCGGATCGTCCCCGACCTGTACCCCTGGGCCTACCTACGGGTCCGCGCCGACGTCATGGGCTGGGGGCGTCGGCTGGTGGAGTCGGGTCACCCCGGAGCCGTCACCCCGCAGGTGCTCGCGGTCGCGTCGTCGTACTGGTGGATGGCCGGCGACCAGGACCGGGCGAGGGAGCACGCGGACCGCGCGATCGAGCTGGCCGGCGGCCCGGAGGCCCCGGCTGCCTATCTGGCGCTCCAGGCCGCGGCAGATGCGGCCCTCGCGGTCGGCGATCTCGACAGGGCCTGGGAGCTGGCCGAGCTGGCGATGCGGCAGGCCACGGCCGCGGGGGACGGGAACGCGATCGTCCTGGCGGTGACCGGACGGCTCCTGGCCCGCGCGTACGACGAGCGACCCGTTGCCGACGAGATCGCGCTGCTGCGCGCTCACGAGAGCCGGGTCGACAACCCGATGGTCCGGGCGCTGGCCCTCTACTCCGAGGCGGAGGCGGTGTCCACGGCCGATCCGCCGCACGCCTTCCGCCTGTTCGCGGAGGCCCGTGAGCTGGCCGCCGCAACGGGCAACCGGCTCGTGCTGGGGGTCACGATGTCCGCCGAGACCGCCCTGCTCGCCAGGGAGGGAGCCTTGGACGCCGAGACCCTGAGCCGGACCGCGGAGGCGGTGCGCTTCTGGCTCGGCTCGGGCAACGAGAACCTCTTCATCACCTGCCTGCGCAACGTCGTCTCGCTGCTCGACCGGCTCGACGCCCACCGGGCGGTCGTCGAGCTCGTGGCGACGACGACCACCCAGACGCCCGACCGGCCGCCGTACGGCGTCGAGGCCGCGCGGCTGGATGCCGCCATGGCTCGCGCACGGGAAACGCTGTCACCTCGAGAGCTGGATGCGGCCTGGCGCGACGGCGCCGCGCGGGACCTGGACGCCGCGGGGGAGGAGGTCGTCGCCCTGCTGAGCCGGGCGACAGGCACCTGACAGCGCGATGGCAGCCAGGTGGCAGGGCCTGGTGTGAAGGTCGCCGCAACGGCCTCGCCGAGGCCTCGACCCCTGGAGGCAACCATGATGCCCACCGACACCTTCGCCGTCCTCGAGCTCGCGCGTCAGCGTGAGGCCGAGTACGCCAGACAGGCTCGCCTCGGACACGTCGAGCTCGCCAGCTCGGGCCGGCGGCGACGCCGCCGCCGGCGTCGGGGATGAACGCCGCCACCGTCGCAGGCGTCGTCTCCACCCTGGTGTTCGCCGGCAGCACTCTGCCGATGCTGGTGCGGGCGGCCCGGACCCGCGACCTGTCGTCCTACAGCCGGGGCCACCTCGGCCTGACCAACCTCGGCAACGCCGTGCACACGGTGTACGTCGTCAGCCTGCCGCCCGGCCCGGTGTGGCTGCTGCACCTCGTCTACACCGGCGCCGCCGCGTTCATGCTCGCCGCCCACGTGTGGTGGAGCCCGGCGCCGGCGGGCCGAGGCCCGAGGCCCGTCCTGGTCGACCAGAAGTGGCCTGCGATTCGTGATGTGTTCGCCATCAGGGACTCGAACCCCGAACCCGCTGAGTACCGGAAGTCAGGATCTGAGCGTGCCAGCCGGTCTCACCTGGACCGGCGCTAGCGGGGGAGACGGCGTGTACTGGGGGATAGGCGCGGCGCTACCTCGCTTGACGGGCGGGGATGCTGAACCATGAGCGTGGAGGCGCTCCCCGTCGCCAGGGTGACCTCGTTGGGGGCCCGGAAGCGGGGACCGTGCGTCCTCGCGCTGCCACAGCGAAACATGGATCGGCTGGAACGTCTCCTGCGTGATCCGCTGGAGGTCCGCGGCCACTGCCTCCAGGTCGAGTTCGTCGCGCAGGCGCACGGCGAACCTGTCCAGCGTCCGCCGGGCGTCGTAGCGCTGCCGGTAGAACCGCCGATCCACCGCGGTCTGGATTCGCGTGCGCGCGGGGCGGGACAGCGCCGCTACCGCCAACGTCGACGCTGCGACCGCCAGGTCTGAGTCGCTGGTAACCGGACGCAGCACGAGTCGTTCGAGGAGGAAGAACAGCCCGAGGTAGAGACCTGCGAGGGTGACGGTCAACACCCCGTAGACCAGCGTCCGGTTTATCACCACGTCAATGTCGTAGAGCCGGTGGCGCAGGATCGCGATACCGATCGCGAGGGGGACGCCGAGGCTGATCAGCAGGGTTCCAATCACCCATCCGAAGTTCCCCACCCAGGAGAGAGCCGGATCGGAGAGCGTCCCACCCACCACGAACACCAGGATGTCGACAAGCAGCACGACGACGACGTACGTCAGCATCTTCAACTGCTGGCGCTCACGTCCGCGCGATCCCCGGAGCCGGACCACGAGCGCGACAGCGCCGAGCACGATCCCGCTCAGCGCCAGGAAGCCCCCCGAGACCGAGACGGCTGTGACGACGTTGCCGAGAGCGCCGCCGAGACCGAGCGGGTTCGCGATCGGGGCGGGTGCCTCAACGTCGAGGGACCCCTCAGCCAGGCTCGCCCCCACGATGCTCAGGGCGAGGGCGGCGATCATCACGGCAAGGGCTAGCCGCCACCTAGGCGAAGGCAGCCGACCAGTCGGAAACAGCAGGGGAAGCAGCATCGTCGCCAGGTAGATGGGCACATAGAAGGACCAGCTGGCGAACCAGGCCGCCGCCACAGCGCCGGGAAGATCAGGATCCCTCGCATAGGCATAGGTGAGGTTCGATAGACCGAACCCGACGGCGATGGCGAGCATGAGCCAACCGACGGCGTTGGCCGGTTCCCGCGAAGCCACCAACGCGCCGGCCACCGCGTAACCGGACGCCAGGACTAGGACAACGTCATCGCTGGTGCCGCCGCCGTGCAGGACCAGAGCGCACGCGGCAGCGAAGGTGAGCATGAAGAACCCGAAGAGCGACCAGGCCAGCCCATTGGCGAATCGCTGGCTCACGACCCCACGACCTCACGTCCTCCCGCAAGTCTGTTCTTCTCCAACGGTCATCCCTTGCCGTCCGGCAATCGTTACGGACGGTGTCCGGCCGGGATCCCGCGACATGCTGGAGCAAGTCAGCACACGTCGGGGTTGACTCGGTCGGCCCGGCGGTAGCGGTGCTGGCGGGGGTGCTCCTACAGGGATGACCTGCGGCTTTGTCGATCCCGGGCATGAATCTCAGAGGGACTCGACGACCAGCACCGAGGGGTCGGGCGTCTCAGCGAGCGCGATGCCGGAGGCGGGCAGCAGCAGGCCGACCCCCGCGGACACCAGGACCTCGCCCTGGCCGGCGCCGTGGGCCAGCCCAACGGCCACGTCGACGCCAGGCCCGCGCGCTGCAAGGCCTTCGGCCGGTACCTCGGCGATCGAGACGCCGACCGAGGCGCGCCGCCCGGCCAGTGCGGCGTACGCCTCGCGGACGGCCGTTGCTGGACCGTCGAAGAGCAGGACAGGGTCCCCGGTGGCCGTCACCCGGCGGCGGCCGCCCGTCGCGACCAGCGCGGTGACGACGTCGTCGGCGTCGGGCCCACTAGGCACTGCCACGGCAACGAGGATGGTGCGTTCCCGAGCGCCGGGGTGGGCTGCCACGAACGGCTCTATCGCATCGATGATCTGTTCGGGATCGCCTGCGACGAAGTGGTCGGCGCCGTCGAGCACATGCAGGGTCGCACCTGGGATCCGGTCGGCGAGGTACCGGGCCTCTTCGAGGGAGAAAAGGGCGTCCTGGTTCCGGTGCACGACGAGCGTCGGCACCCGGACGGACGGGAGGACCTCTCGCACGTCGACGGAGTCGTTCATGTTCATCAGCGCCCGAACCGTCCCGGGGGTCGCGGCGGCGCGCATCCGGCGCGCCCACCACCTCTGCATGGCCGCGTCTGCGGACGGGGTACGCATCCGCATGTCGGCCTCCCAGTCCCAGCCCGAGACGAGCTTGTCCGTGTATGCCGCGCGTTCCTCGGCCGTCTTGGGGTAGGGGTAGTCGGGAGCCCACGTACGTCGCGCGTAGCTGCCGTAGAGCACCAGCGACGCCACGCGTGAGGGGTGCATCGCCGAGAGCAGGATGGCCATCGGGCCGCCCTCGCTGTAGCCGATGACGACCGCGCGCAGGGAGCCGACGGCGTCCATCACCGCGAGCACGTCGTGCATGCGAGTCTCGAGGTCGGGAATGCCGGAGGGACGGTCGGACATGCCGGTGCCGCGCTTGTCGAAGCGGATCAGCCGCCCCATACTTCCGAGGCGCTCCAGGAACAGGGCGTGGCGCGGATCCTCCCAATCGAGCTCGAGGTGGGAGACGAACCCCGGGATCAGCACGATGTCGGGCTGCCCACCGCCGGTGACCTGGTAGGCGATGTGCAGGCCGTCGCTGAGCGTGTAGCGGACCGGCGCCTCGGCGTCGGCCACCGGCGGGGAGGCGAGTGGCGTAGTCGCGGCCTGGTGATCGGCCACGTCGCCGACGAACCGGTAACCGCGGCCGTGCACCGTGCGGACCAGCCGCTGTGCCGCACCGTCGTCGCCAAGTGCGCGCCGGATCTGCTTGATCCGGCTGGTGACCGCAGTCTCGCTGACGAAGCGGCCGCCCCAGACCGTATCCATCAGCTCCTCCTTGGACACCACGCGATCGTGGCTCCGCACCAGGTGCACCAGCACGTCGAAGGCCTGTGGCTCCAACGGGACGGCGCCCTCCGGCCCGCGCAACTCGAACAGGATCTCGTCGAGCTCGAGGCGTCCGTCGAGTAGCAGCACCACGCCGACATGCTCCCACGCGCTCCACGGTTCCTCCACGCGATCGCGACCTCGTCGTCATGTGTGGGGAGCGATGCTCAGGCACCGTGGACACCATGACCAGCACCGCGCTGCGCCCCAGTCCTCTCGGGGCGAGTGGCGTTCCCTCACCTCGACGTGACGCACTGCGCGATGTGGGTGTCGTCAGCTCTGGGGTCGTACCGTTCGGAATCTCCCTCGGCGTCACGCTCTCGGCGTACGGTGAGCACCCCGCTGCCGTACTCACCGGCGCCGCCGCCGTCTACGCGGGCAGTGCACAGCTCGCCACCGCGACCACGGTGCAGGCGGGGGGTGGCATCGCCGCCGCCGTTGTAGCCGGCGTCGTGGTGAGCGCGCGCCTGTTGCTGTACGGCGCTGCGCTGGAGGGTCGCTTCCGGGGGCAGCCGGCCTGGTTCCGTTGGCTGGGGCCCGCCTTCCTCCTCGACCAGACCTACCTCTCCGCGGTGACCCGACCGGCGCACGATGGGGCAGCGTTCCGTCGCTACTGGGGCTGGATGGGAGTCTCGCTGCTCGCGGTCTGGCTGACGTCGGTCGGCTCGGGCCTTGCCGTCGCGCCCTTGCTGCCCGACCTGCCGCATCTGGTGCTGGTCGGCGCGGCGATGTTCCTCGCCATGCTCGTGCCGCGCCTGATCGACCGACCATCCGTCGCCGCGGCCCTGGTGGGGGGCTCCGTCGCAGCCCTCGCCGCCGTTGTCGCCCCGGCTCTGGCCGTGCTGACCGGCACGATCGCGGGCGTGTTGGCGGCTGTGCTCACTCACCGCCGGGACCGGTCGTGACCGCCTTCGCCGCCACGTTGCTGCTGGCCGTGGCTTGCTGGCTGCTGCGGATCTTGTTCATCGTCGTGGTGCCGGCCGAGCGCCTGCCCGATACCTTTCGGGACTCCCTGCAGTTCCTGGCCCCTGCCGTGCTGGCATCACTGGTGGCGGTGGGGCTGGTCGGCGCCGTCCGCGGCTCCGACCTGGTCGCTGCGCTGGTCATGGTCGGCGGCATCGGAGTCGCCGGCCTAGTCGTGCGCCGGACCGGGAGCCTCGCCCTGGCGGTGGGGATCGGTGCCTTGGCCGCCCTCGTGGTCGACCTCGTGCTGTCCTGACCCAAGCCACGGGTCGCCGGCCGGCCACAGGATCTCGGCCGTCTCCAGAGGCGATCCGGCGCGAGCAGACACGCGTCCGGCGAAAGAGCGGCGGGGGTTCTCTTCGTGAAGCCGCGGGTGGAGATCGCCGGGGCGACGATCACCGAAAGGACAGGGCCCCCGCCGCGGTCGCGGTGGGGGCCCTTGCTCTTGTCACCCGCGTCAGCGGGCGGTGGCGATCAGGCTTTCACTGAACGTCCGAGAGCACGGACGCGGACTGGCACGCCGTTGGTGACGACGTCATACACCGCCGAGCGCGCGACGGCCTGTCCGACCAGCTGTTCCAGCTTCGCGGCGTTGGCATCGCCGGACACCTCGAAGGTGACGGTGATGCCCTGGTAGCCGTTCCGGACCGAGTCGTCGAGGCCGAGGATGCCGAGCAGGTCGATGTCGCCCTCGATGCGGGCGGAGACCCCCGAAAGGTCGATCCCCCGAGCCGAGGCGATGTTGGCCAGCCCGCTCATCAGGCAACTGCCGAGTGCCTGAAGCAGGTGCTCGGCGGGGGTCGGGGCGTGGTCCTCACCGACGAGCACGGCCGGGTGGTCGGCCTCGATGACCGTGGCCTGGAGGTGCTCCTGCTCGCCACCGGCTCCATGGAAGTCGGAGATGGTGGTGGCGTTGTGGGTGCCCGAGATCCAGGACGTGGTGGCCCGGAACTGGAACTTTGCCAGCTCCGGCTGCGCGCGAACGGCGTCGAGCGTCGCGAACAGGGTGGGCACGTCGACGCCGTTGCGCGGCGCCGGGATGGTGGGCTTGTCGATCTGGGTGGTGCTCATGGGTGGTGCTCCTTCTGGGTGGTGATGCGGTGGTCACGCGACCGCGGTCGCGAGGGCCCCGGCGGGTGCCGGGCGTGAGGCGAGGAACGTCGCCTCCCGATCGAGGACTTCGGCCAGCTCGATCTCGAGCTGAACGAAGCGGTCGAGTCGCGGGAACCGGGCGAGCTCCCGCGTCAGCCGGAAGATGTCGGCCACTGCCTGGTCTCGGCTCTTCTGGTACGCCGCCAGCGCCACGGCCTCGGGAAGGTCGCCACGCAGGGTGAGGTCGAGGGCGTCGGCGAGCAGCTCGGCGTCGCGGAACGCATCGGTCATCCCGTGACCGGTGATGGGGTCTCGGTGGTACCCGGCGTCGCCCACCAGGGACCAGCCGTCCCCCCAAGCCTCACGTACGTAGTTGGGTGGGTCGATGCAGCCGCGCACGGGTGAGGTGATCCGCCCCTCGCGGAGGCGCCGGCCGAGGTCGGGCGCGGCCGCTTCGAGGATGTCCTGCCACGCCCGAGCTCGATCGGCGCCCGGGGCGCGGCGGACCGCCTCGTACCGCTCGCCGGGCCGGGAGAGCCACACGCAGGCCTGGCTGTCGTGGGTGGGGAAGACCCCGGCGAAAGCGTGGTCGGACACGTGGAACTCGAAGGCGTCCCACGGCACCTGGTCGACGTAGGTGTAGAAGACGGTGGCGCCGGTACGGAACGTTCGCAGGGTGCGCGCCCCGAAGGCGGGTGCCATGGCCGAGCGCAAGCCGTCGGCACCGACCACGTGGCGTGCGAGGAGCGGCGTCGGCGAGCCGCCCCTGGCGGCGACCTCGACGCCGATCACTCGGCCACGGTTGTCACGGAGCAGGGCGCCGGCGGTGGTCCCGAGGCGGACGTGGGCACCAGCGGTGCGAGCCTCCTCGACCAGCAGCGCGTCGATCCGGTGCCGTCGGGGCGCGAGCAGGAAGTCGACGCCCGCTCGGTCCTTCACGGCCCGGCGGACAGTTCCGCCAGGGGTCGCGAAGGCGACGGTGTGGATCGGTGGAGCGCCGTCGGCCACCAGCCGGTCGAGCAGTCCCCAGCGGTTGAGCTGGACCACGCCACCGCGGGCCAGGCCGTGGGTAGAAAGCGTGTCGCTCGGCATGGTGGCGCGGTCGACGAGCACAACGTCGTACCCGCGAGCTGCGAGCAGGCGCGCCGTGGCAGCGCCGGCGCAGCGTGCGCCAACCACAACGACGTCGTGCCGATGAGGTGAGTGGGACATCTCGATCCTGCCGTGTCTCCGGCTGCGGACGATCCGTCGCCGGTCGTACCACGGTCGTCGGGTCGCCGTCCCCAGACTTGGCGACGATGAGGTGAGGACGTGGAGATCGGGAGACGGTGGTCGCTCATCGATGTCGATCGACTCCGCCGGCGGTGTCGCCGACCCACTGGTCGGGCTTCCTCTTGGCCTTGCGGTAGCCGCATTCGCCGACTTCGGGGGTCAAGATGCCGATGAACCGGACGTAGCGACCGCCGTCGAGGCGGATGGAGTCGCCGTCAACGACGTAGTCGACGTGGCGTACGACCGCGCTGGCAGGGATGCGGCCAGCGGGCCCTTTGGCAAGGGGTGTGACCCTCGACCTCGAAGGTCCGCTCATGTGAGTGCAGTTGCGTCATCGTGAGCGAGGTGCGGCAAGGGCTCGGGGGTCCGAGCTTCCTCCAGGGTCCATGCGCCCGGACCAGTGCGGCTAGCAGAAGAACTCGTGGGGGATCTGGGCGAAGACCAGCTGATGTACCCAGGGTGCGAGCCATGCGGCGGCTACCCACAGCCATCCGCGTCGGGTAGCGACAGCGCCTGACAGACCTGCGAGGCAGGTCACCGCGGCCGCCGCAGCCGGAAGCAACAAGGCATTGAGACTGTCCGGGGCGCAAAGCGGCATGACCAGCCACAGTGTCGATGCCTCCACCCCACCGCCCTCCTCAGACCCGGCGAACACCGGGGTGAAGAAGCTGAGCAGGGCGGGCAGCCACAGTCCCACCCAGGCCAAGACGGACCAGGCCTTAGATGAGGCGTCGGACGCCCGGGGCCACAGGTAACGGCGCGAGCTGTGCGTCACGAAGGGAAGACCCAGAGAGGCAAAGAGGCCGAAGAACGGCAAGGCGTAGGCGATGAAGACCAACATCGTGATGCCGAATAGCATCCCAGCCCGGGCAACGCGGGCGGGCGGGTTCCGCAGCAGTAAGAGCATCATGGATGCATCTAACCGCGAGGCCGGGGCCGGGCACGTCCGCACTCGTACTCACCTCGGCAGGGTCGAGCTTCCCGCACGCTATGCGGCTATGAGCGTGCACCCCGCGAAGTGGTGATCGGATACAGAGTCCGATTGCCGAGCGCGCGGGGTCGACGCGAAGTCATTGCTCGCAGTTGGGTGGTAGTCCGCCGGCTGTGTCGGTCCCCTGCAAGAGGGTTGATGATGTCTCTTCCTGGCCCGCGGACCAGCTGTCGTCCGCCCAACCGGATCGAAGCATGTCGCCCGCGCAGCTCGCAATCTCCCGACTGTCAAACCCGAGCAGCACTACGAGTGGGCCTAGCAGGTGACGGCAGCGCTCATTCACGTAACGATGTGATCCGTGCCAGATGCCGCGACGCGCGCCGAGCCGCTGATCGCGCGCGTCGTGCCGGGCATCGCGACCCTGCGGTCGTACAAGCCCGGATGGCTGCGCCATGACCTGGTGGCCGGCTTGGTCCTGACCGCGCTGCTCGTGCCGCAGGGGATGGCGTACGCCGAGCTGGCGGGTCTACCGCCGATCACCGGGCTCTACACCACCATCTTGTGTCTCATCGGCTACGCGGCCTTCGGGCCGTCCCGGGTCCTGGTGCTCGGCCCCGACTCGGCGCTGGGACCGATGATCGCGGCGACCATCATCCCGCTGGCTGCCGCCGGGGGAGATCCCAACCGAGCTGTGGCCTATGCCTCGGTGTTGGCACTGATGGTGGGCGCGATCACGGTGCTCGCCGGAGTCTTCAAGCTCGGGTTCGTGGCTGAGCTCCTGTCCAAGCCGACGCAGATCGGGTACATGAACGGCTTGGCGCTGACCATCGTGGTCGGCCAGCTGCCGAAGCTCTTCGGCTTCTCGGTCGACGCCGACAGCCTGATCGAGGAGGCGGCCGAGTTCGCGCAGGGCCTTGTCGACGCAGACACGGTGGCGGCAGCGCTGGCGGTCGGCGTAGCGAGCCTGCTGCTGATCCTGGGCTTCCAGCGCGTGCTCCCTCGCGTTCCGGGCGTGCTGGTTGCTTGTGTGCTCGCAATCGCGGCGGTGAACCTGTTCGACCTGCAGGACCGCGGCGTGACGGTGGTCGGGCCGATGCCGGAGGGCGTTCCACCGTTCACGTTTCCCACGGTTCCACTCGGCGACCTTGCTCTGCTTGCCGTCGGGGCGCTGGGAATCGCGTTGGTGTCGTTGACCGACACCATCTCGACGGCGTCGGT
Organism: uncultured Actinomycetota bacterium; assembly: GCA_963829855.1. Classification (GTDB taxonomy): domain Bacteria; phylum Actinomycetota; class Actinomycetes; order Propionibacteriales; family Nocardioidaceae; genus Nocardioides. The sequence continues at coordinate 375,530 of CAWHKE010000012.1, read as the reverse complement.
GTTCGCCGCCCGCAGTGGGGCGGAGGTCGACGGTGACCGGGAGATGATCGGCGTGGGGGCAGCGAACATCGCGGCGGGCTTCTTCCAGGGGTTCCCGGTCAGCACGAGTGGGTCACGTACGGCGGTGGCCGCACAGAACGGCTCCAAGAGTCAGGTGACCGGTCTGGTGGGGGCAGCGACCATCCTCCTCCTGCTGCTCTTTGCGCCAGGTCTGCTGCGTGACCTGCCGCAGCCCACGCTCGCCGCCGTCGTGATCGCGGCGTCGATGTCTCTTGCTGACCTCCCTGGGCTGCGGCGGCTGCGGCGGCAGCGGACCTCGGACTTCCTGCTGGCGCTGACAGCGTTCCTCGGCGTTGCCTTTCTCGGCGTCCTCCCCGGGATCGGGATCGCGGTCGGGCTCTCGATCCTGAACGTGTTCAGGCGAGCCTGGCGGCCGCATCAGGCGGTGCTTGGGCGTGTCGAAGGCATGGCCGGATTTCACGACTCCCAGTACACCCCAAGCACTCACCACCTGCCGGGTCTGGTCATCTACCGGTTCGACGCCCCGCTGTTCTTTGCCAATGCGCGCACGTTCCGTGACCAGGTCCGGCATCTGGCGATGACCGAGCCTCGCCCGCGGTGGATCGTGGTGGCAGCCGAGCCGATCACCGATGTCGACACCACGGCGGCTGACCTCCTGGACGATCTCGACCTCCAGCTGAACGCCGAGGGGATCAGCCTGGTGTTCGCCGAGCTCAAGACCCCCGTCCACCAGAAGATCGACCGCTACAAGCTCACCGACACCATCGACCCGGACCACTTCTTCGAAACGATCAGGGAAGCGGTCGACGCCTACCGCGACCAGACCGGCGCGCAATGGACCGAAGGGCCAGGCCCGTTCGCGCTGCGTTGAGCACGGTCAGCCTCTGCTGAGCGTCGTCACAGGCTCCACCCCCGCAGCGCGGATCCCTGTCACGGAGGATGAGCGTTCCGCCTGCCGGGCCTGCTCGCCGGCGTCTCGGTCGTCATTCGAGGTGGCTTCCTGTGCAAGTGCACCTGGACTGAACCGAGTCCGGCGAAGCGCCCCGAAGCACAGTGGTCGAGGCGCACCCTGCTACGGACACGTCCAGGACTCGGCCAAGGTGGCCGCGCTCGGCGTGGTCGAACCGCCAGGCGGGTGAACCGCCGTCAGAACTGCCGTCCGCTAACGGTCGAGGCGGGTCACAGGGATGTGATTGGGCCTCTGACCTGGGGAACGTGTACGCCATCAGGGACTCGAACCCCGAATCCGCTGATCAAGAGGCCGCGGAGACTGATCCGGGTTGGTCCGGATTCCCTGTGTTTACAGGGGATTCAGCCGGGTTCGTGGGCCGTGGGGACGGCTTCATCCGGGTTGGTCCGGGCAGTTGTGGCAGGCGGTTGGTTGTCGGGCCGGATGGCTTCTTGCTGGCGTACGGCCACCACTTGATGACGGTCAGTGTCACGACGAACATGCCGAAAAGTAGGAACGTCACAAACAGCGTGGCGGTCCAGCCCTTCTCGTGAACGCCGTAAGCGAACAGGCCAACCGCGCCCGCCTCGACGATGACCAGCACGATCACTGCGGTAAGCGCGCTCATGGGCTTCATGGTCGGGTTCCTTGCGTCGGTGGGTCTGCCCTTCACGGGCCGGTAGGTGTTGTTGACGGGCGGATCGAGGTCAGGCGGCGGCCCGCCCCGCCGAAGCGGGACGGGCTGCCGGTGATGCCCTTGGTGTTGCGACGCGGAAGGCGCGTCGCAAGTGCTGCGCTGGGTCAGGAGGTCGCGATGGTGACGTCGTCGATCAGCAGACCCGCGGCGTCGAGGAACTGCGGCATGCGCGGTGCCGCTGAGGCGGAACATCAGCGTGTCGGTCTTGTAGTTCGGCCTCGCCGGTTGCCTCGTAGTAGGCCTCGAACGTGGTGTTCTTGACCGGCTTGCCGTCCACCTGCACCGAGAAGACGTCGTTGTTGGTCGACTTCTTCGTGTTCGGCTTCTTGACGAGCTTGAGCTTCACGGTGTGCGGCTTGCTCGGGTCGAGCCCGGTGGCCACCGTCGTGACCGCCCAATCGGAGTGTCGCCCGCCTCGTCGAAGTACGACCCCTGGCTGACCAGGTTGATGCCGGCGTTCGTGTGCTCGATCGCGAGGAAGCCGCCCCGGCCGCCCTGGCCGTTGTCGGGGCTGACCGTCACCCGCAGGCCCGGCCTGAAGCTGGACCGGCTCGAGCACGAAGGACGCGGTGAACGTGCGCGCCGGCCCGGTCTCGGTGGCCGGGACGTCGAGCGTGGGGCTGAACAGCTGGTCGCCGAAGCTGCCGGACGTGACCGCGTTGCTGATCCGCAGCGCCGGGTCGGCGCGCCGTCGGTGATCGCGGCGTCGTAGCCACCGGTCATCCGCCAGGTCGTCGACGTGCGCCTCGGCGGTCTTGTCGATGGTCACCCCGGTGAAGTCGGTGGTGTACGGGCCGGTGACGGCGGCCATGGCAGGCGTCGCGGCCAGCATGAGCCCGGAGGAGAGCGCTACGACTGCGGCGGCGCTGGAGGCGATCTTGGTGGTGCGGTGCATCTGGTGGTCCTACTTCCGTGACGTTTGATGCCCGGCTCTTCCGAAGCACCTGAACTTACAAGCGAAACGCTAACAGTGTGTTGACGGATCGCCAACTTCTGGCACACTGTCCTGGTGAGCACGACACCGAAGCGCAGACGACTCAAAGCTGAGGAGCGGCGCGATCAGATGCTTGACGCGGCCAATGCGCTGTTCGCCGAACGCGGCTACGAGGAGGTCTCGGTGGAGGACATCGCGCGCGCTGCCGGCGTCCAGCGCGGGCTGGTGCACCACTACTTCGGTGGTCGCAAGGAGGTCTACCTAGCGCTGCTGGAGCGGCTCGCTGCCGGCCGGGAGGAGCAACTGCGGCCACCCGTGGGGCGCAGCGCTCGTGCGCGAGTAGGAGACTCGGTATCCCGGTGGCTGGACTGGTCCGAGGCGAACCGGACGGTCTATCTCGGCACGATCGCCCCCGGTGAGGACATCGCCGATCCGGAGGTGAGACGTGTCGTCGCCGACCTCAGAGGACGCGCGGTCGGGCTGCTCGCGGCCTTGCACGCCGACATCGCCGAGGACTCCCCGCGGCTGCGGTATGCGCTGGAGTGCTGGACCGGCCTGAACCGCGCCGCGACCCGGCGGTGGCTACGCCGCGAGGCTACCCGCGAGGCCACCCAGGAGGTGCTCGCCTCCACCCTCGAACACGTCCTGCGCACGTTCGGCACGCGCCGGGACGGGTGATCGCATGGGCGATCCGATGACCAGACCCGGAGTGCCACCGGCCGCGACCGGGCTGGCGTATCGGCTGACGGCGGACACCTACGGGCACGTCCAAGACTCGGCCAAGGTGGCCGCGCTCGGCGTGGTCGAACGCGCACTAGGCGGGTGAACCGCCGTCAGAACTGCCGTCCGCCAACAGTCGAGGCCCGGTCACAGCGATGTGATCGGGCCTCTGACCTGGGAATGGGTACGCCATCAGGGACTCGAACCCCGAACCCGCTGATCAAGAGGCCGCGGAGACTGATCCGGGTTGGTCCGGATTCCGTGTGTTTACAGGGGATTCAGCCGGGTTCGTGGGCCGTGGGGACGGCTTCATCCGGGTTGGTCCGGGCAGTTGTGGCAGGCGGTTGGTTGTCGGGCCGGATGGCTTCTTGCTGGCGTACGGCCGCCACTTGATGACGGTCAGTGTCACGACGACCGTGCCGAGAAGTAGGAACGTCACAAACAGCGCGGCGGTCCAGCCCTTCTCGTGAACACCGTAAGCGAACAGGCCAACCGCGCCCGCTCGACGATAACCAGCACGATCACTGCGGTAAGCGCGCTCATAGGTTTCATGGTCGGGTTCCTTGCGTCGGTGGGTCTGCCCTTCACGGGCCGGTAGGTGATCGTGACCGCACCGATCCCGGCGCAGTCCCCGTTCATCCCGGTGGACGCGAAGATCGTGGTGGGGGCGGTCGCTCCGGCGTCGCCTGATCCGATCCCGCTCGTGCTGCTACCGGGTTTCGAGTACCGGATGCGTGAGTGGCGGCGCCCGGAGACCCACCAGATGCACTGGCGTCTGGAGCGGCGAAAGTCCACCCAGCAAGCCGACGACGAGGAGTAGCGCACCCCGCCCAGGTGCTGCGAGGCCACCGGCGAGGCGACGCAGGAGGGTGCTCGCCTCCACTCGAACCGCTCATGCCGACGCGAGCGAGCGCTGATCCGTCACCGGGTATCCGTCTCGCGATTGCGACCAGCGCGCCGCCTAGCGGCGCCGAAGATCCAGGAATGGCCGTCAGGATCATGCCTTCTCCTGCTTGGACGACGTGGTGGCGGGCGAGAACCGAAGCCACCGTCAAGCAACAACCGGAACCCCGTAAGCTACCCGAGCCACTCCGTCAAGGAGGACCCGGGCTAAGCGTGCCTGTCGACGACTGCGCCAAGGGTCTCTTGTTGCGGTTCGACTTCGCTCCGCGCATATCCTGACCGCGCGTCGCCAACGACACGCTCACCACCGGCCCGGCCCGGCCACGAAGCACGAGGCGCCCTTCCCGATCACTCGGGACGGGCGCTCACCCTGCCTCTTGACAGGAGGTCACTCCAGATCAGTTGGGACGGAAGGAGCCGTGACCGGGTTGGTCGGGTCCAGGCTGATCGAGCTCTCCCATCGACTGAGTCCGCGCGAAAGCCCGGCCCCGTTCCTCGTCTGGGCTACAGGGAAGAGGCCGATCTCCTGAGCTCCCAGGACGGCCTGCATCCGGTCGGAGACGCCGAGCTTGCGGTAGAGGTTGGTCAGATGGGTGTGCACGGTCCGGGGTGAGATCAGGAGTCGGTGACCGATCGCGGCGGCGGTCAGTCCTTCACGGAGCAGCTGGAGAACGGCGAGCTCCCGGCCGGTGAGGTCGAGCGCGGCCAGGTCGTTCCCGGCTCGGGCCACGGTGCAGGACCGTCGGTCGAGCATCGCGATGAGGGGCTGGATCCAACGCGCGACCTCCATCTGCTCCTCGGGAAAGTCCTCGCCGGTGCGGGACAGGACGAATGCTCTGTAGGTGCCGGTGCCGAGACGTAGGGATCAGAGCTGCTGGTCGAGGCTGCGGTGAGCGAGCAGGTCGTGGAGCACGTCGACGCCGGTCGGGGCGATCGAGCGGGGAACCCGGCCCGCGCTCATGGGGTAGGTGTGCGGGGTCAGGCATACCAGCGCAGCACAGGATGATGCGGCACGCCTTCGGTGACCCAGCGGACCGCTTCCTCGTCTGTGGGAAAGCCGGGGATGGGGTCTCGCATCTCGAAGCCATAGGAGCCGTCGGCGTCCAACCAGTTCCACGACACCGTCCCCTCGAAGGTGTCGGCCAGCTGCTCGACCAAGGCGGCGCGGGGGAACGAGTTTGCGGGGCTGCGAGACAGCGCGACCGAGAGGTCCAACCACTCGGCGCAGATCATTGTAGCATTCTCAGCGCACCTCCACCGGGGAGGGCGATGACCCCCGCCCGCGCGAACCCCGGCGGCCATCACGACAACTGGTGCCATATCACAGAGTGCACCGCGGCGCCGTACATGACAAGCCCTTCGCGGCTACGACGCGGCCCGCGGACGCGGCAGTCTCCCGGCTTCGGTGAACCGCTGCAGGCAGCCGTACTACGTTGCCCGCCGCGCCTCACCAGTCCGATCAGGCGACAGGCGCAGCGTCGTCAGTGATCCGAAAGCGTCGCTCCGCCCTTCACACGACCCGCACCCAGGCGCAACCGATGGGACGCCCGCCCTCACGGCGAACAGCATGTGTAGCCCGGCGGGACGAGGCTGCGGTTCTCAGGCACACGGCGATCACGGTTGTGCCGGCGACACTGAAGTGCAGGGGGACCGAGCGTTGATCGGTGTCGAGCCCGTGCGTGCACGACGAAGGCGCATCAACGTCACCTTGCTGATCTGCGCGGCATCCGGGCTATCGAATCGTAGGCGACCCCCCAGCGCGACGCTCGCGCGAGTTACTACCGTAGGTCGCGCTCCGCGGAAGAGGTACGGCGGCGAGTAATCTCACCGTACCGGCGAACTAACCGCGAGTCTGACCGGCCGAGAGGACCCGGCCGTCGGCAGAAGCAGGCTGTCGGTGGTACATCCGACTGGCTCTTTGCGGCGCCATAACCGACCACGCGCCGGTCCCCGGTTGTACATCTCGGGAAAGAATACTGGATCCTCGTACCTTGCGGTTCTGCCACCCCCGACGCGAGTGCCTTCCCGTCCGGCAGCAGGACGACGTTGTGCATCAACCGCCCGTGACGAAGAGACCCGGTGTAGCGCCACCTGGCTCGTCTTGTTTCAGGTTGAGGAGCTCGGCGGTCCGCGTGGGATCGTGGCTGTCGTCGCCGCCCCCGACAATGAGGACTCGCCGCCCCCCGGGAAGCAGAGCGCTCACCCCCTGCCAGCGAGTTCCGTGCTGTGAGGACCCCATCCGGCGCCAGGAGGACCGGGCCGGTTGAAAAGTGCGGTCTCCTGGTGCCAGCCACTCAGTAGTACCCTCCCGTTCGGCATCAGGTGCATGCGGGGGTAGTTGCCCAGGGGATCCTTGTCGGTGACCGGGAGGCGTCGCATGCTGTTCGTCCTCGGTTGTACTCGTCGACGGTCGTGGAGCGTCGGCCGTCCTTGTCCAGCCCGCCGAAGATGAGGGCGCGCCCGTTTCCCAGGCCGACGTTGGCGGGTACCACCGCTTCTGGTGAGCCGCGGCGCCTTGGTCCACGTGCGCGCCACTGGTCGTGGTCGCACCGGTCGATGGCGGCGACGTCCTGCCGGTATCCGGTGGTGTGGTCATGGCCACCGGTGAGGAAGAGTCGACCATCGGCCAACACATTGTGGCCAGTGCAGAAGATGTCGCGTCGTAGTGGAGCGGAGCCTCAGTCGTCTGCTCGGTTCGCCAGTTCCACGTGGCGACCAACGACGTGTGGTCGTCGACAGGTTACCCTCGACGTACTGAAAGATCAGTACGTCGTCGGTATGCAGCAACGTGGCATGGATGGCCACGCCACCAAGCGGAACGAGCAGACCAGCTCCGACCTCCACCGGTCCGCCTCGCCCCCAGCCCCCAACTCGCGCACAGTAAATGCGAGCACCATCCGCCGGCTCAGGTACGGCCACCGCTGATCCCGAGGTTCTTGGGTGCCCATGATCGCTCCCTCCTCGCCTGCTCCTCGTCGCGCCAGGCAATGCCTGCTCACGTTGATCTCCGCCCCCACCGTGTCAACCCACGTCTAGCGCACAAGGCGGATTCCACCAATCGGTAGATGTGCGTAGGCTCGGAGTATTGCTGTGCCGCGGACGCGATGATCCAGTGCAACGTCGGGCCCGGGATGGGCTACATCGAACGCCGCAACGGCAAGAGTCCGTCTACCCAACGGGCGCAACTACTAGTGGATGAGCCCAGCTCGTGTTACATCTTGATTCAAGCGGTTCCTTCACGAACGAGCGTGCTGGCGACCGCGACTCGGTGCAGTGTTCGAGGCCCTCGCCAAGCAGGGAGATATTCATCCCATGTTCTTCGATGATCATCCACGGTTTCTGGAAACTAGTGGCACCGCCAATCAGTTGAGTCGGCTGAACTGGCGGCACAGAGCGATGATTGAGGACAACGTTGACCTCCTGCGAGGGCGACGGGTCGTCGACATTGCCAGCCATGACGGCCGCTGGTCTTATGCAGCGTTGCGCGCTGGTGCGAGCCATGTGACCGGCATCGAGGCCCGTCCGCAGTTGGTCGAGAACGCCGAGAGGACGCTTGAGCATTACGGCGCGTCCCCAGACACGTACCGGTTCATGGTGGGCGACGTGTTCCAGGTGTTGCGCGACGCCAGACAATCCAAGGTGGAAGCGGATGTGGCGCTGTGTCTAGGGTTCCTCTATCACACGATTCGCTACCCCGAGCTGCTCCTAGGGATTCGGGCCACCGGTGCGACCCACCTCGTGTTGGACACTGCAGTGGCGTCAGGCAAGCAGCGTGTTGTGCGGTTGTTTGCCGAAAACGTCGAGAGCGAGAGCAACGCCGCTCCTGGTGACGACACCTTCGGCGGGAAAGCACTGATCGGCTGGCCGACCCCCTCCGCGCTGGAGTTCATTCTCGACTCCTTCGGATTTGACATCGTGAAGAAGTTCGACTGGCAGTCAGCGCTATCAGGGGAGAAGAAGCAGGCCGTGGGTCAGTATCGCCGCGGTCAGCGAGTTACTTGGGTAGCGCGTGTTCGTCCAGCGCTTGGGTGACCGCGAGCTGCGAACGTAAGGCCGCGACGGCGGGGCTGCGACGGCACGGCTCGAGTGAGCGTCCGGGGCCCTTTGCGGGTAGCGCCAAACGGTCGGACCGATCGTTGAGCGTGGTGGTCTTGCCGGGTGCGCCCAGCAGTCAACTCTTGTTGCGTTCGCGTGTGTGTTTCCATCGATCCTTTTGCTTGAATGACCGGAGTTCGGCGCGCATCTTCTTTTGCCGCATCAAAGTTCTTGCTACCACCGCAACCGCTAGTTCCAGCAGGTCCGCATCCGACACCTGCTGATGAGTGATCCCCTCCGGAGGTTGCTCGCTGGGAACCAGGTCACGGAGATCACCAACGACCTCATAGCGGTGCTCGCTCAACTGTTCCACCATGACCTTGGCACGTTGCACGCACCACGCATGGATGTGTGCCGGCAGCACGAACGGCGGCGAGGGCCGCGCGGGAATGATCATCTGGCTTGCAAAGCCCTTAGCAAAGTTACCCACGGCAGTGCGGCGGCGGTCAGGGGGCAGCGCCGCGTTCACGCGACGCAGCAACTCGACATGGGTGGCCCCTAGGGACGAGTTCATCCGAGGCGGGGGCTGGACGAGGGCTGGATCGATGCCGAGCACGACGCAGGTTCGCTCCAAGAGCACATGCGTGGGAGCACCAGGAGGGTCATGCACGACGATGTGCGCCCGGTCCTCGGGCAGTCCCTGGGTCCATCGATCGAGGAGCGACACCAGGTCTTGGCTTTGCCAGTATCGCGCCTGAGGGTCGTGGGCCAGTGTGCGCCACCACTCGTCCAGTGGCTGTTCTCCACCGCTCTTGACGTGTTGCTGCCATCCGGATGGGACTTGGCGAGCCAGGTCTCGCGCGGTCACCATGACATGAACTTCGGTGGCCACTTCCTCAAGTCGGCGGAGCGCGCGAGCAGCGTGCTCCGGCGACGCGGCGGCGAAGCGTTCGCTGCTCAGCAATGCGTCACCCTCGAAGGCCGCGACCTTCTTCGTCAGCCGGTCCCAGGAATTTCGGTGACGGGGCTGCATTCGCCGGAGCTGGCCCGGGTTCTGACAAGCGACGGCGGCGGCGTGGTAGTGACCCCTCCGGTCACGCCCGGGGTACAAGAGCCCTTGTTCTAGAAGCCCGGACTGGTTCCGCCGCCACGCGCCCTGCAGGAACGAGGTGGCAGTCTTGGGCGGTCCGATGTGAAGGAAGACGCGCCGCGCCATCTAAGGCCCTCCGATCGCTAACGCCCACGCCCCGACAACAGCGATTCTCCCTGGGAATCCCAGGAAATGGGGCGGTGGCTCGCCGGAAGAGGTTCCGTCCGCCTCGGCCTCAGTCATCCCACAGGGTGCAACTGTGGAGTTCGTCGATCGATTCATAGCAAGTATCGAATCCCGCGCCGCCGTAGGCCACGTCATAACCAAGGGTGCTTCCATTCAGGGAGTCTTTGCCGGCGCGGCCGTAAAGGACGTTGTTGCCGTCCTGGCCGATGAGGCTGTTGCTGCGGTCGTCACCCTTGAGTATGTCGTCGAACTGAGATCCCCAAACCCTGCCGAACGTCCCCCGTAGGATGTCACGGCCTTGACCCAACGCCCGGTTTCGTTCGAGATCGACAGTGATGCCTCCTCTGGCGTGCCCGTATCTGACATGACCTTGTGTTAGATATACGACGTCATCACCGGGACCAGGCACGGCGGTCGCGTAGCCGCCTCGAATGACGTCGTCCCCGCCGCCCCCTCGAAAGAACCAGGACGAGTTCCCCAGGATGTGGTCGTCACCCCTGCCCCCCTGAATCTTTGAATAGTCCTTCGGACTTCCGGAGCGGCCCGCGCACAGGAAGTCGTCTCCCCCCAGGCCGAAAACCTTGTCCTTCCCTCCAGCACCAACAATCACGTCGGACTGCATGGTTCCGACCAGGACGTCGGCCTCCGCGGTCCCCACGATCGTCGCCGCACGACCGAAGCACTGCCTATCGCCCCCCTGGGACTGCAGCTCGTGGCGCTACCGCAACGGACGCCGCACCGAGCAAGGCAAGGGCTATCGCCCCATACCAGAATCTCTCCGTCACGCGGCCTCCCCACGCTCGTGGTGCCTGTGCCATCAGTAGTGATTCATCATGGTCCTACGCCCGCGCTGCAACCACCAGACTTCCAGACTCCCGCTTCCTCCCACTTGCACAGGATGTGCCGGACGGAGACCGGACGCGTCTCGCCGCGCTACCCGTAGGGGCTGGCGATCGACGTCCGCACCGCCGCGGTAACGAGCTCAGAGTGGCCGAGTAGTGGTTACCCGGGTCGTGTTTAGGGATCGCGTCAGACCCGCCTGCCCACCTGGAATCGCGCCCCGGCAGTGACTCTGCCGGGTGGTTCTATGTGCGCGCTCATGCCGCTGAGCGTTTACGCAACTGGACGGTCGTGAGTTCGCCCGCTCCGCATGTGGCCAGACCCACACTGGGCTTACGACCAGTGCTCCGAAGACGGCCAGTGGCGAGGCCCGCCGCGTCGATCTTGGCGCTGGAGTCCTCGGAGTGCTCGTGGAGCATCGCCTTCGTCAGCAGCAGGACCGCGCGAATTGGGGGAAACGCGTAGGCCGACGCCGACCACGACCTCGTCTTCGCTCAGGCAGACGGGTGTCCGATACACCCCGAGCGGGTAATCAGGCGCTTTGGCCGATTGGTAGCTTCCTCCGGTGTCCGACCCAGCACGACTGCACGACCTGCGGCACGCAAGGGCGTCGCTCTTATTGGCCTCGGGGACGGACATCTCTCTGGTGTCCAAGATGCTCGGACATTCGTCCATCGCCATCACCGCCGACACGGACTCACATCTCTTGGAGGGCGTCGGTAGGAGGGCAGCAGAGGCCGCCGACGCCCTGGTGGCCTGGCGGCCCCGTGCACAATCCGTGCGCACTCCGACCGGAATCACGGACCAGGCCCTCTCCCGAGAAGCGGGAGAGGGCCTGGACCTGAGTGTCTATCCGTACGCCATCAGGGACTCGAACCCCGAACCCGCTGATTAAGAGTCAGCTGCTCTGCCAATTGAGCTAATGGCGCGTGCTGTGAAGCAAGGCCGACTTTACCAGCGGCAGTGTGAGCGAAGAAATCGAGGATGGGGTGCAGTAGTCCACGGGAGATCGGCCCCGGAACGTCCATCGGAAGGGCCGTTCACTCGTGAGCTACCGGCCCGTCACCGCGAGTCGAGGACCGCCTGCGCCGCGTTGTGACCGCCGACCCCGGAGACGCCGCCACCGCGCCGCGCCCCGGAGCCGCAGACGAGGACGGAGCCGAGGACGGTCTGCACGCCCCACCGCTGGGCGGGCGTGTCCAGCCGGGCCCGGTTGGACGCCCACGGCCACTCGAGGTCGCCGTGGAAGAGGTGACCGCCGGGCATCGCCAGCTCCGCTTCGGTCTCCTGCGGGATCGTCGCGGCCACGCACGGCCGGCCGTCGGCGTCGGTGGCGAGGCAGGACGCGAGCGGCTCGGCGAGCAGCTCGTCGATCGCCGCCATCGCCCGCTCGACCGCCTCGGCCTTCGTGGCCTCGAGGTCGCCCTCGAAGAGGGACGCCGGGGTGTGGGTGCCGAGGAAGGTCAGGGCGTGCACGCCGTCGGGGGAGTCGCCGAGCACTCGCGGGTCGGCCAGGGACGGGCAGTCGAGCCGGCCCGGGACGGTCGACGGGAGCCGGCCCGCCGCCGCGTCGGCGTACGCCGCCTCGAGCCGGTCGAGGCCGGAGACGACGGGCAGCGTGCCGGCGAACGCGACCCTCGGGTCGACCCCGGACCGCAAGCGGGGGAGTCGCTCGAGCAGGAGGTTCAGCACGAGCTGGGACCCCTGCGGCTTCGTGTCGGCGTCCTCGCTGTCGCCCATCAGGATCCGCTGCACCCACGGCGCCACGTCTCCCAGCACGTGTCGCGACCGGACGGTGTGCGTCTCGTCGTGGCGGTGCCAGGTCACCTCGGCGCCGTCGTCGTCGCCACGGATGGCCGAGGCGCCGGCTGCGGTGACGATCTCCGCGCCGGCGTCGGACGCCGCCCGGGCCAGGGCCTCGGCGAGGACGGTCGGGCCGCCCACCGGCAGCCGCCAGCCGTCGGGCCCACGGCCGAGCTGGTGGTAGAGGAAGCTGCGGTTCTGCACGAGCGACGGATCGTGCAGCGACGTGGACGTCCCGACCAGCGCCTCGCTCGCTACGCGTCCGCGCACGCCGTCGTCGGTGAAGCGACGCTCCAGCGCGGCGCCCAGCGGGTGCCCGACCAGGTCGTCCCAGACCTCGTCGGGCACCTGGCCTCGGATCGTCCGCTCGGTCGGCAGCGGCTCCAGCAGCGAGGCCGCCACCACCCGGGACAGCTCGTGGACGTCGGCGCGGAAAGTCCGCCACGCAGCGGCGTCGACGTCGGGAACGGCGGTCGCAACGGGCTGGGGGCGGAGCTCGAGGTCGAGCTCGAGGTCGGAGACGATCACGTCGGGGAGCAGCGAGCCGAGCGCGGAGTACCGGGACAGCCGAGCGTCGTGGCCCGCGAAGCCGTCCACCGCCGCGGCAGCGCCGCCGACGTGGTCGAGGCGCTCGAGCACCAGCACGGACAGTCCCGACCTCGCCAGGTAGGCGGCGGAAACCAGCCCGTTGTGCCCGCCTCCCACCACGGTCACGTCATACGCTGTCTGCTCGGAGCTCACCGCTCCAACCTAATGGTCCTTCCGCGCAGGCAAGGGGCGACCTTCTCGGTGACGGATTCCGTCGGCGCAGGAGCGGAATATGCAAGATTCAACTAAGGTTGCATCCGGTGACCCCTGAGGAGGTACCCCGATGCCCGCCATCACCGTCGACGACCTGACCGTCCTGGAACGACTCGAGGCGCCCGGGCTGGGTGACCAGCCGCGCCCCGTCTGGCAGGTGAGCACCGCGCCGGAGGGCTACGAGGGCGAGGGCTTCCCGGTGCGGCGGGCGTTCGCCGGGATCGACCTGACCCACCTCGATCCGTTCATCATGATGGACCAGATGGGCGAGGTGGACTACGCACCGGGCGAGCCCAAGGGCACCCCGTGGCACCCGCACCGTGGCTTCGAGACCGTCACCTACATCATCGACGGGGTCTTCGACCACCAGGACTCCCACGGAGGAGGCGGGTCGATCACCAACGGCGACACCCAGTGGATGACGGCCGGGTCGGGCCTGTTGCACATCGAGACCCCGCCGGAGTGGCTCGTCCAGCAGGGCGGCCTCTTCCACGGCATCCAGCTGTGGGTGAACCTGCCCCGCAGCGCCAAGCTCAACGACCCCAAGTACCAGGACATCGGGTCCGGTGAGGTCCGGCTCGTCACGTCGTTCGACGGCGGCGCGCTGGTCCGCGTGATCGCGGGCTCGGTCGGCGGGTACGCCGGCCCCGGGTCGACGTTCACCGACATGACGCTGCTCCACGCGACCGTCGAGCCCGGCGCCCGCCTCGACCTGCCCTGGGACCAGGAGTACAACGCGCTCGCCTACGTCCTCAACGGTGACGGCACCGTGGGCACCGACCAGCAGCCGATCCACCAGGGACAGGCGGCCGTCTTCGGTGCCGGCGACTACATCACGCTCACCGCCGCGCCACGGCAGGAGAGCCGCTCGCCCAAGCTCGACGTGATCGTGCTCGGCGGCCGGCCGATCCGGGAGCCGCTGGCCTGGGCGGGTCCGTTCGTGATGAACACCAAGGCCGAGGTGATGCAGGCCTACGAGGACTTCCAGCGCGGCCACTTCGGCCACATCCCGGCCTGAGCCACGAAACCTCCGACAACGGACCTCCCGGACCCAGACGGCATCGTCCACAGGTGCTCGCGGATCGGGCGGTGGGTGTCGGTGGTGGTCCGTTGACTCGGTGTCATGACCACAGCCCCTGCTTTCTTACGCGCACCCGGTCTCGGCCGTGGTGGCCTCGGTGCGGACTGAGTTGGGGTCGGTGGCAGGGACGCCGGTGTGGTCGATGCCGCCGACGAGCTCGGCGCCACGCTGGTCTAGGTGACCGATCTGGCGGCGCAGGTGGCGCAGCTGCAGCTCCGGCTGCTCGCTCAGGCCGAACGGTCCAGTCGGCACGGAGGTGGGTGCGACGTCGGCGGCGAACTGGCTGGCCCACCAGACCCGCACCACCCGCCCGGCGGTCCACCGGGCCGCCCGGCTCGCGACAGCACTGGAGGCCCATCCGGACGTCGACACCGCCCTCGCCCACGCCGAGGTGACGGTGGACCAGGCGCGGGTGATCGTGGACGCGGTCGACGACCTCCCCACCGACCTGTCGACCCCGACACGATCGCCAAGGCGGAGGCGTTCCTGCTCGCCGAGGCACGCCACCACGACGCACGTGCGCTCCGGATCCTGGGTCGGCGACTGTTGGAGGTCCTCGACCCCGCCGCCGCCGATGCCGAGGAAGCCCGACGCCTCGCCGCCGAGGAAGCTGACGCCCGTGCGGCCGCGTCGTTCACGATGGCCGACGACGGCCAGGGTCGGTGTCACGGCCGGTTCACGATCCCCTCCCTGCACGGGTCGATCCTCCGCAAGCACCTCCTCGCCCTCGCCGCACCGAAGCGCAACCCGGACGCTGCCGTCCTCGACGCCGTCGCGGCACCGGCTGGGGCAGGCGTTCTGCGAGTACCTCGAGACCCGACCCGACGACACCGTCCCCCACTCCGGGGGCTCGCCGCCACGGTCGTGGTCACCATGACCCACGAGTCGCTCCTCGAAGGCCTCCGGGCCGCCGGGCTGTGTGACGGCACCCGCATCTCCGCCGGCGAAGCCCGCCGGCTCGCGTGCGGCGCGGGGATCATCCCGGTCGTCCTCGGCGGAGCCTCCGAACCCCTCGACGTCGGCCGGCAACGCCGCTTCCACACCAAAGCCCAACGGATCGCGATGGGAATCCGCGACGGCGGCTGCACGACCGACCGGCTGTGATCGCCCCGCCTCGATGACCCACGCCCACCACGACCAGCCCTGGTCCGAAGGCGGCCACACCACCGTCGCCGACGGCCGGCTCCTGTGCCAACGCCACCACACCCTCGCCCACGACCCCCGCTACCAACAGACCATCGGACCGACCGGCAAGGTCACCTTCACCAGACGCACGTGACGGGTGAGGCAGCTGCTTCGGTGATCTGCACTCCGCGGCTTGGGGCACGATGCTCCTGGCGGCCACCCGGCCGCACACGAGAAGTCAGGCTCGGGTTCTGAGAGGTGGGGCCATGGATCCGCACGAGAGGTTCGACGAGTCCGAGATCCGAGCTGCGGAGCATCGTCTTGAGGCTGCCCTCGAGGCGGTCGACCGGACCGCATGGGTCTTCGAATACACCGCCGATGCGGTCTTCGACGGCGGTGGGGAGCATGCGGTCGTGGGGCGTGACTCCCTCCTCGCCATGGCGACATCGATGCGTCCCTTGACGGAGGTGTCGATCCGGCCGCTTCGCACCGAGGGGCGCGATGGCCTCGCTACGGTGTGGGCCGAGGCGTCCTGGGTCAGCGGGTCGGCCGACGGTGTCCCGACCAACGTCGAGGTGCGCGGGATGATCCTGTGGCGCAGGGAACCAGACGGGGTGTGGCGGGTGGCGATGGAGCACATCGGCTGACGAACCTTCGCGCTGATGACGGCCGGCAGGAGTCGGTGACGGTCTCCGGCGGTCGCACGCTGGCGCGACCTGTGGGTGCTGCAGTTCACAGCAGACGGCCGCTGCGCGTCGTTCGAGGAGTGGCCGTTCGCACCTCGCTGAGGTGCCGGACGTGACGGGACCGGCCCCCTCCTCCGCCGTACGACGGGGTCAGGGGCCGGTCCGACTGGGGTGAGCGACGGGGCTTGAACCCGCGACCCCCGCGACCACAACGCGGTGCTCTACCAGCTGAGCTACGCCCACCATGCAAGACCCCGGCGAGGGCCGGGGACCGGGAAAGAGTGTAGCCCTAGGGCGCGTCGGTGCCCGCATCGGGAGCGGGGGGTTCGCCGAGCCCCGTGAGCGCCCCACCGTGCCGGGTCGCGATCTCCCGCGCGGTGTCGGTGTCGGGTCCCGGCGCCGGGACGAAGACCGCCTCGCGGTAGTACCGCAGCTCCTCGATGCTCTCCTGGATGTCGGCGAGCGCGCGGTGGTTGCCGCGCTTGGCCGGCGACTGGAAGTAGGCGCGCGGGAACCAGCGGCGCGACAGCTCCTTGATCGAGGAGACGTCGACGATCCGGTAGTGGAGGAACGACTCGAGCTCCGCCATGTCGCGCGCCAGGAACGTCCGGTCGGTCGCCACCGAGTTGCCGGCCAGCGGAGGCCGACTGTGCTCGCCGCAGTTCTCCTTGAGGTAGGCGAGCACCTGCTGCTCGGCCTCGGCCAGCGTGATCCCGCCCTCCAGCTCGTCGAGCAGACCCGACTTCTCGTGCATCGCCCGCACGAACGGGGTCATCTGCTCGAGCGCCTCCGCCGGCGGCTTCACGATCAGGTCGATGCCGTCGCCGAGCACGTTCAGCTCGAAGTCGGTCACGAGCGCGGCCACCTCGATGAGGGCGTCGGCCACGTAGTCGAGGCCCGTCATCTCGCAGTCGATCCAGACGAGTCGGTCGTTCACGAGGGATCACCCTAGTCTCCCGGCCGCCCCGACCGCCCCGGGAGCGGCGGCCGGGTGCGACCATGACGCCGTGCAGATCGAACGCGTCCAGCGCTGGGTGATGTCGTCGCTGGCCCTGACGACCGCGCTGATCTTCGCCGGTGGCCTGGTCGTGCTCGCGGGGGCAGCAGACCGAGCCGGTGCCAAGCCCGGTCTGCTGGTGATCGCGGCAGTGGTGGGGCTGATGGCGATGGTCGGGGTCCGCGCGCTCAACGAGGCCCGGTTGCTGTCGCCCTGGCTGCTGGTCGGGCTGCTGCCGGCCGCCGTCGGTTGGTACGTCCTGTACGTCCGCTGACAGACTCACGCGGGTGAATCTCACGGACTTCATCGCAGGCCTCCCGAAAGCGGAGCTCCACGTGCACCACGTCGGGTCGGCCTCGCCCCGGATCGTCGCCGAGCTCGCCGCCCGCCACCCGGGCGTCGTCCCGGCCGACCCCGACGAGCTGCGGTCCTTCTTCGAGTTCCGGGACTTCGCGCACTTCGTGGAGGTCTACCTCTCCGTGGTCGACCTGATCCGCACGCCCGAGGACGTACGCACGCTCACCTACGAGGTGGCGCGGGACATGGCCGCCCAGCAGCTGCGGTACGCCGAGCTGACCTGCACGCCGTACACGTCCGTCATCCGGGGGATCCCGATCGAGGCCTACACGGAGGCGATCGAGGACGCGCGGGTAGCGGCGGAGCGGGACTTCGGCCTGGTGCTCCGCTGGATCTACGACATCCCCGGCGAGTCGGGGCTGCCGGCAGCCGACGCGACCCTCGGCTACGCCCTCGGCCACGCTCCCGACGCGCTGGTCGGCTTCGGGCTCGGCGGGCCGGAGATCGGCGTGCCGCGCCCGCAGTTCGAGCCGCACTTCGACGCCGCCCGGGCCGCCGGCCTCCACAGCGTCCCGCACGCCGGCGAGACCACCGGAGCCCAGACGGTCTGGGACGCCGTGAGGCTGCTCGGTGCCGAGCGGATCGGCCACGGCGTCAGTGCCGTCGGTGACCCCGAGCTGCTCGCTCACCTCGCTCGCCACGGCATCCCGCTCGAGGTGTGCCCGACGTCCAACGTCGCCACCCGCGCGGTGGCGTCGCTCGACGCGCACCCGCTGCGAACCTTCGTCGAGGCCGGCGTGCTGGTCACGATCAACTCCGACGACCCGCCGATGTTCGGCACCGACCTCAACGCGGAGTACGCCGTGGCCGCCGAGCTGCTGGACCTCGACGAGGCCGGCGTCGCGCGGCTCGCCCAGTCGGCGGTCGTCGCGTCGTTCGCCCCCGACGACGTGAAGCGCGCGCTGATCGCCGAGATCGAGGCGTACGCCGGCTGATCCGGGCCGGCTCCGCGCCGGCTGCAGTCCCGGTCCGGACAAGATTCAGGCCCCGCAATCTCATACATTGCGGGGCCGCATCCTTTGTATCCCTTTGGGCTCGGTTTGCTCCGGATTTGCCGGGTGTGTCGCCCGGGTCCCCTCAGTGTCGTAGGTTTCGTCCATGGCCCCTGTCAGGATTGCGGTCGTCAACGACTACGAGATCGTGGTGGCGGGCGTGGCCGCCCTCCTCACGTCGTTCCCGGAGCGGATCGAGGTCGTGGAGCTCGGCGCGAACGCGCAGGTCGTCAGTGACGTCGATGTCGTCCTCTACGACACCTTCGGGCAGGTGCAGGGCGACGGGATCGACCTCGAGGACCTCGTGCACGGGAGCGGCGCGAAGGTCGTGATCTTCAGCTGGAACCTCCAGCCAGGACTGGTCGACGCGGCGATCGCCCGTGGCGCGCGCGGCTACCTGTCGAAGGCGCTCAACGGCGAGGACCTCGTCAAGGGCATCGAGCAGGTCCACCGCGGCGAGATCGTGACCGAGCTGCGGGCCCTCGACGAGAGCCGCAGCGACCGGGGCGCCTGGCCGGGGCAGGAGCACGGCCTGACGCAGCGGGAGGCCGAGGTGGTGGCCCTGATCACCCAGGGCCTCACCAACCAGGAGATCGCCGACCGCGCCTACATCTCGATCAACTCCGTGAAGACCTACATCAGGACCGCCTACCGCAAGATCGGGGTGACCCGGCGGTCGCAGGCCGTCAACTGGGGGATGCGGCACGGTTTCACCCCTGACTACGTGCGTGTGCTCGAGGCCGCCGACTGACGGTGGCCGCGCTGCGGGGGAGTCGGATGCGGGGATCGAGGACTGCCGGGTGACCGGCGCGTCCACGGGCGCGCTCGCGCTCCGACGGGCCCGGACCCACCCGGCTCCGGTCGCCGCGGTACTCGTCAACGTGCTCATCGTCTGCACCCTCGTGGCCGGCCTGGGCGCGAGCCTCTCGCTGCTCCAGCAGGAGGCCTTGGGGACGGCGCTGCTCGCCGAGCCAGCGGAGCAGTCGACCGTCGCCGTCTTCTCGCCGTACGACGGCGACGACCCGACCACGCAGCAGGACCTGGTCGACGCCGCGCTGGCGCCGGTGACGGCCGTGGCCGGTGGCGACACGGTGCTGGTCACCGAGTCCGGGTCCTACGACCTGGTCGCGCCCGGTCGCCCCACGTGGACGTTCGCGGCCGCGACGGGCGCGGACGGTCGGCTCGACCTCGGAGGCGCCGATGCGCCTCGCGCAGGCGCGGGCGGACCGGTCGAGGTGGCGGCACCGGCAGGGTCGGACCTGGCGGTGGGTGACCCTCTCGAGCTGGTCGGCCGGGCCGACGACCGCTCGGTCCGGGCCGTCGTGGTGGCCACGTGGACCCCGGCACCCGACGCCGAGCGCTGGCTCGCCGACCTCGGGGGCGACGAGCTGCTGGTGGCGCCGGAGGAGTTCCCCGAGCTGGCGGGTGCGAGCGCCTCGTCGCGCTGGCGCGCCGTCCCCGATCTCGACCGCCTGGCGCCCGACGACCTCGATGAGCTGAGCGGTGCGGTCACGGAGGCCGAGGCCGAGCTCGCCGCCGTGGGCGAGACCCTCTCGGCCACGGTGCAGTCGGACACCGAGCTGGGGCCCGTGCTCGGCGCGCGGGCGCGCGAGCTCGTGGTGCTGCGGGCGCTGCTGCTGGTGCCCGCGGCGCTCCTGCTGCTGCTCGGCGCGGCGTCCCTGTTCCTCGTCGCGGGCGGACTCGCCGACTCGCGACGCGACGACGAGTCGTTGCTGCGGTCGCGGGGCGCCGGCTACCGCCAGCTGGTCGGGCCCACCGTGCTGGAGACGCTGGTGCTGTGCGCCGCGGCGGCGGCCGTCGCACCCCTGCTGGCGCGGCTCGTGATCCGGATCGGCGACGTCCGACCACCCCTGGATGCGGCCGCGTGGGTCGCCAGCGGGGTGGCGGCCGCGGTGTGCGCCATCGCGCTCGTCGTGCCCGTGGTGCTCGGGGTGATGTCGGGCGACCGCGGCCAGCAGCTCAGCGCGGAGCGGCAGCGACGTCGGACGATGACCGCGCTGCTCGCGGGCGTGCTGTTCGTGGCGGTGCTCGGCGGGCTCGCGGTGGTTCAGCTGCGGGCGTTCGGCGACACCGTCGGCGACGCCACGACGTCGACCCGGACCGTCGACCCGATGGTGGTGTCGGCGCCGGCCCTGCTGCTCCTCGCGCTCGCCGTCGTGGTCGCCCTGCTGCTCCTGCCTCCCGTCTTCGCGCTCGTCGCGCGGACGCTCGGCGGGCAGGGCGTCGCGGTCGCGCTGGGCACCCGGTTTGCCGCCCGCGCCACGCGACAGGTGGTGCCGCTCGCCCTCGTGGTCATCCTCGCGGCCGGCACCCTGTCGTTCGCAGCGATCCAGTTCGCCAGCAGTGCCGCAGCCCGCGACGCGCGGGCCGACTTCGAGGCGGGGGCCGACATCCGCGTGCGGCCCCCGGTCGACGTGCTGCGGGCAAGTGCCGCGCGGGAGCAGGCCGAGCTCGCCGCCGTGCCCGGCGTCGAGGGCGTGCGGGCCGTCCGGCGCGGGTCGACGTTCGTCGACGACCTCGCCGCCGAGGTGCTGGTGGCCGACCTGGACGCCGTGCTCGCCGCCGACGTGCTGCCCGCGGCGTCCCGTGGCGCCGACGTCTGGAGCGGGCTCGTCGTCCGGCCGTGGCAGGACCCGGCCGTCGGGGTGCCGCTGCCCGACGGCGCGTCCCGGCTCGTCGTGACCAGCCCCGACGTCGACCTCGAGAGCACCGACGCGATGTTTGTCGGCTCGGCCGGCGAGGTGCTCACGATCCCGGGCGAGCGCCAGGGTGGCCGGATCGTCGTCGACCTCGCCGGCTCGCTGCCACCCGACGTCCGGCTCGCCGGCCTGCGCACGGGCGCCGAGGTGGCGGTGGGTGACCAGCCGTCGATCGGGTTGCGCGTGTCGGTGCGGGTCGACGGCGAGGAGGTCGCCGCCCAGGGCAGGCTCTCGAACCCCGGCAGCGGGTCGTGGCTGATGTTCGGCGACGTGCCCGACCTGCCCGCCGCCGTACCGGCGCTGCTCACCGACGACCTGGCGAGCGAGGCGGCCCTGGCCGTCGGTGACACGATCGAGGTGCCCGTTCTCGGCCTGTCGACGGCCGTGCGGGTGGTCGGCACCGTGCCCTACCTCCGCACCATCGGCTCGTCGTCGAGCGGGGGGCTGCTGCTGGACGCGGGCAGCCTGCTCCCGACGCTGCTGGCGGGCGGGATCGCCGAGGCGCCCGACGAGTGGTGGCTGACAGTCGACGCCGATCGCGAGTCGCGGGTGGTGAGCACCCTGCTCGAGCGGCCGGAGCTGGCGGCGGACCTGACGACCCGCGCCGACGTCGAGCGACGGCTCGACGACGACCCGAGCACCGGGGGAGCGGCCCTGGGCCGGGTGCTGGTGCTGACGGCCGTCGGCTGCCTGCTCGTCGGCTGCCTCCTGCTGCTCTCGGTCGTGCTGCTCCGCCGACGCGAGCGGGCGGCGCAGGACCGGGTCCTCGTCGTGGTCGGCGCGCCTCAGCGGGACCTGGTCGGGATCCTCGGGGTCGAATACCTCATCACCACCTGTGCGGGCGCGCTCGCGGGGGGTGTGCTCGGTGCCGTCGTCGCCGGGGTGACCCTCCGGTCGATGACGCTCGGGCCGGACGGCCGGCTGCTCGTCCCGGCGCCCGAGCTGGTCGTGCGGTGGCCACTGCTGCTGCTCGGGCTGGCGGTCCTGGTCGTGGTGCCCCTCCTCGCGATGCTCGCCCTTCGCCGGCTCGACCACGGCCGCGAGGCGACGGCGGCCGGCGGGAGAAGCCGATGACTCGCCTGCTGCCGCGTGCCACGGCCGCCGATCGCGGGTTCGCCCTGCTGCTGGCCCTGCTGTGCGCCGGGATCGTCGGGGCCACCGCCGGCAGCAGTCTGTGGCTGCGGGAGACCTCCGACGACCTCACGCGACAGGTCTTCGCCGAGGCGAGCTACCCCGCCACGCAGCTGCAGGTCTACTACGCCACCGTGTTCGAGAACGGGGTGCCCGACGGTGCCGCCGACGAGGTGGCCGCCGCCGTGTCGCCGTTCCTCGACGAGCTGTACTCCGAGCCACGTCACTCCGTGCTGACGCGTGAGGTGTCTCCGGCGACCCTCCCGCGACGGGCGGGCGAGCCGGCCTTCGTGTCCGTCGCGTCGATGCCCGACCTCGGGAGCCGGGTGGAGGTCGTGGACGGGCGGATGCCCGAGCCGGGGGATCCCGCACGCGCGCTACCGCCCGCGGTGGCGGCCGAGTACGAGGGGCCGTCGACGACCGAGGTCGTCGAGGTGATCCTCCAGGAGGACGCCGCGGTCGAGATGGGCCTGCCGGTCGGCACCTGGTTCGAGCAGAGCAGCACCCGCTACGGCGCCGGCGCGGCGCGGCCGGTGGTGGTGCGCGTGGTCGGGACGTATCGCGCGGCCGAGCCCTACCCGAGCCCGCTCGACGACGTGCCGAACGCCCGGCGGCCCGCGATCTCGGTCCAGCCCGAGTTCAACCTGGTGCGCGCCACGGCGCTGGCGGCCGACGAGGAGACGGTGCTGCGGTCGTCCTGGGTCGCGCGACCCGACGTGCGGTTCACCTTCGACCCGGCGGGAACGCCCAGCGCGTCCGAGTCGGACGTGCTGGTGGCCGAGGCTCGCGCGCTGACGCTCCAGGCCTGGCCGCCGGTGCTCGACGCGAACGACGCCGGCGCGTCGACCGGGGTCGGTGAGATCGCGGCCCGGGTCACCGACTACCGGAGCACCAGCGACGGCGTGGCGATGCTGGCCCTCACCGCTGTCGCAAGTGCGGCGCTGGTCGTGCTGCTGGCGGCGGCGGTCGTGCTCGCCAGCCGTCGCGAGTCGCTGACTGCCGTGGTGAGGGCCCGCGGGGCGTCGTACCCGTGGTTGCTCGCCCAGCGCGGCGGCGAGTCGCTCCTGATCGTCGCGCCAGGGGTGCTGGTGGCCGTCGTGCTGCTCGCGGGCCTGGCGGGCGGCGTCCCGGCGACCGGCGACCTGGTCGCCGCTGTCGGCGCCGGCCTGGTGTGCGCGGTGCTGATGACGGCCGCCCAGACCGTGCCGCGCGGGATCGGCGGCGACCGGTTCGAGGGCGTGATCCGCGACGCGGTGCAGCTGGTGATCGTCGCGCTGGCCGTCACCGTGACCGCGGTGGTGCTGCGGCGTGAGGCGCTCGACCCCCTCGACCCGGTGACACTCGTGCTGGCGCCGCTGGTCGGCGCGGCTGGCGGAGTGCTCGTGATGCGGCTGCTCCAGGTCGTCGTGGGCCTCCTCCGGCGGGCCGCCCGCGCCGGTCGGCCGGTGTCGCCGGTCGTCGGTCTGAGCCAGGCAGCCTCGATGGCCCAGCAGGTGGTGGTGGCCTGCGTCGCGATCGTGCTCGCGGTGTCGGCCGCCGTCCTCGGGGTGTCGGTCGGCGACACCGTGCGCGACAACGCCGAGCGGACCGGGTGGGAACAGGTCGGGGCCGACACGCTGGTCGTCGCCGACGGGCTCGACGACGAGGTGCTGGCCCAGGTCGTCGCCCTCCCGGGGGTCGAGTCGGTCGCCGCGGTCTTCAGCGCCGACAGCGTCTCCCTCGGCACCCGGACCGGCATCGAGGGCGTGCGCGTCATCGGCGTCGACCCTGCGGCGCTGGCCGCCGCCGGGGCGGGCGGGCCGCTGCCGGTGGAGGTGCCCCGATCCGGTGGTGGCGAGCTCCGTGCCGTCGCGTCGCCCGACCTGGTGCTGGACGAGGAGCTGGCGCAGCTGCGCTACGCGCAGTCGGTCGTGCCGCTGCGGGTGACCGGGCGCGTCGCCCGGATCCCCGGGGTGACGAACGGCGAGTCGTTCGTCGCGGTCGACCTCGCGAGCCTGGCCGCCGCGGTCGACCGCACGCTGGCCAGCTACGACACCCTCCTGATCTCGGGGAACGCCGACGTCGACGCGGTGGCGGCGCTCGTCCGCGAGCGTTCCCCAGAAGCAGTCGTCGAGTCGCGTGAGCGGGTCGTCGACGCCCGGCTCGACCAGCCGGTGGTGGAGCGAACGCTGCGGGTCCTCGTGGCGGTCGTGGCGGTCGCGGCGCTGGTCGCGGTCTTCGCCGTGGTGCTGGTCGTCGCCCTGAGTGCGCCCACGAGGCGAAGCACGGCGACGCTGCTGCGAGTGATCGGCGCCGACGCCGGCCAGGCACGGCGCTCCGCCGTGCTGGGGCTGCTGCCGGTGATCGGGGCCGCCTGCCTGGCCGCGGCCGGCTGCGGGGCGGTGCTGACGGTGGTCGCAGGCCGCGGGCTCGACCTGGCGCTGCTCACCGAGACGCTCGCCACCCTTCCGGTCCGGCCGACGCAGGTGACCGGCGGCCTCGTGGCTGCAGGGTTGGTGGGCCTGGTGCTGCTGGCGGCCGCGGTCGCCGGACGACGTACGTCGCGGGGCGAGATCGCCCTCGACGACCTGGAGAGGGAACGAAGATGACGACGACGGCCGTGATGGACCGCACCCAGATCCTGTGCGAGGGACTGGTGCGCATCTACAAGCGCAAGGGCGTCGAGGTGGTGGCGCTCCAGGGGTTGGACCTCCACGTCGGCAGCGGTGAGCTCGTGGCGATCGTCGGGGCCTCCGGCAGCGGCAAGTCGACCCTCCTCAACATCCTGTCCGGGCTCGACAGCCCGAGCGCCGGCCGCGCGGAGGTCGCAGGCCACGACCTGCTGTCCATGGGCCGGTCGGAACGGCGGCAGTACCGGCTCCAGACCTGTGGGTTCGTGTGGCAGCGCTCGGGCGACAACCTGGTGCCGTACCTCTCGGCCGCGGAGAACGTCGACCTCCCGCAGCGGCTCGCCGGCACCGGTCGCACCGAGCGTCGCGAGCGCAGCGAGCACCTGCTCGACCAGCTCGGGATCGCCGACGCCGCGGACCGCCGACCGTCGGCGCTCTCCGGCGGGCAGCAGCAGCGGCTCGCCGTCGCCGTGGCGCTGGCCAACGAGCCGCAGGTGCTGTTCTGCGACGAGCCGACGGGCGAGCTCGACACGGCAGAGTCGCATGAGGTCTACGGCGCGCTCCAACAGGTCAACGAGACCGAGGGCACGACCGTGGTGGTCGTCACCCACGACCCGGCCGTGACCGCCGAGGTCCGCCGCACGGTCGCCATCCGTGACGGCCGCACGGCCTCCGAGACGCTGCGGCGTACGCCGGGAGCCGACGGCGATCACATCGTCGCGGAGGAGTTCGCGGTGCTGGACCGCGCCGGCCGGCTACAGCTGCCGGCCGACTTCGTCGCGGCGCTCGGGCTGCGGCACCGGGTGCGCCTCGAGCTCGTCGACGACCACATCCAGATCTGGCCAGAGGAACCTGCCCCGCGGACGGAGGAGGAGTCGTGAGCATGATCCGGGTCCGCGACCTGCACAAGACCTACCGGCAGGGCAGCGCCGACGTCCACGCCCTGCGCGGGGTCGACCTCGACGTCGAGCCCGGGCACATGATGGCGCTCACCGGCCGCTCGGGCGCAGGCAAGTCGACCCTGCTGAACCTGTGCTCGGGGCTGCTGCGCGCCGACTCCGGCTCGATCGTGGTCGACGGGCTGGACGTGACCGGGGCCGGCGAGCAGGACCTGATCAGGTTGCGTCGCGACACCGTCGGCGTGATCTACCAGGACTTCGCGCTGCTCCCGCTCCTCACCGCCGAGGAGAACGTCGGGCTGCCGCTGCGGATCGCCCGGGCCGAGCCCCGGCAGCGCGACGCCGTGGTCGCGGAGCTGCTCGAACGGGTCGGCCTCGCCGGTCACGCGCGGCAGCGACCCGACGAGATGTCGGGGGGCCAGCAGCAGCGCGTCGCGATCGCCCGGGCGCTGGCCAACAGGCCCACGGTGCTCCTCGCCGACGAGCCCACCGGCCAGCTCGACTCCGAGACCGGCGCCGCGGTGATGCAGCTGCTGCGACAGCTCGTCGCGGAGGAGGGCACCACCGCGATCGTCGCGACCCACGACCCGACGGTCGAGGCGGTCGCCGACACCGCGCTGCACCTGATCGACGGTCAGGCTGCCGCGGTGGCCGCGGACACGGGCTGACGCCCGAC
The DNA here is from genome assembly GCA_963829855.1 of uncultured Actinomycetota bacterium. Lineage (GTDB taxonomy): Bacteria > Actinomycetota > Actinomycetes > Propionibacteriales > Nocardioidaceae > Nocardioides. Next base: position 349,278 of record CAWHKE010000012.1, on the reverse strand, counting down.
GACCGGTCACCGGCCCGGTCCCGACCCTCGAGACCGGACCGGCGTCGGTCAGCGGCCGGGGGTGAGCCTGTCGACGACGCCGCGCGCGACGCTCTGCGGCCGCTGCTGCTCACCCGCCAACGAGTTCATCACCAGGAGTGCGCCCGTCAGGGCGGGCAGCGCCCACTGGAGCATCCGCAGCTGGCGCTGGGCAGCCGCGACGTCGTCCGGCGTCGTCGGTGCCGGATCGGTCCCCGACTCGGCGGGTACGTCGGTCCGCTCGGAGACCCTGCGGCCCAGCATCCGGCTGTAGGCCGTGACCGCCAGGGCCGCGGCGGTGAGGCCGGTCTTCGTGGCCGCCATCGCGGCGACCCCCCGCTGCCCGGCCAGCCGGGAGGCGTTGCCGCCGACCAGCCCGGCTCCACCGACCAGGTGGAGGCCGATGGCGCCGGCGTTGACCGGGGTCCACCGGTCCCACCCGACGTTGGCGACGGCGCCGGTGCGCTCGGGTGAGTCGGACTCCGCCGCGGCGGGATTGAGGGCGACGGCGTTGGCCAGCGTCCCCCCGAACCAGGCGGCGAGGCCGACGTCGTGCAGAGAACGCGAGACGGTGTTGCGGGACATGCTGCTCCTATCGGTGGGGTTCAGTTCGTGAGTGCCGTACCCGACCCCGACGCGCTCTAACTCCGTCGCAGCGGACGAGTTGCCGGGCCTTCCAGCACCGTTCCGTCCGCGGCGAACCGCGAGCCGTGGAGCGGGCAGTCCCACGTGTCCTCGACGTCGTTGCGGCGCAGCACTCCACCGAGGTGGGAGCAGAGCGGACGAGATCCGATCCCTGGCAGGGATCGGCACGCGGCGACCCCCACCCGGGCGTTGAGTGCGGCGACTCGCACCGCCTCGCCCGGACCGGTGATCCGGTGGCGCAGCGGACGGACCCAGCCCGGGAGCTCGTCGTCCAGGATCTCCGAGGTGATGCCGAGCCCGGCGGCGACGGCGTTCGTCATCCCCCACTTGTCGAACCCCGTGGCCACCTGGATGTGGCCACGCCCACGCGGCAGCGGCCCGAAGTACGGCACCCCGTCGGGGGCGCCGTAGTCCTGCGCGGACCACGCGTGCGTCTCCTGCGCGTCGGGGTAGTGCGTGTCCAGCCACTGCCGGAGGTCCGCGAGCCGCCGTTGCTCCGATCCGGCGCGGCCCACGACGTGGCCCGACCCGCCCGCCATGAGGACGGCTTCGTCACCCGGGCGCTCGACGGACCGGAGGGAGCGGCCGGGCGAACCTGCCGAGAGGAACATCTCCGCCGGCGGCCGCACGCCCCGCGCCACGACGACGTACGACCGGTGGGGTTCCAGCTTCGCGAACGCGAGCCCACGGTCGAGGAAGGGGGTGCCGGTGGCGAGGACCACCGTGCCTGCTCGCAGCCGGCGGCCGTCGTCCAGGCCGACCTCACGAGCGTCCCAGGAGACGTCCACGACCCGGTGACCCTCGTGCAGCAGTCCACCGTGGGAGCGCAGCTGACCGGTCAAGGCCTCGACGAGGTCGATCGGATCGAGCTGCGCCTGGTCCTCGAGGACCGTGCCACCGACGTGCGGCACCGGTACGTCGAACCGCTCCTGCCAGCGCACGGGCAGACCCGCCGCCAGCGCCGCCTCGTGCTCGGCACGCGCCGCCGCCTCCTCGCCGGCGGTCGCCGCGTAGGTGACCGCCGGACGGCGCTGCACCGCGACGCCGTGCTCGTCGCAGAAGTCGAGCAGCCACGTCTGGCCCGCACGGTTCCCCTCCACGTACGCCGACACGAGCCGCTGCGAGTGGTGCCGCCGCATCCGTGACAGCTTGGTCCCCTGCAGCAGCGAGACCTTCGCCGTCGTACGCCCGGTCGTCACGGCTCCACGCTGCCGAGCTTCCAGCACCACGACTCGTCGCCCGGCCCGGGCGAGGAGCACCCCCGTGGTCAGCCCCGCCAGCCCCGCACCCACCACGACGTCGTCGAACACCTCGCCGGCGCCGTCGAGGTCGGTGTAGCGGCGGAGCGGCGGGCGGTCGTGCCAGAGGCTGGTCGTCACGAGCAGAGGCGGTACCCCGGCCGCCGGTGTTCACACGGGTGATGTTCTGCGGACTTCGGGGTACGGCCCTGGTCCACCGACGAAAGGAGCACGACATGAGCACGGCACGCGAAGTGATGACTGGGGACGCCACGTGCATCGGCGAGCAGGAGACGCTCGAGGAAGCGGCGCGCAAGATGCGCGATCTCGACGTCGGAGCGCTGCCCATCTGTGGGGAGGACAACCGCCTGAAGGGCATGCTGTCGGACCGGGACATCGTGGTGAAGTGCCTAGCCGAGGGGGGCGACCCGCGCAGCGACACGGCGGCGTCGTTCGCCGAGGGCAAGCCGGTCACGATCGGCGCGGACGACTCGGTCGAGGAGGCGCTCAGCACGATGGTGGCCAACGGCGTCCGCCGACTTCCCGTCATCGACGGGCACGAGCTCGTCGGGGTCGTCTCGCAGGCCGACATCGCACGCAACCTTCCGGAGGAGAAGGTCGGCGAGCTGGTCGAGGCGATCTCCAGCGCGGCACCCAACAACTGATCGACCGACCTGCGGGCTCGCCGGGCGCCATGCCCGGCGGGCCCGCTCCCTGCGGGAATGCGTGGGGCCCGGCGTGGGTACGACCGCCGATCGGCACCACGATGCAGACGAGCTTCACCAGGAGGTTCCCATGCCGGACAAGTCCTCGAACGTCAAGAACGAGAAGCAGTACGAAGCCCTGAAGGACAAGGGCATGTCGAAGGAGCGGGCTGCCAAGATCGCCAACTCGCCGGGAGCGTCGAAGCGTGGCGGTCAGCAGAGCGGCAGCGGTGGCGACTCCTCGCAGGGCGGCACGACGGCGCAGAAGAAGAAGGCCGGCCGCAAGGGCGGCAAGGCGTCGAGCTCCTGACCCTGCCCACCCGGGAGTGAAGGTCCCGCCGGCTGGGTACGACCGGACATGCGAGTCGTGGTCACGGGCGCAACCGGAAACGTCGGCAGCGCGAGCGTGCGTGAGCTGGCCGCGGCCGGTCACGACGTCGTCGGGGTGGCGAGGCGGGTGCCGCTGGACCCGCGCGCGCCGCACGGCTCGGTGGCCTGGGTGGCGGCCGACGTCGTTGTCGACGAGCTGGCCCCACTGCTGTCCACGGCAGACGCGGTCGTCCACCTGGCCTGGCGGTTCCAGCCGACGCACCGGCCGGAGGTGACCTGGGCCGCCAACGCGGTCGGGACGAGCCGACTGCTGGCGGCCGCGGCCGCTGCGCAGGTGGGCACGGTCGTGTGCGCATCCTCGATCGCGGCCTACTCGCCGGTCAGGCACGACGTGCCCGTCGACGAGACGTGGCACACCGATGGCGCCTCGGCGGCGGCGTACTGCCGTGAGAAGGCGTACGTCGAGCGGCTGCTCGACCAGCACCAGCTGCGCCACCGGGAGGCCCGGGTGGTCCGGCTGCGACCGGCGTTCGTCTTCCAGCGGTCGGCCGCCAGCGAGCAGCGACGGATCTTCGGCGGGCCCTTCGCGAGGCCCGCGGTCTTCGGACGCGGTCGGCTGCCGCTCGTCCCGGTGCCCGCCGGCCTGCGCTTCCAGGCCGTGCACGCCGCCGACGTCGCCCGCGCGGTCGTGGCGGCCGTCGAGGGCCAGGCGGACGGACCCCTCAACCTGGCGGGCGACGGGATCCTCGACCGGGAGGACCTCGGCCGGCTGCTCGGCACCCGCACCGTCGAGGTGCCTCCCCGCCTGGTGCGCTCGGCGCTCAACACCGCCTTCCACGGGCGGCTGGCGCCCGTGCCCGCCGAGCTGTTCGACGCGCTGGTCCGGCTGCCCGTCATGGACACGGGGCGCGCGCGGGCCGCCCTCGACTGGAAGCCGGAGCACTCGGCCCAGGACGCCGTCGCGGCCTTCCTCGACGGCGCGCGCGACCGAGCAGGCAGCGACCTGCCACCCCTGCATCCCTGACCGCCCTGACCACCCCGACGACGACACCTACCACCTGAGGAGACACATGCGGATCGGCTACTTCCTGTCCTGCGAGGAGTACACCCCGGCGGAGCTGGTCGAGCAGGCGGTCGCCGCCGAGAAGGCGGGCTTCGACGCGCTCTGGATCAGCGACCACTTCCATCCCTGGAACGACGAGCAGGGTCAGAGTCCCTTCGTGTGGGGCGTCATCGGCGCGCTGTCCCAGGCCTGCACCCTGCCGGTGACCACCGCCGTCACCTGCCCGACGGTCCGGATGCATCCAGCGCTCGTGGCGCAGGCAGCCGCCACGGCCGCGGTGCAGCTCGAGGGTCGCTTCACGCTCGGCGTGGGGTCCGGCGAGGCGCTCAACGAGCACGTGCTGGGCGACGTCTGGCCCTCGGCCGACACCCGGCTGGAGATGCTGGAGGAGGCCGTCGACCTCATGCGGGAGCTGTGGGGCGGCGAGTTCGTGACGCGGTCGGGGCGGCACTACTCCGTCGACACCGCCCGGATCTACACGCTGCCCGAGCAGCCGCCGCCGGTCTACGTGTCCGCGTTCGGGCCCAAGGCCACCTCGGTCGCCGCCCGGATCGGCGACGGATACATCTCCACCAAGACCGACGCCGACCTGCTCGAGCAGTTCACGCGGGAGTCGGGCGGCAAGCCGACCATGGCGGGCACCAAGGTGGCCTACGCCCCGACCGAGGACGAGGGCGTCGACCTCGCGCACCGGATCTGGGCGAACGCCGGCCTACCGGGCGAGCTCGCGCAGGTACTCCCGTCCCCGCGGCACTTCGAGCAGGCCTCGCAGCTCGTCACGCGGGAGATGACCGCCGAAAGCGCCCCCGCCGGACCTGACCCGAAGGTGCACCTCGACTCCGTCCGGGAGTACGTCGACCTCGGCTACGACGAGGTGTACGTGGCCAACATGGGTCCCCATTACCTCGACATGATCGCGATGTTCGGCGACCAGATCCTGCCCGAGCTGCGTGCGGACCAGGGCTGAGAGGAGCAGGTCATGGCGGAGGGCTGAGCATCAGCACCTCCGATCCCGGCGTACGCCGGCAGGTCGTGGCCGTCAACCCTCTGCCAACCCTGGCAGACGCTCCCGTGGGTACGTCGATGGCCGGGTCTGCAATGATCCCCGGCCATGACGCCCGCAGGCACCCTCGTCGCCGGAATCGACTCCTCCACCCAGTCGTGCAAGGTGGTCATCCGCGAGGCGGCCACGGGTGAGCTCGTGCGCACGGGCCGCGCGCCGCACCCCGACGGCACCGAGGTCCACCCCGACCACTGGTGGAGCGCGCTCCGCGCCGCCGTCGCGGATGCTGGAGGTCTGTCCGACGTCGCCGCCGTCAGCGTCGGCGGGCAGCAGCACGGGATGGTGTGCCTCGACGAGGACGGCGCGGTGGTGCGCCCCGCACTGCTGTGGAACGACACCCGGTCGGCGTCCGCCGCCCGCGACCTGGTCGACGAGCTGGGAGGCCCCGAGCGGGGTGGCCGCGCCTGGGCAGAGGCGGTAGGGGTGGTGCCGGTGGCGTCGTTCACCGTGACCAAGCTGCGGTGGCTCGCCGAGCACGAGCCCCAGCACGCGCGCCGTACCGCGGCGGTCTGCCTGCCTCACGACTGGCTGACCTGGAAGCTGTCGGGCAGCACCGACCTCCACGACCTGACCACCGACCGCAGCGACGCCAGCGGCACCGGCTACTGGTCGGCGGCGACCGGTGAGTACCGGTCCGACCTGCTGGATCGTGCGCTCGGGTCGGTGCCGCTCGTGCCACGGGTCGTCGACCCCGGTGCCGTGGCGGGGTTGATGCCCGGTGGTGCCCTGCTCGGGGCAGGTGCCGGCGACAACGCGGCCGCGGCGCTGGGGCTGGGCGCAGGAGTGGGCGACGTGATCGTCTCCATCGGCACCTCCGGGGTGGTCACCGCGGTGGCCGACACCCCGACGGTCGACCCCACGGGGACGGTTGCCGGCTTCGCCGACGCCACCGGCCGCTTCCTGCCGCTCGTCGCCACGCTCAACGCTGCCCGGGTCCTCGATGCTGTGGCGCGGCTGCTCGGAGTCGACCACGCCGCGCTCGCCGAGCTCGCAATGGCGGCAGCGCCCGGCGCCGGGGGGCTGGTCCTGGTGCCCTACCTGGAGGGCGAGCGGACGCCGAACCTCCCTGAGGCGACCGGGTCGATCCACGGCCTGACGCTCGCGTCGGCGACCCGTGAGGATCTCGCCCGGGCAGCGGTCGAGGGTCTCCTCTGCGGGCTCGCGGACGGCATGGCCGCGGTGGCCGCGACCGCGGTGGTGCCGCAGCGGGTGCTGCTCGTGGGAGGAGCGGCCGCGTCCGAGGCGGTGCGGACCAGCGCCCCCCAGGTCCTCGGCCTGCCCGTCGACCTCCCGCCGCCGGGGGAGTACGTCGCAGACGGAGCCGCCCGGCAGGCAGCCTGGGCGCTCAGCGGGGGAGATGCTCCCCCGTCGTGGACGAACCTCAGCACCCGGCGCTACGCCGCCGATCCGGTGCCGGAGATCCGCGAGCGCTACCGCGAGGGACGCGAGCGCCACCTCTCCCGGCGCCACTGAAACTGACGCAGGTCACGGTTTGGTGGCGGCCCTTGACGTGACGACCGCCACAGCTTTAGTTTGACGGTCCATCAAACTAATAGCCGGAATTGCTCCGGCCGACGAGGGGGCCGGGATGCCGCAGCGGCGCGAGGGCAGGGAGGGCACCGGTACCGGTGGTGCCGACCAGCGCACGCTCCGCCGGGCCAACCTCGCGCTCGTGCTGCGGGGTGTGCGCGACGGCGGCCCCCGGTCCCGCGCCCGGCTCGCGGCCGACCTCGGGCTCAACAAGGCCACCGTCTCCAGCCTGGTCAGCGAGCTCATGGCGCGCGGACTCGTCCGGGAGGGCAAGGCCGAGCGCGGCGCCATCGGCCGCCCCGGCACCATCGTGGAGATCGACGGCACCGGTGCCTACGGCATCGGCGCCGAGATCAACGTCCACCACGTCACGACCATGGCCACGGACCTGGCCGGCGAGGTCGCCAGTGAGCGGCGAACCTCGATCGACACCCGGGACCTGCGACCCGAGCAGGTGATCGACCACCTCGTCGAGCTGCTCCGGGAGACGCTCGCCGACCTGGCAGCACTCGAGAGCGAGCCGGTCGCGATCGTGACCGGTGTTGCCGGCCTCGTCGACCGTGACCGCGGCGTGGTCTCGGTTGCACCGAACCTGGGCTGGCACGACGTGCCGGTCGCGGCCATGCTGCGCGACCGTCTCGATCGGCCCGACTTCGTCGTCGAGGTCGCCAACGAGGCCAACCTCGCCGCCGTCGCCGAGGCGATCCCGGGTGACCCGGGCAGGCGCGACATCCTCGTGATCCACGGAGAGGTCGGCATCGGTGGCGGCATCGTGGCGGACGGCCGTCCCTACCAGGGCCGACTCGGCTTCGCCGGGGAGTTCGGTCACATGGTGGTCGACCACGGCGGGCGCCGGTGCGGGTGCGGACGATTCGGCTGCTGGGAGACGGTGATCGGCCTCACCAGGCTGCTGGAGCAGGCAGCGGACCCCGAGGACGTGCTGCGCGGTCCCGACCTCGAGCTGGAGGAACGGGTGGCCGAGCTCAACCGCCGTGCCGCGGCCGGGGACGAGCGCACGCTCGCGGCCCTCCACGAGGTGGGTCGCTGGGTCGGTATCGGCGCCGCGGCCCTCACCAACGCACTCAACCCCGGGGTCATCGTCCTCAGCGGCTACCTCGGCGAGGTCGGTCCCTGGGTCAAGGCCGACGTGGAGGCCGAGCTGGCGTCCGGGGTGCTGGCACCGGACTCGGGCGGCACCCGCATCGCCCTGTCGACGCTGGGCCTGTCAGCGGTCGTCCGCGGGGGAGCGGCCGTCGCCGTCGAGCACGTGTACGAAGACCCCACGCTGGTGCTACGCGCCAACCTGGAGAATCTGGGAGTGACCACATGACCCGTGTTGCCACCGAAGCGCCGTTGCTGGTCATGCGCGGCATCGTCAAGCGCTTTCCGGGCGTCGTCGCCCTCGGCGGCGTCGAGCTGGACGTGCGCGCCGGCGAGGTGCACTGCCTGCTCGGTCAGAACGGGGCGGGCAAGTCCACGCTGATCAAGGTTCTCTCGGCGAGCTACCTGCCCGACGAGGGCGAGATCCTGTGGGAGGGCGAGCCGGTCTCGCTGTCCACCCCTCAGGCTGCGATGAACATCGGCATCTCGACCATCTACCAGGAGCTGGACCTGGTGCCGGAGCTCAGCGTCGCGGAGAACATCTTTCTCGGGCACGAGCTGTCGACGGCGGGGTTCAGCCAGCGCGCAGAGACGACGCGGAGGGCGACCGAGCTGCTCGCCCGGCTCGGCCACCCCGAGATCCCGACGGCGCGCTCGGTGGGGCGGCTCTCGCCAGGCTCGCAGCAGATCGTGAGCATGGCGCGCGCCCTCTCGCACGACACCCGGATCCTGGTGCTCGACGAGCCCTCGGCCGTCCTCGACCAGGGCGAGGTCAACAACCTCTTCCGGGTGATCCGCGAGCTCACCTCGCAGGGCGTGGCGATCGTCTACATCTCCCACCGGCTGGAGGAGATCCGACAGATCGGCGACCGGATCACGGTCCTCAAGGACGGCACGACGGTGGCGACCGACCTCGCCGCCAAGGACACCCCGACCTCTGAGCTGATCCGGCTGATGACCGGCCGGTCCATCGAGTATGTCTTCCCGCCCAAGCGCCAGGCCGTCGCGGAGGACGCGGCGCCCGTCCTCGAGGTGCGCGACCTGGCGCTGGCCGGAGCCTTCTCGGGGGTCAGCTTCACCGTGCGCCCCGGCGAGATCGTCGGACTGGCGGGTCTCGTCGGCGCCGGGCGGTCCGAGATCCTCGAGACGGTGTACGGCGCACGCAAGCCCACCTCCGGCACCGTCACGGTGCAGGGCCAGCCCCTCCGCGGTGGCTCGGTGCCGGCCGCCGTGCGCGCCGGGGTCGGGTTGTGCCCCGAGGAGCGGAAGAGTCAGGCTCTCCTGCTCCACCAGGCGATCTACCGCAACATCACCGTCTCCTCGTTGAGCCGGTTCTCCCGCTTCGGCATGCTCGACAGCCGCGGCGAGCGCCAGCGAGCCGGCGAGATCACGAGCTCGCTCGACGTCCGCCCTGCCGGCGTCGACCGCCTGGTCCGGCTGCTCTCGGGCGGCAACCAGCAGAAGGTCGTGCTGGCGCGGTGGCTGCTGCGGGAGTGCCAGGTCCTGCTGCTCGACGAGCCCACGCGCGGCGTCGACGTCGGGGCCAGGACCGAGATCTACGCCCTGGTCCGCACGCTCGCCGACTCCGGCGTGGCGGTGGTCGTGGTGTCGAGCGAGGTCGACGAGGTGCTCGGGCTCGCCGACCGGGTGCTCGTGGTCAGGGAAGGCCGGGTCGTCCACGAGGGACCGGCAGCGGAGATCGACGAGTCGCAGGTCCTCGACCTGGTGATGGAAGGAAAGAGCGCATGAGTGACCAGACCACGGGGCCCGGTGACGGGCGAACGGCCGAGCCGGTCGTGGAACCGACCCGAGACACCCTGGAGGTCGAGGCGCGTGCCGAGGCAGCCGCCGACCAGGCATCCGGGGGCGGCATCCTCAGCGGCAGCGTGGGTCACAACCTCGGACTGGTCGTCGCCCTCGGGCTGATCTGCCTGGTCGGGGTGATCACGGCCGGTGACCGGTTCGCCAGCCTCGACAACGGCATGACGATCCTGCGTGCGGCCTCGACGATCGGCGTGGTCAGCATCGGCATGACCTTCGTGATCATCGGGGGCGGGATCGACCTGTCGGTCGGGGCGATCCTCGCCCTCAGCTCCGTGTGGTGCACCACCTTCGCCACCCAGACTCTGGCGGAGGACACCCACTGGGTGGTGATGGTCTTCGTCGCGCTCGCGGTCGGTGCGGGGTGCGGCCTCATCAACGGGGTCCTGATCGCCTACGGCAAGGTCGTGGCCTTCATCACGACGCTCGCGATGCTCGCGAGCGCCCGGGGCCTGGCCGAGATCATCTCGGAGCGACGTACCCAGATCGTCGAGGTCCAGGGCTTCAAGGACTTCTTCGGCGCCGAGGTGCTCGGCTTCTCGGTCATCGTCATCATCTTCGTCATCGTCTCCGCGATCGGTTGGGTGCTGCTCAACCGCACCACCTTCGGCCGTCGCACCCTCGCTGTCGGCGGCAGTCCCGAAGCCGCCCGGCTGGCCGGCATCAACGTCAACCGGCACACCATGTTGCTCTACGTGCTCGTCGGGGTCTGCTGCGGCATCGCCGCGCTGATGCTGGTCTCCCGCACCGCCACGGGCAGCTCCACGCACGGCCAGCTCTACGAGCTGGATGCGATCGCCGCCGTCGTGATCGGAGGAACGCTGCTCTCCGGGGGCCGGGGCACCATCGTCGGCACCGTGTTCGGCGTGCTGATCTTCCAGACGCTCACCAACGTCTTCACCCTCAACAACCAGGACACCTCCACCCAGGCGGTCGCCAAGGGCGCGATCATCGTCGGCGCCGTGATGCTGCAGCAACGCCTCGCGAGACGTTCGGCCGCCACCTAGAGCTCGGAACCCCGCACCACCCGCACCACCGAAACCATCGAGAAAACAAGGAGCACCACATCATGCGACTGCGCACCACCACCACTCTCCGGAGCCGCCGCGCCACAGGTCTCGTGGCCTGCGCGGTCGCCACCCTGGCCCTGGCCGCGTGCACGGGCAGCGCCCAGGACGCCGAGAACGACGAGAACGACACTGCCCCGGTGGCAGAAGCCGGCAGCAACGACGAGGAGGGCGAGACCGTCACCATCGGGTTCTCCGCCCCGGCCGCCGACCACGGCTGGATGGCAGCCATCACCAACAACGTCCGCGACCTCGAGGAGCAGTACCCCGACATCGATCTCCAGATCGCCGAGGGCACCAACGACGTCAACGCGCAGATCAGCCTGGTGGAGACGTTCATCAACGACGAGGTCGACGCCATCGTGCTGCTCCCGTTCGACGGGGCGGCCATGACGCCCATCGCGCTCGAGGCCATGGAGGCCGGCATCACGGTCATCAACGTCGACCGTGAGTTCGACGACCCGAACGCCGCCCGCGTCACCGTGCTGGGCGACAACTACGGCATGGGGGTCTCCGCCGGGGAATACATGTGCCAGGAGCTCGGTGACAACCCCGACGCCGTGATCGCCGAGATCCAGGGGATCGCTGCCCTCCCGCTGACCGTGGACCGCAGCCAGGGCTTCGAGGATGCTCTCTCGGAGTGCGGTCTGGAGGTCTCCAACCAGGTCGCCGCCGACTTCACCGTCGAGGGCGGCGAGGAGGCGGCCGCCAACCTGCTCCAGGCTGCACCGCAGATCGACGCCATCTGGAACCACGACGACGACCAGGGCGTCGGTGTCCTGGCCGCGATCGAGAACGCCGGCCGCGACGAGTTCTTCATGGTCGGCGGAGCCGGGTCGCAGCAGGCGATGGAGTCGATCCAGAGTGGTGAGGGCGTGCTCCGGGCCACCGTCATCTACCCCTCGACGCAGGGCGCCGACGGCGTCAAGCTCGCGCGGCTCGTGGAGCAGGGGAAGTCGATGAGCGACCTGGTGGAGATCGAGGTGCCCCGCCTGGTGCAGCTCTACGCGCCCGTGGTGACGGCCGACAACGTCGACCAGTTCATCGAGTCGGCCTTCAGGTCCTGACCCCCGCGGCGGCTCCCGGCCTGTTTCGACAGGCCGGGAGCCTGCCGGGGAGCCCCATCCGCTGACACGAGGAAGCAGGTCCATGAACACCACACCCGGCACCTTGTCGGTCGGCATGGTCGGTTACGCCTTCATGGGCGCGGCCCACTCGCAGGCCTGGCGCACCGCACCGCGGTTCTTCGACCTCCCGCTCCGACTCCGCATGGCGGCGGTCGCGGGGCGGGACGCCGGACGGGTGGCCGCCGCGGCCGAGCAGCTGGGATGGGAGTCGACCGAGACGTCGTGGGAGGCCCTGGTCGCCCGCGACGACATCGACCTCGTCGACGTGTGCACGCCCGGCAACACCCACGCGGAGATCGCGATCGCCGCACTGGAGGCAGGCAAGCACGTCCTGTGCGAGAAGCCGCTGGCCAACACCGTCGAGGAGGCCGAGGCGATGGCTGTCGCCGCCGACCGAGCCGCGGAGCACGGCGTGCGCGCGATGGTCGGCTTCACCTACCGCCGGGTGCCGGCCATCGCGTTGGCCAAGCAGCTCGTGGCCGACGGGAGGATCGGCACGATCCACCACGTCCGAGCGCAGTACCTCCAGGACTGGATCGTGGACCCGGAGGCGCCGCTGTCGTGGCGGCTCGAGAAGGAGAGCGCCGGCTCGGGGGCGCTGGGTGACATCGGGGCGCACATCGTCGACCTCACCCAGTTCATCACGGGCGACACGTTGTCACGCGTCTCCGGCAGGCTCCGCACCTTCGTCGACGAGCGCCCGCTCCCGGCCGAGCACGCCGGACTGTCCGGGACGGCCGGAAGCGGTCGAGGGCGGGTCACCGTCGACGACGCAGCGACCTTCCTGGCGGAGTTCCGCGGAGGTGCGCTCGGCGTCTTCGAGGCCACCCGGTTCGCCAACGGACGGAAGAACGCCATCCGCATCGAGGTCAACGGCTCGCGGGGCAGCCTGGCCTTCGACTTCGAGGACATGAACCTGCTGCACTTCTACGACGGAACCGAGGACGCCGGGACCGCCGGCTTCCGCCGGATCCTCGTGACCGAGCCCCAGCACCCGTACGTCGCGGCGTGGTGGCCCCCGGGTCACCTGATCGGCTACGAGCACGGCTTCACCCACCAGGTCGTCGACCTGGTGACCGATGTCGCGGCCGGCCGGAACCCCGCACCGTCGTTCCGCGACGGGCTGCAGGTCCAGCGGGTGCTGGCCGCGGTCGAGACCAGCTCAGACACCGACTCCTGGCAGGAGGTCCCCGCGTGACCGACTACGCGCCCACCCCCGACGACAAGTTCTCCTTCGGGCTCTGGACCGTGGGCTGGCAGGGCACCGACGTCTTCGGCCCTGCGTCCCGCAGCCTGCTCGACCCGGTGGAGGCGACCTATCGGCTCGCCGAGATCGGCGCCGCAGCCGTCACCTTCCACGACGACGACCTGGTGCCCCACGAGGCCGAGCGTGAGTCCACCCTCGAGCGCTTCGAGAAGGCCCTGGCCGAGACCGGGCTGGTCGTCGAGATGGTGACGACCAACCTGTTCAGCCACCCGGTGTTCAAGGAAGGAGCCCTGACCGCCAACAACCGCGAGGTCCGGCGCCACGCGCTGTCGAAGGTGGTGCGCAACATCGACCTCGCCGCATCTATGGGGGCGCGCACCTTCGTCCTGTGGGGTGGCCGCGAGGGCGCCGAGCACGGTGCCGGCAAGGACGTGCAAGCCGCGCTCGACCGCTATGCGGAGTCGATGAACCTGCTCTGTGCCTACGTGAAGGAGCAGGGCTACGACCTGCGCTTCGCCCTGGAGCCCAAGCCCAACGAGCCACGGGGCGACATCCTGCTCCCCACCGTCGGCCACGCCCTCGCGTTCATCGCCGAGCTCGACGACCCCTCGATGGTCGGCCTCAATCCCGAGGTCGGCCACGAGGAGATGGCGGGTCTCAACTTCGCCCAGGGCATCAGTCAGGCGCTGTGGCACGACAAGCTGTTCCACGTCGACCTCAACGGGCAGCACGGGCCGCGGTTCGACCAGGACCTGCGCTTCGGCGCCGGCAATCTCCGCGGTGCCTTCTGGACGGTCGACGCGTTGTTGGGGTCCGGCTCCGGCCGGGCGTACGACGGCTACGTCCACTTCGACTACAAGCCGCCGCGGGCCGAGGCGGCCGACGGGGTCTGGGCCTCGGCGAGGGCGTGCATGCGCAACTACCTCGTCCTGCGCGAGCGGGTGCGCTCGTTCCGCTCCGACCCGGAGGTGGTGGCCGCCCTGGAGGCGGCCGAGGTCCCGACCCTCCGTGAGCCGACGCTCGGCGCCGGCGAGACGCTGGCCGACCTGCGGACTGCCTCGTACGACATCGAGGGGCTGGCCGAGCGCAGTGTCGGCATGGAGGCTCTGGACCAGCTCGCGCTGGACCACCTGCTCGGGATCCGCTGAGGACCACGGGCACGCGGCCACTCCCACCGGCACCGGAGACAACGACGAGAGCGAGGAGCAGCACATGACCAGACCGATCACCCTCTTCACCGGCCAGTGGGCCGACCTGCCCTTCGAGGAGATGTGCAGGCTCGCCTCGGGCTGGGGCTACGACGGCCTCGAGATCGCCTGCTGGGGCGACCACTTCGATCCGTGGGCCGCCGTCGAGGACGACGGCTACGTGCCCGCGAAGCTGGAGATGCTGAAGAAGTACGACCTCCAGGTCTTCGCGATCAGCAACCACCTCAAGGGCCAGGCCGTCTGCGACGACCCGATCGACGAGCGGCACCGCGGCATCCTCCCGGACCGGATCTGGGGCGACGGCGACGCCGAGGGCGTGCGGCAGCGTGCAGCCGAGGAGATGAAGATGACCGCCCGGGCGGCCCGCAAGCTCGGGGTCGACGTGGTCGTGGGCTTCACCGGCTCGGCGATCTGGAAGTACGTCGCGATGTTCCCGCCGGCCTCCCAGGACCTCGTCGATGCCGGCTACGAGGACTTCGCAGCGCGGTGGAATCCGATCCTGGACGTATTCGACAGCGAAGGCGTGAAGTTCGCCCACGAGGTCCACCCGTCCGAGATCGCCTACGACTACTGGACCACCGTGCGCACCATGGAGGCGATCGGGCACCGCGAGGCGTTCGGGCTGAACTGGGACCCCAGCCACTTCGTCTGGCAGGACCTCGACCCGGTGGGGTTCATCTGGGACTTCAAGGACCGCATCTACCACGTCGACTGCAAGGACGCGAAGCGGCAGGTGGGCAACGGGCGCAACGGCCGGCTGGGGTCCCACCTGGCGTGGGCCGACCCCCGACGCGGGTGGGACTTCGTCTCGACCGGGCACGGCGACGTCCCGTGGGAGCAGTCCTTCCGCATGCTCAACACCATCGGCTACGACGGTCCGATCTCCGTCGAGTGGGAGGACGCCGGCATGGACCGGCTGGTGGGGGCCCCTGAAGCCCTCGAGTTCGTCCGTCGGCTCGCGTTCGACGCCCCGACGGCCGCCTTCGACGCCGCCTTCTCGACCCAGGAGTGAACGACACCGAGACAGTCCGCTGAGCGGCGTATCACGCGTCGCGGCGGCCGTTCCTTGAGGGGAGAACCCCGAGAGGAGCGTGGACCCGATGCCCGTCGACTACTACGTGGCGTGGTGGAACGTCGAGAACCTCTTCGACGAGGAGAACGCCCCGCTCGAGCGTCGTACCGACAAGGTCTTCCGGGCGATCCGGAACGACATCGCGGGCTGGACGCCGGCACTGCGGGACCGCAAGGTCGAGCAGCTGGCGTCCGTCATCGCACAGATGAACGGCGGCGCCGGCCCCGACCTCCTCGGGATCTGCGAGGTGGAGAACCGGTTCGTGGTCGACCTGCTGGTCGCGCAGCTGGCCGCCCGGCTGCCGGGGCGCAGCTACGGAGTGGCCCACTCCGACACCGATGACGCCCGCGGCATCGACGTCGCCTTCCTGTACGACGACGCGATGTTCGAGGTGCCGCCCGGCGAGACGTTCTTCCACGTCGTCATGCGGCGCAACGCGACCCGCGAGATCGTGCAGGTCAACCTCCGCACCCTCCATGGCGGACGCACCTGGACGGTGCTGGGCAACCACTGGCCGTCCCGCAGCGGTGGCCAGCACGAGTCGGCCGGCTACCGCCACATCGCCGGTGAGACGGTGGGCTACTTCCACCAGCGAGCCCTCGAGGTCCACGGGCCGGCCACGCCCGTGCTCGCCATGGGCGACTTCAACGACGAGCCGTTCGACACCTCGCTCGTCGTCCACGCGCTCGGCGTCCGGCAGCGAGCCAGGCTCCTCAACGCGGAGACACCGGTGCTGTGGAACCTGATGTGGCCGCTGGCCGGCGGCCGCACCGGGCAGCCCGACGGCACCTTCTACTTCAACAACCAGCCGAACCTGCTCGACCAGTTCCTGGTGAACCGGAACCTGGCCGAGGACTCGTCGCCGATCCGGGTGGTTCCGGAGTCGGTCGCGATCCTGCGCTTCCCGGGGACGTCCGCGACGGTGACTACCCCCGCCCGGTGCCGTTCGGGGGTCTCGGCGGACCGGTGGACGAGAACGGCTTCTCCGACCACTTCCCGATCGGGATGGTGGTCATCGAGGCGGACTAGCATGCCGCCGCGTCCGGAGTAGTGTGGGGGACGAGCGTACGGGCCGGGCCCGGCGTCCAGGGCGGGCAATTGTCGATCCCCCTGCGCGCCTGCCCTGGACGTCGAGCCCCCGGCCCGGACCGCAGCAGCCATAGCCGTGACTGCGGCCTCGGTCGCGGCTCGCGAGGAGCCTGATCAGACGGTGATGCCGATCCCCTGCTGGAGCACACGCGTCCGCCAGACACTCATCGAGCCGTGCGTCGGGGTCCGGGACGCGGGAACAGCGCCCACTCTAGGAGGGTCTCGGGCCGGTGCCAAGTGTTAGCGTGATGGGGACGCGATCTCGCATCGATCGCGTGCGTCGTGGCCGTAGCGCCGCCCAGGCGCCGGTGGCGCGCTTGGAGGGGGTGCCGCGCGTGGCTGCACCCGACGCAGGGTCGGGCCAGGACCCGCACGACCGCGCCCGGAGGTTCGTGGCCGCGGAAGCGGGCGACGACGGCTACCTCGCCGCCAGCCTCGCGCTGGTGCCGCGGATGTGTCGGGCCGCAGTCCACGCGCTGTCCCTGTCGGGGTGTGCCGTCCACCTGGTCGGACGCGACGGTGCGTCAGGGGTGGCGGGCAGCAGTGACGACCGCAGCGCCAGGATCGCTGACATCGCCTTCACCACCGGCGACGGGCCCGGGCTGGACGCGTTCCGGCTGCGCCGGCCGGTCCTGGTCGCCGACCTGTCGCAGGAGAACCGGCGCTGGCCCGGGTTCGCGCACGCGGCCACCGAGGCGGGCGTGGGGGCGGTGTTCTGCCTGCCACTCCAGGTGGGAGGCATCTCGCTCGGAGTGCTCGACCTGTACGCCGACGAACCACGGGTGCTCAGCCCGGACGAGCTGTCGCTCGCCCTGGCCTTCAGCCACCTGGCCATGCTGACCATCCTGGGGGACCACGCGATCGACGACGACGGGGAGTGGGAGCCGTTGCTCGACCACCGGGCCGAGATCCACCAGGCTCAGGGGATGGTCATGGTCGACCTCGGCGTCGACCTCGCCGAGGCGCTGCTGCGGATGCGGGCGCACGCCTTCCAAGCCGGCCTGCCCCTGATCCAGGTGGCCCGGGCGATCATCGCCGGCCTCGTGCTCCCGTCCGCGCAGCCGGAGGACACGCCATGACGACCGCCTCGGGGATGCCGCCGGCTCCTACGATGAACGCACGGAAGAAGGGTTGAACGTGACCATGGAGATCGAGCAGCTCGCCGACGTCTTCGTCGAAGTCGCTGACACACTGGTCGCGGACTTCGACCTGATCGAGTTCTTACACACCGTCGCCCGGCACGCCGCGGAGATCGGAGGCTCTGCGGCCGGCCTGATGCTCAGCGGCCAGGACGGCACGCTGCACCACGTCGGTGCGTCGAGCGATGACGCACGGCTTCTCGAGCTGTTCCAGATCCAGAACGACGAGGGCCCGTGCCTCGTCTCCTTCAAGACCGGTCGTCACGTCGCGGTGCCCGACCTCCGCGAGGACGACAAGCGGTGGCCCCGGTTCGCCGAGCGGGCCGTCGCGGCCGGGTTCGCCAGCGTCTACGCGTTCCCGATGCGGCTGCGCGACCAGGTGATCGGCGGGCTCAACGTCTTCCAGGCCGAACGGCGCGACCTCGATGCCGGTGACGCGCGGTTGCTCCAGGCCCTGGCCGACCTCGCCACCATCTCGCTCATCCAGGAGCGCGCGGTGGCGCGCGCCGACGTGCTCACCGAGCAGCTCCAGGTCGCGCTGAACAGCCGGATCGTGATCGAGCAGGCCAAGGGCGCAGTGGCGCGGACCTTCGGGATCGGCGTGGACGAGGCGTTCGAGCTGCTGCGCGGTCACGCCCGCACGACCCGTCGCAAGCTGACCGAGGTCGCGCACGAGGTCGTCACCTCCGCCGAGGGTCCCGGCACCCTACGCCGCTCGTGATCCCCTGACCCGGTCACGCCAGCAGGCGACCCGCTGCTTCGAAACACTTGTCCGAAGCGCGGTGCTCGTTTCGTAACGGTTCCCGAACGCCGGTGGTCCTACTGTGGAGGGCACGCAGAAGGGAGGACGCGCTGTCATGTCCCGACCGCCTGCCTCCTCCGCCCTCGCCTGGGGTTTGTGGTCGTGCTGGTTCGGCCTCACGGTCGCCACGATCAGCTTCGGTGGCGACCTGCCCCGCCATGGTGACTACCAGGCGCTCCTCGCGCTGGCGGGGTACGCCACCATCGGCGCGCTGGTCGCCTCCCGGCAGCCCGCCAACGCGGTGGGATGGCTGCTGCTCGTCGCCGCGCTGGCATTCTCGGCCTCCATCGTTGGCGACACCTACGTCGTGTCGATGTCGAGGCCGGGGTACGTTGCCGTCGCGTGGGTCACCAGCTGGCTGATCTACGCGGGGTGGGCGATCGTGACGGTCTTCCTTCCCCTGTGCTTCCCGAGCGGGCGGCTGCTCTCGCCCCGCTGGCGCCCCGTCTGGTGGTTCGCCCTCGTGACCACGGTGGTCGGGATCCTCACCCTGGCCCTCGCTCCCGGGCACCTGGCCGTGGACGCTTCCGTCGACAACCCGCTGGCAGTGCGCGGGACTGCTCACCAGGTCCTGGAGGTGATGGCCGACGTCCTCCCGTACGCCATTGTGACGACCCTGCTCCTCGTCATCGCCTCTCTGATCCTGCGATTCCGCCGGTCGCGGGGAGCGCAGCGCCAACAGCTGAAGTGGTTCACCTACGCAGCGCTGCTGCCCCTCACGGGTCTCGCGCTGTCCAGCATCGGCGAGTGGCTGCTGCCGGAGGGGCAGGGTGAGATCGTGAACGCCATCGGGTGGACGGTGTTCCTGGCCGCCTCCGCCTTCGGCATCCCGATCGCCACCGGGATCGCGATCCTGCGGTACCGGCTCTACGACATCGACGTCGTCATCAACCGCACGCTCGTCTACGGCGCGTTGACCGCCGCACTCCTTGGTGTCTACGTCGGTTCGATCCTTGTCCTGCGAGTTCTGCTGAGCCCGCTCACGGGCGACAACGAGCTGGCCGTCGCGGGGTCCACCCTCGCGGTTGCGGCACTGTTCCGTCCGGCCCGCGCGCGCATCCAGGCTGTCGTCGATCGACGGTTCTATCGCCGCAAGTACGACGCCACACAGACGCTGGACGCGTTCTCGAACCGGCTGAGCCATGCGGTGAACCTCGACGAGGTCGGATCCGACCTCCGCTCTGTGGTCGCCCGAAGCGTGCAGCCACGCCACATCTCCCTGTGGCTGCGCCACTGAGGCGCAGCTGGCCGGGCGGTTCCGGAGCGTGCCGCGGGGCTGGGGGAGAGCCTTCCGCGTCCTGCCGCTGACGCGCGTGGCGATGTAGCGCCGCGCGGCCGGGCTGGTCGTCGACCCTCGAGCGCGGCGCGCTCGAGGGTCGGCTCCCAGGGTGCTGTTGACAGGTGGCGTCACGGGACTGGCGTGACGAACACTCCCATCGGCTCGAAGTCGAACATGTAGCCGTTGAGCCGGAACCCGTCGACTGCGGTCTCGGCCGGGGTGTGCCCTGCCCCAGGCCGAAGTAGATGCCTGTGCTGATGGCCGGCGGCGCCGTGTCAGTGTCGGGGCTGCCCTCCAGCGCCGCGAGGACCTCAGCGAACGTGCACCAGGTGACCTCGTTGCAGCCGGTGGTCGCTCCCTCGGGCCCGGTCAGGTACCACGCGTCGTCGGCGAGGACGTCAGCATGCGTTTCCCACCCCGTCGAGCCATCCTCGGGGATGTGGACGAGGGTCGTGAACTCGAAGATGCCGCCGGGGGTGTCGTCGGCCACCAGGTGAGGGTTGATCTCGATTCGGATCGACGGCCGCACCAGGACGGCGTCGTCGGCGTTGTACGTCGAGTACTGCACGTCCGTGATGGCGTCGAGCCGGACGCCCGCGAACTCGAATGAGTTGCCGAAGGCGGCCGCGTCGGTCGGTGTCGAGGTGAACAGCCTCAAGCTCCCGTCGTTCAGCTGGCCAGTCCCCCCTGGGCCGACCTGCACGTTGCTCTCGGCTGAACCGGTCTGGTTTCGGAACTGGGTGCTCCACAGCGAGTTGGGAAAGGCGATCGCTCCCGGCGCGATCTTGGAGGCGGTGACCGAGCCGTTCGCGAGGTCGCCGGTAGCGACGGTCTTGTTCTTGATGTCCTTGGAGGAGACCGTGCCGTTCTTCAAGTCCTTGCTCTTGAGGTTGTTGTTCTTCACGTCTTTCGTGGTGACCGTGCCGTTCTTGATCTGCTTGCCCGTGATCATCTTGGCGGCTACCGCCGCACCGCCTCCAACGAGCAAGGCGAGGATGAGACTCGTGATGACCACTGGGAAGAACCTGGATTGCGCCATTCGGCTGCCCTCCGGTGTCGACTGTGCCCAGCCCGATAACTGGGCATCAGCCATGCCAACGTAAAAAGAGGTCGCGGCAGCTGGCTTCACACGGAAGGGGTGATGCCGCGGCTTCTCCAGAGAGTTATCCTCCACGACCGGGGCGGGTGAATCGCTGACCCGGGCTCCCGCACCCAGGCGGCAACTTCGGCGTTCAGCCGACCGGGCACACAGTGCTCCGAAAGTTGGTCTGACCGGGCAGAGACTGCAGGCGTTGCGCCCGGTCGGCGTGGTCCGACCGACACTCTGTGCCCGGTCGCGCGAGGGCGCCTGGCGCCCCTGAAGACCTTCGGGTGAGGGGTGACAGATCTACTTCGGTTGATCTGTGACACTCGTGGTCACTGTAGAGCGCCGCTGGGGCGCTTGGGATCGCTTGACTCTCACCTCCCCGCTGCTGTCGCGTTTTTGGGTGCGTAGGAGCTGGTCACCGTCGTAGAACTGGAGCACGTGGTCGGTGACCCATACGTCGATGGGTCTGCCGGCGGCCGCGGCTCCCAGGCAGACCTGTTGCCAGCTCACGCACACGACGCCGACAGCGCTGGCCCGGCGGGTGACCCAGTTGCCATCGCCACGACCCGATTCTGGCCGTCGGGCCGCTGCCGTGTCGTGAGGTCGCCGTAGCGTGGTCACTGACGCCTTCTGGGTGCGCAGGAACCGGTCAGCGGGTGTGGCCATGTCCAAGGACTGATGGGGTCGGTCGTGGTTGTACTCGACCACCCAGGCGTCGAGCTCGGCCTGCGCGGTGGCCAGGTCGGCGAAGACCCGGTCGGTGCGGAACTCGGTACGCAAGGCACGGTGGAACCGCTCGATCTTGCCGGTCGTGGTGGGCGATCGCGGCTGGGTGAGGAGGTGCTCGATCCCGTTCTCCCGGCAGATCCGGTCGAAGAGCACCTCGACCGGTGGCTGGTTGTACCGCCCGGTGAACACCTTCCCGTTGTCGGTGAGGATCTGTCCGGGCACTCCGTGGGTACGCAGCGCCGCCGCGAGTCCGTCGCACACGTTCGGCGAGGACTCGCGCAGCATCAGGTGCGCGGACACGCAGAACCTGGAGTGGTCATCGACCCCGGTCAACGCCTTGGCGCGGCGACCATCAGCGAGGACGAACCCGCCCACGGTGTCCATCTGCCACAGTTCCATCGGGACGCCGCGCTCCCACCGCTTCCACTTCTTGTCACGCCGGCGACGACCCGTGGGGTCGATCAGGTTCAACCGGACCAGAGCCCGGTATACCGCCGATTCAGATGGCAGGTCCTCGAAACCAGACCGGGCCAACTCATGGACCAGCCGGCGTGGCCCCCACGCAGGGTGCGAGGACCGCAACGTCGCGACCGCAGCCTCAGCTCTGCCCCGATCTGGTGCGGACACGACCGCGGCCGGTGCGACCGATCGGCCAGACCCGGTAGACCCTCGGCCTCGTAGCGGGCCAGCCACCCATGCACCGTCTTGCGATGCACCCCGAACCTGGCCGCCACGCTCGTGACTGTCTCGCCCTCGCTGATCACCGCCAGCACCGCCTGATACCGCTGCTCGCTCACGCTCAACTCCCTCATCGAAGGAGTGTCACCAATCAACCGAAGTAGCCGTCACCCATCACCCGAAGACGTGTAACGCCTCAGCCGAAGCCCAAACGTCACCCATCAGGCGAAGGCATACAGGGCGCCTGGCGCCCCCGGGAGGATTCGAACCTCCGACCCGCGGATTAGAAGGCCGCTGCTCTATCCAGCTGAGCTACGGGGGCTGGCGGGGCCATTGTGGCGCAGCCGCCCGAGATCGGCCGAGGACCGCAACCATTCAGAGGGGTCACCGCGTCCTGGGTGCATGGGGGAGACTTCACGTCGGGGGGACCGACGATGACTCGCAGGCGCATCGGGTGGGCGGCACTGGCCGTCGGGCTGCTGCTGACAGGCTGCGCGGCGGCCGCGACCACGCCGCAGGCCGTGGTCGTCGAGGAGCCGGCGGCGCTGCCGGGCCCGCAGCTGGAGGTCTCGGACCCGCCCGCCCCGTCCGACCCGCCCGGCCGGCGCTCACGGCCGATCACGCTCGCGTTCGCCGGGGACGTCCACTTCCAGCTGCAGGTGGCAGCCCTGCTCGAGGACCCGGATGCCCGGCTCGGCCCGATCGGTCGCGCGCTGGCCGGTGCCGACGTGGCCATGGTGAACCTCGAGACCGCGATCACCGAGCGCGGCGCACCGGACCCGAAGGAGCTCGAGGACGCCTGGGACCGGTACTGGTTCCGCGCGCCGGCGTCCGCCCTCGACTTCCTGGCCAGGTCCGGGGTGGACGTCGTCAGCGTCGCCAACAACCACGGCGCCGACTACGGACCGGTCGGGCTGCAGGACACACTGCGGGCACGGGAGAAGGGGCCGCTGGCGGTGGTGGGCGTCGGCCGCGACCGCCGCGACGCCCTCACGCCGCACGAGGTGACCGTCAAGGGCGTCGACGTCGCCTTCCTGGCGGCGGACGCGTCGCCGCGTGAGGGGATGAGCAGCGGGTGGTCCGCCGGCCCCGGGACGCCCGGCCTGGCGGCCGCCCACGCGCCGCGGCCGGAGCACCTCCTGCGTGCGGTCCGGGCCGCAGACCGCACGTCCGACGTGGTCGTGGTCTACCTCCACTGGGGGGAGGAGCTGCAGCCGTGCCCGACCCAGCGGCAGCGCACGCTGGCAGCCGACCTGGTCGAGGCCGGCGCCGACGTCGTCGTGGGGAGCCACGCGCACGTCCTGCTCGGCGCGGGCCGGCTCGGTGACGGCTACGTGAGCTACGGGCTCGGGAACTTCGTCTGGTACCACACCGGTCAGCCGGACACCGGCGTCCTCCGGCTGCGGATCCGGGACGGCGAGGTGGTCTCCGACGAGCTGGTCCCGGCGCGGATCGGGACGTGGGGCGTGCCGTACCCGCTGCGCGGGGTCGAGCGCGACCGAGCGGTCGCCGAGTGGCGGGCCCTCCGCGGCTGCGCCGGGCTCGCGCGCTGACGGTGCAGCGCGGCGCAACCTGTCGCCCGCTTGCCGCGTCATGGTCTTCTAGAGGGCAACAACGGGTCGAGGGAGGCCGCGCGTGGGACGCACGGGGGTCAGGAGCGTGGTGGCCGCGCTCGGCGTCGCCCTCACGCTGAGCGCCTGCACCCAGGACGGCGAGCCGCCCGCGACCCAGCCCGGCGACGAGCCCACGGGGGCCGAGACGCGGGGGGCGTCGTCCCCGACCCGCGACCGCGGGGTGGTGACGCTGGCCTTCGCCGGCGACGCCCACTTCGAGTTCCACCTCACGCGACTCTTCCGCGACCCCGGGGCCGGGCTCGGCCCGATCGACGAGGTCCTGTCCGACGCCGACGTGACCGTGGTGAACCTCGAGAGCGCCATCACGACCCGCGGCGAGCAGGAGCCCAAGGAGCTCGAGGTCCCCGACAACCGCTACCACTTCCGGACCTCCCCGGCGGCGCTCGACGTCCTGGCCGCGGCCGGGGTCGACGCGGTCACCATGGCCAACAACCACGCTGCCGACTACGGCATCCAGGGGATGCGCGACACCTTGCGCGCCAAGCGCGAGAGCCCGATCTCGGTGATCGGGGTCGGCCGCAACCGGCGCGAGGCGTTCGCGCCGTACCGCGTCACCGTCCGCGGCACCGAGATCGCGGTGGTCGCCGCCGACGCCTCGCCGCGCGAGGGCGCGAGCACGCTCTGGGGAGCCACGCCCGACGATCCGGGCGTCGCGGCCGCGCGCGAGCCGCGACCACGGGTGCTGCTCGAGCAGGTCCGCCGGCTGGCCCGCACGGCCGACGTGGTCGTGGTCTTCCTCCACTGGGGTCGTGAGTACGACGTGTGCGCATCGCCCCAGCAGCAGGTCACCGCCCAGGCGCTGTCACGCGCCGGGGCCGACGTGATCGTGGGGAGCCACGCGCACCGCCTCCTCGGCTCCGGCTGGCAGCCGGACGGCAGCTACGTGAACTACGGCCTCGGGAACTTCGTCTGGTACCACGACCTGGCCCCCGAGACCGGCGTCCTGAAGCTCCGGCTGGAAGACGGCGAGGTCGTGTCCGACGAGTGGGTGCCGGCGCTGATCCAGCCCGACGGCCGGCCTGCGCCGCTCACCGGCCAGGCGGCCGAGCGTGCCCGGGCGCAGTGGCGCGCCACCCGCACCTGCTCGCCGGTCGCGGAGGCTCCCGGCGAGCCGCCCGTCCGCTACCGGTCCTCGATCGAGCCGATCGACGCCGACCTCCGGGAGCGGATGGCGACCAGCCACTCCGAGCGGTGTCCGCTCGACTGGGAGGACCTGCGGTACCTCCGACTGAGCCACGTCGGCTTCGACGGCCGCGTCCGCACGGGCGAGCTGGTCGTGGCCGCATCGCAGGCAGAGACCGTCGTCGGCGTCTTCCGCGAGCTGTTCCTCGCCGGCTACCCGATCCGCCGGATGCGCCTCGTGAGCGAGTACGGCGGGAACGACGACCGTTCGATGGCGGCCAACAACACCTCGGCGTACAACTGCCGGCCGGTGGCGGGGACGGATCGCTGGTCCGACCACGCGTACGGGACGGCGATCGACATCAACCCGGTGCAGAACCCCTACCTGCGCGCGGGTGCGCCGATCCAACCGGCGGCGGGGCGTGGCTTCGCCTACCTCGACCGCTCGGCGACCGCCGAGCCGCCGTGGGGCGTGATCCACGACGGCGACCCCGTCGTCCGCGCGTTCAACGAGGCGGGCTGGGCCTGGGGCGGCTTCTGGGCCGACCCCGACTACCAGCACTTCACGGCCGGCTGATCCCTCAGCGGCGCTGGGCGGCCATCCACTCCTCGACGTCCCCGCTGGTGCGGGGGAGTGACGCGGACAGGTTCCGGTAGCCGTCGGCCGTCACGAGGATGTCGTCCTCGATCCGGATCCCGATGCCACGCAGCTCCTCGGGGACGAGCAGGTCGTCCTCCTGGAAGTACAGGCCGGGCTCCACCGTGAGGACCATGCCCTCGGCCAGCGCTCCGTCGCGGTACGCCGCGTCGGACGCGCGGCCGCAGTCGTGGACGTCGAGGCCGAGCATGTGGCTCGTGCCGTGCAGGGTCCAGCGGGCGTAGACCTTCGAGTCGGGGTCGAGCGACTCCTCCGCGGAGACGGGCAGCAGCCCCATCCCCTCGAGGCCGTGCGCCAGCACGTGCATGGCTGCGTCGTGCGCGGCCATGAACTTGGCTCCCGGCCGCACCGCCGAGATGCCGGCCTCCTGCGCGGCGTGCACGAGGTCGTAGAGCTCGCGCTGCAGCGACGTGAAGCGGCCGTCGACGGGGAGCGTGCGGGTCACGTCGGCGGTGTAGAGGTTGCGGCCCTCGACGCCCATGTCGAGCAGCACCAGCTCGCCCGGTGTGATCGCGCCGGAGTTGTCGATCCAGTGCAGCGTCGTCGCGTGCTTGCCGCCGCCCACGATCGAGTCGTAGCCGATGTCGTTGCCCATCGCCCGGGCCCGGCGGAAGAACGTGCCCTCGATCCAGCGCTCGCCGTGCTCGAGCACCCGGTCCCACTCGGCCACCGAGTCGGCGAAGCCGAGGGTGGTGATGTCGCAGGCCTCCTGCAGCTCGCCGACCTCCCACTCGTCCTTCACCAGACGCTGCTCGGACGCGACCCGGGCGAGCTCGTCGTCCGTCGTGATGTCGCGGACCTTGTGCGTGTCGTCGAAGGCCGGCAGGTCGTCGATGTGCTTGACCTCGATCCCGAGTGCGTCGGAGATCTCCTGGAGCGACGGCCGGCGGCCGGCCCACAGCTCGCCGTACTGCCGGTCGCGGAAGAACTCGTCGGAGTCACGGTCGGAGCGCGGCCGGGCGTGGAGGACGTGGTCGCCGTCCTCGATCACGAGCACGGCGTCGCTCGTCTGGTTGCCGCTGTAGTAGGTGTGGGCGGTGTCGGGGCGGAACCGGTAGTCGGTGTCGTTGGAGCGCACCTTGTAGGTGCCGGCCGGGATCACCAGCCGCTCGCCGGGGAACATCTCTGCCAGCGCCGTACGGCGGGCCGCGGCCCGGTCGGCGACCGGGTGCCGCGCCACGTCGAGCTCGCGGTCGCCCCAGCCCTCGCGCATGAACTTCTGCCACGCCTGGGGGACCTTCGGGTCGTGCGACTCGGTGTGCGGCTGTTGCCCGGTCTGGTCGATGTCCTCACTCACATGGGCACTCTAACGCCGGTGCCGACGGCTCACCCGTTCGGCGTCTGACCGACAAGTAGGCTGCGGCGCATGCCTGGAGCGGTCCGCGAGAGCGTGGCGTTCACGGTCCTCGTGACCGTGCTCGTCGTGCTCGGCGCGCTCCCGATCCTCTTCCTCGTGTCCGCCTCGGGCGCACCCTCGTCGCTGCTGCTCGCGACCGTGCTGGCCGCCGTCCCCGTGGGTCCGCTGGTGGCCTGCTACCTGTGGCTCGACCGCTACGAGCCCGAGCCGAAGCGGCTGCTGGGATTCGGCCTGCTGTGGGGCGGGTTCGTCGCCACCGCGGCGGCGTTGCTGGTGCAGGGCCTCGGCGGTGTCGTGGGTGGCTTCACCGACCGCGAGTCCCTGGCCGTCGTCGCGCCGGCCAGCGAAGAGCTCGCCAAGGGCGCGTTCCTGCTGCTCCTGCTGTGGTGGCGCAGGCACGAGCTCGACGGCATCCTCGACGGCATCGTGTACGCCGGCATGGTCGGCATCGGCTTCGCCTTCGTGGAGAACATCTTCTACCTCGCAGCCGCCTACAACGGCACCGACGGCATGGGCCCCGGGGGCACGTCCGCCCTCACCGGGGTGTTCGTGCTGAGGTGCCTCATCAGCCCGTTCGCCCACCCCCTCTTCACGACGTTCATCGGGATCGGCGTCGGGATCGCGGTCGGCGCCCGGAGTCCCGTCGTGCGATTCCTCGCACCCCTGCTCGGGTACGCGCTCGCCGTGATCACCCACGGACTCTGGAACGCCTCGACGCTCTACGGCGTCTCCGGGTTCGCGGGCGTCTACCTCGTGCTGATGGCGCCTGCGTTCTTCGCGATGCTCGGGCTCGCGGTGTGGGCTCGCAGCTCGGAGCGGAGGATGTTGACCGCGTCGCTCGCCGACGCCGCGCAGCGCGGACTGATCCCGGCCACCGACATCCCCTGGCTGGTCGACCTGCGGGCTCGGCGTACCTGCCGCCGCCACGCGCAGGAGCACGGCGGGCCGGTGGCCCATCGCGCCATGCTCGACTACCAGCAGGCGGCGATCGAGCTCGGCTTCCTCCACCACCGCTTCCTGCGCGGCACCCCGCCGCCCGACTTCGCCGCCCGGGGCCAGGAGTACGTCGCGCGGATCGCCGCCGCCCGGCCCTACGTGGCCTTCCCCGGACAGGTGGTCCCGACCCGATGACCGACCAGCTGGTCACGGCGCTCGTGCAGCTCCACGGTGGGCTGCGCGACCTCCGGCTACCCCTCGCCCTCGCCCGCTCGGAGGAGGAGCGGAGGATCCGCGCGGAGATGGTCGACCAGCTCGAGGACTACGTCATCCCGCGCGTGCTCAGCTCCGACGCGCCGCTGCTCGCCGTCGTCGGCGGCTCGACCGGGGCGGGCAAGTCGACGCTCGTGAACTCGCTGGTCGGCCGGCGCGTCACCGAGCCGGGGCTGCTGCGCCCGACCACCCGGTCGCCGGTGCTGGTCCACAACCCGGCCGACGCCGACTGGTTCCGGCAGGACCAGGTGCTGCCGGACCTCGAGCGGATGGACCGGCCCACCACCGACCCCGGCGCGCTCCAGCTGGTCGCCGCCGACTCGGTGCCCGCCGGGCTCGCGATCCTCGACGCACCGGACATCGACTCGGTCGAGGCGCAGAACCGCACTCTCGCGGGTCAGCTGCTCGCCGCGGCCGACCTGTGGCTCTTCGTGACCTCCGCCGCGCGCTACGCCGACCAGGTGCCGTGGGACTTCCTCCGCCGGGCCGCCGAGCGCTCGGCCGCGGTCGCGATCGTGCTCGACCGCACCCCCGACGAGGCGGTCGAGACGGTCGCCTCGCACCTCGCGCGGATGCTGGCGAGCCGCGGTCTCAAGGACTCGCCGCTGTTCATCGTGACCGAGGGACCGGTCGACGACGAGGGCCTGCTCCCGCCGGCGGCGGTCGCCGAGGTCAAGCAGTGGCTCGACGCGCTGGCTCAGAACGCCGAGGCCCGGGCGCTGGTCGTCCGTCAGACGCTGGAAGGGGCGGTCCGCGACCTGGTCCTGCGCACCCACGTCATCGCTGACGCCGCCGGCGAGCAGGTCGCGGCCGAGCAGCGGCTCCGGAGCGACGCCGAGGCGGCGTACGACGACGCGCTGAGCCGGGTCGAGGAGGCGAGCGCCGACGGCACGCTGCTGCGCGGTGAGGTGCTGGCGCGATGGCAGGAGTTCGTCGGGACCGGCGAGCTGCTGCGGTCCCTCGAGACCAGGGTGGGCCGGCTGCGCGACAAGCTCGTCAACGCGCTCAAGGGCAAGCCGCAGCAGGCCGAGCAGGTCACCGTCGCGGTCGAGTCGGGCCTCGAGACACTGCTCCTCGAGCACGCCGAGGCGGCTGCCGAGCGCGCCGAGGCGTCGTGGCAGACGATGGCGCCCGGCCTGGCGCTGCTGGCCGATGCCGGCGAGGACCTCGGGCGCGCGTCGCGCGACTTCCGCCGCCGTGCCGAGCGCGCGGTGCGTGACTGGCAGCAGGACGTGCTCGAGATGGTCCGCAGCGAGGGAGCCGACAAGCGAGGCACCGCACGGTTCCTGGCGTACGGCGTCAACGGCCTCGGGGTCGCCCTGATGATCGTGGTCTTCGTCCACACCGGCGGAGCCCTGGTGGGTGCCGAGGCCGGCGTCGCGGGCGGCGCGGCCGTGCTCGGCCAGAAGCTGCTGGAGGCCGTCTTCGGCGACCAGGCCGTACGCAGCCTCGCCGAGCGGGCCCGGCTGGACCTGACGCGGCGGACCGAGGAGCTGTTCGATGCCGAGCGGCGGCGCTACACCGACCTGCTCGACTCGCTGCAGGTCGACGCGGCGGCGCCCGACCGGCTCCGCACCGCCGCCCGCAAGGTGGACGACCTCCGGGCGGGCGGGCTGCAGGTGACCCCATGACCTCCCTCCTCGACGGGGCGAAGGCGTTGCTGACGCGCGGCTCCGACGACATCGGTGCGCGGCTGGCCGGGCTCGAGGCCGCGGCGAACGGCGCGCGCGGCCGGCTCGACGACGCCCTGGTCGACGACGCGGCCGACGTGGTCGAGCGGGCCGCCGCCCGCCTGCGGCTCTCGGCCGACCACACGGTGGTCGCGATCGCGGGCGCGACCGGGTCGGGCAAGTCCTCGACGTTCAACGCGCTGGTCGGCCTCGACCTGGCGGCGGTGGGCGTCCGTCGCCCGACGACCTCCTGGGCCAGCGCCTGCGTCTGGGGGCGCGAAGGCGCCGACGACGTGCTCGACTGGCTCGGGATCCCCGAGCGGCACCGGGTCGTGCGCGACTCGATGCTCGACTCCGGGCTCGATTCCGGGCTCGATTCCGGGCTCGACTCCAGTCGTCGCGAGGACCGGCAGCTCGAGGGGGTGGTCCTGCTCGACCTGCCCGACCACGACTCGACCGAGGTGTCCCACCACCTCGAGGTCGACCGGCTGGTGCGGCTCGCCGACCTCCTCGTGTGGGTGCTCGACCCGCAGAAGTACGCCGACGCCGCCATCCACGACCGCTACCTCGCGCCGCTGGCCGGTCACCGCGAGGTGACGGTGGTCGTGCTCAACCACATCGACACCGTGCCCGAGCCGCGCCGCGAGGCCATGCTCGACGACGTACGACGGCTGCTCGACCAGGACGGGCTCTCCGGCGTTCCGCTGTTCGCCATCAGCGCTCGGGACGGGACCGGTACCGCCGAGCTGAAGCGCGAGATCGCCGCACGGGTGGCGGCGAAGCAGGCGACCCGGCAGCGGATGGTCGCCGACGTCCGGGCAGCCGCGGGTCGCCTGGACGCCGCGACCGGCCGGGCCCGGATGGACTCGCCCCCGCGGGGCCGGTTCGCGGCGCTGGAGGACGCTTTCGCGGACGCGGCCGGGGTACCCACCGTCGTCGCGGCGGTGACCGAGTCGACCCGGGTACGCGCCAACCGCGCCACCGGCTGGCCGGTGACGGCCTGGCTGTCGCGGCTGCGGCCCGACCCGCTGAAGCGGCTCCACCTCGACCTCGGCGCCGCCGGGAAGCACCTCACCGGCCGGGCCCGGACGTCGGTCCCCGCACCGACCCAGGTGCAGCGTGCCCGGGTCGACACCGAGGTGCGGGCAATGTCCGACGAGGTCTCCTCCGGGATGGCGCCGGCGTGGGCGCGCGCCGTCCGACAGGCGTCCACGTCGCGGCTCGACGACCTCGGCGACCGGCTCGACGCAGCCCTCGGCGCCACCGACCTCGGCGTGGCGCGGCTGCCGATCTGGGCCGGCGCGGTGCGGCTGCTCCAGTGGGTGCTGATCCTCACCGCCCTGGGCGGCGGGGCGTGGCTCGCGGCGTTGGCCGTCATGGGGTACCTCCAGGTGCCCCAGCCGGACACCCCGCGCTGGCAGGGGGTGCCGTGGCCGACCCTGATGCTGCTCGGCGGGGTGGCGCTGGGCATCCTGCTAGCGCTGGTCTGCCGGCTGCTGGTGAGGATGACGGCGCGCTCGCGGGGCCGGACCGCGCACCGGAGGCTCACCGGCGCGATCTCGGAGGCCGCCCGCGAGCTGGTGGTCCAGCCGGTCGAGGCGGAGCTCGCCGCGTACCGGGAGGTCCGCGCGGGCCTCGACCGCGCCCTGAAGTAGCCGGCGCCGGGCCGCGATCCGTGCACAGCACCGGCTCGCGCGCGGGTCTCCCCAGGCGGTGTGCCGGTCGCCGCGCCCTGTCGGCGGCGGCGCGGAGGCTGCTGGAACGCGCGGTCGCCCGACCGGCGCGACGCGAAGGAGGCAGCGATGAACGAATCCATGGTCACGTTCCAGGGCTGGCTGGGCGGCGACGTCCGCACCCGCAGTGCCGGGGGAGCCCTGGTGGCGTGGTTCCGCGTGGCGAGCACCCCACGCCGGTACCACCGCGCCACCGAGTCCTGGTCCGACGGGCCCACCCAGTGGTACACCGTGAACGCCTGGCGCGCCCTCGGGGAGCACTGCGCGGCCTCGCTCCGGCGGGGCGACCCGGTGGTGGTGCACGGTCGGCTGAGCCACAGCACGTGGGTCAACTCCGAGGGCGTCGAGGTCACCTCGCTCGAGGTCGACGCGAGCTTCGTCGGTCACGACCTCAACCGGGGCCGGTCGGAGTTCACGAAGACCGCGCGCCGGCCGGAGCAGGGCACGTCGGCCGCGGTCTCGGACGGGTCCGGTGAGGTGTCGAGCGGGGAAGCGGCGACCGACGCGGCCGCCTGACCGAGCGGGCCCGCCCGCGAATCGGAGGCTCGCCGGGCCCGCCGGTAGGCTCCCGGATCATGGCTGAATATGTCTTCACCTTGCGAAACGTGCGCAAGGCGCACGGCGACAAGGTCGTCCTCGACAACGTCACCCTGTCGTTCCTCCACGGCGCCAAGATCGGCGTCGTGGGGCCCAACGGCACCGGCAAGTCGTCCCTGCTGAAGATCATGGCGGGGCTCGACCACGCCAACAACGGCGACGCGATCATCGACCCGGGCGCCACGGTCGGCATGCTCCAGCAGGAGCCGCCCCTGTCGGAGGGCAGGACCGTCCAGGAGAACGTCGAGGAGGCGGTCTCCGAGACCAAGGCCAAGATGGCCCGGCTCGACGAGCTCTACCTCATGATGGGCGACCCGGACGCCGACCTCGACAAGGTCAGCGAGGAGGCGGGCAACCTCCAGAGCGAGCTCGACGCCGCCAACGTGTGGGACCTCGACAGCCGGCTCGAGCAGGCGATGGACGCGCTGCGGTGCCCGCCGCCCGACGTGCTGGTCGACCACCTGTCGGGTGGCGAGCGACGCCGGGTCGCGCTCTGCAAGCTGCTGCTCCAGCAGCCGTCCCTGCTGCTGCTCGACGAGCCCACGAACCACCTCGACGCGGAGTCGGTGCAGTGGCTGGAAGGTCACCTCGCGTCGTACCCCGGCGCGGTCCTGGCGGTCACCCACGACCGGTACTTCCTCGACAACGTCGCGCAGTGGATCCTCGAGCTCGACCGCGGCAAGACCCACCCCTACGAGGGCAACTACTCCACCTACCTGGAGACCAAGAAGGACCGGCTCAAGATCGAGGGCCAGAAGGACGCCAAGCGCGCCAAGATGCTGGAGCGCGAGCTCGAGTGGGTCCGGTCCAACGCGAAGGCCCGGCAGACCAAGAGCCGGTCGCGGCTGGCCCGCTACGAGGAGATGGCTGCCGAGGCCGACCGGATGCGCAAGATCGACACCTCCGAGATCAACATCCCGGCCGGCCCGAGGCTGGGCGACGTGGTGCTCGAGGCGCGCGACCTGTCGAAGGGCTTCGACGACCGCACCCTCATCCACGACCTGACCTTCACGCTGCCCCGCGCCGGCATCGTCGGCGTGATCGGGCCGAACGGTGTCGGCAAGACGACGCTGTTCCGGATGATCACGGGCAGCGAGAAGCCCGACGAGGGGACCCTGACGGTCGGTCAGACGGTGAAGCTCTCCTACGTCGACCAGAGCCGCGGCGGCATCGACCCCAACAAGAACGTCTGGGAGGTCGTCTCGGACGGGCTCGACTTCATCAAGGTCGCGAACTTCGAGATGAACTCCCGCGCGTACGTCGCGTCGTTCGGCTTCAAGGGACCCGACCAGCAGAAGAAGGCCGGCGTGCTGTCCGGTGGCGAGCGCAACCGCCTCAACCTCGCGCTCACGCTCAAGATGGGCGGCAACCTGCTGCTGCTCGACGAGCCGACCAACGACCTCGACGTCGAGACGCTCTCCTCTCTCGAGGACGCGCTGCTCGACTTCCCGGGCTGTGCCGTGGTCACCTCCCACGACCGGTGGTTCCTCGACCGGATCGCCACGCACATCCTGGCCTGGGAGGGCGACGAGGAGGACCCGTCGCGCTGGTTCTGGTTCGAGGGCAACTACGCCGCCTACGAGGAGAACAAGGTGGAGCGGCTCGGGATCGAGGCTGCCCGCCCGCACCGGGTCACCCACCGCCGCCTCACCCGCGACTGACCCGGCCGCGCCTCCCAGGAACGCCAGCGCTCTCGACCTAGGCTCGGTCCCGTGAGTCGACGATGAGCAAGATGGACGAGCTGCGCGCGATGCGTGAGCAGCGCTACGCGCAGCGCACGGCAGGTTCCGCGACGCGCGCCGCCGCCCCCAGGCCGGTGACGAAACCGGCGGCGACCGCGCCTGTCGCGCCCGACCTCGATCCCGAGCCCGCGGGTCAGGCGCTCTGCGGACACCGCTCCATGAACGGGCGCACCTGCACCCGCGAGCAGGGCCACGCGGCCAAGAGCCACCGCTACTCCTGAGTCCGTCCCGCCCGTCCGAGGGCAGCCATCGTGCCGTCGGCATCACTCCCACCTGTAGACATAAGGGCGCTCTCATGGATGACTCATCGTCACCTCACGGGGATCGGTGACACTGTCGAACATCGCGGCATCCCGCGTCCTCACCAGGAGTCCCCATGAAGCGCACTGCCAAGCTCGCGCTCGCCCTCGTCGTCCCTGCCGCGATGGCCGGCACCGTGTTGACCGCGCCGGCCGCCTATGCGGACGACCGCATCTGCCGGGGCACGATCGGGGCGCAGCACCTGGACGACAACGTCATCGTGCCGAAGGGAGCCACCTGCACCCTGGTCGGGACCCGCATCGACGGCAACGTCTTCGTGCGTGGCGATGCCACGCTCTTCGCCAAGGGGGTCAAGGTCGGCGGCAACATCCAGGCCGACAACCACGAGTGGGTGGTCGTGCGGCACCGCACGGTGGATGGCCAGGTCAAGCGCTCGCGCATCGAGGGCAGCATCCAGCTCAAGCAGGGTGGCGGAGGCAAGTTGCTCCGCAACGCGGTGAACGGCGACATCCAGCTGTTCTCGAACGACGGCAAGTTCGTCGTACGCCGCAACGTCGTCGGCGGCAATCTCCAGTGCAAGAGCAACGACCCGAAGCCGGTCGGAGGCAACAACAGCGTCGAGGGCAACAAAGAGGACCAGTGCAAGAACCTCTGACCTGACCCTTCGACCTGGTCACCTCCGCCTGGTGAAAGAGACCTTCCCGGTCGGTCCGATCGTCTGTTGGTAGCGAGGATCGTGGGCCAGGGTGTGGTGGCGCTGGCACAGGAGCCGTCCGTCGACGAGGGTGGTGTGGCCGCCTTCGGACCAGGGCTGGTCGTGGTGGGCGTGGGTCATCGACGCGGGCCGATCACACCCGACGGTCGTGCAGCCGCCGTCGCGGATGCCCATCGCGATCCGTCTGGGCTCTTGGTGTGGAACCGGCGTTGCCGGCCGACGTCGAGGGGTTCGGAGGCTCCGCCGAGGACGACCGGGATGATCCCCGCGCTGCACGCCAGCCGACGTGCTTCGCCGGCGGAGATACGGGTGCCGTCACACAGCCCGGCGGCCCGGAGGTCTCCGAGGAGGGACTCGTGGGTCATGGTGACCACGACGGTGGCGGCCAGCCCGCCGGAGTGGGGGACGGTGTCGTCGGGTCGGGTCTCGAGGTACTCGCAGAACGCCTGCCCCAGCCGGTGCCGAGACGGCGTCGAGGACGGCACGTCCGGGTTGCGCTTCGGAGCTGGCGAGCGCCAGGAGGTGCTTGCGGAGGATCGACCCGTGCAGGGAGGGGATGGTGAACCGGCCGTGACACCGACCCTGGCCGTCGTCGGCCATCGTGAACGACGCGGCCGCACGGGCGTCGGCCTCCTCGGCGGCGAGGCGTCGGGCCTCCTCGGCGTC
Source organism: uncultured Actinomycetota bacterium (assembly GCA_963829855.1). GTDB lineage: Bacteria > Actinomycetota > Actinomycetes > Propionibacteriales > Nocardioidaceae > Nocardioides. The sequence goes on along the minus strand of CAWHKE010000012.1, from coordinate 313,917 downwards.
GGCGGCGGCGGGGTCGAGGACCTCCAACAGTCGCCGACCCAGGATCCGGAGCGCACTGAGCGTCGTGGTGTTGTGCCTCGGCGAGCAGGAACGCCTCCGCCTTGACGATCGTCTCGGGGTCGACCAGGTCGGTGGGGAGGTCGTCGACCGCGTCGACGATCACCCGCGCCTGGTCCACCGTCACCTCGGCGGCGGCGAGGGCGGTGTCGACGTCCGGGATGGGCCTCCAGGGCTGTCGCGAGCCGGGCGGCTCGGTGGACCGCATGGGCGGGTGGTGCGGGTCTGGTGCGCGAGCCAGTTCGCCGCCGACGTGGCACCCACCTCCTGACCGACGCCGAGACGTTCGGCCTGGGCGAGCAGGCGGAGCTGGAGCTGCGCCACCTGCGCGGCCAGCTCGGTGACCGAGACCAGCGTCGCGCCGAGTTCGGTCGGCGGCATCGACCACACCGGCGTCCCCGCCACCGACCCCAGCTCGGCCCGCACCGACGCCACCACGGCCGAGACCGGGTGCGCGAAGGAAGCAGGAGCTGTGGTCATGACACCGAGTCAACGGACCACCACCGACATCATCGACGCGATCCGCGGGCGCCTGTGGACGGTGCGTTCCAGAGGTCCGTTGTGGAGGTTTCGTGGCTCGTCGCTGACGCTCCTCGCACCTCAACCTCCGGACGACGCCGAGGCTCCTCGCGCCTCAACCTCCGAGATCGCTCCCCCGCGGACTCGGAGCCTGCCCGGCGGTGTTGCCATCCGATCGACTCTGTTGTGGGGTGGCGACATGACGCGCATCGGGTACCACGCCTCCCATGAGCAGATCGATCCGCGCCAGCTGCTCGTCGACGTACGGCACGCTGACCGGGTCGGTTTCGACATGGCGATGTGCTCTGACCACTTGAACCCGTGGAGCACCCGGCAGGGGCATTCGGGCTACGCCTGGGCGTGGCTGGGCGCGGCGTTGGCGGTGACCGACCTCGAGCTGGGGTGTGTGTGCGCACCCGGCCAGCGCTATCACCCGGCGGTGGTGGCGCAGAAGATCGGGACGCTCGGGCAGATGTTCCCCGGCCGTTTCTGGACTGCCCTTGGTAGCGGGGAGGCGTCCAACGAGCACGTCACGATGGACGGCTGGCTCTCCAAGGAGAAGCGCACCGAGCGGCTCGAGGAGTGCGTGGACGTCATCCGGAGACTGCTCGCGGGTGAGGAGGTCACCCACGAGGGGCTCGTGAGGGTCGACCGTGCTCGGGTGTGGGACCGACCCGCCGAACCCCCGCGCCTCCTCGGGCCGGCGGTGAGCGTCGCCTCCGCAGCCCGCGTCGCCGGCTGGGCGGACGGCCTCATCACCATCAACCAGCCAATCGAGACCCTCCGCGAGGTGATCCAGGCGTACCGGGGGGCCGGCGGTCGAGGACCGCTCGCCCTCCAGGTACACCTGTCCTGGGCCCCCACGTCAGAAGACGCAGAGCGAATCGCCTTCGAGCAGTGGCGCACCAACGTGTTCGGCGGGACGGTGCCGTGGGACATCCACACTCCAGAGGACTTCGACGCGCTGGGCGAGCACGTGACCCTCGCCTTCGGTCGGCCAGGCCGTGCGGATCTCCGCGCACCCAGGTCAGCACGTGGAGTGGCTGACGGAATACGCCGAGCTCGGCTTCGACGACATCTACCTCCACCACGTCGGCCAGGACCAAGAGCCCTTCATCGAGACCTTCGCTGAGCATGTGCTGCCGGAGCTGGCGAACGCCGTGGGGACATCCGCATGAGGATCACCGACACGAGCGACCTGTGGTGGAAGAACGCGGTCGTCTACTGTCTCGACGTCGAGACGTTCCATGACGCGGACGGGGACGGTATCGGCGACGTGCGCGGTCTCGCGGAGCGCATCGACTACCTCGCCGAGCTCGGTGTGACGTGCCTGTGGTTGATGCCGTTCTACCCGAGCCCCGACCGCGATGACGGCTACGACATCACCGACTTCTACGGCGTGGACCCTCGGCTCGGCAACCTCGGAGAACTGGTCGAGCTCGTACGCACGGCCCACGACCGTGGCCTTCGGGTGATCGCTGACCTGATCGTCAACCACACGTCCGACCAGCACCCGTGGTTCAAGGCCGCACGCCGCAGCACGAGCAACCCCTACCGGGACTACTACGTCTGGCGCGACAGCGAGCCTCCCGACACGTCGGCCGAGGTGGTCTTCCCCGACCAGGAGGACTCCATCTGGGAGTACGACGAGCGCACCGGCGAGTGGTACTTGCACCACTTCTACTCCCACCAACCCGATCTCAACGTCGGCAACCCCAAGGTCCGAGACGAGATCTTGCGGACCATCGGGTTCTGGCTCGAGCTCGGTTTCGACGGATTCCGGGTGGACGCCGTGCCCTTCCTGATGAAGGACAAGGACGCGACGAAGAGTCCCGGCGACCTGCCTGGAGATCCGCACCTGCTGATCAAGGAGCTCCGGGCCTTCATGTCCCGCCGCAAGGGTGACTCGGTCCTGCTCGGCGAGGTCAACGTGCCCCATGCGGAGCAGTACGAGTACTTCGGCGCCGAGGCTGGCGACGAGCTGCACATGATGTTCGACTTCATCGGCATGCAGGCGTCCTACCTCGCCCTGGCGCGCGCGGACGCCCGGCCGCTCGCACGGGCGCTGCTGGACCGACCTGCGATCCATCCCAACTGCCAGTGGGCGACGTTTCTGCGCAACCACGACGAGCTCACCTTGGACAAGCTCAGCGACGACGAGCGGGCAGAGGTGTTCGCCGCGTTCGGACCTGAGGAGGAGATGCAGCTGTTCGGTCGAGGACTCAAGCGCAGGCTCCCCCCGATGATGGGCGGGGACCCGCGGCGGATCCGGATGGCCTACAGCCTGCTCTTCTCGCTCCCCGGCACCCCGGCGCTCTACTACGGTGAGGAGATCGGCATGGGGGAGGACCTCGAGGCAGAGGGCCGACTGGCCGTGCGGACGCCGATGCAGTGGAGTGCGGGCCGCAACGGTGGCTTCTCGGAGGCTCCGCCCGCCCGACTGGTCCAGCGCACCGTGCCCGACGGCTACGGTCCCCAGCACGTCAACGTCGCTCAGCAACGGCTCGACCCCGGGTCCCACTGGAGCTTCATGAGGACGCTGATCGGCACCTACCGGCTCTGCCCGGAGCTGGGGTGGGGCACCTTCTCGGTCATCGATCAGCCACTCACGCAGGTGCTCGCGCACCGCTGTGACCTCGATGAGGTCGCCACCATCGCAGTGCACAACCTGTCTGCGGACCCGGTCGCGGTGAGGGTGACCATCGACGGGCTCGCTGATGGGCGCGAGCTGGTCGACCTGTTCTCCCACGAGGAGGTCAGTACGGCCGAGAGCGCCGTCGAGACCCGCCTCGAGGGCTACGGGTTCCGGTGGCTGCGCCTGCGTCAGCGGGGCGGTCTCCAGCTGCCGTGACCCCGGGCCCGGTCCCTCCAGAGTCCTCAGTGCTCGGGACGCATCTCCATCTCGGGATGGGCCGCCACGAGGTTGTCGGACACCGCGTCGAAGACCCGGCCGACCGCGGCCAGGTCGTCGCCGTCGACCAGGTCGACGAGGTTCTCGCGGACGCCGCGCACGTGGGTGGGTGCCATCGTGACCAGCAGGTCCCAGCCCCGGTCGGTCATGGCGCACACGACGCCGCGGCCGTCCTCGGGTGACTTGATCCGCTCGACCAGGCCGGACTTCTGGAGCCGGCCGACGGTGTGGGTGACGCGGCTGCGGCTGTGGGCCATGGAGTCCGCGAGCTGTGCCATCCGCATCCGCCGGCCGTCGCGTTCGGAGAGCCGCACCAGGATCTCGTACTCCGCGAGCGAGATGCCGTGCTCGCGGCTCAGGTCGTTGTCGAGCCGGTCGAAGAGCAGCGTCGTCCCCATGACGAGAGCGCGCCAGTCTCGCTGCTGGGCCGCGTCCAGCCAGTGGACACCCGAGTCACTCATGGCGCGAACCCTAGCCTCACCGAGGCCCTCACGACCGTCAGAGTCGCTCGAGGATCAGGGCCATGCCCTGACCGCCGCCGACGCACATCGTGATCAGTCCGGTGGTCTTGTCGTGCCAGTCGAGGCTGTTGAGCATCGTGTTCTGCAGGCGGGCGCCGGTCATGCCGAACGGGTGACCGACCGCGATCGAGCCGCCGTTGACGTTGAGCCGGTCCAGGTCGATGCCGAGGTCCTGGTACGACGGCACGACCTGGGCCGCGAAGGCCTCGTTGATCTCCACCAGGTCGATGTCGCCGATGCTCATCCCGGCGTGCGCGAGCGCCCGCTTCGTCGCCTCGACCGGGCCGAGGCCCATGATCTCGGGGGAGAGGCCACTCACGCCGGTGGCGACGATCCGCGCGAGCGGCGTCACGCCGAGCTCCGCTGCCCTGGTGTCGGACATGATCACGACCGCGGCGGCGCCGTCGTTGAGTGGACAGCAGTTCGCGGCCGTCACCACGCCGTCGGGGCGGAAGACCGGCTTCAGCTCCGCGGCCGCCTCGATCGTGACCCCGGCGCGCGGGCCGTCGTCGGTCGAGACGACCGTGCCGTCGGGAGTGGTGACCGGGGTGATCTCACGCTCCCAGAAGCCGTCGGCGATCGCCTTCTCGGCCAGGTTCTGCGACCGGACGCCGAACTCGTCGAGCTCCTGCCGGGTCAGGCCGCGCAGCCGGGCGACGTTCTCCGCGGTCTGCCCCATCGCGATGTAGATGTCGGGCACGGTGCCGTCCTCGCGGGGGTCGTGCCACTCCTGGCCACCCTCCGCCATGGTCGCCGTGCGCTCGACGGCCTCGGCGAAGCGGGGGTTCTGGGTGTCGGGCCAGTGGTCGGACGTGCCCTTGGCGAAGCGCGACACGGTCTCGACCCCGGCGGAGACGAAGACGTCGCCCTCGCCTGCCTTGATCGCGTGGAACGCCATCCGCGTCGTCTGCACCGAGGACGCGCAGTAGCGCGTGATGGTCGCGCCGGGGACGTCGTCCATCCCGTTGATGATGTTGACGACCCGGCCCATGTTGAAGCCGGACTCGCCGCCGGGCAGGCCGCAGCCGAGGTAGAGGTCGTCCACGGTCGAGCGGTCCAGCGCCGGCACCTGGTCGAGCGCGGTGCTCACGATGGTCGCCGCGAGCTCGTCGGGCCGGAGGTCCTTGAGGGAGCCCTTGTTCGCGCGGCCGATCGGCGAACGGGCGGCGGACACGATCACGGCCTCAGGCATGGGCGGGCTCCGATCTCGGGTGCTGGGCGTGGTGCCCGCTCACACTAGCCCGGAGGTCTCGTCTGCGAACGACGGGACTGCGCCGCCCCCGTCAACGCGCGGGATGCGCTCCGGGCCGGGGGAGGTCGATCGTGGCGACCACTCCCGCGTGGTCGGATGGCCACAGGTTCGGCGAGCCGCCGGTCCGGTCCGACTCCTCCTCGCCGATGACCTCGACCTCGGCCGCCTGCAGCCCCGGGCCACGGTGGAGCACGTAGTCGATCCGGTGCGTGATCTCGTCGGGGTCGTCCAGGCTGGCGCTCTGGCCGGAGGTCCATCCGCCGGCGATGCCGTGGCGCTCGGCCCACGCGTCGACGTACCCAGCGCCTGTGAAGTCCTCGTAGGTGCTGTCCAACGTGCACGGATCGGTGTCCTGCGGACAGGTGTTGAGGTCGCCGAGGACGATCACGGGGTACGGCGACTCGCTCAGCACGGAGATCAGCTCGCGGCCCTGGAGCTCCCGCACGAAGCGCCCCCCGAACGCCTCGAGATGCGTGTTGGCGACGCGCACCCAGGTGCCCCGCACCTTGACGTCGACGGTGGACCAGCCGCGCGGCACCGAGATCGCTCCGATGGCCGACGGCAGGGTGAGGGTGGCCGTGAAGAGCCGAGAGTCCGGGTTCGCCACCTTCAGCTCCGAGGCCGGGCTGTCGGATCGCGCGAGGATGACGTCGCGATCGAGGAACGACGCCTGCTCGGTCGTGCTGATCGGCACCGGCTGGACCGTCCCGAAGTTCGCGTTGGTGGCCACTGCCTCGTAGGCGAGGCCGCGGTCGGCCAGGGCGTCGAGCAGCAGTGGCAGGAAGTCGTACGTCGTCGACAACGGTCCACCCAGCGGACCCCTGCGCCACAGGGCAACCTCCTGGAGGCCGACCACATCGGGTCGGTGTGCCGCGATCTGGTCGGCTATCGCCTCGGCGCGTCGGGGGAAGTCGGTGTGCTCCATCTGTGCGTAGACCGCACCCGCCGCCGCCACGAAGGCCGCCGGGTCCGGAGCGGCAAAGAGAGGCGTGAGGTCAGCGCCCAGGTAGACGTTGTAGGTCGCGACGGTCAGGTCGCGCTGGGCGCTGCCGCCATCAGCCTGGGCGTGGACAGGCGGCGACCCGAGCGACACCGCGACCAGCAACGCGGCGGCTGCCGCCGCCAGACCCTCCCTGAACCGCCGTACCCGACCCATGTCGCTCCCCGTCGTCTCACAGACGGCCGGCGTGGCCGCCCTCCAGCCCAGCCTCTGCAGTATGGCAACCCGTACCGCGAAGCGGAACCCGGTCGTCTGGCAGCATCACCCGCGTGCGCCACGTCTACGAGTGCCCGATGCGCTGGGCCGACATGGACCTGCTCGGGCACGTCAACAACGTGGTGTACGTCGACTACCTCCAGGAGGCTCGGGTCGACCTGCTGCGCCACCACGGACCGAGTCCGACGTCCGAGGGCGGCCTGGTCGAGGGCGTCGTGGTCGTCCGCCACGAGGTCCGCTACCTCGCGCCGCTCACGTTCCGGTTCCGGCCGGTGAGCATCGAGGTCTGGGTCACCGAGATCCGGGCCGCGTCGTTCACGATGGCCTACGAGGTCTTCCACGAGACCGACGAGGGACGCACCGTCTACGCGCAGGCGAGCACCGTCCTCACGCCGTACGTCTTCGCCACCGAGCGCCCACGGCGGCTGACCCCCGAGGAGAAGCAGGCGCTCCAGCCGTACGTCGAAGCGTCCGAGCCGGTCCGAAGCCGCCCGGCCCCGGAGCCGGTGCGCGAGCAGCTGGGCCACTACCCGATCCACGTCCGCTTCTCCGACGTCGACGTCTACGGGCACGTCAACAACGTGAAGTACTTCGAGTACTTCATGGAGGCCCGGATCCTGATGACGGCGCGGCTGTGGGAGACCGTCCCTGACGGCACCCCCGAGCCCGTGGTCGTCGTCGCCCAGACCGACGTCGACTACCGGGTCCCCATCCTCTTCCGGCAGGAGCCGTACGACGCGTGGTCGCGGATCACCCACGTGGGGACCACGTCGATGACCATCGAGTCGGAGATCTGCGACGGCGACATGGTGTTGTCGCGCGCCCGCGTGGTGATGGTGTTCTTCGACCCCGCCACCGGCCGACCCACCCCGCCCCCGGCGGCGTACCGCGAGCGGCTGGAGGCGGCTACTCGAAGGTGTTGACCATGAACTGGGCCGCGTGGGTGACGTAGTCCCAGAACCGCTCGTCCTGCTCCGGGGTCAGCTCCGCGGCGTCGAGTCCCTCGCGGAAGTGGACCAGCCAGCGCTCCTTGGCGAGCGGCGTGACTGCGAACGGCGCGTGCCGCATCCGCAGCCGGGGGTGGCCCCGGGTGTCGGAGTAGGTCGTGGGACCGCCCCAGTACTGCACCAGGAACAGCAGGAAGCGCTCCTCGGCCGGGCCGAGGTCCTCCTCCGGGTAGAGCGGCCGCAGCACGTCGTCGGTCGCCACGCCCTCGTAGAAGCGGTGCACGATCCGGCGGAACGTCTCGAAGCCGCCGATCTCGTCGTAGAACGTGGTGGTCACGCGGGTGACTCCTCGTCGCCGGCGGGGGAGACGGTCTCGGACTCCGAGGCTGGCGCGTCGCGGTGCCACACCATCCGCTGGGGGAGCGGGATCTCGATGCCCTCGTAGTCGAAGCGGGCCTTGATGCGCTGCCGCATCTCGCGGGCGACGGCCCACTGCTCGAGCGGGGCGGTCTTGAGGGCGACCCTCACCACGACGCCGTCGATGCCGAGCTCCTGCACCCCCCACACCGAGGGCTCCTCGATGATGACGCCCTTGTACTCGTCGTCCTCCCACAGGTCGTGGGCGACGTCCTCCAGGACGCGGCGGACCCGGGCGAGGTCCTCGTGGTAGGCGACGGAGATGTCGAGCACGGTCCGCGCCCAGTTCTGGCTCATGTTGCCGACGCGGGTGATCTCGCCGTTGCGGACGTACCAGACCGTGCCGTTGACGTCGCGGAGCCGGGTGACGCGGAGGCTCACCGCCTCGACGGTGCCGCTCGCCTCGCCGAGGTCGATCTCGTCACCCACGCCGTACTGGTCCTCGAAGATCATGAACACGCCGGACAGGAAGTCGCTGACGAGGCTCTGGGCGCCGAAGCCGAGGGCGATGCCGAGGATGCCGGCGCTGGCGATGATCGGGCCGACGTTGACCCCGATCTCGCTGAGCATCATCGTCGCCACGACGGCGACCACGACGCCGGTCACGATGCTCTTGAGGAGCGAGCCCATCGTCTTGGCCCGCTGCACCCGCCGGGTGGCCACCGCCAGGTCGCGGGGACTGGTGGCACCCTTGCCCGCGCCGAGCGAGCCGAGGGAGAGCCGGGAGACCCGGGCGGGCAGTACGCCGGTCTCGGCCCGGCTCACCAGTCGGTCGACCAGGCGGTGCAGGATCCAGCGCACCACCAGGCCGAACAGCAGCAACGCCACCAGCGCCAGGGGCTTGCCGATGAGGACGTCGGCGAACCACGCGGCGCGCTCGCTCCCGGTCGCGTCCAGCACGGTGTTGCAGACCATCTCGTCGGTCGTACAGGGGTCGGCCGTGTCGAGTTGGAACATGGCGCCCAGTATGTCGGCCGGAGACCAACCGGCGGACGGCCGGGGGCTTGGTTATCCTGCTACCCGTGACCACCTCGCAGATCCGGACGCTCACCCGTCGCACCGCGGTGGTGCTCGCCGCCGCGCTGCTCCCGCTGATCGCGGCCGGGCCGGCCGGCGCCGAGATCCCGGAGGGGTGGAGCGACCCCGACCCGGTCTCGCTGGTGTCCTTGCTGGTGGTGATCGTGGCGATCCCGCTGGGGATCGCGCTGCTTATCACGCTCGGCGTCTACGGCCCGGCGCTGGCCCGTGGCGAGCACGTGGCCCCCGGTGCCGACACGCCCGACCAGTGGTTCGGCGGACCACGCCAGACCGCCGAGCTCGAGGCGGGTGGCAGCGCCGCCGACGCCGGCAGCCCGAGCACGACAGGAGGCGGCAGTGGCCGCTGGTGAGTTCTCGGACGGCGACCGGTACGCGATCGACAAGGCGATCCGCGCGGCCGAGCAGTCGTCCCGCTACGAGTTCTCCGTGTTCGTGGGGCAGGCGCGCGGCGACGCGCGCCCCTTCGCCGAGCGCCTCCACGGCGCGTCCGTTGCCCCCGACCGCAGCGTGCTGGTGCTGGTCGACCCGGGTGCCCGCCTGATCGAGGTCGTCACCGGCCAGGCCGTACGCCGCACGCTGACCGACGCCGAGGTCGAGCACGCCATCGTGCAGATGCGCTCGGCGTTCGCCGAGCAGGACCTCGTGGGCGGTCTCACGCGCGGCATCGCGCAGCTGGCCGAGCACGCGCGAGGCTGACCGCCCGCGGGCTCAGTCCCGCGCGTCGCGCTCCTGCGCAGCCAGGGCCCGGACCACGTCGGCCCTGCCCTCGGTGACGTAGCGCTTCGCGCCCGGCCCGGCCGTCGTCGACGCCAGCCACTCGTCCACCCGCGCCAGCAGCGCCGGTGACCCGAGCGGCTTCGGGAACAGGAACTCCACGGCCACCGATGCCTTGTGGGGGCCGAGGACCTCCCACAACGTCTCGGCAGCGTCGAGGTAGTGCTCGACGTACGGCTCGAGCACCTCGGTCTGGTCCGGCCGCATGAACGACAGCACGATCGACCGGGCCGTCTCGTTGGGCGTCTCCGGGTCGAGGACCGCCTTCCACGCGGCCGCCTTGGCCTCCGGCGCCGGCCGGGCGGCCCGGGCGGCGGCGGCATGCTCGCGGCCCGAGATGGTGTTGTCGCGGACGAGCTCGGCGTCGATCGGCGCGTCGTCGAAGCGACCGGCGCGAGCCAGCCCGGTCACGAGCACCCACCGCAGGTCCTGGTCGACGTCGAGCCCCTCGATCGTGAGGGAGCCGTCGAGCAGCGCCTCGATCTCGTCGAGCACCTCGGCACTGCGGGCCGTGGCGGCGAGGTGCCGGGCGAACGTCAGCTGGTGGTCACCGCCGGGCTCGGCCGCGTGCAACAGCGTCCGCAGCCCCTGCTCCCAGGCGCCCTTGACGGCGTCGCGGTTGGCCGGCGCGCTGTAGGAGTTCGCGGCCAGCGCGGCGAACCGGGGGAGCGCGGCCAGGCCCCAGGCGTCGGTCTCGCTGCCGATGTTGCGCAGCACGAGCGCGACGAAGTCGGTGGCCCGCATCTCGGCGTCGCGCGTCATGTCCCACGCGGCGCCCCAGCAGAGGGCCCGCGCGAGCGAGTCGTCGAGCTGTCCGAGGCTCTCCACCGCGGTCGCCAGCGACCGCTCGTCGAGCCGGATCTTGGCGTAGGTGAGGTCGTCGTCGTTGAGCAGCAGCAGGTCGGGCTGCCGGGTGCCGACGAGCGCGGGGACCTCCGTCAGGTCGTCGCGGACGTCGATCTCGAGCCGCTCGCGGCGGACCAGCGAGCCCCCGACCCGGTCGTAGAGGCCGATCCCGATCCGGTGCCGGCGCAGCGTCGGCCAGTCGGGGTGGGCGATCTGGCGGACGGCGAACGAGGTGTAGCTGCCGTCCTCGGAGAGCCCGAACTCCGGCGACAGGGTGTTCACGCCCGCCGTCTGCAGCCACTCGTGGGCCCACGAGTCGAGCTCGCGGCCCGAGGCCTTCTCGAGCGCGGACAGCAGGTCGCTGAACTCGCTGTTGGAGAACGCGAAGTCCTGGAAGTACTGCCGCAGCCCGTCGAGGAACGGCTCGAGGCCGACCCACGCCACCAGCTGCTTGAGCACCGCCGCGCCCTTGGCGTAGGTGATCATGTCGAAGTTGACCTCGACCGCATGCAGGTCGACGTTGTCGGCCGCGATCGGGTGCGTGCTCGGCAGCTGGTCCTGGCGGTAGCCGGTCTGCTTGCGGGCGTTGGTGAAGCCGGTCCAGGCGTCGGTGAACTCGGTCGCCTGGACCTCGGCGTGGTAGCACGCCCACTCGGCGAACGACTCGTTGAGCCAGAGGTCGTCCCACCACTTCATGGTGACGAGGTCGCCGAACCACATGTGGGCCATCTCGTGCAGGATCACCGAGCTGCGGAACTCGTAGAACGCCCGGTCCTGCCGGCTCGTCGGGAGGTACTCGTCGCGCAGCGTGACGCAGCCCGCGTTCTCCATCGCGCCCATGTTGTACTCCGGCACGTACAGCTGGTCGTACTTGTGGAACGGGTACGGGTAGCCGAACTCGCGCTCGAAGAACTCGAAACCCTGCCGCGTCGTCTTGACCAGGTCCTCGACGTCGAGGTGCTCGACGAGCGACTGGCGGCAGTAGTGGCCGAGCGGGATCGTGCCGTGCGCGCCCTCGTAGGTGTGGTGCACCGAGTGGTACTCGCCCGCCACGATCGCGGTGATGTACGTCGACATCCGCTCGGTCTCGGGGAAGAGCCAGACCGCGCGACCCTCGCCGAGCTGCTTCGGCTCGGGCGTCGGGGCGTTGGAGACGACCTTCCAGTGGTCGGGAGCGGTCACCTGGAACGTGAAACGGCTCTTCAGGTCCGGCTGCTCGAACGTCGCGTAGACCCGGCGCGCGTCGGGCACCTCGAACTGGGTGTAGGTGTAGACGCGGTCGTCGACCGGGTCGACGAAGCGGTGCAGTCCCTCGCCGCTGTGGCTGTAGGTGCAGTCGGCGATCACGACGAGCTCGTTGTCGGCGGCCAGGCCCGTCAGCTCGATCCGGTGGTCGACGTACACCATCGCGGGGTCGAGCGACTCGCCGTTGAGAGTGATCGAGTGGACCGTGGCGCCGACGAGGTCCACGAACGTGCCGCTCCCCGGCTCGCGGCACGTGAAGCGGATCGTGGTCGTCGAGCCGAACGTCGCGGTGCTCGTCGTGAAGTCGAGGTCCACGGTGTAGGAGGAGACGTCGAGCAGCGCCGATCGGCGTGCAGCCTCGTCCCTCGTCAGGTTGGTTCCGGGCATGCCGGGCATCCTCTCAGAGGCGTCGACGCCGCCAGTAATCGCTGGCGCGGTGACGCGAGGGACATCTGTGAGCTGGAGAGCAGCTCCGGCCCGCGCCACTGCTCACCCCGGCCACCCCCTGCGACGGATGGGGCTCGTGAGAATTTTGGTGAAACTGTGGCGCGCCTGCTTGACATCGGGTTCACTACCGTTGCGTGACGTCCACCCCCCGTGCGTTCCTGCGCGCCCTCGTGGCGACGGCGATGCTGTCGCTGCTCGTGGGCGTGCTGGGGATCGCGGCGCCGGCGTCGGCGACGTCCCGCTATCTCTGCACCGGCTACGTCGCGTGCCAGGAGGCGGGCTACTCCCACTTCGGCTACAAGCGGGCGGGCAGCCAGATGTGGTGGCGCATGTACAGCGGCCACAACTGCACCAACTACGTCGCCTACCGGCTCGTCAAGGGCGGCATGTCGCCGGAGCGCCCCTGGGACGGCACCGGCATGGCCTACAACTGGGGACGCGCCAACCGCTCGATCACCGACGACACCCCGATGGTGGGCGCCGTCGCGTGGTGGGACGCCGGCGACGGCGTCGGCTCCAGCGGGCACGTCGCCTACGTGCAGCAGGTCCTGTCGAACCGCAAGATCGTGATCTCCGAGGACAGCTGGAGCGGCGACTTCCACTGGCGGGTCATCCGCAAGCGCGGAGGAGGCTGGCCGACCGGCTTCGTGCACTTCGACGACCGCGACGTGCGCCCCGTCGAGAAGCCCGCGGTCACCGGCGACCCCGCTGTGGGCGACCCACTCACCGTCGACCTCGGCCGGTGGAAGCCCGACCCGACGTTCGAGGTGCAGTGGCGCAGCGGCGGCGAGCCGATCCCCGGCGCGACCAGCCGCAGCTTCACGCCCACCCCCGACCAGCTCCGGACCCGGCTGTCCGTGCGCGTCTCCGCCACGGCCCGCGGCTACCTCCCCGGCAAGGCCGTCACGCCGCGCACCGTGCGCGTGTCCCGCGGGACCATGACCGCGTCGTCCACGCCCACGATCTCCGGCACGCCGCGGGTGGGCCAGGAGCTGGTCGTCTCCGGCGGCGGCGGCTCGCCCGCGCCCGACTCCCGTGAGGTGCGCTGGTACGCCGACGGTGACCGGATCACCGGCGCCGACGGTTCCCGGCTCACCCTGACGCCGGGCCTGCTGGACCGCCGGATCTCCGCCGCTGTCGTGCTCCGGCGCGAGGCCTACCACGGGCTGCGGCTCGAGACCGGCACCTCCCGACCCGTCGCGCCGGGACGGATCGAGATCTCCGACCCGTTCACCCTCACCGGTCGCACCCGCTACGGCCGGCTGCTGACGGTCCTTCCCGGCACCGTGACGCCCGCGGACGCCACCGCCCGCTACACCTGGCTGCGCGACGGGTCGCCGATCGCCGGCGCCCGCGACGCGTCGTACCGGCTCGGTGCCGAGGACGTCGGCCACGAGGTCTCGGTCCGCGTCGACCTGCGCCGCGAGGGCTACCGCGACGAGGTCGTCGACCTGCCCGCCGCCGGCACCGTCACCACGCGTCCCCGGCTCGATCTGACCGCGACCGGAGGGGTCCGGCGGGCGATCGTGCTCCTCGATGTGACCGCGCCGGGGGTCGAGCACCCGCGCGGCCGGGTCGTGGTGCGCGTCGCGGGCCGCGAGGTCGAGGGCGTGGTCGAGGACGGCCGGCTGCGGCTGGTGGTGCGGGGCCTGGAGCCCGGCCGCTACCGGGTCCGGGTCGCCTACCTCGGCACGAGCCGGATCGAGGCGGCGAGCGTCGCCGACCGGGTGCGGGTCCGACGCGGCTGACCGGCCGGTTTCGGCCGTCAGGTTGACTGGTCAACATGACCCCCACCACCCCCACCCCCACGAAGAACGCCGACTTCTGGTTCGACCCCGCGTGCCCGTTCGCCTGGATCACCTCGCGGTGGATCCTCGAGGTGGCCGACGTGCGCGACATCTCGGTGACGTGGCACATCATGAGCCTCGCCTACCTGAACCAGGACAAGCCGGACCTCTCCGAGGAGTACCGCGAGTCCCTCAGCACCGCGTGGCAGCCGGTGCGGGTGCTGATGGCGGTCGAGCAGCACCACGGCAAGGAGGCGTTGCTCCCGCTGTACACCGCGCTGGGCACCCGCCGCTTCGACGGCGGTGAGGACTACACGCGCGAGACGATCGAGGCCGCGCTGGCGGACGCCGGGTTGCCCGTCGGGCTCGCCGGGGCGATGGACGACGACTCCTACGACGACGCCATCGTGAAGTCCCACCACCACGGGATGGACCAGGTCGGCGACGACGTCGGCACGCCCACGATCGCCTTCGACGGGACGGCGTTCTTCGGGCCCGTGCTGAGCTCCATCCCGCGCGGTGAGCAGGCGGGTCAGCTGTGGGACGGCGCCATCGCGATGGCCAAGGTGCCCTACTTCTACGAGCTGAAGCGCTCCCGGACCCGCGACCTCGACTTCACCTGATCGAGCAGGCGGGCCGGCCCTCGCCGACTCGACACTGTGGCGGACGTGACGCATGATGCTGGAGATGCCTCCCTCCCCGGCCGGTCGACGCCGCGCCGCTGCCGTCCTCGCAGCGGCGTTGGTCCCGCCGCTCCTCACCGCCGTCACGCCGTCGGCCGGGGCAGCCCCGACGACCGTGGAGCGGGTGGTCCGGCTCGTCGCCGACCCGGGCTCGCCGGTCCGGTCCGCCGAGACCGGGCTGACCGCCGGGACGACCCGGTTCCGGACGTCGTCGTACTCCCTCGTGGCCGCGACCTGGCACGGCCGGGCGCCGGTGGTCCATGTCCGCACCGAGGTCGACGGCGGCTGGCGCCGACTGACCCCCCTGGCCGACGGCCCCGACCTCGGCGCCGGCGAGGGCGTGCCCGGCCTCTCCGGCACCGACCTGCTGTGGACCGGGCCCCGGACCGGGCTGGACGTCCGGGTCCGCGGCACGGGCTTCACCGACCTCGACCTGGTGCTGATCGACCCCGGGTCGCTGCCGTCCGACGACCTCGCCGCGCAGCCGAGGGCCGCGCCGAGGGCCGCCGCCGCGCGACCGGACGCGGCCCCGCAGCCGCCGCTGCGGACCCGGAAGGACTGGGGCGCCGACAACTCGTGGCGCAACGGCTCGCCCGTGTACATGAAGCGCCTCAAGCAGGTCCACGTCCACCACACGGCCACCGGCAACCGGTACTCCCGGTCCGATGTGCCGGGGATCATCCGCGGCATGTACCGCTACCACACCCAGACCCTGGGCTGGTTCGACCTCGGCTACAACTTCGTCGTCGACCGGTTCGGTCGGGCCTGGATCGGCCGCTCCGGCGGGCCGAACCGCCTGGTGCGCGGCGCCCACACGTTGGGCTTCAACCACGCGTCGGTCGGCATCGCGATGATCGGCAACCTCGACCAGCGCAAGCCGTGGGGCGAGGCGGTCAAGGCCCTGCGCCGGCTCGCGGCGTGGAAGCTCGACGCCTACGACCGGACCGCCACCGGCAAGGTGTGGGTCCGCTCGACCGGCAGCGACAGCTACGACGACGGCCAGATGGTCCGGCTGCCGGCGATCGACGGGCATCGCGACACCAACGACACCGCCTGCCCGGGGCAGCGGCTCTACGACCGGCTGCCGGGGATCCGGCGTCACACCCAGGCCAGGATGGACGCCTACTCTCCGGCCGAGTGACGGCGCGAGCAGCGCTGCCGTCCGGCCAGGACCAGGCGGTGTCGGCCCCGACCGACGCACTCCTAGGATTCAGCGCATGAGCCATGTCCTGTCCGCCGTCGCCTGGCCGTATGCCAACGGCCCGCGCCACATCGGCCACGTCGCCGGTTTCGGTGTGCCCTCCGACGTCTTCAGCCGCTACATGCGGATGGCCGGGCACGACGTGCTGATGGTGAGCGGCACCGACGAGCACGGGACGCCGATCCTGGTGGCGGCCGACCAGGAGGGCGTGACCGCACGCGACCTGGCGGACAGGAACAACGCGGTGATCGTGCAGGACCTCGTCGACCTCGGCCTGTCCTACGACCTCTTCACGCGGACGACGACCGGCAACCACTACCGGGTGGTGCAGGAGCTGTTCAGCACCTGCCTGAGCAACGGCTACATGGTCGAGCGGACGACGCAGGCGGCGATCAGTCCGTCGACGGGGCGCACCCTGCCCGACCGCTACATCGAGGGCACCTGCCCGATCTGCAAGTACCCGGACGCCCGCGGCGACCAGTGCGACAACTGCGGCAACCAGCTCGACCCCACCGACCTGATCGACCCGCGCTCCAAGATCAACGGCGAGACGCCGACGTTCGTCGACACCCAGCACTTCTTCCTCGACCTGCCCGCCCTGGCGACCTCCCTCGGTGAGTGGCTGGAGGAGCGCGACGCGTCCGGCACCTGGCGTCCCAACGTCATCAAGTTCTCGCGCAACCTGATCGGCGACCTCCGGCCGCGTGCGATGAGCCGTGACATCGACTGGGGCATCCCGGTGCCCGGCTGGGAGGACCAGCCGACCAAGCGGCTCTACGTGTGGTTCGACGCCGTCGTCGGCTACCTGTCGGCCTCGGTCGAGTGGGCCCGCCGGCTCGGCGAGCCCGACCGGTGGCGCGACTGGTGGAACGACCCAGCAGCGCTGTCCTACTACTTCATGGGCAAGGACAACATCGTCTTCCACAGCGTGATCTGGCCGGCCGAGCTGCTCGCCTACGCCGGGAAGGGCGACCTCGGCGGCCGGCCGGGGGAGTACGGCGAGCTGAACCTGCCCACCGAGGTGGTGTCGAGCGAGTACCTCACGATGGGGGACCAGCAGTTCTCCACCAGCCGCGGCCACGTGGTCTACGTCGGCGACTTCCTCGCCCGCTACGGACCCGACGCGCTGCGCTACTACATCTGCGCAGCCGGGCCGGAGACCTCCGACGCCGCCTTCACCTGGGCCGACTTCGTGACCCGCAACAACTCCGAGCTGGTCGCGGGCTGGGGCAACCTGGTCAACCGCACGGCCACCATGATCGCGAAGAGCTTCGGCGAGATCCCGCCGTGCCACGACCTCGAGCCGGTCGACGAGGCGGTGCTCGCCGCCGTCCGCCGGGGCTTCGACACCGTCGGCGACCACCTCGGCCACCACAAGCTGCGGGCCGGGATCGCGGAGGCGATGCGGGTGGTCGGCGAGGTGAACAAGTACCTCACGGCGACCGAGCCCTACAAGATGAAGGACGAGGCGCAGCGCGACCGGCTCGCGACGGTGCTGCACGTCGCGGCGCAGTGCGTGAGCGACTGCAACCTCCTGCTGGCGCCGTTCCTGCCGCACGCCGCGAACCAGGTGCACCGGGCGATCGGTGGCACCGGCGAGCTGATGCCGATGCCGGTCGTCGAGCAGGTCGAGGAGCTCGACCCCGGCCACGGTGCCGGCCTCGCGTGGTACCCGGTGATCACCGGGGACTACTCCGCGACGCCCGCCTGGGAGTCGACGCCGGTGACAGTCGGTGCCCCGGTCGGCAAACCCACGCCGGTGTTCACCAAGCTCGACCCGAGCGTGGTCGACGACGAGCTCGCACGGCTGGGCTGACGTGAGCTCCACGCCGGCCTTCGCGACCGAGCAGGAGCTCGCCGGGATCGCGGCCGACCGGGCGGCGGGGCAGGCCGAGGCCGCCGCCGAGGCGAAGCCGGCGATCGACCGGGTCGAGGACGTCGACGCCGGCGGCGTACCGGCTCGCCTGTACGCACCGGACGGAGCCCCGGGCGCCCTGCTGTACCTCCACGGAGGGGGCTTCGCTCTCGGCGACCTGGTCACGCACGACGGTTTCGCCCGGCGACTCGCCGCCCGCACCGGCTGGGCGGTGCTGATGCCCGACTACCGGCGCGCGCCGGAGCACGCGTGGCCGGCCGCGGCCGACGACGCGGCGGCGGCCGCAGACTGGCTGGCGGCGACCGGGTTCGACCGGCTGGCCGTGGTCGGCGACTCCGCCGGCTCCGCGCTCGCGATCGGCGAGGTGCTGCGCCACCCGGGGCGCTTCGTGGCGCAGGTGCAGGTCTACCCGTTCGTGGACCCGTCGTGTGCGTCGTACGACCCGGGCCTGGTGGGAGCCGACCTGCCGATCGACCGGTGCCGGCTCTTCTGGCGGCTCTACCTGCAGGACGCCGACGGCTCGGACGACGCGGCCCTGCAGGTGCTCGACCGCGGCGACCTCACCGGCCAGCCTCCGGCGCTCGTGCAGCTCGCCGAGCTCGACGTGCTCACCCCGACCGGCCGCCGGTACGCCGAGCGGCTGGAGGGGGCCGGCGTGCCGGTGCGGCTCGAGGTCTACCCCGGTGTGCAGCACGGCTTCTGGCGGCGGGCCGACAACGACCAGGCGGGTCCCGCGCTCGACGGCGTGGCGGCGTTCCTGTCCGCACTCTGAAACCGGTTACATACGTCGGGCGACGGTCACGTTAGGTTCGCCGTGGCGTCACCCCGTGGCCCACGGGGGAGCCCAGGGTGGTGCCCGTACCGCCGGCCGACCG
This sequence comes from uncultured Actinomycetota bacterium, assembly GCA_963829855.1. GTDB lineage: Bacteria > Actinomycetota > Actinomycetes > Propionibacteriales > Nocardioidaceae > Nocardioides. The sequence continues at coordinate 295,305 of CAWHKE010000012.1, read as the reverse complement.
GGCCGGCCCGACTCTCGGGAGCACCCCCATGCACTCTCACTCGCATCCAGGCAGGCAGAGCCTCGTCCGCCTCCTCACCCTCTGCGGCTCCGCCGTCCTCGCGCTGGTGCTCGGCCTCGGCGTGGCCTCGCCCGCGCTGGCCGCGCCCGACGTCGACGTGGTCGCCCACCGCGGCTCGTCCGGCGCGGCGCCGGAGAACACGTTGGCCGCCGTCCGCCTGGCGATCACGCAGAAGTCGGACGTCGTCGAGAACGACATCCATCGCACCCGGGACGGGGAGCTGGTGATCGTGCACGACACCACCCTCGCCCGGACCACCGACGTCGAGACGAAGTTCCCCGACCGTGCGCCCTGGAACGTCGGTGACTTCACCCTCGCCGAGATCAAGACGCTCGACGCCGGCTCGTGGTTCGGGCCCGAGTTCGTCGGCGAGCGGGTGCCGACCCTCGCGCAGTGGGTCCGGGCGGTGGGCAGCCGCGCCGGCATGCTGCTCGAGGTCAAGGCACCGGAGCTGTACCCCGGCATCGAGGTCGACGTCGACAAGGAGCTGCGGTCGCTCTCGGCGTTCAACGCCGCCGTCCGCGGCGGCCGGGTCGTGGTCCAGTCGTTCGACCACGCCTGGCTACGCACGTACGCCGACCTCGCCCCCGACGTACCGGTCGGCCTGCTGTTCGCCGGCGGGCCGCCGAGCGAGGCACAGCTGGCCGACGCCGCCGGCTGGGCGGACCAGGCGAACCCGGCCCTCGGCGACGTCCCCGACGCGGCCCTCGTGGACCTCATCCACTCCTACGGGCTGGAGACCCACGTGTGGACCGTCAACGACGCGACGAACATGCGCAAGGCGATCCGGTTCGGGGTGGACGGCGTGATCACGAACTTCCCGCAGCTGCTGCGCGACGTGCTCCGCAACGGCTGACACCGGTCACGTCGGCTCCGGCACCAGCGCCCGCACCGACGGCAGCTGGGCGAGGGCGTTGACCACCACGGAGAACCCCAGCAGCGCCCCCGCCCAGGCCGGGTGCCCGGCCCACCAGAGGCCGGCGCACGCGGCGCCGAAGACGAGGACCTTGACGCACGGCCTGACCACCGGCCCGCCCCACCGGGCCTTGGGCGACGCGAAGGCCCACCAGACGGCCACCACCGCGACCGGCGCGACCACCGCACCGGCGACGCCGGCCGCCTCGTACCCGGCCACGCCGGCCGCCACGGCGGCCAGCACCTCGTCGACGAAGACCAGCGCGAGCACCAGCCAGCCCCAGGCACCCATCACGAGCACCCCATCGTCAGAACCCGCTGGCGGGCGTCGGCGCCAGGTCCTGGCGGAACGCCCGCCACAGCTCGCCGATCGCCCCGGGCCGTCGCTCGGGGAGCACGCCGGCGCGGTGCCGCGCCAGCAGGTTCGTGCCGCCGAGCAACGCCGAGCCGAGGGCCGCGATCGGCAGCTCGAGGTCGGCCTCGGCGTCGGTGCGCGTGGCCGCGCCCTCGCCCCCGCGCGTCACGATCCGCCAGCGGCCCGCCTGCCAGGGCGCGTACGGGTCGGCCACGTCCACGACCAGGTCGCAGTCGTCGGCGTACGAACGCAGCGGGAGAGCGGCTGCCAGGTCCACCGGGCGCAGCCACAGGTTGTCGTGGGCCTGGACGTCGCTCGCCGACCGGGTCTCGATCCAGTGCCAGAGCGGGTCGTCGACGCCGACCTGCGGCACGGTGACGTTCCCCATCAGGTCGAAGTCGACCAGTCGCCGGAGCAGCGCGAGCCGGGTCGCGGGGGCTCCGATCAGGGCGAAGACCTCGAGCTTTCCCGCCGGGTTGCCCTGCTCCCACTTGTGCTCCCGGCGGAAGGCGGTGATGCCGACGTCCACGCCGTCGCGCTGCGCGAAGAGGAACCGCATCGGCTCCTTGTCGCGGAGGGCCTGCGGCTGCCGCTGGTGGTGGGCGATGCCGGCGTAGTACGACAGGGAGCCCACGACCATCCCGGGCGTCGTGGACGCCACGTCGGTCTCGCACGCGAGGAGCCGCTCGGCGATCCCGTCGTCGGTCACGCTGGCGAACCGGGTGGTGAGCCGGTTCGCCTCCTCGTCGAGACCGGGGGAGGTCAGCTTCGTGCCCCGGCCGAGGGACAAGGAGAAGGTCTGGGTCGACACGCCCCATCCGTGCCGGCCGTAGATGGTGCCCTCGCTCGCGTGCAGCCCGGAGATCGCGACGCCCTCGCGGTGGGTCTGCTCGACGTGGTGGCGCAGCATCGCGGTGAGCACCCCGCGGCGCCGGTGGTCCGGGTGGACACCGACCCACGTGAGGCCGGCCATCGGCACCAGGGACGCGCCGTCGCCGACCGGGAGGGCCAGCTGCATCGGGCGCACGCCGTAGATGCCGGCGTAGGACCCGGGGTCGGCCCCGGCCACGTCGGCCGCGAACCGCTGGTCCGCGGGGACGCCGATCAGCTCCTCGGAGGCTGGCAGCACGGAGGGCTCGTCGAACCAGACGATGTTGTCGGTCTGGAGGAACCGCTCGTCGTCGGTGGCGCGGTCGACCTGGATCGGGGACTCGGACATGGCACCAGCGTGCCGCCCCGGTCACCCGGCTGCCACCGGATATCGCTGGTTAGGCTCACCCCCGTGACCGCCGAGATGTACCTGCCCACGTTCTACGTGCAGCAGAAGTTCGCGATGACGACCAACCGCTACGCGCTGTACGCCGCGAACCCCGACGGCAGCTTCGGCGCACTGATGGGGGTGGCGCAGCAGAAGCGGATGGCCTTCAAGGAGCAGGTGTCGTTCTACGCCGACGAGTCGAGGTCACGACTGGTGTTCGGCTTCAAGGCGCGCGCCCGGCTCGACCTCGGCTCCGGCTACGACATCACCGACGAGACGGGGCAGCAGATCGGGTTCTTCCGCAAGGAGTTCGGGGCGAGCCTGCTGCGCTCGACGTTCCACATCGAGGGGCCCGGCTACACCGGCACCGGCCAGGAGCGGTCGCAGCTCGTCGCGATCGTCCGGCGCTTCCTGGACATCCCGTTCCTGCCGATCCACTTCGACTACGTCGACGCGTCCGGCGCACCTCTGCTCGGGGTGGAGCGGCAGGGCTCGGTGCGCGACAAGTACACCGTCCACGTCCCCGACCAGCGGGTGGACTTCCGGGTCGCCGCGGCCGTCGCGGTCGCCATGGACGCCCTGATGGGGCGGTGAGCGGCATGACCACGCCTTCCGAAGACGCGGCCGTCCGGGTCCACCTCGGCTCCGACCACGCCGGGCTCGACCTGAAGGACCACCTGCTCGCGTGGCTGACCGAGCACGGCTACGAGGTCGTCGACCACGGCCCGTTCGTCTACGACCCGCTCGACGACTACCCGTGCTTCTGCCTGCGCGCGGCCGAGGGAGTGGCCGCCGACCGCGAGGCCGGCCAGGAGTCCTTCGGGGTCGTGGTCGGAGGCTCGGGCAACGGCGAGCAGATGTCGGCCAACAAGGTCGACGGCATCCGGTGCGCGCTGGTGTGGTCGGAGGAGACCGCCCGGCTCGCCCGCGAGCACAACGACGCCAACGTGGTCTCGGTCGGGGGCCGGCTCCACTCGCTCGACGACATGACCCGGTTCGTCGAGGTGTTCCTCGACACGCCGTTCAGCGAGGACGAGCGTCACGTCCGGCGGATCGGCCAGCTGGCGACGTACGAGACCGGGGGAGGGCTGCCGCCGCTGCCCGCCTCGGCCCTCGGCCGGACCGATGCCTGAGGGCCACACCCTCCACCGGCTCGCCACCGCCCTGAACGACGCCTTCGCGGGCAGCCGGGTCCGGGTCAGCAGCCCGCAGGGGCGGTTCGCCGCCGACGCCGCGACCCTCGACGGCGCCACGCTGGTGGCGGCCGAGTCGACCGGCAAGCACCTGTTCGTCGAGTTCGACGGCGGGCGCTTCGTGAACGTCCACCTCGGGCTGATCGGGAGCTTCGACGTCCACACCGGGGTCGCCGGCCCGCCCGTCGGGCAGGTGCGGCTCCGGATCGAGCACGACCGGGCGTACGCCGACCTCCGCGGCGCCATCGTGTGCGAGCTCGTCGGGCCCCGAGCGTCGCGCGCAGGTGCTCGCGGGCCTCGGGCCGGACCCGTTGCGGCCGGACTCCGACCCCGACCGCGCCTGGCAGCGGATCCGCCGCAGTGGACGCCCGATCGGCGACCTGCTGCTCGACCAGTCGGTCGTCGCGGGAGTCGGGAACGTGTACCGCGCGGAGGTGCTGTTCCGGCAGCGGATCCACCCGCTGCGACCCGGGAGCACCCTGCGCGTGGGCCAGTGGCGGGCGATCTGGGACGACCTGGTCACGCTGATGGCGGAGGGCGTGCGGCTCGGCCGGATCGACACGGTCCGCCCGGAGCACACGCCGGAGGCGATGGGGCGCGCAGCGCGGAAGGACGACCACGGGGGCGAGGTCTACGTCTACCGCCGGACCGGTCAGCCGTGCCTGGTGTGCGAGCGACCGGTCCGGACCGAGCGGCTCGCCGGGCGCAACAGCTTCTGGTGTTCTCGATGTCAGCCCCGGTTCCGCTCCCGCGCCGTACAGTGACCGCCCATGAGCCGCCAGTCGGGCGGGGTGCTGGGCCGAGCGGCCGCTGCCCTGCGCATCAACACGCCATCGGACACCCGGGTCCTGTGGCTCCTCGGGCTGCTGTCGGTCGTCCTCTCGGTCTTGATCTGGACGCTGCCCGACAACATGCCGATCTCGTCGCTCCTGCTTCCCATGCTCCTCGGCAGCCTGATCCTCGGCCCGCGCCACCTGCCGTGGTTCGTGGTGTTCGTGCTGGTGCTCGTGGTGATCGTGCTGACACAGCAGGAGGAGAACCCCCGCACCAACGCCGCGGTCGTGGTGCTGTTCCTGGCCGGGCTGATCATCTTGGTGATGTCCTTCCGGCGTACCCGGCTCGGGGTCGCCGGCGCCCAGGGTGAGTCGATGCTGGTCGACCTGCGCGACCGGATCCAGAGCCAGAGCCGGATCCCCGATCTGCCGGCGGGGTTCCACGCCGAGAGCGCGCTCCGGTCCGCCGGGGGGACGCCGTTCGCGGGCGACTTCGTGGTCGCCGCGCGGCCACCGGACTCGCACCGGCTGGAGGTCGCCGTGGTCGACGTGTCCGGCAAGGGCGAGGACGCCGGCACCCGGGCGCTGCTGCTCGCCGGCGCCCTGGGCGGTCTGATCGGGGCGCTGCCGTCCACCGACTTCCTCCCCGCCGCCAACGAGTACCTGCTGCGCCAGGACTGGGACGAGGGGTTCGCCACCGCGGTGCACGTCACCCTGGACGTCGGGACCGGCCGGTTCGAGGTCCGCAACGCCGGCCATCCGTCGGCGGCCCACCGGGTCGCGGGTTCGGGCCGGTGGGTGCTGCGGTCGGAGCAGGGCCCCGCGCTCGGGCTCCTCGACGGTGCCGACTTCCCGGTCGTCTCCGGGGAGCTGCGACCCGGGGACGCCCTGATGCTCTACACCGACGGGATGGTCGAGACGCGTGACAAGGACATCGCGCTGGGTGTCGACCGGATGCTGGGCCAGAGCGACCAGCTGCTCCGCGGGTCGTTCGAGGGCGGCGCGGAGCGCCTGATCCGGGCGATCGGCTCGCGCAACGACGACCGGGCCCTGGTGCTGCTCTTCCGCACCTGAGGCACGTCAGGCACCCGTGGGCGGCTGCCAGCGGTGGCTCGCCGGTTGGGTGGGGCCACGGCCCGTGTGGCACGATGACCAGCGCACAAATCGCTGAGGCGGAGTGAGCGCGCGGATGTAGCTCAATGGTAGAGCCCCAGTCTTCCAAACTGGCTACGCGGGTTCGATTCCCGTCATCCGCTCCAAGGGGTCTTCGGGCTCGCCCGATGGCGCGCTCCCGACTCCTTGGCGGGGCGTAGCGTAGTGGCTAGCGCGCCTGCTTTGGGAGCAGGAGACCGCAGGTTCGAGTCCTGTCGCCCCGACCGAAGTCCGACCGATGTCATTGCCCCCGCCCCGAGAAATGCCCCGAGACATGCAAGGAGACCACCTGTGAAGAGCGCCGTCGAGACCTTGAGCCCGACCCGGGCCAAGCTGACCGTCGAGGTGCCCTTCGAGGAGCTCAAGCCGAGCCTCGACGCGGCGTACAAGGCGATCGCCCAGCAGATCAACGTCCCCGGCTTCCGTCGCGGCAAGGTCCCGCCGACCGTGATCGACCGGCAGGTCGGCCGCGCGGCCGTCCTCGACCAGGCGGTCAACGAGCTGCTGCCGAAGGCGTACGTCGAGGCGCTGCAGGAGAACTCGCTCGAGCCGCTGGCGCAGCCCGAGATCGAGGTCACCAAGCTCGACGACAACGACGTGCTGGAGTTCACCGCCGAGGTGGACGTCAAGCCCGAGTTCACCGTCCCCGCCTACGACGGCATCGTCGCCCAGGTCGAGGACCTCGAGGTCACCGACGAGGACGTCGAGGAGCAGGTCCAGGCGCTGCGTGAGCGGTTCGCGACCCTCGTCGACGTCGACCGCGCCGCGGCCGACGGCGACTTCGTCGTGCTCGACCTCAAGGCCACCCAGGGCGGCGAGCCGGTCGAGGGCGCCGAGGTGGCCGAGATGAGCTACCAGGTCGGCCGGGGCGGCATGCTCGACGGCCTGGACGAGGCCCTGGTCGGGATGTCCGCGGGCGACGACAAGATCTTCACGTCCCAGCTGGTCGGGGGCGACCTCGTGGGCGAGGACGTCGACGTCGCGGTGTCGGTGTCGAAGGTCCAGCAGCAGGAGCTGCCGGAGCTCGACGACGACTTCGCGCAGCTCGCGAGCGAGTTCGACACCTCCGAGGAGCTGCACGCCGACGTCCGCGAGCGCCTCGGCCGGGGCAAGCGCCTCGAGCAGGCCGCCGCCGCCCGGGACGCCGTGCTCGAGGCGCTCCTGGAGAAGGTCGAGGTGCCGCTCCCGGAGACCCTGGTCGCCGACGAGCTGAACTCCCGCCGGTCCAGCGTCGAGCAGCAGCTCGCCTACGCCGGCCTCACGATGGAGAAGTACCTCGAGGACGAGCAGCAGACCCAGGAGGAGTTCGAGGCCGACCTCGAGCGCCGGGTCCGCGACGCGATCACCGCTCAGTTCCTGCTCGACGCCGTCGCCAAGCAGGAGGAGCTCGGCGTCGACCAGAACGAGCTCTCCCAGCACCTGGTCCGCCGCGCGCAGCAGTCCGGCCAGGACCCGCAGGAGTTCGCCAACCACATGTTCGAGCACAACCACGTGCCCGAGCTCGTCCAGGAGATCCTGCGCGGCAAGGCGCTCGCGGCGATCGTCGAGACGGCCGTCGTCACCGACGCCTCGGGTGCACCGGTGGAGCTGAAGAACCTGCAGCCCGACGGCACGATCGCCGAGCCCGCTGACGAGGTCGCGGACGACGGCGCTGACGAGGCGGCTGGCGAGGCCGCGGACGAGCCGGCTGACGAGTCGCAGCAGGCCGACAAGGACTGAGGCGTTGCGGTGGCCGCGCACGAGGACGACGTACACGACGTCTTGGACCTGGTGCGCGGCCCCTGGCGGGTCCTGGCAGCGCGTGGCGCCGTCGACCTGGGCCTGATCGACGCCCTGAGCACACCGGCCGACCTGGCCGACCTGGCGCGCATGACCGGGGTCGGACCTGAGCAGCTGCTCAGGCTGCTGCGCGTCCTGGAAGACGTCGGCCTCGTCGAAGGCGACGGACCCCTCTGGGGTCTCACCGGTGCCGGGCGGTTGCTCCGGACGGCTGACTCGTCCGGGCTCCGGGCCCTGCTCCTCATGCAGACCTGGACGCCCCACCTCGCCTCCTGGGCCCGGCTCCCGCAGGCCCTGCGATCGGGCTCCGGCACGTTCGAGACGGCCAACGGGGCCAGCCTCTGGGCCCTGATGTCCGACGACCCCGAGCAGTCCCGGGTGTTCAACGCGGCCATGGCACGGCGCGGTCGATGGCAGGCCGCCGCGGTTCTGGAGGCCGCCGACCTCACCGAGGTCGCCACTGTCGTCGACGTGGGCGGCGGCCGCGGCGGGATGCTCACAGCGCTGCTCGGCGAGGTCGATGGCTTGTTGGGGATCGTGGCCGACCAGCCGCACGTGGTGTCCGAGGCCGAGACGGCGCTGGCGGCCGCCGGACTCGCGGACCGGTGTCGGGCGGTCCCTGCCGACTTCTTCGAGGCGGTGCCCACCGGCGGCGACGGCTACGTGCTCTCGAACATCCTCCACGACTGGACCGACGACGAGTGCGGTGCCATCCTCCGGGTCGTACGTGCGGCGATGCCCGCCCACGCGCGGCTCTGGGTGCTGGAGCGGGTGCTCGACCCCGAGCCACCGCGCGATCCGTTCGAGCAGGCGGAGCTTCACCTGCTCGACCTCCACATGCTGGTGACGTTCGGCGCCCGCGAGCGGAGCGTGGCCGAGTACGCCGCGCTGCTCACGGCGGCCGGCTTCACCGCGCCGGAGGTGCGCCGGACGTCGGTGCCGTTCGACGTCCTGGAGTGCCGGCTCGCCGGCAAGTGAGTGAACGATCGTTCACTGATGTTGCTAGGCTAGGGCGATGGACCGCACCGCGCCCGTGGCCCTCGACGCGCTGGCGCTGCTGACCGAGGTGGCCGACGAGCTGGTGGTCCGGACCGTCCGCGACACCCACGAGGCCTGGCTCGATCGGGTGCACGGCCTGCTGCGGCGGTCGACCGGAGCCGGGCCGGGCTCGGGAGAGCGGCTCCACCGGGGCGTCGCAGCAGGGGTGTACGGCGGGCTGGGGCTCGGTCTGCGTGCCACCGCTCGCGGCTTGGGGGCAGCCGCCGAGCGCGGCCTCGGCCCCACGTGGGGCGCCGATCGCCGCAGCCGGCTCGTCACCGCGACGGTCAACGGCCTGATCGGCGACCGGCTGGAGCGCGAGCGGCCACGGCTCGCGATCCCGCTGGCAGTCCGGGTCCGCGACGCCGACGTGGAGCTCACCCGCCCCGCGCTGGCCGAGGCGTTCCCCGGAGCCACCGGTCGGCTCGTCGTGTTCCTCCACGGGCTGTGCGAGGACGAGTCGCACTGGAGCCGCCATCGCGACCGGCGTGGCACCACCTACGGCGAGACCCTGACCGAGCACGGCTGGACGCCGGTCTTCCTCCGCGCCAACACCGGCCGGCCGTTGCGGGAGAACGGCGTCGCGCTCGCCGTCCTGCTGCGCGACCTGGTCGACGCCTGGCCGGCCCCCGTGGAGCGGGTCGCCCTGGTGGGTCATTCCCTCGGCGGACTCGTGCTGCGCGCCGCGTCCGCCGTGGTCGACGGGGACCTCGACCTGGGGAGCGAGGGCTGGACCGGCCTCGTCTCCGACGTCGTCACGCTGGGCACGCCGCACCTCGGCGCCCCGCTCGCGCGCGGGGTCGGGACCGGGAGCAGCTGGCTGGGCCGGTTCCCCGAGTCCGCGGCCTTCGGGCGGATCCTCGACTGGCGCTCGGAGGGCGTCCTCGACCTGGTCGAGGGTCTGGCCGAGGACGTGCCCCCGCTCCCGCGAGCCCGCTACCGGCTCGTCGCGGCGACCGTCACGCGGTCCGCCCGCCACCCGCTGTCCGCGTTCGCCGGCGACCTGCTCGTCCGACTGCCCTCGGCGTACGGCCGAGGCGGGGGCCGTGCGCTCTTCCCCGACGCGGACGTGTTGCACGTGCCCCGCGCCCACCACTTCGACCTGCTCAACGACACCCGCGTGGAGGAGGCCCTGCTGGAGTGGCTCGACTGACTGCCTACGCTGGGTCCGGTGGGTGACTCCTTCCGGCGTGGGCTGCGCCTCGGCGTCCCCTACGCAGCGGTCGGCTTCGTGCTCTCGATGTCCTTCGGCGTGCTCGCGGTCGACGTCGGGTTCACCGCGCTCCAGGCCGTGGCGCTCTCCGCGCTGGTGTTCGGTGGCTCGGCCCAGTTCGCCGCACTCTCGATCGTCGGCGCCGGCGGCGGTCTCGCAGGCGCCTTCGTCGCCGCCACCCTCATGCACTCCCGGTTCCTGGCCATGGGCATCGCGCTCGCCCCGTCGCTTCGAGGTGGGCCGCTGCGCCGGTCGCTGGAGGGGCAGGCGAGCGTCGACTCCTCCTTCGCGCTGGCCAGCCGTGACGACGGCTCCTTCGACCGGGGCCTGCTCCTCGGAACGACGGCACCGCAGTACGCCGGGTGGCTGGTCGGGACGGTCGTGGGCGCCTACGGCGGCAATCTGCTCGGCGACACCGATCAGTGGGGGCTCGACGCCCTCTTCCCCACGTTCTTCCTCGCCATCCTGATCGCCGAGCTGGGCCGGCCACGGGCCCGGCTCGCGGCCCTCCTGGGCGGGGTGATCGCGCTCGCCCTGGTGCCCCTCACGCCACCGGGCGTGCCGGTCCTGGCGGCGAGCGCCGCAGCGCTGGTCGGCCTGGCCCGCCCGGAGGCGGCCCCCGACAAGGAGGTGGCATGACCCTCACGGAGACCGAGGCATGGGTGCTGATCGCCGCGCTCACCCTGATGAGCCTGGTCGTGAAGGGCCTCGGGCCGGCGCTGGTGGGCGGCCGGCCCCTGCCTCGCTGGGCGGGCCGCGTCATCGCCCTCGCGGCGCCGGCATTGCTGACGGCGCTGGTCGCCACGTCACTCCTGGCCGACGCCCGGAGGTTCTCGGTCGGGGCGGAGGCCGTCGGGGTCGCGGTGGCCGGGGTGCTGCTCCTGCTCCGGGCGCCGCTGCTGCTCGCATGCCTGGCCGCAGTCGTGGTCACCGCCGGGGTGCGGCTGCTCGTCGGCTGATCCGCGATGTCCGCTGTCCGCGAACAGGGCTCCCGATCCCGTGGAACTGTCCACCCTTCCGGCTAGGGTCGCAGACGTGAACCAGAACCCCAGCGCACCGCTCTCCTCGGAGGCCTCCCCGCAGGCCAACGGCGCCGGCTCCTCGACGTACGGGCTCGACGACCACATCTACCAGCGCCTGCTGCGCGAGCGGATCGTCTTCCTCGGCTCCGAGGTCCGCGACCAGAACGCCAACGCGATCTGCGCCCAGCTGCTCCTGCTGTCGGCGGAGGACCCCGAGGCCGACATCTTCCTCCACATCAACTCACCGGGCGGCTCCGTCGACGCCGGCATGGCCATCTACGACACCATGAACTACATCCCCAACGACGTCGCCACCGTCGGCATGGGACTCGCGGCCTCGATGGGGCAGTTCCTGCTCTGCGCCGGCACGGCGGGCAAGCGGTACGCCCTCCCGCACGCGCGGATCATGATGCACCAGCCCTCCTCGGGCATGGGCGGCTCCGCCTCCGACATCAAGATCCAGGCGCAGCAGTCGTTGCACATCAAGCAGGTGCTGCTCGAGCTGATCGCCCAGCACACCGGCCAGGACCTCGAGCAGGTCGTGACCGACGCCGACCGCGACCGGTGGTTCACGGCCGACCAGGCCAAGGACTACGGCCTCGTCGACCAGGTCATCACCAGTGCCCGCGAAGCCGCGGACGACGGCCGCCCCGCGCGGCAGAAGGACTGACCGACATGACCGACATGCCCGACACCCGCCCCGAGCTCAGCCCGTCGATGAACTACTACATCCCCCAGTGGGAGGAGCGGACGTCCTACGGCTTCCGCCGCATCGACCCCTACGCCAAGCTGTTCGAGGACCGCATCATCTACCTCGGCACGCCGATCTCCGACGACGTGGCGAACGCCGTGATCGCCCAGCTGCTGTGCCTGCAGTCGATGAACCCCGACCAGGACATCAGCATCTACATCAACAGCCCCGGTGGGAGCTTCACGGCGCTGACGGCGATCTACGACACGATGCGCTTCATCAAGCCCGACGTGCAGACCGTGTGCATCGGCCAGGCCGCCTCCGCCGCCGCGGTCCTGCTGGCGGCCGGCACCGCCGGGAAGCGGCTGGCGCTGCCCAACAGCCGGATCCTGATCCACCAGCCCTACACCGAGGGCACGTTCGGCCAGACCTCCGACATCGAGATCCAGGCCAACGAGATCCTGCGGATGCGCGAGCTGCTCGAGAAGATGATCGCCGAGCACACCGGCCGGGACGTCGACCAGGTCAGCCACGACATCGAGCGCGACAAGATCCTGACCGCCGAGGGCGCCGTCGAGTACGGCCTGATCGACGCCGTGCTCGAGTCGTTGAAGACTCCGGCCCTGGCATGACGCGACACGAGTTCCTCGTGGCGCCCACGCTGCGTGGGCGCCACGGGGTACCGTCATCTGGCCGCCTCCCCGAGAGCGGCACGCAGGTGGAGAAATCCGGCGCTCCCCGTGTCGCCGGACGGACCGGAGGGTGAACGTCTGTGGCACGCATCGGTGACGGTGGCGACCTGCTGAAGTGTTCCTTCTGCGGGAAGAGCCAGAAGCAGGTCAAGAAGCTGATCGCCGGTCCCGGCGTCTACATCTGCGACGAGTGCATCGACCTCTGCAACGAGATCATCGAGGAGGAGCTCAACGAGGGCTCCGAGGTCAGCCTCGAGGAGCTGCCCAAGCCACGCGAGATCTTCGACTTCCTCAACTCCTACGTCATCGGCCAGGAGCAGGCGAAGAAGTCCCTGGCGGTCGCGGTCTACAACCACTACAAGCGGGTCCAGGCCGGGCTGCAGCCGCTCGTCGGCAAGCACGCCAAGGACGAGGCGGTCGAGGTCGCGAAGTCCAACATCCTGGTCGTCGGCCCGACGGGCTGCGGCAAGACCTACCTCGCCCAGACCCTCGCCCGGATGCTGAACGTCCCGTTCGCGATCGCCGACGCCACCGCGCTCACCGAGGCCGGCTACGTCGGCGAGGACGTCGAGAACATCCTGCTCAAGCTGATCCAGGCGGCCGACTACGACGTCAAGAAGGCCGAGACCGGGATCATCTACATCGACGAGATCGACAAGGTGGCCCGCAAGGCGGAGAACCCCTCGATCACGCGAGACGTGTCGGGTGAGGGCGTGCAGCAGGCCCTGCTCAAGATCATCGAGGGGACCTCGGCGTCCGTTCCTCCCCAGGGCGGGCGCAAGCACCCGCACCAGGAGTTCATCCAGATCGACACGACCAACATCTTGTTCATCGTGGGCGGCGCCTTCGCCGGCCTCGAGCAGATCATCGAGCAGCGCGTCGGCAAGAAGACCCTCGGGTTCACCGCTGAGGTCCGCGGTCAGGCCGAGCGCGACTCCGACGACCTGCTCGCTCAGGTCCGCCCGGAGGACCTCACGAAGTTCGGCCTGATCCCCGAGTTCATCGGCCGGCTGCCGCTGATCGCCAGCGTCAACAAGCTCGACCAGGAGGCGCTGGTCCAGATCCTCACCGAGCCGCGCAACGCGCTCGTGAAGCAGTACCAGAAGCTCTTCGAGCTCGACGGGGTCGAGCTCGAGTTCACCGAGGACGCCATCCTCGCGATCGCCGACCAGGCGCTCGAGCGCGGCACCGGGGCACGCGGACTCCGGGCGATCATCGAGGAAGTGCTCCTGCACGTCATGTACGACGTCCCCTCACGCGGCGACGTCGGCAAGGTCATCGTCAACGGCGAGGTCGTGACCGACGAGGTGGCTCCCCAGCTCGTGCCGCGCGAGTCCGAGGCGAAGAAGAAGAAGTCCGCCTGACCCCTGCGCCGCGGTCCCACCATGACTAGTCCGGGGGGTGCGGCGTAGTCACTTCGGGTCATTTCGGCCGTCGTCCCTTGGAGGGACGGCCGCGGCCCACCAGACTGGGATCTGTCTCGGAAGGATCCCCCCAATGCGCAACGACCACCGTCGCCCCCTCGTGGCCTATGGCTTCGTGTCGCTGGCGTGCGCGCTGGTCGTCGGGCAGCCCTCGCTGGGCACGCTGGCGGGTGGGGTCCCGGGACGCGCCCCGGTCGTCAACCTGTTGACCGACACCGGTCTCGAGTCCTTCGGACTGCCGACCATCAACGCGATCCGGGCCGCGGTCGGGGAGCTCCCCGACGACGTGCTCACCCCCGGGGTGGACCCGGGTGACGACCCCGTCGGTGGTACGTCGGGCGACCTCGGCGTGATCGTCGCGGGCGGACCGGCTCCGCAGTCGGGGCCGCCGCTCAGCGCGGGCCTGGTCGGACCCGGCGACGACGGCGGCGGCACACCCGGTACCGGGACGCCCGGCGACGGCAGCGGCGGCCCGCCGGACGACGGGGGGCTCTTCGGCCCGTCCGGGCCCGACAACCCGAGGGGCGGCAAGGACAACGGCGTCGACGTCGACGGCCCCATGCCCCACCAGTTCGAGACGGGCAACGGCCATCCTTACGACACGGCGAAGCCGCCCGGCCGGAGTGGTGGCGGCGGTGGGGCCGGTGGCGGCCAGGACGACGACAAGCCGGGCAGGGGACCTCAGGACAAGGGTCCGAAGGACCAGGGCCCGAAGGACAAGGGTCCCCAGGACAAGGGCCCGAAGGACCAGGACGACAAGCCGGGTCAGGGTCGCCAGGACAAGGGCGACAAGCCCGGCCACGGCCCGAAGGACAAGGGCAAGAAGCACGGGCACTGAGCCCTCACGGCTTCCGCCGCGCGGACCCGACCCTGGTGGCTCCTAGTCACTTCGGGTCATTTCGGTCTTCCGCTCTTGGAGAGCACGCCTCGCTGGCACCACACTGAGGCGTCTCGGAAGAAGGATCCCCTGATGCGCAACGCCCACCGCCGCCCGCTCGTGGCCTATGGCCTCGTGTCGGCCTCGTGCGCCCTCGTCCTGGTGCAGCCCTCGCTCAGCGTGCTCGGCACCGCTAACGGCCCCGGCCCCACCGTGCGGGTGCTGGTGGACGGCGGGCTCCGGCTGCTGCCGGGATCGGCAGCTCGGCGAGGCGCCGGCACCGGTCGGCGAGGTCGTTCCCGACGACGTCGTGGTGGTCGTGGACGGGCCTACCGGTGCCGACGGCGCCCCGGTCTCGAGTGGGTTCGAGGACGTCGCCGAGGAGGCCGTGGCCGACGGCGCTGGCCGCTCCGAGGACCAGCCGAACGACCCGCTCGACGCGGGACTGACGACCGACGGTCCGGGTGGGTCCGAGGAGCCCCCCGACGGTGACGGGGATGGCGACGGTGACGGGGATGGTGACGGCGACGGCGACGGCGGTGACTCAGGCGCGGATGCCGGCAGCGGCAGCGGTCTCGGCGACGACTGGACGCCCGGCGGGGGCATCGGCGACGGGCCGGACGCGCTTCCCGATGACGGTGGCCTGTTCGCCTCGCCCGGCGATGGCGACGGGGATGGCGACGGCGACGGGGATGGCGACGGCGACGGGGATGGCGACGGCGACGGCGACGGCGACGGCGACGGGTGACGGCGACGGGGATGGCGACGGGGACGGCGACGGGGATGGCGACGGCGACGGGGATGGCGACGGGGACGGCGACTGCGAGGGCGAGGGCGACGGCGCTGCCGACGGCGACGGGGATGGCGACGGGGATGGCGACGGGGATGGCGACTGCGAGGACGACGGGGCGCTCCCGCACCAGTTCGGTCAGGACCCCGAGGACGGGCACCCGTACGACACGGCCGAGCCGCCGGGCGACGGCGACGGCAACGACGGCGGCGACGGCGGCGGCGACGGGGACGGCGACGGCAACGGCAACGGCAACGGCGACGCTGACGGCACCGGCACTCCGGACGAGGAGGCCGACCCGGACGACGGCGGGGACCAGGTCGACCCGGAGCCGGCCGAGGTGATCGAGCCGGAGGAGCCGGCCGAGGTGATCGAGCCGGAGGAGCCGGCCGAGGTGATCGAGCCGGAGGAGCCGGCCGAGGTGATCGAGCCGGAGGAGCCGGCCGAGGTCGTCGAGCCGGAGGAGCCGCCCAGTCGTCGAGCCGGAGGAGCCGGCCCAGGTCGAGTCCGAGGACGCTGCGACGTCCAGGTCCCGCCCCTGAGGCAGGCCCGCCCGCGTCAGCCGGTCGGCCGCGTCACTCCGTCGGAGCCAGCTCCGCATCGACCACGAGCTCGTTCGCGCCCTCCACCTCGGTGAACACCAGCTCGCCGGTGATCTTGCCGGACGCTCGCAGGTCGTCAGCGGCTCGCTCGACGAGGGCGATCCGTTCGGCGGGACCGGAGATCTCGACCCGGGCCAGCGGCGCCTTCATCGAGGCCTTCGCCTGCGACTTCGCGCCCCGGATGCCGATCAGGGCCTCGGCGACCGCGTCCAGCAGCGCCGGCGAGGCGGCCGCAGCGGCGCCGAGGTCGGTCGAGGCGGGCCACGGTGCGCGGTGGATCGAGCCGTCCTGCCACCACGACCAGACCTCCTCGGTGACGTACGGGAGGAACGGCGCGAGCAGCCGCAGCTGCACCCCGAGCGCGATCGCGAGGGCCGCGCGGGCCGAGGCCGTGGCGGGATCGGACGGATCGCCGTACGCGCGCTCCTTCACGAGCTCGAGGTAGTCGTCGCAGAACTCCCAGAAGAACTTCTCCGTCACCTCCAGCGCTGTCGAGTAGTCGTAGGCCTCGAACGCGTCGGTGGCCTTCCGGACGACTACGTCGAGGCGGCCCAGCAGGGCGCAGTCGACCGGCGCCGCGACCGCTGCAGGGAACAGGTCGGAGGCACCCATGCCGAGCACGAACTTCGACGCGTTGAGCACCTTCATGGCCAGCCGGCGACCGACCTTCATCTGGCTCTCGTCGAAGGGCGAGTCGAGCCCGGGGCGCGCGATGGCCGCTCGCCACCGGACGGCGTCGGCGCCGTACTGGTCGAGGATCTCCGTGGGGACGACCACGTTCCCCTTCGACTTCGACATCTTCTTGCGATCGGGGTCGACGATGAAGCCCGAGATCAGGGCATGGCTCCAGGGCGCGACGTGGTTCTCGAAGTGCGACCGCACGACCCGGCTGAACAGCCAGGTGCGGATGATGTCGTGGGCGTGGGTGCACAGGTCCATCGGGAAGACCCGCTGCCACAGGTCGTCGTCGGTCAGCCAGCCGCCGGCGATGTGGGGCGTCAGCGACGACGTCGCCCACGTGTCCATGACGTCCGGGTCGCCCACGAAGCCACCGGCCTTGCCACGCTGGTCCTCGTCGTACCCGGACGGCGCGTCCGTCGACGGGTCGATCGGCAGGTCCGCCTCGCGGGGCAGGAGCGGGTGGTCGTAGTCGGGCTCGCCGTCGGCGTCCAGCGGGTACCAGACGGGGAAGGGCACGCCGAAGAACCGCTGGCGCGAGATCAGCCAGTCGCCGTTCAGGCCTCCGACCCAGTTGTCGTAGCGGTGGCGCATGTGTGCGGGCAGCCACTCGATCTCGCTGCCGCGCTCGATCATCTCGGCGCGCAGCCCCTCCTCGCGACCGCCGTTGCGGATGTACCACTGCCGGGTCGCGACGATCTCGAGCGGCTTGTCGCCCTTCTCGTAGAAGTTGGCCATCCGCTGGGTCGGGGTCGGGTCGCCGTCGAGGTCGCCGCTCTCGCGCAGCAGCCCGACCATCGCCTCGCGGGCCGAGAAGGCCGTCTTGCCCATCAGCTGCTCGTACGCCGAGGAGGCGGTCGCGCCCGCGAGCCAGGGCGGGGTCTCGCGCAGCATCCGCCCGTCGCGCCCGATCAGGGTCCGCACGGGCAGCTGGAGCTCGCGCCACCACATGACGTCGGTGAGGTCGCCGAACGTGCAGCACATCGCGATGCCCGCACCCTTGTCGGGCTCGGCCGCCGGGTGCGCGAGCACGGGGAGCTCGACGCCGAACACCGGCGAGGTGACCGTGGTGCCGACGAGGTCGGCGTACCGCTCGTCGTCGGGGTGTGCGATCAGCGCCACGCAGCTCGGGACCAGCTCGGGCCGGGTGGTCTCGATGTGGACCGGAGTCCCGTCGGGCCGGTGGAAGGCGATCCGGTGGTAGTGGCCGGGGTAGTCGCGGGCCTCGAGCTCGGCCTGCGCCACCGCGGTCTGGAACGTGACGTCCCAGAGTGTCGGCGCCTCGGCGAGGTAGGCCTCGCCCCGGGCGAAGTTGCGCAGGAACGCGGTCTGGCTGATCCGCTGCGACTTCGGGCCGATCGTCGTGTAGGTCTCGCGCCAGTCGACGGACAGCCCGAGGGTGCGCCACAGCTGCTCGAAGACCTGCTCGTCCTCCTCGACCAGCTGCTCGCAGAGCGCGACGAAGTTCGGTCGGTCGATCGGCACCTGCCGCTTCGGGTCGGGCTTCTCCGGCGGCGTGAAGTCGGGGTCGTGGGGGAGCGAGGGGTCACACCGGACGCCGTAGTAGTTCTGCACCCGGCGCTCGGTGGGCAGCCCGTTGTCGTCCCAGCCCATCGGGTAGAAGACCGACTTGCCCCGCATCCGCTGGTAGCGGGCGATCAGGTCGGTGTGGGTGTAGGAGAAGACGTGCCCGACGTGCAGCGCCCCGCTGACCGTCGGCGGCGGGGTGTCGATCGAGTAGACGTTCTCGCGGGGCTGGGTCCGGTCGAACCGGTAGGTCTCGTCGACCTTCCACCGCGCGGCCCACTTCTGCTCCAGACCCTCCAGGGCAGGCTTGTCCGGTACGACGACGACCCGGGCGTCCGGTGCCGGTGTCGTGGTCGTTGCCTGCTCCTGCGTTTCGGTCATGGGACGAAATCCTAGAGGCGGGGCGGGTCAGGACCCGAATCGGTTTGCCGGGGGTGGGTGCGGCCCGCCACGGAAATCGGGTGAGCCGGCGACCCGTCGGGGCTAGCGTCCGGGCATGGCGGAGCTGGAGCTGTACGACGACCCGGCGGCGTTCCTGCGCGCGGCCGGCGACCACCTGCGGGTCGAGCCGGTGATCAGCACGGTGGTGGCCACGGTCGCCGAGCGAGCGGCGAGGGAGGACGCCGCGGGGGTGGCCCCTGACGGCCCGTACCGCTGGTGGGCGGTGGCGCGCGACGACGCCGGCAGCGTGGTCGGGGCCGCGATGCGCGCGGCCCCGTTCACGCCGTACCCGCTGTTCCTGCTGCCGATGCCCGACGAAGCCGCGGCGGGACTGGCCCGACTCCTGCACGAGAGGGGCGAGACGGCGGTGGGCGTGAACGGCGCGCTGCCGGCCGCGCGGCGGTGCGCCGAGGAGCTCGCCCGGCTGACCGGCGGCTCCGTCGAGATCGCGCAGCACACCAGGCTGCACCGGCTCGACGAGCTCGTGCCGCCGCGGCCCACGGTCGGCCGGTTGGCCGCGGCCGGCCCGGACGACGTGGCCCTCGCACTGCGGTGGTTCGACGCGTTCGCCCACGACGCCGACGAGCAGGCCGGTCGCGAGCCCGGCTCGATGCACGAGATGGCGGAGACCGAGGAGTCGATGCTGCGCCGGATCGACGAAGGACGGGTCTGGCTCTGGCTCGACCCCGCCGGTGCGCCCGTGCACCTGACCGGCGTGAACCCGCCGGCCTTCGGCGTCGCCCGGATCGGACCGGTCTACACCCCGCGCCAGCATCGTGGCCGCGGCTACGCCGGTGCCACGGTGGCGGCCCTGTCACGGCGGCTGATCGACGAGGGCTCGGTCCCGTGCCTCTTCACCGACCAGGCCAACCCGACCTCGAACGCGTTGTACGCCGGGCTCGGCTACCGGCCGGTGGTGGACATGGCCAACCTGCTGGTGCTGTGACCGCACCCTAGACTCGGGGGACGATGAACGAACTGCCTGTCGCCCGCCTCGCCGAGACCGTCGCGGAGGCCGAGGACGCGTTGCTCTCGCGGTGGCCCGAGACCCGGCTGGAGCCCTCCCTCGACCGGATCCTCGCGTTCACCGAGCTCCTGGGCGATCCGCAGCGCACCTACCCGGTGATCCACCTGACCGGCACCAACGGCAAGACGTCCACCTCACGGATGATCGACACCCTCCTGCGTGCGCTGGAGCTGCGCACCGGTCGCTTCACGAGCCCGCACGTCGAGCGGATGAGCGAGCGGATCTGCATCGACGGCAGCCCGCTCACCGACGAGGAGTTCGTCCGGGCGTTCAACGACATCGCGCCGTACACCCACCTGGTCGACGCGGCCGAGCCCTACCCGATGTCGTTCTTCGAGACCGTCGTCGGGATGGCGTACGCCGCGTTCGCCGACGCCCCGGTCGACGTCGCCGTGGTGGAGGTCGGGATGGGTGGGCAGTGGGACGCGACCAACGTCGCCGACGGCCAGGTCGCCGTGGTGCTCCCGGTCGGGGTCGACCACGCGAAGTACCTCGGAGACCGCCCGGTCCAGATCGCCCGGGAGAAGGCGGGGATCATCAAGCCGGGTGCCACCGCGGTGCTGACCGAGCAGTCGCCCGACGTCGCCGCGGTGCTGCTCGAGCGGTGCGTCGAGGTCGGCGCGACGGTCGTCCGTGAGGGGCTCGAGTTCGGGGTCGTCTCCCGGGTGCCCGCGGTCGGCGGCCAGGTCGTCACGCTGCAGGGCCTGCGTGCCCGCTACGACGACGTGTTCCTGCCGTTGTACGGCGCCCACCAGGCCCAGAACGCGGTCACCGCGCTGGCTGCGGTCGAGGCGTTCGCCGGTGACCGCCCGCTCGACGCGGACCTCGTGACCGCCGCCTTCGCCAAGGTCAGCTCGCCCGGTCGGCTCGAGGTGGTCCGCCGCAGCCCGACGATCGTCCTCGACGCCGCCCACAACCCGCTCGGCGCCGAGGCGACCGCCGCCGCGCTCGAGGACTCCTTCGTGTTCGACCCGCTGATCGGGGTGCTGGGCGTGATGGGCGACAAGGACGCCGAGGGGGTGCTGGCCGTGTTCGAGCCGCACCTCGCCCACGTCGTGTGCACCCAGAACACCACCGAGCGCGCGATGCCTGCCGACACCCTGGCCGCGGCGGCCCGCGAGATCTACGGCGACGACCGGGTCACGGTCGTCCCGCGGCTGGCCGACGCGATCGACACGGCCGCCGGTCTCGCCGAGGCCGGGTCCGGCTCCGGCTCGATCGGCTCCGGCGCGGTGCTGGTCACCGGCTCGGTCGTCACGGTCGGCGAGGCTCGCACCCTCCTGAAGGGCCGCGGATGAGCGGCACCGACCCGACCCCACCGCGCTCGCCCCGCCGGGGCATGTGCGCTGCCGTGCTCGCCCTGGAGGGGATCGTCCTCGCTCTCACCACGCCGGTGATGGTGACGCTCGGCGACGTCCCGCTCGGCACCGCCCTCGCGATCGGGCTCGGCCTCGCCGCCGCGTGCCTCGTGCTCGCCGGCGCCCTACGGTCGGAGGCCGCCTACGCGCTGGGCTGGGTCCTGCAGGTGGCCGCGGTCGGTCTCGGCTTCCTGGTCCCGGTGATGTTCTTCCTCGGCGCGATCTTCGGGCTGCTCTGGGGCTGCGCCTACTTCCTCGGCAAGAAGATCGAGCGCGACCGGGCTGCGGCGTACGCCGAGCTCGACGCGCGCGGCGACGACTGATCGCCCCGACTTCAGGCGGGCTGCTCGGCCCGCCGGCGTTCGGCCCGCAACGCCGGCAGGTAGAGCAGTGCGCCCAGCACGCTGATCGCGCCCGCGGTCACCATCGCCGCCTGGGTCGTGGTGGACTCGGCGAGCAACCCCAGCGGCGGTGACACGATCGCGAACGTCACGAAGAAGACCATGGAGTTGATCGACAGCACCGTCGCCCGGTTGTGGGCGCTGGCCTCCCGGTGCAGCAGGGTCTGGTGCATCGGGCCGCCGGTGCCGTGGAGCGCGTAGGTGAAGAAGTAGGCCGCGATCAACGCCGCGGGACCGGCGACGAGGCCCATGGTGATCGCGCCGAGGCCGTTGAGGACGCGGGCGAGCACGGCCGTGCGCGCGACGCCGAGCCGCGCGCTGGAGAGGCCGGCGAGCGCCGAGCCGAGCGCGAACACCCCCCAGCCGACGGCCGCGACCGGGCCCATCAGGGCGCCCGCCTGCTCCTCGCCACCGACCAGCTCCGCCAGGCGGACCGGCTGGAAGATCTCGAAGACCACGAGCCCGGTCGTGATGAAGACCTCGACCAGCACCACGGTCAGGAGCACCGGGTTGTGCTGCAACAGCCCGAGACCGTCGCGGATCACCGCCGGCGCCTCGCGGGTCGACGCCATGGCCCGGCTGCGCGTGCTCCCGTCGCAGGGACGCCCGGGCTCGTCCATGAGGACGACCACCGCCACCAGGTGGACGACGTTGAGCCCGGCCCAGCACAGCAGCGGCAGGAGCAGGGCGGTGTGGCCGGCCAGGGGGTCCCAGAGGATCAGTCCGCCGGAGATCAGGGACCCCAGGGCGATCGAGCCGCCGGCGACGGCGCCCTGCGCGGAGAGCGCACGGTCGACGTCGACGCCGGGCTCGGTCGCGTGCACGGCGTCGACGTACCACGCCTCGAGGGGCCCGGAGTCGAGCGCGCGGAACACGCCCTGGAGACCTGCGGCCAGGACGAACGTCCAGAAGGAGTCGGCGAGGATCAGGGCGGCGCTCGCGACGAGGTTGACGCCCGCGGCGGCGATCAGCAGCGGGCGGCGCCCGAACGCGTCCGCGAAGCCGCTGGTCGGGAGCTCGAGCAGGAAGACGACGATCCCCTGGAGCGAGAACGCCAGCAGCGCCTGGGAGATGGTCAGCCCGCGCTCGAGGAACCACAGCGTGATCACGCCGATGACCAAGCCGGACGGGAAGCAGCGCGTGAACGTGAGCAGCAGGAACGCGCGCCGAGCCGCGGTCGAGGTCGAGACGTCGGTCACGTTCCCCTCCCGAGATGGCGGACGCGTCCCGGGCACCCTAAGCGGAGAAGCGCTCCCGTGTGGCCGGCTCTCCCCAGCTCAGGGCACCAGAGCTCAGGGCACCAGCGTGGCCTCGCCCGCGGCGACCCGCTCTCGCTCGGCCCGCAGCGCGGGGAGGTAGAACACGGCGCCCAGCACGCTGAACGCCCCGGCGGTCACCATCGCCGTCTGCGTGCTCACGACGTCCGCCAGCACTCCCAGCAGGGGGGCCGCGATCGAGAACGCCGCGAACCCCACCATCGAGCTCATCGACAGCACGGTCGCCCGGTTGCGGGCGACGGCCTCGCGGTGCAGGAGGCTCTCGTGCATCGGGCCGCCGGTGCCGTGGAGGGCGTAGGTGAAGAAGTACGCCGCGATGAGGGCGACCGGTCCGGCGACCAGACCCATCACGACGGCTCCCAGGCCGTTGAGGATGCGCGACAGGATCGCGGTCCGGGTGATGCCGATCCGGCGGCTCGCCAGCCCGGCCAGCGCGGAGCCGAGGGCGAACACGCCCCAGCCGACCGCGGCGACCGGGCCCATCAGGGCGCCCGCCTGCTCCTCGCCACCCACCAGCTCCGCCAGCCGGATCGGCTGGAACGTCTCGAAGACGACCATCGCGGTGGACCAGAAGACCTCGACCAGCACGATGCCGCGCAGCACCCGGTTGCTGCGCAGCAGGCCGAGCCCCTCGCGGATCACGACCGGTGCCTGACGGGCCGACTCGGCCGCGCGGCGGGCGCCGGTCGCGTCGACGTGCGTGCGCGGCTCCCTCATCAGGAGCACCACGATGAGCAGGTGCACCAGGTTCAGGGCGGCCCAGACGAGCAGCGGCAGCAGCAGGGCCGAGGAGGCAGGCAGCGGGTCCCAGGCGATCAGGACGCCGGAGAGCACCGAACCGACGGCGATCGAGGCACCGAGGACGGTGCTCTGCGCGGCCAGCGTCTGGTCGACATCGGCCCCGGGCTCGGTGACGTGGACGGTGTCGACGTACCACGCCTCGAGTGGACCGGAGTCGAGCGCTCGGAAGAGACCGAACAGCGCGCCGGCGATCGCGAAGCTCCAGAAGGAGTCGGCGAGGATGACGACCACGCTGGAGGCGATGTTCACGACCGCCGAGACGATGTAGACGGGCCGGCGACCGAACGCGTCGGCGAAGCCGCTGGTGGGCAGCTCGAGCGCGAACACCACGAAGCCCATGAACGAGAACGCGAGCAGTGCCTCGGAGATGGTGAGCCCTTGCTCGAGCGGCCACAACGTCATCGCGCCGACGATCAGCCCGACCGGGAACCAGCGCGTGAACGTCAGGGTGAGGAACACCCGGCGCGCGGCGGTGGGGGAGAGGACGTCCTTCATGACCGGGCCTCCCGCGGTCGGTCGTCGACCGGGAGCAGGATCGTCATGATCATGACGTCGGTGGCCTCGGCTTCGCCGCGGCCGGCGTTCCGGTACTTCTGGACCACCTGGTGGATGTCCTCGCGCATCGCCATGGCCTGCGCCGGCGTCACGTGCACGCGGTCGTCGCCGTAGCCGAGCGCGTCTCGCCACGCGCGGGGCCAGGCGCGCTCGGCGGCGAACCAGCGGTCGGCCCAGCCCAGGAGCTCGGAGAAGTAGTGGCGGCTGAGCCACGACAGGGACGCCTCGGCGTCGTCGTCCCCGGCGAAGTCGCTCGGCGTCCACTCGTGACCCCGGCTGGCGGCCTCCCACACGCGGCGCTTGCCCTCACCGGTCCCGGTGTCCCTCACCAGCCCGACGGACTCCAGCTTGCGCAGGTGGTAGCTGGTGGCGCCCGTGTTCGTGATGAGGCGGTCGGCGAGCTCCGTGGCCGTGGCGGCACCGTGCAGCCGCAGCTGCGACAGCAGGCGCGAGCGCAGCGGGTGGGCGAGCACGCGCAGCGCGGTCGCGTCGAGGTGGATGATGACGTCGTTCACGTCGTACACGCTATCTGTGCACAACACTTGTGCACAAGTCCTTTGCACGACCGGCTCCGGGCCACCGGCGGACGCTCGCTAGGCTCCGCTGCATGGCTCTTGAGCGCACCCTGGTCCTCGTCAAGCCCGACGGCGTGCGCCGGGGTCTCACCGGCGAGGTGATCCGCCGGATCGAGGCGAAGGGGTACACCCTGGCCCGGCTCGAGCTGCGGTCGGCGACGCCGGAGCTGCTCGCCGGCCACTACGCCGAGCACCAGGGCAAGCCGTTCTACGACCCGCTGGTGGAGTTCATGCTGTCCGGCCCGGTCGTCGCGATGGTCGTGGAGGGTGAGCGGTGCATCGAGGGCTTCCGGTCGCTCGCCGGTGCGACCGACCCGACCACGGCCCTGCCGGGCACGATCCGTGGCGACCTCGGCCGCGACTGGGGCCTCGCGGTGCAGCAGAACCTGGTGCACGGCTCCGACTCGTCCGAGTCGGCCGAGCGCGAGATCGGGCTGTGGTACCCGGGCGCCTGAGTCGCGCCTGAGTCGCCGCCCGTACCACCCGCACCACCTGCCCCGCGTGTCCTCCCCGGATGCGGTACCGCGCGAACCTACGCTCGGCGCAGGTGCCTCGGCCACGCCGGTAGGTCGTCGTACCGACCTTCCCCGGGCACGACGAGCGAGCGTGAGGCACTCCGCATGGCGAACAGCTTCATCGGCCGTGACATGGCCGTGGACCTCGGCACCGCGAACACGCTCGTCTACGTCCGCGGCAAGGGCGTCCTGCTCGACGAGCCGAGCGTCGTCGCGCTGAACGACGCCACCGGCGAGATCCTCGCGGTCGGCCACGAGGCCAAGCGGATGATCGGGCGCACCCCGGACAACATCACCGCCATCCGGCCGCTCAAGGACGGCGTGATCGCCGACTTCGAGGCGACCGAGCAGATGCTGCGCTACTTCATCCGGCAGGTCCACCGGCGCCGCTACTTCGCCAAGCCGCGGATGGTCGTCTGCGTGCCGAGCGGCATCACCGCCGTCGAGCAGCGGGCGGTGAAGGAGGCGGGCTACCAGGCGGGTGCGCGACGCGTCTACATCGTCGAGGAGCCGATGGCCGCCGCGATCGGGGCCGGGCTGCCCGTGCACCAGGCCACCGGCAACATGGTCGTCGACGTCGGCGGGGGTACGACGGAGGTCGCCGTCATCAGCCTCGGGGGCATCGTCACCAGCCTCTCCATCCGCACGGCCGGCGACGACCTCGACCAGGCGATCGTCGCGTGGATGAAGAAGGAGTACTCCCTCATGCTCGGCGACCGGACCGCCGAGGAGGTCAAGATGACCCTCGGGTCGGCGTTCCCGCTGCCCGACGAGCCGGAGGCCGAGATCCGCGGCCGTGACATGGTCTCCGGCCTGCCACGCAACGTGGTCGTGTCGAGCGCCGAGATCCGGCAGGCGCTCGAAGAGCCGTTGCACGCGATCGTGGACGCGGTCCGGGCCACCCTCGACCAGACGCCGCCCGAGCTGGCCGGCGACATCATGGACCGTGGCATCGTGCTCACCGGCGGCGGTGCCCTGCTGCGCGGCCTCGACGAGCGGCTGCGCCACGAGACCGGCATGCCGGTGCACGTGGCGGAGGACCCGCTGGTCAGCGTGGCGCTGGGCGCCGGCAAGTGCGTGGAGGAGTTCGAGGCGCTGCAGCAGGTCCTGGTCTCCGAGCGTCGGAGGTACTGATGCGCCTCGACGGGGGGTTCGACCGTGGCCGCGAGCGACGCTGGCGCAGTCTTCAGGACCTCGACGAGCCGCGCCGGCCGTCCCGGGCGCTGCTGGTCGCCCTGGTGCTGGCGAGCGTCTCCCTGATCACGCTCGACTCCCAGGGCGGCGACGACTCGCCGGTCGAGCCGGTCCGCCGGGCCGTCGGCGAGGTCTTCGGCCCGCTCGAGTCCGGCACCGCGGCGGTGCTCCGGCCGATCGCGGCCATCCCCGACTGGTTCCGCTCGCACGACTCGCTGCGCGCCGAGCTGAGCGCACTCGAGGCCGAGAACGCCGGCCTCAGGTCCGAGGTCGCGTCGTCCGGCTTCGACCGCAACCGGCTGGCGGAGTACGACGGGTTGACCTCGGCCGCCGAGGAGCTCGGCCACGCGCTGGTGCCGGCCCGGGTCGTCGCGGTCGGTCCGTCGCAGGCGTTCAGCCGCACCGTCACCATCGACGCCGGGTCTGAGGCGGGGGTCCGCCCCGACCAGACCGTCCTCAACAACGACGGCCTGGTCGGTCGCGTGCTCCGCACCACGGCCACCACGGCCACGGTGCTGCTCATCATCGACACCAGCTCGACGGTCGGCGGCCGGGTCGGGGGCTCGATGGAGATGGGTTTCCTCGAGGGTCGAGGCGACGTGGGCGACAGCGGCCTGCTCGACCTCGAGCTCGTCGACCAGGCCGAGGTGCCGGCCAAGCACGACGTCGTCGTCACCTGGGGGAGCAACGGCGGTGCGCCGTACGTCTCCGGCGTGCCGGTCGGCCGGGTCACCACGGTCTTCTCCAGCCTCCGCGAGACCTCGCAGCGGGCCGTGATCGAGCCCTTCGTCGACTTCGGCGCCCTCGACCTGGTCGGGGTGGTCGTGCCGTCCGGGACGCCGAGCGACCGGGCGCTGATCGAGGTCGACGGGAGCCTGAGGTGAACCCCGCCCGCGCGATGACGGCGTTCGCCGCCGTGGTGGTCGCGCTCGTGCTCCAGGTGACCGTCTTCCCGTACGTCGCCTGGGGCGGGATCGTGCCCAACCTGGTGCTGCTCGTCGTGGTGGCCGCCGCCCTGACCCGCGGCCCGCAGTTCGCCGCCGTCCTGGGCTTCGTGGCCGGGCTCTCGCTCGACCTCGCCCCGCCGGCCGACCACGTCGCCGGGCGGTGGGCGCTGGGGCTCGTCCTCGTCGGCTATCTCGCCGGGCGGGTACGGCAGGACCAGAAGCCGACCGCGTCCACCGTCGTCCTGACGGTCGCGGGCGCGTCGTTCGTCGGGTCCTCGGTGTTCGCGCTCTCGGGGATGCTGCTGGGCGAACCCGGCTTCGACGTCGGCGGGGTCCTGACCGTGGTGCTGGTCGCTGTGCTCTGGGACGTGCTGCTCACGCCCTTCGTGCTGCCGCCCCTCATGGGGATGTTCCGGCGGCTCGAGCCCGACCGGGTCGCCGCCTGATGGCGCCCGTCGACAGCCGCAGCCGGCTGCGGCTGGTCGTGATCCAGGCGCTCGTGTTCTCGCTCTTCGCGACGCTCTTCGTGCGGCTGTACTACCTCCAGGTCGTGACCGGGGACGAGTACCACGCGCAGGCGGCGGACCAGTCCGTCCGCGAGATCGTCGTCCAGCCGCAGCGCGGCCTGATCGTCGACGCGCAGGGTCGCCCGCTCGTGGCCAACCGCAAGTCCTGGGTGGTCTCGCTCGACCGCACCATGCTCGACAAGCTGACCCAGCGACAACAGCACGTGCTGCTCGACCGGCTCGGCGACGCCGTCGGCCAGCCGCTCGCCCGGATCCGACGGCAGCTGGTCACCTGCGGCGAGGAGGGCAGCGTGCCCGGCGTGTGCTGGAACGGCTCGCCGTACCAGCCGGTGCCGATCGCGCAGGACGTCAGGCAGCAGGTGGCGCTGCGGATCCTCGAGCAGCCCGAGGACTACCCGGCCGTGGTCGCCGAGCAGCAGAGCGTGCGCGCCTACCCGGCGCCCTTCGGCATCAACCTCGCGCACGTGGTGGGCTACCTGAGCCCGATCACCGAGGACGAGTTCGACCAGGCGCAGGCGGACGGCGACCGTTCGGTCAACGGCGCCTCGGCGGTCGGCCGGGCGGGGGTCGAGAAGCAGTACGACGGGTGGCTGCGCGGCATGCCGGGCTACCGCCGGGTCGCGGTCGACTCGATGGGCCGCGTGCTCGGCGAGGAGGACGAGGTTCCCGGCCAGCCCGGCGACACGCTCGTCACCTCGATCGACGCCCGGGTGCAGAGCGTCGTGGAGAAGCAGCTGGCGCGGACCATCGCGACCGCGCGGCAGACCTTCGACGACGTCAGCGGCCGCAACTACGCCGCCGACTCGGGCGCGGTCGTGGTGATGGAGGTCGACACCGGCCGGATCGTGGCGATGGCCAGCCAGCCGACGTACGACCCGGGCGTCTGGGTCGGCGGCATCAGCAAGAAGCAGCTCGCCCGGCTGTACTCCGAGGCGGCTGGGACGCCGCTGCTCGGCCGCGCGACCCAGGGACAGTTCGCACCCGGCTCCACCTGGAAGCCGTTCATGACGGCCGGGGCCCTGACCCACGGCTTCACGCCGGACACCCGGCTCGACTGCTCGTCGGGCTTCCAGGTGGGCAACCGGGTGTTCCAGAACTACGAGTCGCGGCCCTACGGGCTGATCGGCTTCGACCGGGCGCTCGAGGTCTCCTGCAACACGTTCTTCTACCGCGTGGGCTACCACTTCTGGGAGAAGCTCGGCTCCGACGTCGACGACGTGACCGCGAAGGACCCGCTCGTCGAGGAGGCGATGACGTTCGGCTTCGGGGGCGAGACCGGCATCGACCTGCCCGGCGAGGCCTCGGGCCGGATCGCGGACCGCCGCTGGAAGCGGCAGTACTGGCAGCAGATGAAGGACTACTACTGCGGGATCGCCGCCAAGCCGCAGGACGCGGAGACCAGCGACTTCGTCTACAAGTTCGCCGGGGAGTTCTGCGTCGAGGGCTTCGCCTACCGGGCCGGCGACGCGGTCAACTTCGCGATCGGGCAGGGCGACACCATCGTCACGCCGCTGCAGCTCACCCGCGCGTACGCCGCGCTCGCGAACGGCGGCACGCTGTACGCGCCGCGGATCGCGAAGGCGATCGTGAGCCCGGACGGCACCGTCTTGAAGCGGTTCCGGCCCAAGAAGGTCGGCAAGGTCGGCCTGCCCGACTCCGTCCTCTCCTACATCGACACCGCCCTCAAGGGCGTCGCGCTGCGCGGGACGATGAACTGGCGGCTGCTCGAGTTCCCGCTGGAGCAGGTGCAGATCCGCGCCAAGACCGGCTCGGCCGAGGTCTACGGCAAGCAGTCGACGTCGTGGGTGGCGTCCTACACCGACGAGTACGCCGTGGTGATGATGGTCAGCCAGGGCGGCACCGGCTCGGGCACGTCGGGACCGGCGATCCGCGCGATCTACGAGGCGCTCTACGGCATCGAGGGCCTGGACATCGACCCGAGCCGGGCCGCGATCCCCGGCGTGGTGGCGCCCGAGACGCTGCCGTCGTTCCGGCGCGACGGGTCGATCCTGCCGCCGCGCCCGAGGAGCTCGCGATGAGCGTCCGGACCGGCCGACCCAGCACCGTGCTGCGCGTGCCCGGTCTCGACTGGGTGCTGATGGCCGCGGTCGCCGGGTTGCTGCTGCTCGGCACGCTGCTCGTGTGGTCGGCCACCACCACGCGCGTCGACCTGACCGACGGCGACCCGACGGCGTACCTGCGCAAGCAGCTGGTCAACATCGCGATCGGACTGGTGCTGATGGTGATGGTGCTGGCCACCGACCACCGCTGGGTGCGGATCCTCGCCCCACTCGCGTACCTCGCCTCGCTCGGCGGACTCGTGATGGTGCTGACCGCCGGCGCCACCGTCAACGGCTCGCGCTCGTGGATCCAGCTCGGCGGCATGTCGATCCAGCCGGCCGAGCTCGCCAAGCTCGCTGTCGTGGTCGGGATGGCCCTCGTCGTCGCCGAGCGGGCGGAGGGACGCCGTGGTCGCGCCGTCGGCCTGGTGGACGTGCTGCTGATGCTGCTGATCGCCGGTGTGCCGGCGGTGATGATCCTGCTGCAGCCGGACCTCGGCACGATGCTCGTGCTCTCGGCCACGGTCTTCGGCGTGCTCGCCGCGTCCGGGGCACCGCGCCGCTGGCTGGCGTTGCTCGCCGGCGGCGGCGTCACCGCGGCCGTCGCCGCCGTCGCTGCCGGGATGCTGAAGGACTACCAGGTCGACCGGTTCCTCGCCTTCACCAACCCCGATCTCGACCCGCGTGGTGCCGGGTACAACACCGAGCAGGCACGGATCGCGGTCGGCAACGGCGGCCTGTTCGGGGAAGGGCTCTTCGAGGGCTCGCAGACCCGCTCCGGCTTCGTGCCGGAGCAGCACACCGACTTCGTCTTCACGGTCGCGGGCGAGGAGCTCGGCCTCCTCGGAGCGGGTCTGCTGATCGCGCTGCTGGCGGTCGTCATCTGGCGAGCGCTGGTGATCGCCGGCCGCGCCGACGACGTCTTCGGCCGGGTCGCCGCCGCTGGCATCGCCTGCTGGCTGGGTTTCCAGGCGTTCCAGAACATCGGGATGTGTCTCGGCATCATGCCCGTCACCGGCGTCCCGCTGCCGTTCGTGTCCTACGGCGGCAGCTCGATGTTCGCCGCCCTGCTCGCCGTCGGCCTGCTGCAGAACATCCACCTGCGCTCGTCCGGCAGCCCCGCCGCGCGTTACCCCGTGCCGTCGCGGGTCCTCGTCCGCCGCTGAACCTCCACGTTCATGGAGACGACTTCGGCTTCTCAGGGCCTCGAGCCGGCGCGGCGCTCCAGTGCCTCGATGACGGTCAAGCAGATGTCGATCTCGTAGAGCCTCTCGACTGCTTGCACCCCGCCCGGGCTCTCGGCGTTGATCTCCACCACCTTGTCGCCGATCACATCGATGCCGACGAAGAACATGCCGTCGGCCACGAGCTTCTCGCTCATCGCGTCGACGATGCCGCGTTCCACGTCGCCGATCTGGAGAGCCACCGGGCGAGCGCCCGTGCTGATGTTGGCGCGCGGGTCGTTGCCCATGGACAGTCGCCGGAAGGCAGCGGCCCGCCCGTCATGCTCGAGGATCCGGCCCTCGAGCAGGAAGATCCGGGCATCACCCTCATCCCCTCCGTCGACGAACTCTTGAGCGATCGCGTACCCGTCCTCGAGCACCGCTTCCGTGATCTGCGCCAGGTTCGCCTCGCTCTCGTCCTCGACCACGAAGACGTTGCGGCCCTTGGCTCCATACAGGGGCTTGACGACGGAGCGGCCCACGTCGGCGACGAACCGCTCGATCGCGTCGGGGTCGCGCGTCACGAGCGATCGCGGTCGGATCTTCTCGGGGAACTCCTCCAAGTAGAGCTTGCTCGTCGCCCGCACCAGGGACGTCGGGTCGTTGACCACCGTCACCCCGCGATCCTTGAGCATCTGGCCGACCACCACACCCAGCGGGCTCGCCCACGGACGCTCCTGCAGGTCGTCGATCGATTCGTTGCGCAGGAACAAGGCGTCGAGGTCGTCCATGACGATCCGCTCGGCGTCGCGCTCCTTGATGCGCTCCATGAAGCTCTCGAGGGTGTCACCCTTCTCGAACTCTGCTGCGTGCGCTCGAGCCACGAACTGCCCGCCGCTCTCCCCAAGTTCGACGTCTCCGACCCCGACGTACCAGGCCTCATGCCCGCGCTGGGCGGCGGCCCGCGCCAGCCTGGTCGTCGCGTACTCGTCCACCTCGGTCGCGACGTCGTTGACGAAGAAGGCGAGTCTCATGCCGACACCTCTGCTTCGTACAGATCCGAGACCGACGCGCCCTCGCGCAGCCTGTCGAGGCGCTCCTGAGCGCCGGGCACGTCCAGCCAGCGGGGACGGACCCAGGGTTCGTTGAGCACCTGGCGGTCGAGCAGGTCCTGGATCAGCGGGACGTGGTCCAAGGCGAGCTTGCCGACGAAGAGCACGTCGAGGCTGATGCCCTCTGCGAGGGCATCGAGGATGCGCGCGATCCCGCGGAGGTAGATGGCGTCCTTCACCGAACCGCCCCCGACGACGACCCGGATCGCGATGGACCACGCGGTCCTCCTCGGAATCCGATGTTCGGTCCGGAGCGATTCGAAGATCTCCATGAAGTCGGCCCCGTCGAGCATCTCGGAGACGGCGACGACCCTGGCCGCGAGCACGCGGAGTCGCCGCGGGTCCAGTCCGCCGGTCAGGTACTCCGCGAGCACGGCGAGGCCCTCTTGGGTCTCGTCGTAGCCCGGCAGGCCGATCGTCAGCAGCGTCAGGGGCTGCCTGGCGCCGTTCTGGTAGGTCACGACATGGGTGCCGACCTCGTGGTGCAGGAGCGGTTCGACGCGGTCCGCACGGATGGAAGCGGACTCGGGGATGAGGAGCCAACCGAACGACACCATCAGCTCGGAGATGTCGTCGCGTACCTCGAGGTGCAGCGGGAAGTCTCGGTACGCGGCACGGTAGCGATCGAACTCCACACGGGCCGCCTCCGCGAACGCGCCGGCCGTGACGCTTCGCGTGCTCGGAGCTTGTTGGGGGATGAGATCGAGCAGCTCCTCCGCGGCGGACACCAGAGGCTGGGTGATCCCTCCGTACAGCTGCAGCGACCCGTACACGAACCGGGTGGTGTCGCGATCCTCCAAGAGCGTGATCTGGCGTGCTATCTCGTCTCGCTTCGCCTGGAACAGCGTGTGCAGTGCAGGATCGCTGACGTTCTCGACCTCGAGGTCGTAGAGCGCACGTCGCATCAGGTCCGGCTCGAACTCGAGCGGTCTGAGCCGGAGCGTGGGGGCCGATCCGGAGTCACTCCGTTCGAAGTCTGCCCATGCCTCTGCGGCATTGACCGGCGTGACGTTGAGCAGCAGGTTCACGCTGCGCTCGATCTCGGTGAGGCTGGCGTCGATCTCCAGAGCAGGCGCGAGATTCGGGGGTGGGGACGAAGTCACCGCACGGACGTACCCACAAACTCATGCGGGCAACCGTCCCGAGGTCCAGCCTGGCCTGGACGGCCGCACGATGCGCACGCCTGGCACCGTGCTCGTCACGTCTCCGGGTGTCCGACGACCATCGGCGGGATCACGATCTCGTTGTCCTTCGTCAACGCGGTCATCACGTGCAGCGATCCGTCCGGGAGCAGACCAGAAATCGGGGTCAGCCGCGCCTGCGCTCCGTCGATCTCGACGAGCAGCAAGTGAGCCTGGGCTGCCCACGCGGTGGTGTGGGCGTCGTCGAACCCGTCCGGGATCTCCTCGCGGAGCTTTCCGGCGGCCCCCGAGACGACGTACGTGCGGGCGTCCACCTCCGAGACCTGGAAGTTGTGCTCGTGCCCCGCGAGCACGAGCCGTACCCCGCCGCGTTCGAACAGCGGCAGCAGGACCTCGCGCATCTCCTGATCGTTCTCGTGCGACGGACCGGCGCAGTACACCGGGTGGTGAGAGAAGGGGATCCGCCAGAGGGCGCCGTCCCCCGCGAGCGCGTCCTCGAGCCAGTGCTGGTGGTCCGGCACCTGGAAGAACCGGTGGTACTGCGGGTCCTCGCTGTCCTGGGACGTGTCGATGCAGATCAGCTCGAGGTCGCGGCCGTAGCCGAAGCGGTAGAACAGGCCTGGCCCCACGGACGCGCGATCTTGCTGCTTGCCGAAGCGCTCGTGAACGTGGAAGTTGTCCTCCATCTGCGCCCGGTCGTCGCTGCCCTCGGTGTCGGTGGTGTCGTGGTTGCCGATCGCGGGGAACACCGGGACCCGCGAGATGGGGTAGCGGTAGGGCTGGAAGAAGCTGGAGTACCAGTCGTCATCCTCCCCGCCGCTCTCGTCGTCGACCTGCCCCTGCTCACCCTGGTAGATGTTGTCGCCCAGCGACACGACGAAGCGGACGTCGTGGTGTCGCACGAGCTCTTCGAGAACCTCTGCGATGCGGCGCTGCCGGCGGCTGGACTCACTGTCCGACTTGATCCCGACGCCGTAGTCGCCCATGGCGACGAACCGCACCGGTGGTGTCTCGCTGTCCGGAGCCGGGAAGGTGCGGAAGGCCAGGTCGTAGGCCTGACCGGGCCCGAGGTCGTAGCCGCCGGACGCGGCAGGCACCCAGTCCCTTCGCGTGCCGGCTGCCCACTCGTGGCCGTCGACCATGATGCGGTACCGGTACGCCGTGTCTGGTTCGAGACCCTCCACCCACACCCAGGAGCTGGCTGCGGTGTGTGCGGTGGCGACGACCTCGCCCCCGACGTCCAGCACCTCGACCTCGGCATCACCGAAGGGTTCTGCGTCGTGTCCGATGGAGGTCCTCCGACCGACGGCGGCGTGGAGCTCCGAGTCGTCCAGGATGTTCCACCGACCGTCCACCGCGTCGCGCCGGAACCAGAAGGCTCCCCAGGCGATCAGGACTCGGTCGTGCGAGAGGTCGACCAGGTGGACGAACTCCTCGCGATGGATCTCTCGGTCGCCGTGCGCCGCCTTTCCCATGCGGGCAGCCTAGGTCCCGGCCGTGCGTCAAGGCCGGGGCCTTGCGAGCCACGCGGGGCCTGGCGGCAGCTCGATGTTCGCCGCCCTGCTCGCCGTCGGCCGGCTGCAGAACATCCACCTGCGCTCGTCCGGCAGCCCCGCCGCGCGTTACCCCGTGCCGCCGCGGGTCCCCGTCCGCCGCTGAGGCGGGCCCAGAAGAGGCCCTTGGTCGTCCGGGCCCAGGCGTCGCCGCACCACCCGCCGCCGGAGGGTGGGCGAGGCCACCACCTCGTAACCGGCCTCGAGGAAGACCTGCACCAGCCCCACCGAGGCCTCGTCCCAGATCACGGACTTCCCGGGGGCCGGCTCGATCGGGTAGCCCTCCAAGACGCGCGCGCCGACCTGCTGGCCGTACTCGACCGTGGCGTCGGCGAGCTCGTAGGTCAGCCCCGACTGGCGCCACCCCTTGCGCACGACGAAGCAGGTGACCGACCACACGCCCTCCAGCTCGGGGTCCATCCGCATCCACGCCTGCTTCCGGTTCCACAGCAGGGGGTAGTTCTCCCGCTTCTCGACCGCCACCCAGCCGGCCGCCTCGCCGTCGACGTACCCGATCAGCCCGGACGTCGGTCCGGCGGTCCCGCAGGCGGTCTGCTGGAGCAGCGCGGCGTCTCGCTGCTCCTGGGTGGTGTCACGCCAGATCCAGCCCGGCACCTTCATCGCCTGGCACCGGCACTTGCGGGCGCCACCGGTGGCGAACACCGCCTCGACGTCCTCCGTCGTTGCCTGGTTGGCCGGGAGCCAGGTGAAGTCGGGCATGCGGCCGACCCTAGTTGCCAGCCGGACGCTCATGGGCACGACCGCTCAGCCGGCCTTCGGCGTCGGCCGTGACTCCCGGTCTCACTGCCGCGCGCCCCGCGGCTTGAGCGTGCAGTTGGCACGGGATCCCGGGCCGTGTGTCAAGATCCGACGCCATGACCTCATGGCGAGACTCAGCTTCCCAGGCGGCCCAGGACGACCTCGATGGCCTGCTCGACGTCGTACTGCCACTGGCCGAGGACCTGCTCGGCAAGAACGGGGAGTTCTACCCCTTCGGTGGCTCGGTCTCACGCCGAGGCGAGGCGTCGATCACCGCTGCTGATCCCGGCCTCGGGGAGCACCCGGCGTCCGACGAGGTCCTGGGCCGGCTGTACGACGGAGCGCGCACGAACGCACCCAACGCAAGGGCCGCTGCGTTCGTCGCTGACGTTCGCGCCGACGGCTCCGATGCGGTCCGGGTGGAGCTTGAGCATCAAGAAGGCGTGGCCTTGGAGGTGCTGCTTCCGTACCGGCGCAGCAGGTTCACGAAGGCCGTGACCTTCGGAAAGATGAGTGCCGCCCCAGGACATACGAGGATCTGGACCTCCCAGTAGGCAGCCAAGCGTTGCTCATGGGCGCGATCCTGCACCCTCAGCGGCTAGATCCGGCACGTGGCCAGGGGTGCTGGGAGAGCCGACGTTCTGCGTCACCAGGTGACTCGGATCGTCGGCGTTGGCCGGCCTGCCAGGTGGGCGGCGTGTTGGTGCGCATCTCGGCGTGACCGCTCACGGCACGAGATGTCACCGCACTGGTCTCGACTACCACGCCGTTGGCCCTCTGGCACGCCGTTGCAGCAGCGTGAGAGTGAGGTCAACGGCCCGGTAGGTGCCCTCGGCCGCACGAGACAGCTGCGCAGTCACCTCAGCATGGCCGTACCCGCCACCGATCAGGGCGAGATCGTCAGGAACACGTAGGCGGCCAGGATCGCGAGGTGGAGCCCACCCGCGAGTGGCTTCGCACGACCCGGCACGACCGTGAGCACCCCGACGACGACGGACAGGAGCAGCAGCACCATCTCCGTGCTGCCGAGGCCGAGCTCCAGCGGGCCGTCGAGCCAGATCGAGGCCACCGCGATGGTCGGGATCGTGAGCCCGATCGAGGCCATCGCCGACCCGTAGGCCAGGTTGAGGCTGGTCTGCACCCGGCGCCGGGCCGCAGCCCGGACCGCGGAGATCGACTCCGGCAGCAGCACCAGCAGCGCGATCACGACCCCGACGAAGGCGTGCGGGAAGCCGAGCCCGGCCACCGCCCGCTCGATCGACGGCGACTCGACCTTGGCCAGGCCCACCACCGAGACGAGGGCGACGACGAGCAGCCCGAGGCTGGTCAGCGCCGCGCGGCCGGAGGGCGGGTCGGCGTGGCCGTCCTGGTCGAGGTCCGGAGCGGTGCCGCCGTCCTCCACGGGGAGGAAGAAGTCGCGGTGCTGCACGGTCTGGGTGAAGACGAACAGCAGGTAGATCGCCAGGGACGCGATCGCCGCGAACACCAGCTGGCCGCCCGAGAACACCGGCCCGGGTTGCGAGGTCGTGAAGCCCGGCAGCACGAGAGTGAGCGTCGCCAGCGTCACCACGGTCGCCAGCGCGGAGCCGGCGCCCTCGGGGTTGAAGACCGCGAGGTTGTTGTTGCGCAGCGCACCTACGACGATCGAGAGTCCGACGATGCCGTTCACCGAGATCATCACGGCCGCGAAGACCGTGTCGCGCGCCAGGCCGGCCGTGTCCTGGTCGGCGGTGACCATCAGGGTCACGATCAGCGCCACCTCGATCACGGTCACCGCGACCGCGAGCACCAGCGAGCCGTAGGGCTCCCCGAC
Source organism: uncultured Actinomycetota bacterium (assembly GCA_963829855.1). GTDB lineage: Bacteria > Actinomycetota > Actinomycetes > Propionibacteriales > Nocardioidaceae > Nocardioides. The sequence continues at coordinate 258,046 of CAWHKE010000012.1, read as the reverse complement.
CCGGTGAGCCACGACCTCCGCGTGGTGGACCGCGGCCAGCACGGCGCCGATCAGCAGCACTGCCGCGAGCGCCACGACGACGTCCCCGGGCTTGCGGCCCCACGTGGCGACCAGGGCGCCCAGGGCCGCCACGGGCAGCGCGACGGTCCACGCGAACCTCCCGTGGGTCGCCTCGCCGCTCATGCCCGAACCCTAGGGGCCTGCGAAAAGGGGGCCCGCGAAGAGAGGGCCTGCGAAGTCAGGCGGCCGGGAGCGTGAAGCTGAACGTCGCGCCGCGGTCGGCGTTGTTGCGCGCCCAGATGCTGCCGCCGTGGCGGTTGACGATCCGCCGGCACAGCGAGAGTCCTAGGCCGGTGCCGGCGAACGCGTCCGCGTGCTCGGCGGCCCGGTGGAACTCCTCGAACACCCGCTCCTCCTCGCCCTCGGGCAGGCCCACCCCGCTGTCGGTGACCTCGACCCGCACGAAGCCCTCCTCGGTGTCGGGGACCGAGCGGATGCTGACGTGCGGTCGCACGCCGTCCGGCGTGTACTTCACGGCGTTGCCGATCAGGTTGGCGAGCAGCTGCTTGGTGAGCACCCGGTCCGCCTCGACCTCGTGACGGACCTCGAGCTCGAAGGACGGCCCATGGTCGCCCGAAGCTCCGTACGGCGCGACGACCTCCTCCAGCAGCGCGTCCAGCCGCACCCGGGTGGTGGCGAGCATGCCGTCACGCTGGACCGTGTAGGCGAGCCAGTCCTCGATCACCTGCCCCATCCGGGCGCTGCTGACGAGCGCCCGCCGGTTGAACTCCGAGGCGCCCGCGACGTCGCCGCCCTCGAGGGAGTCCTCGATCAGCTCCAACCAGCCGCTCAGGCTCGTCAGCGGCGAGCGGAGGTCGTGCGCCACCACGCTGGCGAAGCCGGTGAGCTCGCTGAGCCGCTCGCGCTGGGTGGTGACGTCGGAGAACAGCATCATGAACTTGCCGGTCTCACCCCTCATCGGCCACGCCCCGATCTCGAGGATCCGGTCGGCGCCCTCGTTCTTGACGTGGAGCTGACGGACGGCTGGGTTCTGCGGGCCGGGCAGGTCGGCGTCGGTGGCCGGCGTCCCGTCGAGCAGGTGGAGGCCGAGGTAGCCGACCCAGTCCAGGTCCTCGCCGAGCGGGATCCGCTTGCCGACCAGCCGTCGAGCCGCCTCGTTGTGGAACACCACTCGGCGGCCGTGCTCCATCACCAGCAGCCCGTCGGTCATCGTCTCGTAGACCCGCTCCAGCATCGCGGCCTGCTCCTCCGCGGCGGCCCGCTCGTCGAACGCGGCGGCGCGCTCGTCCTGGAGCTGCTGGGCGGCGTGGACGCGCTGCGCCTGGAGCACGGCGAGATGGATGGTGATGAACGTCGAGGCGGTGATCAGCAGGTCGATCACGATCGAGCCGGGCAGGAAGCCGTCGTACCCGAACTGGTTGATCGGGTGGAGCGTCGCCAGCGCGCTGATGAGGGCGATGAACAGGGCGAAGACCGCCGCGCCGCGCGGCGTGAGGATCGACCCGGCGACCAGGGCAGGCAGCAGCAGGAACCAGGTGAGCGGCAGCTCCGGGTCGAGGTAGGTGACCCAGATGCAGGCGACCCCCATCGGCACCAGGACCACCAGCGCCCACCGCGGGGCCCGGTCGTCGACGAACGGGCCGTCGGCGTAGAACGCGCTGAGGAACGTCACGCCGCCCACGTAGGCGTAGACGGTGCCGCGGATGATCCACCAGAGCGTGAGCTGGTCGACCTCCCCGACCTCGAGGTAGGGCATGCCGCCCATCAGCGCCACGACGGTGCTCGCGATCAGCGCCGTGGCGAGCAGCGCGAGGTTGGACGCCGCGTTGGTCGGAGCCCACCCGCGACCGCCCTGGAACCAGGAGTAGAGCGCGAGCATCAAGGCGCCGCCCGCGACGTTGGCGACTCCCATCCAGACCGCGTCACCGGGTGCCCAGCCGAACGCCAGCGCCACCCCGACGAAGATCAGCACCTGCGCCGCAAGGTGCCAGGCGAGGCCGGCCGTGGGCCGGCTCCTGCCGTCCCAGACCGTCGCGAGCCAGACGAAGGCCGCGGCGAGCGTGGGCCACATCTCGGTCGGCGTGTCGGCCGGCGGGATCTTGGCGAGGGCGAGGGGTGTGAGGGCAAGCGTCAGCACAACCACGAGCGCCAAGCGGCGGGTGGCGATGCTGGTCCCCTCAGCGTTCCCCACGTTCTCACCCTCCGAACGTACGGATGGTAGGCCCTCCGCGCCGGGCGCCGCAGGCGTTGTCGACAAGAGGTCCAGACGGCCGGGACGAGCCGCAGCCCGCCCACAGATGCGCCACACAGGGTACGCCGAACGGCGAATGTGCCGCTTCCCTCCGTGCGTCGTACGCTGGACGGCGGCCCCGCCCACGATTCGCACGACCACGACTGCATGAGGAGTGACTGTGCCCGTCGCATCGTCCGTCGCCTCGGTCTTCCCGCGGCTCGAGCCCAAGCTGCCGTCGGTCCAGAAGCCGATCCAGTACGTCGGTGGTGAGCTCAACTCCACCGTCAAGGACTGGGACTCCGTCGACGTGCGCTGGGCCCTGATGTATCCGGACGCGTACGAGGTGGGGCTGCCCAACCAGGGGGTCGCGATCCTCTACGAGGTGCTCAACGAGCGCGACTGGATCCTCGCGGAGCGCACCTACTCGGTCTGGCCCGACCTCGAGGCCGTGATGCGCGCGGGCGACGCCGACGGGCCGATCCCGCAGTTCACGGTCGACAGCCACCGGCCGGTGCGCGCGTTCGACGTCCTCGGCGTCTCGTTCTCCACCGAGCTCGGCTACACCAACCTGCTGACCGCGCTCGACCTCGCCGGGATCCCGCTCCACGCGGTCGACCGTGGCGACGACGACCCGCTCGTGATCGCCGGCGGCCATGCGGCGTTCAACCCCGAGCCGATCGCCGACTTCGTCGACGCGGCCGTCCTCGGCGACGGCGAGGAGGTCGTGCTCGCGATCTCCGACGTGATCCGCGAGTGGAAGGCGGAGGACCGCCCCGGAGGCCGGGAGGAGCTGCTGCGCAGGCTGGCCGTCGGTGGCTCGGTCTACGTCCCGTCCTTCTATGACGTGAGCTACCGCCCCGACGGCGTGATCGAGTCGATCGTCCCGAACCGGCCGGGCATCCCGCACCGGGTCCGCAAGCACACGCTGATGGACCTCGACGCGTGGCCGTACCCCGCCAAGCCGCTGGTGCCGCTCGCCGAGACGGTGCACGAGCGCTACAGCGTCGAGATCTTCCGCGGCTGCACCCGCGGCTGCCGGTTCTGCCAGGCGGGGATGATCACCCGGCCGGTGCGCGAGCGGTCGATCAACACGATCGGCGACATGGTCGAGAACGGCATCCGTCAGTCGGGCTTCGAGGAGGTGGGCCTGCTCTCCCTGTCGAGCGCCGACCACACCGAGATCGGTGACGTCGCGACCGGGCTCGCCGACCGCTACGAAGGGACGAACGTGTCGCTGTCGTTGCCCTCGACCCGCGTCGACGCCTTCAACATCACGCTCGCCAACGAGTTCTCCCGCAACGGCCGCCGCTCCGGGCTGACGTTCGCGCCCGAAGGCGGCTCGGAACGGATGCGCAAGGTCATCAACAAGGCGGTGACGGAGGAGGACCTGATCCGGACCGTCGCCACGGCGTACTCCCACGGCTGGCGACAGGTGAAGCTCTACTTCATGTGCGGCCTGCCGACCGAGACCGACGACGACGTCCTCGAGATCGCGGAGCTCGCGAAGAAGGTCATCGCCAAGGGTCGCGAGGTCTCCGGCCGCAACGACATCCGCTGCACCGTGTCGATCGGCGGCTTCGTCCCGAAGCCCCACACGCCGTTCCAGTGGGCGTCCCAGCTCGACCACGAGACGACCGACGAGCGGCTGCGGCTGCTGCGCGAGACGGTGCGCGCCGACAAGCGCTTCGGCCGGGCGATCGGTTTTCGCTACCACGACGGCAAGCCCGGGATCATCGAGGGACTGCTCTCCCGCGGAGATCGTCGGGTCGGGCCGGTCATCGAGCAGGTGTGGCGCGACGGCGGCCGGTTCGACGGCTGGAGCGAGTACTTCTCCTACGACCGCTGGGCCGAGAGTGCCGCGCAGGCGCTGGCGGGCACCGGGGTGGACCTCGACTGGTACACGGTGCGCGAGCGCGCGTACGACGAGGCGCTGCCGTGGGACCACCTCGACTCCGGGCTCGACAAGGACTGGCTGTGGTCCGACTGGGAGGACTCCCTCGCCGCAGCCGCCGACCCCGACGGGGTCGAGGACGTCGAGGACTGCCGGTGGACGCCCTGCTACGACTGCGGGGTGTGCCCGGAGCTGGACACCGAGATCCAGATCGGCCCCACTGGTCAGAAGCTGCTGCCGCTCTCGGTGGTCTGAGTCGGCCGAGTCCCTCGGCTCGAGCCTCAGTCGCAGTCGCGGGGCACGAGGTCGTACGTCGTCCGTACCGCGCGGTGGTCGCTCACCAGGCTGATCAGGACCCTCGACCGCACCGGTACGAACGACTCGTCCGCGAGGACGTAGTCGATCCGACGCCGGGGACGGGCGGCGGGCACGGTCAGGCCGTCGTGGCGGCCGACCACGTCCCAGCCGTCGACGAGGCCGGAGCGGCCCAGCGCCTCCGTCGCGGGCATCCCGGGCTCGGCGTTGAGGTCACCACCGAGCAGCACCGGTCGTGGGGACCGGCGCACGGCGGCCGCCACCGCCCGCGCCTGCGCTCGCCGGAGACCGGGGGACACGTGGTCGAGGTGGGTCACGAAGACGTCCACCTCCCGCCCGCGGACGTCCACCGTGGCCCGGACCAGGGCGCGGCGGTAGGCGCCGCGCGTGTGCGGCAGCGGGTCCACCGCGACGTCCGCCAGCGGCCAGCGCGACAAGATGGCGTTGCCGGTGCTGCCCGGACGGAGCCGGCGGGTCGGCCCGTAGACGCTCTCGAACCCGAGCCGGCGCGCGAGCCACCGAGCCTGGTCGACGCCACCCGTGCGCTCCCGGCCGCGGTCGACCTCCTGGAGCAGCACCAGGTCGGCGTCCCACGCGCGGAGCTCGGTGGCGATCCGGCCGAGCTGCGGTCGGCCGGCCTTGGTGCGACCACCGTGGAGGTTGAGGCTCATCGCCCGGAGCCGGATCGCGTCGTCGCTCGCGCACGGGGACGGCGTGGGCTCGGAGGTGGTCGGGTCCGACGACGCGCTCCCGGTGGTCGGGTCGGTCGCCGCGTCCGTGGTCGGGCTCGGCCCGGAGGCCTCCGGATCGGTGGGCTCGCCGACCTGCTGGACGGCGAGGACGCCGGCCGCGACGACCAGCACGACCAGCCCGACCAGCCCGGCCACCAGACCCGCGACCCGGCCGGTCACCGGACGGCCACCCGCTCGGGGAGCTGGTCCTCCACGTAGCGCGGCCGGCCGACGTAGCCCGCCAGCAGCACCATCGGGACGACGAGGACGATCATCAGCGCGAGGGGCGCCGTCCAGCCGCCGCTGACCTCGTAGAGCACGCCGACGGTGAACGGTCCGCACGCCGCGATGAGGTAGCCGGCGGACTGCGTGAAACCCGAGAGCGCGGCGGTGCCCGCCGCCGTGCGCGACCGGAGCCCGATCAAGGTGAGCACCAGCGGGAAGATCGAGGCGCCGACCCCGACGAGGACGGCCCAGAGCACCGCCAGGGACGCCGGGGCGACCATCAGACCGACGTACGCGACGGGGTAGCTGGCCATGACGCCCCAGAGCAGGGTCCGGTGGTCGGTCCGTCGCCCGGCGACCGTCGGCAGCCACAGCGACAGCGGGATGCTGACACTCGCCAGCAGCCCGACCAGGGCGCCGGCCGCGGTGGGGGAGTAGCCCGCGTCGCGCCACAGCTGGGCGAACCAGCCGAAGCTGACGTAGGCGTGCATCGACTGGAATCCGAAGAGCAGCGCGAGGGCCTGGCCCAGCCGGGTCCGCATCACGTCGCCGACCCGCACGGTGTGGTCGTCGTCGTCCGGTCTGCGGTCGTGGACGACGAGCCAGACCCACGGGAGTGCGGCCACGAGGGCGAGCGCCGCCCACGCGCCCAGGCCCACCCGCCATCCGCCGTACGCCTCGGAGATCGGGACCGTGAAGGTCAGGGCTCCGGTCAGCCCGACGGCGAGGGCGGTGGTGTAGACCCCGGTGATGGCGCCGATGTGGTCGGGGAAGTGCAGCTTCACCAGCGACGGCAGCAGCACGTTCGCCGTGGCCATGCCGGCGAGCCCGAGCATCGACAGCGTGAGGAAGGGGAGCTCGTGGTCGACGGTGGCGCGGGCGGCGAGCCCGATCACGACGGCGACGAGGGACAGCAGCGTCGTGCGGTGGAGGCCCACGGTGCGGGCCAGCCACGGGGCGACCGCGCCGAACGACGCGAAGGCGAGGACCGGCAGCGAGGTGAGCAGCCCGGCCTCGGCCGACGACATCCCGAGCCCGGCGGTGACCTCGGCCAGCACCGGGCCGACGCTCACGGCGGCCGGTCGGAGGTTGGTGGCCAACAGGACCAGCCCCAGCAGGACCAGGCCGCGTGCCGCGGCGGTGGAGGTGGGCTGACTCATGGTTCCGGCAGGATAGGCCGGGTGCGGCACGTCCCTGACATCGAGAGACGGACCCGGCTGGTGCGCCGTCACGCACTGGCCGCCGAGCACCGGGTGTCCGATCCGGTCGCCGCGGCGGAGGCCGTGGTGTGCCTGCACGCCACCGAGCCCGCGTCGGTCCACCTCGCCGTGGCGGCACGTTCGGAGGGTGTGTCCGCGGCCGACGTCGACACGGCCCTGTACGACGAGCGCCGCCTGGTCAAGCAGCTCGCGATGCGGCGGACCCTGTTCGCCTTCCCGCGCGACCTGTTGCCCGCGGTGTGGGGGAGCGCGTCGGCCAGGGTGGCGGAGACCGAGCGGAAGAAGATCGGCAAGGACGTGGTGGCCGCCGGGGTCACCGACGACGGCGACGCGTGGCTCGCCGAGGCCCGCGCCGAGGTGCTCGCGCTGCTGGCCGCCTCCGACGCGCTCCCCGCGCGCACCATCCGGGAACGGGTCCCGCTGCTGGACGTGAAGGTCTCGTCGTCGCCCTCCAGCGAGCGCTGGGGTGCGCCGTTCAACGTCGCACCCCGAGTGCTGACGTGGCTGGGGGCGCGGGCCGAGGTCGTCCGGGGCCGCAACGGCGGCCACTGGCGCACCCCGCGCCCGCAGTGGACGACCATGTCCGACTGGCTCGGTGAGCCACCGGCGGCCGCGGCCGAGGCAGCCGGCTACGCGGAGCTCGTACGCCGCTGGCTGGCCCGGTTCGGGCCCGGCACCGAGACCGACCTGGCCTGGTGGCTGGGGTCGACCAAGGCCGCCGTCCGGCAGGCGCTGGTCGACCTCGAGGCCGTGCAGGTGTCGCTCGACAGCGGCGGCGGCGCCGGCTGGCTGCTGCCCGACGACGTCGAGCCCGAGCCCGAGGTGGCGCCGTCGGCCGCGCTGCTGCCGGTGCTCGACCCCACCACGATGGGGTGGAAGGAGCGCGACTTCTACCTCGACCCGGAGGACAAGCCCTACCACTACGACACGGCCGGCAACGGCGGTACGACGGCCTGGTGGGAGGGCCGGATCGTGGGTTGCTGGGTGCAGGCCGACGGCGGCCGGGTCGAGGTGGTGCTGCGCCGCGACCCGGGCGCGCGCGGCCGCCGCGCCCTGGCCGCCGAGGCCGACCGCCTCACGGCCTGGCTGGACGGCCAGGTCATCAGCAGCATCTACAAGTCACAGCTGATGAAGGGCCTGCCGTTGCCCTGAGGCTTCTGCAGGTTTGTGCAGTGCACAAACCTGACGCGCTCGAGGCCTCGATGCGGCACCGGGGCGTCGCTAGTTTCCGGGAACGCCCAGCGACCGCTGGGTGGTGATGAACCTCTCGGAAGGGACACTCATGTCCTGTCACGCCTCACGGTCGCGTCATCGCGGCTTGGCCGCCACCGCGGCCACCCTCCTCACCCTCGGCACGCTCACCACGGCTGCCGGTACCGCCGAAGCAGCACCCGCGCCCGACCGCCAGGCGCCCCTGCTCGGCACCAGCAAGGCCGACGCCATCGACGGCCGCTACATCGTCGTCCTCGAGGGCCGCGCCACCGGCGCCGACGGCCGCGCCGCGGTCCGGCTGGCGAAGTCCGAAGGCGCCTCCGACGTCGACCGCTACACGACCGCGGTCGAAGGCTTCTCCGCACGGCTCAGCGACGCCGCGGTCGCAGCCCTGCGCGAGGACCCGGACGTCGCCTACATCGAGGCCGACCAGCGGGTCTCGATCGACACGACCCAGTCGCCGGCCACCTGGGGTCTCGACCGGATCGACCAGCGCAACCTCCCGCTCAACAACGCCTACACCTACACCCCGACCGGCTCCGGGGTCACCGCCTACATCATCGACACCGGCGTGCTCGGCACCCACAGCCAGTTCAGCGGCCGGATGGCCGCGGGCTACACCGCCATCAACGACGGTCGCGGCACCACCGACTGCAACGGCCACGGCACCCACGTCGCCGGCACGGTGGGCGGCACGACGTACGGCGTCGCGAAGCAGGTGACCATCAAGCCGGTCCGCGTGCTCGACTGCACCGGCAACGGCACCACCTCCGGCGTCATCGCCGGCGTCGACTGGGTCACGAGCAACCACGCTGCGGGCAGCCCGGCCGTGGCCAACATGAGCCTCGGCGGCGGCGTCTCCAGCGCCCTCGACACCGCGGTCAACAACTCGATCGCCGACGGCGTCACCTACGCCGTGGCCGCGGGCAACGAGAACACCAACGCCTGCAACGGCTCGCCGTCGCGGGTCGCCTCGGCACTGACCGTGGGCTCGACCACCAGCACCGACGCCCGCTCGAGCTTCTCCAACTACGGCAGCTGCCTCGACCTGTTCGCCCCGGGCTCCAGCATCACCTCCGCCTGGCACACCTCCACCTCCGCCACGAACACCATCTCCGGCACCTCGATGGCGACCCCGCACGTCGCGGGTGTGGCCGCGCTCTACCTCCAGGGGAGCCCGAGCGCCTCGCCGGCGACCGTGTCGAACGCGATCACCAGCACCGCCACGACCGGCGTCGTGACCGGGGCCCAGACCGGGTCCCCGAACCGACTGCTGTACTCGCCGCTCAGCGGTGGCGGCACCACTCCGCCCCCGACCGGTGGCAACCTGCTGCAGAACCCGGGCTTCGAGTCGGGCGCCACGGCGTGGAGCGCGACGGCAGGCGTGATCACGAACGCGTCCGGCGCCCCGGCGCGGACCGGGTCCTACAAGGCGTGGCTCAACGGCTACGGCCAGACGACCACCGACTCGCTGTCGCAGAACGTGTCGATCGCGGCCGGCAAGCAGGCGACCCTGTCGTTCTACCTCTACATCAGCAGCGCGGAGACGACCACCTCGACGGCCTACGACCGGCTGCAGGTGCAGGTCGTGTCCGGTGGCTCCACCACCACGCTGGCGACGTACTCGAACCTCAACAAGGGGACGTCGTACGTCCAGCGCAGCTTCAACCTCTCGGCGTACGCCGGCCAGACCGTCACGGTCCGGTTCGTCGGCACCGAGGACTCCAGCCTGGCGACCAGCTTCGTCATCGACGACACCGCGGTGACGACGAGCTGATCTCCGGCTGAACCACGGCGGGGGAAGGCGCGCCCGGACCACTCACCCGGTCCGGGCGCGCTGCTGTCCCGCACCTACGCTGTGCGGGTGCGCGAGCAGCCCGAGCAGCAGGCCCCACCCGTCCAGCGGCTGCGGGTCCGCTACGCGAAGCGCGGCCGGCTCCGGTTCACGTCCCACCGTGACTTCTCCCGGGCGTTCGAGCGGGCGCTGGTGCGGTCCCGGTTGCCGATGGCGTACTCGTCCGGCTTCCACCCCCATCCCCGGATCTCGTACGCCGGGGCCGCGCCGACCGGCTCTGCGAGCGAGGCCGAGTACCTCGAGATCGGGCTCGCCGAGCGGCTGGACCCCGACGCGGTCCACGCGTCCCTGAGCGAGGCGCTTCCGGACGGGCTCGACGTCGTCCGCGTCGCGGAGTCGCCCGGGGGTGCGCTGGCGGACCTGCTGACGGCCAGCCGCTGGCGGATCGACACCACGGCCGCACCCGACGCCCTCGCACCCGCCGTGCGCGCCTTCCTGGACACCGAGTCGGTGCTCGTCGAACGGATGACGAAGAAGGGGCTCCGGGAGTTCGACTGCCGCGCGGCCGTCGCCGGGCTCGTGCCGGACGGGTCCTCGTTGCTCCTGCTGCTCCACCACACCGTGCCCGCGGTCCGGCCCGACGACGTCCTGACGGGCCTGCACCGCCTCACCGGACTGGTCGCCGGCGAGGCCCCCCTCCTCACGAGGCTCGAGCAGGGCCGGCTGGACCCTGGGACGGGCGAGCTCCAGGACCCGCTCGGCTGACGGCGCCGCGCCGGGCATCGGAGCGATTCGAGCGGGGTGTGCGATACTCGGTCCCGGTCGGTCAACGCCGACCCGACGACGTTCTCGCCGGTGCCCCAGCTCCACTGTGGGGGTCAGCCCGGCACGACGAGCGCCAGTCGTCGCCAGACCGCGACGCGGCTCGGCCGGAGTGGGTGACAGACCTCCGGTCGCGAGAGCCCGGCGACCGCGGCAGGCCGGCGGCCGGCACGAGTCGACGCACCCGCGGAGGGTCTCGTCGCCACCGAAGGCTTTGCGTTGCGGACTCTGTCCACTCGGGTCCACGGCGCCGACCGCTCGGCGTACGACAGGTACGACGGGCAGAGGGAGCAGCTGATGCTCGAGGACACCCCGGGCTCCGAGCCCACCGCCGACCCCGCACCCGACACCACGGCGGGCGAGGCGCCGGCGAAGAAGGCGGCCAAGAAGGCGCCCGCCAAGAAGACCGCCGCGAAGAAGGCGGCCAAGAAGGCGCCCGCCAAGAAGACCGCCGCCAAGAAGGCGCCGGCCGCGGAGGCGCCGGCGCCGGACGGGCCGACCGACGCCCCGCCGCCGACGAAGAAGGCGGCGGCGAAGAAGACGACGTCGAAGAAGGCGGCCGCCAAGAAGACCACGGCCAAGAAGGTGGCAGAGTCGGGCGACCCCGAGGCAGCGACTGCCGGCACCGTCCCGCTGTTCCAGGCCCCGGACACCGCTGCGGCACCCGCCCGCAAGCGGCCCGCGAAGAAGACGGCGCCCAAGGCCGAGTCCGCGCCAGACGCTGCGAGCGAGCCCGCGGCCGAGCCCCGCGAGGCGGCTGCTCCGGGCGACGGCGAGGCCGGCGACTCCGACAGCGGGGACGGTGGCGAGGGCGGTGCCCGCCGCCGCCGTCGCCGGGGCGGTCGCCGTCGCCGCAAGCCCGGTGGTGAGGACGGTTCCGCCGACGGCCAGCGCGGCGACGAGGACGCCACCGACGGCGACGCGGACGACCAGGACCGGCGACCCTCGCCCGCGAAGAAGCAGGGTCAAGGCGGCGGCCAGGGCCGGCAGCAGGGTCGCTCCGACGCCGACGAGGGCGACTCGGACGGCGAGTCGTCGACGTCTCGGCGCCGTCGCCGTCGCCGCCGGGCAGGAGATGACCCTGCTGACGGGGACGACGACCCGCAGAACACCGTCACCAAGGTCCGCAAGACCCGCGCACCCGACGACGGGATCACCGCGCTCGCCGGCTCCACCCGGCTCGAGGCGAAGAAGCAGCGCCGCCGCGAGGGCCGCGAGGCCGGCCGCCGCCGCGCCCCCATCGTCAGCGAGGCGGAGTTCCTCGCCCGGCGCGAGTCCGTCGACCGCGTGATGGCGATCCGGCAGCGTGACGACCTCACGCAGATCGCGGTGCTCGAGGACAAGGTCCTCGTGGAGCACTACGTCGCCCGCGAGTCCCAGACCTCCCTGATCGGCAACGTCTACCTCGGCCGGGTGCAGAACGTGCTGCCGTCCATGGAGGCGGCGTTCATCGACATCGGCAGGGGCCGCAACGCGGTGCTGTACGCCGGCGAGGTGAACTGGTCGTCGCTGGGGCACAAGGAGGGCCAGCCGCGCAAGATCGAGTCGGTGCTCTCCTCGGGCCAGTCGGTCCTGGTGCAGGTCACCAAGGACCCTGTCGGGCACAAGGGCGCCCGCCTGACGAGCCAGGTCAGCCTGGCCGGCCGGTTCCTCGTCTACGTGCCGGACGGCACCAACAGCGGGATCTCGCGCAAGCTCCCCGACACCGAGCGGTCGCGGCTCAAGGCGCTGCTCAAGGAGATCGTCCCCGACGGCGCCGGCGTCATCGTGCGCACTGCCGCCGAGGGCGCCAGCGAGGACGAGCTCACCCGTGACGTCGAACGGCTCACGGCCCGCTGGGACGACATCGAGAAGAAGTCCAAGGGCAGCGCGCCGCAGCTGCTGTACGGCGAGCCGGACCTCATGCTCAAGGTGGTCCGCGACCTCTTCACCGAGGACTTCGCGAAGCTCGTCGTCCAGGGCGGCGACGCCTACGACACCGTGCACGACTACGTGACCCACGTGGCGCCCGACCTGCTCGAGCGACTGGAGCAGCACGACGGCTCGCAGAGCGACCTGTTCGAGAGGTACCGGATCGAGGAGCAGATCCACAAGGGACTGGACCGCAAGGTCTGGCTGCCTTCCGGTGGCTCGCTCATCATCGACCGCACCGAGGCGATGACGGTGGTCGACGTCAACACCGGGAAGTTCACCGGCTCCGGGGGCAACCTCGAGGAGACCGTCACCAAGAACAACCTCGAGGCGGCCGAGGAGATGGTGCGGCAGCTCCGGCTGCGCGACATCGGCGGCATCATCGTCGTCGACTTCATCGACATGGTGCTCGAGTCCAACCGCGACCTCGTGCTGCGACGGCTCGTCGAGTGCCTCGGCCGGGACCGGACCCGTCACCAGGTCGCCGAGGTCACCTCCCTCGGCCTCGTGCAGATGACCCGCAAGCGGATCGGCACCGGCCTGCTGGAGGCCTTCTCCGAGCCGTGCGAGCACTGCGGCGGCCGGGGCCTGATCGTCGCGGACGCGCCGATCGAGCCGAAGAAGGAGGGCGAGCCGCGCCGCTCGCGCCGATCGCGGGGCGGCAAGGGCAAGGGCGACGACGCGAACGACTCGAACGGCTCGAACGGCAGCCCGCAGGGCAAGTCGCCGTCCCCCAAGGACGTCGCCGCGATGGCGCGCCCACCCAAGGACGACGACGCTGACCAGCCCGAGCCGTCCGACGAGGCGGCGCAGACAGCCGAGGCCGAGTCGACCGGCGAGACCGGGTCCGCCGCTGAACCGACGCCCGCCGAGCAGCCTTCACCCCAGGCGACCGAGCAGCCCGAAGCGTCGTCGGAGCCGGCCCCTGACGAGCCTGCCGTGGAGGAACCCGCCGTCGACGAGACCGACGAGCCGGCCGCCGAGGAGCCCGCCGCCGAGGAGCCCGCCGCCGAGGAGCCTGCCGAGGAGCCCGAGCCGGTCTCGACCGCGCCCAAGGTCGTGACCCGGACGCGACGGCGCAGCGCCAGCCGTCCGGCCGGTCCGCCGACCGGTGCCCCCGCGGCGACCGTGCCGGCGATGACGGAGGTCGAGCAGCCCGGTGTGGTCGGTCACCCGGCGGTCGACGGAGCCGTGGAGCCCGGCACCTCCGACACCGAGCTGGGCAGCCGGCCGACCGTCGAGCACGTGCCGGTGAAGAAGCGGGGCTCGCGCAAGCGCTGAGCCCTGCTCACGCGGGCCGCGGGGTCGGTCAGGCGACCGGCCGGCCGGTGAGCCAGGCGGACGACTCCCTCTGCCAGAGGAAGTACAGCGTGGCCGCGATCAGGGCGAGCTGCACGACCCCGAGCAGCATCGAGAGGGCCGGCTGGTCGCCGGCCAGGCCGAGGGCACCGAGCAGGCCGAAGATCGCAGCCAGCACGGTGTAGACGAGCCGCGCCCAGTTCTTGCCCCTGCCGAGGTAGACCGCGAGCAGGGCGTAGATCACGACGCCGATGACCAGGATCACCAGGGACACCACGATCACCCCGGTGCGGGCCGAGCTCTCCGTGAGCGTCCCGGAGGTGTCGCTCTCGAGGGCGGTCTCGACCGCCTCGTCGAGGTTGACGAAGGACAGCACCGTGGTGATCACGGTGACCACGACCGCGGCCCAGATCAGGTTGATCGCCATCGCGATCGACCGCGGAGGCTCGCCCAGCGGTGCCGCGCCCGGCGGCGGCTCGGGCGGGCCGGCGGGGTAATGGGGGTAGTTCGTCATCTGTCGGCTCCCTGGGGATCGGACGGTCACCGCTCACGCTAGCGGGTGGCACGGGCCGTCCGGCGCTACGTCACCGTGCCACCCCGGGTCGCGTTTTGCCGGGGACGGGCTGCGTCCGTACTATTGACCCTCGGTGCGCTCGTCTCGCGTGCCCTCTGCACGGCACCCCGATCTCCAGCCGGGTCGTGGCGTGCCGCAGACCAGCAGACGCACCACACCCAGCAGACCCAGAGCAGACCCAGAGCAGACATGAAGGAGACCGCGGTGTACGCGATCGTGCGCGCAGGCGCCATCCAGCAGAAGGTCGCAGTCGGCGACGTCCTCGAGATCGACAAGGTCTCGACGGCCGTCGGCGAGACGCTGACCCTGCCGGTGCTGATGACCGTGGACGGTGACTCGGTCACGACCGACGCCGCGAAGCTCGACAAGGCGTCCGTCACCGTCGAGGTGCTCGGCGCCACCAAGGGCCCGAAGATCATCATCCAGAAGTACAAGAACAAGACCGGCTACAAGAAGCGCCAGGGTCACCGCCAGAAGTACACCCAGGTCAAGGTCACCGACATCTCCCTCTGAGGGTCTCGACAGAGCTCGCTGTTCGAACGAAGGAAGCAGACATGGCACACAAGAAGGGCGCGGCCTCGACCAAGAACGGTCGGGACTCCAACTCCCAGCGGCTCGGCGTCAAGCGGTTCGGCGGCCAGGCCGTCAACGCCGGCGAGATCCTGGTCCGGCAGCGCGGCACCCACTTCCACCCCGGCTCCGGCGTGGGCCGCGGCGGTGACGACACCCTGTTCGCGCTCGTCGCGGGCGCGGTCGAGTTCGGCACCCGTCGGGGTCGCCGGGTCGTCAACGTCGTCCCGGGTGAGTGACTGACGCTCACCTCAGCATCGTGACCGAAGGGCGTCCCGGACCGGGGCGCCCTTTCGTCGTCCTTACGCCGGTCCGCACCCGCTCGCTCCACTGAAAGGCTCCCGATGGCCATCCCCAGCTTCGTCGACCGGGTGACGCTCCACGTCGCCGCCGGTCGCGGCGGGAACGGTGTGGCCTCGGTGCACCGCGAGAAGTTCAAGCCGCTCGGCGGCCCCGACGGCGGCAACGGCGGCCCGGGCGGGTCCGTGATCCTGCGGGTCGACCCCGACGTCACCACGCTCGTCGACTACCACCACAGCCCGAAGCGGCGGGCCGAGCACGGCGGTCACGGGGCCGGCGGCCACCGCAACGGCGGTCACGGCGCCGACCTGGTGCTGCCCGTCCCCGACGGCACCGTGGTGGCCGACCCGCAGGGCCGGGTGCTCGCCGATCTCGTCGGCCCCGGCACCGAGCTGGTCGTCGCGCAGGGCGGCCGCGGGGGGCTCGGGAACGCTGCGCTCGCCTCGTCCAAGCGCAAGGCCCCCGGCTTCGCGCTGCTCGGCGAGCCCGGCGACGAGCTCGAGATCGTGCTGGAGCTCAAGGTCGTCGCGGACGTCGGGCTGGTCGGCTACCCGAGCGCCGGCAAGTCGAGCCTGATCGCCGCCATGTCCCGGGCCCGGCCGAAGATCGCCGACTACCCCTTCACGACGCTCGTCCCCAACCTCGGCGTCGTCACGGCCGGCGACACCACCTTCACCGTCGCCGACGTGCCCGGCCTGATCGAGGGCGCCAGCGAGGGCCGTGGTCTCGGGCACGACTTCCTGCGCCACATCGAGCGCTGCGCCGCGCTGGTGCACGTCGTCGACACCGCGACCATGGAGCCCGGTCGCAACCCGCTCGACGACCTCGAGGTCATCGAGAACGAGCTGAGCCGCTACGGCGGGCTCGAGGACCGGCCGCGGCTGGTCGCCCTGAACAAGATCGACGTCCCCGACGGGCGCGACCTCGCCGACATCGTCCTCGAGGACCTCGAGGAGCGGGGGCTGCGGGTGCTGCCCGTCTCTGCGGCGTCCGGCGAGGGCATGCGCGAGCTGATGTTCGCCATGGCGGGCATCGTCGAGGCCGCACGCACGGCGAAGCCGGTCGTCGAGGCCACCCGGATCGTGCTGCGGCCGCCGGGCGTCGACGGCGGCGACGACTTCACCGTCAAGGAGACCGGCGAGGGGTGGCGGGTCCGGGGCGAGAAGCCCGAGCGCTGGGTGCGGCAGACCGACTTCAGCAACGACGAGGCCGTCGGCTTCCTCGCCGACCGGCTCAACCGGCTCGGCATCGAGCAGCGGCTGGTCGCGCTCGGCGCCGTCGAGGGCGACACGGTACTGATCGGGCACCCGGACGACGCGGTGGTCTTCGACTTCAAGCCCGGTCTCGACGCGGGGGCGGAGAACCTCGCGCGGCGCGGCGAGGACTCCCGGTTCGACGAGTCGCGTCCGGCCGCCCGCCGGCGTCGTGACATCCAGGAGGGCATGGCCGACCGCGGCGAGGGCGAGACCCGTGCCGACGTCGCCCGCCGGTTGCGCCAGGGCCAGCCGCCCAGCCCGGGACGCTCAGGCCCCACGTCGTACGAGATCGGCGGCGCCGACGACCCCGACCGGGTGGACGGGTCATGACCCGCGCCGCCGTCACGGAGGCCCGCAGGGTCGTCGTGAAGGTCGGGTCGTCCTCGTTGACGACCGCCGCCGGCGGCATCGACCCCGCGCGGGTACGACGGCTCGTGGACGTGCTGGCGGCGACCCGGGCCCGCGGCGTCGAGGTCGTGCTCGTCTCCTCCGGCGCGATCGCGGCCGGGCTCTCCCCGCTCGGGCTCGCGACCCGGCCGCGGGCGCTGGCCGCCCAGCAGGCCGCGGCCTCGGTCGGCCAGGGGCTGCTGGTGCACCGCTACACCGAGGAGCTCGCGCGGCACGGCCTCACGACCGGGCAGGTGCTCCTCACGGTCGACGACGTCACCCGCCGCTCGCACTACCGCAACGCCTACCAGACGTTCGCCAAGCTGCTCGAGCTCGGCGTGCTGCCGATCGTCAACGAGAACGACACCGTCGCCACCAGTGAGATCCGCTTCGGCGACAACGACCGGCTCGCCGCGCTCGTCGCCCACCTCGTGCACGCCGAGCTGCTGGTCCTCCTGAGCGACGTCGACGGCCTCTACGACGGCGACCCGAGCCGGTCCGGGGCCACGCTGGTGTCCGACGTCCGCGCCGACGACGACCTGTCCGAGGTGCGGATCGGCCGCACCGGCGCCGCGGGACTCGGCAGCGGCGGCATGCAGACGAAGGTCGACGCCGCCCGGATCGCCGGCGGTGCCGGGATCCCGGTCGTGCTCACCGCGGCCGACCGGGCGGCCGACGCGCTCGCCGGCGAGCCGGTCGGCACCCTGTTCCACCCGACGGGGAAGCGGCGACCGACCCGCCTGTTGTGGCTGGCCCACGCGACCGAGCCCAAGGGCACCCTCGTGCTCGACGACGGCGCGGTCAGGGCCGTCACCGAACGCCGCGCCTCGCTGCTGGCCGCCGGCGTGACCGGGGTGACCGGCTCGTTCGTCGCCGGCGACCCGGTCGACCTCACCGACCCGGCAGGCCGGCCGGTCGCGCGCGGGCTCGTCAACTTCGACGCCGAGGAGATCCCGCCGCTGCTCGGCCGCTCGACCCACGATCTCAAGCGTGAGCTGGGGGCGGCGTACGAGCGGGAGGTCGTGCACCGCGACGACCTCGTCCTGCTCTGACATCCTGACTGCCATGGCGTACGACGAGGAGCTGGCCGGCCGGCTGCGCGCCGCCCTGGACGGGCAGGCCGGGGTGGTGGAGAAGAAGATGTTCGGCGGGCTGGCGTTTCTCGTGGGAGGGCACATGGCCGTCGCCGCCAGCGGGGAGGGAGGGCTGATGGTCCGGTGCGAGCCCGACCGCACGGCCGAGCTGCTCGCGGAACCGGGCGTCACGCCGTTCGAGATGCGGGGCCGGGGCATGAAGGGCTGGCTCCGGGTCGAGACCGCGGCCGTGGCCGAGGACGCAGCGCTCGGGCACTGGGTGGACGTCGGCGTCGGGTACGTCGAGACGCTGCCGCCGAAGTAGCGCCCGGGGGCCCACCCCGGGCGTCTGGCATGCGTCGCGGTTGGGTGCGCTTCCAGACGGAGCCGTAGGCTGGGGAAGTTATGACAGACCCGGGGCCCGTCTACCTCGATCACGCCGCCACCACACCGATGCTGCCGGTGGCCGTCGAGGCGATGACCGCACACCTGCGCGACGTGGGCAACGCGAGCTCGCTGCACGCCAGCGGCCGCAGGGCCCGGCGGGTCGTGGAGGAGTCACGGGAGACGATCGCGCGGGCGCTCGGGTGCCGACCGGGCGAGGTCGTCTTCACCTCGGGCGGTACCGAGGCCGACAACCTCGCGGTCAAGGGCATCTACTGGTCACGGCGCGACGCCGACCCGCGCCGGACGCGGGTGCTCTCCACGGCCGTCGAGCACCACGCCGTGCTCGACCCGCTCGACTGGCTGGCCGAGCACGAGCAGGCCGAGGTGGAGCTGCTGCCGGTCGACGAGCGTGGCCGGCTGCTCGTCGACGCGCTGCGCGCCAGCATCGAGCGCGACCCGGAGTCGGTCGCCCTGATCTCGGTGATGTGGGCCAACAACGAGGTCGGCACGCTGCAGCCGATCGACGAGGTGGTCGAGCTCGCCGCGGCGCACCGGATCCCGGTCCACACCGATGCCGTGCAGGCGGTCGGCAACGTACCGGTCGACTTCGCCGCGAGCGGGGTCGACGCACTGACGCTGACCGGGCACAAGCTCGGCGGCCCCTACGGCGTGGGCGCGCTCGTCGTGCGACGCGAGCTGTCCGTGACCCCGCTGGGCCACGGTGGCGGCCAGGAGCGCGACATCCGCAGCGGCACGTTGGACACCCCGGGCATCGCGGCGTTCGCCGTGGCCGTGGAGGCAGCGGTCAAGGCGCAGCCCGAGCACGCGGAGCGGATGCAGGGGCTGCGTGACGACCTGGTCCGCCGGGTGGTCGAGGTGGTGCCCGAGGCGCACCTGCACGGTCCGCAGCTCGACCGGGCGCCGACCGACCGGCTGCCCGGCAACGCCCACCTGGGCTTCCCCGGCTGCGAGGGCGACTCGCTGCTGATGCTCCTCGACGCGCACGGCATCGAGTGCTCGACCGGGTCGGCCTGCTCGGCCGGGGTCCCGCAGCCGTCCCACGTGCTGCTCGCGATGGGGTGCGACGCGGAGCAGTCGCGTCACTCGCTGCGGTTCTCGGTCGGCCACACCTCCACGCCGGCTGACGTCGACGCCGTCGTGACGGCGATCGTCCCGGTCGTGGAACGGGCGCGGGCAGCGAGGCGATGACCGGATGAAGATCGTCGCTGCCATGTCCGGCGGCGTCGACTCCGCCGTCGCCGCGGCTCGGGCCGTCGAGGCCGGTCACGACGTGACCGGCGTCCACCTCGCGCTGTCGCGCAACCCGGCGTCGTACCGCTCCGGCGCCCGCGGCTGCTGCACGATCGAGGACAGCAACGACGCCCGTCGGGCGGCCGACGTGATCGGCATCCCGTTCTACGTCTGGGACCTGTCCGAGCGCTTCCACGAGGACGTGGTCGAGGACTTCATGGACGAGTACGCCGCCGGCCGGACTCCCAACCCGTGCCTGCGGTGCAACGAGAAGATCAAGTTCGCGGCGGTGCTCGACCGGGCGCTCGCACTCGGGTTCGACGCGGTCGCCACCGGCCACTACGCCCAGCTGCGGCCCGGCGACGACGGGCTGGTCGAGCTGCACCGGGCGGTCGACCACGGCAAGGACCAGTCCTACGTGCTCGGGGTGCTCGACCAGCGGCAGCTGCGCCACTCGCTCTTCCCGCTCGGTGACTCCCCGAAGCCGGCAGTCCGCGCCGAGGCCGCGCGCCGCGGGCTGCTCGTCGCCGACAAGCCCGACAGCCACGACATCTGCTTCGTCGCGGACGGCGACAACGCCGGCTGGCTCGCCGAGAAGCTCGGCGACCGGGCGCCCAACCACGGCGGTGAGATCGTCGACTCCTCGTCCGGCGAGGTGCTCGGCCGGCACGAGGGCACCTACGGGTTCACGATCGGCCAGCGCCGCGGGCTGCGGATCGGGCGCCCGGCGCCGGACGGCAAGCCGCGGTTCGTGCTCGACATCGAGCCGGTCTCCGGCACGGTCACGGTCGGGCCGCGCGAGGAGCTGGCGGTCGACCGGATCATCGCGCTCGACCCGCGCTGGTGCGGCACGGTCCCGGGCTCGCTGAGCGGCACGGTGCAGCTGCGCGCCCACGGCGACGAGCACCGCGCCCACGTCACCGTGGTCGACGGCGAGGTGGCGATCGAGCTGCTCGACCCGGCGTACGGCATCGCTCCTGGCCAGGCGGCCGTGATCTACGACGGCAGCCGGGTGGTCGGCTCCGCGACGATCAGCGCGACCGACCGGGTCGGCGCGACCGCATGACGCGCGGGACCGGCATCGGCTCCCATCCGGGCGACGACGACGCGGCGTACGCCGAAGCGGTCCGGGTCGTGCTCGGCGAGCTGCCCGACCCCCTGGGGCTGCCCTACGTCCCCGAGCTCCCCGGCCGGGGACCGGCAGCCACCATGACCGGCCGGGCGGTGGCGGTCGCCACCGACCTGGCGTTCGACCTCCAGCCGGCCGGCTGGCGGCTGACCGGCTCGGAAGGACTCGACCAGCGGCGCGCCCGCAGCCAGCTGGCCCAGGACCTCGACCAGGTCGAGGAGCAGTCGCAGGGATTCACCGGCGCGTTCAAGACCCAGCTCGTCGGGCCCTGGACGCTCGCGGCGACGGTCGAGCGCCCGCGCGGCGACCTCACGCTGGCCGACCACGGTGCCCGGCGGGAGCTCGCGCAGGCGCTCGCCGAGGGCGTACGCCGCCACGTAGCCGACCTGCGGCGCCGCGTGCCCGGTGTCGACCGCTGGGTGGTGCAGCTCGACGAGCCGGCGCTGCCGGCCGTGCTGAACGGGTCGGTCCCGACCTCGTCCGGCTTCGGCCGGCACCGGGCAGTGCACCCGCCCGAGGCGAGTGCCGCGCTGGCGTCGGTGATCGACGCGATCCGTGACGCCGGGGCGGATCCGTGGGTGCACGCGTGCGCGACCGCCACCCCGCTCGATCTGCTCCGCGGAGCCGGCGCCAGGGGGCTCGCGGTCGACCTCGACCAGGTCGACCCGGCCGGCCACGACCAGCTCGCCGAGGCGCTCGAGGCGGGGGAGACCGTCGTCCTGGGCGTCGTGCCTCCGACGGGCGGTGCCGACGAGAAGGCCGTCGTGGAGCGCGCTGAGCGCTGGTTGGACCTGCTCGGACTGCAGCCGACCCCCGGTCTGCTGATCAGCCCGGGGTGCGGGCTCGCGGGAGCCGACCCGTCGGCGGCCCGCCAGGCGCTGGTCGTGTCGCGACGAGTGGCCGAGGGCCTCGCCGGCTAGAGCGAGGCCCTCGGTCGCCGTCCGGCGCCGGTGGGTGGGTGCTGCCGGGTGGCCGGCTCAGCCGACGTGGACGCCCTCCGGCGCCTCGTCGGTCGCCAGCTCGGTGTGCTTGACGTCGAGGAGCAGCCACACGAGGAGCGACGCCCCGACCATCATCAGGCTGCCCACGAGGAAGGCCATCGTGGCGCCCTCGGTGAAGGACCCGAGTCCGGCGAGCTGGCCGACCAGCTGCTCGAACTCACCCGGAGAGACCGACTGGTCGAGCCCCGCGGCCTGGGCCGCCTGCGCCACGCCGGGCGCGAGCTCGTCGGCGCGGCTCTGGCTGAAGTGGAGCGCCACCGTGCTGAGCGTCGCGAGGCCCAGCGCGCCGCCGACCTGCTGCATCGTGTTGAGGACGCCCGAGCCGATGCCGGTGTCCTCGCGGCGCAGCCGGTGAACGGCGACCAAGGTGAGCGGCACGAAGTTGAGCCCCATGCCGAACGCCATGAGCACCACGAACGGCAGGATCTGGGTCCAGTAGTTGATGTCGCCGCCGAGGGCGAGCCCCTGCCCGCCCATGCTGGTCGGGAGCGTGGCCAGCAGCGAGGCGCCGTCCTCGGGAACCGTCAGCCGGTGGAACCCGTAGAGGGCCGCGGCCGACAGCAGGGTGCCGACGCCTGAGAGGAAGCGCGGGTCCACCCGGCCGATGAGCTTGGAGGCCGCGGTGGCCGAGAAGATCATCGCGACCGAGAACGGCAGGAACGCCAGGCCGGTCGTGAGCGGGGAGTAGCCCATGACGAGCTGGACCGTCAGGCTGAGGAAGAAGAACATCGCGAACATCGCGGCCGGGGCGATCATCATCACGGCGTACGCGGTCGCCCGGTTCTTCGACCTCAGGATCCGGAACGGCAGCAGCGGGTGCTCGACGCGCGACTCCAGCAGGAGGAAGACGCCCAGCAGGGCGACGCCCACCACGAGGCTCGTGAGCGTCCACTGGTCGGTCCAGCCGTAGCGCTGGTCGCCGGCACGGGTGAGGCCGTAGACGATCGCGAGCAGGCCGCCGGTGCCGGTGATGGCGCCGGGGACGTCGAGCTGGCCGGAGTGGCGCTCGGACTCCGCGAAGACGCGCGGCGCGAACAGGGCCGCGCCGACACCGATCGGGATCACGATCAGGAAGGTGTAGCGCCAGCCGGCGATGCCGAGCGGCGCGTCGAGCCCGGTGAGCCAGCCGCCCAGGATGAGGCCCACGGCGGCACCGACCCCGGCCATCGAGGCGAACACGGCGAAGGCGCGGTTGCGCTCCTTGCCGGCCGGGAACGTCGTCGTGATGAGGGCCAGCGCGGCGGGAGAGGCCATGGCGGCGCCGAGGCCCTGGACGCCACGCGCGATCAGCAGCACGGCCTCGGTCTGCGCGACACCTCCGGCGAAGGAGGCGGCGGCGAACACGAGGACGCCGATCATGAAGACCCGGCGGCGGCCGTAGAGGTCGGCCAGCCGGCCTCCGAGCAGCAGGAAGCCGCCGAAGGTCAGCGCGTAGCCGGTGACGATCCAGGACAGGTTGGCCTGGTCGATGTCGAGGTCGGCGCCGATGTAGGGCAGCGCGATGTTGGCGATGGTGCTGTCGAGCACCACCATCAGCTGCGCGAGGGACAGCAGCACGAGCGCCCACGTGAGGCGGCGATGCTCGGCCGGGGTGACCTCCGGCGCGGGGATGGTCGTGTCGGTCATGGGGTTCCTTGCGTTCGGGTGAGGCAGGTCAGGGTCGGGTGCAGGCGGGCAGGATGATCTGGTCGATGACCTTTGCCACCAGCTCGGGGTTGGCGTCCTCGCCGAGGAGGAAGACGCGGTGCAGGACGACGCCCGGGAGGGCGCCGGCGATCAGGTCGAGGTCGACGTCCTCGCGGATCTCGCCGCGGGCCCGGGCCCGTTCGAAGATCAGCCGGGACGCGGCCAGCTTGGGTCCGATGAACTCGCGCCGGTAGGTCGCCGCGAAGTCGGCGTCGCGCGCCATCGCCGTGACGACCGCGGCCTGCACCGCGAGGGCGCGGGGGTCGTTGAGCCCGCCCATCCCGCTGTGCGCCGCGATCAGGTCGCCGCGCAGCGATCCGGTGTCGGGCGGCGGCGGGTGCACCTTGTGCGAGCACACGGCCTCGACGACGAGCTCGGGCTTGGAGCTCCACCGGCGGTAGAGGGTCGCCTTGGAGGCCTTGGCCTCGGTGGCGACCGCGTCCATCGTGAGCCGGTCGTAGCCGGTCTCGGCCAGCACCGTCAGCGCGGCGTCGAGGATCTCGCGCTCCCGGTCACCCTCGACACGGGGACGGGCGGCGGACTCGGGGACCATCATCCGGAGCACTCCTGGGTCAGTACGAAACAGTTTCGTTCCAAACGATAGAACGAAACTGTTCCGTTTCGCAACCCCGCGCGTCCGGCACCCTGGCTAACGTGCCGCTGTTGCTGCTTCTGGACAGCTGTAGCTGCCCAGGAGCCGGGCCGGCGGCACGTTAGCCAGCCAAGGGAGAGCCGCCCCGCGCTCAGTCGCCCAGCAGCTCCAGGGACCGGGTCAGGGCCAGGTCGTTCCAGGCGCCGACCCGGCGCAGCAGGTAGTGGCCGACCCGGCCCATGTCGACGTACGACGCGTCGGCGCCGGCCCGGCGCGCCCGCTCGACGTAGGCGCGGGTGGCGCGGGCGGAGGTGATCCGGTCGCGGCTGCCGTGGGCGGCGACCAGCCGCTTGCCCGCGAGGGCCGCCACCGGCTCGCCGCCGGGCAGCCACGGCGCGAGGGCGACGACGCCGCGGACCTGGGGGTCGTCGGCGACGTGGACCGCGGTGCGCGCTCCCATGGAGTGGCCGAGCAGTGCCACCGGCAGCGTCCCCAGCTCCGCGCGCACCCGGTCCAGCGCCCAGCGGGCGTCCGCGACCGGACCGGCGCCGCCGTTCCAGCCGCGGTGCCGGTAGCGCAGCAGCCACACCGCGGCCCCGGCCCGCTCCGCCTCGGTGGAGATCGCGCGCGCCATCGCGGCCGAGCGGCGCCAGGACGCGCTGCGGCTGTCGACCGCGTCGTCGCCGCGGTCCTTGCCGCCGTGCAGCATCAGGACGACGCCCGTCGGTCGGGACGGCGCGGCGTACTGCGTCACGGTCGGGCCGGCCACGTCGGCGGGTGCGTCCACGCGTGCCTCCACTGCTCTCTCCACGGGGGTGTGTTCGGAGTGGCCAGCCTGTCAGATGGGTCAGGCAGGATGGGCGTCATGAGCACCGTCCCCGATGCTGCGCCGGCGGAGGCGCGCGAGGAGCACCAGGAGCTGAGCGAGCAGGTCGAGGAGGCCCGCTGGCGCTACTTCGTTCTCGACGACCCGGCCCTCTCCGACGCCGACTACGACGTCCGGCTGCGCCGGCTCCAGGAGCTCGAGGAGCAGTACCCCGAGCTGCGCACCCCCGACTCGCCGACCCAGCAGGTCGGGGGAGCGGTCTCGACCGAGTTCACCGCCGTCGACCACCTCCAGCGGATGGAGAGCCTCGACAACGCCTTCTCGTACGACGAGCTCGAGACGTGGCACGCCCGGCTGGGTCGTGACGGGGTGGAGTCGCCCGACCTGCTCTGCGAGCTCAAGGTCGACGGCCTCGCCATCAACCTGCTCTACGAGGGCGGCCGGCTGGTGCGGGCGCTCACCCGCGGCGACGGCCGCACCGGGGAGGACGTCACCCCCAACGTCAAGACGATCGACTCGGTGCCCCACCGGCTGACCGCGAGCGCCGACTACCCCGTGCCCGGCCGGCTGGAGGTGCGAGGCGAGGTGTTCTTGCCCCGCGAGGCCTTCGAGCGGCTCAACGAGCAGATGACCGACGCCGGCAAGCCGGTCTTCGCCAACCCGCGCAACGCCGCGGCCGGGTCGCTGCGGCAGAAGGACCCGCGCGTGACGGCGACGCGCGCGCTCGGGATGGTCTGCCACGGGATCGGCGCGCGCGAGGGCTTCGAGCCGAAGGCGCAGTCGCACGCCTACGCCGCGCTGGCCGCCTGGGGGCTGCCGACGTCCGACCAGGTCCAGGTGCTGCCGACGCTCGAGGCCGTCGAGGGCTACATCGAGAACGCCGGCGACCAGCGGCACACGATCGTCCCCTATGAGATCGACGGGGTCGTGGTGAAGGTCGACGACGTGATGCTCCAGCGGCGGCTCGGCTCCACCAGCCGGGCGCCGCGGTGGGCGATCGCGTTCAAGTACCCGCCCGAGGAGGTCAACGCCAAGCTGCTCTCGATCGAGGTCAACACCGGCCGCACCGGCCGGGTGACGCCGTTCGGGGTGATGGAGCCGACTCGCGTCGCGGGGTCCACGGTCGAGCGGGCGACCCTCCACAACGCCCACGAGGTCAAGCGCAAGGACGTCCGGCCCGGTGACACCGTCGTGCTGCGCAAGGCGGGTGACGTGATCCCCGAGATCGTCGGGCCGGTGCTCCCGCTGCGGCCGGAGGGTCTCGCCGAGTGGGTCATGCCCACCGCGTGCCCCTCGTGCGGCACGACCCTGGCCCAGCAGAAGGAGGGTGACAAGGACCTGCGCTGCCCCAACCACCGCCGGTGCCCGGCCCAGCTGCTCGACCGGGTCTTCCACGTCGCCGGACGCGGCGCCTTCGACATCGAGGGGCTCGGCTCCGAGGCGGCGTTCGCGATGCTCGAGGCGAAGGTGATCGACGACGAGGGCGACGTCTTCGACCTCGACGAGGAGCGGCTGCTGCGCACCGACCTGTTCACGCGCGCGGCGAAGAAGGACGAGGCAGACCGGGCCACCGACGGCCGGGTGCTCTCGGCCAACGGGGAGCGGCTGCTCGCCAACCTCAGCCGAGCCAAGGACGTCCCGCTGTGGCGGGTGATCGTGGCGCTCTCGATCCGCCACGTCGGCCCGACGGCGGCGCGGGCGCTCGCGACCCAGTTCGGTTCGCTCGCCGCGGTGCGCGACGCCGACGAGACGACGCTCGCCGACACCGAGGGCGTCGGCCCCACGATCGCGGCCGCGGTGCGCGAGTGGTTCGACGGTCCCGAGTCCGACTGGCACGTCGCGATCGTGGAGAAGTGGGAGCGGGCCGGTGTGACGATGGCCGACGTCCGCGACGAGTCGACGCCGCGGACGCTCGAGGGCCTCACCGTCGTGGTGACCGGTTCGCTGGTCGACTTCAGCCGCGACTCGGCGAAGGAGGCGATCCTCGCCCGCGGGGGCAAGGCCTCCGGATCGGTCTCCAAGAAGACCGACTACGTCGTGGTGGGCGAGAGCGCCGGCTCCAAGGCCGAGAAGGCCGAGCAGCTCGGCGTCCCGATCCTCGACGAGGCCGGCTTCGTGCAGCTGCTCGAGGGTGGGCCGTCAGCCCTCTGAGGTCGCAGGCTCCGCGGCGGCCCCCGGGGACGCCTCCGGCTCAGGTCCCTCGGGCGGTGCCGAACAGGCCGGTCGCCTTCAGGATCTGCCACACCACCTCGCGCCGGCTGGTGGCGTACGTCGCGGTCACGTGGTGGTCGTCGCGCCAGACGACCTCGTCGCCGACCACCGGGAGGCAGACCGGTGCGTCGGGACAGAAGGCGGGGTTGAGGTCGAGCACCTCGACCTTCGGCGACCGGGCCGCCTCGGTCTGCGCGAAGCCGTCGCTCGGGGTCCCGCCGATCGGCACCGGCACGACGCAGTCGTTCGGGTCCGGTGAGGTGGTGAGGCAGTCGGCCGGGTCGAACGTCTCGGGCATCACGATCCGGTTCACGATCAAGGTGTGGGGCACCAGCCGCTCGAGCTTCCGCAGCGTGTCGCGCGACGCCTGGAGCGTCATCCGTCCGAGTGGCTGCTCGACACCGTCGCGCCGCTGCACGGTGTCGGCCCAGTCTGCCCCCTCGTCGCGCGGGCGCACCATCAGCACGACGACGTCGGGGTCGAGGACGGGCAAAGCTTCGTCGTACCAGCCGACCCGGGCCGTGTCGCAGTTCTGCTGGCCCTCCTCGGAGAGCTTGGTGTTGTAGAGGTCCTCCTGCCACAGGCAGCCCGGGACGACGTTGAGCGACAGCGTGAGGTCCTGCTCCTCGGCGAGCGTCTCGAACATCGGTACCAGGGACTGGGCCTGGCTGTCGCCGACGAGCAGCACGTGCGGGCCGGAGCCTTCGCGGACGATGCACTTGTCGGGCTCGTCGGCCGGGCACCACCCGGTGGCGCCGTGGTCGGCGACCACCTTCTCCCAGTCGACGTCGTCCGGGAGCGTCAGCGGGCGCTGCGTGGGCACGTTGTCCGGGCGTTCGCCGTTGTCGTTCGCGAGCGCCGGTCGCCGGTCGAGGTTCAGCAGGCCCGGGACGACGGTCACGGCGACGATGGCGCTGACCGCCACGCCCACCACGGCGGGCGCCCACCCGAGCCGATCGAGGAAGGAGGCGGTCCGGACGGGCTTCTCCAGCACCTCGTAGGACAGCGCAGCGAGCCCGGTGCTCAGCGCGACGGTGAGGACCGCGATCACGCGGGGGCTGGTCGCGAGCACCTCCTGCAGGACCAGGATGACCGGCCAGTGCCAGAGGTAGGTGCCGTAGGAGATCTTCCCGAGGAAGACCAGCACCGGCTGCGAGAGGACCCGCGCGACGGGACTGCGGTCGGCCACCGAGACCGCCGAGATCACGGTGACCGCCGCGGCGGTGGCGGCCAGCCCACGCCACGAAGGCGCGACGTCGAGCAGTCCGCTGCTGAGGAACAGGAGCGCCGCGAGGCCGACTGCCGCGGCCGTGGCCCAGCGGCGTCCGCCGCCGAGCGGAAGCCGGTGCACGACGAGGGCGAGCACCGCGCCCGCGAGCGGCTGGTAGATGCGGGAGTCCGTGCCGTAGTACGCGTGCGTCGGGTCCGCCTGCGCCCAGTAGACCTGGGAGGCGACCGACGCCAGCAGCAGCAGCCCGAGCACCTTCACGGTCCACCGGCGCCCCGCCTTCGTGAGGAACAGCAACACCACGGGGAAGACGACGTAGAACTGCTCCTCGATCGACAGCGACCAGAAGTGCAGGAACGGGCTGCGGTCCACGTCGGTCGCGAAGTAGTCGCCCGACTCGGCCAGGAAGTGCCAGTTGGCGAACCACAGCAGCGCGCTCTGGGCGTCGCGGACGAGCTCCACCCGGTCGGTCACCGGGCTGATGAGCACGAAGACGGCACAGGTCGCCACGATCGCCACGACCGCGGCCGGCAGCAGCCGGCGGACCCGCCGGGCGTAGAACATGCCGACGCGGAGGGTGCCGGTCTTGTCGATCTCGGAGAGCAGCACGCTGGTGACGAGGAAGCCGGAGAGCACGAAGAAGAGGTCGACGCCCACGAAGCCGCCCTGGGCCCAGGGATGCCCGGTATGGAACAGCAGGACGGCATAGACAGCCACCGTCCGGAGCCCGTCGAGGGCAGGGCGGTAGGACCAGGACACCTCGCGAGGATAGGTCGCCGCAGGCCCCGATCCGGCATCCACGCGGGGCCACCTAGGATGACGGCCATGCCCGACACCCCATCGACGGCCGGGGGAGCCAGCATCAGCCGCGAGCAGGTGGCGCACCTGGCCGACCTGGCCCGGATCGACCTCTCGGACGCCGAGCTGGACCACCTCGCGCCCCAGCTGAGCGTGATCCTCGAGTCGATCGCGTCGATCCAGGGCGTCGCCGGCGACGACGTCCCGCCGACGTCCCACTCGGTGCCCCTCACGAACGTCTTCCGCGACGACGTGGTCGTCCCGGGGCTCACCCCGGAGGAGGCGCTGAGCGGTGCCCCCGAGGCCGAGCAGCAGCGGTTCTCCGTCCCTCGCATCCTGGGGGAGGAGCAGTGACCGGCGGCTCGCGGACCACGGCTGCCTGGCTCGCCGACGAGCTGGCGGCCGGCCGCGTCACGTCGGTGGAGGTCACGCAGCGCCACCTCGACCGGATCGCCGAGGTCGACGGGCAGCTGCACGCGTTCCTCCACGTCGACGCCGAGGGCGCACTGGAGCAGGCGGCCGCCTCCGACGCACGGCGGTCGGACGGCGCACCTCGGTCGGCCCTCGACGGCGTCCCGATCGCCGTCAAGGACGTGCTCGCGACGCGGGGCCTCCCGACGACGTGCGGCTCCAGGATCCTGGAGGGCTGGATCCCGCCGTACGACGCGACGGTCGTCCGCCGGCTGCGCGAGGCAGGACTGCCGATCCTCGGCAAGACCAACATGGACGAGTTCGCGATGGGCTCGTCCACCGAGCACTCGGCGTACGGCCCGACTCGCAACCCGTGGGACCTCGACCGGATCCCCGGCGGGTCGGGCGGTGGGTCCGCCGCCGCCGTGGCCTCCTTCGAGGCGCCGCTCGCGATCGGCACCGACACCGGTGGCTCGATCCGCCAGCCGGGGGCGGTCACCGGCACGGTCGGCGTCAAGCCGACCTACGGCGGGGTGTCCCGCTACGGTCTCGTCGCGCTGGCCAACTCCCTGGACCAGGCAGGACCGGTCACCCGGACGGTGCTCGACGCCGCGCTGCTCCACGAGGTCATCGGTGGCCACGACCCGCTCGACTCGACCAGCATCGACCAGCCGGTCCCGGCGCTGGTCGACGCCGTGCGCCAGGGAGCGACCGGCGACCTGTCCGGCGTGCGGATCGGGGTCGTCACCGAGCTCGGCGGCGAGGGCTACCAGGCCGGCGTGCTGACCCGCTTCCAGGAGTCCGTCGACCTGATGGTCAAGGCCGGCGCCGAGGTGGTCGAGGTGTCGTGCCCGAGCTTCGTGCACGCGCTGGCGACCTACTACCTCATCCTGCCGGCCGAGGCGTCCAGCAACCTCGCCAAGTTCGACGCGATGCGGTACGGCTTGCGGGTCGTGCCGGAGGGGAACCCCAGCGCGGAGGACGTGATGCGGGCGACCCGCGACGCCGGCTTCGGCGACGAGGTGAAGCGCCGGATCATCCTCGGCACCTACGCGCTGTCGAGCGGGTACTACGACGCCTACTACGGGCAGGCCCAGAAGGTGCGGACCCTCATCACCCGCGACTTCGAGGCCGCCTTCGGACAGGCCGACGTGCTCGTGTCGCCGACGGCCCCCACCACGGCGTTCAAGCTCGGCGAGAAGCTCGACGACCCGCTCGCGATGTACCTCAACGACCTCGCGACCATCCCGGCCAACCTGTCGGGGGTGCCCGGCATCTCGGTGCCCAGCGGTCTCGCCGACGAGGACGGGCTGCCGACCGGCGTCCAGATCCTCGCGCCGGCCATGGCCGACGACCGGGTCTACCGGGTGGGCGCGGCGCTCGAGTCGCTGCTGCTGGAGCAGTGGGGCGCTCCGCTGCTCGACCGGGCGACCGGCCTGGAAGGAGGCCCGGCGTGAGCACCGGCATGAGCACCGACACGCTGCTCTCCTTCGAGGAGGCCCTGGAGAGGTTCGACCCGGCCCTGGGTCTCGAGGTCCACGTCGAGCTCAACACCGCGACCAAGATGTTCTGCGGGTGCCCCGCGGCCTTCGGCGCCGAGCCCAACACCCAGGTCTGCCCGACCTGCCTGGGCCTTCCCGGCGCGATGCCCGTGGTCAACCGCGTCGCCGTGGAGTCGGCGATCAGGATCGGGCTCGCGCTCAACTGCGAGATCGCGGAGTGGTGCAGGTTCGCCCGGAAGAACTACTTCTACCCGGACATGCCGAAGAACTTCCAGACCTCGCAGTACGACGAGCCGATCGCGTTCGAAGGCTGGATGGATGTCGAGGTCGACGGAGACGCCTTCCGGGTGGAGATCGAGCGCGCCCACATGGAGGAGGACACCGGGAAGTCGCTCCACGTCGGTGGCGCCACGGGCCGGATCCACGGTGCCGACCACTCCCTGGTCGACTACAACCGGGCCGGGATCCCGCTGATCGAGATCGTGACCAAGCCGATCATGGGGGCGCGGGAGAGGGCCCCGGACGTCGCCCGCGCCTACGTCCAGCAGCTGCGCGAGCTGATCGTGGCGCTCGGGGTCTCCGAGGCCCGGATGGACCAGGGCAACCTGCGTGCCGACGTGAACCTCTCCCTGGCCCCGCGGGGCACCGGCGGGCTCGGCACTCGCACCGAGACCAAGAACGTCAACTCGTTCCGCTCGGTCGAGCGTGCGGTGCGCTACGAGATGCGGCGGCACGCGGCGGTGCTCGCCGCCGGCGGTTCGATCCGACAGGAGACGCGCCACTGGCACGAGGACACCGGCGTCACGACGGCCGGCCGCGAGAAGTCGGACGCCGACGACTACCGCTACTTCCCCGAGCCCGACCTGGTGCCGGTGGCGCCGTCGCGGGAGTGGGTGGACGAGCTGCGCGGCACGCTCCCGGAGAACCCGACGGTCAAGCGGGCCCGGCTGCAGGCCGAGTGGGGCTTCTCCGACCTCGAGATGCGCGACACGGTCGGCGCGGGAGCGATGCTGCTGGTCGAGCAGACGATCGCCGCCGGTGCCGCGCCGCAGGCCGCCCGGAAGTGGTGGCTCGGTGAGCTGGCCCGCCGGGCCAACGACACGGGGGTGGAGGTCTCGGAGCTCGGGGTCACGCCCACCCAGGTCGCGGCCGTGCAGGCGCTCGTCGACGCGGGCACGATCAACGACAAGCTCGCCCGGCAGGTCTTCGACGGGCTGCTCGCCGGTGAGGGCTCCGCCGAGGAGATCGTCGCCGCCCGGGGTCTCGAGATCGTCTCCGACGACGGCGCGCTCGCGGCCGCCGTCGACACCGCGATCGCGGCCAACCCCGACGTCGCCGACAAGATCCGTGAGGGCAAGGTGGCCGCCGCCGGCGCGCTGATCGGCGCGGTCATGAAGGAGATGCGCGGCCAGGCCGACGCCAACCGGGTCCGCGAGCTGATCCTCGAGCGGCTCACCTGACGGTGGTCGAGCTCCCCAGCGGAGGGTGTGGGGATCTTCACGCGGACGGGGGAGGAGCCGTGGCCCGGCGGGGAGTAGGGTGCGTGGCGCACACCAAACATCGATCACGCCCGCACGCTGGGGGAAGCCGGTCCGAGTCCGGCGCTGACCCGCAACCGTAGGCGGTCCCGACAGGGGCCGTGAGCCGGAGCACCCACTGCGACGCGTCCTGAACACACGCTGTCGAGGAAAACAGCGGGTGGCTCTCCACGGGCTGTCCGCTGGTGCAGCGGAGAGGACCCACATGCCCACGCCACGTCTCCTGCGCCCCGTCGCGGCACTCGCCGCCGGTGCGCTGGTCGCCACCACGATGACCACGGTGCTCGCCGGACCGGCCCACGCCGACCGTGCCGACGACGGTGCCACCTGGCTCGAGGACCAGCTGACCGGCTCGCTGGTCCACAACGACCAGTTCGACTTCGACGACTACGGCCTGACGCTCGACGTCGGGTTCGGCCTCCAGGCGATCGGCGGCCACGGCGCCACCGTCCGCGCGATCCGCGACGAGATGGCCGACCACGTCGACAGCTACACGACCGGTGCCGACTTCGGTCAGCCCGAGAACGTGTTCGCCGGCAGCCTCGCCAAGCTCACGGCGTACGTCCAGGCCTCCGGCGGCGACCCGCGGGCGTACGGCGGCGCCGACCTGGTCCGGCGCCTCAACAACCGGATCCTGTCGGTGCGTCCGGTCAAGGGACGGCTGCGCGACAAGGGCGCCGAGGACTACACGAACACGATCGGTCAGTCGTTCGCGGCCCGGGCGCTCGCCCGCGCCGACTCCCGCAAGGCGGGTGGGGCGATCAGGTTCCTCCTCAAGCAGCAGTGCGACGCCGGGTTCTTCCGGCTCAACCTCGCGTCGCTGGACGCCGAGAAGCAGAGCTGCGACGCGGCGCGCGCGAGCAAGCGCTCGCCCGACACCGACGCGACGGCGCTGGCCGTGCTCAACCTGCGCGCGATGCCGATCGCGCACCGGACGGCGCCGGTCCGGCAGGCGATCGCCGACGCGACGGCCTGGCTGAAGAAGCGCCAGAAGGACAACGGCAGCCTCGGCGGCGGCACCAGCACCGAGGGCAGCAACACCAACAGCACCGGGCTCGCCGCCTGGGTCCTCGGAGACTCCGGCGCGTGCCGACCCGCGGCGCGCGCGGCCCGGTGGGTCCGCGACCTACAGGTCGTGGACGCGGGAGGCACCTCGCTGGAGGGCGAGGACGGCGCGATCGCCTACGACGCGGCCGGGTACGCCGAGGGCGAGGACGGCGGCATCAGTGACGAAGAGCGCGATCAGTGGCGTCGGGCCACCGCGCAGGCGGCCCCCGGGCTGAGCTACCTGCGGGTCGCGGACTGCTCATGACCCGGGTCGGTTCGGTGGTCGCCGCCGCGATCCTCGCGGCCGCGGCCAGTGTCCTACCGGGCGTGCTGGTCAGCCCGGCAGCCGCGGCTGCCTGCACCGACGCGGGCGGCATCACGGTCGTCGTCGACCCGGGCAGCCTCTCGGGCGCGCTCTCGCAGACCTGCGTGGCCAGCGGCGGTGACGATGCGGCGGCGCTGTTCGCGGCAGCCGGGCACAGCCTGGAGCGGGTGCAGCGGTTCCCCGGCGCGGTGTGCAAGGTGGACGGCCAGCCCGAGAGCGCCGGCTGCGTCAACATGCCGCCGACCAACGCGTACTGGGGCCTCTTCTGGTCCAACGGCACCTCCGGTTCGTGGGTGTATGCCAGCGAGGGTGTCGACTCCCTGAGCGTCCCGGCCGGAGGGTCGGTCGCGCTCGCGTGGCAGGCCAGCAGCTCGCGCCGCAACCCGGCCGCAGCCCCGCCCGACCACGGCGGGTCCGAGCCGGGCGGCGGCGGGTCAGGCGGGACGGATGACGGGACCGGCGGGAGCGGCGGCTCGACCGGTGGTGGCTCGGGTGGCTCGACGGGTGGCGCGACCGGTGGCTCGGATGGTGGGACCGGAGCGACGCCGTCCGGGTCGCCGTCCGACTCGACGCCGACGGCCTCCGCCTCGCCTCGGGAGCGGGCTCGCGAGCGGGACCGCGACCCCGAGGCCGCGAGGTCCGAGCGGCCGCGCGACGAGGAGTCCGGCGAAGCCACGCCCACCGACGACGCCACCGTGGTGGCGGGCCAGACGGGGCAGGACGTCGCCGCCCCGCCGTCGGACGCGGTGGCCGACGGCGGGCTTCCGCTGTGGCTCGTCGGGCTGGCCGCCCTGGGGCTGTTCGGCGCGGGCACGGTCGTGACCGTCGTACGACGCAGGGCCGCCGGCGGCGCGTGAGCGCGCGGCTGCCCCGAGACCTCCATCCGATCGCCTGGTGGGTCTGGGCGATCGGGCTGGCGGCAGGGGCATCGCTGTCCACCAACCCGGTGTGGATGGTGATGCTCATCGGGGCGGCCACCGTCGTGGTGCTGGCGCGCCGCTCGGACCAGCCGTGGGCGCGCTCGTTCCGGCTGTACTGCCTGCTGGCCCTCGCGATCGTGGTGCTCCGGGTGGTCTTCCGGATCGTCTTCGGTGGTGGCGTCGGCGACACCGTGTGGCTGCACCTGCCGGAGGTCCCGCTGCCCGACTGGATCTTGGGCATCACGCTCTTCGGCGACGTCACGCGGGAGAGCGTGCTCGCCGGGCTCTACGACGGGCTGCGGCTCGCCGCGATCGTCATCTGCATCGGGGCGGCGAACTCGCTCGCCAACCCCAAGCGGCTGCTCAAGTCGATGCCACCCGCCCTCTACGAGATCGGCACGGCGATGGTGATCGCGGTGACGATGGTGCCGCAGCTCGCCGACTGCCTGCGCCGGGTCCGCCGCGCGCAGGCGCTCCGCGGGGGTGCGTCCGACCGGATCGGCCGGCTGCGCCGGGTCCTGGTCCCGGTGCTGGAGGACGCGTTCTCCCGCTCGTTGCTGCTCGCGGCGGGGATGGACACCCGCGGCTACGGCCGCAGTGGTGACGCCACCCCGGCTCAACGCCGGGTGACCGGCGCCCTGCTCCTGGTGGGGCTCTGCGGGATCTGCCTCGGCACCTACCTCGCGCTCGACCAGGCCGGCGCGCTGCCCTCGTCGTGGGGCAGGCCGCTGCTGCTGGCCGGGCTGGTCGTCGCGATCGGGGGGATCGCGGCCGCCGGTCGGCGGGTCCACCGCAGCCGCTACCGACCGGACCCGTGGCGGTGGCCGGAGCTCACCGTGGTCGTCTCCGGGGTGGCGGTCGCCCTGGCGGCGCACCGGGTGACCCAGGTGAGCCCCACGATCGCCTACCCGTCGCTGACCGCCGTCCCCACGCTCGACGCGCTGACGCTCGCGGCGATCATGGTGGCCGCGCTGCCGGCGGTGCTCGCCCCGCCGCCGACCCACGGGCTGGCGGTGCGGTCGTGATCGAGCTGCGCGACCTCCACTTCGGGTACGACGCCCGGGTGGTCCTCGACGGCGTCGCGCTCGACCTCGACGAGGGAGAGCTGGTGGTCGTCTCCGGCCGCACCGGCAGCGGCAAGTCGACCCTGCTGGGCGTCGTGACCGGGCTCGTACCGCGCTTCACCGGCGGCACGCTGCGTGGCGACGTCCGGCTCGACGGGGAGAGCATCCTGGCGCTGCCGCCCCGCGAGCGCGCCCACGCGGTGGGCCACGTGGGGCAGGACCCCGCGTCCGGGTTCGTGACCGACACGGTCGAGGAGGAGCTCGCCTTCGGCATGGAGCAGCTCGCGGTCCCCGCGGAGACGATGCGCCGGCGCGTGGAGGAGACGCTCGACCTGCTCGGGATCGCCGACCTGCGGGCCCGCGACCTCCGGACCCTGTCCGGCGGGCAGCAGCAGCGGGTCGCGCTGGGAGCGGTGCTCACCATGCACCCGCGGCTGCTCGTCCTGGACGAGCCCACGTCGGCGCTCGACCCCACGGCCGCCGAGGAGGTCCTCGCGACGCTGACGCGCCTGGTGCACGACCTGGGGGTGACGGTGCTGATGGCCGAGCACCGGCTGGAGCGGGTCGTGCCGTTCGCCGACCGGATGGTGCTGCTGGACGGTGCCGGTGGCCTGCGCACCGGCGCGCCGGCCGAGGTGCTGGCGGCCTCACCCGTCGTACCGCCGCTCATCGAGCTCGGCCGGCTGGCCGGCTGGGAACCGCTGCCGCTCAGCGTGCGTGACGCACGCCGTCGTGCACCCGCACTGCGCGAGCGGCTCGGAGCTCCCCCGCCGGCGGCACGCGAGGCAGTCCGCGCGCCGGTCCTCGCTGCCCGCGACGTGACGGTCCGTCACGGCCGGGCCGTCGCCGTGCGCGAGGTCGACCTGACCCTGGAGGGCGGGGTCGTGACCGGGCTGATGGGACGCAACGGCTCGGGGAAGACGTCGTTGATCTGGGCGCTCCAGGGCACGGGCAGGCGAGCCGCGGGCACGGTCCGCATCGAGGGCCACGACCCGGCCGCGCTCGACGCCGCCGCCCGGCGCGCCCTCGTGGGCCTGGTGCCGCAGGTCGCCGCCGACCTGCTCTACCTCGAGACGGTCGCCGAGGAGTGCGCCTCGGCCGACGAGTCGGCCGAGGCCGAGGCGGGCCGGTGCCGTGGCCTGCTCGACCGGTTCGCCCCCGGCATCCCGGACGACCATCACCCGCGCGACCTGTCCGAGGGGCAGCGGCTGTCGCTCGTGCTCGCCGTGGTGCTGACGGGCCAGCCGCCGGTGCTGCTGCTCGACGAGCCGACACGGGGCCTGGACTACGCCGCCAAGGCCCAGCTCGCCGACGTGCTGACGGCGCTGAGCCACGACGGGCACGCCGTGCTCGTGGCCAGCCACGACGTCGAGTTCGTGGCCCAGGTCGCCGACCGGGTCGTGGTGCTGGCCGAGGGCGAGGTGGTGTCGGCCGGTCCAGCGCACCGGGTGCTGGCCGAGTCTCCCGGGTTCGCCCCCCAGGTCACGAAGGTGCTGGGCGCGCCGTGGCTGCTGGTCGACGAGGTCGCCGCCGCCCTCGAGGGGGACTCGTGAGCTCGCCCGCCGCGGTCGCGGTGCCGCTGGGGCTGCGCTCGTCCCTCGTGCTCACCGTCGCGTCGGTGGCGGGGCTGATCATGCTGTGCTGGCCGCTCCTCGTCCGCGTGCGGCCGGAGCAGCACCTGCAGCCGCCCTTCTTCTTCCTGGCGCTGCTGCCGCTGGTGATCCTGGTCGTGATCGCTGAGGTGAGCGAGGGCGGCATGGACTCCCGCGTCCTGGCCCTGCTCGGCGTCCTCAGCGCGGCGAACGCGCTGATCCGGATGCTCGGCGCCGGCACCGCGGGGATCGAGCTGGTGTTCTTCCTCCTGATCCTGGCGGGCCGGGTCTTCGGGCCCGGCTTCGGCTTCGTGCTCGGCTGCACCTCGCTGTTCGCGTCCGCCCTGCTCACCGCAGGCGTCGGGCCGTGGCTGCCGTACCAGATGATGGTCGCGGCCTGGGTCGGGATGGGGGCCGGCTTCCTCCCGCGCCGGATGGGCGGCCGTGCGGAGAGCGCGGTGCTCGTCGCGTACGCCGTGGTCGCGTCGTACTCCTACGGGATCCTCATGAACCTCTCCAGCTGGCCGTTCGCGTTCGGCATCGCGGTGCCGGGGTACGAGGGCGACCTGTCCTTCGTACCCGGTGACCCGCTCTCCGAGAACCTCCAGCGGTTCCTCGTCTACACCCTGGTCACCTCCACCGGCAGCTGGGACACCGGCCGGGCCATCACCACCTCCCTGGCCGTGGTGGTGCTCGGGCCGTCGATCCTCACGACGCTGCGCCGGGCCGCCCGGCGGTCGGTCATCACCGGCACGGCCACCCGTGGGTCGTGACGCTCTGGTGGTGAGGTCAGCCGGGGTCGACCACCAGGATCCGGTCGTCGGTCGCGGCCGGCTCGCCGCGGCCGTCCCGGTTGGACGTCGTCACCCAGAGCAGGCCGTCCGGGGCCACCGCGACGGTGCGGAGCCGCCCGTAGTCGCCCACGAAGAAGTCGCGGACCCGGCCGACGTCCCCGGCGTCGACCTCGATCCGCCACAGCCGGGTGCCACGCAGCGCGGCGAGCCACAGGTTCCCCTCGCTGAACGCCAGCCCCGAGGGCGAGGCCTCGTCGGTGCTCCAGACGACCCGCGGGTTGACGAACGAGCTCGAGCCGTCGCGACCCTCGGCCTCGGGCCACCCGTAGTTGCCGCCCGGCTCGATCAGGTTGAGCTCGTCATACGTCGACTCCCCGAACTCGCTCGCCCACAGCCGGTCCTGGTCGTCGAAGGCGAGCCCCTGCACGTTGCGGTGGCCGAGGCTCCAGATCGGGGACTCGGGGTCGGGGTTGCCGGGCGCCGGGTCTCCGTCGGTGGTGATCCGGAGGATCTTGCCGCCGAGCGACCCGCGGTCCTGCGCGAGCTCGCCCTCACCGGTCTCACCCGTGGAGGCGTACAGGTACCCGTCCGGGCCGAAGGCGAGGCGGCCGCCGTCGTGGATGAAACCGTTCGGGATGCCGGCGAGCAGCACCTCGGGCTCGCCGAGCCGGTCGCCCTCGTCGAGCCCGGCCCGGACGATCCGGTTGTCCTCGGTGGTGGTGAGGTAGAAGTACAGGCTCCGGTCGCGGTCGAAGTCCGGCGACACCGCCACGCCCAGCAGTCCGGCCTCACCCTGCGGGGCGGCGGCCGACAGCGTCCCGACGACCTCGACCTCGGACGTGTCGGGGTCGACCAGGAGCACCTGGCGGGTGTCGCGCTCGGTCACCACGGCCCGGCCGTCGGGCAGGAAGTCGAGCCCCCACGGGACGGCGAGCCCGGTGGCTGCCTCGCCCACGACCCGGGGTGGGCCCCCCGGGGAGGCCTCCTCCGACGACCCGCTCGGCGTCTCGTCCGGTTCCTCGTCGTCGGTGGGCTCGGCCGTGACGGTGTCCGGGCCGGGGCCGGCGTCGGGGTCGTCGCCGCAGGCCGCCAGGACGAGGACGGCCGGCAGCAGCACGGCCACGGCCCTCAGTCGGCGCACCGGCTCACCCGACCCGCTCGAGGAACTCCAGCAGCAGCGCGTGCACCTCGTCGGGCCGTTCCATCTGGATGAAGTGGGAGCCGAGGAGCTCGACGTAGGTCGCGTCGCCGAGCCGTTCGGCGGCGGTGAACATGTCGCGCGCACCGGCCAGCACGTCGTACGTGCCGGCGACGAAGCACGTCGGTACGTCGATCCGGCTGAGGCTGACGCGAGCGTGCTCGGACGTGGAGAGCACGAGGTGGAAGTACCAGCCGACCGGGGTCGTGAGGAACTCGCGGACGGCGGACGCGGCGAGCTCGGGGTCGGCGACCGGGAACATGAAGCCGCTGTGCTCGAGAGCGGCGATCACCCGGCGGCCCACGGGCAACCGCGAGGTGATCGGCGTGAGCGCCCAGCCGCCGTACTTCAGGGCACGGGAGAGGTTCACCGTCACCGCGCGAGCCACGGCGTGGGGCAGGTGGAAGGGGCCGAGCATCGTGGCGAACGTGTCACCGGGCACGCCCGCGACCGCGAACAGGCCGGCCACGCGCTCCGGGTGCGCGACGGCGAGCTCGAACATGGTGTTGACACCCATCGACCAGCCCATGAGGACGGCGCGGTCGACCCCGAAGTGGTCCATGACGGACAGCGCGTCCTCGACGAACTCCTCGATCCGGACCCGCTGGGGGTCGGCCGGCCGCTCGGACCCACCCGTGCCCCGGTGGTTCCAGCTGACGACCCGCACGCCGCAGCCGGGGTCGAGCAGGGCCGGCCACGCCGAGGCGCTCGTGCCGAGCCCGTTGCACAGCACCACGGTCGGGCCGTCGATGACGCCGTCGGGGTCGTTGGTCCACACGCGCAGCCGCGTGCCGTCGTCGGACAGGACGTCGTCGAACGCCAGCCGTGCGTCGGTCGACGAGGAGATGAGGGGCGCGGACATGCCCCGATTGTCGCAGCCGTCCCCTCGCCGCAGCCGTCACCTCGCCGCAGCCGTCACCTCCGTCGCGCGTGGCGACCTGGCTGCGGCGCGGGACGTCAGGTAGTCCTCGACGTCCTGCCGCTCGATCCGCAGCTGGGTGAGCGCCGTGGCCGCCACCATCGCGTTTCGCCGCGCGCCGAGCTGGGACTCACGGGACCAGTGGCGGACCCAGCGGTCGATCGGCGGGACGATCAGCGGGACCAGCATGGGGACGACGCTAGGCGGCGCCCCTTGCGGTGGCGTCAACCGTGTGTGACATCTGGGTGAACTCCGGCCGGGTGCAGCTAGTCCGGGACCGGCTCGGCGAGCACGGCGCCGGAGCGCGTGGCGCCGACGGAGGCCGCCACCACGCACGCCAGCGCCAGCCACTGCCAGGCCGTGAGGAACTCCTCGAGGACCAGCATCGCCGTCAGTGCGGCGGCGGCGGGCTCGAGGCTCATCAGGATCGAGAAGACGGCCGGCTTGATCGTCCGCAGGGCGATCAGCTCGAAGCTGTAGGGAACCACCGAGCTCAGCATCCCGACCACCGCCCCCAGCGCGATGATCCGCGGATCGAGGAGGTCCGGTCCCGAGCCGACCAGTGCGAACGGCGCCAGGAGCACGGCCGCGACTATCCCGGCGACGGCGAGCCCGTCCAGGCCCGGCCAGCGGATCCCGGTCCGCACGCTCAGGAGGATGTAGGCCGCCCACGACGCTCCGGCCAGCAGTGCGAACACCACTCCGGCCAGGTTGACGTCGCCGGGCTGCACGCCCAGCAGGACCACCCCCACGCCGGCCAGCAGCACCCACACCAGGTCGCGCGCCCGCCTCGACAGGACGACCGCCAGGGTCAGCGGCCCGATGAACTCGATCGTCACCGCGATGCCGATCGGGATGCGGGACATCGCCTGGTAGAACGCCCAGTTCATGAAGCCGAGATTCACGCCGAACGCGACCGCGACGTACCAGTCGGCGCGCGACCGGCCCCGCAGGGCAGGACGCGCGACCAGCCCGACCACCACCGCGGCCGTGGCCATCCGCAGCCACACCATGCCGGTGGGCGAGACCTCGTCGAAGACGTCCTTGGCGAACGACGCGCCGAGCTGCACGGACACGATGCCGGCGAGCACGAACCAGACCGGCGACAGACGTCTCAGTGGTCCTCCTCGGCCTCCTCGCCCAGCCGCGCCAGCAGCCGCCGGGCGATCCGGATCTCGCTGTCGAAGTGTGCCAGCCCCCAGTCGGCGACCAGCGACGGATGGTGGAAGGGCTCACCGGGCGCGTCCACGCCGTGGAGGCCGGTCCGCACCTCGCGCAGGTCGGCCCGGGCCGACCGCACCTCGTCGACGTACCGCTCCAGCATGGTGCGGAGCGTGTCGCCGTCGCTCAGGTGGCCGATCATCAGTCGCAGCGCCACCGGGTGCTTGAACACCGGGAAGCCGGCCGGTGTCTCCCGCAGCCAGCGCTCGAGCGTGCGGCGGCCATGGGCGCTGATCGTGTACGTCGTGCCGCGGCCGACACCCCGACGGCGGACGAGTCCGGCCTCGGTCAGGCGGGCCAGCTCGGAGTAGACCTGGCTCATCGCGGGTGAGACCCAGTAGAAACGCAGGGTGAAGTCCGCGCGCTGCTTCAGCTCGTAGCCGGTGAGCTCGTCACCGAACGTGAGGAGCCCGAGCAGCGCGTACGACGTGACGGGGAGGTCTTGACTCATCTCCTCGCCAGACTAGTGTTCCAAATAGGAACAAGGCACACCTGGTGACGGTGAAGGGATCGTGGAGATGACCAGCACGCTGCTCATGGTGGGGACGCGCAAGGGCCTGTGGGTCGGCCGCTCGGACGAGGCCCGCCGGGAGTGGGAGTGGAGCGGGCCCCACTTCGCGATGCAGGGCGTCTACTCCGTCCTCGTCGACCGCCGCGGCGACGCTCCGCGCCTGTTCGCCGGCTCCTCGTCGAGCTGGTTCGGCCCGCAGGTCTACCGCTCCGACGACCTCGGGGCGAGCTGGGACGAGACGCCGAACGGCGCGATCCGCTTCCCGGAGGACACCGGCGCCACCCTGGCCTCGGTCTGGCAGCTGCAGCCGGGCTCGCCGGCGGGCGACGACGGCGTCGTGTGGGCGGGCACCGAGCCGGGTGCCGTGTTCAAGTCGACCGACCGCGGCGAGACGTTCGAGCTGGTCCGCGGGCTGTGGGACCACCCGCACCGGACCGAGTGGGACGCGGGCTATGGCGGTCAGGCGTTCCACACCCTGCTGCCGCACCCGAAGGACGCCGACCGGCTGCTGGCCGCCATCTCCACGGGCGGCGTCTACGCGACCGAGGACGGCGGAACCACGTGGGCCCCCCACAACACCGGGGTGAAGGCCGAGTTCATGCCAGGCGAACGCACCTACCCCGAGTTCGGGCAGTGCGTCCACAAGGTGGCGCGTGACTCGGCCGACCCCGAGCGGCTCTACCTCCAGAACCACGGCGGCGTCTACCGCTCCGACGACGGCGGCGAGACCTGGAACGACATCGCGCCGGGCCTGCCCACCGAGTTCGGGTTCGCCATGGTCGCCCACCCGCACCGCGCCGACACGGCCTACTCCTTCCCGATCGCCGACGCCGGCGCTCGCTGGCCGGTCGACGGGAAGGCGCGGGTGGCCCGCACGACCGACGCCGGCGACTCGTGGGAGCTGCTCGGCGAGGGCGGACTGCCCGACGAGTTCTTCGCCGCGGTGATGCGCGACGCCATGTGCGCCGACGATCACGAGACCGCCGGCCTGTACGTC
Source organism: uncultured Actinomycetota bacterium (assembly GCA_963829855.1). Classification (GTDB taxonomy): domain Bacteria; phylum Actinomycetota; class Actinomycetes; order Propionibacteriales; family Nocardioidaceae; genus Nocardioides. The sequence goes on along the minus strand of CAWHKE010000012.1, from coordinate 215,063 downwards.
GGCGGCCGCAACGGATCGGTCTTCTGCTCGGCCGACGAGGGCGAGAGCTGGGTCGAGATCCACCGCGACCTGCCCGACGTGCTCGTCGTCCGCGCGGCCACGCTGGACTGAGGATCCGCCCATGAGCGCCTTCGAGATGTCCCGGTCCACCCACGTCGACGTCCCGCCGGAGCGGGTGCTGCCGCTGCTGGAGGACTTCCACGAGTGGCAGCAGTGGTCGCCCTGGGAGGGCCTCGACCCGGACCTGCAGCGCACCTTCACCGGGCCCGAGAAGGGCGTCGGCTCGCACTACCACTGGTCGGGCAACAAGAAGGCCGGCGAGGGCACGATGGAGATCACGCAGGCCGGCCCAGGCGGGGTGACGGTCGACCTCCGGTTCCTCAAGCCGTTCAAGGCGACCAACGTGACCGCCTTCGACCTGACCCCTGCGGCGGGCGGGACCGACGTCACCTGGGTGATGACCGGCGAGCGCAACGTGCTCATGTCGCTGATGGGCAAGCTGTTCTTCGACAAGGCGATCGGCCGGGACTTCGACCGGGGCATCGCGTCCCTCAAGGCGGCTGCCGAGCGCCCGTGACCCTCGCGGCGACGCCCCGTCGCTTCACGCTCAGGACTGACCCGCTCCGCGGTTCAGTTCCGAGCCTGTCGAGATGACCCCTGGGTGGCGGGGCTGTCAGTGGCCGGTGATGGTCTGGGGCTCGTGAGGGGTCAAGCGCTGCAGCTGCTCGGTCCGGGGATGCTACGCCGGATCCGTCGCACCGCCGACGTGTCGCAGCGCGAGCTCGCCGCGATGCTCGGGGTCGCCCAGTCGACGGTCGGACGCTGGGAGGCCGGTGAGACCAGCCCGGACCTCGAGACGGCCGCCCGCCTCGCGGGAATCGCCGGGCTACGGCTCGCGCTCGTCGACGTCGACGACCGGGTGGTCGCGCCGATGGCCGAGGACGCGGTGCGAGACCGTGGCGGTCGTCGGTTCCCTGCTCATCTGGACGGTTGGGCGATCGGGGCCGGGGAATGGCGGTTCCTGCACCGAGGTGTCTTTCGGGACCTCCTGCGCAGGTACGATGGCACGCCGTCCGACCACCCGTTGCCAGGCACGGAGGACGAGACGCGGCCAGTGACCGGAGCCGGCCCCGACTAGGCTCGACCGCATGGCTGACGCCCCCGACATCAAGCCCCGGAGCCGCGACGTCACCGACGGGCTGGAGAAGGCCGCCGCGCGCGGGATGCTGCGGGCGGTCGGGATGGGCGACGCCGACTGGGAGAAGCCGCAGATCGGGGTGGCGTCGTCCTGGAACGAGATCACCCCGTGCAACCTCTCGCTCCAGCGCCTGGCGCAGGCCGTCAAGGGTGGCGTGCACGCGGCGGGCGGGTACCCCCTCGAGTTCGGCACGATCTCGGTGTCCGACGGGATCTCCATGGGGCACGAGGGCATGCACTTCTCGCTGGTGTCGCGCGAGGTGATCGCCGACTCCGTCGAGACCGTGATGATGGCCGAGCGGCTCGACGGGTCCGTGCTGCTCGCCGGCTGCGACAAGTCGCTGCCGGGCATGATGATGGCCGCCGCACGGCTCGACCTCGCGAGCGTCTTCCTCTACGCCGGCTCGATCATGCCCGGTCAGGTCGACGGCCGCGACGTCACGATCATCGACGCCTTCGAGGCCGTGGGCGCCTGCCTCGCCGGCAAGATCACCCGCGAGGAGGTCGACCGCGTCGAGCGCGCGATCTGCCCGGGTGAGGGCGCCTGCGGCGGCATGTACACCGCGAACACGATGGCGGCCGTCGCCGAGGCGATCGGGATGTCGCTGCCGGGCAGCGCGTCGCCGCCGGCCGTCGACCGGCGGCGCGACGGGTTCGCCCACCGCTCGGGCGAGGCGGTCGTCAACCTGCTCCGCGAGGGCATCACCGCGCGCCAGATCATGACCCGCGAGGCGTTCGAGAACGCGATCACGGTCGTGATGGCGCTCGGCGGGTCGACGAACGCCGTCCTCCACCTGCTCGCGATGGCGCGCGAGGCGGACGTGCCGCTGACGATCGACGACTTCAACCGGATCGGCGACCGGGTGCCCCACCTCGGCGACCTCAAGCCGTTCGGCCAGTACGTCATGTACGACGTCGACCAGGTCGGCGGCATCCCGGTCGTGATGCGGGCCCTGCTCGAGGAGGGGCTGCTCCATGGCGACACCCTCACTGTCACGGGCCGGACGATGCGCGAGAACCTCGACGCGATCGCCCCGCCGCCGCTGGACGGCTCGGTCATCCGCGCCCTCGACAAGCCGATCCACCAGACCGGCGGCATCACCATCCTCAAGGGCTCGCTCGCCCCGGAGGGTGCGGTCGTCAAGAGCGCCGGGTTCGACGACTCGACGTTCACCGGCACGGCGCGGGTCTTCGACGGCGAGCGGGCCGCGCTGGACGCCCTCGCCGCGGGCACGATCACGGCCGGGGACGTCGTCGTCATCCGCTACGAGGGCCCCAAGGGTGGCCCGGGGATGCGCGAGATGCTCGCGATCACGGGCGCGATCAAGGGCGCCGGGCTGGGGAAGGACGTGCTGCTGATCACCGACGGCCGGTTCTCCGGTGGGACGACGGGGCTGTGTGTCGGCCACATCGCTCCCGAGGCGGTCGACGCCGGTCCGATCGCGTTCCTGCGCGACGGCGACCGGATCACCCTCGACGTCGCCGGGCGCACGCTGGACGTCGACGTGACGGAGGCGGAGCTCGCAGCGCGGCGCGAGGGGTGGGCGCCGAACCCGCCCAAGTACACGCGCGGCGTCCTCGGGAAGTACGCCCAGGTCGTGCAGTCCGCGGCGCACGGCGCCGTCTGCGGCTGACCCACCTGCCCCCCGTACTGGTAGTCCACACGGAACTGGCTGGCCGGACCGGCACGTCGACCACCAGATCGATGTGGACTACCGCTGACGGCCGGTCAGGTGTGGATGTGGTCCTGCCAGTCCTCCGGGACCCGACCCCGGGGGCCGGGAGTGGGCTGGTCATCCGGGTGTGACGTGGGCGGCGCCAGCGGGGGCAGGGCGAGGGCGATCTCGCGGGCGTAGTCCCAGCCCCAGTCCTCGCCCGGCTCGAAGCTCTGCACGACCGGGTGCCCGCTCGCACGGTAGTGCGCCGTCGCGTGCTGGGCCGGCGAGGAGTCGCAGCAGCCCACGTGGCCGCACTCGGCACACCGCCGCAGGTGCACCCACCAGCCACCGGCCTCGTCGCAGTCGCCGCAGCCGGTGCCGCTCGGTGGGACCTCGGGACGCACGTGCTCGCTCGCCATGGCAGCAGTGTGCCGCAACGCTCCCCGCTCCTACACCGCCCGGGGCCTGGGGGTTCCCGTGACCTGGTCTGCCAGAGTGGCGCCCGTGGACGATCACAGCACACCCGCGCGCGCCGTCGGTCTCGATGCGGCCGATCCGCTGGCCGCCCACCGCGACCGTTTCGTCGGCTCCGAGTCCGACCTCGTCTACTTCGACGGGAACTCGCTGGGCCGTCCGCTGCGCGCCACGGCGCAGTCGCTCGCGGCCTTCGTCGAGGGGGAGTGGGGCACCCGGCTGATCCGCGGCTGGGACGAGTCGTGGTTCGACCTGCCGCTGACCGTGGGCGACGACCTCGGCCGGGTGGCGCTCGGCGCCGCGCCCGGCCAGGTCACGATCGGTGACTCCACGACGGTGCTGCTCTACAAGGCGATCCGGGCGGCCGTGGCGGCCCGGCCCGACCGGACCGAGATCGTGATCGACCGCGACAACTTCCCGACCGACCGGTACGTCGCCGCCGGGATCGCCCAGGAGTGCGGGCTCTCGCTGCGGTGGATCGAGGCTGACCCCGCGACCGGCGTGACGGTCGAGGAGGTGGCCGAGGCCGTGGGGGAGCAGACGGCCCTGGTCGTGCTGAGCCACGTGGCCTACCGCTCGGCGTGGCTGGCCGACGGGCCTGCGATCACTGCGACCGCGCACGACGCAGGGGCGCTGGTCCTGTGGGACCTCTCCCACTCCGGCGGGTCGGTGCCGGTCGAGCTGGACGCGTGGGGTGCCGACCTGGCCGTGGGGTGCACGTACAAGTACCTCAACGGCGGACCGGGCTCCCCGGCGTACGTGTACGTCGCGCAGCGGCACCTCGACTCGTTCAGCCAGCCGATCCAGGGCTGGATCGGCGCGACCGACCCGTTCCTCATGGGGCCGACGTACGCCCCGGCGGCCGGCGTGCGGCGCTTCCAGTCGGGAACGCCGCCGGTGCTGGCGATGGTGCCGCTGCGCGACATGCTCGCGCTGCTCGACGAGGTCGGGATGGACGCGGTCCGCGCCAAGTCGATCGGGCTCACGGCGTACGCCCTGGACCTCGCCGACGAGCTGCTGGCGCCGCTCGGCGCCGAGGTGGCGACGCCCCGGGACGCCGAGCGTCGGGGCGGCCACGTCACCGTCCGACACCAGGACATGGAGTCAGTCACCACGCGGCTCTGGGAGCGCGACGTCATCCCCGACTACCGCGACCCGGGCGGACTGCGGATCGGCCTGTCGCCGCTGTCCACGTCGTACGCCGAGGTCGCGGCCGGCATCGAGGCCGTGCGGGACGAGCTGCAGGGGTAGGGCCGTGGAGCTGCGCTTTCCCGCACCCGCTGCAGGCCCGGCGACCGGATCGCCGTGACCTCGCCCTCCTCGGGGGTGGCGGGGGCCGAGACGGTCCGGATCGACTTCGCGATCGCCTGGCTCCGGCGCCGCGGCTACGACGTGGTCGTCGGCCGGTGCATGGACGGCTCGACCCACGTCAGCGCGCCGCGCGAGCAGCGCGCCGCAGAGCTCACGGCCATGCTCACCGACCCGAGCATCCGCGCCGTCGTCCCGCCCTGGGGCGGGGTGACCGCGATCGACCTGGTCGACCTCCTCGACTACGACGCGATCGCGGCCGCCGACCCGAGCTGGGTCGTCGGCTACTCCGACTCCAGCACCTGGATGCTGCCGCTGACGTTGCGCACCGGGCTGGCCACGCTGCACGGCGACAACCTCGCCGACACGCCGTACGCCGCGCCCGCGGGACTGACGCACTGGCTCGACCTGGCCGCGGCGACCGGACCGGTGACCCAGCGGGACTCGGGCGTGGTCGCCGACTGGTGGCGCTTCGAGGAGGACCCCTCGGCCACGAACTGGAAGCAGGTCGGTCCGGGGTCCTGGACGCTCCGGGGTGCCGACCGGCTCGACGTCACCGGCCGGTTGGTGGGCGGCTGCACGGAGACGGTCGGTGTGCTCGCAGGCACGCCGTACGGCGACGTCGCGGCGTTCGGGCGAGAGCACGGGCCGCTCGTCGTCTACCTCGAGGCGTCCGACGACGAGGCGTTCACGATCTGCCGGCACGTCCACGGGATGCGGCTCGCGGGCTGGTTCGACGACGCCGTCGCCGTCCTCGTCGGCCGTACCCGCGCCCCCGACAGCGAAGGCGGCTTCACGCAGGCCGACGCCGTGCTGGACGGACTGGCCGGCCTGCGGGTCCCGGTCGTCCTCGACCTCGAGATCGGCCACGTCCCGCCGCACCTGCCGCTCGTCAACGGCGCCCTGGCCCGGGTCGTCGTCGACGGCGCCCGGCACGAGATCACGCAGGAGCTGCGGTGACGCCGACGAACGACCTCGGTCAGCCGGTGGGGGAGCCGGTCGACTGGGCCGGCGCGCCGCCGCCGGGCGGGGTCCGGCTGCTGGGCCGGTACGTCGCGGTCGAGCCGCTCGCCGACGATCACGTGCCCGACCTGTTCGCGGCCCTGTGCGGGCCCGGCGACGCGGCGCTGTGGACCTACCGGCCGGAGGAGCCGCCGAGCGATGAGGCGGACCTCGCGGAGCGGGTCGGCCGCTGGAGGCGCAGCGCGGACTCCGTCACCTATGCGCTGGTCCCGACCGACACCGGCCGCGCGGCCGGGGTCGCCAGCTTCTTCCGGATCGACCCGGTGCACGGCTCGATCGAGGTCGCCGCCGTCCTCTACGCCCGCTCGCTCCAGCGCACGCGGGCAGCGACCGAGGCGATCCGGCTGCTCGCGAGCTACGTCTTCGACGACCTCGGCTACCGGCGGTTCGAGTGGAAGCTGGACTCGTGCAACGAGCCGTCCGCAGTGGCGGCCCGTCGGCTCGGGTTCCGCTACGAGGGCCGGTTCCGCCAGGCCATGGTCTACAAGGGCCGCAACCGCGACACCGACTGGTTCGCCATGACCGACGCCGACTGGCGCTTGCTGCGGCCGGCGTACGACACCTGGCTCGACCCGGCCAACTTCGACGCGGACGGCCGCCAGCGCACCGCCCTCTCCGACCTCACCCGCCCCTGACGTCGGACTGAGTCGTTCCGCCGGTTGGACCGGCCGGGGGAGCGTGGCAGGGTCGGAGCCATGGACCAGCGCGTCTCGTTCATCACCCTGGCCGTGTCCGACCTCGCCGCCACCCGCCGGTTCTACGTCGACGGGCTCGGGTGGCGGCCGGTGCTCGAGGTGGAGGGCGACGTGCTGATGTTCGACGTCGCCGACAAGGTGGTGCTCTCCCTCTGGGCGGAGCCGGGCTTCGAGGCCGAGGTCGGTCCGATCCGGCGGGGTGACGGGATCGTGCCGATCACGCTCTCGCACAACCTGCGCACCGCCGAGGAGGTCGACGGCGTCCTGGCCGACGCCCGTGCGGCAGGTGCGCCGGAGGTCGTCGACGGCGTGGGCCGGGAGTGGGGCGGCTACTCCGGCTACTTCTCCGACCCCGACGGGTTCCGGTGGGAGATCGCCACGAACCCGGGGCCGATCGGCCAGACCGTGCTGCCCTGACCCCTCGCCCAGGATCCGGGACCGCTGTCCCACGATGCGGGACGCATGCCAGACTACGGCTGACGGCCCGAGGGCCGGCGCGTAGGCTGCCGGCATGCAGCAGCTTCTTGTACGCACCGGACGCGCCGACTGACGACACCAGCCGACGCGTCGCCCCTCGTTGCCCAGCAACGGAGGGGCCTTTTTGTTGGTACAGCTGGTAGGCCCACCCAGAACCGGATGACGAAGGACGACACAGTCAGATGACCGAGATGTCGGGCGCCAAGAGCCTGATCACGTCCCTGGAGGCAGCGGGCGTCGACACGATCTTCGGGATCCCGGGAGGCGCCATCCTCCCCGCGTACGACCCGCTCATGGACAGCTCGATCCGGCACATCCTCGTACGCCACGAGCAGGGGGCCGGCCACGCCGCCCAGGGGTACGCCGCCGCGACCGGCCGGGTCGGGGTCTGCATGGCGACGTCCGGGCCGGGTGCGACCAACCTGGTCACCCCGATCGCCGACGCGCTGATGGACTCCGTCCCGATCGTGGCCGTGACCGGCCAGGTCGGCGCCTCCGCCATCGGCACCGACGCCTTCCAGGAGGCCGACATCCGCGGCATCACGCTGCCGATCACCAAGCACAACTTCCTGGTCACCGACCCCGCCGAGATCCCGCGCGTGATCGCCGAGGCGTTCTACATCGCGAGCACCGGCCGCCCCGGCCCGGTCCTCGTCGACATCGCCAAGTCGGCGCTCCAGGCCACGACCGACTACACCTGGCCGACCGAGCTGCGGCTGCCCGGCTACCGGCCCGTGACCCGGCCGCACTCCAAGCAGATCCGGGAGGCGACCCGGCTGCTGCTCGAGGCCCGCCGGCCGGTGCTGTACGTCGGGGGCGGGGTGATCCGGTCGCGTGCCAGCGCCGAGCTGGCCCGGCTGGCCGAGCTCACCGGCATCCCGGTCGTGACGACGCTGATGGCGCGCGGCGCGTTCCCCGACAGCCACCCGCAGCATCTCGGCATGCCCGGCATGCACGGCACGGTCGCGGCGGTCGCCGGACTCCAGAAGAGCGACCTGATCGTCAGCCTGGGAGCCCGGTTCGACGACCGGGTGACCGGGAACCTCGACACGTTCGCGCCGGGTGCGCTGGTCGTCCACGCCGACATCGACCCCGCCGAGATCGGCAAGAACCGGCATGCCGACGTCCCGATCGTGGGCGACGCCCGTGAGGTGATCGCCGACCTGATCGTCGCGCTCCAGGCGGAGGCCGACGCCGGCCACACCGGCGACTACGAGGCCTGGGTCGCGTTCCTGGCGGGGGTGAAGCAGAAGTACCCGCTCGGGTACGACGCCCCCGAGGACGGCGGGCTGGCCCCGCAGCTGGTGACCGAGCGGCTCGGCGCGATCGCCGGCGACGACGCGATCTTCTGCGCCGGGGTTGGTCAGCACCAGATGTGGGCCGCGCACTTCGTCGGGTACGAGAAGCCCAACAAGTGGATCAACTCCGGCGGCCTCGGCACGATGGGCTTCGCCGTCCCCGCCGCGATGGGGGCCAAGGTCGGTCAGCCCGACCACACGGTCTGGGCGATCGACGGCGACGGGTGCTTCCAGATGACCAACCAGGAGCTCGCGACCTGCGCGATCAACGACATCCCGATCAAGGTCGCGATCATCAACAACGAGTCGCTCGGCATGGTCCGGCAGTGGCAGACGCTCTTCTACAGCGAGCGGTACTCCAACACCGACCTGCACTCCAAGCGGATCCCCGACTTCGTGAAGCTGGCGGAGGCCTACGGCTGCGCCGGCCTCGCCTGCGACAGCCCGGACGACCTCGACGCGACGATCGAGAAGGCGATGGAGATCAACGACGTCCCGGTCGTGGTCGACTTCCGCGTCCACCGCGACGCCATGGTCTGGCCGATGGTCGCCGCCGGCTCGAGCAACGACGAGATCAAGTACGCCCGTGACCTCGCCCCCGACTTCGAGGAGGACGATCTCTAGATGTCGATCCACACCCTGTCGGTGCTCGTCGAGAACAAGCCCGGCGTGCTCGCCCGGATCGCGGGTCTGTTCAGCCGCCGCGGCTTCAACATCCACTCGCTCGCGGTCGGCCCCACCGAGCACGTCGAGATCTCCCGGATGACGATCGTCGTCAACGTCGAGGACTCGCCGCTGGAGCAGGTCACCAAGCAGCTCAACAAGCTGATCGAGGTGATCAAGGTCGTCGAGCTCGACGACGCCGGGTCGGTCAACCGCGAGCTGCTGCTGGTGAAGCTACGGGCCGACGCCGACACCCGCGGCCAGGTGCTCGACGCCGTCCAGCTGTTCAAGGCCCGGGTGGTCGACGTGGCGCCCGACGCCGTCACCGTCGAGGTCACCGGCAACGCCGACAAGCTGGCCGGCTTCCTGAAGGTGGTCGAGCCGTTCGGCATCCGCGAGCTCGTCCAGTCCGGGATCGTCGCGATCGGCCGCGGCTCCCGCTCCATCTCCGAGCGCACCCTGCGCCCGGTCCCGATCCCCGCCCCGCCGGCCGTCACGGCCGGCTGACCACCACCACGAAGGAGAGCCACCAGTGGCCGAGATGTTCTACGACGACGACGCCGACCTCGCCCTCATCCAGGGCAAGAACGTCGCGGTCATCGGATACGGCAGCCAGGGTCACGCCCACGCCCTCTCGCTGCGCGACTCCGGGGTCGACGTCCGGATCGGGCTCCAGGAGGGCAGCCGGTCACGGGCCAAGGCCGAGGCCGAGGGGCTGCGGGTGCTCACCCCGGCCGAGGCCGTGGAGGAGTCCGACGTCGTCGTGATCCTCGCGCCCGACCAGGTCCAGCGCACCCTCTACGCCAACGAGATCGAGCCGCACCTCGCCCCGGGCGACACGCTGGTCTTCGGTCACGGCTTCAACATCCGGTTCGGCTACATCACCCCGCCCGAGGGCGTCGACGTGTTCATGGTCGCGCCCAAGGGGCCGGGCCACCTGGTGCGCCGCGAGTACGTCGACGGCCGCGGCGTGCCGGTGCTGGTGGCGGTCGAGAAGGACGAGTCGGGCACGACCTGGCCGCTCGCGCTGGCCTACGCCAAGGCGATCGGCGGTCTGCGGGCCGGCGGGATCAAGACCACGTTCGCCGAGGAGACCGAGACCGACCTGTTCGGCGAGCAGGCCGTCCTGTGCGGCGGCGCCAGCCAGCTGGTGATGTACGGGTTCGAGACCCTGATCGAGGCCGGCTACCAGCCCGAGGTCGCCTACTTCGAGTGCCTCCACGAGCTGAAGCTGATCGTCGACCTGATGTACGAGGGCGGTATCGCCAAGCAGCGCTGGTCGGTCTCCGACACCGCGGAGTACGGCGACTACGTCTCCGGCCCGCGGGTGATCACGCCGCAGGTGAAGGAGAACATGCAGACCATCCTCGAGGAGATCAAGGACGGCACGTTCGCGAAGCGCTTCATCGACGACCAGGACGCCGGTGGCCCGGAGTTCGAGGCGCTGCGCCAGAAGGGCGAGTCGCACCCGATCGAGGGCACCGGCCGCGAGCTGCGCAAGCTGATGGCCTGGGTCAAGAGCCACGACTCGGACTACACCGAGGGCACCGCCACCCGCTGACGCGCCCGGCGAGCCGCGTCCGGACAAGCCGCGACCCCGGCCATCCGATCCCGAGACTCGGATGGCCGGGGTCGCGGTCCGGCCGGCACCCCCCGGTAGCCGGCCGGACCGTAGGCACGGCCCCCCTGTGTGTTCCGTGCCCGTCTGGCGTCCCGCCCCCCCGAACCGGGACGCCACCCGGTCTGCGCGTCGTCAGTCGGCGACCTCGACGTGGACCATCGGGTTGTAGAGCCAGGCGGTGTCGCTGCTGTCTCCGTCCCAGTCGGCCGACTCGAGCACGACGCGCAGGTCGTGCCAGCCGGGGCCGACCTTGACGCAGTACTGGCCGGCGAAGGAGCCCACGTAGTTGTTGGCCGAGTAGGTGTACTCGGCAGCGGCGTTGCCCGGCTTCAGGTCGACCCCGTCGAGCTGGACCCGCACCCGGCCGTTGTCCTCGCTGTTGTTCACGTAGGTGTGCACGGCGGTGAAGTTCACGAACACTGTGTCCTTGCCGCTCTCGGGCCCGCGGAAGCTGAGCTCGGTGCCCGGCACGACGGTCGCCGAGGTCGACGACATCCAGTTCGCGTGACCACCGGTCAGGGCCTTCTTCTGCTTCCCACCCACACACGGGACGATCTCCGCGGCCGCGGCCTTGGCGTTGATCCTCGGTGCGGTCTGCGGTCCGTCGTTGCCGGCAGCGGCCTGGCTCATGCTCGGTGCGGCCGCGGCGAGTGAGCCGGCCACGAGGACCGGGACGGCTGCGGCGATGAAACGCTTCTTCATGTCTCCCCCTAGAACGTCGGCCGGCCGGGGATCGGCCGGCGACTGGAACCCTCAGGAGCACGGTGTCCCGCCCCTGATACACCGGAGCGTGAGATCGGTGCGACGGTGTCGCGGGCGACAGCGCGGGAGCGCGAGCACTACCCTGAGCACAGGTGCCGGCCGGGAGGTATCACCGGAGGGCACCGTCACTCCTATCCAGCGTGACCGTGGCACTCGAGGACCGGATGACCATCCAGGAGCCTGCAGCAGACGCGCCCGCCGAGACGACGACGTGGGACCGCGCCGCTGACTGCTGCACGCGCTGGCTCGACGGCGACACCGCAGGCCTCGACGACCTGGTGCGCCTGATGACGCCGGTGCTGTGGCAGGTGGCGCGCGCGTGCTCGCTGAGCGAGGACGCGGCCGAGGACGTCGTGCAGACGACCTGGGTCGCCTTCGTGCGCTCCGCGGGCCGGCTGCGTGATGCCCAGTCCGTGGGTGGCTGGCTCACGACGACCGCCCGCCGGGAGGCGTGGCGGGTGTCGAAGGCGGGTTCTCGCACGGCGTTCGTCGAGGACGACACCCTGGAGCGGGTCGTTCCCCGGCAGCGCTCGGCCGAGGCCGAGGTGGTCACCCGCGACGAGAGCAGCCTGCTCTGGTCCGCGGTCGGCGCGCTCGACGAGCGTTGCCAGATGCTGCTGCGGGTGGTCGCTTTCGCCGACCGCCCCGACTACGCCGGGATCGCCCGTGACCTCGGCATGCCCGTGGGCAGCATCGGACCCACCCGGATGCGGTGCCTGCGCAAGCTCAAGGCCCTGCTCGACGACAGGAGCTCGTCATGACCGAGTCCCCCGCCCGTGACCCGTTGTTCGACCGCCTCGCCGAGGAGTGGACGCGACACGACCCCGTGCCGCCGGCCCTGGTGGACCGGATGGTCCGTGCGGTGCGCGCCGAGCTCGCGGCCGACCCGCTCGACGTCGAGTACGAGCTGCTCGTCCTCACCAGCAGCAGTGACCAGCTCGTCGGCACCCGGGCCACCGTGACCGGGCCCGTCACCCTGCAGTTCGACGCCGACGAGCTCCAGCTCCTCGTGCGGGTCCGGCAGCTCTCCGACACCGAGTGCCGGGTCGACGGCTGGGTGACGCCCGCGAGCGAGCTGGTGGTCACCGCCATCCAGGGCGACCGCCGGACGGACGCCGTCGTGACGGCCCCGGGACGCTTCGAGTTTCCCGCGCTGGGCCGTGAGCCGACCCGCCTGATCCTGTCGACGACCGCCGACGAGCTCGGCGGCACCCGCTTCGGCACCGCCGCCTTCGACCTCTGACACCCCACGCACGTCCGGGAGGGAACCCGCATGATCCTCAGGAAGAACGACGACGTCCGCGCCGGGCTGGTCGTCGACCGTGAGCCCACGCTGCCCGGACCGGACGCCCTGCGCGGCACCGGCGGCCGCACGCTCGACCCCGAGACGGCGGTCAGCCTGCCCGACCGTGGCGCGGCAACGGCGAGGTCGTCCCGCGGCCGACCGTCTACATCTCGCACCGGCTGCTGGTGAGCGCCGAGGCGTCGAACCGGCGGGTGAAGCGCCTCGACGGCGAGTACCTCACGCTCGTGGAGTACCTCGACGACGTGGTGGCCCGCGAGTTCGGCTGGACGCTCGTCCACGACGGCGGCTACCCGGCGCGGCAGACCAGGCTGGGCAAGAAGCTGGTCGGCCTCACCCGCTACGAGATCGCGGTCCGGATCGACGACGGGACGCGCGCCGAGGGCGAGCCGACCGAGCCCGAGGTGGCGCAGCGGCTGCCGATGACGCCGGACGCGTGGCGGCTGCTGCAGCAGGCGCGACTCCTGCTGGGCAACCAGGCCCTGACCGGCGTCGGCCTCGACCACCTGCTCACCGGCCTGGTCGGGCTGGCCTCCTCGCCGTACCACTCGTCGAACCCCTACCACTCGTCCAACCCGTACCACTCCTCCAACCCGACCTCGGGCTACGGCAGCGTCGACGGCGGACGGCAGCCGGTGCCGTACGCCGGTGCGCCGCCGCCGCGGTGCCCCGACGAGACGCTGGCGAAGCGCCGGCCGGCCGTCGGGATCCTCGACACCGGCTGCGGCAAGCCACCCGTGGCTCGACCAGGTCGTGACGCCGGACGTCGAGCTCGACCCGGGCGACCCGATCGGCCACGCCGCGTCCGCCACACCCCCCGACGCCGGACGTCGGGGGCGACTGGGTCGGCCCGCTCGACGGCGTCCTCGACGCGCTGTCCGGTCACGGGACCTTCATCGCCGGGCTGGTCCACCAGTCCTGTCCGGACGCCGACCTCTTCACCTGGCGGGTCGTCCCGTCCGAGGGACCGATCTCCGAGAGCGACCTGATCCTGGCGCTGACCGGGATCGCCGAGCTGGTGCGGCGCGACGCCGCGGGCGAGACAGGACGCCACGGGCAAGCCGAACGGACTGCGGCTCGACGTGCTGTCGCTGTCGATGGGCTACTACCACGAGACGCCCGAGGACGACGCGCTCGTCGACTCGACGTTCAAGGACCTGCTGACGATCCTCGGCGAGAGCGGCTGCGCCGTGGTCGTGTCGGCCGGCAACGACGGCATCGACCGCCCGCAGTACCCCGCCGCGTTCGCCCCGTGGTCGAAGGGCACCAGCCCGCTGCCCGGACGACCCGTCGCGGGTGCCGGTCACCTCGGTCGGAGCGCTCAACCCCAACCTCGACTCGGTCGCGCTGTTCAGCAACACCGGTGACTGGGTCACCTGCTACGCGCCGGGCGCCGCGGTCCTCAGCACCATGCCGCCGTTCCAGGGCGGGCTGGAGCCGGGGGCCAGCACCACGGCGTACGACTGGCGCCGCGAGGCGATCGACCCGGACAACTACGGCCGCCGCGCCGAGGCCGCGCTGCCGCCCGGGAAGGGTCCGGACCCGGTCGGCGGGTTCGCGCTGTGGAGCGGGACGTCGTTCGCGGCGCCGGTCCAGGCGGGGCGGATCGCGCAGGCCCTGTGGCGAGGCGCTGCCGCCGGTCGGGCAAGGAGCTGCCCGCCGGCGGGCTGGTCGGGCTGCTGCGGACGGCGCGTGACGCCGCGATGCCACCGGGAGCGCCGGGGGAGTGACGTGCTGACGGCCGACGAGCTGAGTGCGCGGGGTCGCGAGGCGAGCACCGCCGGCCGGCACGCGCTCGCGGTCTCGCTGCTCTCGCGCGCCGTCGACCGGGCGCGCGACGGCAACCAGCGGGCGACGGCCCTGCAGTCCCTGGCACACGCCATGGCCGAGAAGGGCTCGCCCACGAGCGGGATCGAGCTGTGCCGGCAGGCGCTGGAGCTCGAGGGTCTCGACGACCGGGTGCTCGGTCTGGTCCACTCCCAGCTCGGGCTGCTGCTCATGCGCAGCGGCTCCAACGCCGAGGCGCTCGCCGAGTTCGCCGCGGCGCGGCCGCTCGTCGCGCGACGACGACGACCTCTTCGGCCGGCTGCACCTCAACCGCGGCAACATCCACCTGCAGCGCGCCGACACCGCGAGTGCGGCCGCCGACTTCGAGATCGCCAGGTCCCGCACCTCCGACGGGGTCGACCAGGCGATGGCCACCCACAACCTCGGGTACGTCGAGCTGCTGCGAGGCGACATCGTCTCGGCGCTGCGCCTCATGGACGAGGCCGCGCCGGTGCTGGCGCCGCTGTCGCCGGTGTCGGAGGCGGTGGGCGTCGTCGACAAGGCCGAGGTGCTGTCGGCCGCGGGCATGCCGATGGCCGCCGCCGGGCTGCTCGACGACGCGGTGCGCACCTACGCGCGGCACCGGCTTCGCCAGTTCCAGGGGGAGGCGCTCGTCGTCCGCGCCCGGGTGCTCCTGCTGGTGCAGCCCGGTGAGGCCGCCGCCGCCGCGCGCCGGGCGGCCCGCGTCTTCCACGGGAGGCAGAACGAGGAGTGGGCGCTGCGCGCCGAGGCCCTCGCGTTCGAGGGCGAGGTCCGGCGACGGCTGGACGCACCGGGCACGCGCACGGCGGCCTGGTGGCGGTCCACGCGGGAGCGCGCCACCGACCTCGAGGCACGGCTCGCGGAGCGAGGGCTGGTGGCCGAACGCCGCGACGTCGCGCTCCACCGCGCGCTCGCGGCCGTGCGCACCCCCGGCGTCGGCACCGAGCGGGTGCCACCACCACCCCGGGGCGTCGAGGAACCGATCGGGAGCCGGCTGCTGCGCGAGGAGGTGCGCGCGCGGGCCGCCTGGCAGGCGGGTCGCCGCGCCTCGTCGCTCGAGCGGGTCCGGCGCGGCCTCGCCGACCTGCACGCCTGGCAGTCGTCGTTCGGCAGCCTGGACCTGCAGAGCTCGCTCGTCGGGCACGGCCGGTCCCTGGCGCGACTGGGGCTCGACCAGGCGGTCGAGGACGGCCGGCCGGCGGTCGTGCACGAGTGGTCGGAGCGCGCCCGGGCGCTGGTGGCCCGGGTGCCCCCGGTGCGCCCGCCCGCCGACCCCGAGGCGGCCGACCGGTTGACCGCGCTCCGGACCCTGCCTCCGGGGTGCTCGCCCGACGAGCGCGCCCGGTTGCGGGAGCGGGTGCGGGAGGATGCGTGGTACCGGCCCGGCGCGGGCACCGTGCTCGAGCCGCTCGCGCTCGACGAGGTGCGCGGGCGGCTCGGCGACGACGCGCTGGTGAGCTACCTGATCGCGCACGGGATGCTGCACGCGCTGGTCGTGACGGCCGAGCGCACGGAGGTGCTGGCGCTGGCACCCACGTCCCGGGTCGACGGGCTGCTGCCGGGCCTCGCCGCCGACCTCGACATGGTGGCGGTCAGCGGCCTGCCGCCCGCGATCCGCGACGGCGTCACCAGCGGCCTGGCCGCGCGGCTGTCCGACCTCGCCGACCTGCTGGTCGCACCGCTGCGCGGGCTGCTGGGCGACCGGAGGCTCGTGGTCGTGCCCGCGGGTCGGCTGGCCGGCGTCCCGTGGTCGATGCTGCCCGGACTCGTCGGCCGTCCGCTGACCGTCGCCCGGTCCGCGTCCCTGTGGGCGGACGCGCCGCCGGCGACCGCGCTGGTGAGCGCCGGCCTGGTCGCCGGCCCCGACGTCCCTCGGGCCGACCAGGAGGTGCGCGAGTGCGCGGCGGCCTGGGGCGACCGGGCCCGGGTGCTGACCGGCGCGGCTGCCGATGCCGCGGCCGTCGCACGGCTGACGAGCGACGTCGACGTCCTCCACGTCGCGGCCCACGGCCACCATGCCGACGAGCACCCCTTGTTCTCGGGCCTGGCGCTGGTCGACGGGACCTGGTTCGGCTACGACGTCGAGCTGCTCGCGCGGCTGCCGTCGCTCGTGGTGCTGTCGGCCTGCGAGGTCGGCCGCTCGACGGTCCGGTGGGCCGAGGAGCTGGTCGGCATGACCGCGGCCTGGCAGCACGCCGGTGCGCGGTGCGTGATCGCGGCCCCGGCCGCCGTCAACGACGACGTGGCCGGGGCCACGCTGCCCGCCCTCCATCGCGGCCTCGCCGCCGGCCGCGCGCCGGCCGACGTCCTGGCCGAGCTCGCCCCGGCCGAGGGGCTGCCCCTCACGTGCTTCGGCGCCGGCTGGTAGCCAGCCCAGCCGGCGCCGACCCGAGTCAGGGAGCGACGGCGAGATCGAAGACGTGGAGAGCCGAGTTGCCCGGCAGCACCACGAAGTCGACCGTCTTGCCGGCGGTGAGTGGGATCGAGTGCGCGAAGAGGCGGTACTGGTACGCCGCGTCGCCGTATCCGTCCGGGCGGTTGCGTCCCGTGCTCGACACCACGAGTGTCGCGCCGTGGGCGTCGGGCTCCTGGAAGGACCAGTTGGGGAAGCCGAACGAGCCGCTGCTGGTGGTGCCGTCGGTGTAGTAGACCGTGGCGGAGCCGGTCGCGCCGAAGCCGACTCCGGAGCCCAGGAACACCAGGCGCTGGCCCTGGCCGTCGAGCTCGACCGCCTGGCCACCCGACGCGACGTTGTCCGGCGTTCCGGGGTCGACGTCGGGCATCGTGAGGGTCGCACCGAGGGCCTCGACGGTCGCGCCGCGGCCCGCGCCGACGTCGGCCAGCTTCTCGGCGGAGAAGCTGTTGCCGTCGCCGTCGTAGTCCCCGGGAGCGGTGTCGCTCTCGCTGGTGATGCCGACGTTGTTGTACGCCGCCGCCAGGTCGGCCAACGGCTCGCCGGACCTCACCGACCGGGTGGCGGTCGCCGTACCCGCTCCGTCGCCACCGCGGTAGGTCGCGGTGGCGGTGAATGTCCGGATCTTGAACCCGGGGGTCTGCTCCGGGATCCGGACCTGGAACGTGACGACTGCACTCCGTCCTGCCCGGATCGACCCGATCGACTGCTCGCCGGGCTCGACCTGCCAGCCGACCGGTCCGCGGAAGCCGACCTCGGCCGTCCGCAGCGTCGCGGAGGAGTCGTTGTGCACGGTGACGTCGACCTCCTCGACCGCCGGTCCGACGAGGGCGAAGTCCTCGATGGACAGGGTGACGGTGCCGGCTGCGGTGGCCGTCGAGGCGGGGAACGATGCCCCGATAAATGGGAGGAGGAGCAGCAGCAGGGCGGCGACGAGCCGCCGGGGAGACGCGTTCACGGAGATCACCTCTCGGTTCACGGGACGGCCGGCATCGCGGTCTGGGGGGAGTCCAGCCCGAGCCGGATCTTGTTCCAGTGCCCACGGGTGAAGTCGGGCACGTCGACCGGCTTGCCGCCGCGGTCGAGGGACATCACGCTCAGTGGCACCGGCGAGCACCAGGCCGCGGAGTCGTACACGTCGATGTCGGGGACCAGCCCGGCCCGGATCTGCTGGATGCAGCGCCAGACCAGGATGTAGTCCATGCCCCCGTGGCCGGCGCCCGCCGCGTCGTCCGCGAGCTCCTTCCAGAGCCAGTGGTCGTACTCGGTCCGCATCTCCAGCGCGCCTCGCCAGGTGTCGCCGCTGTGGCGGGGCTCCGCGTAGATCCGGGCGCCCGTCGGGTCGCCGCCGACGTAGTCCTCGAAGATGCCCCGGCTGCCCTCGAGGGTGTTGATGCGGCTGTAGGGCCGGGGCTGGCTCACGTTGTGCTCCGCTCGGATGACGCGGCCCTTGGAGGTGTTGATCATGCAGGTCACCAGGTCGCCGTTGATGTAGGTCTCCGACCACGCCGGGTGGTCGCGGGGCACGAACCGCTCGCGGTAGTCGGCCAGCCCCTTCGGCTCCGTCGCGGTGGCGGACAGGGTGAGCATCCGGTCGCCGCGGTTGACGTCCATGGCTGCGGCGATAGGCGCCAGGCCGTGCATCGGGTAGAAGCTGGCGGTACTGCGGGTGTGCCACAGCCGGCGCCACGACTTCGTGTAATAGGTGGTCGAGAACAGCAGCGCCCGCAGGTCGTGCAGGTAGCCGCCGTGGCCGCTGGTGACGTCGCCGAAGACCCCGTCGTGGGCCATCTTGAGCATCGCGAGCTCGTTGCGGCCGTAGGAGCAGTTCTCCATCAGCCACAGGTGGCGGCGGGTCCGCTCCGAGGTGTCGACGAGGTCCCAGAGCTCGGAGAGCTCGGTGGCGATCGGCAGCTCCACCCCGACGTGGGCTCCCGCGAGCAGCGCGGCCTTGGCCTGCGGGAAGTGGTACTCCCACGGGGTGGCGATGTAGACGAGGTCGACCTCCTCCCGGTCGAGCAGCTGCTGGAACGAGTCGACCGACCCGGCGTACTCGGTCGGGCGCGGCTTGCCCTCGTCGGCCACCCGCTGGGCGGCGGTGGCGGCCCGCCCGGGGAGCTCGTCGCACACCGCGACGACCTGGCAGCCGGGGATGTCGACCCAGGTCCCGAGCATTCCCATGCCGCGGTTGCCGAGGCCGATCAGGCCGACCCGGACGGTCTCGCGGGCTTCGAAGGGGACGCCGACCATGGTGGCCGCGCCGCGCGGTGGGGCGGCGAGCGCCGGGCCGGGCCGGGTCACGACGCTGAGGGCGGCGCCGCCGGCGAGGGCGCCGCCGAGCAGTCCGCGCCGGGACAGGCCCGAGCCGGGCGAGGGGAGGGTGAGGTTCCGAGACACGATCACTCCTGAGGGTGAGGGATTGCGCACGACCCTCGTTCAGGCGCCCAGGCGGTGTCAATATCCGCTCGAAAAATGACTGAAAACGCCAGAAACAATCATGATCCGCGCAGGTCGCGTGCACGGATCGAGCCGGTCAGAGGGCTCGTTCGCCCTGCCCGGCGCGCGCGGCGACCTCGGCCACCCGGGTGGCCCGGGTCTCCGCGCGCTTCGCCATCACGATCCAGGCGAGCAGCTGCTTGCGGGCCGACGGTGGGAAGCCGTCCCAGTGCTCCCGCGCGGACGGGTGCCGGTCGAAGGCTGCGGCGAGGTCGTCGGGCACCACCAGGTCCTCGACGTCGTCCATCAGGGTCCACATCCCGCTGGCCTTGGCCGCCGCGACGGCCGCCGCGCCGGCGGGCTCCATCCGGCCCTCGCGCTCCAGGCGGGCGACCCGCTGCTTGTTGTTGCGGGTCCAGATGCTGCCGGGACGCCGCGGCGCGTACCAGATCATCGTGCGCACGTCGTCGACCTTCTTCCGGGTCGAGTCCACCCAGCCGAAGCGCAGCGCCTCGATGACCCCGGCCTCGTAGTCGAACGTGCGAAGCGCGCTGCTCGACTTCGGGGTGACGAGCCAGACGCCGGGGGTGTCGGCGTGGTGCTCCGCCAGCCACGCCCGCCACGCCTCGAGGTCGGCGGGCTCGAACCGCTCCGCCACGTCCTGCACCCCCACGTGCCGCATCGTGGCAGTGGGGGTGCGGGTCGCGCCAGGGCCGGGGCTACTTCACCTCGGAGCGGCGCAGGGTCAGCAGCCCGATCGTCAGAGGGACCACCAGCCACAGGAGGCCGGAGACCCCCAGCTGGCTCCACTGCTCACCGGTCAGCGTCTCGTCGAACAGGCGGGTCTGGGCGAAGTTGAAGTCCACCCAGGGCTGCAGGTCGCGGAACCAGTCCTGGAACGCGGCGAGCATCGCGAACACCGTCGGCAGCACCAGCGAGTACACGAAGTAGCCGACGATGGCGGCGGCCGAGCTGCGGATCAGGACGCCGAGCATGAAGCCGACCGCCATGCCGAGCACGTTGGCGAGCACGATGTTGGCGAACTCCGCCGGCGCGATGTTCCAGGTCGTGGGCGCGCCAGAGATGGCGGTGCCCACCAGGTTGCCGACGGCACCGACGCCGAGCGCGACGAACATCGACACCACGCCGATCGCAGCGGCCCCGACGGCCTTGGCCGCGATGACGCGCCCTCGGCTGGGCACCAGCGTGAACGTCGTCAGGCCGCTGCGCTGGCTCCACTCGCTCGTCACCGCGAGGATCGCGATCATCGGCAGGATGACGGCCATCGGGAAGCCGACCGCGGTGGCGAAGGTCTCGTAGGTCTGGGCGTCGTCGGGCGCGAACAGGATGACCGCGCCGGTGGCGAGCACCGAGGCGATGCCGATGCTCGCCAGCAGCCAGAACCCGCTCCGGGTGTCGAACATCTTCCGGAGCTCGACCGCGATCACGCGGCTGGTCGGGATCGGCTCGATCCGGGGTCGTACGGAGGCGGGCCGGTCGGCCGGCCGTGCTGCGGTGAGCGTGGTCATCACGCTGCTCCTTCCAGGTCGTGGCCCAGCACGTCGCGCTGGGAGTCGGCGGTGAGCTCGAGGAACATCTCCTCCAGGCCGGCGCTGTCGGCGCCGCGGAGCTCGGTGAGGGCGACGCCGGCCGCGAGGGCGACGTCGCCCACGAGAGCGGTGTCGGCGTCGGTGTGCAGCGCGCCACCGGCCACGGTGACGGTGGCGCCGGTGGTGGCGAGCGCCGCGGCCAAGCGGGGGTTGTCGACGCTGTCGACGAGGGTCCCGGCCGCCGCGAGCAGCTCCTGCTTCGTGCCCTGCGCGACGATCCGGCCGCGGCCGATGACGACCAGGTCATCGGCGATCACCTCGATCTCGTGGAGCAGGTGCGAGGACAGCAGGACGGTCCCGCCCTGGTCGGCGTACTCCCGCAGGAGGTCGCGCATCCACCGGATGCCGGCCGGGTCGAGCCCGTTGGCGGGCTCGTCGAGGATCAGGACGGCCGGGTCACCGATCAGGGCGGTGGCGATCCCGAGCCGCTGACGCATGCCCAGCGAGTAGTGGCGCACCCGGCGCTCGGCCTCGGACGGGGTCAGCGAGACCCGCTCGAGCATCGTGTCGACCGCGGACCGGGGCAGCCCCATCGTCCGCTGCGCGACGGTCAGGATCTCCCGACCGGTGCGACCGGCGTGCTGCGCGGAGGCGTCGAGCAGGACGCCGATCTCGCGGCCCGGGTTCGGCAGGTCGGCGTACCGGCCGCCGAGCACCTCGACCGAGCCGGCCGAGGCGGGCGTGAGGCCGACCATGATCCGCATGGTGGTGGACTTGCCGGCGCCGTTGGGTCCGAGGAAGCCGGTGACCCGGCCCGGGCGGGCGGTGAACGAGACGTCGTCCACCGCGGGCACCCCGCGGTAGGACTTGGACAGGTGGTCGACAGTGATCATGTCCGCAGCCTCGTGGCCGGGAGCCGGTGCGCGCATCGGGGAGTGCACCCGGCCCGACCCCCGGCGGACCCTGAGTGGTCTCGGGGTCCGCCCCCGGGAACAGCGACCGGCGTGCCGGGGTTGTGGTGGCGTGAAGATCGAGATCTGGTCCGACGTCGTGTGTCCCTGGTGCTACATCGGCAAGCGTCGGCTCGAGACCGCGCTGGCGTCGTTCGAGCACGCGGACGACGTCGAGATCACGTGGCGGTCCTTCCAGCTCGACCCGTCCGCCTCGGCGAACCCGACCGAGTCGGTCGCCGAGCACCTCGGCCGGAAGTTCGGCGGCGGCGAGGCCGCGGGCCGGGGGATGGTGGCGCGCGTGGCCGAGATCGCCGCGCAGGAGGGCCTCTCGTTCGAGCGCTACCCCGATGCTCGTCACGCGAACACCCGTGACGCACACCGGCTGCTCCACCTCGCGCTCGCCGAAGGCGGCCCAGCCGTCCAGGGGCGGCTGAAGGAGGCACTGCTCGCGGCGAACTTCACCGACGCCGAGAACCTCGCCGACCACGGTCTGCTCACCCGGGTCGCCGTCGGAGCGGGCCTCGGCCGGGATCGGGTCCGCGCTGTGCTCGGCTCGCAGGAGTACGGCGACGCGGTCGACGCCGACATCGCGCAGGCGGCGGCGTACGGCGCCGGGGGAGTGCCGTTCTACGTGATCGACCAGCGGTACGGCGTGTCGGGTGCCCAGCCGGCCGAGGCGTTCGCGCAGGTGCTGGAGCGCGCGTGGGCGGACTCCCACCCGGCCGTCGACGTACTGGCCGGCGGCGACGTGTGCGGGCCCGACGGCTGCTAGCTGCGCGATCGTCGTGGCTGGCCCGGACGGTGCCGAACCGGTGTGGGCGGTGGGTTATTCTGGTCGGGCACAGCGTCGTGCGACCTCTTCCCGAAGCTCCCGAGGACCATCCGAGGACCCCGCTGTGACTGCACCAGACGTTGCCTTGCCCGTCGTACTCATCGCCGAGGAGCTGAGTCCTGCGACCGTGGAGGCGCTGGGACCGGACTTCGAGATCCGCCGCTGCGACGGTTCCGACCGTTCCCAGCTGCTGGCGGCGATCGAGGACGTCGACGCGATCCTGGTGCGGTCGGCGACCAAGGTCGACGCCGAGGCGCTCGCCGCCGCCCGTCGCCTGAAGGTCGTGGCGCGCGCCGGAGTCGGCCTCGACAACGTGGACGTCAAGGCCGCGACCCAGTCGGGCGTGATGGTCGTCAACGCGCCGACGTCCAACATCGTCAGCGCCGCCGAGCTCGCCGTCGCCCTGATGCTGGCCGCGGCCCGGCACATCTCGCCGGCCCACGCCGCCCTCCGGGGTGGCGAGTGGAAGCGTTCGCGCTACACCGGCATCGAGCTCTACGAGAAGACCGTCGGCATCGTGGGTCTCGGCCGGATCGGGGTGCTCGTCGCGCAGCGGCTGAGCGCGTTCGGGATGAACGTGATCGCGTACGACCCCTACGTCCAGGCCGGCCGCGCCGCGCAGATGGGCGTCCGGCTCGTCGACCTCGACACGCTGCTCACCGAGGCAGACTTCATGAGCGTCCACCTGCCGAAGACCCCGGAGACCGCCGGCCTGATCGGCGCCCCGGAGCTGGCCCGCGCGAAGCCGCACCTGGTGCTCGTCAACGCCGCCCGCGGCGGGATCGTCGACGAGGCCGCGCTCTACGACGCCCTCAAGACCGGTCGGATCGCCGGCGCCGGCCTCGACGTGTTCGCGAGCGAGCCGTGCACCGACAGCCCGCTCTTCGAGCTGGAGAACGTCGTCGCCACCCCACACCTCGGGGCGTCCACCGACGAGGCGCAGGAGAAGGCCGGCATCGCGGTCGCGCGGTCGGTCCGGCTCGCGCTCTCCGGTGAGCTGGTCCCGGACGCGGTCAACGTCCAGGGAGGGGTGATCGCCGAGGACGTGCGGCCCGGCATCCCCCTGTCCGAGAAGCTCGGCCGGATCTTCACCGGGCTGGCTGCCGAGGTCGCCCAGCAGGTCGACGTGGAGGTGCGCGGCGAGATCACCGAGTTCGACGTCAAGGTGCTCGAGCTGGCCGCCCTCAAGGGCATCTTCAGCGACGTCGTGGAGGACCAGGTCTCCTACGTGAACGCGCCGCTGCTCGCCGCCGAGCGCGGGACGTCGGTGCGGCTGGTCACCGACGGCGAGAGCCCCGACCACCGCAACCTGATCACGATCCGCGGCACCCTCGCCGACGGGTCGCAGATCTCGGTGAGCGGCACCCTGATCGGGATCGGCCAGCGGGAGCGGATCGTCGAGGTGAACGGCTTCGACGTCGACCTCGAGCCGACCGACCACCTCGCCTTCCTCACCTACGAGGACCGGCCCGGCATGGTCGGGACGGTCGGGGGCATCCTCGGCGACGCCGGCGTCAACATCGCCGGCATGCAGGTGGCGCGCGACGCGAAGGGCGGCTCGGCGCTCGTCGCGCTCTCGGTCGACTCCGCCATCCCCGCGGAGACCCTGGCCGAGATCGAGCACTCGATCGACGCGACCGCCGTCCGCGCGGTCAGTCTCGTGTGACGGTCCCGGACCCCGCGCGGCGTACCCTCACCGACCTCGGCCCGGTCGCCCAGCTCCGGGCGGGCCGGCTCCCGCGCCGGCTGACCCAGCTGTACGCCGGGCTGGTGCTGTACGGCGTCTCGTTGGCCATGATGGTGCGCGGCGCTCTCGGGCTCGCACCCTGGGACGTGCTGCACTCCGGCTTCATCCGGCACGTCCCGATCACGCTCGGCCAGGCCGTGATCCTGTTCAGCTTCCTGGTGCTGCTGCTGTGGATCCCGCTGCGGGAGGTGCCCGGCCTCGGCACCGTGTCCAACGCGATCGTGGTGGGGCTGGCCGCCGACGCGACGCTGGCGCTGCTCGACGGGCCCGACCGTCTCGGCTGGCGGATCGGGCTGACGGTCACCGGCGTCGTCCTCAACGGGCTCGCCACCGCCCTCTACATCGGCGCACAGCTCGGCCGCGGCCCGCGTGACGGGCTGATGACGGGGCTCGCGCGCCGGACCGGAGGCTCGCTGCGACTGGTGCGCACGACCCTCGAGGTCTCGGTCGTCGTGGTCGGGCTGCTGCTCGGCGGGGCGCTGGGAATCGGGACGGTCCTCTACGCGCTCGCGATCGGCCCGCTCACGCAGTGGATGCTGCCGGCCTGCACCGTCCCGGTGTCACCGCCACCCCCGCGTCCCTGAGCAACCACCCGGTCTCGACCCCCTGCGCGCTCCGCCCCGAGATGCGCCTGCGTCGGACCCGTCGACGGACGTACCCAGTGGCGGCGCTCGATCCCGCTCAGCGCGGAGCGTCTACCTCTTCAGATCCTTGAGGATCTGCTGGCTCGCGAGCTTGCCTGGAGCGCCCATCACGCAGCCGCCCGGGTGGGTGCCTGAACCGCACTGGTAGTAGCCCTCGATCGGCGTGCGGTACTGCGCGTACCCCGGCGCGGGTCGGAAGAAGTACATCTGCGGCGCCAAGAACTCGCCGCCGAAGATGTTGCCCTCGGTCAGCCCGACCGTGCGCTCGATGTCCAACGGCGTCTGAACCTCGCGTTGGAGCACCAGCTCACCGAAGCCGGGGAAGAACGACTCGAAGGTGGCCTGCACCGTGTCGGCGAAGTTCTCCCGCTCGGCGTCCCAGTCGCCCCCCTCGAGGTGGTACGGCGCATACTGCACGAAGCAGGACATGACGTGCTTGCCCGGCGGAGCCATGTCGGGGTCGACGAACGACTGGATCGCGCAGTCGATGTACGGGCGCTGGCTGTACCAGCCGTACTTGGCGTCGTCGAAGGCCTTCTCGAGGTACTTCATCGACGGACCGATGTTGACGAAGCCGCCGTACTGGTCGGTCCGGTCGCCCAGCGCCGGGTAGCGCGGCGCCCCGTCGAGGGCGAAGTTCACCTTCGCCGAGGTGCCTTGGAAGCGGAAGCGGTTGATGTTCTCCACCAGCTCCGCCGGCAGCTCGCGGGGCTCGACCAGCTGCATGAAGGTGCGGCGCGGGTCGAGCGCGCTGACCACGGTCGTGGCCGAGAGCTCGGTGCCGTCCTCGAGGGCAACGCCGACGGCGCGGCCGCCCTGCGTGATGACCGAGTCCACGTGGGAGTTGAGCAGGATCTCCGCGCCGAAGGACTCGGCGGCCCGGGCGAGGACCTGGGTGAATCCTCCGTTGCCGCCCTTGTGGAACGACCAGGCCCCGAAGTGGCCGTCGTGCTCTCCGATCGAGTGGTAGAGCAGCACCAGGCCGGATCCCTGCGACATCGGCCCGACCTTGGTTCCGGTGATCCCCAACGACGCGAGGTAGCCCTTGAGGATGTCGCTCTCGAAGTAGTCGTCGAGGAAGTCCGCGGCGCTGCCGGTCAGCAGCCGGACCAGGTCGTGCATGACCTTCTGGTCCACGCCCTTGAGGTGTGAGACCAGGTCGGCGGTCGCCTCGAGGTCCTCGCTGCCGGTGCCGAAGATGTTGGGCGGCACCTTGTCGAGCAACGGCTTGACCAGCTGGCAGACCCGCTCCATGTCGTACTCGTAGCGGTCCATCGCGTCGGCGTCGTGAGACGAGTGCCGCATGATCTCCTTGATGTTGTCCTCGCGGTCCTGGCCGAGGAGCAGGTAGTCGCCGTTCTCCATCGGCGCGAACGTCGTCGGCATCAGGATCGGCATGAAGCCGTGCCGGACCAGGTCGAGGTCCTGCACGATGTCGGGCCGGAGCAGGCTCAGCGCGTACGAGAACGACGTGAACGAGAACCCCGGGCGCAGCTCCTCGGTGATCGCGGCGCCGCCGACGATGTCGCGGCGCTCGAGGATGAGCACCTTGAGCCCCGCCTTCGCGAGGTAGGCGCCGTTGACGAGGCCGTTGTGCCCGCCTCCGACGACGATGACGTCGTAGGCCTGGTCCTTCGACTTGCCCTTGGCTGCCATGTCAGGCCGTCTTTCGTGGTGGGTTGAAGAACGGGAGCCGGGTCACCTCGGCCGCCACGGTCTGGTACTCGTGGTTGATCGTGAGCTCGAGGTTGACCTTCGTCCCCGGGGCGCTGAGGTCGGGCCGCACCCGGGCCATCGCGATGTGCCGCTGGAGCATCGGCGAATACATCAGGCTGGTCGCGTAGCCGACTCGCTCGCCCTCGTCGTCGTACAGCATCGACTCCCACTCCAGGGGCGTCTCGTCCTTGGGCGGGACGAGCCCGGCCTCGTGGTAGACCCGGTCGTAGTCGGCCCAGTCGAGGAAGATGCCGACCGACGACCACCGTGAGGTGCCCTCGGTGAGCTCGCGCCTCATCGCGTTGCGCCCGATGAAGGGGCGGTCGTCGCCGTCGATGTGCTTCAGCATCCAGCCGAAGCCGAGCTCTTGCGGCGTGATCCGATCATGGTCGGTGTAGGCGAGGCGGCTGGAGGAGAACTCGACGTTGATCAGCACCAGGCCCGCCTCGATCCGGGTCATCAGCAGCGCCTCCTCGCCGAACGGCCGGAGGCCGTGCCCGTCACCGGCCTCGATCACCGCGTCGAGGACGGCGAGCGCGTCACCGCTGCCGACCCTCACCTCGTAGCCGAGGTCGCCGGTGTAGCCGGTGCGCGAGATCGTGACCGGGGTGCCGGCGATCTTGGCCTCGGTGTGCCCGAAGTACGGCACACCCTCGATCTCGGGGGCCAGCGTGCCGAGGATGGCTCGTGAGCGCGGGCCCTGGACGGCGAGCATGCCGTACTCCTCGGTGGCATCCTCGATCCGCACCTCGAGCCGGCCGACCAGGTCCTCGAGGTAGCCGAAGTTGGGCTCCGCGGAGGTCAGCAGGAACTCGTTGTCGGCATGGCGGAAGACCACGCCGTCCTCGAGCACGTAGCCACCGTCGTCGCACCACAGCGTGTACTGCGCGCGCCCGGGCTTGCAGGCCCGGATGTCGCGGGTCATCACGCCCCCGAGGAAGCGCTCGGCGTCGCGGCCGACGATCCGGTACTTGTACAGCGGCGAGGTGTCGAAGAAGCCGGCGCTGTTGCGGACCGCGAAGTACTCGTGCTTCGCCGACATCGTGTACTTCAACGCCGACAGGTAGCCGGACCAGTGGCCCCAGCGCTGGGTGTCGTTGAGCTGCTCGAGCCGTTCGTGGAACGGGGTGGTCTTGATCATCCGGCGACCGTCCCTTCGTCGGGGTCGCGACTTCCCCACCACATTACTGAACGTTCAGTCAGTCGGCTAGGCACGCGCGTCCGACGCGGCCCGGACGCGGCCGCCTCAGCGCTTGGTGGCGATCAGGGTGGAGGCGTCGGGGGCGACCATCACGTCGACGGTGGTGAAGCGGTCGTCGGTGAGCCACTCCTCGCGCAGCGTGTCGACCCGGCCCTGGAACACCGGCGGCCACATCTCGCACGGCGTGAAGTCGTCGAGCACCACGATCCCACCCTCCTCGACCAGGTCGGCGACGGCGTCGACGCTGACCGAGCGCGGGTCCCCGGAGTCGAGGTAGAGCAGTGAGAAGGGCCCGGCGTCGGTGAGGGTCGACCAGTCCGCGGCCCGGACCTCGACCTGCGGGTCGTCCTCGAAGATCCGGGCGGCGGCGCCGGCCAGCTTCGGGTCGAGCTCGGCGGTCAGGATCTTCGCCTCGTCGCGGACACCGGAGCGCAGCCAGGCGGTGCCGACGCCGGTCCCGGTCCCGAACTCGGCCAGGGTGCCGTCCCGGGTCGCGGCCAGCATGGCCAGCAGTCGCCCGGTCTCGTTGCGGCAGAACGACACGTAGCCCGCACGTCGGGACACGTCGAAGGCGCGGCGGACGACGTCGGGGAGATCCGGTGGTGCACTCATGCGGCGAGTCTTTCATTCCGGTACGCACGTCTCGCATACCGAACGGATCCGCGATCTCGGCTGCGCGCCACGCTGCCTCGTCGTACCCTCGACACACCATGCGGAGCGTGTTCGTACTCATCGACTGCCGCGGCGAGGCCTGACAAGCGGGCCACCTCGCCGCGGTGTCGGCGTTGCGGCCCCTTGATCCATCTGAATCAGGACTCATCCGTCTCCGCGGCGGGTACGCCGGCAGCACCGCGCGACCCGCCTCCCCGCCGAACCGGTCCGACGCCTCGCGCGATCCGTGAGCCTCCGTCGACCCCACCCGCCGCGGTGACGTCACCCACCGATCAGCCCACTGATCATGCACTCGACGTAGCCAGGAGAAGGACCGATGTACGACATGTACCCCGACTGGGGGCCGGCCAGCCACAACCCCGAGAACCCGCGCAGCCACGAGGCCGTCCAGGCCTCGCTCGACCTGCGGGACAACGGCGGCGAGCCACCCGACGACAACTAGGGTCGGACCCCATGACGAACTCCCACCGGATCGCGGTCATCGGCGGCGACGGGATCGGGCCCGAGGTCACGGCCGAGGCGCTCAAGGTGCTCGAGACGGTGCCGGACGCCAAGTTCGAGCAGACCCGCTACGACCTCGGCGCCGAGCGCTACCTCGCGACCGGCGAGGTGCTGCCCGACTCGGTGCTCGCGGAGATCCGCGAGCACGACGCGATCCTGCTCGGTGCGGTCGGCGGCACACCTGGCGACCCGAACCTGCCGCCCGGGATCCTCGAGCGAGGCCTGTTGTTGAAGCTGCGCTTCGCGCTCGACCACTACGTCAACCTGCGGCCGTCTCGGATCTTCCCGGGGGTGACGTCGCCGCTGGCCGACCCCGGCGACGTCGACTTCGTGGTGGTCCGCGAGGGCACCGAGGGGCCCTACACCGGCAATGGCGGCTCGATCCGGGTCGGCACCCCGCACGAGGTCGCCACCGAGGTCTCGCTCAACACGGCGTACGGCGTGGAGCGGGTCGTCCGCGACGCGTTCGCCCGGGCGGCCGCGCGACCCCGCCGTCGGCTCACGCTCGTGCACAAGACCAACGTGCTCGTCCATGCCGGCGCCGTCTGGTCGCGGATCGTGGGCGAGGTCGGGCGGGAGTTCCCCGAGGTGGAGGTCGACTACCTCCACATCGACGCCGCGACGATCTTCATGACCACCGACCCGGCGAGGTTCGACGTGATCGTCACCGACAACCTCTTCGGCGACATCATCACCGACCTCGCGGCCGCGGTCACCGGCGGCATCGGGCTCGCCGCCAGCGGCAACGTCAACCCCGACCGGACCGCCCCCTCGATGTTCGAGCCGGTCCACGGCTCCGCCCCCGACATCGCCGGGCAGGGGATCGCCGACCCGACCGCCGCGATCCTCTCCGCCAGCCTCCTGCTCGACCACCTCGGGTACGCCGACTCCGCGGCCCGCGTCGAGCAGGCTGTCGTGGACGACCTCGCCGAGCGAGTACCGGGCCGGCGTCGTCGTACTTCCGAGGTCGGCGACGCCGTGGCAGCTCGCCTCGCCTGACGCCGTCCTGCGCCCTCGAAAGGGCGCCAGACCCTCGGATAGGTTGACCCCCATGGCCAGCTCGATCCAGATCAGCACGACCCCGAACCCGCAGCCGGTGCCCCACGACCGGCTCACCGAGATCCTCGCCAACCCGGGGTTCGGCACGCACTTCACCGACCACATGTTCACTGCCGAGTGGACGCCCGCGGCCGGCTGGCACGACGCCCGGATCACGCCGTACGGCCCGCTCACGCTGGACCCCGCGACCGCCGTCCTGCACTACGCGCAGGAGACGTTCGAGGGCATGAAGGCCTACCGGCACGCCGACGGCTCGGTCTGGACGTTCCGGCCGGAGGAGAACGCCGCCCGGATGGTGCGCTCCTCCCACCGGCTCGCCTTCCCGGAGCTGCCGGTCGAGCACTTCGTCTCCGCCGTCGACGCCCTCGTCACGCAGGACCAGCGGTGGGTGCCCGACAGCCAGGGCGAGAAGAGCCTCTACCTGCGGCCGTTCATGTTCGCGTCCGAGGTGTTCCTCGGCGTCCGTCCCGCCCAGCACGTCACGTTCATGGTGATCGCGAGCCCGGCCGGCGCCTACTTCAAGGGCGGCGTGAAGCCGGTGACGCTGTGGCTCACCGAGGAGTACACCCGCGCCGGGCGCGGCGGCATGGGAGCCGCCAAGACCGGCGGCAACTACGCCAGCTCGCTGGTCGCGCAGCAGGAGGCGATCGACCAGGGCTGCGACCAGGTGGTGTTCCTCGATGCTCAGGAGGGCCGCTACATCGAGGAGCTCGGCGGCATGAACCTCTACTTCGTGCACGCCGACGGCCGGATCGTCACCCCCGAGACCGGGACCATCCTCGAGGGCATCACCCGCGCCAGCATCATGGAGCTCGCCGGCAAGCTCGGCCACCAGGTCGAGGAGCGCAAGTTCTCCCTCGAGGAGTGGCGCTCGGGCGTCGCGTCGGGAGAGATCGTCGAGATCTTCGCCTGCGGCACGGCGGCGGTGGTCACCCCGGTCGGCACGCTCAAGTCGGCGGCGGGGGAGTCGCCCGCACCGGCGTCGACCGAGCTCACGATGAAGCTCCGGCAGTCGTTGGTCGACATCCAGTACGGCCGCGCCGAGGACACGTTCGGCTGGATGCACCGCGTCTGCTGACGCGATCGAGTCAGCGTCTGCTGACGCGATCGAGTCAGCGTCTGCTGACGGCTGTCACCTCAGTCGCGCTGCAGGATCTCCGCGGCCTTGCGCATCACCTTGGGCTGGCGCACCAGCCGCGAGCGCACGTAGATGACGTTGTACTGGTAGGGCTTCTGCAGGTCGCGGGCGACCGGCACCAGACCGTGCCCGGCGAGGTGGTGGGCGACGTCGGTGTCGAGCCACTGGCCCTCCCAGGTCGGCTTGCCCTCGACCTCGATGTGCACGGCGTCCAGCCGGTCGAGCACGCCCGGGCCCGACTGGAGCACGGCGTCGTTGGCGCCCTCGACGTCGATCCACGCCACCGCGCGCTGGTCGTCCACCAGGTCGATGTGGTCGTCGAGCCGCACGCTGGGCACGGTCACGGTGACCGAGTCGCCCGACTCGCGGTGCATCGCGAGCGACGCCATGTGGCTGTCGAGCGTCCTCGGCTGGCCGGCGATCTCCAGCGGCAGGTTGAGCTCCAGCTCGCCGGTGACCGGACCGACGGCCAGGTTGCGGTAGTCGACCCCGGCGGCGGAGACCTCGTCGACGTACTTCGCGTGGACGTGCGGGTTGGCCTCGAAGGCCTGCACCCGCGCGTTCGGCAGCGCCTCCCTTGCCCACCGGCTGAACGACGCCTCGTGGGCGCCGATCTCGAGGACCACGGCCGGGTCGATCCGGCGGCAGAGCCAACGGAAGTACTCCAGGACCCGCTGCTGCAGCCGGGGCTTCGGCACCGGTGAGATGCGGGACGCCGCCTCCCAGGTGCGCGAGAACGCGACGTAGGTCGCCGCCTCCACGGGGCCGGGCTGGGCTCGGTCACGCTCGGGGCTCACGCAGGGTCCTCACGGTCGGCGGCGGGAGCCTGCAGCGTAACCGCCGGGGCACCGGTGAGCGGTGAGACCCGGCGTCAGGACCACGGCGCCGCGGGCCTCGTGGGAAGTACGAACCGTGGGACACCCCCTGGACCGGCTGCCAGCGCGGCAGGCTAAGGTTAGGCTTACCTAAAGAAAGGGTTCAGCGTGCCTCGTTCGTTCATGCTCCGTGGAGCGATCGCGCTCGCCGTGCTCGCCCTGGCGGGCTGCGCCGGCGCCGAGCCGGAGCCGACCACAGGTCCGTCCGCCGCCACCGGGAGCGGCGCGTTCCCGGTCACCGTCGAGCACACCTTCGGGGAGACGACGATCCCTCAGGAGCCGACCCGGGTCGTATCGGTGGGGCTCACCGAGCAGGACACGCTGCTCCAGCTGGGTGTCACGCCGGTCGCGGTCACCGAGTGGTACGGCGAGCAGCCCTTCGCCACCTGGCCCTGGGCGCAGGATCTACTCGGTGACGCCGAGCCGGAGGTCCTGACGACGTCCAACGGGTTCGAGTTCGAGAAGATCGCGGCACTGGAGCCGGACCTGATCGTCGGCACCAACGCCGGCATCACCAAGAAGGACTACGAGCTGTTGTCGGCGATCGCGCCGACCGTGACGAATGTGAAGGGGTCTCCGGGCTACTTCTCGTCCTGGCAGGACCAGACGCTGCAGGTCGCCCGCGGGCTCGGGCGCGAGGAGGACGGCCAGGCGCTGGTCGACGACATCGAGGCGCAGTACGCCGAGGTCGCGGCGGAGCATCCCGAGTGGGAGGGGCTGTCCGCGACCTTCTCGCAGGGTGCGCCGTACGACGGCAACCTCTACGTCTACCCAGACGGCCTGAACACCGACTTCCTCACTGACCTCGGGTTCGAGATCACCACCGGCCTCGAGGAGTTCTCGCCCGACGGCTACCAGGCGCAGATCTCCGCCGAGAACGTCGGAAAGATCGAAGCCGACGTCATCGTCTTCGCCACCGAGAACCCGGACAACTTCACCGACCTGCAGGAGTTCGGCACCATCCCCGACCTTGCCGCGGTGCGCGAGAACCGCGCCGTCTACACGGACGAGGTGCTCGCGGGAGCCATCTACTTCATCACCCCGTTGAGCCTCGAGCACGTCCTCGACGAGCTCACGCCGATGCTCGAGCAGGCCACGGCCGGCGAGGCACCGCGCACCTACCCGAGCTGACCCGGCGCCTGCCGACCAACAGACAAGGAAGACCGATGAACCCCACCCGACGCTCCGTCCTGGCCGGTCTGGCCACGCTGGCCGTGATGCCCGCCGTCGCCGCCTGCGGCTCCGACGACAGTGGCGCCGCAACCCCGTCCACGGACGCACCCCAGGGCCGTGGCGAAGAAGGCGCCTTCCCGGTCACCATGACGCACAAGTACGGCGAGACCACGGTGGAGGCGGCCCCGGAGAGGGTCGTCTGCGTCGGACTCACCGACCAGGACACCCTGCTCGCGCTCGGCATCGTGCCCGTCGGGGTCAGCTACTGGTTCGGGGAGGAGAGCAAGCGCGGCATCTACTCCTGGGCCGAGGAGGCCTTCGGCGACGCCGAGCCACCGACCCTGCTGATGAACACCAGCGGCGTCGAGATCGAGCAGGTCGCCGCCCTGCAACCAGACCTGATCATCGGCACGTACTCCGGACTGACCCAGAAGGAGTACGACCTCCTCAGCAAGATCGCGCCGACCGTCGCCCAGAACGGGGACTACGCGGACTACGGCACGCCGTGGGACGAGGCTGCTCTCGCCATCGGCACCGCAGTCGGCCAGCCGGCCGCCGTGCAGGAGGTGATCGACCAGGTGAAGGCCCGGATCACCGAGGAGGCGGAGGCGCACCCGGAGTTCGGGGGCCAGACGGCAGCGGTCGTCACGCCGTACGAGGGCCTGTTCATCTACGGGCCGGAGGACCCACGATCGCGGATGCTGGTCGACCTCGGCTTCGCGCTTCCGCCGATCATCACGGACGCGGACGACAGCGAGTTCGGCATCTCCCTCAGCGCCGAGCGCACCAGCGACCTCGGCGACGTGGGCGCCGTGGTGTGGCTCGACCTCGCCGCCGACAAGCAGGTGCAGCAGGTCTTCGAAGGCACCACGGCCCACGAGGAGGGTCGCTGGGTCGACATCAGCGACGCCGACGGCGACTACTACGTCGCCCACAGCTTCGTGACTCCGCTGAGCATCCCGTACGTGCTCGACCGCTACGTCCCGCAGCTGGCGGCCGCGGCCGACGGCGACCCGGCGACCGAGGTCCCGAGCGCGGACGCCTGACCTCGGGAACGATCAGCCACAACGGGCTCAGGTGACGTCGCGGTCCTCGGTGAGCCAGCCTGCGAGCTCGCGCAGGTACGACGTCTGGGACGCTCCCGGTACGGGGAGGTCAGCCGGCGAGCGCAGCGGTGCTGATCGCGGCTGCGGCCGGGTTGGCCGACGACGAGACGGGCACCACGATGGGGAGACCTGTGCGCGGGTCGGGGAGGATCTCGGCCTCGAGCCCGAACACGTCGCTCAGCATCTCCGTGGTGAACACCTCTGTGGGCGACCCCTGGGTGACGATCCGGCCTTCGTGCATCACGACGACCAGGTCGCTGTAGCGCGCTGCCAGGTTGAGGTCGTGCAGCACCATCGCGACGGTGCGCGCCCGCTCGCGGTTGAGCCGGCAGACCAGCTCCAGCACCTCGACCTGGTGGGCGAGGTCGAGGTAGGTCGTCGGCTCGTCGAGCAGCATCAGGTCGGTGTCCTGCGCCAGGGTCATCGCGATCCACGCCCGCTGCCGCTGACCACCGGAGAGCTGGTCGAGCGGTCGGTCCCGCAGGTCGGAGGTGTCGGTCATGGCCAACGCGGCCTCGACGACCTCCTCGTCCTGCCGCGACCACTGGGCGAACCAGCGCTGGTGCGGGTGACGGCCACGGCCGACCAGGTCGCGCACGAGCAGTCCCTCGGGCGCGATCGGGCTCTGGGGCAGCAGGGACAGCCGGGTCGCGATGTCGCGGGTCCCCATCGAGGTGATCGGGGCGCCGTCGAGGACGACCTGGCCCGACGAGGGCGGTAGCAGCCGGGCGAGCGTGCGCAGCAGGGTGGACTTGCCGCAGCCGTTCGGCCCGACGATGGTCGTCACCTGGCCGTCGGGGATCTCGACCGTCAGGTCGTGGACGACCGGCTCGCCGCCGTAGCCGACGGTGATGCCGCGGGCGCTCAGTCGTGACGTCATGCGGTCACCTTCCGGTTGGTGTGGAGCAGGAGCCAGATGAGGTACGGCGCACCGACAGCGGCCGTGACCAGTCCGGCAGGCAGCGGGAACGGGAGCACCACGCGGGTGATCAGGTCGGCGGACACGACGAGGCAGGCGCCGAAGGTCATCGACGCCAGCATCGGGGGCCGGGAGCCCCCCGTGAGTCGAAGCGCGATCTGCGGGACGACGAAGGCGACGAACTCCAGGGGACCGACGGCGGCGACCGCGACCGAGGTGAGGCCGACGGCCGCGATCAGCGTGAGCACCTGGGTGGTCTGGAGCCGGGTGCCGAGCCCGCGAGCACTGTCGTCCCCGAGCTGGAGCGCGTTGAGGTGGCGAACCAGCAGCAGGGAGAGCGGGACCAGCACCGCGAGGGTGACGATCAGTGGGATCGCGTGCTCCCAGCCGCGAGCGTTGAGTGACCCGGTGAGCCAGACCTGTGCGCTGGCGGCGTCCTGGATCCGGGCGCTCACCAACAGCCACGACACGAGCGCGCTGAGTGTGGCACCCAGGCCGATCCCGATCAGCACGAGTCGCTGACCGTCGATCCCGCGCCGCCAGGAGAGGAGGTAGAGGGCCACGGCGGTCGACAGCCCCCCGAGGAAGGCAGCGATCGGCAGCCCGATGGTCTGCAACGTCCCGGAGACCAGCCCGCCCCCGAACCCGGACGCACCGCTCAGGACGATCACCGACACCGCGCCGACCGCGGCACCCTCGGTGACCCCGAGGATGTCGGGCGAGGCCAGCGGGTTGCGCGCGAAGGTCTGGGTGAGTGCGCCGGCCAGGCCGAGTGCCATGCCGGTGAGGATCGCCACCATGGTCTGCGGCAGACGCAGCTCGTGGATGATGAACGTCGAGGCGGGGTCGCCGCCGCCGAGGAGGGTCGACACCACCGTGCCGATCGGCATCTCGAAGTCGCCGAACGCCAGGTCGAGCACCACGAGCACGGCCAGCACACCGATCGACACCGCGGTCACCAGGCCGGCGCGCACCGGGACCAGCCAGGAGGTGGGACCGACGCGCAGCGTGGAGGCGAGGGTGGTCACAGCGACACCATCCGGGTCCGGCGGACGAGGTAGATGAAGACCGGGCCGCCGACCAGTGCCATCACGATGCCGACCTGGAGCTCCCCGGGACGCACGACCACCCGCCCGATCACGTCGGCGAGGACCATGAGCAGTCCACCGATCAACGCGGCGTACGGCAGCAGCCAGCGGTAGTCGACGCCGGCGTAGAACCGGGCCACATGGGGGACCACGAGTCCGACGAAGGCGATCGGACCGCAAGCGGCGACGGCCGCTCCGGTCAACAGCATCACGGTGGTGATGCCGAGCACCTTGTGGCGGGTCGGGTGCATGCCCAGCGACCGGGCTACGTCGTCGCCGAGCTGGAGCAGGTTCAGGCTCGGGGCGCTGATGGCAGCGAGCAGCAGGCCGACCAGGATGAACGGCGCGACCTGGACGACGACGTCGAAGTCGCGGCCCGCTGTCGAGCCGACGTTCCAGAATCGGAAGTCGTCGAGGGTCTCCATGTCGCGCAGCACGATCGCCTGGGTCAACGACAACAGCAACGCGCTGACGGCCGCTCCCGCCAGCACCAGCGTCACCGGGCTCGGTCCCCCGCGGGTGGACCCGATCGCGAACACCGCCGCGGCCGCCAGCCCGGCGCCCGCCAGCGAGAACCAGGCGTAGCCGGTCAGGCTGGTGACGCCGAAGACGAAGATGCCGAGCACGACCGCGAACGACGCGCCGGCGGTCACGCCGAGCAGGCCGGGGTCGGCCAACGGGTTGCGGGTGTGGCCCTGCATCAGGGCGCCTCCCACCCCGAGGGCGACGCCCACGATGATCGCCAGCACGGTTCGCGGCAACCGCAGCTCGTGGACGATCGTGGAGATCTCACCGCCGTCGGGGTCGAACAGCGCCGAGAGCACGGCGCCGGGTCCGATCGCCCGGCTGCCGACCATCAGCCCCAGCACGCCGGCCGCGCTCAGCGCGAGCGTCAGCAGCACGATCCCGCGCAGCGATCCCTGCCTCGGAGGGCGGGGGACCGGAGCGCGGGCCGGGGTCCCCGGCACGACGGTCGCGTGCGACGTACTCACAGCAGGTAAGGCTAACCTAAGGGCGTGGGTCGGTCACCGGTCGCCCGCGACGTCCCGGGGATCCGCGGTGCGCCGAAGTACGCTCGGCCGCGTGACGACATCCCCGCGCCCCGAGTCGGCGCCGGCCGAGATCCGCGTGGGCGGCTACCGGGTCCTGACCCGGCTCGGCGAGGGTGGCATGGGTGTCGTTCACCTCGCCCGACGCGACGACGGCCACCGGGTCGCGCTCAAGGTGCTGCGGCCGCACATCGTCGGAGACGACGAGGCCCGGGCCCGGCTGGCCCGCGAGGTCAACTCCCTCTCCCGAATCCGTAGCCGATGGATCGCGGAGATCGTCGATGCCGACCCGTGGGGCGAGATCCCGTTCGTGGCCACCCGCTACGTCCCCGGGCTGTCGTTGCACGAGCACGTGGCGGAGCAGGGTCCGATCACCGGCGACGACCTCCGCTGGTTCGCGGAGTGCCTCGCCGAGGGGCTCGCCTCCGTCCACGCGGTCGGTGTGCTGCACCGCGACGTGAAGCCGTCGAACGTGCTGATGGAGGGTCGGACGCCGATCCTGATCGACTTCGGGCTGGCCCGGGTCGCCGACGACCCGAGGCTCACCCACACCGGCTGGCTGCTGGGCACGCCGGGCTACCTCGCGCCCGAGATCCTCCACGGCGACGACGCCACGACGGCCTCCGACGTGCACTCCTGGGCCGCGACCGTCGCGTTCGCCGGCACCGGGAACCCACCGTTCGGCCGCGGCCCGTCCATGGCGATCATGGACCGGGTCCGGCGCGGCGAGCACGACCTCACCGGGCTGCCCCACGACCTGCGCCGGGTCGTCGACGCGGCGCTCGATCCCGACCCGGCTCGCCGCCCGACGCTCGACCGGATCCGCGACTGGGCCGTCGGCGGCCCGATGCCGGTCGTGGCCGAGCCGGCACCGGCCGCGCCGCCGGACGACCCGTTCACGGTGCCGCTGGCGATCGCAGCCACGTCGCACGAGCGCACGGTCAGCTTCTTCGACGACGACGAGGGCGACGACGGAGGTGGCGGCACCCGCTTCCTCGACGAGGACCTGCCCGCGCCACGGGCGACGTTCGCCGAGCGCACCCGCCGGGCGCTGCTGCTCGCCGGCCTGGGGCTGGGCGGCGCGGTCGCGGTCGCGGCCTACCCGTGGCTGGCGCTCGCGGTGCTCGCGCTGCTCACCTGGCTCTTCCGCGGCGCCTCGCTCGCCGCGTCCGCGGCCGGCGCTCGCCGTACCCTCCGCGGGACGAGGTGGTACGACGGCCCGCAGCTGCTGATCGCCTCGCCCTGGCACGCGGTGCAGGCCATCCCCGGCGCGGCGCTGCTCCTGCTGTGGAGCCTCGGCCTCGGGCTGGCGTGCGGCTTGATCTGCTACGCGCTCGCCGCGAGCGACCAGGTGACGCTGTTCGCGAGCGGCCTGGTCACGGTGCTGGCGCTGTGGCTCGGCCCGGGCGGCTCCCGGTTCCGCGGCCCGCTGACCCGGATGGTCAACCCGCTCTGCCGGACCCTCGTGCCGTGGCTGGTGGCGTGGGTCCTGGTCGTCGGGGCGGCGCTCGGTCTCGGCGTGCTCGCCACCGACCGCGGCACCGACTGGTCCCCGATCGGCGACCCGCTCTCCTAGCGCGAGTCGTGCCCCATTCGGCCCGAGTCGTGCCCCATTCGGCCCGAGTCGTGCCTCATTCGAGCCGAGTCGTGCCTCGTGCCGCGGGATGAGACAACCCGACCCGGTGGCCGCCCGCGCGTGGCACACTGGCGGACATGCACCAGCGCACCGTCATCATCATTCGCTAGCGCGTCGACCACCTCGACGCGCCGACCTCTCGTACCCACGAGGGGTTTTTTGTTGCCCGACCAGCGACCCCACCAGCGACCGGAGAGCAGAGATGGACCTCCAGGGCTCGTTCCACGTCTACGACACGACCCTGCGCGACGGCGCGCAGCAGGAGGGACTCAACCTCTCCGTCGCCGACAAGCTCACCATCGCGCGGCACCTCGACGGGCTCGGCGTCGGCTACATCGAGGGCGGGTGGCCCGGCTCCAACCCCAAGGACACCGAGTTCTTCCGGCGGGCCCGCGCCGAGCTGGACCTGCGGCACGCGAAGCTCGCGGCGTTCGGAGCCACCCGGCGTGCCGGCGTCGCCGCGGCCGACGACCCGCTGGTCGCCGCGCTGCGCGACTCCGGCGCGAGCGTCGTGACGCTGGTCGCCAAGTCGCACGACCGGCACGTCGACCTCGCACTGCGCACCACGCTCGAGGAGAACCTCGCCATGGTCCGCGACACCGTCAGCCACCTCCGGGCCGAGGGACAGGAGGTGTTCCTCGACGCGGAGCACTTCTTCGACGGCTACCGCGCCAACCGTGACTACGCCCTGGAGGTGCTGCGCACGGCGTACGACGCGGGGGCCTCGGTGGTCGCACTGTGCGACACCAACGGCGGGATGCTGCCGGGCTGGGTCGCCGACGTCGTGCACGACGTGATCGAGACCACCGGCGTCCGGGCCGGCATCCACTGCCACAACGACACCGGGTGCGCGGTGGCCAACACGCTGGCGGCGGTCGACGCGGGCGCAACCCACGTCCAGGGCACGATCAACGGGTACGGCGAGCGCACCGGCAACGCCGACCTGGTCAGCGTCGTGGCCAACCTCGAGCTCAAGCTGGACCGGTCCGTGCTGCCCGCAGGGCTGCTCACCGAGGCGACCCGGATCGCGCACGCGGTCGCCGAGGTCACCAACGTGCCTCCCGCCAGCCGCCAGCCGTACGTCGGGACGAGCGCGTTCGCCCACAAGGCGGGGCTGCACGCGAGCGCCATCAAGGTGGACCCGAACCTCTACCAGCACATGGACCCGGTCGGGGTCGGCAACGACATGCGGCTGCTGGTCTCCGACATGGCGGGCCGGGCCACGATCGAGCTCAAGGGCCGCGAGCTCGGATTCGACCTCTCCGGTGACCGCGACCTCGTCACCCGGATCACCGACCGCGTCAAGGTGCTCGAGTCCCGCGGCTTCACGTTCGAGGCCGCCGACGCGTCCTTCGAGCTGCTGCTCGTCGAGGAGGCCGAGGGTCGGCGACCGTCGTACTTCGACGTCGAGTCCTGGCGCGTCATCACCGAGACCCGACCCGGCGAGGAGGCGCTGTCGGAGGCGACGGTGAAGCTGCGAGCCGAGGGCGTGCGGTACGTCGTGACCGGCGAGGGCAACGGCCCCGTGAACGCGCTCGACCAGGCCCTGCGCGAGGCGATCGGCCAGGCCTACCCGGAGGTCGCGAAGTTCGAGCTGATCGACTACAAGGTCCGGATCCTCGACCAGGGGCACGGCACCGACGCGATCACCCGGGTCCTGATCGAGACCACGGACGGCGCGTCCTCGTGGGTCACGGTGGGGGTCGGCGCCAATGTCATCGAGGCGTCGTGGGGCGCGCTCGTCGACGCACTGACCTACGGCCTGCGCCGCCACCACGAGGACTGAGGACTTCCGTACACGGCCGGTCAACGGTTCCACCACACCGGGGACGCATTCCGGCCGCGGACCCTAGGGTGCTGCGGATGGCCGTCCGACCGCCGGGCCGGGCGCGCCCAGTCCTCGCTGCACTCGTGCTGCTGGGGTTGGCTCTCGGGGCGCTGCAGGCGCCCACCGACGATGCCGCCGCGCGCGCTGCCACCTCCGACGAGGGCCGCCCGGCGGCGCTGGCGCTTGCCCACGGCTCGCGCCCGAACATCGTGCTGGTCCTGACCGACGACATGGCGGTCTCCGACCTGCGCTGGATGCCGCAGACGCGTCGACTCCTGGGGCGGCACGGCACCACGTTCACGGACGCGATCGCCCCGAACCCGTTGTGCTGCCCGGCGCGAGCCGCCCTGCTCACCGGCCTGGAGTCGCACAACAGCGGGGTGTGGTCGAACGCCGGCCCGGGAGGCGGCTACCAGGCCCTCGACCGCCGCAGCCGGGTCCAGCACTGGCTGCGCCGCGCGGGCTACCGCACGGCGTTCCTGGGCAAGCACCTCAACGGCTACACGCCGGCGCGCACCGGCGCCGAGGGTGGGTGGACGGTGCACGACCCCTTGGTGCGGGGCATCTACTCCTACAAACGGTTCGTGACCTGGCACGACGGCGACCTCCGACGGGTCCGCAACGGCTACGTCACGCAGCACCTGACGCAGTCCACCAAGGAGGTGCTGCGGCGGTTCGAGCGCCGCGACCGCGTCCCCTTCTTCCTCTGGGTGTCCCACGTCGCGCCGCACCAGTCGCGGCTGCCCGGCTGCGAGGGCGAGGGCTGCTGGGCACCGCCCCGGCCCGCGCTGCGCGACTGGGGCGACCTGCGCGGCGTCCCCGCGCCGGACCTGTCGTCGGCGTCCTTCAACCAGGACGGCGGCACCGACAAGCCCGCCTTCCTGCGCGGTCTCGACTCCTGGGACGCGGCTGACATCCAGCGGCTGTTCCAGCGGCGGATCGAGTCCCTGCAGGCGGTCGACCGCTCGGTCGCTGCGACGGTGGCACAGCTGCGGAGGTTGCGCGAGCTCGACCGCACGCTCTTCGTGTTCACCTCCGACAACGGCTACCTCCTCGGTGAGCATCGGTACGTCGGGAAGCGGCTGCCGTACGACGGCTCGGTGCGCGTGCCGCTCCTGGTCCGCGGCCCCGGGGTGCTCCAGGGCGCCAGCGTCGACCACCTGGTCACCACCCCGGACCTCACCCGCACCTTCGTGCACGTGGCCGGCGCGGACCCGGTGTACCCGCTCGACGGCGTCGTGCTGCGCGAGGTCCTCACCGACCGGCAGGCGGCCGCGCCGCGCGCGGCCACCATCCTCCAGACCGGCGCCCTGACCCAGTACGCGCCGGACTGGGCCTACCGCGGCTACCGGGACGCCCGCTACACCTACGCGCGGTACCCCGACGACGGCTCCGGCTCGGCCTACGAGGAGCTCTACGACCGGAGGCTCGACCCCTCCGAGGTCGACAACCTCGTCGGTACGCGGGCCTACGCCGACGTGCTGCGGCTGGTGCGGGACCGGGCGCGCTCGCTGCTCACGTGCAGCGGGGCGTCCTGCCACCCCGACTGGCCGCGGTTGCCGGGTCCCGCGACCTGACCGCTGCCCGGAGCCGCCTCCGGCTCGGTCAGTCGCCGACCCCGCGGGCGTGCAGCGCCTCGCCGGTGGCGCGCGCATGCGCGACGGTCCGGATCACCATCGGCGTGACCAGCGCCCGCGGGTTGCGTTCCAGGCCCCGGGCCATGGCCGCCTGCCGGGTCTCGACGGCGAGCTCGATGGTCGTCGGGATGCCCCGGATCATGAGCGAGAACGCCAGCGCCACCAGCTCCGGGTCCACGCCGAACCGGCGGAACGGGCCGAGGCCGCGCGTGATGGTGTCGAGCAGCTCATCGACCGACGTGGTCACGGTCAGCACGGTGGCGAGCAGGATCAGCCCGACCAGCGCGCCGACGACGGTCACGGCGTGCTGCCAGCTCTCCTGCCAGACCTGGTACGCCGTGATCAGGCCCATCATCAGCAACAGCCCGCGCAGCGTCCGCAGCAGCAGCGCCAGTCGCACCCGGGCGACGACGAGCAGTCCGACGGCCGCGGCCAGCAGCGCGAGCGAGGTGGCGGGCGAGCGGTAGACGACGGTGGCCAGGCTGATCACGGCCATGGCCAGCAGCTTCGCGCCGGCCGGCATCCGGTGCAGGAACGTCGTGCCGGGCTGGTAGGCGCCCATCAGGTGGCTCACAGGACGCCCGCCCGGTAGCGGTCGACGACCTCGCCCGGATCGCCGTCCATCGTGACCCGGCCGCCGTCGAGGAGCAGCGCGCGGTCGCACCGCAGCGCGAGGTCGAGGTCGTGGGTGACCAGCAGCAGCTGTTGCTGGAGCGAGAACAGCAGGTCGGCGACCCGGCGGGTGTTGGCGAGGTCGAGCAGCGTCGTGGGCTCGTCCGCGACGAGGACCTCGGGGTCGGTCGCGAGCACGCCGGCGATCGCGAGCAGCTGCCGCTGGCCGCCGGAGAGCGAGTGCACGCTGCGCTCGGCCAGGTCGCCGAGCCCGTAGCGGTCGAGCACCGCGCGCGCGGCCCGGGTGCGGTCGTCACGGTCCGGGTGACGGCGACGCAGCGACAGCGCGACGTCCTCGACGACCGTCGGCATCACCAGCTGCGCGGCCGGGTCGGTGAACGCGAACGCCACGCGCCGGCGTACCTCCCGGCCCTCCTGGGCGACGTCGAGCCCGTCGACC
This sequence comes from uncultured Actinomycetota bacterium, assembly GCA_963829855.1. Taxonomy (GTDB): domain Bacteria; phylum Actinomycetota; class Actinomycetes; order Propionibacteriales; family Nocardioidaceae; genus Nocardioides. Next base: position 171,530 of record CAWHKE010000012.1, on the reverse strand, counting down.
ACGACTCGTCCGGTCCGGGGCGTCACCAGGCCGTTGACCAGTCGAGCGAGGGTCGACTTGCCCGAGCCGTTCGGCCCGATCAGGGCGATCCGGGACTCGGTGAGCGTGAGAGTGGTGGGCGCGAGGATCTCCACCTCGCCGCGGCCGGTCTCGGCGCAGACCCGGGCGTCGTGGAGCTCGATCCGGCTCACGCGGGCTGCGGCTCGCGCTCCGCGTCTCGCGACCGGCGAGGGAGCAGGTCGGGGAAGGCGCGGTGCACCGAGGTCGCGACCAGTGCCATCAGCACGTTCTTGAGGATGTCACCCGGGTAGAACTGGGTGTCGAAGAGGAACGCGGCCTGCACGGACAGGTCGGCCCGCCAGGCCAGGTTGAGGGGGCCGAGCGTGTGGATGAAGAGGAAGCTGCTCAGGAGGCCGGCGGTGAAGACGAGGGAGAAGGCGGTGGCGCGCTCACGGTTGCGCTGCACGATGTAGCCGCACAGCGCGGCGGCCAGCGGGAACGCGACGAGGTAGCCGGCGGTCGGGCCCGTGAAGTGCCCGACGCCCGCGGCGCCGCCCGAGAAGATCGGCAGCCCGATCGCCCCGCCCGCCAGGTAGAGCACGACCGCGAGGAAGCCGCGGACCGGTCCCAGGCAGGCGCCGGCGAGCAGCACCGCGAAGGTCTGGAGGGAGAACGGCACGCCCACGCCGGTCTTGATGTCCGGGAGGATCGCGACGGCGGCGATGAGGGCCGCGAAGCCGGCAACGAGGGCCACGTCGGTGGCGGGGGAGCGACGGTTCATCGTGGTCTCTTCTGTGGTGGGAGGGGCTGACCTGAACGGCGTTCAGGTTAGGGTGTCGGCCGAGGCGTGGTCAACGCGCCCCCGGCGAGAGGAGGGTCACGTGCGTCACCGTCGGGAGGACGTCGTCGCCCGAGCGCTCGCCGTGCTCGACGACTACGGGCTCGCCGACCTCACGATGCGCCGGCTCGGGGCGGAGCTCGGAGTGCAGCCGAGCGCCCTCTACCACCACTTCCCGAACAAGCAGGCGCTCCTCGCGGCGGTCGCCGACGAGCTGCTCGCCCGGGGAGCCCGGGCGCTGCCGGACGCCGCCTGGGACGAGCGCGCGAGGGTGGCGTGCCACGCGCTGCGCGACTCCTGCCTCGCCTACCGCGACGGCGCCGAGGTGGTCGCGACCGCCCGCGCCTTCGGGCTCGGCGGACGGGCGCCGTACGACGAGCTGGTGGCCGTCCTGGTCGACGGCGGGCTTCCCGCCGACCTCGCCGCCGTCGCGTCCCGCACCCTCCTCCACTACGTGCTCGGCCACACGATGGACGAGCAGCTGCACCGCCAGGCCGGCAGCGCGGGCGCCATCGAGAGCGACCCGATGGGGACGGCTCCGTCGCGTGACTTCGCGACCGGGGTCGACCTCGTGCTCGCCGGACTCCGCGTCCGCTCAGGCTGAGGTGTCCACGTCAGCGCCGTGCAGCTCCGCGAGCAGCACGGCGCCGGGTAGGTCGAGCTTGGTGCGGCGCAGCTGGGCGGCCGCGAGGTCGACCCGGTCGAGGGAGGCGCCTCGCAGGTCGGCGTCCCCGAGCCGGGTCTCCCGGAGGTTGGCGCCGTCCATCCGGCAGCCGCGCAGCACCGTGCCCGTCAGGTCGGACATCGACAGGTCGGCCTCGCGCAGGTCGACGCCGCTGAGGTCGAGCTTGTCCAGCTTGCTCCCGCGGATCGTGACGCCGCCCCACTGCCCGCCGACGACCCGCAGCGGCCGCAGCGTGCACTCGATGAAGACCGAGCCGCCCAGCTTGCAGCCCTCGAGCGTCGCGTCGAAGAAGTTGCAGCGGGCGAACTCGCACGCCACGAACGCCGTCGCCTCGTGCGTCGAGGAGTTGAAGCGGCAGTTCGAGAACGTGCACCGCTCGAAGACGGCGCCGCGGGTCGAGGCCTCGGTGAGGTCGACGTCGGTGAACGTGCAGTCGGTGAACCGGGCCGCGCCCAGCTCGTCGCCGTACCAGTCCTCGTCGTCGAAGTCGCGTCCCTCCACGACCGTGGGCTCGGCCGGCCCGGACACCGTCGTCTCAGACATCGACGGTGCCGCCGGACCGCCAGTAGCGGCCGTCCTCGCGACTGAGGAAGAGGTCGTCGACGAGGTAGCGGCGCAGCGCGGCGACGTCGGGATGGGCGGTCGCCAGCAGGTCGTTGACCTCCGACTCGCTGTAGACCCGGCCCGGCTCGAACCGCTGCGCGAGGTGGTCGAGGACCACGAGCAGCTTGGCCCGCCTGGACGGGATCGTGTGGAGCCGTCCGTCGTCGGTGAGGAAGTTCGCCAGGATCCGTTCGTCCGTCACCCGGCCACCGTAATCGCACCTACCGACGTCCGGGGTCGCGGGCGAGCGTCGCGGGGGCTACGGAGCCAGGATCACGAGCTGGCGGTAGCCGCGACGGAGCAGGCCCGTCTGATCGGGGCGAGGCACGAGCATGCCGTTGCTGATCGTCCACGCCGCACGGCTCCCGCGGTAGCCGGGGATGGCGGTGCAGCTGTCACCGTTGCCGTTGCGGCGGTTCCTCATCGGCGGCTGCGGCACGCGCAGCGCCGTGAACTGGTCTCCCGCCCCGGAGTTGATCAGCATCCAGTCCCGTTGCTGACGTCGGTCCGTCGGGGAGGCGAGCTGCTGGACGACGAGCAGGTCCAGCGCATGGTCACGGTTGGCGCGACCCGCGCAGAAGGTGCGGCCGGCGGTCAGGGGGAACCGGAAGTTCGCCTGTGGGAAGTGCGGCGAGGCCCGTGAGTTGAGATGAACGGTCAACCTGGTCCTCGAGACGGTCACCAGGTCCGGCCAGCCGTCACGGTTCAGGTCGACCAGTCCGGCGTCCATCCGCCGCTTGGCCGTGAGGCCCTCGGCTGCCGCCACTTCCCGGTACGACACCGGCCCGCCTGGGGTCGTGCGGTTCCTGTACAGGCGTAGGGAGTAGGAGCACGACAGGAAGTCCTGCCTGCCGTCGTGGTCGAAGTCTCCGGTCGACGAGCAGTAGGTGTGCTGCACCGAGGGCAGTCCGCCGGTGCGCCTCTGCACGAACCGGCTGCCCTTGTTGACGAAGATGTGGTCCTTGCTCGGATGCAGAACGGGCTCCGCGTTGCCCACGAACAGGCTGGGTCGCGATCCTTCGCCGCGGACCCGGAGGATCGACACCGTTCGCCCTCGCCCCGACGGGTCCTCGGCACCCCAGGAGGTCACGACGTCCTTGAAGCCGCCGTCCCGCTGCTGGATCAGCAGCGAGTTCCTCTTGCTCGAGACGGTGCCGATATTGGCGCCCCGGACGCAGTACAGGTCAGGCCGCCCGTCCGGGGGTGTGCCGCCCGGACCCGCGAAGTCGGCCGCTGCGCAGCCGTGACGATCGGTGCTGGGCAGGGCCCGGTCGAACCTGAACCCCCCGCGACTGTTCCCGAGCCAGATCTCCCAGGGCTGCTCGTGGAACGAGAGGAGGACGTCCGGGTTCCCGTCGCGGTTCTTGTCGAGGACGAGACTGTCGCCCCACGTGTTCGAGTAGGACCCGAGGCCCTGTCGTCGGCGATCCACGTGGAGGGTGATGTCACGCACCGACGGCGTGGTGCCCATCCGGGACGAGCCCGACGAGGGTTCGAGACCGGGCGCGTGGTCGCCGTGCCGCGCGGTGAGCGGTGAGAGCGCGGCGCCGAGGCCGACGACCAACGTCACGGCCAGGGATGGTGCGAGCGTGGTGCGCTTCATGGTCCCTCCACACGGTCGGGACACGATCCGCACCGAGGCACGTGGCATGCGCAGCTGCAGAGGGTGCTCTGGACCCCCACGGTAACCGCCGGGGACGGACGCGTGAATGGTTCGCGGTGCCGCGTCTGGCTACTGATGGCCCAGCAGCCGCGCACACTCCTCGATCAGGCGGGCCCGCAGGGGGGCCCCGCGCTCGGCGAAGGCCCGCTGCGCCGCGGCGTACTCCTGCTTGCCCTCGGGGGTCTCGATCCGAACCGGCTCGAACCCGAACGCCGTCAGGTCGTACGGCGCAGCCCGCATGTCGAGCTCGCGGATGTGCCAGGCGAGCTCGAAGCAGTCGGCGACCAGGTCCGAGCACACCAGGGGTGTGAGCCGGAACGCGTGCTTGTAGAGGTCCATCCCGGCGTGGAGGCAGCCGGGCTGCTCGAAGGCCGGCCGGTCGTCGGGGCCGGGGTCGAGCGCGTTGCGGGGGCGAGCCTCGTCGGTGAAGAACCGGAATGCGTCGAAGTGGGAACAGGCGACCCGGTGCTGCTCGACCACGGTGTCGGTGCCTGCGGACCCGAGCCGCAGCGGCTGGGGGTGGCGGGTCTCGTCCGCCCGGTACACCATCGCCCACTCGTGCAGCCCGAAGCAGCCGGTGTGCGCCGGCCGCGCCGCGGTCGCGGTGAGCAGCGTGTGGATCGACTCGACGAGCGGCCGCTGCGAGGCGACGTACGCCGCCGACACCCGGCCCTGCGAGTAGCCCTTGAGCCCCTCGTACTCGGGGGCGTCCGCCAGCGCGACCCCGTGCCCGGGGTGCCAGCGCAGCAGCTGCGCGGGACGCTGGGAGTAGTACGAGAAGAGGAAGTCGTGCACCGGGTGCCGCTCGCCGGCCCGGCGGCGCGCGAGGTGCGGCTCGACGTACGGCGCCAACCGGGCGGCGTGGGCCGCCGCCAGTGGGCGCCAGACGGCGGGCTCCAGGGTCTCGACGGGCACGGCACGAGGGTACGAGGATGTCCGCGTGTCCGACGCCGAGCCCGCCGCGCGGGAACCGCTCGCCCGGGCCCACGCCCACGCGCTCGACTGGCTGCAGAGCCTCGCGACCCGCGACGTGCCACCGAAGGCGCAGGCCACCGAGCTGGTCGAGCGGCTCGGCCGGGACCTGCCCGACGGGCCGACCGACCCGGCCGAGGTGATCGACCTGCTCGCCGGCGCGCTCGAACCGGGCCTGACGGCGATGCCGTCCGGCCGCTTCTTCGGCTTCGTGATCGGTGGCACCCACCCCGCGGCGCTGGCCGCCGACTGGCTCACCGCCGCCTGGGACCAGAACGCCGCGATGCGGGCGGTGACGCCGGCACCGACGGCGGTGGAGGACGTCGCCGAGGAGTGGGTGGTCGACCTGCTGGGCCTGCCGCGGGGAGCGCGGTCGGCTTCGTCACCGGCGGGCACGATGGCGAACTTCACGTGCCTCGCGGCCGGCCGCGACGCGGTGCTGACCCGCGCCGGCTGGGACGTCGCGGAGCGTGGCCTGGTCGGGTCCCCGGGCGTGCGGGTGCTGGTCGGCGAGGAGCGGCACGACTCGGTCGACCTGGTGCTGCGGTACCTCGGCCTCGGCGCCCCCGAGCCCGTCGCCGCCGACCGTCAGGGTCGGCTGGATGCCGCGGACCTCGGCCGCGCGCTGGCCGTCGGGGACGGACGGCCGACCGTGGTGGCCCTGCAGGCGGGCAACGTCCACTCCGGCGCCTACGACCCGTTCGAGGACGCGATCGCCCTCGCGCACCAGCACGGCGCGTGGGTGCACGTCGACGGCGCCTTCGGGCTGTTCGCGGGGGCGTCACCGCGCCACCGCCATCTCGTCCGCGGCTACGAGGCGGCCGACTCGTGGGCGAGCGACGCCCACAAGACGCTCAACGTCCCCTACGACTGCGGGCTGGCCATCGTGCGTGAGCCGGCCGCGCTGCGCGCCGCGATGTCCATCGTCGGTCCGTACCTCATCCAGGACGCCACCGGCGACCCGTTCGAGAAGGTCCCCGAGCTCAGCCGTCGCGGCCGGGGTGTCCCGGTCTGGGCGGTGCTGCGAGCGCTGGGCCGGCAGGGCGTGACCGATCTCGTCGACGGGCTGGCCGCGCGCGCCGCCCAGTTCGCCGACGGCATCGCGGGCATCGAGGGCGCCGAGATCCTCAACGACGTCGAGTTCACCCAGGTCTGCGCGGCGTTCGGTGACGACGCCCGCACCCTCGAGGTCGTCGACCGGATGCTGGCCGACGGCACCGCGTGGACCAGCGGGTCGGTGTGGCAGGGGAGAGCGGTGCTGCGGATCTCGGTCAGCAACTGGTCGACGACGCCCGAGGACGTCGACCGGGCCCTCGCCTCGCTGCGGGCCGCCGTGGCCGCGTCGGGAGGGTAGACCCCGCCTCGATAGGGTCGGCACCGTGCGTATCGCAAGGTTCACGACGGGCGACGACCCGCAGTACGGCGTCATCACCGGCGACGTCGACGAGTACGGCCAGCCGTCCGACGACAGTGTCGTGGTGGCGCTCACGGGCGACCCGCTGTACGTCGGGATCGAGGTCACCCAGGAGCAGCACCGGCTCGGCGACGTCCGCCTGCTCGCGCCGGTGCTGCCGCGCAGCAAGGTGATCGGGATCGGTCGCAACTACGCCGCCCACGCCGCCGAGCTGGGCAACGAGGTGCCGGCCGAGCCGTTGATGTTCATCAAGCCGAACACCAGCGTGATCGGGCCGGGCGAGCCGATCGCCTACCCGTCGATCAGCGAGAACGTGCACTTCGAGGGCGAGGTCGCGGTCGTGATCGGCCGGATCTGCCGCGACGTCCCGGCCGCCCAGGCGACCGACGTGATCTTCGGCTACACCATCGGCAACGACGTGACGGCCCGTGACCTCCAGCGGGCGGACGTGCAGTTCACCCGGGGCAAGAGCTTCGACACGTTCTGCCCCCTCGGTCCCTGGATCGAGACCGACCTCGACCCGCAGGCGTTCGCCGACGGCCTGGCGGTGCAGACCCACCTCAACGGCGACCTCAAGCAGGACGGCAACACCCGCGACCTGATCTTCGACATCCCCACCCTGGTCGAGAAGATCTCCGCGGTGATGACCCTGCTGCCGGGCGATGTCATCCTCACCGGCACCCCCGACGGCGTCGGCCCGATGCAGGTCGGTGACGAGGTCGAGGTGTCCGTGGCCGGCCTCGGCGCCCTCACGAACCCGGTGGTGAAGCGATGACGTCCCCCCGCCCGCGCGTCCGGTTCTGCCCGTCGCCGACCGGGTCGCCGCACGTCGGCTTCGCCCGGACCGCCCTCTACAACTGGGCCTTCGCCCGCCACCACGGTGGCACGTTCGTCTTCCGGGTCGAGGACACCGACAAGGAGCGCTCGACCCAGGAGTCCTACGACGGGATGCTCCAGGCGATGCGCTGGCTCGGCCTCGACTGGGACGAGGGCCCCGAGGTGGGAGGACCCCACGGCCCCTACCGCCAGTCCGAGCGGACCGGGCTCTACCGCGACGTCCTGGCTCGTCTCGCGGAGTCGAAGTTCACCTACGACTGCTACTGCACGACCGAGGAGGTCACGGCGCGGCGCAGGGCCGCCGGCTCCAAGGTCCAGGGGTACGACGGGTTCTGCCGCGAGCTCGCCGACGACCAGGTCGCGGCGTTCCAGGCCGAGGGTCGCGCCCCGGTCGTGCGGTTCCGGATGCCGGACGGCTCGATCACCTGGCACGACCTGGTGCGCGGCGACATCACGTTCGAGACCGAGTTCGTCCCCGACTTCGCCCTCTGCCGCGCCAACGGCGACCCGCTCTACACGCTCGTGAACCCGGTCGACGACGCGCTGATGGAGATCACCCACGTGCTGCGCGGGGAGGACCTCCTCTCCAGCACGCCGCGCCAGATCCCGCTCCACCGCGCGCTGGTCGAGCTCGGCGTCTCCTCGGTGGTGCCCGAGTTCGGCCACCTGCCGTTCGTGACAGGTGACGGCAACAAGAAGCTCTCCAAGCGCGACCCCGAAGCCCACCTGTTCCACTACCGCGACGCCGGCTTCCTCCCGGAAGGGCTCCTCAACTACCTCGCCCTGCTCGGCTGGGCGATCGCGCCGGACCGTGACGTCTTCACCCTCGACGAGATGGTCACCGCGTTCGAGATCGGCGACGTCAACCCGAACCCCGCGCGCTTCGACCTCAAGAAGGCCGAGGCGATCAACGCCGACCACGTGCGGCTGCTCTCGATCGACGACCTCACCCACCGCGTGCTGCCCTACCTCAAGGCCGCCGGGGTCGTCGGCGACCCGGTCCACGACAGCGACGCCCGGCTGCTCGAGCTCGCGATGCCGCTGGTGGCCGAGCGGATGAACAAGCTGACCGAGGCCGTCGACATGCTCGGCTTCCTCTTCGTCAGCGACGCCGACTTCGAGCGGCACGACGTCATCGACGACGCCGGCCGGGACGTCGTGCAGGCGGCCCACCACGCGCTCGAGGGGCTCGCACACTGGTCGACCGCCGAGATCGAGGAGGCGCTGCGGAAGGCACTGGTCGAGGGCCTCGGGCTCAAGCCCCGTCACGCGTTCGGCCCGGTCCGGATCGCGGCGACCGGCCGCAAGGTGTCGCCGCCCCTCTTCGAGTCCCTCGAGCTGCTCGGTCGCGACCGGACTCTCTCCCGACTTGCCGGCGCCCTCGCGTGAGCGCCTGGGTGCCGCCTCCGGGGGAGGCCCTCCAGGCGCGCGGCGGCCTGCCCTACCACCTGCTGCTGCGCGGCGGCTGGTCCGGCAAGTGGCGCTCGGTGCTCGGCATCGTGTGCCTGGCGGCCGGGATGCTGCTCGTGCTGCCGCTCCTGGTGATGGTGCCGTTCGCGGTCTACTACGCCGCCAGCGGCCAGGAGGTCGCCTCGTCGGTGACCCGGCTCGTGGACCTGTCCCAGCCGACCCCGGCCGGCCTGGCCTACCTCAACCTCGCGCTGGCCGGGTTGATCCCCCTGACGTGGCTGCTGGTCCGCTTCCTCCACGGTCTGCGCCCGCGCTGGCTGTCCTCGGTGTTCCCGCGGCTGCGCTGGACCTACCTGCTGATCTGCTTCGGCCTGTCGTTCCTCGCGCTGATCGCCACGATCCTCGTGTCGGCGCTGCTGCCGCAGCAGGCGGCGACCTCCGTCGCGGGCGAGCTGAACGACTTCACACCGACGCTGCGGAGCTTCCTCCTCGTCGTGCTGTTCCTCACGCCGTTCCAAGCCGCAGCCGAGGAGTACGCCTTCCGCGGCTACCTCACCCAGGCGTTCGGCGGGCTCGTCGCCAGCCCGGTGGTCGCCGTCGGAGCGGCGTCGTTCCTCTTCGCGCTCGCCCACGGCGCACAGGACCCGCCGATCTTCTTCGACCGGTTCGCGTTCGGCGTCGTCGCGGGCACCCTGGTCGTGCTGACCGGCGGGCTCGAGGCCGGGATCGCGATGCACGTGCTCAACAACTGGCTGGCGTTCGGGATCGCGCTGTCCTTCGGCGACATGGGCTCGGCGCTCAACCCGACCGGCGGCACCTGGTGGAGCATCCCGGTCACGCTGACCCAGTCGCTGACCTATCTGCTGCTCGCGTGGTGGGCGGCGCGCCGGCTAGGCCTGGCCACCCGGTCGGACCCGGCCATTTTGGCCGCTCCCGAGGCGCGCGTGTAAGGTTTCGCCTCGGCTCGCAAGGGTCTCACCGGTGGTCGAGGTGGTCGCGTACCGACCTCTTGCCGGTGGTCGAGGAGGTCGTGCAGCGGCCGCCTCGTGACTGTGGGATATGGTGTAATTGGCAGCACGACTGGTTCTGGTCCAGTTAGTCTAGGTTCGAGTCCTAGTATCCCAGCGAAGTCCCGGATCTCCCGCGCGGAGAGCCGGGATTTGGTCTGAATCCGGTGCTTCGCTAGGGTTCCGATCGCTGTCTGACAGCCAAGTCGAAGCATCTGGCCCCCGTCGTCTAGTGGCCCAGGACGCCGCCCTCTCAAGGCGGTAGCGCCGGTTCGAATCCGGTCGGGGGTACCACACTCAGGAGGGCTCTGATCAGCGCGAACGCTGGCCGGGGCCCTTCTGTGCACGAAAGACGGCTTCAGGGCAGGCTGAGGCAGACTCGGGGCAGCCCGGCTTCGGGCCCCGCGGCGACCCGGGACACACAGCTCGAGATCGAGCGGCCGCCGGCCTTCTGGGTGGCGCTGAGGAAGATGTCGCGATGGTCGAGGACACCGTCCACGCCATCCACCTGGAGGAGGCACAGTCCGCACTCACCCTTGCGGCAGTCGTACATGAGGTCGACCCCTGCGCGGTTGAGAGCCTCGAGCATGGTCTCGTCGGTCCGGACCGTCGCCTCCACGCCCCGCTGGGGGACGCTGACCACGAACTCCTCGGGCTGGAACCAGCCGCTGCTGCCGAAGGTCTCGAAGCGGAGATTGACCGGGGGGAGAGCGGCCGTGTCCCACTCCCGGCGTACGGCGTCCATCAGCCGGATCGGGCCGCACATGTAGAGCTCGGTGACCCCGCGCAGTGGGTGGTCGTCGATGGTCCGCACGAGGTCCGCCACACGGAGCGGGGTCTGCTCGTCGTCGACGTGGAGCACCAGTCGTTCGCGGTGCAGATCGGCGAGCTCCTCGGCGTAGGCCATCCGCTCCCGGCTGCGGCCGACGTAGACCACCGTGTAGTCGGCACCGACCTCCCGCAGGAGCGCGGCCATCCCGGCGAGGGCGGTGATGCCGATGCCGCCGGCCAGCAGCACGTAGCGGGGCGCGCCGAGACGAAGCGAGAAGTGCTGCAGCGGCTGGGTGATCTCGAGCTCGTCGCCGGGCGCCAGTCCGTGCATGAACAGCGAGCCGCCGCGGGACTGTGGCACCCGGAGCACGCTGATCGTCAGCAGCGATCCCTCGTCGTCGGACTCGACGACGGAGTAGGACCGGACATCGGTCGTGTCGCCGATCGAGACGCGTACGTCGACGTGGCTCCCCGGCGCCGCCCGGCCGCGCGCTGGGCGCTGGATCGTGATCCGCTGCACGTCCCGCGCGACGGGGGTGGCAGCGACGACCCGGCCCGCGCTCCACGCGGGCAGCGCGACCGTGGTCACCGCGCCGACCCGACAGCCGACCTGACCGGGGCTCGCCCCTCGGCCTCGAGCATCCGGTCGAGGATCCGGCGGACCCACATGCCGCCCGCGTCGATGTTGAGGCTGTAGAACTCGTGGTCCGGGTTGGCGTCGATCGCGGCCTGCTGGGCCGCGAGCATCGCCTCGTCCTCGGCGAACACGTTGCGCACGCCCTCGCGCAGCTGGGTGGTGATCAGCTGGCTGTCGAGGCAGTAGTTGCGCATGAACGCCCAGAAGTAGTGGGACGACCGGTCGGTCTTCGGGGTGATCGTGTTCATCACGTAGCCGTTGACGCCCTGGCTCCGGTCGCCCTCGCGAGCACCGGTGCCGGCCTTCGCCACCCCGACGTCGATGCAGATGGTGGACGGTGCGTAGTAGTGGATGATCTGCCACCGGTCGACCCGCCCGTCGAAGTCGGGGAAGCGGTCCCGGATGTTCTTGCGCCAGAACGGCGGCGGGGCCACGTCGAGCATCCACCGCTCGACGGTCACGCTGCCGTCGTCCTCGTGCCGGGTCCGGAACTCTGACTCGCTCAGCTCCTCCTGGCCGATGCTGCTGCCGTGCACGAACTCCTCGTGGGTGAGGTCCATCAGGTTGTCGAGGATCAGCTGGAAGTTGCAGGGCGCCTCGATGGTCAGCCCGTCGCCGGCCCACTCGGGATGGTCCAGCTGGTGCATGTCGGGGATCAGCTCGGGATCGGCCAGGGTGAGGTCACCCGGCCACACCCACACGTAGCGGTGCCGCTGCACGGTCGGGTACGACGACACCATCGCGCTCGGGTTGACCGTCTCCTGCGCCGGCATCGCGGTGCACCGGCCCGCCGAGTTGAACCGAAGCCCGTGGTAGGGGCACTGCACCTCGTCGTCACCGATCAGCGTGCCCATCGACAGCGGCGCCAGCCGGTGCCAGCAGGCGTCGGCCAGGGCGACCGGCCGGCCGTCCTTCGTGCGGTAGAGCGCCATCGGCTTGCCCGCGACCGTGCGCGACATCAGGCCTTTGGCGGTGACCTCGTGGTCCCAGGCGGCGGCGTACCACGCGTTCAGCGGGTGCGGGAAGATCTTCGCGGTGACCTGCCCGCTCGACAGCAGCTCCGGCACTCGCGTCACACCCCCTCGGGCACCGGCACTTGGGTGTGGAGACGGAGCCGCAGCGCGTCGACCAGGTCGCCCAGGATCCTCTGGGACAGCGCGGTCTGTGACAGCCAGGTGCAGGCGTGGAAGGCGCCGGGGTAGACGCGCAGCTCAGTCGGCACGCCGGCCGACATCAGCCGCTGCGCGTAGGCGATGTCCTCGTCGCGGAGCGCGTCGAACTCGTAGGCCGTGATCAGCGCGGGCGGGAGGCCTGCGAGATCGGTGGCGCGTGCCGGCGCGGCGTACGACGACACCTGGTCGGTTCCGCGCACACCCTGACCGAGGTAGCTGTCCCAGCTGATCTCGCCGTTCGCGAGCGTTGTGACCGGGATGCTGTCGGCACCCAGCGTGCGCATCGACTCGGTCTCCATCCGGTCGTCGAGCTCGGGAATCCCGAGGAACTGGACGCACAGCCGCGGGCCGCCACGGTCGCGCGCCAGCAGGGCGACGCCGGCCGAGATGCCGCCGCCGGCGCTCTCCCCGCCGATCCCGATCCGGTCGGGGTCCACGGCGAGCTCCGATGCGCTGTCCGCCACCCACGTCAGGGCCGCGAAGCAGTCCTCGAGCCCGGCCGGGAACGGGTGCTCCGGCGCGAGGCGATAGTCGACGGAGAACACGGCGGCACCGACCTCGGCCGCGATCCGGCGGCAGTCGGCGTCGTAGAGGTCGAGGCTACCGACGACGAAGCCACCACCGTGGACGTAGACCAGCGCGGGCAGGGGACCGTCGTGGTCGGCGGGCCGGTAGCGGCGCACGCGCACCTCGGGCGCTCCCTCCGGTCCGGGCACCAGCAGCTCGTCGACGTCGAGCGGGACGGGCGGGTCGTACGGCGGCAGTGCGGCCAGGAGGTCGGCCTCGCCCGCGCGGGCGGCGGGGATGTCGGCGAACGACAGCTGGGCGAACACCGGCGCCCACGGGGCGAGCTCGGCGTCGTAGACGGGGTGGGTCATCGTGAGTCCTTCTTGTAGTAGCGGTGAACCATCTGTGCGATGCAGACCGGCTTGTCGGCGCCCTCGACGCGCATCACCGCGTCGACCGTGGCCTGGATCCCGCCAGGGACCTCCTCGGCGTCCGCGAGGGTCGCGCTCACCTGCACCCGCGATCGGGCGGGCACGGGGGCGGGGAACCGCACCTTGTTGAGGCCGTAGTTCACCGCCATGTCCAGGTCCTCGATCACGAGGATCTCCGACCACAGCGGGATGAGCAGTGACAGCGTCAGGTAGCCGTGGGCGATCGGCCCGCCGAACGGCCCGGTCTTCGCGCGCTCGACGTCGACGTGGATCCACTGGTGGTCGTCGGTGGCGTCGGCGAAGGTGTCGATCCGTTCCTGACTGACGTCGAGCCAGGGGCTGGAGCCCAGGTCGTCCCCGATCATGGTGAGCAGGTCCTTGGGCTGGGCGATCGTCGTCATGGGGTCTCCGTGGTGTCGGTGGAAGGGGTGGTCGGTCCGGTGGGGGCGGCGTGGTCGTGTCGGGCCTGCTCGCGCAGGACGGCCCGGAGCACCTTGCCGGTGGCGTTGCGGGGCAGGTCCTCGCACAGCTCGACGTAGCGGGGGATCTTGTAGCGGGCCAGCCGCTGCTCGAGGTGCGCGCGCAGGGCGATCTCGTCGAGGTCGGCGCCGGGGCGGAGCACGACGTACGCGCACCCGACCTCGCCCCACGTCGGGTCCGGCACTGCGACCACGGCGGCCGACGTGACGTCGGCCAGCTCGGTGATCGCCGCCTCGACCTCGGCCGGGTAGATGTTCTCGCCGCCGGAGATGATCAGGTCCTTGACCCGGTCGACGACGTAGGCCCAGCCGTCGTCCTCGATCCGGACCACGTCTCCCGAGCGGTACCAGCCCTCGTCGAGGACCTGGGCGGTCTCCTCCGGCCGGTTCCAGTACCCGGCGAAGACGTGCGGGCCGCGGACCAGCAGCTCGCCCGGGCCGGGACCGGCGACGATCTCGCCGTCCACGTCGAGCCGGACGTCGGTGAAGAAGTGGGGGACACCGGCCGACACCGGACGCGAGGGGGCGCCGCCGGGGAGGGCCATGAACACGCCCGGTGCGGCCTCGGTCATCCCGTACCCCTGCTGCACCACGACCTCGCGGTCGAGCCACGCCCGGGCGACCTCCTCGGAGATCGGCGAGCCGCCGTAGATCACGTAGCGGAGCGAGGAGAGGTCCGCCGAGTCCCAGTCGGGATGCTCGCACATCATCTGCAGCATGGTCGGGACCGCCGAGAAGCAGGTGGCCGCGCGCTGCTCGATGAGGGCGAGGAAGCGGCCCGCGTCGAACTTCGGGACGACGACCACGGTCCCGCCCTTGAGCAGCGTCGGCATCGACACCTGGCCCAGTCCTGTGACGTGGAACAGCGGCGCGACGCAGAGGGCGACGTCGGTGCTGAGCACGTCGACGTGCGCGAGCTGGTTGACGGTGTTCCAGGTGATGTTGCCGTGCGTGAGCACGGCGCCCTTGGGCCGCCCGGTGGTGCCCGAGGTGTAGAGGATGAGCACCGGGTCGTCGAGGTCGACCGGCTCCTGCTCCGGGTGCGCCTCGGTCTCGGCCCGGCCGGACGGCCGGAGGTCTGCGGCGGGCAGCATATGGGCCACGCCGTGGGTCGCTGGGTCGGCGGCGGCCGCCAGCTCCGCGCACTCGGGACCGTGCACGAGCACCCGGCTGCCGCTGTCGGCGAGCATGTAGCCGATCTCGGGAGCGGCCAGCCGGATGTTGAGGGACACGAAGATGCCGCCGGCCCGGGCGGTGGCGAAGAAGCAGACCCAGGTGTCGATGCTGTTGGGGCCGAGGTAGGCGACGCGGTCGCCGGGGGAGACGCCGAGCTCGCGGAGGCCCTGGGCGGTGTGCTCGACGCGAGCGGCGAGCTCGGCGTACGTGAGGTCCTCGTCGTCGGTGCTGAGCGCGACGGTCGACGGGTTCATCCGCGCCCGTCGGGCGGGCCAGCTGCCGATGCCGGGTCCGTTCATGACGCCTCCCCGAGGCCCGGTCCCGCCAGTCCCAGGGCGGCGATCGCGTTGTGCTTGAGGATCCGCGGCCGGACGTCGTCCTTGATCTCGAGCTTCTCGAAGTCAGCCAACCACCGGTCCGGTGAGATCAACGGGAAGTCCGACCCGAACAGCACCTTGTCCTTGAGCAGGCTGTTCGCGTACCTGACCAGCTGCGGCGGGAAGTACTTCGGCGACCAGCCGGACAGGTCGATGTAGACCTTCGGCTTGTGCGAGGCGACGGCGAGCGCCTCGTCCTGCCAGGGGAACGACGGGTGGGCGATGATGATGGTCAGGTCCGGGAAGTCGACCGCCACGTCGTCGAGGTGCAGCGGGTTGGAGTACTTCAGCCGGATCCCGCCGCCGCCCGGGAGCCCGGAGCCGATCCCGGTCTGGCCGCTGTGGAAGAGGGCGGGGACGCCGAGTTCCTCGAGCACCTCGTAGAGGGGGTACACCGCCCGGTCGTCGGGGTAGAACGCCTGCACGCTGGGGTGGAACTTGAAGCCGCGCACCCCGAGCTCCTCGACCAGCCGACGTGCCTCCACCACGCCCGCCTTCCCCTTCGCGGGGTCGATGCTGGCGAACGGGATCAGCACGTCGGCGTTGCGTCGCGCGCCCTCGATGACCGCCTCGTTGGCGATCCGGGTGTGCCCGAGCGCGGCCTCGGCGTCGACCGTGAAGACGACCGCGGCCATCCGGCGCTCGCGGTAGTACGCCGCGAGCTGGTCGATCGTCGGCGGACCTCCGTCGTCGACGCCGAAGTACCTGTCCGCCCCCGCCCGGAGCCCCTCGGGGAGCGAGAAGTGCCCGCAGCCGTCGGTCTCGGCGTGCGTGTGCACGTCGATCGCGGTGAGGTCCCCGATGTCGATGTGGGGCTCGTACGGCTCCGGCACGTCTCACGCGTCCTGGGGCTGGAGGTCGGGAAGCTTGGGTGCGGGGATGCCGTAGGTCTCCAGCACCTCACCGACCGTGGACTCGAACGCCTCCGCGATCGCGTCGGCGGTCCAGCCGCCGTCGAGGAAGGCGCTGCGGACCTCGGTCGGGTGCGACCACAGCGACAGCCGGTCGCCGCCGATCCCGATCGCCTGGCCGGTGACGCCGGCCGAGGCGTCCGAGGCGAGGTAGACGATGAGCCCGGCGACGTCCTCCGGGGTGCCGAACGACGCGGCTCGGCGGACCACCGACGGGACCGGGAGGCCCTGGGCCATCCGCTCGACGTACGGCGCGAGGAACGGGATGGTCTCGGTCATCGCGGTGGCGGCGTTGGGGACCACGGCGTTGACGGTGACGCCGGCCCGGGCGAGCTCCATGGCCCAGGTGCGGGCCATCGCGACGATGCCGGCCTTCGCGGCGGCGTAGTTGGTCTGCCCGAAGTTGCCGCGCTGGCCGGCCGGCGACCCGGCCAGGATGACGCGCCCGCCCTCACCCTGCGCCCGGAAGTGCCGGGCCGCCTCGCGCACGCAGGTGAACGTGCCCCGGAGGTGGACCTGGACCACGGTGTCGAAGTCGTCGTCGCTCATGTTCCACAGCACGCGGTCGCGGAGCACCCCGGCGTTCGTGACCATCGCGTCCAGCCGGCCGAAGCTCTCCACGGCGCGCGACACCAGCCGCTCGGCCGCCTCGGTCGTCCCGACGGGCACCACCTCCGCGACCGCGCGCCCGCCGGCCGCGGTGATCGCGTCGACCACGGACGAGCTGCTCTCCTCGTTCACGTCGTTGACGACGACTGCCGCGCCGGCCTCCGCGAGAGCGGTGGAGTAGGCGCGGCCGAGGCCCTGTCCGGCGCCGGTGACGACGGCGACCTTTCCGGTGAGGTCCATGGTGAAGTGTGCTCCTGGGGTAGTGGGTGGTGCTTCGGCCTCAGCCGAAGGTGAGGACGGGCTTGATGGTCGTCCCGTTCTTGACGTCCGCGACCGCGTGCTCGATGTCGGCGAAGTCGTAGGTGGTGATCAGCTCCGAGACCGGCAGGCGCCCGTCGGCGACCATCTCGGCCAGCACCGGGATGAAGGTCTGGGTCTCACTGTCACCGAGGGTGATGCCGACGACGTGCTTGCCGCCGAGCAGCCCGTTGACCTCGAGGCCCACCTCGGTGCCGAACGGTGGGGCGCCGACGACCACCACGGTGCCGCGGGCGGCGAGGCTGTCGACCGACTGACGCAGGACCTGCACGTTGCCGGTCGTCTCGATGACCCCGTCGCAGCCGGCGCCGCCGGTGATCTCGGCGATCCGCGCGGGGAGGTCCTCGGTGGAGGCGTCGACCACGTGGGTCGCGCCCAGCTTGCGGGCGAGGTCGAGCCGGTGGGGCACGACGTCGACCGCGACGATCCGGAGCGCCGGCGTCAGGGCCGCGGCCATCACCGCGGACAGGCCGACCGCACCGGCGCCGGCGACCACGACCGTGCTCCCGGGGCCGGGGTTCAGCACGTTCCACACCGCGCCCACGCCGGTCTGAACGCCGCAGCCGAGGGGGGCGATCGTCTCCAGCGGGGTGCCCGGGTCGACCTTGACCACGCTCCGCTCGTCGGCGATCGCGTGGCGCGCGAAGGACGACTGCCCGAAGAAGTGGCTGCCGATCGCCTCGCCGTCCCGGCTGATCGTGGCCGACCCGTCGCGGCGGGCGCCACCGATCAGGTTGTCCGGCAGCCAGGTGGCGCAGTACGCCGGGTGCCCGCCGCGGCAGTTGCCGCACGAGCCGCACGAGGTGAACGACAGCAGCACGTGGTCGCCCGGTGCGACCGTGATGACGGCAGACCCGACCCGCTCGACGACGCCGGCGCCCTCGTGTCCGAGCACGCCGGGCAGGGGGAAGGGGAGGCCGCCCGAAGCCACACCGAGGTCGGTGTGGCACAGGCCGGCCGCGGTCATCCGGACCAGGACCTCGTCGGCGCGGGGCTCGTCGAGCTCGACGTCGACCAGGGAGAAGGGGGAGCCGCCGGACTCGACGACGGCCGCCTGGGTGGTGATGGTCATGGGGCTTCCTACTCGGGCTGGGGGAGCGAGACGACGACGGACTTGACGCGGGTGTAGGACTCCAGGGCCTCGGGGCCGTACTCGCGGCCGAAGCCGGAGTCCTTGACGCCACCGAAGGGGACGGCGGGGTCGAGCATCGCCCAGTCGTTGACCCAGACGATCCCGGCGTCGAGCCGGGCCGCGACCCGGTGGGCGCGGGTCAGGTCGCGGGTCTGCAGGCCGGCCGCCAGGCCGTAGGCCGTACCGTTGGCCAGCGCCACCGCCTCGTCCTCGTCGTCGAAGGCCTGCACCGTGAGCACCGGGCCGAACACCTCCTCGGCGATCACCCGCGAGTCGGCCGGCAGGTCCGCGATCACCGTGGGCCTGTAGTAGTAGCCGCCCTCGAGCTCGAGCCGCTCGCCACCGCACACGATCCGGCCGCCCTCCTGGCGGGCGAGCTCGACGTACTCCTCGACCTTCTTCAGCTGCCGGTCGCCGGCCATCGGGCCGATCACCGTCGCGGGGTCGCGGGGGTCGCCGATCGGCACCGTCGGCACGGCCTGCTCGAGGATCCCGACGACCGTGTCGTGCAGCGGTCGAGCCACGAGGAGGCGAGGGCCGGCCATGCAGAACTGGCCGGTGTTGAAGACGAAGGCCTTGATCACCGCGCCGACGGCGGTGTCGAGGTCGGCGTCCTCGAAGACGATGTGGGCGGCGTTGCCGCCGAGCTCCATGGTGACCGGCTTGAGGTGCTCGCCCGCCACGCTCGCCGCGTGGCGCCCGATCGCGGTCGACCCGGTGAAGGCGATCTTGTCCACGCCCGGGTGGCGCAGCAGCGCCTCGCCGACGACCTGGCCGCTGCCGGTGACCACGTTGAGCACCCCGTCCGGGACGCCGGCGTCCGTGAGCAGCTGGGCCATGAAGAGCGCGCTGAGCGGGGTGTCGTCGGCGGGTTTGTGGACCACCACGTTGCCGGCGGCCAGGGCCGCGGCGATCTTGGTGCTCGACAGGATGAGCGGGAAGTTGAAGGGCGTGATCGCGGCGACCACGCCCAGCGGTTCGCGCCGGGTGTATGCCAGGGACGGGATCGGCGTCGACCGGGTCGCGCCGTCGATGCCCTGGGCGAGCGCGGCGCAGTACTCGTACTGCTGGGCGGCGGTCTCGACATCGACCGCGCGGCAGAGCGTCACCGGCTTGCCGACGTCGTGACTCTCGAGGGCGACCAGGTCGTCGGCGCGCTCGCGGATCAGGTCCGCGACCTTGTGCAGGATGCGGGCGCGGTCGCGGGCGGGCATCCTCGGCCACGGTCCGTGGTCGAAGGCCTCGCGGGCGGCCCGGATGCTCGCGTCCACGTCGGCGGCGTCGCCCTCCACCACCGTGGTGAGGACCTGCCCGTTGGCCGGGTCGACGACGTCGCGACGGGCACCGCTCCCGCCCTCGCGTCGCTGGCCGCCGACGTAGAGCTGTCCGGGTGGGAAGGTCGCTGTCGTGATGTCCGTGATCGTCATGCTCGCCATCCTTGTTATCAGGGTTCCTGACAAAGATGCAGTCTGCTGTGGCCACCGTCACCCTGTCAATGGTCTCCGGCCAGGAACTTCCAGGGGAGCGTTCCAGGGCTCGCTTTGTCATGTCAGGCTGCGGCATCTGGCTAAGTTGCTGCTGACCTCTTGACGACAGATGTGACTGCGTTCATACTCCACCATCAGGATTCCTGACAATCAGGGTTCCTGATAAATCCGACGTCTCGGACCATTCCTTTGAGGTGACCATGTTCAGCACAAGACTCACCCTCCCGACCGTGGCAGGAGCGCTGACCATCGCGCTCGGTCTGGCGGCGTGCGGCACTGCCGAAGGGACCGACGGCTCCTCGGGCCCCATCAAGATCGGCGTCGTCGTGCCGCTCACCGGGCCGTTCTCTCCGCTCGGCACGGGCGACAAGGCTGCGATCGAGCAGGAGGTCGCCCGCATCAACGCCGACGGTGGAGTCCTGGGACGCGACCTCGAGGTGACGATCAAGGACGACAAGACCGAGGTCCCGCAGTCCGTGACCGAGTACAACCAGCTGGCCGCGGACCGCAGCTACACCGCGATCCTGTCCTCCTCCAACGTCGCGGCCTCCACCGCGATCGGTCCCAGCGCAGAGAGCAACAAGATCCCGACCATCGCCCTCGGGCCGGTCAGTGCCTTCAAGGACGGCTCGAACGCCTATGCGTTCACGTGCGTGGCGATTCCCGAGCTCTACGCCGAAGCGATGGTCGACTACCTCGAGTCGGAGGGGATCGAGTCCCTCGCGATCGCCTACACGTCGGAGGATCCCTACGGCGCGAACGGCAACGCCGCGACCGTCGCGGCCGCCGAAGCGGCGGGCATCGAGGTGGTCGTCGACGAGGTGATCGATGTCGCGGCGACCGACTTCACCGCGGCGATCTCGAAGGTGAAGGCCGCCAAGCCCGACGCATTCCTGGTCTGGGGCGCTGGTCCTGCACCGGTCATCATCACCAAGCAGTTCGCCGGGTCCGGCATTCCGCTCCTCATGACCGGCGCGCAGGCCTCGCACCTGTACGTCGAACCCTCCGGCGCCGAGGCCGAGGGCGTCGTGATGACCAGCAGCATCGCCGTCCCGGGGCGCGAGCTGCCGGCCGGGCCGCTCAAGGACTCCGTCGACGCGTTCGCCGACCCGTGGCTGGAGCAGAACGACGTCTACCCGCCGCAGTTCGCGTTCGACGGTGCCGCCGGGATCCAGCTGCTGGTCGCCGCGATCGAGGAGGCCGGTTCCACTGACCGGGATGAGGTGCGCGACGCCCTGGAGTCGCTCGACCTGCTGACTCCCATCGGCCGGTTCCAGTTCTCCGAGGACGACCACGGAGGCATCGGCAAGGACGCGATCGCGATCGTCGAGGTCGAGGACGGCGAGCTGAGGGCGACGCCGTACTCACTCGAGGCGTTCGAGACCAGCCTGCCCGAGTAGACCTCTCACACGACCCGGTGCGGGCCGGGCCGGAGGCCTAGCCGTCCGGCCCGCACCGTCCCAAACCCCACCCGCCAACGAGCCAGACCCACCAACAACTCACGTGGAGGCCATCATGCTGAAGGTCGAACGGGTGTCGAAGCACTTCGGCGGTGTCTACGCCAACCGGGACGTGAGCCTCGAGGTCGCCGAGGGCGAGCTGCGCGGGGTGATCGGTCCGAACGGCGCCGGCAAGTCGACGCTGTTCAACCTGATCGCCGGCCACCTGCGCCCGGACTCCGGTTCGATCAGCCTGGCCGGGACGCACATCGACCGGCTGCCACCCCACATCCGGTCCCGGCGGGGCGTGGCGATCGTGTTCCAGGGAGCACGGCTGTTCGCGGGCATGTCGCTCCTGCAGAACGTGATGGTGGGTGCGCACGCTCGGTCGCGGGCGGGCCTGGTGTCCGCCGCGCTCCGCCCGCCCGCCCAACGCCGCGAGGAGAGGGAGATCCGCGGCCCAGGCCGAGCAGTGCCTGGACCGCGTCGGCCTGCTCGACCTGGCCAACCGGCCGGCCGACGGCCTGCCACTGGGCCAGCAGCGGCGACTCCAGGTGGCGCGGGCGCTGGCAGGGCGGCCACGGCTGCTGCTGCTCGACGAGCCGGCCTCCGGCCTTCGGGCGGCTGAGCGCACCCAGCTCGCCGAGCTCATCCGCGAGCTGAACGCCGCGGGCACGACCATCCTGCTGGTCGAGCACGACGTCGGCATGGTCACCTCGCTGGCCCAGCGCATCACGGTGCTGGACCTCGGCGAGGTGATCGCCGATGGCTCCCCGGCGGAGGTCACCTCCGACCCCGCCGTCGTCAAGGCCTACCTCGGAACCGGAGAAGAGCATGCTGCACATCAGTGACCTCGTCGTCCGTTACGGCTCGGCGACCGCCCTCGACGGGGTGTCCCTCGAGGTCGCCCGCGGCGAGATGGTCGCCCTGGTCGGACCCAACGGGGCCGGCAAGTCGACGCTGATCAACACCGTCAGCGGGCTGCTCACGCCGGCGTCGGGATCGGTCGTCGTCGAGGGCACCGTGGCCCAGGTCCCCGAAGGCCGCCAGATGTTCCCGGACATGAGCGTGGAGGACAACCTCCTGCTCGGAGGCTGGTCGATCCGCAACCGGCAGCTCGACGAGGTGTTCGACCTGCTCCCGGACCTGGCCGGAATGCGACGGCGCAAGGCGGGCCGGCTGTCTGGTGGACAGCAGCAGATGGTGGCGATCGGCCGCGCCCTCATGGCCCGGCCCGACCTGCTGGCCATCGACGAGCTGTCCCTCGGTCTCGCGCCGATCGTGGTCGCCGAGCTCGCCGAGCACCTGCGCTACCTCAACACCGAACGCGGAACTGCCGTGCTGCTGGTCGAGCAGGAGGTCGCGCTGGCCTTCGACCTGTGCGCCCGTGCCTGCGTGCTGGAGGCGGGTCGGGTCGTCGTCACCGGGCCGAGTGCCGAGCTCGCGAAGAGCGATGCCGTGCACAAGGCGTACTTCGGCGAGCTTGCCGACCTGGCCGATGCGGAGGCGCTCGCATGACCGAGTTCGTCACCTACCTGGTCACCGGGATCGCCCTCGGCTCCTCGTTCGCGTTGATCGGCAGCGGCTTCGTCGTCGTCCACCGGGTCACACGCGTCGTCAACTTCGCGCAGGGATCCCTCGCGGTGCTCGGTGCGATGCTGTCCGCGTCGCTGCTGGCCGGGCGACTCCCGCACGTGGTGGGTGAGGCTGTGACCGTCATGGTGTGCGGGATGGTCGGCGTGCTCGTCGGCGTCATCGCCATCGGCAGGCGCGGCACGCCACCGCTGATCTCGCTGATCGTGACCCTCGGCGTCTCGATGCTGTTCTCGGCCGCCATCATCTGGCTGTGGGGCCAGGACCCCGTGTCACCACCCGGTCTCGACGGGTTCGCGACCGTCCTCGGCGCCGAGGTGGAGCGGCAGCGCCTGCTGGTGCTCGTCGTGACGCTGGTGGCGTTCGCGGCACTCTCGCTGTTCTTCTCCCGCACCTACCTCGGCAAGGCGCTCACCGCGAGCGCGTCGAACCCCTACGCCGCGCGGCTGGTCGGCATCGACGTACGTCGCATGGGACTGGTCGCCTTCGGGCTCTCCGGTGTCCTGGGCGGGTTGGCCGGTGTCCTGCTGGCGCCCAGCAACGCCCTGTCCTTCTACTCCGACCTGCCGATGGCTCTCGGCGGGTTCGCCGCCGCCGTGTTCGGCGGGCTGGTCAGCCCGCTCCGCACCCTGGTCGGTGGCCTCGGGCTCGGCGTGGCCGGCCAGCTGACGGCGGGCTACCTCAACGGGTCCTACCAGACCGAGGTGGCCCTGCTGCTGATGCTGGTCATCATGATCGCGCGCAGCCGCAGCTTCGCGCACGAGGAGGCCAAGTGATGTCTCGTCCCCAGCCTCGGACCGTCCTGGTGGTCCTCGTCTGCGTCGCTGCTTGCGTGGCCCCGCTGGTGCTGTCCGACCTGACCTTCTTCATGCGGATGGTCATGGCCGCGATCGTGGTCACCGGCCTGTCACTCCTGATGGGCTACTCCGGCCAGGCCTCCCTCGGCCAGGGCGCGTTCGTGGCCGCCGGTGCGCTCACCGTCGCGGTCGGCACCACGAGGCTCGAGCTCCCGCCACTGGTCGCGCTGTTGCTCGCGCCGCTGGTGGCGGCCGCGTTCGCGGCGCTCGTCGGCGTACCCCTGCTCCGGTTGCACGGGCACTATCTCGCCTTCGGGACGCTCGCGCTGCTGTTGATGGTGCAGGCGGCGATGGGCACGTTCGACGTGCTCGGGGGTGCCTTCGGGATCAGCGGCATCCCGCCGTTGGGGGTCGGCGACCTGGTCTTCGTCGGGCAGCTGCCCTACGTCTACCTGGCGCTGGGTTGCCTGGGGCTGGTCCTGCTGCTCAGTCATCGGACGGTGCACAGCCGCTTCGGTCGCGGCATCCAGGCCCTGGCCGGCAGCCAGACCGCGGCGGAGTCGGCGGGGGTGCCGGTCGACCGCAGCAAGATCACGATCTTCGCACTCTCGGCGGGCTACGCCGGCCTGGCCGGCGGACTCTCGGCGTTCTTCACGCCCTACGTCAGCCCGGACTCCTTCCCGGCCCTAGAGTCGTTCACCTACGTGATCATGGCCGTGGTCGGCGGCCTCGGGACGATCTGGGGGGGAGTGGTCGGAGCCGTGGTCGTCTCGGTACTCCTCCAGGTCCTCAACACGGTCAGCAGCCAGCCCGGGCTGCCGCCCACGGCGGCGCCGATCATGCAGTACGCGACGTACGGCGTCCTGCTCATCCTGGCCCTGCTCTTCATGCCGCGCGGCGTCCTCCCGACGGCCGACGCCGGCCTCGGCCGGCTGTGTGGAGCGACGACGGGTCGGGGTGCCCGGATGATCTTCGCCGTTGGCCAGCACGACGGAGGAGCCGGCCCGTGACCGCGACGTCACCTTGCTCTACCTCATCAAGCAGGTCGAGCTCGCTGTGCGGCAGGCGCTCGACGACGTGGTGGCGACCGCAGACCTGACGACGCTGCAGTACACCGCGCTCACCGTCCTCGAGCGACACCCGGGCATCACCTCGGCCGAGCTCGCCCGCAACTCGTTCGTGCGCGCGCAGACCATGGCAGAGATGGTCACCTATCTCCTCGGCCGGGGCCTGGTGGCGCGCGAGCGGGACGAGAGCAACCGCAAGCAGTACCTCCTGACGCTGACCTCGGAGGGCCAACGGGTCCTCGACGGAGCTCTTCGACCCGGTCGCCGACATCGAGACCAAGATGCTCGACGGGTTCGACGGCGGCCAGACCGAGATCCTGCGGACCTACCTGATGCGTTGCCGACATTCGCTGAGCGGCCAGCCGCCGCGCTGACCATCCCGCGAGCAGTCTCCTCGGCACCGGTCCTGGCCGTCGGCCGCGCCCCGTCGATCGGTGTCGGCCGCGCCCCGCTCATCCCCGCCCATGGAGTCGGTCCTTCACCTACGGCATCATGGCCATGGTCGGGCGGACTCGGACGGCTGTGGGAGGAGTGGTGGGAGCGGTGCTCGTGTCGGCTCTCCTGCAGGCGCTCAGCTCGGTGGACAGCCGGGCGGAGGCCAGTTCGTGACCAGCGCCGCACCGTCCCGGGCCGCTGGGCACGATCGCGACATCACCCTGCTCTACCTGATCAAGCAGGTGGAGCTGGCGGTCCGCCGGGAACTCGACGACGTGGTCGCCGCCGCCGGCCTGACCACCCTGCAGTACACCGCGCTCACGGTCCTCGAGCGGCACCCCGGCATCACCTCCGCCGAGCTGGCGCGCAACTCGTTCGTGCGCGCCCAGACGATGGCCGAGATGGTGACGTTCCTGCTCGGACGCGGGTTGATCACGAGGGAACGGGACGAGGAGAACCGCAAGCAGTACCTCCTCACGCTCAGCCCCGAGGGGCAGCAGGTGCTCGACGACCTCCACGACCACGTGGCCGACATCGAGGCCCGGATGCTGGACGGCTTCGACGCCGGGCAGACCGAGATCCTGCGCATCTACCTCGTGCGCTGCCGGCAGTCCCTCAGTGGGCACGCACCGCGCTGACCCCCTGCCGCGCGATCACGCGTCGCCGCCGATGCTGCGACCGATGCCGTGCGCGGCGACCTGGAGCGCGGCCACGAGCCGCGGCCGGTCGCGCCTGAGGTTCGGCACCACGATGCCGAGCGCCGCCACCACCTCGGCGTCCGTCCGCCTGATCGGTACGGCGACCGAGCAGGCGCCGAGCGTCATCTCCTCGACCGTGGTGGCGTAGCCGTCGCTCCGCACGCGATCGAGCTGGGCGCGCAGTCGAGCGGGCTGGGTGATGGTATGTGGCGTGATCCGCTTCAGGGACGACAGGACGGTGCTCTGGACCTCGTCGGGCGCGTACGCCAGCAGCACCTTCCCGACACCCGTCGGGTAGAGCGGGAGGCGAGAGCCGACCGTGCTCACCACCGGGACCGATCGTCGACCGGACAACCGATCGAGGTAGAGCACCTCGGTCCCGTCGCGGACGGCGAGGTGAACGGTGGCCAGGGTTGCGGCGTAGAGGTCGTGCAGGAACGGCGACGCCGCCTCCAGGAGCCCGGTCTGCACCGGCGCGAGCACGCCGAGCGACCACAGTCGCCGCCCGACGACATACTCGCCCGACGGCGTTCGCACGAGCGCGCCGTGCCGCACCAGCTCACCCACGAGGCGGTGCGCGGTCGGCACGGGGAGGCCGGCCCGCCGGGCGAGCTCGGTGAGGGTGAGGCGGCGGTGGGTGTCGTCGAAGGCGCCGAGCAGGGCGAGGGCGCGCGAGACCACCGTCGCACCAGGCTGGGACGTGTTGCCCGCCATGGACGCTCCTTCCGCTCAGTGAAAGCCTAGTATCGACCCGGCCGTTCCGCACCGGGGAGTCTCCTGGCATGGAGTCGCAGGAGCTGATCAGCAAGGAGATCGCCGAGCTCCAGGCGTCCGCTCCCGGCCGGGTCGAGCCGCTGCTCAACTTCCCCGCGTATCGCAGCAGCCTCCTTCGTCATCCGACCAAGGACCTGCGGCACGCCGACCCCGAGGGCGCCGAGCTGCTGGCGCCGGTGTTCGGGCCGTCCGACGTCGACCCGTTGGAAGCCGACCTGACCCTCCAGGCTGCCGGCGAGCCGATCGGCGAGCGGATCTGCGTGAGCGGCCGGGTCGTCGACGGCGACGGGCGCCCGGTGCGCCACCAGCTCGTGGAGATCTGGCAGGCGAACGCCGCGGGCCGCTACATCCACAAGCGCGACCAGCATCCGGCGCCGATCGACCCGGCCTTCACCGGCGTCGGCCGGTGCCTCACCGACGACGACGGTGGCTACTCCTTCGTCACGATCAAGCCCGGTCCCTACCCGTGGCGCAACCACCGCAATGCCTGGCGCCCCGCCCACATCCACTTCTCGCTGTTCGGCACCGACTTCACGCAGCGGATGATCACCCAGATGTACTTTCCCGGCGACCCCCTGTTCGCGCTGGACCCGATCTACCAGTCCATCCCCGACGTGCGGGCGCGCGAACGGTTGGTCGCGTCGTACGACCACGCTCTGTCTGAGCACGAGTGGCTGCTCGGCTACCGCTGGGACATCGTGCTGACCGGCGACCACGCCACGCACCTGGAGGCCGAGGATGGTGGGCATGCCTGACCTCGTCGCAACTCCCGGCCAGACGGTCGGCCCCTTCTTCCACTACGCCCTGCCCTTCGACCACGATCGCGAACTGGTGCCCCCGGGCCGGGCCGATGCGGTGCGGCTGCACGGATTCGTGTACGACGGCGCCGGGGCCGGCCTCCCCGACGCGCTCGTGGAGATCCGGCAGGCCGACGCGACCGGTGCCGTGCCCGTGGTCGAGGGCTCGCTCCGGCGCGACGGTGGCGACTTCACCGGCTGGGGTCGCAGCAGCACCGACCGCAGCGGTCGTTACTGGTTCAGCACCGTGGAGCCCGGGCCGACCCGTGAGGGTGGAGCGGCGTTCTTCGCGGTCACCGTGTTCGCGCGTGGGCTGCTGGACCGGCTCTTCACCCGGGTGTACCTGCCCGGCGAAGCCGCTGTGCTCGACGCCGACCCGTTCCTCGCCTCGCTCGATGCCGACGAGCGGGAGCGTCAGGTCGCCGTCCGCGAGCCTGACGGCAGCCTGCGGTTCGACATCCACCTGCAGGGCGAGCGGGAGACGGCGTTCCTGTCGTTCCCCCGTCACCGAGGGCTGTCGTGAACGACCTCCTCGAGCCGGGGGCGCATCGGGCCCGTGGGGTCGCCGACGAGGAGGCGCTGGTCGCGGCGATGCTCCGCGTGGAGGTGGCGTGGATGTCCGCCCTCGCCGACGGCGGCGCGGCGACGAACGCCCACGTCGAGGCAGTGGTCCGGTCGGTCGAGGGCTGGCTGCCCGATCTCGACGAGGCCGGGATCGAGGACGCCGGCAACCCGGTGCTGCCGTTGGTGCGTGCCCTTCGCTCTCGTGTCGACGGGGACGCCGCCGGGCTGGTGCACGCGGGCCTGACCAGCCAGGACGTCCTCGACACCGCGTTGATGCTGCTGGCGAAGGACGCGCTGGGGCGGGTGGTGTCCGACCTCGACCGCGCCGCCGAGGATCTCGCCCAGCTGTCCGACGACCACCGCGGAGCCGTGATGGCCGGGCGCACCCTGACGCAGTACGCGGTCCCCTCGACGTTCGGCCTGAGGGCCGCGCAGTGGCTGGTCGGCGTCCTGGACGCGCGAGACCAGGTCGCCGCCGTACGACGCTCGCTGCCGGTCCAGTGCGGCGGCGCTGCCGGCACCCTGTCGCGCGCTGCCGAGCTGGTGCCCGATCCGACCGGTGCGGCGGCGGTCCTGGCCGATCGGTTGGGGCTGACCTGGCCGGGTCTGCCGTGGCACACCCGGCGGACGCCGGTGACCCGGGTCGGCGACGCCCTCACGGAGGTCACCGACGCGCTCGGGGTGGTGGCGGTCGACGTCCTGACCCTGGGCCGACCCGAGATCGGTGAGCTGCGCGAGGCGCCGGCGCCGGGTCGGGGCGGGTCGTCCACCATGCCGCACAAGCAGAACCCGGTGCTCGCCACGCTGATTCACGCTGCCGCGCTCCAGGCGCCGCAGCTCTCGGCGCAGCTCCACCTGTGTTCCGCGCAGGCCGTGGACGACCGCCCGCCGGGAGCCTGGCACGCGGAGTGGTCTGCTCTCGGACGCCTGCTCCGGTTGACGGTGGTCGTGGCCGCTCAGGCCGCGGAGCTGCTCGCCCGGCTCCAGGTCGACACCGACGCGATGGCACGCCGCGCCGAGGCCGCCGCGGGCCTGCTCCTCGCGGAGCGAGAGCACCCGAGGCCGGGCGGCCCCTCGGCCTACCTGGGTGCCGCCGACACCTTCGTCGACGTCGTCCTCGAGCGCTTCCGAGGAGGTCGCGGTGACGCCTGAGCTGGCCTTCTCCCGCCTGGCCGGCGGCGCCGGCTCCGCGCAGCTGCTCGTCGTCGGCCCGTCGCTCGGGACCGCGGTGACGGCGCTCTGGGGCGAGTGCGCGGCTCTGCTCGACGATCGGTTCGAGGTCGTCGGGTGGGACCTGCCCGGCCACGGCAGCAGCCCGGCCGCGACCGGACCGTTCACGGTCCCCACCCTCGCCGCGGTGGTCCGCGACCGGGCGATCGCGCTTGCGGCAGGAAGGCCCACGGCGTACGCCGGTGTCTCGCTCGGCGGCACCCTGGCCTTCGAGTTCGCGGACGATCCCGGACCGTTCACGGCAGCGGTGAGCATCGCCTCCGCACCGCGCCTCGGCGAGCCACGAGCCTGGCGTGAGCGCGCTGCTCTCGTGCGTCGCGCCGGGACGCCGGTCATGGTCGCGTCGTCCGCCGACCGGTGGTTCGCACCCGGCTTCGCCGACCGGCGACCGGCGGTCGCCTCGGCGCTGCTGATGGCGTTGTCGCGGACCGACGGACGTTCGTACGCCTGGGCATGCGAGGCGCTCGCCGATCTGGATCCCGGCGCCGCAGTGCGGCGCCCCGCGGTGCCGTTGCTCGTCCTCGCCGGTGCCCAGGACGTGGTCGTTCCCCCCGAGGTGGCGGAGGCGGGCGCCCGCAGCTTCGCCGGCGTCTCGTGCC
The DNA here is from genome assembly GCA_963829855.1 of uncultured Actinomycetota bacterium. Classification (GTDB taxonomy): domain Bacteria; phylum Actinomycetota; class Actinomycetes; order Propionibacteriales; family Nocardioidaceae; genus Nocardioides. Next base: position 142,101 of record CAWHKE010000012.1, on the reverse strand, counting down.
GGGTGTTGCCGGGCTGCGGCCACCTGCCGCCCGCGGAGGACCCTGCCGCGACCGCCGCGACCCTCGACGAGGCGCTGATGGACGAGGATGCCGCGTGATGAGTGACGAGCAGTACGACCAAGCGATGTCGGTCCGCCGCGAGGTGCTCGGCGAGCAGCACGTCGACCGTGCCGAGTCGACCAAGAGCGCCTTCACCGAGGACTTCCAGGAGCTGATCACCCGCTACGCCTGGGGCGGGATCTGGACCCGACCCGGCCTCGATCGCCGGATGCGCAGCGCGGTCACGCTCACGGCTCTGGTCGCCCACGGCCACTGGGAGGAGCTCGCCCTGCACCTGGTGGCCGCCCGCCGCAACGGGCTCACGGCCGAGGAGATCGGCGAGATCCTCATGCAGACCGCCGTCTACTGCGGGGTTCCGGCCGCCAACCACGCGTTCGCCATCGCGCAAGGCGTGATGGAGGAGTACGACGAGGAGAGCCCGCGATGACCCAGTCCGACGTCTTCGTGTACGACGCCGTGCGGACGCCGTTCGGACGGTACGGCGGCGCGCTCGCCGGGACCCGGCCGGACGACCTCGCCGCGCTCGTCGTCCGCGAGCTGCTGGCGCGGTCGCCAGGGCTGGACCCCGCGCGCGTGGACGAGATCGTGCTCGGCAACGCGAACGGCGCGGGCGAGGAGAACCGCAACGTCGCCCGGATGGCCGGGCTGCTGGCCGGCCTCCCCACCTCGGTGCCGGCCGTGACCGTCAACCGACTCTGCGGCTCCAGCCTCGACGCCGCGTTCGTCGCCTCACGCCAGATCGCGGTCGGCGAGGCCGACGTCGTGGTCGCCGGCGGTGTCGAGTCGATGAGCCGGGCGCCGTGGGTGCTGCCGAAGCCGGAGAAGGCGTTCCCCACGACCGACGCGAAGCTGGTGTCGACCACCCTCGGCTGGCGGCTGGTGAATCCCGCCATGCCCGCCGAGTGGACGGTCTCGCTGGGCGAGGCCACCGAGCAGCTGCGGCAGCGGGAGGGCGTGACTCGCGAGGCCCAGGACGCGTTCGCACTGCACTCGCACCAGCGGGCGGCGGCCGCGTGGGACCGCGGCTTCTACGACGACCAGGTGGTCGCCGTACCCGGAGTCGACCTCGACCGCGACGAGTCGATCCGGGCCGACACGACCCTGGAGAAGCTGGCCGGGTTGCGGCCGGTGTTCCGCCCCGATGGGACGGTCACTGCAGGTAACGCGTCCCCGCTCAACGACGGAGCCTCGGCCGCGCTGCTGGGCAGTGCGGCCGCCGAGACGCTGCTCGGCCTGGCACCGCTCGCCCGGATCGCCGGTAGGGGAGCGTCGGCCGTCGAGCCGCAGTTCTTCGGCTTCGCCCCGGTCGACGCCGCCAACCTGGCTCTGAAGCGGGCCGGCATCTCCTGGGGCGACGTCGGCGCCGTCGAGCTCAACGAGGCGTTCGCGGCCCAGTCGCTCGCGTGCGTCAAGGCCTGGGACATCGACCCCGAGATCGTCAACGTCCACGGCGGCGCGATCGCCATCGGGCACCCCCTGGGCGCCTCGGGCACCCGCATCCTCGGCACGCTGGCGCGCACCCTCGCCGAGTCCGGCCACCCCTGGGGGGTCGCCGCCATCTGCATCGGCGTCGGCCAGGGCCTCGCCGTCGTCCTGGAGAACGCGAGGAGCCGGCCGTGAGCACGGTGCGGGTCGTCGACGACGCCGCGGAGGCGGTCGCCGACACCCCCGACGGGGCCGTGGTCCTCATCGGTGGCTTCGGCTCCGCCGGCCAGCCGGTCGAGCTGATCGAGGCCCTCATCGAGAGCGGCGCCACCGCCCTCACCGTCGTCAGCAACAACGCCGGCAACGGCGATCACGGCCTGGCCGCGCTGATCCGTGAGGGCCGTGTCCGGAAGATGATCTGCTCGTTCCCGAGGCAGTCGGACTCGTGGTGCTTCGACGAGAAGTACCGGGCCGGGGAGGTCGAGCTGGAGCTGGTGCCCCAGGGCAACCTGGCGGAGCGGATCCGCGCCGCAGGCGCCGGGATCGGCGCGTTCTTCACCCCCACCGGTTACGGGACGCCGCTGGCCGAGGGCAAGGAGACCCGTCACATCGACGGGCGGGGCTACGTCCTGGAGTACCCGCTGGCCGGCGACCTCGCCCTGGTCTCCGCCCACCGGTCCGACCGGCTCGGCAACCTGGTCTACCGCAAGACCGCCCGCAACTTCGGCCCGATCATGGCCGCAGCGGCCACCACGACGGTCGTCCAGGTCCGCGACGTGGTGCCGGCCGGCGCCATCGACCCCGAGCACGTCGTCACGCCGGGTCTGTACGTCGACCGGGTCGTCCAGGTCGCCGGCACCCTGGCTCCAGCAGGACGCCCCGGATGACCAGGACCAGCACCGCTCCGACCGGGATCGACCGCGACACGCTGGCGTCGATCGTTGCGGCGGACATTCCCGCCGAGTCGTTCGTCAACCTCGGGATCGGTCTGCCCACCAGGGTCTCCAACTTCCTGGCCCCCGACCGTGGGGTGGTGCTGCACACCGAGAACGGCATGCTGGGTATGGGTCCCGAGGCGCACGGCGACGACGTCGACCCGGACCTGGTCAACGCCGGCAAGGTGCCCGTCACCGAGCTGGCGGGGGCGTCGTACTTCCACCACGCCGACTCGTTCGCGATGATGCGCGGCGGTCACCTCGACATCTGTGTGCTCGGTGCCTATCAGGTCTCGGCGCGCGGCGACCTCGCGAACTGGCACACCGGCCGGCCGGACGACATCCCCGCTGTCGGCGGCGCGATGGATCTCGCCATCGGCGCCAAGCAGACGTTCGTGATGATGAGCCTGCTGACGCGGAGCGGGACGTCGAAGCTGGTCGCGGAGTGCGACTACCCGCTGACCGGGCTCGGCTGCGTCAGCAGGGTCTACACCGACCTCGCGGTCTTCCTGATCGAGCCCGAGGGCGTTGTCGTCCGCGAGCTGTTCGGCCTCGGGTTCGCCGACCTGGACGCCCTGGTCGACGTGCCGCTCGTCGACGGCACCGGACGCTGAGAGGGAGTGCCCGATGGAACCCCTGGTCACCCGCACCACCGTCGGGATCGTCGGAGGCGGCCCGGCCGGCCTGATGCTCTCCCACCTGCTGGCGCGGCACGACATCGACTCGGTGGTCGTCGACCACCGCACCCGTCACGAGATCGAGACCACGGTCCGGGCGGGCATCCTCGAGGCCGACAGCGTCCGGTTGCTCGTCGACACCGGGGTGTCGGAGCGGGTGCTGCGTGAGGGGCACCCGCACGGCGGGATCTCCCTGCGCTTCGGTGGCGAGAGCCACCGGATCGACTTCCAAGGCCTGGTCGGCGCGTCGGCGTGGCTCTATCCGCAGACCGACGTCTTCGTCGACCTCGCAGACGCTCGCAGCCGGGACGGCGGCGACGTCCGGTTCGGGGTCAGTGACACCCGGGTGGTCGACGTGACCGACCGGCAACCGCGGATCCTCTTCACCGACGCCGACGGTGTCGCCCAGGAGGTGCGCTGCGACTACCTCGTCGGCGCCGACGGGTCGCGGTCGATCTGTCGCCACGAGGTCCCGGAGGGGCTGCGGCGGCACTACTTCCGCGAGTACCCCTTCGCCTGGTTCGGGATCCTGGCCGAGGCGCCGCCGAGCGCACCGGAGCTGGTCTACACGCACTCCGAGCGCGGCTTCGCACTGATCAGCCAGCGCACGGAGACCCTGCAACGGATGTACTTCCAGTGCGACCCGGACGAGGAGGTCGCCGAGTGGTCCGAGGACCGGATCTGGGCCGAGCTGCAGGCCCGGGTCGCCGGCCCGGACGGGTTCACTCTCCTCGAGGGCCGAGTCACTGACCGGGCGGTGCTGCGGTTCCGCAGCTTCGTGGCCGAACCGATGCGACACGGCCGGCTGCTGCTCGCCGGTGACGCCGCCCATACCGTCCCGCCGACGGGCGCCAAGGGACTCAACCTGGCGCTCGCCGACGTCCGGGTACTGGCGGAGGTCCTCGAGCGAGCCGTCGTCAAGGGCGACCCCGATGCGCTCGACGACTACGGGCCGAGGGCCCTCGACCGGGTCTGGCGGTCACAGCACTTCTCCTACTGGATGACGACGATGCTCCACACGCTGCCTGACGCCACCGAGTTCGACGTACGACGTCAGCTCGGCGAGCTCAGCACCGTGGCCGGCTCGACGGCCGGCTCGACCTTCCTCGCCGAGGGGTACACGGGCTGGCCCGCCTGAGGCACCGAGTGCGCCGGCGGGCGCGGCGACGGTCTTCCTCAGCGCTCGTCCTCGAACACCACGTGGCCGACCGGTCGATCTGGCCCGTCGAACCCACTCAGGTGAACGGCTTCGATGACACTGCGCACCCGCGCCCGATCCGATTCGCTGCACTCCACGATCAGGCACTCGACGTCACCGACCCGGTCGATCGCGCTCGTGAAGCCGGCCCGGGTCAGGGTCACCCTGATGACGGCTGGGTCCACCCCGTCCGGGACGGCGAAGGCGACGGTGTGGACGTCCGGGTCGTGCAGCCGGGCCTCGACGCGCGACTCCTCCTTGCCCCAGGAGCGGAGCAGGAGCGGGATCGCGATGCCCAGCACCAGGGCCACGACCACGAGGATTGCTGCTGCGGCGATCATGATCCCTCCTCACGCCGTGGCCCGGACGGTCTGCCGGGCTCCGTGGGCCGTTGCGACCCACTCACAGCGTGTCCTCCGACCCCCCGCCGGGCTAGGGCCATGGGTCCTGCCTGCGAAGGTCTGATGCCCCGCGGCCGAGGCGTGGCAGCCTGACGCTGGGACGCACCGGCTCGCTAGGGTCGGCCCTGTGGACCGTCGGAGGATGTCCCGGTGAGCGCACCGGACGTGTCAGGCCGCACGCCGTGGCCGGCGTGGGTGTACTCCGTGGGAACGCGACCCGATCCCCGCTTCAGCCTCGCCAACGAGCGCACGTTCCTCGCCTGGGTCCGGACCTCGCTGGCGCTGCTGGCGGGTGGGGTGGCGCTCGACGCCGTCGAGATCGACGGCCCGGCCGGGGTGCAGTCGGCGCTGGCCGTCACGCTGGTCGTGCTCGGTCTGCTCGGCGCAGCGGTCGCGTGGGCGCGCTGGGCGGCCGCCGAGCGCGCGATGCGGTTGGGCCGACCGCTGCCGGGCACGGCGGCGCTCGCGTGGCTGGCCCTCGTGCTGGTGGTGGTCGCGGCCGGGTTGGTGGTCCTGGTCCTGTGACGGCGCCTCCGTTCGAGGAAGACCTCGAGGACCAGTACGAGCGCACGCTCCTCTCGTGGCGGCGGACCGCCCTGTCGCTGGTGGCGGCTGGGGTGCTGGTGGCGCACCTGGCCGTGCGGGATGCCGGACAGGCCGCCCTGGTCCTCACGCTCACCGGCCTGGGCGGGGTCGTCACGTTCGTCTGGCTCAGCCGTCGTGACCGGATCGGCGCGACCGGCCTGCTTCTCGTGGTCGGGGTCCTCCTGCTGGGCGCGATGGCGCTGATCGGGGTCGCGGCCGGCTGACGGCCTCAAGCACTCCGCGCGCCGCGTTCACGCCGGCCGAGGCGCCGGGCTCCGCCCCGTGGCCTCCCGACGGGGTGCAGCACGAGCTCACTGGTGGACCATCACCGCGCGCTCGTGTCCGTCGTCCGTGCCGGGGTCCGCCACCTCGTCCAGGTCGAACCGCACCCGGTGGATCAGGCCCTCGAACCGGTTGCGCACCGGCAGGTAGTCGTCGACCACCGGGGTGCCGCGGTCGACCCCGATGTTGAACGTCTCGTCGAAGGAGAAGTAGTACGCCGTGGTCTCCGGGATCCGGCCGGACCCGACGGTCGCGCCGTCGACCTCCAGGGACACATCGGCGCCGCTGCCCGGCGGGCCGCCGTCGTACGCGAACCGGACGACGAGGTCGTGTCGCCCGGGGACCATCGGCTTCCCACCGCGCACGACGGTCAGGTCGCGACCGACGTGGTTGTAGGCGTAGTGCGGGACGCCGCCCACGACGTAGAGCGACCAGCCGCCGAACCGCCCGCCCTGGGCGACCACGACGCCGTTCGTGCCGGTGACGAGCTCGAGGTCGGCGGTGATGACGTGCGAGCGGTTCTTGATGTTGGGCGCGGCCTCCTCGCTGAGCCGGCCCACCCGCGGCCCGAACGACAACGACGATCGCCCGAGGTGCAGGTCGAGCCGGCCGGCGACGTCGGGGTTCTCGCGCTCGGTGACCCGATCGTCGAGCGGCAGGACGTGGAAGCGTTCGGCCTCGCGCTGGAAGATCTCCTGCAGCTCGCGCAGCTTGGCGGGGTTCTCGACGGCGAGGTCGCGGGCCTGGCTCCAGTCGGCCGCGTGGTCGTAGAGCTCCCAGACGTCCTCGTCGAAGGGTCGCTTCGGGGTGTCGACCATCTCCCAGGGGATGCCGTGGCGGGTCACGGCGGTCCAGCCCTCGTGGTAGACGCCCCGGTTGCCGATCATCTCGAAGTACTGCGTCGTGTGGCGGTCCTCGGCGTCGGCGTCGGCGAACGTGTAGTGAAGGCTCGTCCCCTCGACGGGCTGCTGCGGCACGCCGCCGTAGGTCTCGGGCACCTCGAGCCCGGTGGCCTCGAGGATCGTCGGCAGGACGTCGATCACGTGGTGCCACTGGTGGCGGATCTCGCCGCGCGCGGCGATCCCGTTGCCCCAGCGCACGATCATCCCGTCGCGGGTGCCGCCGAGGTGCGCGACCTGCTTGGTCCACGGGTACGGCGTGTTCATGGCGAGCGCCCAGCCCGCCGGGTAGATGCCGTACGTCGTGGCGTCGCCCAGCGTGTCGAGCCGGGCCGCCATGTCCGCGGTGTCGTCCTGGATGCCGTGCCCGACGAGGTGCTCGCGGAACGTGCCGCGCGGGCCGCCCTCGCCGGAGGCGCCGTTGTCGCCGAGCAGGTAGAAGATCAGCGTGTCGTCGAGCACGCCCATTTCGTCGAGGGCGTCGACGAGCCGGCCGACCTGCACGTCGGCGTGCTCGGCGAACCCGGCGTAGGTCTCCATGAAACGCGCGGCGACCCGCTTCTCGGTGTCGTCGAGCTCGTCCCAGCGGGGGACGCCCTCGGCCCAGGGAGCGAGCTCGGTCGACTCCGGGACCAGGCCCAGCTCCTTCTGTCGGGCCAGGGTCCGCTCACGCTGGGCGTCCCACCCGTCGTCGAACCGGCCGGCGTACTTCTCGCGCCACTCGTGCGCGACGTGGAACGGCGCGTGCGTCGCGCCCAGGGCGACGTAGGTGAAGAACGGCCGGTCGGGCGTGATCGCCTGCTGGTTGTCGATCCAGGAGATCGCGTTGTCGATCAGGTCCTCGGACAGGTGGTACCCGTCCTCCGGCAGCCGGTCCGGCTCGACGGCGTACCGGCCCTGGTAGAGCTGCGGGTACCAGTGGTTCATCTCCGCGCCCATGAAGCCGTAGAAGAAGTCGAAGCCCTCGCCCATCGGCCAGCGTTGGAAGGGCCCGGACGGGCTCACCTCGACCGGCGGCGTCTGGTGCCACTTGCCGACCGCGGCGGTGCAGTAGCCGTTGCCGCCGAGGATCTGCGCGATCGTCGCCGCGCTCGCCGGGCGGTAGCCGTGGTAGCCGGGCTCGGGGGTGGACATCTCGCTCGTGACCCCCATGCCCACCGAGTGGTGGTTGCGACCGGTCATGAGGGCCTGCCGGGTCGGCGAGCACAGCGGCGTGACGTGGAATCGGCTGTAGCGCAGCCCCTCGGCGGCGAGCCGCTCGGCCGTCGGCATCTCGCACGGCCCGCCGTACGCCGTCGACGCGCCGAACCCCATGTCGTCGATCAGCACGACGACCACGTTGGGGGAGCCGGGTTCGGTGAGCACCGGCCGGATCGGCCGGGTGGAGGTGTCGACGTCGAGCGGGAGCCGGGTCCGGTCGGGTCCGCCAGGGGTCGTGCCGTCGTTCACCAATCGGGGCTCCTTCACGCGTCGCTGCTGGTGACGGCCACTGTGGCTGCGGCGGCACTCAATTTCAATCGCCCCCGCCGCCCCTCGGGACGGGTCGCACACCGGCGGCCCGCGAGGGGCTCCGTCGCCGTGTCCGATTCCCGCGAGAGTGGGCCGGCGGACTGGGGCAGGATAGGACCATGACGCCGACCACCCGACTCGACGACGAGTCCTGCTACCGCGCGGTGAAGGCCCGCGACCGGCGCTTCGACGGCGTCTTCTACACGGCGGTCCGCACCACCGGCATCTACTGCCGGCCGTCCTGCCCGGCCCGCACGCCCGCCTACCGCAACGTCACGTTCCACCCGAGCGCCGCGTCGGCCCAGGCCGCGGGCTACCGCGCGTGCAAGCGCTGCCTGCCCGACGCCACGCCGGGCAGCCCCGACTGGGACGTCGCGGCCGACGTCGCCGGGCGCGCGATGCGGCTGATCGGCGACGGGGTCGTCGACCGTGACGGCGTCGAGGGCCTCGCCACCCGGCTCGGCTACACGTCGCGCCACCTCACGCGGATCCTCACGGCCGAGCTCGGGGCCGGCCCGCTCGCCCTCGCTCGCGCCCGCCGCGCGCAGACCGCCCGGGTCCTGATCGAGACCACCGACCTCGGCTTCGCGGACGTCGCCTTCGCGGCCGGGTTCGCCAGCGTCCGCCAGTTCAACGACACCCTCCGCGAGGTGTACGCCGCGACGCCCACCCAGCTGCGCGGCCGGCGCGGCCGCGGCACGACGAGCGGCGCGGTCACGATGCGGATCGCGGTGCGCACCCCGTTCGCCGGCCGGGCCCTGCTCGGCTTCCTGGCGACTCGCGCCGTGCCGGGCGTCGAGAGTGCCGGCGACGGCTGGTACGCCCGGACCCTCGCGCTGCCCCACGCCGTCGGCACCGTACGGCTCGAGCTCGACGACCTGCCCGCCACCGGCGGCACCGCCCAGGTCCCGGCGACGTTCCGGCTCGGCGACCTCCGCGACCTCGGTACCGCCGTCGAACGGGTTCGCCGCCTGCTCGACGCCGACTGCGACCCGGTCGCGGTCGACGAGGCGTTCGCCGGAGACCCGCTCGTGGGCCCGCGCGTCCGCCGCACGCCCGGGCTGCGGGTGCCCGGCCACGTCGACGGTCCCGAGCTCGCGGTCCGCGCCGTGCTCGGCCAGCAGGTCAGCGTCGCGGGCGCTCGGACCGTGGCGGCCCGGCTCACCCGCGAGCACGGCGTGCCGCTCGCGTCGCCCGACGGCGATCTCACCCACGTGTTCCCGACCGCGGACGCGCTCGCGGCCCTCGACCCCGAGCAGCTCCCGATGCCGCGTGCCCGGGGTCGCGCCCTCACCGGCCTGTGCGCCGCGCTGGCCGCCGGCGACATCGCGCTCGACCGCGGCGCCGACCGCGACGACGTACGGCGCCGGCTGCTGTCGCTGCCCGGCATCGGGCCGTGGACCGCCGACTACGTCGCGCTGCGGGCGCTCGGCCATCCCGACGTGTTCCTGCCGACCGACCTCGGCATCCGCGACGCGCTGCTGGCAGCCGGCCGCGACCCGGCGACCGCGGCCGAGCAGGCCGAGGAGTGGCGCCCGTGGCGGTCCTACGCCCAGCTGCACCTGTGGCACTCGCTGACCCCTGAGACTCCCACCCGAGAGGATTGCTGACATGTGGACCGAGATGGAGAGCCCCGTCGGGCCGCTGCGGATCGTCGCCGACGGCGACGCGATCACCGCGATCGAGTTCACCCCGTACCGACCGCCGACCGGTCGGCCGTTGGGGGAGCGCGACGACACCCACCCGCTGCTGGTGCGGGCTGCCGCCCAGCTGAAGGCCTACTTCGCCCGCGACCTCAAGGAGTTCGACCTGCCGCTCGCGCCGCGCGGGTCCGACTTCCAGCAGCGGGTCTGGGAGCAGCTGCTGGGCGTGGGCTACGGCGAGACCGCGACGTACGGCGAGATCGCGCACCGGCTCGGCAAGACGAACGCCGCCTCGCGCGCCGTCGGGCTGGCGAACGGTCAGAACCCGATCCCGATCGTGATCCCGTGCCACCGGATCATCGGCGCCGACGGCACGCTCACCGGCTACGCGGGTGGGCTCGAGCGCAAGCAGACGCTGCTGGGCATCGAGCAGGAGGCGCTCTTCTGAGCCGGACCGACGACCTCGTGTGGTACGCCGGGTACGGCTCGAACCTCGACCCCGACCGGTTCGACTGCTACCTGCTCGGCGGCTGCCCGCCCGGTGCGACCCGCACCTACCCGGGCACCCGCGACGGGTCGCCCGCGCTCGACACGCGGCCCTGCGTGATGCCGGGCCGGTTGGTGTTCGCCTGGCACTCGCCCACCTGGGGCGGCGCGATCGCGTTCCACGACCCGGCCGGTGACGGCCGGGTGCTCGCCACGGCGTACCTGCTGACGCGGCGGATGTTCTCCGACGTCTTGGAGCAGGAGATGTGGCGCGAGCCCGGACCCGACCACGACCTGACCGAGGTGCTCGCGTCGCGACGCCACGAGCTCGGTCCCGGCCGCTACGAGACGCTGCACCTGACGGGCGAGCTCGACGGCCGGCCGGTGCTGACGTTCACCGCCGCCGACCCGTCGGCGCTGGAGCCGGGCCAGCCGGCTCCGGCGTACCTCGCCACGATGGCGCGCGGTCTGCGCGCCGTCCACGGACTCACCGACGAGCAGGTCGACACCTACCTCCCGACGCGGTAGTCCACATGGTTCTGGCTGCCGACGGGCCGTCCGCGCCGACCGGAACCGTGTGGACTACCGAACTCGGGCGGGTGGACTGCGGCAGCGGGCCGGTTACTCCGCGGCAGCGGCCCGGCGCAGGGACTCCGACAGCCGCTCGGCGGCCGCGAGCACCGCGGGGGCGTGCATCCGGCCGGGCTGGCGCGAGAGCCGCTCCAGCGGCCCGGAGACCGAGACGGCGGCGAGGATCTTGCCGCCGGGGGAGCGGACCGGGGCCGAGACCGAGGCCACGCCCTGCTCGCGCTCGCCGACCGACTGTGCCCAGCCGCGGCGGCGGATGCCCGACAGGGCGGCGGCCGAGAAGGCCGCGTTCTGGAGGCCGCGCTGCATCCGGTCCGGGTCCTCCCAGGCGAGCAGCACCTGGGCGGCCGAGCCGGCGTTCATCGTGAGCTGGGTGCCGACCGGGATCGTGTCGCGCAAGCCGGAGGGGCGCTCGGCCGCGGCGACGCAGATCCGGTGGTCGCCCTGGCGCCGCCAGAGCTGCGCGGACTCCCCGGTGATGTCGCGGAGCCGGGCCAGCACCGGGCCCGCGGTCGCGAGCAGCCGGTCCTCGCCGGCCGCGGCGGACAGCTCGCCGAGCCGGGGCCCGAGCACGAAACGGCCCTGCAGGTCGCGGGCCACGAGCCGGTGGTGCTCGAGGGCGACCGCCAACCGGTGGGCGGTGGGGCGCGCCAGGCCCGTGCTGGCGACCAGACCGGCCAGCGTGGCCGGTCCCGACTCCAGTGCGGTCAGCACGAGGGCGGCCTTGTCGAGGACGCCGACTCCGCTCGAGTTGTCCATATGTCAATACTGCCGTCTCGGATCGTGGATGGCAAGGCGTAGGCTACGACGAGCCGAGATCACGATGGAGTGGAGGAGTGCGGCATGGGCAGGACCCTGGCGGAGAAGGTGTGGGACGAGCACGTCGTCCGGTCACGCGAGGGGGAGCCCGACCTCCTCTACATCGACCTCCACCTCATCCACGAGGTGACCAGCCCGCAGGCGTTCGACGGCCTGCGCCTCAGCGGCCGCACGGTACGTCGCCCCGACCTGACCCTCGCGACCGAGGACCACAACGTCCCGACCCTCGACTGGGACAAGCCGATCGCCGACCCCGTCAGCCGGACCCAGGTCGAGACGCTGCGCCGCAACGCCGAGGAGTTCGGCGTCCGGCTGCACCCGCTCGGTGACATCGAGCAGGGCATCGTCCACGTCGTCGGCCCGCAGCTCGGGCTCACCCAGCCCGGCATGACCATCGTCTGCGGCGACAGCCACACCAGCACCCACGGCGCCTTCGGCGCGCTCGCGTTCGGCATCGGGACCAGCGAGGTCGAGCACGTGCTCGCGACCCAGACGCTGCCGCAGGCCCGACCCAGGACGATGGCCGTGACCGTCGAGGGCAGCCTCCCGGACGGCGTCACGGCCAAGGACCTGATCCTGAGCCTCATCACCACGACCGGCACCGGCGGCGGCCAGGGCTACGTCGTGGAGTACCGCGGCCAGGCCATCGAGGAGCTCTCGATGGAGGGCCGGATGACGGTCTGCAACATGTCGATCGAGTGGGGAGCCAAGGCCGGCCTGGTCGCCCCCGACCAGACCACGTTCGACTACATCGAGGGTCGGCCCGAGGCGCCGAAGGGCGCCGACTGGGACGCCGCGGTCGCGCACTGGCGGAGCCTGCGCACCGACGACGACGCGGCGTTCGACCGCGAGATCGTGCTCGACGCCAGCACGATGACGCCGTTCGTCACCTGGGGCACCAACCCCGGGCAGGGCGTCCCGCTCGGCGGGGCCGTGCCGTCGCCGGCGGACTTCGACGAGGCCGACCAGGCGCTGTCGGCGGAGAAGGCGCTGACCTACATGGGTCTCGAGGCCGGCACCCCGATGCGGGACATCAAGGTCGACACGGTCTTCGTCGGCTCCTGCACGAACGGCCGGATCGAGGACCTGCGGCTCGCCGCCCAGATCGTCGAGGGCCGCAAGGTCGCCCCCGACACCCGGCTGCTCGTCGTCCCCGGTTCGGTGCGCGTGCGGCTGCAGGCCGAGCAGGAGGGGCTCGACGTGATCTTCAAGGAGGCGGGTGCCGAGTGGCGCGGCGCCGGCTGCTCGATGTGCCTCGGCATGAACCCCGACCAGCTCGCCCCGCAGGAGCGGAGCGCCTCGACGTCCAACCGCAACTTCGAGGGACGACAGGGCAAGGGCGGCCGCACCCACCTGGTGTCGGTCCCGGTCGCCGCCGCCACCGCGATCCGCGGCACCCTGTCCTCGCCCGCCGACCTCGAGGAGCGCTGACCGATGGAGAAGTTCACCCGCCACACCGGCGTCGGCGTCCCGTTGCGACGCAGCAACGTCGACACCGACCAGATCATCCCGGCGTCCTACCTCAAGCGCGTGACCCGGACCGGGTTCGAGGACGGTCTCTTCGCGGCCTGGCGCAACGACCCCGGCTTCGTCCTCAACCAGCAGGCGTACGCCGCCGGGTCCGTGCTCGTCGCCGGGCCGGACTTCGGGACCGGGTCGTCGCGGGAGCACGCCGTGTGGGCGTTGCAGAACTACGGGTTCCAGGTGGTGCTGTCCCCGCGGTTCGCGGACATCTTCCGCGGCAACAGCGGCAAGGCGGGGCTGCTCGCCGCGCAGGTGGACGAGAAGGTCGTGCAGCGGCTGTGGGACCTGCTCGAGTCGCAGCCCGGCACCGAGATCACGGTCGACCTGGAGTCGCGGACGGTCACGGCCGGCGACGGTCCGGACCGGATCCAGGACAGCTTCGACATCGACGACTACACCCGGTGGCGGTTGCTCGAGGGACTCGACGACATCGGCATCACGCTGTCGCACGAGGCCGACATCGCGTCGTTCGAGACCACCCGGCCGGCGTGGAAGCCGACCACCGTCTGATCCCTCCGACGGGTCCGTCGTCGCGAAACCCCCTGATTTCTCGGGCGATTCGCGGCGTGGTGATTGTGGGCGACGCCAGGAATGCCTAGTTTGCCTAGGAGAAGTCGAGTAAAAGCTCGGCCCTGATCGTTCATCGGAAGGGAAGAAAGTGAACAAGTCACAGCTGGTCGACAAGCTGTCAGCTCGCTTCGAGGGGAACCGCAAGCAGGCTGCACACGCTCTCGAGTCCGTGCTCGACACCATCACCCGCGAGGTCGCCCGGGGTGAGAAGGTCGCCATCACCGGCTTCGGCTCCTTCGAGCGCAAGGTCCGCAAGGCCGGCAAGGCCCGCAACCCCGCCACCGGTGCCACGATCCGGACGAAGAAGAAGAACGTCCCGAAGTTCACCCCCGGGCAGGATCTCAAGAACGTCGTGTCCGGCGCCAAGAAGCTGCCGAAGCTGACGGTGTCGGCGGCCACGAAGACCGCGGCGAAGGCGCCGGCGAAGAAGACGACGACGGCGAAGGCCCCAGCCAAGAAGGCCCCGGCCAAGAAGGCGCCGGCGAAGAAGGCTCCCGCCAAGAAGACGGTGGCCAAGAAGGCTCCGGCCAAGAAGACGGCTGCCAAGAAGGCGCCGGCGAAGAAGACGACGACGGCGGCTACGGCCAAGAAGGCGCCCGCGAAGAAGACACCGGCCAAGAAGACGGTGGCCAAGAAGGCCCCGGCCAAGAAGACGGTGGCCAAGAAGGCACCCGCCAAGAAGACGGCGGCCAAGAAGGCACCGGCGAAGAAGACCGCCAAGAAGTCCTGATCCACCTCGGCAGGGGTCGTCCGTGAGCGGACGGCCCCTGCTGTCGCGTCCGGGATCCGTCAGGCGCCGGCGCCGAGGACGGTCACGACGTCCTGGGTGAACCGGCCGACCCCGAGCCGCAGCGCGGCGACCAGCGACGGCTCGTCGTCGACGTCGTGCCGCAGCGTGGGGAGCTCGTCCGCCAGCGCCACCGCTCCGGACAGCGCGTGCGCCGCCGCCGACGCGTGGCCGAAAGCCGGTGCGAAGTCGTCGTACGGCGCGACGTACATCGTCGTCCCCGAGCCCTGCCTGTCCGCGACGAACGCGGCCGCCCCGTCGGGCACGGCCCGCAGTGCGGCCGCGAGGTCTCGGGCGAGCAGGCACGGAAGGTCGGCGCAGAGGGCCACCGGAGCGGCCGCCGGGTGCCGCTCACGGACCGCCCCGGCCGCCGCGGCGAGGCTCTCGTTGAGGTCGCCCGCGTCGTCGAGGTGTGCGAACCCGAGCTCGGCCACGACGGCTGCGAACCCCTCGTCGGCCGTGACGACGACGACCTCGACGACGCCGGCGGTCTCGCGTGCGGCGTGGACGGTGTCGAGGGCGAAGGCGGTGGCGAGTCTGGGCCGCACGTGCGGCGGCACCTGCAGTCGGGACTTGCCGACGTCGGGGTCCTTCACGGGGACGAGGACGACGAACTGGGGGCGTTGCATCAGCGACGATCCTGCCACCCGAGGGAGTAGCCTGCTGCGCACTACCGACCCTCGGTCGCCGGCGCCGGACGACCCCACCGACGAAGGAAGCCTGTGACGGTTCGCAAGCTCCAGCAGGGACGCGGCTGGGCGTTCTCGTTCGCGGTGCCGATCGTGAAGCCGACCCTGCTCGCGATCGCCAGCAGGACCTGGATCGACGGCGAGAAGATCCCGGCGGCGGGTGGCTGCATCGTGGCGGTCAACCACATCTCCCACATCGATCCGCTGCTGTCGGCCCACTTCGTCTACGACCACGGCCGGCTGCCCCGCTACCTCGCGAAGTCAGGACTGTTCAAGAACAAGGCGCTGTCGTGGTTCCTTCGGTCCGCGGGTCAGATCCCCGTCGAACGCCTGAGCCGCAACGCCGTCGGCGCGTTCGACGCCGCGGTCGACGCAGTGCGCGCCGGCGAGTGCGTCGTCGTCTACCCGGAGGGCACGCTCACCCGCGACCCGGACCTGTGGCCGATGGTCGGCAAGTCCGGCGCCGCACGCATCGCGCTCGAGACCGGGTGCCCCGTCATCCCGGTCGGGCAGTGGGGGGCCCACGAGGTGCTGCCGCCGTACTCGAGCAAGCCGCACCTGGTTCCGCGCAAGCACGTGACCATGCTGGCCGGCGACCCGGTCGACCTGTCCGACCTCCTGACGCAGCCCCGCACGGCGGAGACGATCAACACCGCCACCGCGCGGATCATGAGCGCGATCGTGGCGCTCGTCGAGGAGCTGCGCGGGGAGACCGCGCCGACGGAGCGGTTCGACCCGCGCAAGTCCGGGGTTCGCCAGATAGGCAACCCCAAGAAGGGAGGACGGACGTGAGCCGGATCGCGGTCTTCGGTGCCGGCTCGTGGGGCACCGCGTTCTCCATCGTGCTCGCTGACGCGGGCAACCACGTCACCATCTGGGGCCGCCGCGAGGAGGTCTGCGCGGCGATCACCGAGCGGCACGAGAACGCCGACTACCTGCCGGACATCAAGCTCCCGGACGCCGTCACCGCGACCCACGACCCCGCCGCCGCGGTCGACGGTGCGGATGCCGTCATCTTCGCCGTCCCGTCGCAGTCCTTCCGCGAGAACCTCGTCGAGTGGGCGCCGGTGCTGCCCGAGGTGCCGCTGGTGTCCCTCATGAAGGGCGTCGAGCTCGGCAGCCTCAAGCGGATGAGCGAGGTCATCACGGAGGTGACCGGAGCCGGCGACGAGCGGGTCGCGGTCGTCAGCGGCCCCAACCTGTCCCGCGAGATCGCCAACCGCGAGCCGGCCGCCTCGGTCGTGGCGTGCGTCGACGAGGACGTCGCGAAGCGGCTGCAGGACATGTGCCACTCGACCGCCTTCCGGCCCTACACCTCGGTCGACGTCCTGGGCTGCGAGCTCGGCGGCGCCTACAAGAACGTCGTGGCGCTGGCCGTCGGGATGGCGGTCGGCCTCGGGTTCGGCGACAACACCACGGCCTCGGTCATCACCCGCGGCCTCGCCGAGACGGCCCGGCTGGCGATGCGGCTGGGCGCCAACCCGCTGACGCTCATGGGGCTCGCGGGCCTCGGTGACCTGGTCGCCACCTGCTCGTCCCCGCTGTCGCGCAACCGGACCTTCGGCGAGAAGATCGGGCAGGGCATGACGACCGAGGAGATCTACGCCTCGACCCGGCAGGTCGCCGAGGGAGCCAAGTCCTGCGCGTCCCTGCTGGCCCTGGCGCAGCAGACCGGCGTCGACGCACCGCTCGCCGAGCACGTCGCGAGCGTCGTCGCCGGCCGGAGCACCGCGATCGACATGATGCAGGCGTTCATCGACCGCGACACCAAGGCCGAGACCGACTGAGCAGCCCGGCCATCGTTGCTCGGTGCCGCACCTCAGGTCAGGTCGTCGAGCGCGGTCCGCAGGTCGTCCCAGAGGTCGTCGACGTCCTCGATGCCGACGCTCATCCGGACCAGCGCCTCGGGGATGGTCGACGCCTCGGACTTCCAGCGACGGCGTCGTTCGAACGTCGACTCGACGCCGCCGAGCGAGGTGGCGTGCACCCAGATCGAGGTCTTGTGCGTGAGCAGGTCGGCGGCCATCGCGCCCTGGGCCAGGACGATCGCGACCATCGCGCCGAACCCGGGGTAGCGGACCTCGGCGATGGCGGGGTGATCGGCGAGCCGGCGCACGAGCTCCTGCGCGTTGGCCTGGGCGCGCTCGACCCGCAGGTGCAGGGTGCGCAGCCCGCGCAGTGCCAGCCATGCCTCGAGCGTCCCGGGGATCGCGCCGACCAGGTCACGACGGCCCTTCAGGACGCTGAAGAGGTCGTCGTCGCGGGTGACGACGGCACCGAGCAGCACGTCCGCGTGGCCGCTGAGGAACTTGGTGGCCGAGTGGACCACCAGGTCGGCACCGAGGTCGAGCGGCCGTTGCAGCAGTGGCGTCGCGAACGTGTTGTCGACCGCGACGTACGCGCCGGCGGCGTGCGCCGCCTCGATCACCGGCTCGAGGTCGATCACCTCGAGCGCCGGGTTGGTCGGCGACTCCAGCCACACGAGCGAGGCGTCCTCGCACGCTGCGATCAGCGCCTCGGTGTCGGTGACGTCGACGAGCGAGGCCCGCAGCCGGCCGCGGGACTCCTGGTCGGCCAGCTGCATCACCGTCCCGTTGTAGGAGTGGCGGGGTGCGACGACCTTGGTGTCCAGCCCGACCAGGTCGAGCACGGTGGACACCGCCGCCAGTCCGCTCGCGAACGACAAGCAGCGGCCGCCCTCGAGCTCGCCCAGGGCCTCCTCGAACGCGGCCCACGTGGGGTTGCCGTACCGGCCGTACTCCAGGTCACCGCCGGCGACGTACGTCGCGGCCATCGTCAGCGGCACGTTGAGCGGCTGGTCGGTCTCGTGGGGCGGGCGGCCGGCGGTCACCGCGACCGTGCTCGGCTTGCGGGGGAGCGGGGCGTCGGCCATGCACAGCAGGGTAGGCCGCTAGGGTCGAGCCGATGACCTCACCCACCCCCGGAGACAGCCGGAAGCCGCGCGTCGCGCTGGTGTTCGGCGGCCGTTCGAGCGAGCACGCGATCTCCTGCGTCACGGCCGGCAGCGTGCTGTCGGCCATCGACCGCGACCGCTACGACGTGGTCCCGATCGGGATCGCCACCGACGGTCGCTGGGTGCTCGAGGCCGACGAGCCCGAGCGGCTGCGGATCACCGGTCGCGAGCTGCCCGCCGTCGACGGCGAGCGCGCCTCGGTCATGCTGGCCCGCGAGGCGGACGCCACCGGACTGGTCGTGCACGAGCGGTCGCGGCCGCCACAGACTCTCGGCGAGGTCGACGTGGTCTTCCCGCTGCTCCACGGCCCGTGGGGCGAGGACGGCACGCTGCAGGGGATGCTCGAGATGGCCGGGGTCCGTTACGTCGGCGCGGGCGTGCTCGCCTCGGCGGTGAGCATGGACAAGGCCTACATGAAGATCGTGCTGCGCGACGCCGGGCTGCCGGTGATGCCGTCGGTCACGATCAGCCGGCGCGACTGGGAGCGCGACCCTCGGGGCAGCGCCGAGCGGGCCGCCGGCCTCGGCTACCCGCTGTTCGTGAAGCCCGCCCGCGGCGGCTCCTCGATCGGGATCTCCAAGGCCCACGCGCCCGACGAGCTCGAGGACTGCCTGCTCGCGGCGTTCGAGCACGACAGCAAGGCGCTGGTGGAGGTGTCGGCCGAGGGCGCCCGTGAGATCGAGTGCGGCGTCCTCCAGGCCCTCGACGGCACGCCCGAGACGACCCTGCCCGCGGAGATCCGGGTGGGCGGCGAGCACGAGTTCTACGACTTCGAGGCGAAGTACCTGCCCGAGGAGCACACCGAGCTCGACGTCCCCGCCGACCTCCCCGACGAGGTCGCGGCGCGGCTCCGCGAGCACGCCGCCCGTGCCTTCGAGGCGGTCGGCTGCGAGGGCCTGGCCCGGGTCGACTTCTTCGTGATGCCCGACGACTCGCTCGTCGTCAACGAGATCAACACCATGCCCGGCTTCACGCCGACGTCGATGTACCCCCGGATGTGGGCCGCCACCGGCGTCGACTACCCGGCCCTGGTCGACCGGCTGATCCAGCTGGCGCTGACCCGCGACACCGGCCTGCGCTGACTGCGCCCGCGAGCCGGTTCACCGGCCTCCCAGGGCATCGAGGTACGTGGCGATCGCGTCAGCCGGCCATGCGGCGTCGAGCTCGGCGACGACCCGGTCGAGCACCTCGGCCGGCGTACCGGCGGCCTCGGTCCAGGGCGAGCGTTCCCACCCCAGGAGGTACTCGTCGGCCGCGGTGTCGCCCAGCCGCATGGCGGCCTCGTCGATCGCCTCCTGGAAGCGGGGTGCGAGCTCGGCCTTCACGGTGTCGTCACCTGCCCGCGCTGCGACCATCGAGGGAAGGTCACGCCACCGGGTCACCTGGTACTCCGTCATGCATCGGAGCCTAGGTCCGCCACCGGTTCCTGAGGGGCACGTCCGTCGGGCGAACGGCTACGAGCGGGGGCGCTGCTTCTCCGGGTCGTAGATCGGCAGCACGTCGACGGTCGCAGGGACGGTCCCGTCCCCGACGGCCACGTCCAGCACGGCGCCCACCTTCGCCAGCTCGCTCGCGATCACGGCGAGCCCGATCGTGCCGAACCTGGGGCTGTCCGTCGGGCTCGTCAGGACTCCCACCCCCTCGCCGTCCTTGGTGACCGGCGCCCCGTACTCGGGGAGCTCGTCGGCCTCGTAGCGCAGCGTGACGAAGCGGTTCGGCTTCTCCTCGGCGACCGCACGCAGCGCGTCCTCGCCGGCGAACCCGAGCCCTCGGTCGAGCCGGACCATGCGGTCGAGGTTGAAGTCGAACGGCGAGCGCTGGTGCGGCTCGTAGTCGTAGTCCGTCACGATCAGACCGGCCTCGACGCGGGCGACGTCGATCGCCTCGCTGCCGACCGGGGTCACGCCCGCGCCCACGACCGCGTTCCAGAGGGTCTCGGCGTCGGCCGGGTCGACCAGGAAGAGCTCGTACCCGAGCTCGCCGCCGTACCCGGTGCGCGACAGGTGCACGTCGACGCCGGCCACCTGGACGGGCCGCGGGACGAACCGGAAGTACCGCAGCGCCCCGAGGTCCTCGTCCGTGAGCCCCTGGACGACCTCGCGCGAGCGCGGACCGATCACGCCGAGGTGCGGCATCGACGGCGCGACCCACTCGGCCTGCGCGTCGAGGCCCTCCAGCAGCTCCCCGAAGTACTCCTCGTGGTCCCGGCCGTTGGTCATGACCCAGCAGTGGTCGTCGAGCGCGGTGTTGAACACGGTCCCGTCGTCCACCATGAGCCCGTCGGCGTCCAGGAACGCGCCGTAGCGGACCTGCCCGACCTCGAGTCCGAGCGCGTCGTTGCTGAAGGCCCGCTGCGCTCCCCGTAGCGCGTCGGGCCCGCGGAACTCCCACTTGTTCAGCGGGGAGACGTCCCACACCGCCACGTCCTCGCGGATGGCCGCGTACTCCGCCGCCACGTCGCCGAACCCCTCGAGCCACATCCACCCACCGTCCTCGGCGTGCTGACCGCCCTGCGCGGCGGTCACCTCGTGGAACGCGGTCGTCATCGCTTCGTTCTCGGTCACGTGGGCCTCCGGGTCGACGGTGGCCGATCCTCCCACGGGACTGAACGGCCGTTCAAGGGCTGATCGGCAGGTCCGGACACGTCGACGGGACTCGCTGGGCGAAGGGCGCTCTCGTGCCGACGAGGAGTCATCGAGCCACCGTTGGGTACGGTCCCGGTCAAGTGCAGGTCGAGCATTGGGAGGGCCGAATTTTGTCCGATGACACGGGTTTGCTCCAACAGCGAGTCGCCAAGCAGCGGCAGAAGCTCGAGCAGGCGAGAACCGTCGTAGAACTGACCCGGGGTCGGTTCGACGCAGCCGCGGAAGCCCACGAAGAAGCTGAACGCGAGCGCAAGCGCAAGGAATCTGCCCTCGAGCTGGCCAAGGGTCGTGCCAAGCGCCTTGCCAAGGAGACGAAGCGGGCGCGGAGGCTCTCCGAGGCGGTTGGGCAGGATCGTGCGGACGCCGAGAACGAGCTCGCGGAGCACCTCGAGACGCAGGAGAAGCGCCAGGCCAAGCTCGCGAAGGCAGAGGCGGCGCTGGCCGCGGCGCAGGCCATCGAGGACGTCGAACAAGCGGCAGCCAAGAAGTCGACAACAGCACGGAAGCGCGCCTCCTCCTCAACCAGGAAGACGGCCACCCCGCGTCAGCGCACGTCGGCCAAGAAGACAGCCGCCAAGCGAGCCCCCGCCAAGCGAACGACGACCAAGAAGACCGGGGCTTGACCGGGGACTGAGCTTCCCTGACTCACTGCTCGTAGACCGGCTGGCATAACAGCACCCATCGGTCGGTGCCCCGCCTTGGCGCGCGGCTCCCGGGTGCTGTTGTGCCAGTCGTCTACGCACAAACGCACCGCCCGACTCGCTGACGCCGCCCCCGCTCACTCGCCCCTGTTGCTGCGATTGAGGGCCTCGGTCATGGCGTCGACGGAGAGAAGCCCGGCGTCGCGACCACAGCGCGAGCACTGTTGATAGGCCTCACCGTCGGGGTTGGACTTCCAGACGTTGTGGTGCCTGCCGAGGATGCACCGAATGGGTTTCCTCATGATGTCTCCCACATGAAGTGCGGGCGGCGCGAACAACCACCTCGACAACCACGCTCCTCCGATTCGGGCCCCCAGGTCAAGCAAAGATCCCCAGCCAGAACACCCCCGCGCGTGGTGGTCGGCCGCGCTGACGCGTAGCGGACATGGCGGTCGCGGTCACTCCGGTCAGAGGCAGGGACGGACCAGCTCGGTGTGGGCCTCGACCGCGGCGGCCAGCCCGGCCATGGCGGCGGCCACGCCCTCGGGTCGTTCCTCGGCCGGCACCTCCACGGTGATGATCGGGTCGTAGCCGACCGTCACCAGGGTCACGTCGACGGACTCGTCCTTCAAGGGGGCGTCCTCCACGAAGTAGCCGACCCCGTTCGCCTCCTCGCACACGGCGGTCGGGGTCAGGGCCGGGGGTTCCCCGCCGCACGTCATCACGATGGCCGGGTCGCCCCAGGCGGCGCCGAGCGCGTCCGACGGGGTGACCTCACGCCGTTCGCGCTCGCCGAGCGTGTCGGGGACGTCGGCGAGCAGGTCGCGGCAGGTCTCCTCCTCCGACGCGGGCATCACCGGTGACGTGAGCGTCACCGGCCCGGCGGAGCAGGCCGCGAGACCCACGAGGGCCCCTGACAGCACGAGGCCCCAGAGCTTTGCTCCGGGGCGACGCGACGAGTGGTGCGAGATGAGCGGCCTGCTCAGATGTGGACGACCGGGCAGGTGAGGGTGCGGGTGATGCCGTCGAGGTTCTGGACCTTCGAGACGACCAGCTTGCCGAGCTCGTCCACGTTGCGCGCCTCGGCGCGCACGATCACGTCGTAGGGGCCGGTGACGTCCTCGGCCAGCGTGACTCCCTTGACCTGGGCGATCTCGCGGGCGACATCGGCGGCCTTGCCGACGTCGGTCTGGATCAGGATGTACGCCTGGACGACCATCGGTGCTCCTCGTCTCGTGCGGGTGTGAACGCGGTCAACCTACCGCGACCCCCGCGGGAGCCGGTAGGTGCCCCGGAGGGCGGTCTCTGCTGGGATGGCCTCATGGCACTTCCGCCCGGCACCCCACCCGACGCCACCGTCGCCGACGTCGGCGAGTTCGCACTGATCGAGGCCCTGACCCCGATGTTCGAGCAGGGTGAGCAGGTGCTGGTGGGGCCGGGCGACGACGCCGCGGTGCTGCGGGTGAGGACCGGGCACGTGGTGGTGTCGACCGACCTGATGGTCGAGGGCCGCCACTTCCGCCGCGACTGGGCCGAGGCCGCCGACGTGGGGCACCGCGCCGCCGCGCAGAACCTCTCCGACATCAACGCGATGGGTGGTCGCGCCACGTCCCTGACGGTCGGACTGGCCGCTCCGGCCGACCTGCCGGCCCGGTGGGCGCTCGACTTCGCGGCCGGGTTCGCCGAGGAGTGCGGCCTGGTCGGGGCCAGCGTCGTGGGGGGCGACCTCACGCGCTCCGACCAGCTGATGATCGCCGTGACGGTCCTCGGCGCGTGCACCGTCTCCCCGGTCCTGCGCAGCGGCGCCCGGCCCGGTGACGTCGTGGCGCTCACCGGGCGCCAGGGGTGGGCCGCGGGAGGGCTGGCCGTGCTCGGACGAGGCTTCCGGTCGCCCCGGGTGCTGGTCGAGGCGTACCGGCGGCCGGCCCCGCCGTACGACGCAGGACCGGTCGCCGCCGACGCCGGCGCGACCTCGATGATCGACATCTCCGACGGGTTGCTCGCCGAGGCGCGCCACCTCGCCGACGCGTCGGGCGTGGCGATCGACGTCCGGCGCGACGCCTTCGAGGTCCCCGAGCCGTTGGTCGCGGTCGGCTCGGCCCTCGGCGCCGACCCGCTGGGCTTCATCCTCGGCGGCGGCGACGACCACGCGCTGCTCGCGACGTTCCCGGAGGGCTCGGTGCCCGACGGCTGGCAGACCGTCGGCACGGTCGGGGAGGGCTCGGGGGTCACGGTCGACGGCGCGGAGTACGACGGCCCGACCGGCTGGACCCACTTCTAGGGACGCGAAAGGCCGCCACCCTGGGGGTGACGGCCCGTCGAGGTGCTGAGGTCAGGTCAGCGCGTGACCTTGCCTGCCTTGAGGCAGCCGGTGCAGACGTTGAGGCGCTTCGGGGTGCCGTTCACGGTCGCCCGGACCCGCTGGATGTTGGGGTCGAAGCGACGCTTCGTGATCTTGCGCGACCACGGACGGTTGTTGCCGAAGCCGGGCTTCTTGGCGCAGATGTCACAGACGGCAGCCACCGGTAACTCCTGAGAATCGAGTGCGTGTGAGAACAAGGGCCCGCAGGGCGGGCAACCGGGAAAGAGTATCCGACGGCCGCCCGAGCGAGCGAATCGTCGGACGCACGCACTAGCCTGTCGCGGAACCCGACCGGGACGGCCCGAAGGACGCATCCACGACATGTTGGCACCCAGCAGCGGCACGATCACCCTCGCCGTCGTGCTCCGGTTCGTCGACGTGGCCACCGACGCGCTCGCCGAGGCCCGGGAGGAGATCGACGCGCTGAACGTGTTCCCGGTCCCGGACGGCGACACCGGCACCAACCTCTACCTCACCGTCTCGGCGGCGCGTGACGCGATCCGGGAGGCGACGGCCGACCCCGACGGCGCCGACCTCCGGACGGCGCTGACCGCGCTGCGCCGCGGCGCTCTGCTCGGCGCCCGCGGCAACTCCGGGGTGATCCTGAGCCAGATGCTCGGTGCGATCGCCCAGCGGCTCGGGCGGGCCACGCCCGACGAGCGCAACGCGGTGATCGTCGCCGAGGCGCTGCGCGAGGCCACGGACGCGAGCTACGCCGCGGTGGGGGAGCCGGTCGAGGGCACCATGCTCACCGTCGCCCGCGCTGCCGCGGAAGCCGCCGAGGAGGTCGTGGGCCCGGACGTCCGGGCGCGCGACGTGTTCACCGCCGCGGCGGCCGCCGCCCGCGAGGCGCTGGCCCGGACTCCCGACCAGCTGCCGGCGCTCCGCGACGCGGGGGTGGTCGACGCCGGTGGTCGCGGCGTCAGCGTGATCCTCGATGCCGCCGAGACCGTCCTCACCGGACGCCGCCCGCCACCGGCCCCCGCGGGCACCCACCGGATCCCCGTCCCGGTCCCGGCCGACGAGCTCAGTCCCGACGGACCCTCCTACGAGGTGATGTACCTCCTCGACGCCGATGACGCCCGGATCCCGGCGCTGCGCGCCGCGCTCGCGCCGCTCGGCGACTCGCTCGTCGTGGTGGGCGGCGAGGGCCTCTGGAACGTCCACGTCCACGTCGACGACGTGGGGGCGGCCGTCGAGGCCGGCATCGTCGCCGGCCGCCCGCACCGGGTCCGGGTCACCCACTTCGCCGAGCAGGTCAGCGCCGCCCGCGAGCGCACGTCCGTCCGCGCCGGCCGCCGGATCGTGGCGGTGGCCGCCGGCGACGGACTGGCGTCGCTGTTCGCCCAGGCCGGGGCCGCGGTCGTCGAGGGCGGGCCGGGCCGCCGCCCGAGCACGCGCGACGTGCTCGACGCGATCCTCGCCACCGGTGCGGGCGAGGTCGTGGTCCTCCCCAACGACGCCGACTCGGTCCGGGTGGCCCAGATCGCCGCGCAGACCGCCGAGTCCGACGAGGGGATCCGGGTCGTGGTCGTCCCCACCCATGCGCAGGTCCAGGGGCTGGCGGCGCTCGCGGTGCACGAGCCGGGCCGCGGCTTCGACCAGGACGTCCTCGAGATGACGGCCACCGCCCGCCACGCCCGGCACGGCGCGGTCACGGTCGCGGCCAAGCAGGCGATCACGATGGCCGGCCCGTGCGAGCCCGGTGACGTCCTCGGTGTGGTCGAGGGCGACTTCGCGGTGGTCGGTGACGACCTGTTCGCGGTCGCCACCGACGTGCTCGACCGGCTGCTGGGCGGTGGCGGCGAGCTGGTCACGATCGTGCGCGGCCAGGAGGGGACGAGCGACCTCACCGAGCGCTGCACGGCGTACGTCGAGGCGCACCACCCCCACGTCGACGTGCTCGTCTACGACGGGGGGCAGGACCGCTACCCGTTGCTGGTGGGCGTCGAGTGATCACCGTCGACTCGCCGGTGGCCAGTGTCTTCGGCAAGGCCCACAAGAAGCGGCAGCTGGTCCGCGAGGGGCTCGGCCTCGAGACCGTCGGCGACCTGCTCTTCCACTTCCCCCGCCGCTACGTCAAGACCACCGAGGTCAGCGAGGTCGCCGAGCCGGTCGAGGGGGAGGCCGTCTCGGTCGTCGGGCAGGTCGCGTCCAGCGAGATCAAGCCGTTCCGCGACCGGCGCACCCACCGGATGAGCTACCGGGTCGAGGTCCGGATCACGACCAACGGTCCCGACTTCTCGCTGTCGTTCTTCAGCCCCTACGAGTCGCAGGCCCAGAAGGACCACGCACGGATGGCGCCGGGCGCGCTCGGCATGTTCCTCGGCAAGGCCAAGCGGTTCGGCTCGACGTGGCAGATCGCGCAGCCCCACTCCGTGATGTTCGACGAGGACGGCGACGGCGGTCTCGCCGCGAGCCTCAAGGGTCTGCTGCCGATCTACCCGGTGACGGCCAAGCTCTACTCCTGGGACGTGCAGAAGGTCGTGCAGGGCGCCCTCGACCTGGTGCAGTCCGTGCCCGACCCGCTGCCCGACGACGTCCGGCGCGAGCACGGGCTGCTCGACGTGATGGCCGCGCTCCGCTGGATCCACGGACCCGACGACTACCAGCAGGTCGGCGCCGCCCAGAAGCGGTTCCGGTTCGAGGAGGCGCTCGTCACCCAGCTGGTGCTGGCCCGCCGGCGCGCCCGGCTGCGCGCGCAGGGCGCGCAGGCCCGCACGGGCGACCGTGGCGGCCTGCTCGCGGCGTTCGACGAGCGGCTGCCGTTCGCGCTGACCGACGGCCAGCGCGACGTCGGCGAGCAGGTGGCGGCCGACCTTGCCGAGCCCCACCCCATGAACCGGCTGCTCCAGGGCGAGGTCGGCTCCGGCAAGACCCTGGTGGCGCTGCGGGCGATGCTCCGGGTGGTCGACAGCGACGCCCAGGCCGCGCTGCTCGCCCCCACCGAGGTGCTCGCCCAGCAGCACGCCCGGTCGATCGGCGCGCTGCTCGGCGACCTGGCCTCCGGCGGCATGCTCGGCGGCTCGTCCGAGGGCACCACGATCGCGCTGCTCACCGGGTCGATGGGCGCCGCCCAGCGGCGCGAGGCCCTCGACCGGATCGCGAGCGGCGAGGCGGGCATCGTCATCGGCACCCACGCCCTGCTCGAGGACCGGGTCGACTTCGCCGACCTCGGGCTCGTCGTCGTCGACGAGCAGCACCGCTTCGGCGTCGAACAGCGCGCCGCCCTCACCGACAAGGCCGGCACCCCGCCCCACGTGCTCGTCATGACCGCCACGCCGATCCCGCGCACCGTCGCGATGACCGTCTTCGGCGACCTCGAGACGTCGGTCCTCCGCGAGCTGCCCGCCGGCCGGGCGCCGATCCAGACGAACGTCGTCCCGCTCGCCGACCAGCCCCACTGGCTCGACCGGGTCTGGCAGCGGGTCCGCGAGGAGGTGGGCAAGGGTCACCAGGTCTACGTCGTGTGCCCCCGCATCAGCGGCGACGAGCCGGAGCAGGGCGAGATCGACCAGCTCGACGTCGACGAGGACGACAACGTCGTCACGCCGAAGCAGCGGCTCACCGCCGTCGAGGAGCTGCTCCCTCACCTGGCGGACGGACCGCTCGCCGGGCTGCGCCTGGGGCTGCTCCACGGCCGGCTGCCCAGCGATGAGAAGGACCGCACGATGCGGGCGTTCGCCGCCGGCGAGGTCGACGTCCTGGTCTCGACCACCGTGATCGAGGTCGGGGTCGACGTCGCCAACGCGACCACCATGGTGCTGATGGACGCTGACCGGTTCGGCGTCTCCCAGCTCCACCAGCTGCGCGGCCGGGTCGGGCGGGGCGGCCTCCCCGGCCTGTGTCTCCTGGTCTCGCGCGCCGAGGACGGCTCGCCCGCCCGCGAGCGGCTCGACGCCGTGGCCTCGACCACCGACGGGTTCGAGCTGAGCCGGGTCGACCTCGAGCAGCGGCGCGAGGGCGACGTCCTCGGCCGCTCGCAGAGCGGTTTCCGGTCCAGCCTGCGGACGTTGCGGGTGCTGCGCGACGAGCAGACGATCGTGTCCGCGCGGGAGGCGGCCGAGGCGCTGCTGGCCGCCGATCCCGACCTCGAGCGGACGCCCGAGCTCGCCGCAGCGGTGGCGGACCTGGAGCATTCACGGCACTCTGACTTCATGGAGAAGGCATGAGCGGCGCCGAACCTCCGTCGAGGTGTGCCTCGACATGACTCGCATCATCGGGGGAGTTGCGGGAGGGCGGAGGTTGCAGACCCAGCGCGGGATGCAGACGCGTCCGACCAGTGACCGGGTGCGCGAGGCACTCTTCTCCAGCATCGAGTCGTGGTGCGGCTCGCTGAGCGGGCTGCGGTTCCTCGACCTGTACGCCGGCTCCGGCGCGGTCGGCCTCGAGGCGTGGTCCCGGGGCGCCGGGGTGGTCACGCTGGTCGAGCACGACCGGCGCTCGTCGGCCCTGATCCGCGGCAACGCGCGAACGATCGGCTTCGGTGGTGCCGACGTGGTCGCCGCGTCGGTCGCCACCACCCTCAAGCGCACGCCCGCCGCGCCGTACGACGTCGCCTACCTCGACCCGCCGTACCCGCTCGAGTCCGGCCTGGTCGACGCCGACGTGCACGCCCTCCACGAGTTCGACTGGCTGGTGCCCGGCGCGATGGTCGTCGTGGAGCGCTCGTCGCGCAGCGACCCGCCCGACTTCCCCGACGGCTTCACCGGCCTCCGCGAGCGCCGCTACGGCGAGACGACCCTTTGGTACGGTCACGCCGCCCCCAGCGCGGCTCGTCCCGCGTCCCGCCGAGAGCAGGAGTAGCGCGTGCGCCGAGCCGTCTGCCCCGGGTCCTTCGACCCGGTGACCCACGGTCACCTCGACGTGATCGGCCGGGCCGCCACCCTGTTCGACGAGGTCGTCGTGGGGGTAGGGGTCAACCCGTCCAAGAGCCGGCTCTTCACGCCCGACGAGCGGCTCGACATGCTCCGCCGCTCGTGCGCCGACTGGAGCAACGTGCGGGTCGCGGGCTTCAGCGGCCTCCTCACCGACTTCTGCCGCGCCGAGGGGATCGCGGCGATCGTCAAGGGCCTCCGCGCGGTCAGCGACTTCGACTACGAGCTCCAGATGGCGCAGATGAACGCCTCGCTCACCGACGTCGAGACCGTCTTCATGCCCACCAGCCCCGAGTGGTCGTTCCTCGCGTCGAGCCTGGTGAAGGAGATCGCACAGTTCGGCGGAGACGTCTCCGGGCTGGTGCCCGACTTCGTCAACCAGGCCCTGATCGAGCGGTTCGCGGCCGGCCCCGACTCGTCCGCCTAGCCTGGTTTTGCCGCGCCACCGGGCTGGCCGTTACGCTGGTGAGCAGTTCTGTCGTTCCCGGCTTCGGAAAGTGATCCTCTGAGCAGCTTGGACCCGAGAGCGCCGCTCGTGCTCGACACCCGCGAGCTCGGTCGCCGCCCGGGGTCCCAGCACGAGGTGACCCGCACGGTTCCGGCTCCGGCAGAGCTGGGCATCGAAGTCCTGCGCGTCCCCGAAGGCTCGCCGGTCCACCTGGACCTGCGGCTGGAGGCGGTCATGGAGGGGGTGCTGGTCACGGGCGGGGCCACGGTCTCGCTCGAGGGCGAGTGCGCACGGTGCCTGGAGCCGATCGACGACGAGGTCGACGTGACGTTCCAGGAGCTGTTCGTGTACGCCGACCGCGCGTCCCACCCGGCCGACGACGAGCTGGACGACGACGTCAGCCGGCTCGAGGGAGACCTGCTCGACCTCGAGCCACTGCTGCGGGACGCGGTGGTGCTCGCACTGCCGTTCCAGCCGCTGTGCAGGGACGACTGTCCGGGACTGTGCACCGAGTGTGGTGCCCGGCTCGCGGACGACCCGGACCATGCGCACGAGGCGGCGATCGACCCGCGGTGGTCCGGGCTCGCAGGACTGCAGGGCACCGAGCACGACCAGGACTGACCCGACCGGGGCTCCGGGAGGGACGAACCGGCCGGACACCCCGGCCGCCGGTATGAGGAGAGACAAGTGGCTGTTCCGAAGCGGAAGATGTCGCGTAGCAACACGCGTCACCGTCGCTCGCAGTGGAAGGCCGTCGCGCCGACCCTGGTGACGTGCGCCAACCCGGCGTGCGGTGCCAAGCACCTGCCGCACCGGGCGTGCGGTGAGTGTGGCCAGTACGGCGCGCGCGCCGACCGTCGTCAGGTTCTCTGAGACCTCGCGCGGGTCTCGCTTGAGCAACTACGCGGAGCTGCGGGCAGCGCTCGGTGATCCGATCCTGGACCCCGAGCTGCTGGAGCGCGCGCTCACCCACCGCTCGTTCGCCTACGAGAACGGCGGGCTCCCCACCAACGAGCGGCTGGAGTTCCTCGGCGACGCCGTGCTCGGCATCGTCGTCACCGAGACGCTCTACCGCAACCACCCCGATCTCTCCGAGGGCCGGCTGGCCAAGCTGCGGGCGGCGGTCGTCAACGCCCGCGCGCTCGCCGGCGTCGGCCGGCAGATCGCGCTGGGCCAGCACATCAAGCTAGGTCGCGGTGAGCAGGCCACCGGCGGTCGCAACAAGGCCTCGATCCTCTCCGACACCGTCGAGGCGGTGCTCGGCGCCGTCCACCTCTCCGACGGCGGCTTCGAGATGTCCTCGATCACGGTGCACCGGCTGTTCGACCCGCTGATCGAGGCGGCGTCCGCCCTCGGCGCCGGCCTCGACTGGAAGACCTCGCTGCAGGAGCTGTCGGCCGAGCACGGCCTCGGCGTGCCCGAGTACGTCATCGAGGACGACGGCCCCGACCACCTGAAGACGTTCACCGCGCAGGTCCGGGTCGGCGACGGCCTCTACGGCAACGGCGTCGGCCGCTCCAAGAAGGAGGCCGAGCAGGCCGCCGCGGAGACGGCGTACGGCGAGATCGCCGCCGGCATCGGCACGGTGGACCTCACCACCGACGCCGCCGACTGAGCCGCCCACGGTGCCCGAGCTCCCCGAGGTCGAGGTCGTCCGCGCCGGCCTCGAGCGCCACGTCGTGGGCGCGACTCTGACCTCCGTCGAGGTGCGCCACCCCCGGCCGGTGCGCCGCGACCATCGCGGCCCCGCAGGCTTCGCGGCGGCGCTCACCGGCCGCACCGTCACCGGCGCCCGCCGCCGCGGCAAGTACTTCTGGCTCCCCCTCGACAACGGCGACGCGCTGCTCGGCCACCTCGGTATGAGCGGCCAGATGCTGGTGCAGCCGACCACCGCCCCCGACGAGCGGCACCTGCGGGTCCGGTTCGGGCTGTCGTTCCCCGACCGGGAGCTGCGGTTCGTCGACCAGCGGATGTTCGGCGGGCTCGCGGTGTCCGAGGGCGGTGCCGACCTGCCGCCCGAGATCGCCCACATCGCCCGTGACCCGCTCGACCCCGAGTTCGACGACGCCGCGTTCCTCCGTCGACTCCGGACCCGGACGGCCGGGGTCAAGAAGCTGCTGCTCGACCAGGGCCTGATCTCAGGTGTGGGCAACATCTACGCCGACGAGGCGCTCTGGCGGGCCAAGGTGCACGGCGACCGGTCCGGCGAGCGGCTGACCGCCCGCCAGGCGCGGCAGGTTCTCGACGAGGCGCGAGCGGTGATGACGGCGGCGCTCGGTCAGGGCGGGACGTCGTTCGACTCGCTCTACGTGAACGTCAACGGCGAGTCCGGCTACTTCGATCGCTCGCTGCACGCGTACGGCCGCGAGGGCGAGCCCTGCGACCGATGCGGCACCCCGATCCGGAGGATCGCGTTCACCAACCGGTCGTCGTTCTTCTGCCCTCGCTGCCAGCCCACGCCGCGGACGCCTCGCGGGCCCCGGACGGTCACCTGAGGGTCACCTCCGTCAGATTGACCGACGCCGACGGAGGTGGGATTCTTGAAGGCAGCCCGGATCCCGGGCATCCCAGAAGTTCGGAAGGCTCATCCATGGCCAAGGCGCTGATCGGCTACATGCACAGCGACCCCCACGTACAGGTACGACTCGCGACCGAGAACGCTCGACTGCGTGCCCGCGTCGCGGAGCTCGAGGCGCTGACCCTCAAGCTCGCGCAGGAGAACGACGCACTCGCGGCGGCCGCCGCCGGCGAGGTGCTGGACGTCCAGAACGACCTCCAGCCTGCGTGACCACCGCCTGACCCGGTCGTTGACGGGTCATGCGCGCTCTCCCGTCCCTGGCCGTTGCCGGGCTGCTCCTGTCCGCCGTCGTCGCGACAGCGCCGCCCGCTTCCGCGCACGGCGGGGGTGACCGCAACCGCGAGGTCCGCACCCAGCTCCTGGCGGAGGACGACACCCCTCTCGTCAGCGGCAACGTCGCTCACCTCGCCAGCCGCCCCGGAACTCTCGGGATCTCCGGCTGCTTCCTGAGGACGGCGCCGCTCTTCGTCACCAGCGGCCTGGAGTCCCTCACCGTCTGGGACGTCTCTGACGGCACGGCGCCGACCCGCGTCGGCGTGATGCCGAACGTCCTGTTCGAGAACGAGGCGATGAACTGCGGCGAGCGGCGGACGGCGGACCGCGGCACCCGCCGGTTCGCGCTCGTCGGCATCGACCTCGTCGACGTCGCCGTGGACAAGAACGGCATCAGCCACGCGAACGGTGGCGGCAACGAGCTGCTGCTGGTCGAGGTGACCGACCCGACCGACCCGCACGTCCTGAGCAGCGTCCCGTCCACGACCAGCACCCACACGGTGGCCTGCGTCCAGGAGACCGACTGCCGCTACGCCTACTCGGCTGGCGACAGCGGGTCCGGCACGTTCTCGGTCTTCGACCTCCGAGACCTCGCCCACCCCGTGGAGGTCGACTCCGACCCGGCCCGCGTCGGCGTCCAGCCCTTCCGGTCGCCGACCGCCGGCCACAAGTGGAACTTCGACGCGGCCGGGATCGGCACCCACACCGGCTTCGACGGCTCCTCCATGTGGGACGTCGACCGGCCGCGACACCCGCGACTGCTGGCGACCACCGGCCGCGCCGGCGGGGCGGGGGACGCAGACGGTGTCGACGGCTACAACGACTTCATCCACCACAACTCGTTCCGGCCGAACGCCGCCTCGTTCCGGCCGGGCGTCCCGCCGGCGCTGGCGAACGGCAACGTGCTGCTGGTGACCGAGGAGGACTACGAGCAGACCGACTGCGCGCAGGCGGGCTCGTTCCAGACCTGGCACGTCAAGCGCCTCGACGGCGGTCCGGGTGGGATCGTCCCGCTCGACAAGGTCGAGCTCGCCGACCTGGGCAACTTCCCGCTGCCGCAGGGCGCGTTCTGTTCGTCCCACTGGTTCGACTTCCGGCCGGGCGGCATCGTCGCGGTGGGCTTCTACGGCGGCGGCACCCAGCTGCTCGACGTCCGCGACCCGCGGCGGATCCGGGCCTACGGCTACGCCCACTGGTTCGCCAGCGAGGTCTGGGACGCGATGTGGGTGCCGGTCTACGACGCGCGGGGCCGTCAGACCGGCCGGACGAGCAACGTCGTCTACGCCATCGACCTGGTGCGGGGGATCGACGTCTACAGCGTCGACGTCCCGGGACCGATCGGCCTCCAGCCCACCGGCGTGGGCGCACCCGCCCGCAGCCTGCGAGACGTCGCGTCCGCGGGCGCCGCGCCCGCGGGCGTCGTCCTCGGCTCGCTGGCGCTGAGTCTCGCCGTACGCCGCCGGAGCAGACGCGGCGAAACGGCGTGACCGCAGGGTCGGGAGGCGCGTAGCCTCTCGACCTCGTGAGCATCCTCGAGCGGCTGGTGCCGGCCCGGCTCGGGCGCGAGTTCCGCACCCTGCTCGCGGCTTCGTGGATCACCAACACCGGCGACGGCCTCGCGCTGGCCGCCTCGCCGCTGCTGGTCGCCTCCCAGACGCACGACCCGTTCCTGGTCGCGCTCGCCCCGATGCTGCAACAGCTGCCGTGGCTGCTGTTCGGTCTGTACGCAGGGGCGATCGCCGACCGGGTCGACCGGCGGCTGCTCGTCGTGGGCGCCAACCTGTGCCGCGCGTTCTTCCTCGCCGTACTGCTGGTGTTCCTGGTGACGGGTCACGTGAACGTGGCCGTGGTGCTGGCGGCGGCCTTCGCCTTCGGGACCGCGGAGGTGTTCGTCGACACGACGACGAGCACGCTCACCCCGATGCTGGTCGCCAAGCCCGACCTCGGGATCGCCAACAGCCGGATCTTCGCCGGTTTCCTCACCGTCAACCAGCTGGTGGGGCCACCGGTCGGCGCCGCCCTCTTCGCGCTGGGCCTGGCCTGGCCGTTCGCGGCACAGCTGGTGTGCGTGCTGCTCGGCGCGGTGCTGGTGTCACGGCTGCGGCTGCCGCCGCACGGCAAGGAGCGGCACGAGCGCACCCACGTGCGAGCCGACATCGCCGAGGGGTTGCGCTGGCTGTGGCACAGCCCGCCGGTGCGGACCCTGGCCCTGGTGATCGTCACGTTCAACGTCACCTACGGCGCCGCGCTGGGCGTACTCGTGCTCTACGCGACGCAGCACCTCGACATGGGCGAGGTGGGCTTCGGCCTGCTCACGACCGCGTCGGCGATCGGCGGGCTGATCGGCACCACGTCGTACGGCTGGCTCGAGCGGCACGTGCCCCTGGGCACGCTGATGAAGACCTGCCTGCTGCTCGAGGTGTTCTTCCACCTGGCGCTGGCTCTGGCGACCGAGCCGTGGCAGGCCATCGCGGCCCTCTTCGGCTTCGGCTGCTACGCGTTCGTGTGGGGAACGTTGTCGATGTCGGTGCGGCAGCGGGCGGTGCCGCTCGACCTGCAGGGCCGGGTCGGCAGCGTCTACCTGGTCGGGGTGTTCGGCGGGATCGTGGTCGGCAACCTGCTCGGCGGGCTGATCGCGCGGGAGTGGGGCATCACGGCGCCGTACTGGTTCGCCTTCGTCGGGACGGGCGTCTTCCTGGCGCTGATCTGGCCGCAGCTGAAGCTGATCGTCCACGCGGACGAGGAGGCGACCCGAACCGGCTGAGTGGTTGCATGGGGGCATGTCCCTCTCCACCGAGACCGTCGCCGAGCTCGTCGGGTCGCTGCCTGCCGGGGTCGTGGTGACCGAGCCCGACCGGGTGGAGAAGTACCGCTGGGACCGCTCGCAGGACCCGGGCACCGGGACGCCGGTGGCGGTGGTCCGCGCCGAGGACGCCGGGCAGGTGCAGGCCGCGGTCCGGTGGGCCGCGGCGCACCGGGTGGCGGTCGTGCCGCGGGGCGCGGGCAGCGGGCTCTCCGGCGGGTCGAGCGCGATCGACGGCGGGATCGTGGTCAGCCTCGAGCGGATGGCCGCGATCGAGGTCGACCCGAGCTGCCAGGTCGCGGTGGTCGAGCCCGGCGCCATGAACGCCGCGGTCAAGACGGCGGCCGCGGAGCACGGCCTCTGGTACCCGCCCGACCCCTCGTCGTACGAGTTCTGCTCCATCGGGGGCAACGTCGCGACCAACGCCGGCGGGCTGTGCTGCGTGAAGTACGGCGTGACCACCGACTACGTGCTCGGCCTCGACGTCGTGCTCGCCGACGGCACCCTGGTGCGGCTCGGCGGCCGGCGGATCAAGGATGTCGCGGGGCTGAGCCTGCTCAAGCTGTTCGTCGGGAGCGAGGGGACGCTCGGGATCGTCACCCGGGCGATCCTGCGGCTCGTCCCGGCGCAGGAGTCGCGCTCCACGCTGGTCGCGAGCTTCCCGTCGGCGACCGTCGCCGCCGAGGCGGTCGTCGCGATCCGCCGCCGGCTGCGCCCGTCGATGCTGGAGCTGATGGACCAGCCGTCGATCCGGGCGGTCGAGGCGCACCGGCCGA
The DNA here is from genome assembly GCA_963829855.1 of uncultured Actinomycetota bacterium. GTDB lineage: Bacteria > Actinomycetota > Actinomycetes > Propionibacteriales > Nocardioidaceae > Nocardioides. The sequence continues at coordinate 106,647 of CAWHKE010000012.1, read as the reverse complement.
TGGGCCTGGACGTCGACGCCGGTGCGCTGCTGGTGGCGCAGTCGGACGCGCCCGGCTCGTCGCGCTCCGACGAGATCGCGCTGATGGAGAAGGCGTGCCTCGACCACGGGGCGCTGGAGGTGTTCGTCACCGACGACCCCGACGAGGGCGAGCAGTTCGTGCAGGCCCGCCGGATGGTCATCCCCGCCGTGGAGGAGCTCGGCGCCCTGATGCTCGAGGACGTCGGCGTCCCCGTGCCACGGCTGCCCGAGCTGCTGTCGACCGTCGCGGAGATCGCCGCTCGGCACGAGCTGTCGATCCCGGTGATCGCCCATGCCGGCGACGGCAACACCCACCCGCTGATCGTCGTCCCGCGCGGCGACGAGGCCGCCCACCTGCGTGCGCTCCAGGCGTTCGCGGACATCATGCAGGCGGCGATCGGCCTCGACGGGACGATCACCGGCGAGCACGGCGTCGGCCGCACCAAGAAGTCGGCCCTGCCCGACCAGCTCGGCCCCGACGTCATCGCCCTCACCCGCCGCGTGAAGGACGCCCTCGACCCCGACGGCATCCTCAACCCCGGCGCGATCCTGTGACCGGGACCGGCGCGATCCCCGGTTAGCCGGGGGTTGCTGCGCTTTGACGGCATTGCAACGCCAGCGAAGCGAGTCGATACCCGGCTAGCCGGGGATCGCGCCGCACCCCGCGATAAGTTCGAGCGCATGACGATCCGCGAGCGGCACCTGTTCGGGCCCGGCCCGTCGAACCCGTACCCGGACGCCACCGACGCGCTGGCGAGGCCCCTGCTCGGGCACCTCGACCCGGAGTTCCTGCGGGTGATGGACGAGACGTGCGAGATGCTCCGCACGGTCTGGGGTACGTCGAACGCCCGGACGCTCCCGCTCAGCGCGACCGGCAGCGCCGGGATGGAGGCCGCCTTCGTCAACACGGTCCACCCGGGTGACGTGGTGGTGGTCGCGGTCAACGGCCTGTTCGGGCAGCGGATGTGCGACGTCGCGACCCGCTGCGGTGCCGAGGTGGTCGCGGTCGAGCACGAGTGGGGGCAGCCGGTCGACGTCCAGCGCGTCGTCGAGGCCCACCCGAGCCCGGCGATCATCGCCGCGGTCCACGCCGAGACCTCGACCGGCGTCCGCTCCGACATCGCCGCCCTCGGCGCTGCCAAGGGGGACGCGCTCCTGGTCGCCGACGCCGTCACCAGCATCGGCGGCATCGAGCTGCACGCCGACGACTGGGGCGTCGACGTCGGCTATGCCGGCACCCAGAAGTGCCTCGGCGTCGCCCCCGGTCTTGCCCCGTTCACGATCAACGACCGGGCGTTCGAGCGGCGGGTCGAGAAGCCGCGCTCGTGGTACCTCGACCTCGGCATGCTCGGCGGCTACGCCGGTGAGGCGGCCGGGAAGGGCCAGCGCACCTACCACCACACGGCGCCGACGGCGATGGTCGCGAGCCTGCACGCCGGGCTGACGCGGATCCTCGAGGAGGGCCTCGAGGACGTGTGGGCGCGCCACCACGCAGCCGGCGCCCAGCTCCACGCCGGGCTCGAGGAGCTCGGGCTGGAGCTCTTCGCGGCCGAGGGCCACCGGCTGCCCGAGCTCACCACCGTCAAGGTCCCCGACGGCGTCGACTCGGCGAAGGTCCGCGGCTACCTCCTCGAGCGGCACGGGCTCGAGATCGGGGCCGGGGTGGGTGAGCACGCCGCCACGGTCTGGCGGATCGGGCTGATGGGCCACAACGCCCGTCCGGACGCCGTGCTGCTCGTGCTGGCTGCGCTGAAGGACGCGCTGGACAACGCCTAGCCCCGCCGGCTCGTGTGCCTGAGACCGCTCCATGGAGCGGTCTCAGGCACACGCCGCGGGGTCGGGGTGCCGCCTCCCGCGGAGCGAGGGTGGCCGCGGGTAGGGTGAGCCACGCTGAGCTTCCCCAACGTTTCAGTGCCCGTTCCACACCGGTGAGGAGCCCGCGTTGTACCTGAAGAGCCTGACCCTCAAGGGGTTCAAGTCCTTCGCCTCCGCCACGACGCTGCAGCTCGAGCCGGGCATCACCTGCATCGTGGGCCCGAACGGCTCGGGGAAGTCGAACGTCGTCGACGCACTCGCCTGGGTCATGGGCGAGCAGGGCGCCAAGAGCCTGCGCGGCGGCAAGATGGAGGACGTCATCTTCGCCGGCACGTCCGGCCGCCCGCCGCTGGGCCGGGCCGAGGTGCTCCTCACGATCGACAACAGCGACGGCGCGCTCCCGATCGAGTACGCCGAGGTGACGATCAGCCGCACCATGTTCCGCTCCGGGGGGTCGGAGTACGCCATCAACTCCCAACCGTGCCGGCTGCTCGACGTGCAGGAGCTCCTGTCCGACTCCGGGATCGGCCGCGAGATGCACGTCATCGTCGGCCAGGGCCAGCTCGACACCATCCTCCACGCCACCCCCGAGGACCGCCGCGGGTTCATCGAGGAGGCCGCGGGCGTCCTCAAGCACCGCAAGCGCAAGGAGAAGGCGCTCCGCAAGCTCGACTCCACCGACGGCAACCTCAACCGCCTGGGCGACCTGCTCGGCGAGATCCGGCGTCAGCTCAAGCCGCTGGGCCGGCAGGCGGAGGTGGCCCGGCAGGCGGCCACCGTGCAGGCCGAGGTCCGCGACGCCCGCGCCCGCCTGGTGGCCGACGACCTCGTCACCGCCCGGACGGCGCTCCAGCAGGAGCTCGCCGACGAGACGATCCTGGTCGAGCGGCGAGCCGAGGTCGACGCCGCCATCGCCGAGGCCCAGCAGACCGAGGCCCGCCTGGAGGCGACGCTGCGCGACGACCTGCCGGCCCTGGCGCGCGCCCAGGACACCTGGTTCGCGCTCTCCGGGCTGCGCGAGCGGCTCCGCGGCACCCAGTCGCTGGCGGCCGAGCGGGTCCGCAACGCGGGCAGCGTGGAGGAGGCGGCCGACTCCGGTCGCGACCCCGACCAGCTCGACGCCGAGGCCGCCGAGGTCCGGCAGCAGGAAGCGGTGATCGCCGCCGAGGTCGATGAGCGCCGGACCGTCCTCGAGCGGGCGGTCACCGACCGCCGCACGGCCGAGGATGCCGCAGCCGAGGAGGAGCGGCGGGTCGCGGGCCTCGTCCGGGCCGCCGCCGACCGCCGCGAGGGCCTGGCCCGGCTGCACGGCCAGGTCAACGCGCTCCGGTCGCGCGCCGCTGCGGCCGACGACGAGATCGGGCGTCTCGGTCAGGCTCGCGAGGAGGTCCAGGCCCGGGCGGCCCGGGCCCAGCACGACTTCACCGCCCTCGAGACCCGGGTCGCCGGCCTCGACGCCGGCGAGGAGGGGCTCGACGCCGAGCACGAGGCCGCGGCCGCCGAGCTCGACGACCTCGACGAGCGGCTCGTCAAGATCCGCGAGGAGGTCCAGCAGGCCGAGCGCGACCGGGGGTCCCTCCAGGCGCGCAAGGACGCCCTCGCCATGGGTCTCAGCCGCAAGGACGGCGCGGGCGCGCTGCTCGCCGCCTCCGACACCGTCTCCGGCCTGCTCGGCTCCGTCGCCGCACTGCTCTCCGTGCGCGCGGGCTACGAGTCCGCGGTCGCCGGCGCGCTCGGCTCCGCGGCCGACGCCGTCGTGGTGACCGACACCGACGCCGCCGTCGGAGCGCTCGGCCACCTCAAGGCCGACGACCTCGGCCGGGCCGGGCTGCTGCTCGGCGGCGCTCCCGTGACCGACCGCGACTGGCCCGGGCTGCCCGCGGGCGCGACGTACGCGCTCGACGTCGTGGAGGCGCCTGGCGACCTCTCCGGCGCGCTCACCCGGTTGCTGTTCAAGACCGCCGTGGTCGACGACCTCGACGCCGCCCGGGCGCTGGTGGCCGAGGCGCCCGACCTGACCGCGGTGACCCGTGACGGCGACGTGCTCGGCGCCCACTTCGCGGCCGGCGGGTCCACCAGCCAGCCCAGCCTGATCGAGATCCAGGCGGCCCTCGACGAGGCCGACAGCCAGCTCCGTGAGGCGACTGCCACCGCCGAGCGGCTCGGCTTCGACATCTCGCGGCTGGAGTCCGAGCGGCACGCGGCGCAGCAGCGGGTCGACGTCGCCCTGGCCAAGCTCCACGAGTCCGATGCGACGCTCGCCGCGGTCGCCGAGGAGCTCGGCCAGTACGGCTCCCAGGCGCGGGCCGCACGCGGCGAGCTGGAGCGGCTCGCCGCGGCGATCACCCAGGCCGAGACGGCGCGCGAGGCCGACCTCGCCGGCCTCGCCGACCTCGAGGCCCGCCTGGCGACGGCGGAGGAGGCGCCCGACGAGGAGCCCGACACCACCGCCCGCGAGCGGCTCGTGGACGCCGCGCGAGACGCGCGGCAGGGCGAGATGGACGCCCGGTTGGCCCTCCGCACCGCCGAGGAGCGGGCCCGCGCGCTGCACGGCCGCGCCGATCAGCTGACCCGAGCCGCCCAGGCCGAACGCGACGCCCGCGCCCGCGAGGCCGAGCGCCGCGAGCGGCTGGTCCGCGAGGGACGTGCCGCCGAGGCGGTCGGGATCGCCGTCGGCGTCGTCCTCCAGCGGCTCGAGGTGTCGCTCCACCGGGCCGCCGAGGCCCGGGCCGCCGTCGAGGCCACGCGCACCGAGCGCGAGCAGCAGCTGCTCGCTGTGCGGGGTGCGCTGCGCGACCTCGCCCGCCAGCACGACGAGCTCGTCAGCTCCGTCCACCGCGACGAGATGGCCCGCACCCAGCAGCGGATGCGGATCGAGCAGCTCGAGGAGCGGGCGATGGAGGAGCTCGGACTCGACGCCGACGGACTGATCGCTGAGTACGGCCCCGATCAGCTCGTGCCTTTCGCCGGCCAGGTCCCCGAGGGGGAGGAGCCCCCGGCGCCCACGCCGTACGTCCGCGAGGAGCAGCAGAAGCGGCTCCGCACCGCCGAGCGGTCCCTGTCGATGCTCGGCCGGGTCAACCCGCTCGCGCTCGAGGAGTTCACGGCGATGGAGGAGCGGCACAAGTTCCTCACCGAGCAGCTCGAGGACCTCAAGAAGACCAGGCGTGACCTGCTCGACATCGTCCGCGACGTCGACGCTCGCGTCGAGGAGGTCTTCACCTCGGCGTACGCCGACGTCAGCAAGGCCTTCGACGAGACGTTCTCGCGGCTGTTCCCGGGCGGCGAGGGCCGGCTGGTCCTCACCGACCCCGACGACATGCTCGCCACCGGCGTCGAGGTCGAGGCCCGGCCACCGGGCAAGAAGGTCAAGCGGCTGTCGCTGCTGTCGGGCGGCGAGCGGTCCCTGGTGGCGGTGGCGTTCCTGGTCGCGCTCTTCAAGGCCCGGCCGTCGCCGTTCTACATCCTCGACGAGGTCGAGGCCGCGCTCGACGACACCAACCTCGGCCGGCTGCTGCAGATCTACGAGGAGCTCCGGGAGACCTCGCAGCTGCTGGTGATCACCCACCAGAAGCGGACGATGGAGGTCGGCGACGCCCTCTACGGCGTGACGATGCGCGGCGACGGCGTCACGACCGTGATCAGCCAGCGGCTGCGCGACGCGCAGTCGGCCTGACCCTCGGCGGGTCGGCTCAGGCGGGGTCGGGCAGCCGGGCGAGCACGGTGTAGCCGCGGCCCTTGGGGGTCAGGCCCTCCGTCACTATCTCGAGACCGTGCAGCTCCACCACCCGCGTCATGAAGGAGCTCGAGAAGAGCCACCACCACGGGGTGAAGTGGGCCCGGCCGTTGTCCATGTACTCGTGGGGGCTGCTGATGCCGTCGGCGTGGAGGCCGGCCTCCTCGAGGTGCTCCGCGAGGATCTGGCGGTTCTCGTCGGTCAGGACCGGGCCTAGGTAGGCGTGGTCGGGACCGAAGACGAGCGACCCGGAGGGGCTGTCGATCCGGTCGGGCATGACGACGCTGGAGAGCAGCAGGTACTTGTTCGTCACCTCGACCAGGTTGCCGACGAACCTGAACAGGTCGGGGACGTGGTACATGACGCCGGCGCAGTGGACGAAGTCGAACTTCCCGAGGATCTGCGGCGCCCCGGGCGCGCAGATGTCGACCTGCACCTCCTCGTAGTCCTCGACCCCGAGCCCGGCCAGGCGCTCCCGGAGTGCCACCCACCAGTGCCCGTCAGGCGTCTGGATGTCGGCCATGACCGCCCGCTTGGCCCCGCCGTTGACCGCGGTCGAGACGGTCTCGCCGTTGGTGCCCCAGAGGCCGCCGATGTCGACGAAGGACAGACCCCCGACGTGCTCGGTGATCAGCTGGCGCTTGTTCAGGGTCGGTGCAGGCACGATGCGGGTTCCCTTCCGCGGCGCTGGACGATCTCACCATACGTGCGGGGCGCGGGTCGCCGGCCGGGTGGGCGTGACTAGGGTGAGGACCGGTCGCTCAAGGGCCGAGCCACACGAGAGGACGAGGGTGAAGAAGGTACTCATCACGGGCGGCGCCGGCTTCATCGGCGTCCACCTGGCCGACCACCTGACGCGCACCGGTGGCTACGACGTCACCGTCATCGACAACGAGTCGCTGGGCGACCGGAACAACCTCGACCTCGACCGGGTCCGCTTCGTCGACGGCGACCTGCGCGACCGCGAGCAGCTCGGGGCGGCCCTCGAGGGGCAGCACGCCGTGGTCCACCTGGCCGCCGACACCCGGGTCATGGACAGCATCGAGAACCCGGCGCACAACTTCGACAACAACGTGGTCGGCACGTTCAACCTGCTCGAGCTGTGCCGCGAGCTCGGGGTCGGCCGGGTCGTCGCCGCCTCGACCGGCGGCGCCATCGTGGGCGACGTCCCCCCGCCCGTCCACGAGCGGATGGCTGCGCAGCCGACGTCGCCGTACGGCGCGTCGAAGCTGATGCTGGAGGGCTACCTCTCGGCCTACTCGGCGGCGTTCGGGCTGCAGGGCTGCGCGCTGCGTTTCTCCAACATCTACGGACCGCGGTCCTTCCACAAGGGCTCGGTCGTCGCCCACTTCTACAAGCGGATCCTCGCCGGCGAGCCGCTGGTCGTGTACGGCGACGGCAGCCAGGCTCGCGACTTCCTCTACGTCGGCGACCTGGTCGAGGGCATCCGCGCCGCGATCGACGGCGACGCGGTCGGGGCCTACCAGCTCGGGAGCGGCGTCCCGACGACGGTCAACGAGCTGCTAGCCCTGATGCGCACCGTCACCGGCCAGGAGCTCGACGTGGTCTACGAGGACTTCCGGGCGGGCGAGGTCGTCCGCACGTGGTGCGAGATCGACAAGGCGCGCGACGGTCTCGCCTTCTCACCCGAGACGCCGCTCGAGGAGGGGCTGCGCCATACCTGGGAGTGGTTCAGCGAGACGCGAGCCGACAGCCGTGCCGGCTGACGACAGCGCCGGTCGCCGTAAGGCGGTCCTCGTCAGCGGGATGCACCGGTCCGGCACGTCGGTGATGACCCGGCTGATCTCGCTGCTCGGCGCGGAGCTCCCTGGTCGGCTGATCGAGGGCCGGCCCCACGACAACGCCCGCGGCTTCTTCGAGGGCAAGGCGTTCGTGGACCTGGACGACGACACCCTCGGCCGGCTCGGTTCGTGGTGGGGCGGCTGGCAGAGCGTCGACCCGGCGGACCTGCTGCGCCGTCGGCGGTTGATCGAGCGGGCGGCGAGCCTGGTCGACGACGAGTTCGGAGGTGCCGACCTCGTCGTCATCAAGGACCCACGGATGTCGAGGCTGCTGCCGCTGTGGCAGCAGGTGCTGGGGGACGCCGGCTTCCGGTGCGTGCACGTCGTCGCGGTCCGTGCCCCCGAGGCCGTGGCCGCGTCGTTGGCCCGGCGCAACCATCTCGGCGACCGGGCCGTCGTCCTGTCGTGGCTGGCCCACTCCCTCGACGCCGAGCTCTTCACGCGTGACGAGCCGCGCGTGTTCCTGTCCTTCGAGCGGCTGCTGGACGACTGGCGGCGTGAGGCTGCCCGGATGTCCGACGCGCTCGGCCTCGAGTGGGCCCACCGCCCCGAGGACGTCGCCGACGCCGTCGAGGAGTTCGTCGAGTCCGGGCTGGTCCACGGCGCCGACCCCGAGGCGCCGACGGGAGCGGTCGGTGCGGTCGCTCCGGTCTACGACGTGCTCCGCCGCTGGGCCGCCGACGACGTCCGGCCCGGCGACGCCGCCCTCCTGGACGAGTGGCGCGCCGCGCTCGACCCGGTCCGCGCGCCCGCCAGCGCCGTGGCCGGGGTCGCCCGCGAACGGAAGCAGGCGATCGCCCAGCGGGACGCAGGCGCCCCCGCGGTCGATCCGCCCGCCGCCAAGCAGTGGATCCGGATGCAGAACCGCGGCTACGACGCCGAGGCGGACGCGGCCTGGGCCTGGTGGGAGCGGGAGCGCGAGCACGGCGCGCGCAGCGCTCGGCCGGGTGGCAGGCTCGCGCGGCTGGCCCGCCGCGGCCCCGGGGACGGATCGTGAGGATCTCTCCGCGCCGGCTCGCCCGGCGGCTGCGAGGTGCCCGGCGTCGGCCGGCCGATCCCGAGCCCACCCGGCGTGAGGAGAGCGCCGGCCGGCCACGACGGCGCGGGACACCGCGGCAGGTGGAGCCGGTCACGACCCACGTCGGGCCGTTCTTCGACGAGGCGGTCACCCGCACCCGGGCGTCGATGCGTCCCGCCGGCGTCGATGCCGACTACGACCTCGCCCACGAGCACTTCGACGTCGCCCACTTCCTGCTGCAGGCCCGCCACCTGATCGAGGCGGACGGTGTCGACCCGCTCGCGGTGTTCCTGCGCAACGGGCCTCGCGCCAAGGCCAGCCCAGAGATCAACTTCGACATGACGGCCTACCTCGACCGTCACCCCGAACGGGCCGAGGGCGACCGGAGCCCCTACCTCGCCTGGCTCGAGCACGGCCGGGCCGCGGGCGAGCTCGCGGACCCCGCACCGGGGCTGGAGGGCATGGCCGGGGTGCTCGGCCTGACGCCGGTCGCCCTGGCCGCCGAGCTGGCGGACACCCGGACCGACCTGGAGCGGCGGCTGCTGACCGGGACACTGGGGGAGATGCTGGCGGACGCGGCGGAGGTCGAGCCGCTGATCGGCGAGGTGTGGCCGGAGATCGTCCGTCCCCTGCTGCCGCCGCTCGACCGGCCCGTGACGGCCGCCCAGATCACGGCCCTCCACGCCGCCCAGCAGGCCGCCGACTTCCGGCGTGCCCGGCTCGTGCTGGTGCTGACCGAGCCCCGCTGGGGCGGGGGCCGCCGGGCAGAGGGCCACATCGCCCACGCCCTCACCCGGGAGCACCTCGCGCCGGAGGACGTGGTCGTCGTCTACACGGAGACCGGTGGCACGGCTCCGCCGGGCCGGTTCCCTGACGGCGTGCGCGAGGTCGACCTGGCGCGGGCCTTGGAGGGGCTGGAGGCGGAGCCGGCCCAGCGAGTGCTGGTCGAGCTGGTCCGGTCGTTCCGCAGCGACGCGATCGTCAACGTGAACTCCCGGCTGCTGTACGACGCGATGGCGACGTACGGCCAGGCGCTCGCGGCCTCGGAGCGGGTCTTCATGATGCTGTTCTGCAACGAGCGGCTCGCCCTGGGCAATTGGGTAGGGCTGCCGTTGCGCTTCGTCTACCGCTGCTTCGACCTCGTCGAGGGCGTCCTCACCGACAGCGACTACCTCGCGGACTGGCTCCGCGAACGCCACCAGCTCGACCCCGGGGTCGGCGGCGACCGGCTCCACGTGCTCCGCGCGCCGGTCGACGCGGCGATCCCGCTGGCCGACCCACCCCCGACGGTCGCCGGCCGCCGGCCGCAGGTGTTCTGGGCCGGCCGCTTCGACCGACAGAAGCGGCTCGACCTGGTCCTGGAGATCGCCGCGCAGATGCCTGACGTGGACTTCCGGGTCTGGGGTGAGGCGGTCCTCAACCGGACTGTGTCGCGGGCGATGCCCCCGAACGTCACCCTCGAGGGGCGCTACGGGCACCTCTCGGAGCTCCGCCTGTCGGACGCCGACGCCTGGCTCTACACCGCGGCCTGGGACGGCGTCCCGAGCCAGCTGCTCGAGGTCGGCATGACCGGCATCCCGCTCGTCGGCAGCCTGGTCGGCGGCACCGGCGAGGTGCTCGGTCCCGACGACGGCTGGCCCGTCACCGACCTCGACGACCCCGCCGCCTACGTGGCCGCGCTGCGGGACGTGCTGGCTGACCCCGCGGCCTCGCGCGCCAAGGGCGTGGCACTCCGCGAGCGGCTGCTCCGCACCCGCACCGAGGAGGCGTACGCCGAGCACCTGGTCGGTCTGCTGCTCGATCGGCCCGCGCGCGACGAGGGAGGTAGGTCATGACGACCGACCTCACGCTCGTCGTCACCGCGCACGACGAGACCGCCGTCAGCGGCCCGACCATGACCTCGGCCGACCGCGCGGTCGCGGCCGCCCGCGAGGCCGGGATCACGGTCCAGACCCTGGTCGTCCTCGACGCACCGACGGCGGCGACCCGGGCCTACTTCGAGCAGCCCCGGTTCGACCACTGGGAACGCCGCGTCCTCGACCAGGCCGACCTCGGCCGGGTGCGCAACGAGGTCGTCCCGGCGACCGAGGGCCGCTACCTCGCCTTCCTCGACGCCGACGACCTGTTCAGCCGCAACTGGCTCGCGGCCGGGGTGCAGGCGCTCGACGCCGCAGCCGAGCAGGGGGAGCGCGCGATCGCCCACCCCGAGCTCAACGTGGTCTTCGACGGGCAGCGCGACGTCGTGCTCAACGTCGACCAGCGGTCGCCGCTCTTCTCGCCCCACTACCTCTACTTCCGGCACTACTACGACTCGCTCTGCCTCGCCCCGCGCGAGGCGCACCTGACGACGCCGTACACCCCGCGTGACGTGCCCCGCGGGCTGTCGTTCCAGGACTTCCAGTTCACGATCGAGACGATGGACGCCGGCTGGCGCCACCTCGTGGTGCCGGACACGATCATCTTCAAGCGGCGCCGCGACTTCTCGCTGGTCACCGAGAGCACCGGCCGCAAGTCGGTCGTCCGGTCGCTGCCCGCCATGGCGATCGACCGGGTGCGCGACCTCGGCCGCTGAGTCGGCCGCTCAGCCCGAGGCGGCCTCGCGCTCGGCCAGCCGCCGCAGCGGGGCGTGGAGTCGCTCCGGCAGCTCCGAGACCGCGAAGAAGTGGTCGAGCCGCGCGGGGTCGAGGTGCTGGCGGGAGGTGGTCCCCTCGGACTTCCGCGGGGCTGCGAACAGGTCCCCGTCATCGTCGAACCAGCGCCTGGCCACCCGGCGGTTGCCCTCCTCCCAGCGGGCCATGAACCGGTCGAGCTCCGGTGCGGGCAGCGTCAGGGTCGGACCCAGGGGCACGCTCGCCAGCCGGCGGACCAGCTTCCGGTTGTTGATCATGCCGACCTCGGCACCCTGGCGGCGTACCCGGTGCAGGTTGAGGATCCGGAGGAACTCGACCGACTCCGCGTCGAGACTCTCGTTGAGCGTAGGCGCCTCCTCGACCAAGGCCGCCGGCGCGACGTCCACCCCGGCCGCGTCGAGGAAGTCCTGCGTCAGCGAGCCGCCGTGGAAGCGGGCCCGCTCGAAGCGGCGCACCACGAGGTCGGCCGGCCGCGCCAGGCGTGACCAGGCGTCCAGCCGCGCGGCGTAGTCATAGGTCGGGGCGAGCTCGAGCTCCGCGGTGCGCTCCGCGATCCGCCGCACCTCGCCCCACTTGACGGCCTGCTGGTACCGGCTGATCACGTGGTCGTCCTGGCGGCGGAGGTAGCAGACGAGCCGCAGCGCGGCCCCGTGCCGCCGGGCGAACTCGCCCAGCAGCCGCATCGCCCCCTCGGACGACCCGAAGACCGCTTCGTCGGACAGGAGCACCCGCGGCAGGCGGGCGGCGTGGATCTCGTCGACGAGGGCCGTCTCGAAGGCGTCGCGGAACGCCGCGGGCGACGCGAGGATCTGGTCGCGCCAGGCCGGGTCCTGGCTCTGGCGGCGGGCGACCCGGCTGCCGGTGAACTCGTCGTCCGGGGTGATGAACAGGCCGAGCCGGATGTGGCGCCGGCCGCCGGGGGAGCGGGGGTAGAGCACGCCGTGGTCGGCGAGGACCTCCTCGTTGGCACGGAGGAAGTGCTGGATCGACGACGTCCCGGTCTTGCCCATGCCGACGTGGACGACCAGCTCCGCGAGGCTCATCGCGCCGCCTCCTCGGCAAGCCGGCGCAGCGAGGCATGCCAGCGCGGGGGCACCCCGTCGAGGGACAGGAACCGGTCGAGCCGGCTCGGGTCCAGCCGCTGCTCCGCGGTGGTGCCCGCGGTCCGGCGCGGCTCCGTGAACAGCTCCTCGTCCCCGAAGCAGCGCCGGGCGACGGCGCGGTTCGACTGTTCCCACCGCTCCATGACGTGGTCGAGCACGGTCTCGGGCAACGACAGGGTCGGCCCGCTGCTCATCTGGACGAGCCGCCGGACGAGCCGCCGGTTGTCGACGAGCCCGACCTCGGCGTCCGTGGTCTGCACCCGGTGCAGGTTGAGCAGCCGCAGGAACTCCACTGACTCCGCGTCGAGGCTCTCGTTGCGCGCCGGCACCTGCTGCAGGTCGTCGGCGCGCAGGGGGACGCCGGCCGCGTCGAGGAAGTCCTGCAGCAGCGACCCGTCGGTGAACCGGCCGCGCTCGAAGCGGCGGACGACGAGGGTGGCGGGGGCCAGCAGCCGCTCGAGCCGTCGCAGCGTGGCGTCGTAGTCGTAGATCCGGGAGAAGTCGTCGATGGCCCAGGCCGCGAGCCGGCGGACCTCGCCGGTCTTGACGAGCTGCTGGTAGCGGCTGACCAGGTGGTCGTCCTGCCGGCGGAGGTAGACGACGACCCGGACGCCGTCCGCCAGCTCGTCGAGGAGCCGGCGCAGCCGCCCCAGGCCGGGGTCGGAGGTCGCCGCGAAGAACGCCTCGTCCGAGAACAGCACCGTCGGGGCGCCGGCGTCCCGGATCTCCTCGGTGAGGTCGCGTCGGAACTCGCGACGGAACTCCGCCGGATCGGCCCAGGGCTGCCGGGCCCAGTGAGGGGAGGCGGCCAGCTCCTCGTCGGACCGGACGGACAGCCCGAGCCGGCCGTGCCGGACGGCCCCGGGTGTGCGCGGGTACAGGACGCCGTGAGCCAGCAGCCGCTCGCGGTTCCGGTCGCAGAAGGCCTGGATCGTCGAGGTCCCCGTCTTGCCGGACCCGGCGTGCAGGACGACCTCGACCGGACGGCCGGGGGAGCCGGTCACCGACCGACCGCCACGTCCTCCGCCAGGCGTCGCAGCGGAGCATGCAGGTCCTCGGCGAGCTCGGTGAGCTCGAGGAAGTGGGCGAGCCGGTCGGGGTCGAGCCGCTGGACGGTGGTGGTGCCGTGGGTCTTGCGCGGGACCCGGAAGAGCAGGTCGTCGTCGCCCAGGTACCGGCGGGCGACGTCGCGGTTGGAGTCGTCCCAGCAGGCCATGAACGCGTCGAGCTCGGGGTCGGGGAGGGTCAGCGTGGGGCCGGCGGAGCCGGCCGCGAGCCGTGCCACGAGCGGTCGGTGGTTGACCATGCCGACCTGGGCGCCCTCGGCCCGGACCAGGTGCAGGTTCAGGAGCCGGAGGAACTCGACCGACTCCGCGTCGAGGCTCTCGTTCTGGCTCGCCACCTCCCTGAGTGCGTCCGGCGGGACGTCGAGGCCGGCCGCGTCCAGGAAGTCGGCGTACAGCGAGTCGTGGACGAAGGCGCCCTTCTCGAACCGGCGGACGACGAAGGCGTCGGGCTCGAGCAGCCGGGCCCAGGTGTCCAGTCGCGCGGCGTAGTCGTAGGTCTTCGTGTGGTCGAGCTCGGCCGTGCGCTCGGCGAGGGTGCGGGTCTCGCCGGTCTTGACGACCTGCTGGTAGCGGCTGACCAGGTGGTCGTCCTGCCGCCGCAGGTAGCAGACCAGCCGGAGCCGGCCGGCGTGCGCGTCGGTGAAGGCGCGCAGCCGCGAGAGCGACGCGTTGTCGGATCCGTAGAGCGCCTCGTCCGAGATCAGCACCGTGCCGGGCCGCGCTTCCTCGATCTCCGCGAACAGCTCGGTCCGGAACGTCTCGCGGAACGCCTGCGGCGACGGGTGGCCCTGCGACCGGTACGGACGGGTCTCGACCAGCTCGTCGTCGGTCTTGAAGTACAGCCCGAACCGCACGTGGCGGCGTGGGCCGGGCGAGGACGGGAAGAGGACCCCGTGCTCGAGCAGCAGCCCGCGGTTGCGGCGCATCAGCCGCTGGATGGACGAGGTCCCGGTCTTGCCGGAACCGATGTGCAGCACCAGGTCCGGGGACTGGTCCGGGGTCGGGTTGGCAGGTGGCACGCGGGCGGTTCTCCGTGACTCGTCGGTGGGCCCGGTCACTCTCTCACGCCCGCCGCCACACGGAGCGCTGCTGGGCTCGCGGGGGATCGGTCCCCGCCTCGGGGTCGGCACCCGGTTAGGGTGTCTCGTCAGTCGAAGTCGAGAGAAATCGAGCATGGGACACCTCGGGAAGACTCAGCGCGACGCCGCGAACGGAGGGCATCCGTGACGAGTCGCCCTCACGACCTCTACCAGGGGCTCCGGCGCCAGGCCGGCCGGGTCAAGCGCCGTCTGGTCCAGCCGGACGACGGCCTGCCAGCGGCGTCCCACGGCTCGCCACCGGGACGGCAGCCCCGGCTCGCGCGGGAGACCACGCACCTCGGGCCGATGATGGACGACCTCGTGCTGCGGGCCCGGCGGCGGATGCGGATCGGCGCCGACCCCGACGACGACCTGCTCTACGAGAACTTCGACGTCCTCCACTACCTGCTGGCCTCGCCGCGGTTGATGGACCGGCCACGGATCGACCTGATCGAGCACTTCCAGGCGAGCGGCGTCGAGGCGAGGCTCAGCCCCGACCCGCACTTCTCGATGGCCGCCTACCTCGAGCGCCACCCGGAGCGGGCCAACGACCCCGAGCGCAGCCCCTACCTCGCGTGGCTGAAGGAGGGGAGGGCCGCGGGCGAGATCGCCGACCCCGCGCCCGGCATCGAGAAGATGGCCGACGTGCTCGGCCTCGAGCAGCAGCAGCTCGTCGACCTCGTGGTCGAGCGGCGGCGCGACCTGATCGAGCGGTTCCGCACCGGGCGGCTGGGCGAGATGTTCGTGAAGGCGAACGAGATCGAGCCGCTGATCGGGGAGTGCTGGCCCGAGATCACCCGACCCAAGCTGGTGCCGCTCACCACGCCGCTGGTGGTCGACGAGGTGGCGGCGCTGCACCAGGCGCACGAGGCCGCGGGGTTCCGGCCGGCCCGGCTGGTGCTCGTCATCAACCGGGCCCGGTGGGGCGCCGGCCGCCGGATGGAGGGCCACCTCGCGCATGCGCTCGCGACGCACGTCCGGCCCGACGAGATCGTCGTGATCTACACCGACGACAGCACCACCGGACCCGACGACCGGTTCCCTGACGGCGTGCGTGAGATCGACTTCTTCGCGATCGCGGGAGGGCTCTCGGAGGTGCAGGCCGAGCACGCGCTCGTCACGTTCATCCGGACCCTCCACGCCGACGCCGTCGTCAACATCAAC
Source organism: uncultured Actinomycetota bacterium (assembly GCA_963829855.1). Taxonomy (GTDB): domain Bacteria; phylum Actinomycetota; class Actinomycetes; order Propionibacteriales; family Nocardioidaceae; genus Nocardioides. The sequence goes on along the minus strand of CAWHKE010000012.1, from coordinate 91,213 downwards.
TCCAAGCTGCTCTACCAGGCGATGCGGACGTACGGGAAGGCGCTCGCGGCCACCGAGCGGGTCTTCCTGTGCTTCTTCTGCAACGAGCAGACGACGATGGGCACGTGGCGCGGCTGGAGCCTGCGCACGTTCTACCGGACCTTCGACGACGTCACCGGCGTGATCACCGACAGCCACCACCTGCGCGAGGAGCTGATCGACACCCACCGGGTGAGCGGCCGACACCTGGAGCGGATCCACGTGTTCAGCGCTCCGGTCGACCCGGCCCTGCCGCTGGTCTCCGGGCCGCGCAGGGCGCCGGACCGCCGGCCGCAGGTCTTCTGGGCCGGCCGCTGGGACCGGCAGAAGCGGGTCGGGCTCGTCGTCCAGCTGGCGCAGAAGATGCCCGACGTCGACTTCCGGATGTGGGGCGCCCCGGTCATGGGCAGCCGGCCGCGCGACCTGCGGTGGAACGTCAAGGCCGAGGGCGTGTACGACAACCTCTCCGAGATCCCGCTCGCCGAGGCCGATGTCTGGCTCTACACCTCCGGGTGGGACGGCGTGCCGAGCCAGCTGCTCGAGGTGGCGATGACCGGCATCCCGATCGTCGGCACGCTCGTCGGGGGCACCGGCGAGATCCTCACGGACGCGGAGTCGTGGCCGATCCCCGAGGAGGAGGGCGTGGACGCGTACGAGCGGGCGATCCGGGCCGTGCTCGCCGACCCCGGCCGCGCCCGCAAGCGCGCCCGCCAGCTGCGGAAGCGGTTGGAGCGCGACCGCACCGAGCAGTCGTTCACCGCCGTCGCGGCCGAGGTGCTGCTGACCGACCGGGAGGACCGGCCGTGACCGACCTGACGCTGATCGTGACCGCGCACAACGAGACCGTGGTGTCGGGGCCGACCGTGGAGTCGGCCGACCTGGCCGTCGCAGCGGCCCGCGACGCCGGCTACACGGTGCAGACCGTGATCGCCCTCGACAACGCGACCGAGGCGACCCACGAGTACTTCCACCAGAGCCACTTCGACCACTGGGAGCGGTGGATCCGCGGGGAGGGTGACCTGGGGCGCGTGCGCAACGCGCTGATCCCCCTGACCGAGGGCCGCTTCATCGCCTTCCTCGACGCCGACGACCTGTTCAGCGAGAACTGGCTCGCGGAGGGGCTCGCCGTGCTGACGGCCGCCGAGGAGCGTGGCGAGCGGGTGATCGCGCACCCCGAGCTCAACATCGTGTTCGACGGCGGCCAGTACCTCGTGCAGACCCTCGACCAGGACTCACCGCTCTTCACGCCGTACTTCCTCTACGTGCGCAACTGCTACGACTCGCTCTGCATGACGCCGCGCGAGGCGCACCTCGAGGTGCCGTACGTGCACCGCGACATCCCGAACGGGCTGTCGTTCCAGGACTGGCAGTTCGCGATCGAGACCATGTCGCGCGGCTGGAAGCACGTCGTCGCCCGCGACACCATCATCTTCAAGCGACGTCGCGACACCTCGCTCATGACCGAGAGCCAGGCCCGCCGGTCGCTGGTGCGCTCGCTGCCCGAGATGCTGATCGAGCGGGTGCGCGACCTCGCCACCGGCGACCGGGCGGCTCAGTAGCCGTACAGCTCGAAGTCGAGCGCGTAGAGCGCCTCCACCCGGCGGACCAGGTCGGGCCGGCCCTCGTAGACGCTCTCCGTCGTACGGCGGCGCGACGTGTTGCGCACCTCCACGGGCACGTCGGGGACCCCCGCCTCCTCACGGATCAGCGCGAGGTCCGCGTCGAAGCTCTCCAGGCGACCCACCCGGTCGTAGGTGACCAGCGGGTGCATGAGGTTGACGTGCTGGGGCCGCCAGTGCTGGTTCATCTCGCTGACCGGGTCCTGCCGCTCGACCGCCTCGAGGAACGCCTCGAAGCTCAGCGTCGCCGTCGGCACCTCGGGCAGCCCGAGCATCTCCGCGAGCCGCGGACGCAGCCGCGGCGTGTGGACGATCTTGTCCCAGTAGACCGACTCGAGCCGGCGGAGCGGGTCGCGGACGAACGAGAACCGGTACGCCGACCCGGACAGCATCTCGCCGACGGTGGCCCACCCCAGCTCGTGCAGGGTGGGCAGCCGGTGCTCCTTGTGGATGTTGCCGAACTCGTGCCCGTGGTCGCTCGTGTGGAGCCGGTCCAGCCACGCCAGGATCGTGGACGTGCCCGCCTTGGGGTTCTTCACGTAGAGCAGCCCGAGCTCCGGCAGCGGCCGGATGAAGTTGCTCGGCCGCTGGTGCGGGTAGTAGCGCTTGACCTCGGCGCGGGCGAGGCTCCCGTCCGTCGGCCGGGAGCCTCGTCCCTCGTCCATCAGACGCGCTCGTCGGCTCCGGCCCTGGCCGCCGCGGAGTCGTTGCTCCACACCGAGACGCACGGGATCTTCGTCGGCGTCGCAGCGGTCGGCGTACTTCTTCGTGATCTCGGTGACCTCCTCCATCAGGCCCTCGCTGAGGGTGATGGGGGTCAGGCCGAGGTGCAGGAAGCGGTCGTTGGCGACGTGCAGCTCGTTCTCGTCGGCCTCGTTGCGCGGGTTCGGCAGGTTCGCGACCTCGACGCCCGTGCGGTCGGAGATCATCTTGGCCAGGTCGGCGACCCGGTGGGTCTCCGTCATCTGGTTGAAGATCGCCACCCGGTCCTCGCGCGAGGGCGGGTTGTCCAGCGCGAGCTGGATGCACTTCACCGTGTCCTGGATGTGGATGAAGGCCCGGGTCTGACCGCCGGTGCCGTGCACCGTCAGCGGGTAGCCGATCGCCGCCTGCATGAGGAACCGGTTGAGGACGGTGCCGTAGTCGCCGTCGTAGTCGAAGCGGTTGATGAGCCGCTCGTCGAGCCGGGTCTCCTTGGTCTGGGTGCCCCAGACGATGCCCTGGTGGAGGTCGGTGACGCGCACGTGGTCGTTCTTGTTGTAGTAGGCGAAGAGCAGCTGGTCCTGCGTCTTCGTCATGTGGTAGATGCTGCCCGGGTTGGCCGGGTACAGGATCTCCTGGTCGACGAGCTTGCCCTCGCCGGTCTCGACCTTGATCTGGAGGTAGCCCTCGGGGATCTTCATGCCGGCGGTGCCGTAGCCGTAGACGCCCATCGTGCCGAGGTGGACGACGTGGATGTCGAGCCCGCTCTCCACCACCGCGGCCAGCACGTTGTTGGTCGCGTTGAGGTTGTTGCTCACGGTGTAGCGCTTGTGGCGGCTGCTCTTCATGGAGTACGGCGCGGCGCGCTGCTCGGCGAAGTGGACCAGCGCGTCGGGCTGCCAGTCCTCGAGGAGGTCGAGCAGCCGCTGGTAGTTGACCGCGACGTCGATGTCGTGGAACGCGATGTCCTTCCCGGACACCTCCTTCCACGTGCGGAGGCGCTCACCCATGGGGCGGATCGGCGTGAGCGAGGAGACCTCGAGCTCGATGTCGATCTTGCGTCGGGACAGGTTGTCCACGATCGCGACCTCGTGTCCCTGGGCGGACAGGTGGAGCGCTGTTGGCCAACCGCAGAAGCCGTCCCCGCCGAGGATCAGTACGCGCATGGGTTTCCCTTCATGATGGTTCGCCGTCTCCGCGTGGCGCGGAGCCGGGGTGGTCGCGGCCCGGTCGGGGTCGCTGGGGGTGGTGGTGGTGCCGGACGTGGTGCTGGGGGTGGTGCCGGTGGTGGTGCCGGGTGTGATCGTCGGGGTGCCGCTCGCGGGAGCGGCCGCGTGGGTCGGCGCGGCCACCGGGTCGGCGGTGGTGTCGGCCATGATGTCGCGGGAGCGGGACGACGTCTGGTCCGCGGTCCGCACCAGCTGACCGGTCGTCGGGTCGACGTGGATGCCGCACTCCTTGACGGCGTCCATCTCCCACCACCAGCGACCGGCGCGAGGGTCCTCGCCGCTGGAGACCGCGCGGGTGCACGGCGCGCAGCCGATGCTGGTGTAGCCGCGGTCGTAGAGCTTGTTGTAGGGGACCCGGTGGTCCTTGATGTAGGCCCAGACCTGCTCGGTGGTCCACTCGAGCATCGGGTTGAACTTCTGCAGCCCGTAGCCGTCGTCCCAGGCCGAGGCCTCGAGGGACTGCCGCGTGGCCGACTGCTGCCTCCGCAGGCCGGTGAGCCAGGCGCGGTAGCCGGCGAGGGTACGGCGCAGCGGCTCGACCTTCCGCACGTTGCAGCACGCGTGGCGCAGCGCGACGGCGTCGTAGAACCCGTTCTGCCCGTGCTCGGCGGTGAACGCCGCGACCTCCGCGGCGTCGGGGTTGATCATCTCGATGACGGCGCCGTACCGCCGGTGGACGCTGTGCGCGAGCGCGTGCGTCTCCTCGGGCAGCCGCCCGGTGTCGATGCTGATGATCCGGATGTCGAGCCCGTGCTTCGCGATGAGGTCGGTCATCACCATGCTCTCGGGGCCGAACGCGTTCGCCAGCACGGCAGGCTGGTAGTCCGACGCGATCTCGCGGAGGAGGTCGGTGGTCTCGGAGAGGGCGTCCTGGTAGTCCACCCGAGACCCTCCTTGCACGTCGTCGAGACCGGTGTGGTGACCGTCGCAGGCTAACACCGGGAGTGCGGCCGGCCCCGCATCGACGCCAACAACGGAGCACCCCTGCCAGGGTGCATGATCGACCCGTGACCGCACCCCGACCCACGCGCGCACGACTACGTCCACTGGGAGACCGTCACGACGCGATGGGCCGACATCGACATGTTCGGGCACATGAACAACGCCCGCTACCTCGAGCTGATCGACACCGTGGTCAACAACCACCTGATCGCCACGACCGGCTCCGACCCGCGTGACCTCCCCGCGATCGGGGTGGTGGCAGAGATCGGCTGCCGCTACTTCGCCGAGGTCGGCTACCCGGACCCCGTGGAGCTCGGCGTGGTGGTCGACAAGGTCGGCACGTCGTCGGTGGTCTACCGCGTCGGGCTCTTCCAGGGACCAGGCGACCAGGCGGCCGCGGAGGGGCGCTTCGTGCACGTGTACGTCGACAACACCGACCCGGCTCGCGCCGTCGTACCCATGCCCCAGGTGGTGCGCGACGCGGTGAATCCGTTGCTGCGGCACCGGTGAGTCGGATGTGCGTCGCCGGGGCCTGATGTGGCACCGTGGTCACGTGCTCTTCATCCTGATCTCGATGCTGGTCATCCTCGTCGTCGCCGGGCTGGTCGTCGCGTTCGTGGCGTTCCCGCACCGCGGGGAGGACATCCCCGGCGCAGCGTGGCTCGGGGACGGGATGGCCAAGGCGGCCGACGCCATGCCGACGATCGACCCCGAGGCGGACGAGGCCCGGCGCGGGGAGCCGCAGCCCGCGCGTCACCTGGGGGGCGACCTCGGGGGCGACCAGGAGCCTGACGAGCCTCGCTGACTGCGTGGTGGGCGGCTCCGTTTGATTGGATGTCGCCATGGGTGACCTGCTGTACCTGATCATCGGCATCGCCGTGCTCGCCGTGGCGCTGGCCGCCGGGCTCCTGCTGCGGGCCCGCGGTGGCACCGTCGCCCCGCCGGCCGAGCGCACGGACGCACCGGTGCGTCCGCCGGTGGCACCGGAGCGCGACGTCGAGGTGGCCACGGCACCCGCGCCTCTCGAGGAGGCGCCCGCCCTCGAGAAGCCGGAGAGCACCGCGTCGCGGATGCAGCGGCTGCGGTCCCGGCTGGCCGGGGCGCAGGGCGGCTTCGGCCGCGGGCTGCTGGCACTGATCTCCCGCGACCGGCTCGACGAGGACACGTGGGAGTCGATCGAGGACACGCTCCTGACCGCCGACCTGGGCGTCGCTCCCACCCAGCAGGTCGTCGACAACCTGCGCCACCGGCTGCGGGTGGAGGGCGGCGACCGGCCCGACCCACGCAGCGTCCTCCGCGAGGAGCTCGTCGGCCTCGTCGACCCGACGATGGACCGGCGGCTCCAGATCACCGGCGCGGACGGGCGCCCCGGCGTCGTGCTCGTGGTCGGCGTCAACGGCTCCGGCAAGACCACCACGGTCGGCAAGATCGCCCGGATCCTGGTCGCCGAGGACAAGTCGGTCGTGCTCGGTGCAGCCGACACGTTCCGCGCCGCCGCCGTCGACCAGCTCGCGACGTGGGGCGAGCGGGTCGGCGTCGAGGTCGTCCGCGGCCCCGAGAACGGCGACCCGGCCTCGGTCGCCTTCGAGGCCGTGAAGTCCGGCGTGGACGCCGGCGTCGACACCGTGATCGTCGACACCGCCGGCCGGCTGCAGAACAAGTCCGGCCTGATGGACGAGCTGGGCAAGGTCAAGCGGGTCATCGAGAAGCAGGCGCCGGTCACCGAGGTGCTGCTCGTGCTCGACGCGACCACCGGCCAGAACGGCCTGATCCAGGCCCGGGTCTTCAGCGAGGTCGTCGACGTGACCGGCATCGTCCTCACCAAGCTCGACGGGTCCGCCAAGGGCGGGATCGTGGTCGCGGTCCAGCGCGAGCTCGGCGTCCCCGTCAAGCTCGTGGGCCTCGGAGAGGGCCCCGACGACCTGGCCCCGTTCGACGCGGCCGCGTTCGTGGACGCGCTCCTCGGGGGCTGAGGCCGGCCTTCTGCGCTGGCTAACGTGCCGCTGGTGCTGCTCCTGCACAGCTACAGCTGTCCAGAAGCACCACGGAGGGCACGTTAGCCAGCAGCCAGCCAGCCAGCAGCCGGCCGTTCACATTCCCGTAACACGGGGCCGGAACTCGTTGCACGGCCGCAACATGCTCCGTCGTACGACGAAACCTCCACGTCGGAAGGTGTCGGGCAATGGGGCGGGCACCCCGACCGACAGCGCTGTCGACCCGGACCTCGCCCTCACGTGAACTCTCCCTGGAGGTCCCATGGACTACGGCTACCACGCGTTCATGCTGGTGGCGGCGTCACTCGTCATCCTCATGACTGCGCCCGGCCTGGCGCTCTTCTACGGCGGCATGAGCCGCTCCAAGAGCGTCCTCAACATGATGATGATGTCCTTCGGCACGATCGGCATCGCCGGCATCGTCTACGTCCTGTGGGGCTGGTCGATGTCGTTCGGCACCGAGGACATCGCCACCATCATCAACAACCCGTTCGAGACGTTCGGCCTGAACGGCATCGAGGGGCAGGGCTACATCTTCGTCGGCTTCCAGCTGACGTTCGCGGTGATCACCGCGGCGCTGATCAGCGGCGCGGTGGCCGACCGCCTCAAGTTCTCCGCCTGGCTGCTCTTCGTGCCGCTCTGGCTGACGCTGTCGTACTTCCCGATCGCCCACATGGTGTGGGGCGGCGGGTTCCTCGGCACGGCCGAGAACGGCCTCGCGGGCCTGTTGTTCGACGGTGAGACGTTGCCGATCGACTACGCCGGCGGCACGGTCGTCCACATCAACGCCGGTGTCGCCGGCCTGGTGCTCGCGATCATGCTCGGCAAGCGGCTCGGCTTCGCCAAGGAGCCGATGCGGCCGCACAACCTGACGCTGACGATGATCGGCGCCGGCCTCCTGTGGTTCGGCTGGTACGGCTTCAACGTCGGCTCGATCGTCTTCGGCGGCGAGAGCGCCGAGGCCGACTCGGCCCAGTTCCTCAGCGAGACCAGCCTGGTCTGGCTCAACACCACGGTCGCCACCTGCGCCGCCATCCTCGGCTGGTTGCTGGTGGAGAAGCTGCGGGACGGCAAGTTCACCTCGCTCGGCGCGGCATCCGGTGTCGTCGCCGGCCTCGTCGCGATCACCCCGGCCTGTGGCGCACTGTCGCCGGTCGGCTCGATCGTGCTCGGCATCGTCGCCGGTGGCGGCTGTGCCCTGGCGGTCGGCCTGAAGTACCGGTTCGGCTACGACGACTCGCTCGACGTCGTCGGCGTGCACCTCGTCGGCGGCATCATCGGCACGGTCGGCGCCGGCTTCCTGGCCACCTCCACCGGGCTGTTCTACGGTGGCGGTGCCAGCCAGCTGGTCCTGCAGGTGCTGGTCGCCCTGGCGGCCATCCTCTGGTCGGCCGTGGCGACGTTCGTCGTGGCGAGCATCGTGAAGCTGGTGATCGGGCTGCGGATCGACGAGGAGGACGAGATCGAGGGCATCGACTTCGTCGAGCACGGTGAGTCGGCCTACGACCTGTCGTCCACCGGGAGCCGTCGTACGCCGCTGGCCGCGTCCAGCGGTGTGCTCGACTCCGCCACGAGCAAGGAAGAGGCGAACGCATGAAGCTGATCACCGCGGTCATCAAGCCGCACAAGTGGGAGGACGTCCGCGAGGCGCTCGAGACCTTCGGCGTGACCGGCATGACGGTCAGCGAGGTGAGCGGCTACGGACGGCAGAAGGGCCACACCGAGGTCTACCGCGGTGCCGAGTACGACATCGCGCTGGTGCCGAAGATCCGGATCGAGATCGTGGTCGACGACGCCGACGTCGATGACGTCGCCGGCATCATCGTCAAGACCGCGCAGACCGGCCGGATCGGCGACGGCAAGGTGTGGGTCAGCCCGGTCGACACGGTGATCCGGGTCCGCACGGGCGAGCAGGACGACGCCGCGATCTGAGCCGGACTCCGGCTCAGACTCGGCGAGACCCGATGACGGCGAGCACCCGGTCCGATCGAACGCAGGCGGCCGACACCCTGTGTGTCGAGGCGTTCGAGAAGGCCGGGGCTCCCGTCGTCGGGGTCTCGCTCGTCGCGGTCGGCGGGTACGGGCGAGGTGAGCTCGCGCCGTACTCCGACCTCGACGTCGTCCTCGTGCACGACGAGGACGTGACCCTCGGCCGCGCCGCGGAGGACCTCTGGTACCCGCTGTGGGACAGCGGCACGAAGCTCGACCACGCCGTGCGCAGCCTCCCGGAGATGGTGGCGACGTCCGACGAGGAGCTGAAGGTCGCGCTGGGTCTGCTGGACGTCCGGCACCTGGCCGGCGACCCGAACCTCACGCTGCGGCTGCGGACCACCATGCTCACCCGGTGGCGACGCGACGCCCGGTCCCGGCTGCCCGCCCTCCAGGAGCTGGTGCGGACGCGCCACGAGCGAGTGGGCGAGCTCGCGCACCTGTCGGTGCCGGATCTCAAGGAGGCCGCGGGCGGCCTCCGCGACGCGACGGTGCTCAAGGCGCTGGTCGCCTCCTGGCTGGTCGACGTCCCGCACGTCGAGCTGGAGAAGGGACGCCGCGAGCTGCTCGACGTCCGCGACGTGCTGCACGAGCTGAACCGTCGTGGCAGCGACCGGGTCTCGCCCGAGGCGTGGGACGACCTCGCGCGCGGGCTCGACCTCCCCGACGACGCGGCCGCGCAGCGTCACGTCCGCGAGATCGGCCGTCGGCTGACCCACCTGTCGCGGCTGACGTGGCGGCGGGTGGACGCGGTGCTGGCGCGGCCGGTCGCCGCGCGGCCCCGCCGTCCCGACCTCACGCCGATCGCCCCCGGCCTGGCGCTGTCCTCGGGCGAGGTGGTGCTCGGCCCCGGGGCGCAGCCGTCCGAGGACCCGCTGCTCCTGCTGCGGGCCGCGGCAGAAGCCGCCGAGCGCGACGCGGTGCTGGCGCCGGCGACCGCCGCCCGGCTGGCCCGGGAGGCGGCGCCGCTGCCCGACCCCTGGCCGGCGGGTGCCCGCCAGCTGCTGGTGCGCCTGCTGGCGGCCGGACGCGGGCTGCTCCCCGTGTGGGAGACCCTGGAGGAGACCGGCGCGCTGGCGCAGGTCCTGCCCGAGTGGCAGCGGATCCGGCTGCTGCCGCACGCGTCGCCGATCCACCGGTTCACCGTCGACCGGCACGTCGTCGAGACCTGCATCGAGGCGTCGTCGCTGATCCGGCACGTGGCCCGCCCCGACGTCCTCGTGGTCGCGGCGCTGCTCCACGACATCGGCAAGGGCGGCCTGACCGAGCACAGCGTCGCCGGTGAGCCGATCGCCCGGGCCATCGCCGCCCGGATCGGGTTCGACGACGACGCCGTCGCCGTGATCGGCCGGCTCGTGCGCCGCCACCTGCTGCTGGTGGAGACCGCGACGACCCGGGACCCGGAGGACCCCGCCACGGTCGCGCTGGTGGCCGACGCGGTCGAGGACGCCGAGACCGTCTCGCTGCTGCGGGCACTCACCGAGGCCGACGCCCGCGCCGCCTCGGCGAAGGCGTGGTCGACCTGGCGGGCCGGGCTCGTCGACGACCTCACCCGGCGGGTCCTGGCCACGTTCGACGAGCGTCCGCCCGCCCTGGTGGAGCCCGCCGGGATCGAGCTGCCCGCCGTCGCTCCGGGCGAGGTGTCGTTCACGGTCACCTGGGACGACGACGACGGCGCGCGCGTGACCGCGGTCGCCCACGACCGGGTCGGCCTGCTCGCGGACGTCGCGGCGGTGTTCGCGCTGCAGAAGGCGTCGGTGCGGGCGGCGCGCGCCTGGGCGGAGGGGGAGTACGCCGTCTCCCAGTGGGACGTGGCCGACGACCTGGTCGAGACCGCCGTGCTCCGCCAGCGCTTCGACGCCGTCGTCGAGGGCCGCGTGGACCCGGCCGCGCGGCTGTCCCGGCGCGCCGGCGCGTCGCTCGCGGCCAGCGTCGAGATCCGGCCGGAGGCATCGCGTCGCGCCACGGTGCTGGAGGTGCGAGCGGCCGACCGGCCCGGAGTGCTCTACCTGACCCTGGCGGCGCTGGCCCGGTTGGAGATCACCGTCCGCTCCGCGCACGTCGACACCCTCGGGCCGCAGGCCGTGGACGTCTTCTACCTCCAGGAGTCGAGCGCCGGCGCCTTGTCGGAGACCCGTGCCGCGGAGGCGGCGCACGCGGTCCGGTCGGCCCTGGACGACCCGCCCACGTGAGCCGGGCCCGCTCCGAAGCGGGATCGACCGCGCCGCCCGGTTAGGCTGGTGGCTCCACCCGACCGACCGGCGTACCCCGCCGTCCACCCACGCAAGGACTCGCAGGAAGACACGTGTTCGCCACTCTCTCCGACCGGCTCACCGACACCTTCAAGAACCTCCGTGGCAAGGGGAAGCTGTCCGACGCCGACATCGACGACACCTGTCGTGAGATCCGGATCGCGCTGCTCGAGGCGGACGTCGCGCTGCCCGTCGTCAAGGAGTTCGTCGCCGCGGTCAAGGAGCGCGCGCGTGGCGAGGAGGTCAGCCAGGCGCTGAACCCCGCCCAGCAGATCGTCAAGATCGTCAACGAGGAGCTCGTCGAGATCCTGGGCGGGGAGACCCGTCGGCTGCGTCACGCGAAGTCCGGGCCCACCGTCATCATGCTCGCCGGCCTCCAGGGCTCCGGCAAGACGACGCTCGCCGCGAAGCTCGCGCTGTGGCTCAAGGAGCAGGGGCGCACCCCGTTGCTCGTGGCCGCGGACCTCCAGCGGCCCAACGCGGTCAACCAGCTGCAGGTCAACGGCGAGCGCGCCGGCGTACCCGTCTTCGCGCCGGAGCCCGGCAACGGCGTCGGCGACCCGGTGGCCGTGGCGCGGGCCTCGGTCGAGGAGGCGAAGCGCAAGCTCCACGACACCGTGATCGTCGACACCGCCGGGCGGCTGGGTGTGGACGCCGAGCTGATGCGGCAGGCGGCCGACATCCGCGACGCCGTGTCGCCCGACGAGATCCTCTTCGTCGTCGACGCGATGATCGGACAGGACGCCGTGACCACGGCCCAGGCGTTCCTCGACGGGGTCGGGTACGACGGCGTCGTGCTCACCAAGCTCGACGGCGACGCCCGCGGCGGCGCCGCACTGTCGATCGCCAAGGTGACCGGCAAGCCGGTCATGTTCGCGTCGGCGGGGGAGAAGCTGACCGACTTCGACCTGTTCCACCCCGACCGGATGGCCTCGCGCATCCTCGACATGGGCGACATGCTCACCCTGATCGAGCAGGCCGAGAAGACGTTCGACCAGGAGCAGGCGCTCAAGGCGGCGCAGAAGCTCACCGGTGAGGGCGGCGAGTTCACGCTCGACGACTTCCTCGAGCAGATGCTGCAGGTCCGCAAGCTGGGCTCGTTGTCCAAGATCATGGGGATGCTGCCAGGAATGGGGCAGTACCGCGACCAGCTCGACAACTTCGACGAGCGGGAGATCGACCGGATCCAGGCGATCATCCGTTCGATGACGCCGGCCGAGCGGGCCAACCCCAAGATGATCGACGGGTCGCGCCGGGCCCGGATCGCCAAGGGCTCGGGCCGGCAGGTCTCCGACGTCAACCAGCTCGTCGACCGGTTCTTCGAGGCCCGCAAGATGATGCAGCAGCTCGCCCGCGGCGGCGGCATGCCGGGTCTGCCCGGCGTTCCGGGCATGCCGGGTGCCGGCAAGCGCGGCAAGCAGCCTCAGAAGAAGGGCAAGGGAAAGCGGGTGTCGGGCAACCCGGCGAAGGCGGCCGCCCAGAAGAAGGCGCAGCAGGAGAAAGCGTCGTCCGAGGCTGCCAACCCCTTCGGCACGCCCGCCGGCGACGAGGTCGACTACGAGAAGGCGGCGGCCGCGCTCGACCTTCCGAAGGACTTCTCGAAGTACCTCAAGTAAGCACGTGAGCCGCAAGACGCCCCCGCCGGGGAACGTCCTGAGTCCGGCGGCGGGGGCGCACTCCCTCAGCATGCGCCGCGGCGCCTTGATGCGGCTCACCCGTTCGGCTAGCCAAGCGCGCGGCTTGGTGCTCGACGATCCCGCGGTGCGAGTGGCGCCAAGGATGAAGGGAATCAGCTAGTTCCACTAGTGCAACGTGGCTCCTTGCCAGCGTGACGGCACCAGCAGATTCGGGCCAACCGTCGCGACCGGCATGAGCAGTACCCCCGTGCCACCACCCACGAACCTTTCGCAAGGTGCCTACGAAGGCCGAACCCACGCTCGATGGGGACGAAGGTGGATCGACGGCACCCGCCCCACGTAGGTGGACCCTGCCCCGACGGTCCACTCCGCCAAACCCGACCATGACCCGTCGTCCGCTTGGTCCCACGAGCGAAGCTCTCCGGGACACCAGGCGCCTCTCGTGGAGCACGTCGACCTGCGGGCGGTCCCAGCCGTCGAAGACGATGTGCTGTGTAGTCACGGCGGCGCTCAGCCCGTCTTCTCGAGTGCTCGCTACCGTGATGCGCCAGGCGACAAGGCGATGACCTTGCCGTTCTGGGGGTCGATGTGCTCGGTGTCGTCCCCCAGGACCAGTCCGATGATCAGCATCGCACCCAGCCCGACGACGATCACGCCGAAAACTACGAGCGCGATGGCACGAGTTCGGGACGTCTCTTGCGTCGCCATGGCCCCTCCGTACCCGGCCGCTCTCCGGAGATGCGGTCAGCCGGCAGCCCTCCTCATTGCCCAGGGCTCGCGCAATTGGTGGTCATCAGCACACCTGGACGGGGAGGCTCGAGCGTGGCCCGATCAATCGAAGAACTCGAGATGGCATTGGTTCATCTGCGAGAACTTCACCCAGCGTTGGTGGCGGCTAAACCCAGAAGTCTCCAGCCGACGTCAGAGGCGATCATGGTGGGCGAGCTGCGGAAGGTGCACGACTTCTGCACCATGCGACGTGACGCAGAACCGCCCCCGACTCGGGATGTCGGGGGCGGCCCGCGAGCATGGGTCTCTAGTCGTCACCCATGGGGGGAGCTAGAGGTCATGCCGGCTGCCTGCCGGGCTCAGAAGGTGCTGTACGGCCCGTAGTAGTCACCGTGCCGAGCGCGCGCGTCGTCGTCCCAGTGATCGGCCTCGTAGTCCGGGGCGTCCTTGATCTGGTCCTTGGTCATGTTGACGCGGATCTTCTTGTCATTGGGCTCGACGGACGAGATCGCCCCTGCCGGGATCAGACGCTTCTTGCCGAAGATCCAGAAGCCGGTGTCAACCACGACGTAGGCATTGGAAACTTCGTTGGTGGCTTGATCGACGTTGCCGATGGAGCCATCTGTTGCTTCGACGTCGTAGCCGGACAGGTCGTTGCCCTCGGTCCACGTCGACTCGCGGTAGTCCCACACGTTGCTCATGAGAAACCTCCTCAGCCGTCCGGGTGTTTCCCGGAAGGAGCATTCGACGTTACGAGGGTCGATCCAAAGCCGGTTCACCCCGATGGGGCATGTCCCTGGGAGCCCTTGGGACGGCTACTCGACGTGACACCAAGGGGTGATTTCAGCAATTGGGTATTCGCTGAACGGGGCGGTCTGTGCCCCAAGCGCTTCCTACGCGAAGGCTTCGTGTTCGATGCGAGATGGGGACGGCCCGAGCGCCCCTCTGTTGGAGTGCCCGAACCTAGGTACACGAATACTCCGGAGCACTCGGATACTTGAGGGCCCCGTACCCACCTAGGTAGGTGAAGACACCTCCCGAGGCCGGCTGAAAGGATGTTCAGCGCTTTGGGGAGAGCGCTACTCGGGAGGCGCCAGACGAAAGGCGCCATGTGGGCATGGACGACCAAGCGTTCAGCGCGCTGACCGAGGCAGCGCAGGCGATCGACACCCAGTCGGACGTGGCTGGCGCGCTCGAGGAAGTCGTGACGCAAGCGCGAAGGTGTCTCCCGGAGTTCGACCACGTCAGCATCTCGATGGTGGAGTCCGGAAAGCCGATGCAGACGTTGACGGCAACCGATGAGACCGCGAGAGCCCTGGACGACCTGCAATGTCGGGCCGGAAAGGGCCCCTGTGTCGAGGCGATCACTGACGACGAGATCGTGGCGGTCCGCAATGCTCGCCACGAGCAGCGGTGGCCCGACTACATCAGCCAAGCCGTGACCTCGGGCTTGCGATCGCAGCTGGGTGTGCGCATCCCAGGAGCCCCAGGAATGCTGCTCGGACTGAACTTGTACTCCACGTCCGAAGACGACATCGATCCGGGCTCCATCGGCGTAGCCGAGCACTTCGCCGTGCACGCCGGCATGGCCCTCGGAAGGGTCCGCCAAGAGGAGCACCTTCGCACCGCGATCGGTACCCGGACCATCATCGGCACCGCCATCGGCATCCTCATGGAACGCGGAAGCCTCACCCAGCAGCAGGCCTTTGGATACTTGATGCGTCAGTCCAGCACGCAGAACCGAAAGCTACGACTGGTGGCCGCCGACATCGTGGCCGAGACTGAAGAGCAAGAGCTCCTGCTCCGGATCGCACGACGTGACGGAGTCGACAGCATGAGCCACCGGTCGAGGAGCCCCGCCCTCGACCACCCCTGGGGGTCGAGGACGAGGCCCGCACAGATGACGGGCGCAGTGGTGTCGCGTGACGTCCCCACAGGGGTGAAGTCAAGGGGTCGCTGTCCTGACGCGGACAAAGCTTCACCGGCACTCGTTGCGCGCGGGCTCAGGGGGAACCAACAGGTACGACACGCTCACGTCAACGGCTCGGTAACGATCGTTCGAACAGTGAATGGGGCCGGCCAGTGAGGGTACCGAGCGACCGTCGGAGGTGAGTTCCTCGCCCGAGGGGAACCGGGGAACGACCCTCCCCGAGCTCGTCCGCTCAGGGGTGAGAGGCGAGCGACGGCTGCGCCGAGGCATCAGAAAGCTCCTGCCTAGGTGCAGACCCGCCCCTGGGCGCTCCCATCACGCCCAGGGGCGGTCCCCTCTCCGCCCGTCTTGCGCGGGACACTTCGCCGTCGGGCGAGCACTGGTCGCGGGGCGGTTCGCCCGTGCCCGCGACAGTCGTGTCACAACCGCCGGGCAACCTCGGCAGCCTCCCTAGGCTCGTGCTCGCTCCTCTCGCTCACCGGTACGGGGGATCGGTGAGCGGGGGACAGGGGAGCATGCCCGTCCGCTCCGCCCGCGAGGGCGGGGCTCGGTCGGGCGGGGGACGGAAGGCCGCCCTCGGCTCCACGGAGTCGGGGGCGGTCGTCCATGTCCGACGCCCCGGCGTGCGCCGCGTCATCCGATCGGGTGAGATTGCGGGTCGCCGAATGGGGAACGGACCTTCATCGCCCCGAGATCCGGGGCTGTGAAAGGAGTCATCGTGGACATCGGTGACAGTTTCCAGAACGCCACGGACGGGTTCTTCGACTTCCTACCCAACCTGCTCGGGTTCCTCGTCATCCTGCTGGTCGGCTACGTGGTGGCCAGGCTCGTCGCGACGGCGGTGAGGACGGTGCTGGAGAAGGTCCACGTCGACCGACGACTGCACGACAGCTCCGCCAACCGCTACGTCGACGCCGTCCTCCCGGGCGCGTCGCCCGCCAACGGAATCGCCCGCGTCGTCTTCTGGTTGATCTTCATCTTCTTCGCCACGGTGGCCATCGGGGCGCTCGGCATCCCGGCCGCCACCGGCTTCATGAACGACGTGCTGGCCTACCTGCCCAACGTCATCGTGGCCATCGTGATCTTCGTGGTCGCAGCGCTGATCTCGGGCGCCGTCGCCGCTGCGGTCGTCCGGTTCATGGGGGACACCCCGACCGGCAAGGTCGCCGCGACCGTCGCGCCGGCCGTGATCATGGTGATCGCGTTCTTCATGATCCTCGAGCAGCTCCAGATCGCGCCGGAGATCGTCCGCATCGCGTTCACCGCGATCATGTTCGCCCTCGCTCTCGGTCTGGCCCTCGCCTTCGGCCTGGGCGGACGTGAGCTGGCCGCGGATGCGCTGCGCCAGGCACGGGACAAGGGCGCGGGTGCCGTGAGCCAGGCCAGGCAGGACGCCCAGGTGGGGGCGGACCGCGCCCGCGCCGAGTACGAGTCAACCCCGACGGCCCCGCCGTCGGGCGCCGGCTCCGGCGAGGCTGTCACGTCCGACGCTGCCTACGGGCTCAGCGACTCGCTCAGCGGGCCGGCCGGACCGCCGCCCCGTGGGCAGGACCTGCCCCCCACGACGCGCTGAGGAGCCGTCGGACCCAGACCGACCCGCCCCCGACATCACGCATGCCGGGGGCGGGTCTCGTCTCGTTCGGGGCGGTGTCACCCCGACAGGGGCGGTCCGGGTGCCTCCCTGCTGAAGCACCCGGACCTGTGTCGACGTGTACTCCGGAGTACGCGGCGACGTGGTGCACCGGTACCCAGCCGCTGAGGGGAGACACCTTCTACGGCCCACAACTTGTTTCGTAATATTCTGGGAGGGACGTGCGCAAGGAGGGCGCACGAGGGCGAGGGAGAGATCATGGACACGCACGCCATGGGCATCGTCAACGACGCAGCACGAGCGATGGGGGCCCCGCACGACGCGGCTGCCACGCTCGAGGAGATCGTCATCCAGGCACGTCGGTGCCTGCCGGAGTTCGAGCACGTCAGCGTCTGCCGGATGTGTCCGGAGGGCACGCTGCACACGCTGGCGGCGACCACCGACCTGGCCCGGACTCTCGACGCAGCGCAGTCCGAGGCCCGCGAGGGTCCGTGCGTCGAGGCGGGTGAGCACGACGAGACGGTCGTCGTCCGCCACGCGGCCGAAGAGCAGCGGTGGCCCGCCTACCTCGGGAAGGCGCTGCCCGCTGGTCTGCGCTCCCAGCTGGGGGTCCGGCTGGCCACCGACGGGCAGGGTCTCATCTGCCTGAACCTCCACTCCACGACGCACGACGACATCGACGACGGCGCGATCGGGGTGGCCGAGCACTTCGCGGTCCATGCGGGGCTCGCACTCGGTCGGGCGAGGCAGGAGGACCACCTGCGCACGGCGATCGGCACCCGGACCGTGATCGGGACCGCGATCGGCATCCTCATGGAGCGGATCGGCCTGGACCGGCAGCAGGCCTTCGACCACCTCGTGGCCGAGTCGAGCAGGCTGAACCGCAAGCTGCGGGAGGTGGCCGCCGACCTCGTGTCCGAGACCGAGGGACGAGACCTCGAGCGGGCTGCGGGGGACTGGAGCTACGTCGGCGAGTGACGTAGGCTGGCTGTTCATCCTGCGTCCCGGACCCCGACGCTCGTTGGAGGAACGGAGGTCCGCACGAGCTCTCTCCGCAGGAGTCCCCCCGCTGTGCTGGGAAGCCGTGCTCGGACGTGTGCAGGGATGACAGGTGTGTCGGGGCACGTCTGCCCGAAGGACCTGGGCTGGAAGGGTCAAACAGTGTGCTCTCCCAGCCGAACCCTGCTCCGTCTCACCCGTTCGGATGTCGTCACCGAGCGATCCTCCATCTAGGGTTTCCCCGAAGGCTCGAGAACCGTGGCCGCAGGGGACCGCCCCTGGCCGCCACGGGGGAGCAGCCAGGGGCGGATCTCACCCCGCTGTCTCGCCGTCGGACGTGCCCTCGGCCACGAAGGCCAGCCGCCGCAGCGTCTCGGTGTTCCGCCAGGTGAGCTGCAGGTCTCGGAGCCGCTTCGGGACCAGCCGGCCCGGACCCGACACGGCGTCCTCACTGAGGGTCACGCGGGTGCCGTCCGGCACGGGCGTGAGCCGGAACTCGACGTGGGCCTCACCGGCGGGCCACGCCCGTGCTCGCAGCACCAGCCGGGCACCGGGCTCCACCTCGAGCGACTCGGTGTCGTCGTCGAGGAGCGCCGGCCAGACGCCCACGGAGTGATGGAGCCGCGAGCCCACCGCGGGCCACCCGGGCTCCACGTCGCGCATCCGAGATGCGCCGACGACGAACGACGGATACGACCAGCCGTCGGCCAGCACGCGCCAGACGCGCTCCGGGGATGCCTGGATCGTGCGTGAGGTCGTGCTCACCGGACGGGTCCCGGCCCGTCAGGACACGACGGCATCGACGACCTTCTTCACGGCACCGGGCTGCGACGGCTTGCGCGGGGCCGTGCGCCGCTTCCGCTCCATCTCGGCGCCGATCTCCTGCAGGGTCTTGCGTCCGAGTCCCTCACGCACCTGGGGGAACCACTCCTGCTCCTCCTCCTCGATGTGATGGCGCACGTTCTCGATGAGGACGGTCGTCTTGGCGGTGAACCGCTCGCTGTCGGGCTTCATCCCGGAGAGCTCGAGGACGAGGACGTCAGCCACGTGGTGCTCCTCGTAGGACTCGAGGACGTCGTCCTCCAGCTCGGGGAGCAGCTCGCGAACGCGGGGGTACATCACCTCGTTCTCGAGGTAGGTGTGCACCGTGAGCAGCTCGATCATCTTCTTCACGAGCCTGCCCTTGGTGGCGACCGCGTTGTCGCCGGCGCGCTCGAAGTCGCGGAAGGTCCGGAGGATCTCCTTGTGGTCGCTCTTGAGCAGGACGATGGCGTCAGTGGACACGGGAACTCCTGGATGGCTCGGGAACGGCGAGGACTGGTCCTCCTCCGTACCCAGATCCGCCCGCAGCACACGGCGACGATCGGGCGAGGACTACCCGGACACGCGAACGCCCCCGGCGAGGATCTCGCCGGGGGCGTCGTTTCGCTGTCGGCCGTCGCTCGACGGCCCGCGCCGCGCGTCAGAAGACGAACAGGGCGAGCACGAGGATGACGGCGATGACCAGTGCCACGATGGCGATGGTGCGAGTGTTCATGGAGTCTCCTATCCCCAGGGATGTGTCGCGAGGACGCTAGCAGCGGCTCACGGCAGAAGTCGCATCCGCTCCCCGTTGTCGCGCAGCAGGCGGGCCGCCTGGACCAGCCGTGCTCCCGGCTCCAGCGACCGGGTGTCCGGGACCAACGACGACGTCACGACGGCCGCCGACTCGGTCGACGCCGTCCGGACGGATCGCGCGTGCAGGCGCGCCGGCGCGAGCAGCACGGTCCCGTCCACGCGCAGCAGCCTCATCCCCAGCACCCGCGCGACCAGGGCCGTCTCCACGAGCACGCCGTCGGACAGGCGGCTCTCCTCATCCGGCTCCATCGTCGCCGGCGGTACGGCGATCGTGCGCGCGGGCCGCGAGCGACCCCTGCTCGCCGTACGCCTCGAGCCGTCGCGCCGACGAGCGCGCCACCTTCCGAATCTGCTCATAGCGCTCCTCTCCTGCCCGTGCGCCGAGGACGAACCCGACGCCCAGAGCGGCCAGGCCGACGAGTCTCACTCCCGCCCTCCCGCCTGCGGCGGTAGGCGCTCGTGATGGCACTGGCGACCGAGACGGCGACGAACGCGCCTGGTCGTGGCGAGTCCCTCTCGCTGGACCGCACTCGGTCTGCTTCGAGTCCTGGAGCGGTTCCGACGCTCGTCTCGAAGAGGCTTCTGTGCCCGACGTTCGCGATCGGTTCCGTTGCTCGTTCGAGGATGCTCCTGCCGGCGATGTTCACGATCCACCTCGCTTCGTCGATCGGCGGCTCAGCGCCGCGACGAGCTGCTTCTTGTTCTTGCTGCTGCGCCCCTCGATGCCGTGGGCGGCGGCCAGCTTCACCAGCTCCGCCTTGCTCATCTCGGACAACGTCGCCACGGCCGGCAGCTCGCGTCGCTCACGCGTCACCGCGGCGGCCGTCTTCTCCGTGGCGGCCTGCAGCTCCTCGGCGTCCTCGACTGCCTGGTGCGCCTCCTCGAGCCTCGGCGTCGGCCTGCGCGGCCATCTGGTCCGCCTCGGCCCTGGCGCGCTCCGCAGCCTCGCTGGCCGCGGCCGCCGCCTCGTCCGCTCGCTCGCGCGCCTCGCCGAGGAGGGTCGCGGCCCGCTCGTAGGACGCCTCCGCCTCCAGCTGTGCCCGCTCGGCTGCCTCGCGCGCCCGGCTGACCCGCTCGTCCCGCGTCGATCGCTCGCGATCCAGCACGGCCGCAGCGTCCTGCTCGGCCTTCGCCTGCTCGGCCGCGACGAGGTCATCGGCTCGCCGCCGGGCCTCGGTCGTCCGCCGGTCGACCTCCTCGCTCCTGCTCGGACTCCACGTCCGACAGTCGAGCCTGTTCGCGCTCGCTCAGCTCCTCCGCCTCCTGGGCGCGCAGCTGAGCGCGCTCGGCTGCGGCCAGCGCCTCGCGTTCCGCCTCCTGCGCCCGCTCGGCAGCGGTGCGGGCTCGCGCCAGCTGGGCGTCCACCGAGCTCTCGCCCGGGAGCGCCGAGCGGATCTGGTCTCCGGCCTGCCGGGCACGGTCGACGACGGCGGTACCGTTCGACGATCCGTTCGTGACGCCCTTGACGGCGTTGCCCACCAGCCACGAGGCGTTGCGGGGGATCTCCTTGACTCCCAGCGCCAGCGACGACGCCAGCGCGCGCGGTTGTCTCTTCGTCATCTTCGTCTCCCTCCCCAGGGTGTGGACACCTCCGTACCCGCGCCGGCTGCCGGCATGCCACGGCGGTGCCGGAGCCCGGGAGAGGGACCGCCGCCGGTCGGCCACGAAGGGCGACGACCGGCGGCGGTCCTGGGTCGCGCTGCAGCGCGACCCGCGTGCCCGGAGACGCGGGTGTCTAGCCGTCACCCAGCCCGAGCACTCCCGCGATCAAAGCACGGTCTGGCGGGCCTCGTCTTCACCCGCTTCGGTCGTTCCGGTCTCGGGTCCCGACGAAGCGAGACGGGGGGATAGCGTGCGATGCATGACGTCTCGACCCCGCCGCTCGGTGCTCGTCGTCGACGGCGCCAACGTCGTCGGCGCCCGGCCGGACGGCTGGTGGAAGGACCGTGCGGGGGCGGCGGCCCGCCTGCACGACGCGCTGCTGCACGCCGACGTGCCGCAGGAGGAGATCGTGCTGGTGCTCGAGGGCCAGGCGAAGCAGGGCGTGCGGGCCGGCGGCCCCGCCTCGCTCCGGGTCGTCCACGCCGCCAAGGACGGGGACTCCGAGATCCGTCGGCAGGCGGCCCTCGCCACCGAGGCCGGGCACGACGTCGCGGTGGTCACGGCTGACCGGGCCCTCGCCGCGAACGTCGCACCCGCCCGGGTGCTGTCGCCCACCTGGCTGCTCGACCGGATGGGCTGAGCCGGAGGTCACCGGCGCGCGTCGTACTGCTCCGCGAACCAGCGCTGTAGCCGGCGGACGCAGCCCGGCAGTGGGCGGCCGGACTCCATCATCCGCTCGATCTGGTCCGGCGACCACGGGCACGTCGTCGGGGCGTCCCAGCGGGCCCGGACCGCCCAGCCGTCGTACGTGCCGCCGGCGACCGCCTGGACCTGCTCCCGTCGGCGCCGAGCGCGCCGTGGTGTCGTCCGCGGCGGTGCCGCAGCCGCTGACGAGCAGGATCGACGACACGGCCAGGGCGGTGCGGGTGACGTAGCTGTTCATGACTGTCTCCTGATGCGATGAAACGGCCGGCGGTTCCGGCCTGTGGGACCACCGTCGGCAGGGGTGGTACCGAACGGCTGCCACGGCGGTATCGGCCGGGTATCAATCCGATTGACGGGGTCTCCCGGCGCTCGCACACTCGGGAGATGCGAGTGCGGCTGCTCGGGCCGGTGGAGGTCGACTCGGCCACCGGACAACCGGCGCCGAGGGACCGGCTGGTGCTCGACGCCCTGGCGGTCAGGAGGGGCCAGCCCATCACCGCGGAAGGCCTCGCCGACGCGTTGTGGCCGGAGGGTCGGCCTGCGTCCTGGTCCAAGGTCGTCCAAGGCTGTGTCAGCCGGCTCCGGGCAACGCTGGGCGCGGGCGCTATCGAGACGACGGATCGCGGATACCGTCTGGTGCCGGGGCGGGTCGATCTCGACCGGGACGAGTTCGAGTCCCTGGTGGAGCAGGGGCGTGAGCACCTCCACACCGGGTCGCCCGAGCGCGCCGTGTCGTCCCTCGACCGGGCGCTCCGGCTGTGGCGGGGCGACCCGCTCACCGAGCTGCTGGACTGGATGCCCGGGCGACTGGAGGCGGCCCGGCTCGACGAGCTCCGTCGTGGTGCCGAGGAGGACCTGCTGCAGGCCAGGCTGGACGCCGGCCTCCACCACGACGTCGTCTCAGAGGCCATCGTGCTGGCGGGGGAGCAGCCCTGGCGCGAGCGCAGGTGGGAGCTTCTCGCGATTGCGCAGTACCGCAGCGGCCGCCAGCGAGACGCGCTCGCCTCGATCCGGACCGCCCGGCGTGCCCTCGGCGACGAGCTCGGTCTCGACCCGGGTTCCGGGCTCGTCGAGCTGGAGCGCGCCATCCTGTCCCAGGACCCCTCCCTGGCGGCGGACCACGACGCCCGCGCGACGAGCGGCTCGTGCCCGTGGCTGGGCCTGGTGTCGTACGACGACGAGCACCGCGACACCTTCTTCGGCCGCACGGAGGATGTCGAGGCGTGCCTGCGCCGGCTCGAGGACAGCCCGCTCCTGGTGCTCGTCGGCCCGTCCGGCTCCGGCAAGTCGTCGCTGATGAAGGCCGGGATCGTTCCCGCGCTGCGAGCCCAGGGGCGCGACGTGGTCGTGCTGACACCGGGCGTCGACCCGCGCGCCAGCCTGGCGTCGGCCCGCTCGCAGGCGGGGGAGGACGCCGCCCTGTGCATCGACCAGTTCGAGGAGGCGTTCACCGGTGCCGTCGGCGGGGCGGGCCTCGCGGCCTGGCTCGGGCAGGTGGCGGAGTGCGCTCGCACCCGCCCGGTCGTGCTCACGCTGCGGTCCGACCACGTCGCCGGGCTGGTGGCCAGCCCCGAGCTCGCCGCCCTCGCCGAACGCGGGATGCACCTGGTCGCGCCGCTCGTGGGCGACCGGCTGCGCTCGACGATCGAGGGACCGGCGCGGGTGGCCGGGCTCCGGCTCGAGCCGGGCCTGGTCGACCTGCTGCTGCGCGACGCCACCGAAGAGCCCGGCGCACTGCCACTGCTGTCCCACGCTCTCGCCGAGACCTGGCGGCAGCGCGAGGGAACGCTCCTCACGGTCGCCGGCTACCACGCGAGCGGCGGCATCAGCGGTGCCGTCGCGGCCTCCGCCGACCGGCTGTACGCGAGCCTCTCCGACGAGGGCCGCACCCAGCTCCGGTGGCTGATGCTGCGGATGGCCGGCCTGGCCGAGCACGGGGAAGCCGTCCGTAGCCCGCTCGAGCGGGCGATCGCCACGGATGACGAGGAGCGTGCCCGGGTGGTCGACCTGCTGGTGCGCGCCCGCCTGCTGACCTCGGCGGACGATTCGGTCGAGCTCGCGCACGAGTCGCTCGTCCGGGCCTGGCCGCGGCTCCGCGGTTGGCTGGAGGAGGACCACGAGGGCCAGCGGCGCTGGCGCCATCTGGCTGCGTCCGCTGCCGAGTGGGACCGGCTGGGCCGCCCCGACAGCGAGCTGTACGGCGGCGTACGGCTCGCCGCCGCGCGCGAGTGGGCGCAGCAGGAGGACGCCCTACCGACGCGACTGGAGCTCGAGTTCCTGGAGGCGTCCGTCGCCCACGCCGACGCCGAGCGGTCGTCACTCGAGCAGCAGGCGCGCCATGAGCGCAGCCAGAACCGGCGCCTGCGCGGCCTTCTGGTCGGGGTCGTGCTGGCGTTGGTCGGCGCCCTGGCCGCCGGGCTGCTCGCGGTGGACCAGGGCCAGTCCGCCGCCGCCCAGCGGGACTCGGCGCGAGACTCCCGCGAGCTGGCCCTGCACGAGGCGCTGGTCAGCAGGTCCCTGACACTGCGGGCGACGAACCGCGCGGCGGCCGCCCTGCTCGCCGTCGAGGCGTGGCAGGCCCGCGAGGACGCGCTGGCAGAGTCGGCGCTGCTGGGGACCTTCACGAGCGCGCCCGGATTCCTCGGGACTCGGTCGATGCCCTACCCCACGGTCCAGGGGGCGACCATTCCCGGCACGAGGGACGCGATCGTCTCGAGCGGCAACCGGATCCACGTGGTCGACCTCGACACCGGCCAGCTGGGGCCTGCGTTCGAGCACTCACTCGTCGACAACGCGAACATGCAGGTGCTGCGAGTGAGCGGCGACGGCCGCCGCGTGGCTCAGCTGATCTTCGACCCCGCGAGCGACGACGTCTGCAGTGACACCGCGCGGCTCGAGCAGGACGACGGCCGGGGCTGCACCCTGCTCACCGTCTTCGACATCGACGCCGGCCGCCCGGTGTTCGGCCCGGTCCCGACGCCGTTCCAGGGAGGGGACCTGGCGATCGACCACCGCGGCCGGTACGTGGCCGTGACGGGCGGCTTCGACGGAGACCTCACGACGTACGACGTCGACCGCGGTGCCCGCCTCGGCGTGCTGCCCGGTCTGCCCCGACCGGCGGAGGTCTACAACTGGCGCGACACCGGTGCCGTGGCCTTCGACCGGCCCGGGCGCCTGTACCTCGGATCGATGGCAGGCCCGATTCGGGTCGTGGAGCCGCGCTCGCTCGACGTCCGCCGGACCTTGCCCGCGCCCCCGATGTCGAGCCACAACTTCCTGGCCGCGACACCGGGCGGGCTGGTCGGCGCCGGTGATGACTACCTGGTGGCGCTGGACCGTGGCGACGGCCACGAGAAGTGGCGGGTCGACCTGCAGAGCGAGTCACAGGACTGGCCATGTCCGACCGCGACGGTGGCGCCCGCGATGGACCGGCTCTACTGCGGCAACTTCGCCGGCGAGATCGAGGAGCGCGACCTGGCCACCGGTCAGCTCACCGGAGTGCGACGCGACCCGCAGGGTGGCCGGGTGGGCGACCTGGCCGTCGCCCACGGCAACGAGCTGGTCGCCTTCGGGGAAGGCAACGGGATGTCGCGCTGGCGCCTCGACGGCACCGGTCCGGTGGCCACGATGGCCGTGCCGCGCGCGACGACGATGGCGGGCTACGACGAGAGCGGACGCGTGGTCGACGTCGTGCCCCTCGGGACCTGGGGACCGCACCGGCTGGTCGACCTCACCACCGATGAAGAGGTGGGGCACTTCGACGTCGGAGGCTGGGCGGCGTGGGTCGGCGAAGACACCATCGCGCTCGTGACAGACGGGGGCACGGTCCTGGGGCATGTCGGGTCCGACAAGCCGGTCCGACCGGCCGCGCGTGCGGTCCGGCACTCCGACTGGAACTACCCAGGGCACGACCCATCCACCGCGTGGGCCGCCGCCAAGCCGGGGCTCCGCGAGTTCGAGGTCCGTACCGGTGCGACGACCGGACGCGTCGTGCGCGTCCCAGGCGGCGACCCGTGGTTCGTCCGCAACACCGACGCGGGCGACAAGCTGCTGGTGTCCTACTACACGGGCTCGCCGCCCGCGTCACTCGACGAGGAGCAACGGTGGCGCGTGGCGATGTTCGAGGTCGGCGACGGGTCCGCGGGTCCGGACATCCCCGGCTTCGTGGCGGCGGTCCCTGAGACCAGTGGTGGCGTGGGGCCGGTGGTCGTGGGAGACGTCGTGGGCGGGCTGCAGGAGGTCGACCCCGTGACGATGGAGCCGCGGGCCGTGCTTCCCGGCTCGGTCGGCCAGGTCGAGTCCCTGACCTTCAGCGACGACGGCTCGCGGCTGCTCGCGACGGGCGGCAACCGGGTCGCGCAGCTCTTCGACAGCGAGGCGTGGATCCGCGTCGGTGCGATCCCGGCCGACACCCAGGAGAGTGTGATCGAGGGGTTCCTGCGGCCGGACGGCCGGGCCCTGCTCGCCAACGGCCGGCTGGGTGTCCTCGAGTGGGACCTCGACCCCGACCGGATGGCCGAGGCGGCCTGCACGCTCGCGGGCAGGAACCTGACCCGCCCCGAGTGGGAGACCTACCTCGGCGACCAGCCGTACCGGCGCACGTGCCCGCAGTTCCCTGCGGGCACGTGAGCGCGTCTCAGCTGTGGACCGGGATCCGGATCACCTCGCCGCCGTCGGGGCACACCGAGCAGGTGGTCACGTAGGCCGCACCGTCGTGGAAGGCCACGCCGTACGGCGCGAACAGCCCACCGGCGACGGTGTGGTGGCTGCCGCCCGTGTCGACCTTCACCAGCGACCCGACGGGACCGGCCAGCAGCCCGTTGTCCGCGATCTGCACGGCGTACAGCTCGCCGTGGTTCCAGGCCAGGTCGGTGACGTTCGTCAGGCCGGTGGCGTACACGGTGCTCGGCATGCCCGGAACGACCCGGTGGATCCGGGCGATGTCCGGCAGGAACGGGAACCCGGTCAGCTCGCTGACGTAGAACGCGCCGTCAGGTCCGACGGCGACCGACGTCGGAACCGGTTGGATCGGGAATCCGCCCATGTCCGCCGGGGCGTTGCCGGGCGAGTCGAAGACCGCAACGGGCGATGGGTGGCCGTTGATCACCCGCAGCAGGGTGTTGCCGCCCGAGTCCGTCAGGACCACGCGCTGACCGCGCAGGACCATGCCGGTGGGGTTGGAGTCGGGGCCCAGGCCGTCCGGGTCTTGGTGCGCCTCGAAGTGGGCGATGTTGGAGTAGATGCGCGGGCCGCGGTGCGGGAATGCGCCTTTGATCACGGTGCCCAGGCGGCGGCCGCGCCACCCGAGCTCTTCCTTCACTGCCGGGTCGTTGCCGAGGCCGATCGTCGCCGTGTAGCGGTGCCCCCGGCGCACGGCGACGTCCGTGGTGCCCAGGGCGCCGGAGCCGTCCTCGGCCGCCAGGGACGGCAGCCCGGTGACGACGCGGGTCTGCTTCCCCCAGCGGACCCGGGTGATCGCGCCCGAGAGGCCGAGGCAGACGTCCTCGCCCTCCGGACCCGCGATGCACGGGCCGTTGCCTCCGGTTCCGGCTTCCGCGACGTAGAGCGTGCTGCCCCGGAAGGACAGGTGGCGCGGGTTGTCGAGGCCTGAGGCCACGACGTCCCACTCGGCGGCCGAGGCCGGCGGTGCCAGGACCGTGGACGCGAGAGCAGCCGCGGTGGCGGCGATGGTGGCGATGGCGGCGCGACGACGCGCCGGTCCCGTGAGCGTGGTCATGTGATTCCTCCCCGTGTCGTTCAGATGGACATGTGCGCCGGGGGGAACTTCTGCCGACTATGCCCCTGGTCGCGGGGTGGGTCCACCCGGCCTAGACCAGTCTTCTGAGCGACCCCATGTGCGGCCTTCGCAGGCGCCGGTACGGTCGGTCGGGTGACCCCGCTCAAGTTCTCCGGCCCGGTCCTGCCCGATGGTGAGCCCCGCGATCTGTACGTCGTGGACGGCCGCGTCACCTACGAGCGGCTCTCCGGCGCGGAGTCGGTGGGGGACGGCTGGATCGTGCCGGGTCTGGTCGACGCGCACTGCCACCTCGGGCTGGACGACTTCGGCGCCACCACCATCGAGGAGACCGAGCAGCAGGCGCTCGACGACCGTGACGGGGGAGCGCTGCTCATCCGTGACGCCGGCAGCGCCGCCGACACCCGGTGGATCCACGACCGCGACGACCTGCCGCGGCTGATCCGCTGCGGGCGACACCTCGGCCGCACGAAGCGCTACATCCGCAACTACGCCCACGAGGTGGAGCCCGACGAGCTGGCGGAGTACGCCGCTCGGGAGGCCCGCGCCGGCGACGGCTGGATCAAGCTGGTGGGCGACTGGATCGACCGCGACGAGGGCGACCTCGCGCCCAGCTTCCCGGCCGCGGCGTTCGCGGCCGCCATCGACGCCGCCCACGACGCGGGCGCGAAGGTCACCGCGCACTGCTTCGGCCCGGGCGTGCTGCCGGGGTTGATCGAGGCCGGGATCGACTGCATCGAGCACGGCACCGGCCTGTCGGAGGATCTGGTCGAGGCCATGGTCGATCGGGGGACCGCGCTGGTCCCCACGATCATGCAGCTCGACAAGTTCCCCGAGCATGCCGCGGCCGGCGCCGAGCGCTTCCCGACGTACGCCGAGACGATGAACGAGCTCTACTCCCGGATGCCCGCCACGATCATGGCGGCGTACGACGCCGGGGTGCCGATCTATGCCGGCTCCGACGGCGGCGGCATCAGTCGCCACGGCAACATCGCCGGCGAGGTGGCGGC
The DNA here is from genome assembly GCA_963829855.1 of uncultured Actinomycetota bacterium. Classification (GTDB taxonomy): domain Bacteria; phylum Actinomycetota; class Actinomycetes; order Propionibacteriales; family Nocardioidaceae; genus Nocardioides. The sequence goes on along the minus strand of CAWHKE010000012.1, from coordinate 62,893 downwards.
CCTCCACCGGATCGGGATCCCGGCCGCAGACGCGCTGGGCGCCGCGAGCTGGCGGGCGCGCGACTGGCTCGGCCACCCGGGACTCGAGGAGGGCGCGCCCGCCGACTTCCTGGTGTTCCCGGCCGACCCCGTCGTCGACCTCTCGGTCCTGCGCCGCCCGAGCCGGATCGTGCTGCGCGGGCGGGTCGTCGCCTGACCCGGACGGGCGACAGGTCAGTCGAGCTCGGGGCGTCGCGGCGCAGTACGCCGTCGGACGGAACCCGGCACCTCGCCGGAGCTCTGCCGGCGTCGGCGGTCACGCTCCCGTCGTCCGGGCTCCTCGCTCCACAGCTGCTGGATCACCACACCCACATAGCGCATCTTCATCATCTCCTGGTTGGCATCGCCTCGAGAGAGCGACACCACTGATCACGTTATACTGGTGTCGGTGCAGATGCAACCGGCAAACGCGCTACGCTGGTGTCGCTACGAAATAGGAGCGAGCATGGAGCCCGTTGATACATCCGAGGTGCCGCCGCCGATCGCGGTCGTCCGTGACTTCGTGAACACCACCGACCACGAGACCGCCACCGACGACCTCACGACGCCGGCCGAGCTCACCCGCTACCTCGTCGCGCACGGGCTGATGCCGCGCGCCTCCCGGGCCACTGCCGAGGACCTCGACGTCGCCGCTGCGGCTCCGTACGTCGCTGCGACGCGCCCTGCAGCAGAACCACGACGGTGACCGGTCGGCACCGGCCGGCGCTGGCGGACGCCCTCGCCGACCAGCCGGTGACCCTCACCTGGTCGCCGCGAGGGCGCGGTCGTCACGACCACGGCGCTCGGGCGTCCGCGGTGGGCTCGCCCGGATCGCGATCGCCGCCCACGAGGCGACCGCCCAGGGGATCTGGCAGCGGCTGAAGATCTGCGCCTACGACGAGTGCGAGTGGGCCTACTACGACCACTCCAAGAACCGGTCGCGCAACTGGTGCGAGTACGGCTGCGGCAACAAGGTGAAGACCCGCGCCTACCGGGCGCGCCGGGCGGCCGCGACCACCGGCTGAGGCGCGGCGCCCGGTGCCTGGACAACGCCCGCGGACCGGTCCCCGGCCGCGCTGCTCACCGTCGTCCGCCCACGCTGATTCGGCCCACCGCGGCGGCTCTGGCAGAATGACTCGCTGAGTCGAGCGAGCGCCGGACCCTCTCATCCGGAGCCTGCCCGCCCATCGAGGAACCGGCCCTGGTCCCCACCCGGCACCCGGCCCTCACCACACACTGAGTTCGAGGAGACACCACACACGTGTCCGTCAAGATCCGTTTGAAGCGCCTGGGCAAGATCCGGGTGCCGCAGTACCGCATCGTCGTCGTCGACTCGCGCAAGAAGCGCGACGGCCGCGTGATCGAGGAGATCGGCAAGTACCACCCCAAGGAGGACCCGTCGTACATCGACGTCGTCTCCGACCGGGCGCAGTACTGGCTCGGCGTCGGCGCGCAGCCGACCGAGGCCGTCGAGAACATCCTCCGGATCACCGGTGACTGGCAGACCTACAAGGGCCTCTCGGGTACCGAGGGCCATCTCAAGGTCGCCGAGCCCAAGCGCGACAAGCTCGAGATCTTCAACGAGGCTCTCAAGGACGCCGCGGGCGAGCCCAAGGGCGCCGCGGTGACCAAGAAGGCTACGAAGAAGGCAGCGCCCAAGGCCGAGGAGACCAAGGCCGAGGAGCCGAAGGCCGAGGAGCCGAAGGCCGAGGAGACCAAGGCCGAGGAGACCAAGGCCGAGGAGCCGAAGGCCGAGGAGACCCCCGCCGAGGTTCCGGCCTCGGAGACCCCGGAGGGTGCCGCCGAGGAGGCGGAGGCCGCCGAGGTCGTCACCGCCGAGGACGCCGGCAAGAGCGAGGCCTGACGCCGTGCTGGCCGAAGCCCTCGAGCACCTCGTCCGCGGGGTCGTCGACAACCCCGACGACGTGACCGTGCGCGACAAGCAGCTGCGCCGCGGCTCGATCCTCGAGGTCCGGGTGCACCCCGACGACCTCGGCAAGGTGATCGGACGCGGCGGTCGCACGGCGACCGCGTTCCGCACCGTCGTCTCGGCCCTCGCGGGCCGGGGAGGCGCCCGGATCGACTTCGTCGACGTCGACCGCGTCGGACGCCGCTGACCGCAGCAACGTCCTACGGACAGACCCACGGATGGCCACTGATAGTCCGTGACGAATCGGCTGCCCTTCCTGCGGGGAGGGCGACCAGCTCGTCACGGACTGTCTGCGTCTAGCCTGGAACCGTGGAGCGCATCGAGGTCGTCGTGGGGCGGATCGGCCGGCCGCACGGCATCCGGGGCGAGGTGACCGTCGAGCTGCGGACCGACGAGCCCGACCGCCGGTTCGCCGACGGGACGACCCTGCGCGCCGAGCCGCCGGCCGGGTCCGCCAACCGGCAGCCGGCGCTGACGGTCCGTCGCACCCGCTGGCACCAGGGCCGGCTGCTCGTCACGTTCGAGGAGCTCGGCGACCGGGACGCCGCCGAGGCCGCCCGCGGGCTGACCCTCCACACCGACGTCGACCCCGACGAGCGTCCGGCCGACCCCGACGAGTTCTACGACCACCAGCTCGTCGGGCTCACGGCGTACGACGTGACGGGCGACCGGCTCGGCGAGGTCTCCGGCCTCGTGCACGGTGGCGCACAGGACCTCCTGACGGTCCGCACCGACGACGGCCGTGACGCGCTCGTCCCGTTCGTCAAGGAGCTCGTCCCCGAGGTCGACCTCGCGGCTCGCCGGGTCGTGGTCGCCGACCGGCCCGGCCTCGTCACCCCGCTGCCGGAGGACCGCTGAGGGCGTGCCGGAGCGCCTCGTTACCACACAGGTGAGGGGCGAGCGTCGAGGCGCGCCACGACGCTCGCGAGGGGTTGCTGGTCACCCTGCCACGGGGCCACCGAGGCCCGGTGGACGGGTGGATACAGTCCGATAACGATGGAGACACGGGTGCTTGCCCTCCCTTGTGACAGCAGACAAGGTTGGCGGCGCTAAGCGTTTCATGCGCACATTTCTCAAGGAGGACCTATGAAGGTCAGGATGCCTTTGCGCGCGACCGCCGTTGCCGCGGCGCTCGTGCTCGGGCTTGCCGCCTGTGGCGGCGGCGACGACCCGGAGCCGGACCCCGGTACCGGCGAAGAACCCACCGGTACCGCGGGCGGTGAGTACATCGCCGAGGTGACGGAGCCGTCGTACCTGGCGCCCGCCTCGAACTGCTACGAGTCCGAGTGCTCGGCGATTCTCGACATGGTCAACGACCCGCTGGTCAGCACCGACCCCGAGACGGGTGAGCTCGTCTTCGACGGTCTCGCAGAGAGCATCGAGGCCAACGAGGAGCAGACGGTCTGGACCGTCACGCTCAACGAGGGCCGCACCTTCCACAACGGCGAGCCGGTGACCGCCGAGTCCTTCGCGAACGCGTGGAACTACTCCGCCAACCCGAAGAACGCCCAGGCCACCGCCGGCTTCGTGTCCCGCATCGAGGGCGCCGGCGAGGGCAAGGAGATGTCGGGCTTCAAGGTCGTCGACGAGCGCACCTTCGAGGTCACCCTCCAGGGGCCGTTCTCGCAGTTCGGCCAGCAGATGTCCTACGCTCCGGCCTTCGCGCCGATCGCGGACGAGTGCCTCGCCGACCTCAAGGCCTGCAACGAGCAGCCGATCGGCACCGGTCCCTACATGATGGACGGCCCGTGGCAGCACGACGAGGCGATCACCGTCACCCGGTGGGACGACTACGCCGGCGAGCAGGTCGGTCAGGCCGACACGGTCGTCTTCCAGATGTTCACCGACCCGACCGCCGCGTTCCGTGACTTCCAGAACGGTGGGCTCGACGTGATCAGCGTCCAGCCCGAGGTCTACCTCGAGGCCAAGGGGCAGTACGGCGACATCATGATCGAGGAGCCGACCTCGTCGCTGACGTACCTCGGCTTCCCGACGAAGACGGCCCCGTACGACAACGTCAAGCTCCGCCAGGCGATGTCCATGGCGATCGACCGGCAGCTGATCGTCGACCAGGTCCTCAACGGCGTGGCGTACCCGTCCACCGACATCGTCACCCCGCCGATCCCCGGCTCGCGTGACGACGCCTGTGGCTACTGCGTCTACGACCCGGAGCAGGCCAAGGCCCTGCTCGAGGAGTCGGGCGTCGACCCGAACCAGACGCTGGAGTTCTACTTCAACGCCGACGCGGGTCACGACGCGTGGGTGGAGGCTGCTGCCCGTCAGATCCAGGAGAACCTGGGCTTCGACTACCAGCTCAAGTCCACCGAGTGGGCCCAGTACCTCGAGCTGCTCGACGCTGAGGAGTTCGGCGGGCCGTACCGACTCGGCTGGGGCCAGGACTACCCGTCGCCGGAGAACTACATCCGTCCGATCGCGGGCACCGGCGGTGACTCCAACTACTCGAGCTACTCCAACCCGGAGGTCGACGCACTGCTCGTGCAGGGCGACGAGGCCGCGACCCTGGAAGAGGGATTCGCCTTCTACCAGCAGGCCGGCGACATCGCGCTCGAGGAGCTGCCGATCATGCCGATGTGGAGCGGCAAGACCGCGATTGCCTACTCTGACGCCGTGGGCGATGTGTCCTACGACCTCAGCCAGCAGGAGATCGCGTTCAAGGACATCACCGTCAACCAGTGACAATCGCCTAAGGTAACTTCCACAGGCGACCGGAGCGGGGGTCGGGCCGACGGCTCGACCCCCGCGTCTGGTTGTGCACTGTGACGGAAAGGGACTCCGCATGGGGCGTTACGTAGCCCGACGACTCATCCAGTTCATCCCCACGATCCTGGGGACGCTGTTCCTGCTCCACCTGCTGAGCATCCTGACGATCCAGATCGTCGGCGACCCGGTCAGAGCCCTCTTCGGCGAGAACGCGCCGCCGCAGGAGGTCATCCTCCAGCTGCAGGCCCGCTACGGCCTCGACGACCCGTGCCTCGACCAGACCGGGAACCCGTGCCTCGGGCTCTTCTTCGACCGGATGGGTCAGTACGCCCAAGGTGACTTCGGCGTCGACTTCCGGCAGCAGTCGGTCATGGACCAGTTCCTGTACCGGATGCCGATCACCGCGCGGATGGCCATCATCGCCCTCGTGTTCGAGACGGTCGTCGGCATCACCCTGGGGATGATGGCCGGCCTCCGCAAGGACAAGTTCGTCGACAACTTCGTCCGCGTGACCACCACGCTCCTCATCGCCTTCCCGGTCTTCGTGTTCGGGTCCTTGACGCTGCTGTTCGTCGGCCTCAAGTTCGGTCTCTACCTCCGCAACAGCGACTGGGCACCGGAGTGGCTGGGGCAGATGTTCCAGATCGGGTACAACCCCGACTATCCCTGGCTGAGCCTGGTCCTGCCGGGCCTGGTCCTGGGAGCCTTCTCCCTGGCAGCCATCGCACGGCTCACGCGCACCAGCCTGATCGAGAACCTGCGGTCCGACTACGTGCGGACGGCCAAGGCCAAGGGCCTCACCACCCGCCGCACGATCGGGATCCACACGCTGCGCAACTCCCTGATCCCCGTGGTCACCTACATCGGGATCGACATCGGGCTCCTGCTCGGCGGATCCATCGTCACCGAGGCCATCTTCAACGCGCCCGGGGTGGGGCTCTGGACGTACCAGGCCATCGAACGCAACGACACCACCATCATCATCGGCGTCGTGACGATCCTGTCCATCGTGTTCCTGGTGGCCAACCTGCTCGTCGACATCCTGTACGCCGCACTCGACCCGAGGATCCGCTATGAGTGACCTGAGCGCGGCGACCGCCGCGACCACCACCGAGCCGGCTGCCGAGGGTGCCTCGGGCAGCAACCGGTCGCTGTGGGGCGACGTCCGCTACGAGCTGGTCCGCAATCCCGTCTTCTGGGTGTCCGCAGCGCTCGTGTTCGTCATCGTGCTGATGGCGTTCTTCCCGCAGCTGTTCGCGTCGACCTCGCCGAACTCGCGCGGTGCCTGCCCCTTGGAGCAGGCTCGCGTGGCTCCGACGTGGGAGCACCCCTTCGGCTACACCGCCGCCGGCTGCGACATGTGGGCCTCCCTCGTCTGGGGAACCGGCAAGTCGGTCATCCTGGCGATGCTGGTCGTCACCGGCATCGTGATCATCGGCGTGCTGTCGGGCACCGCCGCCGGCTGGTTCGGCGGGCTCACCGACACCGTCGTCAGCCGGATCACCGACATCTTCTTCGGCCTGCCGTTCATCCTCGGCGCGATCGTGTTCCTCGCGATCTTCCCGACCCGCAACATCTGGACGATCTCGCTGGTCCTGACCATCTTCGGCTGGACGTCACTGACCCGCGTCATGAGAGGCAGTGTGATCTCAACCAAGCAACGTGACTTCGTCGACGCGGCTCGGGCTCTCGGTGCCACCAACCTGTTCATCATCCGCAAGCACGTCCTGGCCAACAGCATCGCGCCGGTGATCGTGCTCGCGACGATCGCGCTGGGTTCGATCATCAGCGCCGAGGCGACGTTGACGTACCTCGGTGTCGGCTACCAGCGGCCGACAACCTCGTGGGGCCTGCTGGTGGCCGAGGGACAGAACCTGGCGTTGGCGGGCTTCTGGCACCTGCTCGTCTACCCGTGTGCGTTCATCGTCGTCACCGTGCTCGCCTTCATCATGCTGGGCGACGTCCTTCGCGACGCCCTCGACCCCCGAAGCCGCTGAGGTACCCACCACTCATGACCGACACCAAGTCCGACGTGACCGCAGGGCCGGCGAAGTCGCCCCTCCGCAACATCCCCTTCGACCCGTCCGCGCCGTTGCTGGAGGTGGAGGACCTCCAGGTCGAGTTCCACACCCGCGACGGGATCGCCAAGGCCGTCAACGGCGTGAGCTTCTCGCTGGCCGAGGGCGAGACCCTCGGCATCCTGGGTGAGTCGGGTTGTGGGAAGTCCGTGACGGCGCAGGCCATCATGGGCATCCTCGACAGCCCGCCCGCGCGGATCGCCGGTGGGGAGGTACGGTTCCGCGGCGTCGACCTGCTCAGCCTGGACGAGAAGATGCGCCGCCACGTGCGTGCGAACAAGATCGCCATGATCTTCCAGGACGCGCTCTCGTCGCTGAACCCCGTGTTCACCGTGGGCTGGCAGCTCGCGGAGAGCTTCCGCGTCCACCAGGGCGCCGACCGCAAGCAGGCCAAGGCCAGGGCGATCGAGATGCTGGACATGGTCGGGATCCCGGCGGCGAAGAACCGGGTGGACGACTTCCCGCACCAGTTCTCCGGCGGGATGCGCCAGCGCGTGATGATCGCGATGGCCCTGTCGCTCAAGCCCGACGTGATCATCGCCGACGAGCCGACCACGGCGCTCGACGTCACGGTGCAGGCACAGGTGATGCAGCTGCTCGCCGACCTCCAGCAGGAGATGAGGCTCGGCCTGATCCTGATCACCCACGACATGGGGGTCGTGGCCGACGTCGCCGACAAGATCTGCGTCATGTACGCCGGCAACGCGGTCGAGCAGGCCGACGTCTACCAGACCTACGAGTCGCCGGCCCACCCCTACACCAAGGCACTGCTCCAGTCGATCCCCCGGGTCGACCAGAAGGGCCAGGACCTGACGGTGATCAAGGGGCTGCCGCCCGCGCTGGTCAACCCGCCGCCCGGCTGCCTCTTCCACCCGAGGTGCACGTACGCGAAGGACAAGTGCAAGGTCGAGGCGCCGCCGCTGTACCCCGTCCCCGGCGGTCGGGCGAGCGCGTGCCACTACTGGGAGGAGGTCATCGCCAAGTGACCACCGACATCGCTCACGCCCAGGACCCGGTGCCCGAAAGCGACGACCCGGACGTCGTGCTGACGGTCCGCAACGTCAAGAAGCACTTCCCGCTGACGCAGGGCATCGTGTTCCAGCGCACCATCGGTCACGTCAAGGCCGTCGACGGCGTCTCCTTCGAGCTGCGCAAGGGCGAGACCCTCGGCGTCGTGGGGGAGTCCGGATGCGGCAAGTCGACCCTGGGCCGGCTCCTCATGGGTCTCGAGACCCCGACCGAGGGATCGATCAAGCTGCTCGGCCACGAGATGGCCGGCCTCAAGCCCGCCGAGATGCGGGCGCTGCGACGCGACATCCAGATCGTGCTCCAGGACCCGTACTCCTCGCTCGACCCACGCATGACGGTCGGCGACATCGTCGGCGAGCCGTTCGACATCCACCCCGCGGCGCTCGAGGGGCGCGAGCGACGCAAGGTGCTGCAGGAGCTGCTCGACGTGGTCGGCCTGAACCCCGACCACATCAACCGCTACCCCCACCAGTTCTCCGGTGGGCAGCGGCAGCGGATCGGGATCGCCCGGGCGCTGAGCCTGCGGCCCAAGGTGATCGTCTGTGACGAGCCGGTCTCCGCGCTCGACGTCTCGGTGCAGGCCCAGGTCGTCAACCTCTTCGAGCGGCTGCAGGCCGAGTTCGGGCTCTCCTACGTCTTCATCGCCCACGACCTGTCGGTGGTCCGTCACATCTCCGACCGGGTGATGGTGATGTACCTCGGCAAGGCCGTCGAGATCGGCGACGAGGACCAGATCTACGGCGGGCCGACCCACCCCTACACGCAGGCGCTGCTCTCGGCCGTGCCGGTGCCCGACCCACGGATGAAGGGCCGGCGCGACCACATCGTGCTCGAGGGCGACGTCCCGAGCCCCGCCAACCCGCCGTCCGGCTGCCGCTTCCGGACCCGCTGCTGGAAGGCGGAGGACGTCTGCGCGCAGGAGGAGCCGCTGCTCCAGATCCGCGACAAGGCCGACCACCCGACGGCCTGCCACTTCGCGCAGCCGCGCGAGATCATCCGCGCGATCGACGAGCCCGAGGGGCAGGACGCCTGAGGGTGTCCGAGCGCCTGGGCGTGAGCCTGCGAGCGCGCAGGGGCAGCGAGGAGGTTGAGGAGGCTCGGCGTGGACCGGCGCGTAGCGACGGGACGCGCCAGCCGTCTCGAAACCCAGAGCGCTTCCGTCGGGGGCGCGGCCTGGTCGCGGCGTGCGCGCTCACACTGGCCGCGTCGGGCTGTGCCTCCGACGCGCCACCGGCCCCCGAGCCTGACGCCACCGTCGCCGAGCCGTCCGGCACGTCGGCCGCCACCGACTCCGACGGGATCACCACCACGTCGGAGGTCTACCCGGAGTGGTCGGCGATCGACGGGCTGGAGATCCCCCGCGACGACTTCGGCACCGCCGTGATCGGCTCCGACATCTGGGTCCTCGGCGGGATGACGGGCGCGCGCGGCAACCGGTTGCTGTCCATCGAGGTCCTCGACACCACCTCGGGCACGTGGTCCATGTCCGACGTCGAGATGCCGGTCGGGGTGGCGTCGTTCGAGGTCGTCGCGGTCGGCCCGCGGATCTACGCGTTCGGCGGCTTCGACGCCAGCAGCCAGGCGATGGACTTCGCGGCCGTGCTCGACACCCGCACCGGTCGCTGGCGCGACCTCCCACCGCTGCCGCACGCCCGCTACGCCCACACGGTCACGGCCTTCGACGGGTCGTTCTACGTCATCGGCGGCCGCGACGTGGCCGGCGAGATGGCGGCGGTGGACGTCTTCGACCCGCGCACCGAGACCTGGACGACGCTCGACCGGCCGATGCCCAGGGCCCGCGTCCGCGACTCCCACAAGACGGTCGCGGTGCCCGAAGGGCTGCTCGTCGCCGGTGGGCAGCGCGACTTCCAGGACAGCGACCAGGTCGACCTCCTCGACCCGCGCACCGGCCGGTGGACGACCCTGCCCGACCTGCCCGAGCCGATGTCACGGGCCGGGCTCGCCTACGCCGACGACACCCTGTGGATCTCGCTCCACGAGTCCGCCTACGTCATGGACGCGACCAAGCTCGAGACCTGGGAGCCCGGCAACGCCTTGACGCTCTCGCGGCACGGCATGGGGTACGTCGTCCACGACGGCTACCTCTACTCCATCGCCGGCTGTGCGCTGAACCCGTTGCGGGACGTGCGCACCGTCGACCGGATGAAGCTCCCCTGACGGGCCGGGCTGCCATGCGGATCGACGTCGTCTCGATCTTCCCCGGTTACCTCACGCCGCTCGAGCTGTCGCTGCCGGGCAAGGCCCGCGCGTCGGGGCTGCTCGACCTGCACGTCCACGACCTGCGCGACTGGACCCACGACCGGCACCGCACCACCGACGACACCCCGTACGGAGGCGGCGCCGGGATGGTCATGAAGCCGGAGCCGTGGGGCGAGGCGCTCGACGACCTCCTGACCGACGGTGCGACCCTGGTCGTCCCGACCCCGGCCGGGATGCGGTTCGACCAGGCCGCGGCCCGCGAGCTCGCCGGCCGCGACCGGCTCGTCATCGCCTGCGGTCGCTACGAGGGGATCGACCAACGGGTGGTCGACCACTACGCCGCGGCGTACGACGTGCGCGAGCTGTCGATCGGCGACTACGTGCTCAACGGGGGCGAGGCGGCGGCGCTGGTCATCATCGAGGCCGTGATCCGGCTCGTCCCCGGGTTCGTGGGCAACGCCGCGTCGCTGACCGAGGAGTCGCACGAGGCGGGCCTGCTGGAGTACCCGACCTACACCAAGCCGCCCACCTGGCGTGACCTCGACGTGCCCGACGTCCTGCGGGGCGGCGACCACGCGGCGATCGCGGCCTGGCGGCACGACCAGCGCCTCCGCCGCACCGTCGACCGGAGGCCCGACCTGCTCCCACCCGCAGCCCTGCCCGGCGGCGAGGAGATCCGGCCGGCGGTGCCGGCCGACGCGGGGGAGATCCTCACGCTCCAGCGGGCCTGCTGGATGCAGGAGCAGCAGGCCAACCCCGAGGCGTGGGTGCCGGCCCTGCACGAGTCCCTCGACGACGTACGCCGCTGGCTGCCCGACTGGACCGTCCTCACGATGCGGCGCGCGGGCCGGCTCGTGGGCGGCGCCCGGGCCAGGCTCGACGGCGACGTCTGGGACATCGGCCGGCTGATGGTGGCGCCCGACCTCCAGGGCCAGGGGCTCGGCCGGGTGCTGTTCGAGGCGATCGAGGCCGCGGCGCCGGCGGCGGCGACGTCGTACGCGCTGTTCACCGGCGCCGGCAGCACCGACAACCTCCGCTTCTACAAGCGGGCGGGCTACCGGCTGCGCGGCGAGGACCCCGACGTGCCGGGCGCGGTCAGGTTGACGAAGCGGCGCTGAGCCAGGCGTGCGCCGCGAGCAGCTCACCGACGAGCGTCTCGGTCAGCAGCCGCACGTCGTCGACGTCGTCGTGGGCGTAGCGCAGGGTCTCGGTCGCGCCGGGCACGTCCGCACCCACGGCGACGACCGTGGTGCCGCGCTGCCGCGTCCAGTCCAGCAGCTGCGGCTCCCACCGGGACCCGCCGAGCAGGAGCATCCGGTAGTCGGTGGTCTTCGTGAGGTAGACGTCGACGTGGCTCCAGTCGCCGGTCTCGCATCCCACGGCGGGCAGCCGCGGTCCCTCGCGCAGCATGAGCGCCGACTGGTACGCCGAGGAGATCCGCCGGGCCGGCGCGACGACGTGCGTCCCCTGCGGACCGAGCAGCAGCTCGGCGAGCCGGGGGCGCCAGGTGTCGGCGCGCGCGAGCAGGTCCTCGGTGGCGTCGGCGGCCGCCGTGACCGGGGGAGCAGGCCCGCCGGTGAGGTGGGACTCCAGCGCCAGCAGCAGGGCCAGCGTGTGCTGGAACGAGCGGCAGGCCACCCCGCCGCGCTCCTCGCCCGCCTGCATCCACACCGTGTGCGAGGCCCGCTCGGTGAGCGCCCCCGGCCGGTTGGCCAGCGCCACGACCGGCACGCCGAGCCGGTCCACCGCGTCCAGCGTCTCCACCGACCCGGCGGAGGCGGAGACCGCGACCACCAGCGTGTCGGGCGTGACGGCGGGCAGCAGGTCGGTGGAGGCGAGCTCGGCGACGGCCGGCACGCCGGCGGCGCGGAGCCGCGCCGCGCAGACCAGGTTGGCGTAGTGCGACGAGCCCATGCCCAGCAGCAGCACCCGCTCGGGAGGGGCGACGAAGCCCCAGGCGTCCTCGAGGTCGAGCTGCGCGCAGCCGGTCCGGCTTCTCCAGCAGGTCGGCCAGGAACAGGTCGGGTTTCACGACAGCCCCCTTCGGTGCAGCGCCGCCTCGGGCACGTAGCGCCAGCGCGGCAGGTGGGAGTCGGCGTACGCCAGCTCCCGGCGGATCTGGTCGAGCACGAAGCCGTCCAGCAGGGTGGGGTCGAGCAGCGCGTCCGCGGTCTCCCGGTACGACGCGAGGAACTCCTCCTGCACCTGCTCGGTCCAGGACACGACGTCGGCGTCGGACAGCTCCCGCGCGTAGCGCTGCGCGACGTGGCCGACGTTCTCGAGCGCGACCAGCATGCCGGCCACGTCGTAGGCCGCCGGCCGGTGCCGCACCCGCTCCTCCGGCGGGAGCGTGGGGTTCCCGTCGAAGTCGATGACGAACAGCTCCCCGTCGGGCGTCCGGAGCACCTGGCCGACGTGGTAGTCGCCGTGGTCGGCGACCGGCCCGGTGGGGGAGTCCGCGAGCGCGAGGTGCATCGAGGCGGTCAGCGCGCCGAGCCGGCGGGTGAACGGCAGGGCGGTGCCCTGCTCGACGCCGAGCGCGACCCGGCACTCGCGCAGGCACCACGTCCAGCCGTCGGTCGCGTCGGGCACCAGGTCGACCGCCGTCACCACCGGCACCCAGAAGCCGTCCGGGGTCTGCCACTCGACCATGCCGCGGAGGCGTGGCATCGCGGTGAAGCCGGCCGCGGCGAGCCGCCGCAGCCGCTCCGGCGCCGGGTGCGGGCCGACGAGGGGCTCGGTGATCCACTTGACGACCACGGAGTCGCCGACGACCCACGAGTCGTTCGTCTGGTCGACCTCGATCCGGCGCTCCGGGCCGACCACCGACAGCGGCGCCCCGCGGGTGATGCGGAACCGGTCAGGTGGCTCGCGGTCCGAGGCGAGCAGGTCGAGCAGCGTCGGCGTTCGCCCGGTCACCGGACCGCGAGGCGCGCCACTGGCCATCCGCGAGGGCGACGACGACCGGGACGTCGGTCACCGGCGTCAGCCTCGCTGCGCGAGGTGTTCCAGCCCGACGCGCTCGATGATCTCGGCGCCGACGCCGCAGCCCCTCGCGGCCGCGGATCGCGGCACCCACCCGGGCCGCGCGCTCCCGCAGCGCGTGGTCACCCACCAGCTCCTCGATCGCGCCGAGCAGCTCGTGGTCGGCGAAGTCGTAGGTCGACAGCCGGCGGCCGAAGCCGGTCTCGTGCACGCGCTGGGCGTTGTCGTACTGGTCCCAGAACAGCGGGAGCACGATCATCGGCTTGCCGAAGTGCAGCGACTCGGTGGTCGTGTTGTTGCCGCCGTGGGTGATCACCAGGTCGACCTGCGGGATGACCTTCGTCTGCGGGACGATCGCGTCACCGACCATGTTGTCGGCCAGCCGCAGCTCGTCGGCCCGTGGGCCCATGCTCACCACGACCCGGTGAGGCGTGGTCGCGAGGACGTCGATCAGCCGCTGGAGCAGCCCGATGTCGGCGCCGCCCAGGGAGCCGAGCGACAGGTAGATCACCGACGAGCCCTCCGGCCGGTCCTGGAACGAGGCGGGCAGCACGAACTCCTCGTCGGTCTCGCGGACGCTCGAGTCGAGCCGGTGCCAGGTGTCGTCGAGCGGCCGGTCCGCGACGTAGTCGAGCTCCTCGGGGTAGACGTACAGGTTCGCGACGTCCGAGGTGTGGATGAAGTCGCGCTCGGGCAGCGGCCCGGTGCCCTGCTCCTGCACCCAGGCGTTGAACGAGTCCCACGTCTCCCGGTGGGTGCGGTCGAACTCGGCGAGGAACTCCTCCCACCCGCTCCGGTCGGCCGCGGCGTACCCGGAGAACACCGGTGCGACGCGCTCGCCACGGATCTCCAGCGGGTTGCAGGAGACGATCCGCACGAACGGCGCCCCCGACGTCAGCAGCGCCGGGAACGTGACCACGTTGTCCTCGACCAGCACGTCGGGCCGGTGCTCGGCGATGATCGCGCGCAGCTGGGGCTCGCAGTACTTCGCGCCGTCGATCAGCGCCTGGTACGTCGGCTGCACGAAGCTGGTCAGCTGCTCGATCGTGGGCTTGCGGAACTCCGGGGCGGTCTCGTTGATGAAGTCGATCCAGAACTGCCCGGCGGCCTCGTCGGAGGCGTCCGGGTCGGGCTCGGCGAGATCGACCAGCGCCTCGACGAACCCGAGGGGTGCCAGCCTCCCCTCCCACGAGCGCTCGGCGGCGAAGACCACGGTGTGCCCGCGCTCGAGCAGCACCTTGCCCAGCCCGATGCACTGGTTGGTCGGGCCGTAGGCCGACTCGGGCATGAACAGCACCGTGAGGCTCGGGGTCTGCTGGTCGGTCATGCGGACGATCCTTCCGTGGAGGCGAGCGGGTGTCCCGTGGCGACGCGGGCGTAGTCGAGGATCAGCTCGGCCGCGGTGTCGTGGTCGATGCTGGGGTGTCCGGCGATGATCCGGTAGCCGTAGGCGTCCTCGAGGGCGACCAGGTTGCGGGAGATCGTCCGGGAGTCGTGCGCGAGCTCGAAGACGCCACGGGCGGTGCCGGACTCCAGGATCACCTGGTACATCGCCACCTGCCGGTCGTACAGCGCGGTGAGCAGGGCGGCGTACACCGGCTGCCGGCCGGCGGCGCCGCCGAGCTCGCACAGCAGCCGCACCGACGCGTCCTGGCGGTCGACCGGGAGGCCGGTGCGGACCGTGACGACCAGCTTCTCCACCGGGTCGTCGATGGTGGCCAGCGCCGCGATCCGCTCGTCGTAGAACCGCTCCATGCCCGCGCGGTTGGCCTCGAGGAGCAGCGCCTGCACGTCGGGGAAGTGGTAGAGCACCGCACCCGAGGTGAGTCCGGCCGCCTCGGCGACGTGGCGCAGCTTGGCGTCGGCGCCGTGCTCGAGCATGGCCCGTTGCGCGGCGCCCACGAGGGCGTCGCGGCGCGCCCGTCCGGCCTTCGAACGACTCATGGCTGGCCACCCTGCCACGGATCGCCGATTTCTTGAAGATGCGTTCAAAGATTCTGGGTAACAAGCGGGTTTCATGCGTGCTCAGCCCTTGCGGGACTTTGAATGTCTCTGCAATCTTGGCGCTGAGGTCACGCAATCCGGTAGCCGAGGAGGCCCACATGACCCCAGCTAGGAACACGGGCAGGACAGCCCGACGCACGCTGTGGGGGATCGGTGCCCTCGCCCTGGCCACGTCGCTCGTCGCCTGTGGCGGCGACGACCCGGCCACACCCGAGGCCAGCGATCTCGACCCGGACGCCGACCTGTCGACGCAGTCGGTCACGGTCTCCAACTGGGCCGGGTACATGGACGACAAGATCGGCGACCAGTTCGCCGCCGAGACCGGGTCCTCCCTGGAGGTGGCCGAGCACGCCACCAACGAGGAGATCATGGCCAAGCTCACCGCCGGCGGCGACGCCGGCATCGACGTCGCCTTCGTGTCCGGGCAGTACGCCCAGGCCCTGAACGAGGCCGGTCTGCTCGAGCCGATCAGCGCCGAGCTGGTCCCCAACCTCGACAACCTCTACTCGCAGGCCGAGGAGCTCAGCCACGACGTGGGCAACGTCTACTCCGTCCCCTACACCTGGGGCACGACCGGCATCTGCTACCGCTCGGACCTGGTGGACCCGGCGCCGACCTCGTGGAACGACATCCTCGAGCCGGACCCGGCGTACGACGGCAAGATCACCATGCTCTCGACCGAGCGGTGGCTGGCGCTCCCGGCGCAGAAGGCCCTCGGCTACTCGGTGAACACGACCGACGACGCAGAGCTGGCCGAGATCCAGGAGACGCTGATCGCGGCCAAGGAGCACCTGCTCGGGTACGACGACACCACGTTCTACGAGAAGCTCATCTCCGGCGAGGCCGTGATGACCGAGGCCTGGGACGGCTGGTGCGGCTACGGCATGGCCGAGAACCCCGACATCAAGTTCGTGGTGCCCGACGAGGGCAGCGACCTCTGGGTCGACACGATGGTGGTGCTCAAGGGCTCGGAGAACAAGGAGGCCGCGATGGCCTTCATCAACATGATGCTCGAGCCCGAGACGCACGCCTGGGTGACGGAGAACGTCTACTACAACGTGCCGAACGAGGCGGCCGGCGAGCTGGTGCCCGCCGACCTCAAGGAGCAGTTCCCGCAGCTCGACGTCACCCCGGACGAGCTGGCCGAGGGCGAGAGCCTGATCGACCTCGGTGAGGACTCGACGAAGTACACGGAGCTGACGACCGAGGTCACCGCTTCCTAGTGTCGTCCGCACCCGCGGCCCGGACCCGGGACCGCCACCGTCTCCTCGAGAAGGTGGTGCTCCTGGGGCCGGGCCTGCTCTTCACCGCGGTCTTCGTGGCCGTGCCGGTGCTGCTCGTCCTGAGCTACACGGTGTTCGACCGCGGCCGCTTCGGCGGCGTCGTCTACGAGTTCGGGCTCGACAACTTCAGCCGGGCGCTCGAGCCGACGTACCGCAAGGTGCTCGTCAGCTCGATCTGGATCGCGGGCCTGACCACGCTGATCGCCCTGGCCCTGGGCTACCCCGTGGCGTACGCGATCGCGAAGCTGCCGCCGCGCTGGCGCAACGTCGTCCTGGTGCTGGTCGTGGTGCCGTTCTGGACGAACTTCCTGATCCGCACCTACGCCTGGATCATGCTGCTCAACACGCAGGGGATCGTGAACGACGCCCTGGTCGGGGTGGGGATCGTCGACGAGCCGCTGACCCTGCTCTACACCCGGGGCGCCGTCGTCACCGGGCTGGTCTACGCCTACCTGCCCCTGATGATCCTGCCGATCTACGCCTCGGTGGCCCGCCTCGACGTCGAGCTGCGGGAGGCCTCGGCCAACCTGGGAGCCACCCGGTTCGCCACGTTCTTCCGGGTGACGCTGCCGCTGTCGCTGCCGGGGGTGGTGACCGGCTGCATCTTCGTCTTCGTGCCCAGTCTCGGGAACTTCGTCGTCCCCGAGCTGCTCGGCGGCGGCAAGTCGGTGATGGTGGGCAACCTGATCCGTGACCAGTTCCTCAAGGCCCGGGACTGGCCGTTCGGGGCCACCCTCGCGCTGTGCATGGTGGTCTTCCTGGTCGCGCTGTTCGCGGTCCAGTCGCTGGTGAGCCGGCGGTACGCCGTGGAGGGCGACCGGTGAGCGGCCGGGTGCAGGCGCCCCGGCCACACCGGCTGGGCTGGCTGTGGCTGCCGATGGTGCTGTGCTTCTCGTTCCTGTACGTGCCGATCGTCGCGCTCGTGGTGATGTCGTTCAACAGCGGGAAGTCGGCGCTGAACTTCAGCGGCCTGTCGCTGAAGTGGTACCCCGAGCTCTTCCGCGACAGCGACCTCGGCGAGGCGCTGCTCAACTCGCTGCTCGTGGCGGTCGGCTGCACGGTCGTCTCCACCGTGCTCGGGACGATGCTGGCCGTCGGCCTGGTCCGTCACACCCGCTCCACCGCCCTCGACTCGGTGGTGATGGCGCCGGCGATCCTGCCCGACCTGATGATGGCGATCGGGCTGCTGACCTTCTTCGCCGCCGTCGGGGTCTCCCTCGGGCTCACGACCGTCGCGCTCGCCCACGCCGCGTTCGGCACGGCGTTCGTGGTGGCGGTCGTGCGCGCCCGGCTGGTGCAGCTCGACCGGTCGCTGGAGGAGGCCTCCCAGGACCTCGGGGCGGGCTGGTTCACGACGTTCTGGCGGATCACGCTGCCCTCGATCGCGCCGGCCGTCGCCGCGGGCTCGCTGCTCGCCTTCACGCTCTCGATCGACGAGTTCGTGATCGCCTTCTTCACCAACGGGCCGACCAGCCCGACCCTGCCCATCGAGATCTACTCCCGGGTGCGCTTCGGCGTGACCCCGGAGATCAACGCCCTGGCGACGATCCTGCTGGCGGTCAGCGCGATCGCCGTGGTCGTCGTCGCCCTGGCCGTCGGACGAACGGAGAACCCCGATGACTGAGCCGCTCGTGTCGATCAAGGGCGTCGGGGCGTCGTACGGCAGCGTCCGCGCCCTCGACGACGTCTCCCTCGAGATCGGCGACCAGGAGTTCTTCGCCCTGCTCGGGCCGTCGGGCTGCGGGAAGACGACGCTGCTGCGGTCGCTCGCCGGGTTCGAGACCCCGACCGAGGGCTCGGTGATGCTGGCGGGCCAGGACCTGCTGGCGATCCCGGCCCACCAGCGGCCGGTCAACATGATGTTCCAGTCCTACGCGCTCTTCCCGCACCAGACGGTGGCCGGCAACGTCGGCTACGGCCCGGCCCGGGCGGGGGAGTCGAAGCAGGAGATCGCCCGCAAGGTCGCGGAGGTGCTGGCCATCGTCGGCCTGACCGGCCTGGAGGGCCGCCGGCCGAGCCAGCTGTCGGGCGGCCAGCGGCAGCGGGTCGCGCTGGCGCGCGCGATCGTCAACCGGCCGCGGCTGCTGCTCCTCGACGAGCCGCTGTCGGCGCTGGACCGCAACGTCCGGTCGCAGATGCAGCTGGAGCTGAAGCGGCTCCAGCACGAGGTCGGGATCGCCTTCGTCATGGTCACCCACGACCAGGAGGAGGCACTGTCGATGTCCGACCGGGTCGCGGTGATGGACGGCGGCCGGATCCAGCAGGTGGCGGCGCCCGAGGAGCTCTACGCCCGGCCCGCCAACCGCTTCGTGGCCGAGTTCATCGGGCAGAGCAACGTGTTCGAGGGCGAGCCGGCCCCGGGCGGCCTCTCGCTGGGCGGGCGGCTGCTGCCGGGGACCGGATCGGGGCGCTACCTCGTGGTGCGACCCGAGCAGGTCCGGCTCACGCCCGGCGGCGTCCCCGGAGCGGTGACGGGCACGGTGCTCGAGACCCAGTTCGCCGGGGGGATGTCGACGATCGTGGTCACGCCGGACGACGTCGCGACCGCGGCCGGCCAGCCGGTGCTCGTGCGGCAGCCGGGACCGACCGGCCTCGAGCGCGGCGCCGACGTGTCGCTGGCCTGGGACGCCGACACCGCCGTGCTCGTGCCATGACCGGGTCCCCGGACCCGCTCGCGGAGGCGGCGCCCTGGTCCTACTGGCACGACCGGCACGACGTCGGCGGGACGCGGCCACCGCTCACGGCCGACACCGACGCCGACCTCGTCGTGGTCGGTGCGGGCTTCACCGGGCTGTGGACCGCCATCACCGCCAAGCGCCGTGATCCCGCACGCGACGTGCTCCTGCTCGAGGGGCGGCACGTCGGGTACGGCGCCACCGGCCGCAACGGCGGTTTCGTCTCCGACTCGCTGACCCACGGGCTCGCGCACGGCCTGGCCCAGTGGCCGGACCGGGTCGACGCCCTGGCCACGCTGGGCAGGGAGAACCTCGACGGCCTCCGCGCCGACGTCGAGCAGCAGGGGATCGACGCCGACCTGCGGCTGACCGGCAAGACCCTGGTCGCGACGACCCACCACCAGGCGTCCGCGCTGCCGGCGCTCGGGAAGCTCCTGGCCGACCACGGCGAGCACGTCGAGCTGCTCGACGCCGCCGGAGCGCGCGCCGACGTCGACTCGCCGACGTACCTCGGGGCGCTGCGCATCCGCAGCGGCGGGGGAACGCTCGACCCGGCGGCGCTCGCCGCCGGGCTGCGCGACTGGGCACTGCGGCTCGGGGTGCGGCTCCACGAGCGGACGCCGGTGTCGTCGGTCGAGCCCGGCGTGGTGACGACCGCCCGCGGTCGGGTGCGGGCACGTCAGGTGGCCCTGGCCACCAACGCCTACCCGGCCCCGGCGCGGCGGCTGCGGAAGTACGTCGTCCCCGTCTACGACCACGTCCTGGTGACCGAGCCGCTCACCGACGCCCAGTGGGCCGGCCTCGGCTGGCCGGAGCGGCAGGGGGTCACCGACGCCGGCAACCAGTTCCACTACTACCGGCCGCTCGCCGACGGCCGGATCCTGTGGGGTGGCTACGACGCGATCTACTACTACGGGTCCTCGACCGCCGCGGCCCACGAGCAGCGCGACTCCTCGCACCGGCTCCTGGCCCGGCACTTCGCCGAGACGTTCCCGCAGCTCGCCGGCGTCCGGTTCACGCACCGGTGGGCGGGCCTGATCGACACCTCGAGCCGGTTCGTGCCCTACGTCGGCGTCGACCGGAGCCGCTCGGTCGGCCATGCGATCGGCTTCACCGGCCTGGGCGTGGCCTACAGCCGGTTCGCCGCCGGCGCGCTGCTCGACGTCCTCGACGGCGGGACGGCGCCGGACGTGCTGACCAGGCGGCCGACCCCCTTCCCGCCGGAGCCGCTGCGCTACCTGGCCGTCCAGTCGACCCGCGCGGCGCTGGCCCGCGAGGACCGGACCGGCCGGCGGGGTCCGTGGCTGCGGCTGCTGGACCGCTTCGGGGTGGGCTTCAACTCGTGAACGTCGAGAGGTGAGTGGAATGGACGGGATCTTCGTGGACGGCCGGCGTCGGCCGGGGTCGGGTGAGGCCACCGAGCTGCGGGACCCGGCCACCGGTGCGGTGACGGCGTCGTTCGCGCAGGCCTCGGTGGCGGACGTCGACGCGGCCGTGGCGGCCGCGCACGCGGCGTTCCCCGAGTGGGCTGCCCGCACCGCCGGCGACCGGGCGACGGTCCTGGCGCGGGTCGCCGACGCGCTGGCCGCCACCGAGGACCTGGTCGACCTCGAGGTGCGCGAGACCGGCAAGCCGCGCTCGGTCTTCGCCGACGGCGAGCTCGGCTTCGGGGTCGACAACCTGCGCTTCTTCGCCGGGGCCGCCCGCTCGCTCGAGGGATCGGGGGCCGGCGTCCTCTCGAGCGGCTACACCTCCCTGATCGTCCGCCGCCCGGTCGGCGTCGTCGCCGGCATCGCGCCGTGGAACTTCCCGTTCATCATGGCGATCTGGAAGCTCGGCCCGGCCCTGGCCGCCGGCAACACGATCGTGCTCAAGCCCGCGCCGCAGACCCCCTCGTCGACGCTCCGGCTCGCGGAGGTCGCGGTCGAGGCGGGGCTGCCCCCGGGTGTCCTCAACGTCGTCACCGGGGGAGCCGACGTCGGGGCGGCCCTGGTCGAGCACCCCCGCGTCGCGATGGTGTCGATCACCGGCTCCTCCCGCGCCGGGCGGGCCGTGATGTCGGCCGCCGCACCGACGACGAAGCGGCTGCACCTGGAGCTCGGGGGCAAGGCGCCGGCCGTGGTGTTCGCCGACGCCGACCCGGTCGGCACCGCCCGCGGGCTCGCGATGGGCGCGACGTACAACTCGGGCCAGGACTGCACCGCCGCCACCCGGGTGTACGTCGAACGGTCGGCCCACGACGACCTGGTCGCCGCGCTCGCGGCGCAGCTGTCGGCAGTCCGGGTCGGCGGCCCGGAGGACCCGTCGACCGACATCGGGCCGCTGGTCAGCCGCGAGCACCGGGACCGGGTGCACGGCTTCGTCACCCGCGCGGTCGACGCGGGGGCGACCGTCGTGACCGGCGGCGAGGTCCCGGACGGGCCCGGGGCGTACTACCCGCCGACCCTGGTCACCGGCGTCGACCAGGCGTCGGAGATCGTCCAGGACGAGGTGTTCGGGCCGGTGCTGGTCGTGCTGCCGTTCGACGGCGAGGACGAGGCGGTCGCCCTGGCCAACGACAACGCCTACGGCCTGGCGTCGTCGGTGTGGACCCGCGACGTGCAGCGCGCGCTGCGGGTCGCCCACCGGATCGAGGCCGGCGTCACCTGGGTCAACGACCACCTCCCGATCGCCTCCGAGGCCCCGCACGGGGGAGTGAAGGCCAGCGGGTTCGGCAAGGACATGAGCCACGAGGCGCTGCTGGAGTACACCGTCGCCCACCACGTGATGCTCCGCCACGAGGCGCCGCCCGAGCACGACTCCTTCCGCCCGGCCTGAGGACGCACGGCTGGACATCCTCCGGAAGGTCGAACCATGATCGGCAGGACCATGAGTGGCACACCTCCGAGCTCGGTCGACCTCGTCCTGGCCTACATCGCCGCGGCTCGACGAGCGCGCGAGACCCAGGACCCGCGGGACTTCGACGTGCTCCGGAGCTTCCTGGCGGACGACGTGGTCATCCGGCAGGCCAGCCCGTGGGCCGACGACCCCTGGCAGGTCATCCACCGCGACTCCGAGTCGGTGATCAACCGGCTTCAGGCGCCGTCGAACGCCGGCACCGTGCTGCAGACGGAAACGGTGAACGCGGTCGCCGCGGGCGACGAGGTGCTCGTGGAGCAGGTCTCGACCATCACCACGAGCGCCCGGGTGCACGTGAGCTCGGTGTGCTTCCTGTTCAGCGTCACGGACGGCAGGATCACCGGAGGCCGTCTGTACCGCAACGACGCCGGCCTTCCCACCGGGTAGTCGCTGGTGCGGCACGGGAGTCCCGAGATTTCCCCCGGGGGTGCGGGCTCTGGCAGACTTGCTCCTCGGCCCCAGTCGGCCAAACCCGGACCACCCGAGGGCAGCAGCCCGGCAGGAGGTCTGCGTCGGGCTCCTGCCACAGGGGGAGTCGGCGCCGCCGGCCACCGCACTGGGCCACCAGCGTGATCATCCGATACCGCGACTGACCTGTGGCACTCGTGAGGAGAGACCATGACCAACAACGTCATCACCGACCTCGGCAACGCCATCAAGCGCGACGACGTCCCCGACTTCCGCGCCGGCGACACCGTGAACGTCCACGTGAAGGTCGTCGAGGGCAGCCGGTCCCGCGTCCAGCAGTTCCAGGGCGTCGTGATCCGCATCCAGGGCTCCGGCGTCGGCCGCACCTTCACCGTCCGCAAGGTCTCCTTCGGCGTCGGTGTCGAGCGGACCTTCCCGCTCCACTCGCCGATCTTCGAGAAGGTCGAGGTCGTCACCCGCGGCGACGTCCGCCGGGCGAAGCTCTACTACCTGCGCAACCTGCGCGGCAAGGCCGCCAAGATCAAGGAGCGCCGCGAGGCCTGAGGGCCACCCGCCCCTCGGGGCTGGTTACCCATGGTTAGGCTCATCGCGTGACGTCAGACGACCGCGGACCCGCTGCCGGCGTCGTCGACGACCAGGACGGGTCGCGGTCCTCTCGCGCCAAGGGCAAGAAGGGCGACCCCGCCGACGGCAAGAAGCACCTGCCGCTCTGGCAGGAGACGCTGCTCCTCCTCGCGATGGCGCTGGTGCTCGCGGTCGTCATCAAGGCGCTCTTCGTCCAGGCCTTCTACATCCCGTCGGAGTCGATGGAGCCCGGGCTCATCGAGAACGACCGGATCCTCGTGCAGAAGGTCTCCTACTGGTTCGGCGGGTCGCCCGAGCGTGGCGACGTCGTCGTGTTCAAGGACCCGGGCGGCTGGCTGCCGCCGGACGCCGACGGGCCGCAGAACGCCGCGGCGAAGGTGCTCGCCAAGATCGGCCTCTACCCGCAGGGCGGCCACCTCGTGAAGCGGGTCGTGGGCGTCGCCGGCGACACGATCGTGTGCTGCGACAAGCAGGGCCGGCTCTCGGTCAACGGCACGCCGCTCGACGAGGACCCCTACATCCGCGAGCAGGGGCTCCAGTGCAACGGCCCCCGCGCCACCCCGTCGTGCGACTGGACGGCCGGGCCGGTACCCGAGGGCACCGTCTTCGTGATGGGCGACAACCGCGCGCGCTCCGCCGACTCCTCCGAGCACATGTGCAAGGCCACCCAGACCGACTGCGTGCCCGGCGACGAGTTCGTGCCGGTCGACCTGATCGTCGGCAAGGTCTTCGTCCTCCTCTGGCCCACGTCCCGGTTCGACTGGGTCGGCCGCCCCGACTCGTTCGCGGACGTGGCCGACGCTCCCTGAGGTACGTCGTGTCCCAGCTGCCCCGCGGTCTGACCGTCCGGCGTGACGCCGGGCTCTACGGCTACGAGCGCGCGCTGCGCCGGGTCGGCATCGAGCCGATCGCGGGCGTCGACGAGGCCGGCCGCGGCGCGTGCGCCGGCCCGCTGGTCGCCGGGGCCGCGATCCTGCCGCCGGGCCGCGCCGGCATCATCCCCGGGCTGGCCGACTCCAAGCTGCTCACCGAGCGGGCCCGCGAGCGCTGCTACGAGCACATCCTGAAGCGGGCCACCGCGTGGTCCGTCGTGGTGCTGCCCTCCACCGAGTGCGACCGGCTCGGGATGCACGTCGCCAACGTCGAGGCGCTGCGGCGGGCGGTGGCGCTGCTCGAGGTGCCGGCGGCGTACGTCCTGACCGACGGGTTCCCGGTCGACGGCCTCGGCACGCCGGGCCTGGCGGTGTGGAAGGGCGACCGGGTGGCCGCCTGCATCGCCGCCGCCAGCGTGCTGGCGAAGGTCACGCGCGACCGGATCATGACCGGCCTGCACGAGGAGTACCCGGCGTACGACTTCCGGACGCACAAGGGCTACATCACCGACGACCACGCGGCCCTGCTCACCGAGCACGGCCCGTGCCCCGAGCACCGGATGCGGTTCGTGAACGTCCGCCGGGCCGCGGGCCTCGAACCCGAGCCGGACGTGCACAATGACCTCGTGGAGGAGAGCAGATGAGCGCCGAGGATCTCGAGAAGTACGAGACGGAGATGGAGCTCACCCTCTACCGCGAGTACCGCGACGTCGTCGGCATCTTCAAGTACGTCGTGGAGACCGACCGGCGGTTCTACCTGTGCAACCAGGTCGACGTGAAGGCCCGCACCGAGTCCGGCGACGTCTTCTTCGAGGTGTCGATGAGCGACGCCTGGGTGTGGGACATGTACCGGCCCGCCCGGTTCGCCAAGAACGTGAAGGTGCTGACGTTCAAGGACGTCAACGTCGAGGAGCTCTCGCCCGCCGAGATCGACCCGCCCAAGGTCTGACCGCTACTGGTCGAGCGCCGTCGGTGCCAGATCACGCGACTAGACCAGGTCGGTAAATATTGCGCTCATTCGCGGGACGCGGGGGATGCTGCGTCATTACCCTGACCTGGACTCGTCTACGCCTTGACACCCCCTGACCTGCGAGGAAACAGCATGATGGTGCGCCCACGACGCCAGCACCGCCGCGATGACCGCGGCGCGGCGGCGGTGGAGTTCGCGCTCGTGATGCCGTTCCTGCTGCTGATCGTCTTCGGGCTGATCCAGTACGGCCTCTACTTCTACTCCGCGCAGACCGGGTCCAACACGGTCAACGCCGCCGCCCGGCAGCTGTCGGTCGGCAACTGCCAGACCGCTGGCGAGCTTGCAGACGTTCGTCGACGACCGGCTGGGTGCGGCGTCCACGGCCACTGCGACGATCACGCCGGTGTACAAGGACGTGGACGGCTCGACCCCGCTCGCCCCGGCAGCCGCGAACGTGGAGGTCGGCGGCACCGTGGAGCTCACGATCGAGTTCCACTCGGATGGACCTGAACTTCCCGTTCGTTCCCTTCCTCGACGACGCTCTTGGTCAGCCGCGACCGTCGTCGCGCGGGTCGAGGACACGACCGACGAAGGATGTGGCGCATGACTCGCATGCTCATCGAACGCGCGCGCGCCCACGCAGGCCCGCGACGAGCGCGGCGCCGTGGCCGTCATGACGGGCGTCCTCGTCGTGGTGCTGGTCAGCGTCGCGGCCCTCGGCGTCGATCTCGGCAACGCGATGAACCGCAAGCAGGTCACCCAGAACTCCTCCGACTTCGCCGCGCTGGCGGGCGCCAACGGCCTGCCGAGCACCGCGACCCCGACGGTTCAGCTGGTCGCCGACTACCTCAACACGAACGCCGACCGTCCAGCGACGGTGCGGCGGAGTGCAACGACGACGACGGCGCGGTGATCACTGCCGCGATGCTGACCGACGGCGACAACACCAACGGCGAGGTCACGTTCCCCTCCGGTACCACCAGGATCCGGGTGGTCTCGCCGGCCGCGCGCGTCCAGTTCGGCATGGCCGACGCGTCATGGGGTTCGACGACGCGTGCGTCAGAGCGACTCGACGGCGCGGATCGCCTCGGCGCCATCGGGATGGCGCCGTACTACGCCACCGACGCGTGCGACCAGGGCCCGCAGGTGCTCAAGAGCGACGCCGGCGGGCCGAGCATCCCGTTCTCGGTGCCGACGCTGCACTCCGACGCCGCAGACCAACAACGCGGTGCTCTCGAGCCTCGACCCGAACCCGAACCCGAACTCCATCCCGATCCAGCCGACCGGCAACCCCGACGGCCCGCAGATCACGCTCACCGGCACCAACATGGGCGCCGCCAACATCGACCGGGTGGGCTTCTTCAGCTCCGACCAGTCGGCGCCGATCCTGGCCGCTCCCGAAGCGCCGCCCGCCGCAGACCGCGCACCACGATCACGGTCGACGTGCCCAACGACGGTCGCCAGCTACCAGGACGTCTGGTGGATCCGGGTCCGCCGGACCTCCGGACGGCAACTGGTCGGCGCGCAGCCGAGGCCCGCGCCGCTGCTGTCGGCGAGGTCGACGCTCTCGTGCGACCCGAACTCCGTCGAGCGGGAACTTCGGCTCGATCGACTTCCCGTGGGGCGGCAACGACCTCGATGACCTCGAGCGCAACATCCGCGACGGCATCCGGCCCGGCACCACGCTGACCAAGTGGACGGCGTCGCCCTACCCGGGAGCCAACGTCTGCAGACTCGCACCCGAGCGGCGTCATCAGCACCGACACGACCGGCCGCGGAGAACACCAACTGCCTGCAGATGGTGACCGGCCTCAAGGCGCAGCCGGCGTACGACGGCTACCTCAGAGCCGCCGGACGGCAAGCTGCTGACGTCGACACGTCGGCCACGTGCCAGGCGCTGGGTCGGCCCGCGCAGGGTCCGCTACAACGAGAACTCCGACGTGCTGAGCTGCTTCCTGGTCGACAACACGCTCAAGCTGAGCGACACGGTGGGCTACAACGGCACCGACCCGCTGTTCACGCCAGGAGATCTGGGAGTCTCCGCGGCTGCTGATCGTGCCGAAGATCAAGACCGACCCCACCGGCACGAAGTGGATGCCGATCATCGACTTCGTCCCGGCGTTCATCACCGACCAGCCCACCGGCGCGTCGCGTCAGGTCCCGATCGTGACCGGCTCGACCGACAACGGCCTGGTCGTGGAGAACCCGCAGAAGCTGCGGGCGATCCGGGTGTTCTTCTTCGACTTCGACGCCCTCCCGACCCCGCCGGACGGCACGCCGCTCCAGGACTACTTCGGAGCCGGCCCCAAGGTCATCACGATGGTCAACTGACCGACTCGTCCTGAGCCGCTCGTCGTCCACAGCCGGTCGCCACGACCGGTGCTCCACAGGTCGCTGACGCGCGCCGCGGCGCCGTCGGTCCCCTCGGGAAGCCTGCTTCCCGAGGAGGTCAGCGATGACGAGCACGACGACGCGCACGACGACAGCAGGGCGCAACCAGGCACTGGGGGCCTACGGCGAGAGCGTGGCGGCGCGCCACCTGGCCGAGCGGGGCCTGGTGGTGCTCGACCGCAACTGGCGCTGTGACGAGGGCGAGCTCGACCTCGTGCTGCGCGACGGCGACGTGCTCGTGGTCTGCGAGGTCAAGACCCGCACCAGCGACGAGCACGGCTCCCCGCACGAGGCGGTGACCGCGGCCAAGCTGTCGCGCCTCGTGCGGCTGGCCGTGCGCTGGGTCGAGGCCCACGACGTCCGGCCCCAGGAGGTGCGGGTCGACCTCGTGGCGGTGCTGCGCCCACCGCGGGGTCCGGCGCTGGTCGAGCACGTGCGGGGGCTGGTCTGATGCCGATCGCCTCGACCCCCTCCATCGCGCTCGACGGCGCGATCGGACACCTCGTCGACGTCCAGGTCGACGTGTCTCCCGGCCAGGCCGGCCTCACGATGGTCGGCCGCGCCGACGTGTCGCTCAACGAGGCACCCCACCGGTGCCGGATGGCGATCCACAACACCGGGCTCCACTGGCCCTCGACCAAGCGGCTGACGATCCTGCTCTCGCCGTCCGACCTGCCCAAGCGCGGCACCCACTTCGACCTGGCGATCGCGCTGGCCGTCCTGAAGGCCGACGGCCAGCTCCCCGCGGCCGACCTGGCGGGCACCGGGTTCATCGGCGAGCTCACCCTCAGCGGCGGCCTGCGGGCCGTGCCCGGGGTGCTGCCGATGGTGCTCGCGGCCGCCCAGCGGGGCCTGCGGCGGGTGTTCGTCCCCGAGCCGCAGGTGCACGAGGCGGCGATGGTGCCCGACCTGACCGTCCTCGGCATGCGGTCGCTGGGCCAGGTGGTGGCCGAGCTGTGCGGCCAGACCGTGCCCGAGGCCGAGCCGGTCGCGCCGATGTCGGGTCGCCGCCTGCTGTCCTGGCGGGGCCAGGAGCGCCTCGAC
Source organism: uncultured Actinomycetota bacterium (assembly GCA_963829855.1). Classification (GTDB taxonomy): domain Bacteria; phylum Actinomycetota; class Actinomycetes; order Propionibacteriales; family Nocardioidaceae; genus Nocardioides. Next base: position 34,761 of record CAWHKE010000012.1, on the reverse strand, counting down.
GAGGTCGACCTGGTCGACGTGCTCGGGATGGCCGAGGCCCGGTTCGCGGTCGAGGTCGCCGCGGCCGGCGGCCACCACCTCCTGCTGAGCGGGCCGAAGGGGTGCGGCAAGACGACGCTGGCGGAGCGGATCCCGACGATCCTGCCCGACCTGTCCCTCGCGGAGTCGCTGGAGCTCACCGCCCTCCACTCGCTCGCCGGCGCGCTCGCAGGAGGGCGACGGGCTGCTCCGGCGGCCGCCGTTCTCCGCGCCCCACCACGACGCGAGCAAGGCCAGCATCCTCGGCGGCGGCACCGGCCGGGTCCGCCCGGGCGAGGTCAGCCGGGCCCACTGCGGGGTGCTGCTGCTCGACGAGTTCCCGCTGCTGCGCACCGACGTCATCGACAGCCTCCGCCAGCCGCTGGAGAGCGGGGAGGTCACGATCGCCCGCGGCGACGAGTCGGTCACCTTCCCGGCGCGCGGGATGGTGGTGTTCGCCGCCAACCCGTGCCCCTGCGGCGAGTTCCACGCCGACGCCCGCAGCAACCGGTGCCTGTGCGGCGAGAAGCAGCGCCGCGACTACCAGCACCGGGTCCGGGGCCCGATCACCGACCGGATCGACATCACCCGCCATCTCGAGCCGCTGCGGCCCCACGACGCCCACGACCCGTGGTCGCGCCCGGAGTCCTCGGCCACGGTCCGCGAGCGGGTGGCGGCGGCGCGCGACCGGCAGGCGGAGCGCTACGACGGGCGCGGCTGGCGGCTCAACGGCCAGGTGCCCGGGCCGGTGCTCACGGCCGAGTGGCCGCTGCCGCGCGACGCGCAGCGGCTCGTCGACGGCCGGATGTACGACGGCAAGCTCAGTCGGAGGGGCGCCACCCGGGTCCACCGGCTCGCCTGGACGCTGGCCGACCTCCGCGGCGACGACCGCCCGACCGTCGACGACGCCGACACCGCGCTCCGGCTCCGCTCGGGGGAGCCGCTGCTCTCCGCGGTGCTGCGCCGCCACGAGGAGGCGTCGTGACCGACGACCGGGTGGCACGGGCCGGCCTGAGCCGACTGACCGAACCGGGCGACGTCCGGGTGGCGAGAGCGGTCGCCAACGCCGGCGCGTCCCGGCTCCTCGCGGAGCTGCTGGCCGAGCAGGGTCGCGACTCCCTCGACCTCGACGTCGGGGCGCGGCTCGGGCGCTTCGACCCCGACCGGGAGCTGGCCGACGCCGCCCGCCAGGGCATCCGGTTCGTCGTCCCCGGTGACGACGAGTGGCCCGTCCGGCTCGACGACCTGGCGCACTCCGCGACCGTCCAGGAGATGGGCGGCCCACCGCTCGGGCTGTGGGTGCGCGGCCCGCTGCGGCTCGACGAGGTCGCCGACTCCGTGGCGGTCGTCGGGTCGCGCTCGGCCACGACGTACGGCGAGGGCGTCGCCCGTGAGCTCGGCGCCGGCCTGGCCCGGGCCGGGATGGCCGTCGTCTCGGGCGCGGCCTTCGGGATCGACCAGGCGGCGCACCGCGGTGCGCTGGCCGTCGACGGCCGCACCGTGGCGGTGCTGGCGTGCGGGGTCGACCGGGCCTACCCGGCCGCCCACCGCCAGCTGCTCGAGCACCTGGCCGCGGTCGGCGCGGTGGTCTCCGAGCTGCCGCCCGGCTGCGCCCCGCTGCGGGTGCGGTTCCTCGCCCGCAACCGGATCATCGCCGCGCTCACCCGGGGGGTCGTGGTCGTGGAGGCGGCGCTGCGCAGCGGCGCCCTCAACACCGCGAGCTGGGCCGACGGCCTCAACCGGCCGGTGATGGGGGTGCCCGGTCCGGTCAGCAGCGCCCCGTCCCAGGGCGTCCACCACCGGATCCGCACCGGGGCCGCCACCCTGGTCACCGGGCCGGCCGACGTGCTCGAGCTCGTGAGTGGCGCCGGCGAGCACCTGGCCGAGGCGCCGCGCGGTGACCAGCGGCCGCGTGACCGGCTCACCCGCCGGCACCGGCAGGTGCTCGAGGCGGTGCCGGTGCGGACGCCGGCCGGGCTGACCTCCATCGCCGCCACGGCCGGGATCAGCCTGCTCGACACGCAGACGGCGCTGTCCTACCTCGCGGGTCACGGGTTCGTCGTCGAGTCCGAGCAGGGGTGGCGACTCGACCGGCCGCCCGAGGCCGAGGTCCCGGTCTGCTGAGCCCGGCCGACCTACCATCGGGCCGTGGCAGTCGAGGCGGTGGAACCGGCCGAGCCGGAGCGCGTCGACGCGCTCCCGGAGCGGTTCGCGGCGCTCCTCGGCGAGTACGAGCGCCACCTGGTCTCCGAGCGCGACCTGTCCCCCCACACGGTGCGGGCCTACCTCCGCGACCTCGACTCGCTGCTCGACCACAGCCACCGGCTCGGGATCGACCGGATCGAGGACCTCGACCTGCGGACCCTGCGCAGCTGGCTCGCCAACCAGCAGAGCCGCGGCAAGTCCCGCAGCACGATGGCCCGCCGGGCCACCGCCGCGCGGGTGTTCACCGCCTGGCTCGCGCGCACCGAGCGGGTGCCGCAGGACCCGGGCTCCAGCCTCGGCTCCCCGAAGGCGCACAAGACCCTCCCTGCCGTGCTGCGGGCGGACGAGGCGCGGGCCCTGCTCGAGTCGGCCATCGAGCTGGCCGACGACGGCAGCCCGGTAGCGGTCCGCGACGTCGCCATCCTCGAGCTGCTCTACGCCACCGGCGTCCGCGTCGGCGAGCTGGTCGGCCTCGACGTCGACGACCTCGACCGCGAACGCCAGGTCGTGCGGGTCTTCGGCAAGGGGCGCAAGGAGCGCAGCGTGCCCTACGGCCACCCGGCCGCGCAGGCCCTCGACCGCTGGCTCCGGATCGGCCGGCCCGCCCTCCTGGCGCCGGGGGCCGGTGGGGCCCTGTTCCTCGGCACTCGCGGCGGACGGATGGACCAGCGCGCCGTCCGCACCCTGGTGCACCGGCGGATCGTCGACGTGCCGGGCGCCCCCGACCTCGGTCCGCACGGCTTGCGGCACTCGGCCGCCACCCACCTGCTCGAGGGCGGCGCCGACCTGCGGTCGGTGCAGGAGCTGCTCGGGCACGCGTCGCTGGCGACGACCCAGCTCTACACCCACGTCACCAAGGACCGGCTCCGGTCGGCCTACCTGCAGGCGCACCCACGCGCCTGACCGTGCTCAGCCGAGCCAGTCAGCCAGGAGCGTCGTGACGGGTGCCCAGTCGACGAACGGCGTGGGGAGCGGGAGGGGAAGCCGCGGGCGGGTCACCGGACCGGCTTCGGGCAGGCCGTCGAGGGGGAGCAGCCGCACTGGTCCGGCTCCCACGAGGCCGAGCGGATCGAGGTAGGTGTCGCCGCGCAGCCAGCCCCAGTGCAGGCAGGTCCGCGGCGCGCAGTGCGAGCCCGGGAAGGCGAGCCGCCCGACCGCGTCGCCGGCGGCGACCGGCGTCCCCACCCGCACGGTCGAGGTGACCGGCTCGTAGGTGGTCCGGGTGTCGCCGTGGTCGACCGTCACGACGCCGCGACCCGCGACCACGCCGACGAACGAGACGGTGCCCGGCAGCGCGGCGCGGACCCGCTGCCCGGGCGTCCCGAGCAGGTCGACCCCGCGGTGGCCCGCCCCCCAGGTCGAGGCCGGCGGGTCGAAGCCCTCGACCACCTCGGGCGCGGGGCGCAGCGGCCACTGACCGACCGGATCGACGTCGCCCGGGGCGCTCGCCGCGGCCCCCGTCACTCCCAGGAAGGGGAGGACGGCCAGGACGTGGAGCAGACTGGTCACTCGTCGCACGCCACGACCATCGTCCCCTCCGCGGGCCGACGCCACGCGCCGCGGCCGGGCGGGGGATGAACCGGTCCGAACCCGCCCTGTGGACGCCGGCGGGCGCAGCCCCGTCGCGATTCGCGGCGCCGGGCCACGGTCGACTACCCTGGGCGGAGCAATCCACCCCGGTGGATTGACTTCGCACGTTCACCGACCGCGACGGAGCTGCCTTCCTGGGCTCCGACCGCCCGTGGGCGTCGATCCTCGGTCCCGGAGCGATCCGGGTCGGATCGCGCGTGAGCGTCAGGGCCGCCGGCACCCGTCGGTGGCAGCAACTGAAAACAACCACAGAGCGCGAGACCCAGCCCGACCTGCCCTCCGGGGTGCCAAGGTCGCAGCCGATGGTGACCGCGTCTCATCACCAGGAGAACCACATGGCAGTCGTCACCATGCGCCAGCTGCTCGAGAGCGGCGTCCACTTCGGTCACCAGACCCGTCGCTGGAACCCGAAGATGAAGCGCTTCATCATGACCGAGCGCAACGGCATCTACATCATCGACCTGCAGCAGTCGCTCGCCTACATCGACCGGTCCTACGCCTTCATCAAGGAGACCGTCGCCAAGGGCGGCACCGTGATGTTCGTCGGCACGAAGAAGCAGGCCCAGGAAGCGATCGCCGAGCAGGCGACCCGCGTCGGGATGCCCTACGTCAACCAGCGCTGGCTCGGCGGCATGCTCACGAACTTCCAGACCGTGCACCAGCGGATCAGCCGCCTCAAGGAGCTCGACGAGATCGACTTCGACGACGTGGCCGGCAGCAGCCGCACCAAGAAGGAGCTGCTGCAGATGCGCCGCGAGCGGGACAAGCTCAACAAGTCCCTCGGTGGCATCCGCGAGATGAGCCGGACCCCGTCCGCCGTCTGGATCGTCGACACCAACAAGGAGCACCTCGCCGTCGAGGAGGCCCGCAAGCTGCGGATCCCGATCATCGGCATCCTCGACTCCAACTGCGACCCCGACCTGGTCGACTACCCGATCCCGGGCAACGACGACGCCATCCGCGCCGTCGGGCTGCTCACCCGCGTGATCGCCGATGCCGTGGCCGAGGGCCTGATCGCCCGCTCCGGCGCGAAGACCGCCGAGGGTGACACCGCCACCCCGGGCGCCGAGGAGCCGCTGGCCGAGTGGGAGCGCGAGCTCCTGGCCGGTGACGCCGACAAGGCGGCCGTCGCCGCGACCGGTGGCGACGCCGAGGCCGCCCCGGCCGCCGAGGCCACCGGTGCCGCGACCGAGGCGCCCGCCGCCGAAGCCGCAGCCGAGGCCGCGACCGAGGCGCCTGCCACCGAGGAGCCCGCCGCCGAGGCTGCCACCGAGGAGCCGCTGCCGCCGAGGCGCCTGCCACCGAGGCGCCCGCCCCCGAGGCGGCGACCGAGGTCACCGAGGGTGAGTTCGGCGCCGACTCCGCTGCCCCGCTGGAGAGCGGTGACGCGCCGGCAGGATTCGAGATCAAGGGCAACAAGACCTCGAAGAAGTTCCACGCGCCGTCGAGCCCCTGGTACGACCGGACCAACGCCGAGGTGTGGTTCCGCACTGCGGAGGCCGCCGAGCAGGCCGGGTTCGTCAACGCCGAGGCCAAGGCCGAGGAGAAGGCCGAGGAGAAGGCCGAAGCCAAGGCCGACAAGGCCGACGCCTGAGCCACGGCTGGCCACCAGCACCGATCGACGTACCGAGAAGTCTCGAGGAAGAAGGAAACATGGCTGTCTCCGCCGCTGACGTCAAGAAGCTCCGGGAGCTCACCGGCGCCGGCATGATGGACTGCAAGAAGGCGCTCGAGGAGGCCGACGGCGACTTCGAGAAGGCCGCCGAGCTGATCCGCGTCAAGCTGGGCAAGAAGATGGCCGAGCGTGGCGCCGAGCGCGACGCGTCGGCCGGCCTGGTCGCCGCCTCCGGGGGCGCGCTGGTCGAGCTGAACTGCGAGACCGACTTCGTCGCCAAGGGTGACGAGTTCGTCGCCGCTGCGCAGCGGATCGCCGACGCCGCCGCCGAGGCCAAGGCCGCTGACGCCGAGTCGCTCAAGGGCGTCTCGGTCGGCGACAAGACCGTCGCCGAGGTCGTCGAGAACCTCGCCATCACCATCGGCGAGAAGATCGAGCTCGGTCAGGTCGCCTACTTCGAGGGCGACGTCGTGACCTACATGCACAAGCGTGCCGCCGACCTGCCCCCCGCCGTGGGTGTGCTGGTCGAGTACGCCGGTGACGAGCAGGCGGCGCGCGGTGCCGCGATGCAGATCGCCGCGATGCGACCCAAGTTCCTGACCCGCGACGACGTCCCTGCCGACGTGGTCGCGAAGGAGCGGGAGATCGCCGAGGCGACCTCCCGCGAGGAGGGCAAGCCCGAGCAGGCGATCGCCAAGATCACCGAGGGCCGGCTCAACGGGTTCTTCAAGGAGGTCGTCCTGCTGGAGCAGCCGTCGGTCACCGAGAGCAAGAAGACCGTGAAGTCCGTCCTCGACGAGGCCGGCACCACCGTCTCGCGCTTCGTCCGGTTCGAGGTCGGTGCCTGACCGCACCCGCTCCTGATCCCGGTAGTCCCCGGTTCTTCGGTCGTCCGCACGAGCGGTTCACGACCAAAGAACCGGGGACTACCGCTGTCATCGGGGCTAGTAGGGTTCCGGGCGTGACGGCGTACAAGCGGGTCCTGCTCAAGCTCTCCGGCGAGGTGTTCGGCGGTGGCCGGGTGGGTGTCGACCCCGACGTCGTCCACCAGATCGCCCACGAGATCGCCGGTGTTGCGCGCCAGGGTGTCGGCATCTGCATCGTCGTCGGCGGGGGCAACTTCTTCCGCGGCGCGGAGATGCAGCAGCGGGGCATGGACCGCGCCCGGGCCGACTACATGGGCATGCTCGGCACGGTCATGAACTGCCTCGCACTCCAGGACTTCCTGGAGAAGGAGGGCATCGAGACCCGGGTGCAGACCGCGATCACGATGGGCCAGGTCGCCGAGCCCTACATCCCGCGCCGCGCCGTGCGCCACCTCGAGAAGGGCCGGGTCGTGATCTTCGGCGCCGGCGCGGGCATGCCGTTCTTCTCCACCGACACCGTGGCCGCGCAGCGGGCGCTCGAGACCCGGTGCGAGGTCGTGCTGATGGCCAAGCAAGGCGTCGACGGCCTCTACTCCGCCGACCCCAAGCTCGACCCGACGGCCACGAAGTTCGAGACCATCACCTACCAGGAGGTCCTCATGAAGGGCCTCAAGGCTGCCGACGCGACGGCGTTCGCCCTCTGCATGGAGAACAAGATGCCCCTCATCGTCTTCGGTGCCGAGGAGGAGGGCGCGATCGCGAGGATCGTGGCAGGTGAGAAGATCGGGACGCTGGTCAGCGCCGGCTGACCCAACGACGAACCACAGGAGCACGCCGTGATCAACCAGACCCTCAACGAGGCCGACCAGAAGATGGACAAGTCGGTCGAGGCCACCCGTGAGGAGTTCGCGGCGATCCGCGCCGGGCGTGCCCAGCCGAGCATGTTCAGCAAGATCCTGGTCGACTACTACGGCACGCCCACGCCGCTGCAGCAGCTCGCGTCGTTCACCGCCCCCGAGGCGCGGATCATCCTGGTGGCGCCGTACGACATGGGTGCGATGGCGAACATCGAGAAGGCGATCCGCGACTCCGACCTCGGCGTCAACCCGGCCAACGACGGCAAGGTCGTCCGCTGCGTGTTCCCCGAGCTCACCGAGGAGCGGCGCAAGGAGTACATCAAGGTCGCCCGCACGAAGGCCGAGGAGGGCCGGGTCGCGGTCCGCAACCTGCGACGTCACGCCAAGCAGACCCTGGAGAAGCTCGGGACCGACGGCGAGGTGGGACAGGACGACGTCACCGGGGCCGAGAAGCGGCTCGACGGCATGACCAAGAAGCACACCGACGCGATCGACGAGCTGCTCAAGCACAAGGAAGCCGAGCTCCTCGAGGTCTGAGCACCCATGACCACCACCCCTGCACCGGCGAAGGACCACGGCCGCGCCGGCCGTAACCTTCCGGCCGCGATCACCTCCGCCGTCGTCCTGCTGGGTGCCATCGCCGCGTCCCTCGCGTTCTGGAAGATCGCCTTCCTCGGCATCGTGGCCGCGGCGGTCGTGGTGGCCATCTGGGAGCTGCACCGAGGCCTCCTGGCGAAGGACATCGACCTGCCCGAGCAGCCGCTGATGGCGGGCGGCGTCGTGATGGTCGTCGTCGCCTACTTCTACGGCGCTCCCGCGCTCGTCACGGCGACCGCCGTCACCGCGCTGGTGACGATGCTGTGGCTGCTGCGGCGCGGCGTCGACGGCTACGTGCAGACGGCGACCGCGTCGGTCTTCACCCTCGTCTACGTCCCGTTCCTCGGCTCGTTCGTGGCGCTCCTGCTCGCGGAGGGCGGCGCCACCGACTTCGACCGCTGGGACGACGGCGTGCGGGGCATCGTCACGTTCATCCTCGTCACCGTCGCCTCCGACACCGGCGGGTACGTCGCCGGCGTGCTGTTCGGCAGGCACCCGATGGCGCCGGTCATCTCGCCGAAGAAGTCCTGGGAGGGGTTCGTCGGCTCCCTCACCTTCTCGGCGGCCGCGGGGTGGGTGCTGGTCGTCTACCTGCTCGACGGCGACTGGTGGGTCGGGGTGGTGCTGGGCCTGATCGTCGGCGTGATGGCGACCCTCGGCGACCTCTGCGAGTCGGTCATCAAGCGCGACCTCGGGGTCAAGGACATGAGCCAGGTGATCCCGGGCCACGGCGGCCTGATGGACCGGCTCGACTCGCTGCTGGCGACCATCGCGCCGGTCTGGCTGCTGCTCCACTACACCGTCTTCGCGTGACGCTCCACCTCGTCCGCCACGGTCGCCCGCTCATCGACCCCACGGCGCCGGCGTACGCGTGGGACCTCGACCCGGAATTCTTCGACGACGTGTGGGCGCTGCGGGACCGGCTGCCGGCGAGCGCCGCGTGGTTCTCCTCGCCCGAGCCCAAGGCCCTCGCCACGGCCCAGCTGCTGACCGACACCGACGTCGGGGTCGTGGACGAGCTGCGGGAGCACGAGCGGGGCGTGACCCCGTGGTTCGACGACGAGACCGAGTGGCACGCCGCGGTCCGCGCGGCGTTCGCCCGGCCCGAGGTGGCGGCGCTCGACGGCTGGGAGCCGCTCGCCCGGACCCGGGACCGGCTGCTCCCCGCCGTACGACGGCTCCTGGCCGCCCACGGCGCCGAGGACGTGGTGCTGGTCGGGCACGGCACTGCTCGTGGACGCTGCTGGTCGCCGAGTCTCAGCGCGCGAGCCGCCCGACCTGCGAGCGGTGGGCGCGACTAGCGCATGCCCGACGTCTGGGTCAGTCGACCAACGTGCGCTCCTGACGGGTGTAGTCCGTTGTGGATGGCGGGAATGACTCGGGGTTCAGGCCCGCGCGCCTTGGACTCGATGCTCGATTCGCTCCGCGGACCCGACTTCGGGCACGAGAAGTTTTTCTGCCCTGTCGGGATCCGAACCGGCCATCAGCGTGTCGTCAGTGCAACGATCGCCGGAGCGAGGAGGTGGACCATGGCTGGATCCGGGTTCCTCCACGAGCTGTACGACGCGTCGTACGATCGGCTCGTCCTCCAGCTGTTCGCGCTCTGCGGTGACCTGGCGCAGGCGGAGGATGCGGTGCAGGAGGCCTTCGTGAAGGCCATCGCGCAGGGTCGCGCGTTCGACCGGGTGCACAACCCTGAGGCCTGGTTGCGCACCGTCGCCCTCAACCACCAGCGGAACACGTGGCGGCACGCGAAGGTGGTTCGCCGGTTCGTCACCTCGGTGCCCGGCGGCCAGACCGCACCGGCGCTGAGCCCCGACCACGTGGCGGTCGTGCGAGCCCTGGCGGAGCTCGATCCGGATCAGCGGCAGGTCATCGTCCTGCGCTACCTCGCAGACCTGGGACCGGCAGAGATCGCCCACGAGCTGGGACTTCCCGAGGGCACCGTCAAGTCGCGCCTCTCGCGCGGTCGCGAACGCCTCGCTCCTCTGCTCGACGAACGAGAGGAGGCCGACCATGCCTGACGTCGATGTCCTTCGCGAGCTCTCCGGCCAGTTCCACCGACCGGGTTTCGACGACCTGGTCGCCGTCTCCCGGCAACGCCGCCGACGCTCCGTGCAGGCCGGCGCTGTCGCCGGCGTCGCCGCCGTGGTCCTGCTGGTGGGAGTGACTGCCCTCGGTGTGGCGGACGGTCGGCGGTCACCGGATCCCGCGCCGTCGCCGAGCGAGACCCCGACGTCGATCGATGGGTGGACGCCGGAGCAGGTCCGCGCGGAGGGGGATGTGCTTGTCGATCGGTTCGGCCCGGCGCCGTCCGGCCTCGACGCCGAGCTGTACTGCGTCGGTGAACAGGGCTGCGACGACTTCCCACCTGACCTCCCCGGAAGGACCAGCCACCTGGCGCTGGAGCTGACGCGGGATGGTCGGTCGGTGCTCTTCGACGTCCAGGGCCGACCCTGGGCGCAGTACTACGGCGAGGACTCGATCCTCGTCCAGGACGGCTTCGACCAGTCGACGCGCTTCCGGCTCCTCTACGCGAACGGCACCGAGCTGACGCTCCGTGTCGTGAGCGACCCGGTCCCGGCCGTCCCTGGCCCTGACGTCGTGCTCGTCCAGGACCTGGACCGGGCTCGGGACTTCCAGGTCGGACCGGAGGGGCCGGGATCGAGCCGTACCTGGTGGACGACAGCGCCGGCACACTCCAGCCGCTGGACGTGCCGGCGGAGATCAAGGAATGGGGACCGAACGTCGACGAGTTCCTCTGGGGCTCGAACGACTGCCGTGCCATCTGGCAGCAGCCCGACGGCAGCTGGGACGTCCACGCCGTCGACTGCCCCGACCCACGGCTGGACCAGCGTTCCCGTCGACTACTGGAGCTACCTCGACGAGTGGGTCGAACCAGGACGGATGCTGCTGCTAGACCGCAACTCCGACGGGATGCCGCTGGCCGTGCACGCCAGCCTCGACCGCGGAGCAACCTGGGAACGGGTCGAGGTCGATAACACCGGCTACAACGACACCATCGCGCACAGCGGGCTCGCCATCGCCGACGCCCTGAGACCACTCGAATGACTGTGACCAGACCGCGCCGCGCATCCGTCGCCACTGCGCTATTCGTGACCCTGGCACTGGGCGCCCTCTCTTCGTGCTCGTCGGACCTTCCGATCCCAGGCTCGGCCTCGCCCTCGACGGCACCCGAGAGCCAGCCCTCGGGCATTGTGACGACCGACGACTCCGACGGATTTCCGACAACTGCGTTCGCGGAGCTGACTGAAGAGCCCGTTTCCCGCCAGCTGGCGGCCGAGCTGCGGAACGTGCTCGACACCTCCGCCAACGGCGCCGGGCTCACGGCGACGCTGATCACGCCCGTCGGAACCTGGAGCGGCGCCACCGGCACGGCAGCCGGCGACCGACCCATGGTCCCCCACGATCAGATGTCCATCGCCAGCATCACCAAGACCTTCCTGGCAGCCCAGATGATGCAGCTCGTAGAGGCCGGTGAGCTGAGCCTTGACGATCCCGTCGCCGGCCGGCTGCCGCCCGGGCTGGAGTTCGACACCAACGGCGCGACGATCCTCGACCTGCTCTCGATGCGAAGCGGCTACCCCGAGTCCCTGGACGACAAGGCCGAATGGAAGCTCCTCACCTCCGACCCGCGCCACGTCTGGACGCCCGAGGAGGTACTTGCCACCGTCGCACCCGAACGCGGTCCGGTCGGTCAGGAGTGGGAGTACAGGGGCGTGAACTACATGCTGCTCGGCTTGATCATCGAGCACGTGACCGGTCGGCCTTTCGCCGACGTGCTGCGCGACGGAGTCCTCGCCGACGACGGCTACGAGCGCCTGATCTCCCAGCCCGATGAGCGTCCGACCGATCCCATGGCGATGCCGTTCGGCGCCCCGGCCGACACCCTCGACACCGTCGGCGGATACCTACCGTCCCTCGCCGGCGTGACCGCCGTCGAATTCGAGGGCGGCATGGCCGCCGACTCCGCCAGCCTCGCCCGGTGGTGGACAGCGCTGTGCTCGGGCCAGGTCGTCTCGCCGACGTCTCTCGACGAAATGACTGACTTCCAGCAGTTGCCCGGATACGGGCTAGGAATCATCGACAGGTCGAGCGAGTACGGCGACGACTCGGGGGCTCTCGGCCACACGGGCAACTTCAACGGCTACACGACCGTCGCGCTGTGCTTCCCCAATGACAGCATCGTCGTCACCGTGCTCGCTAACGCCGAACACGACGTCGACACCGTCGCTGGCAACCTGGTTCAAGCCGCCATCCCGTGAAGCCGAGCCTGCGCACACGATTGGGGAGGCCTTGGCAGATATGAGGACAGGTGCTGCGGCGAAGCTCGCCGTGACCCGATGGGAATGCAAGCCACGGATCGCGATGTCCACGTACCGGGGGTGACGGAAGTGCACGCTCATGCCTGCGGTCAGTGCACTGCTCGTAGACCGGCTGGCACAACCGAGCCCACATCGGTCGGTCCCCGCCTGGCGCCGCGGCTTCTGGGGGCCGTTGTGCCAGTTCGTCTACGCAGAAGCTCCACCGCCCGGATCTGGCCTTCGTCTCGGCACGTGCCTGCGGCCACCCCGGAGGACCTGACACGACGCGCGGGCGGGGTGTGCACCCGCCGCGGGCTCGGCCCCGCGTACCGTGGAACCATGACCGAGACGGACGTCCGCGACCCCGGGCCGGAGGTGGCGGGGGAGCGGCACTGGTGGGACTGGTGGCACGAGTCGCACCCGACGTTCGCGGCCCTGACCGGCTTCTTCAGCGGCATGCTGTTCGTCACCGCGGTCCCCGGTGGCTTCGCCGGGATCCTGCGCCTGCTCTTCCACTACGACACCGCGGCGAAGATCTTCCCGTGGGTGCTGGTGTTCCTGCTGCTGCCGCTGGGCATGCTCGCGAACCGCCGCACCCGGCGGTTCGCCCAGTTCATGTGGCTGGGCATGGCCGTCACCGTGCTGGTGGTCGGCGGAGTGACGTCGCTCGTCCTCTACTTCATGGTCCGGTACGACGGCTGACGATGTGACCGCCCGCGCGGCGGGTGGGAGACTGAGTCGGACATGACCGACTCTCCCCGGCAGCTGCCGCTCGTCTTCGACGAGCCCCGCGGCCGCAAGAAGCCCCCGCGCCACCTCGCCGACCTCACCGAGGCCGAGCGGGTCGAGACGGTCACCGCCGCCGGGCTGCCCGGGTTCCGGGCCAAGCAGCTGTCCACCCACTACTTCAGCCGGCTCGTCGACGACCCCGCCGAGATGACCGACCTGCCGGCGGGGCAGCGCGACGAGCTCGTCGCCGCCCTCCTGCCGCCGCTGATGACACCGCTGCGGACGATGGAGGCCGACCGCGGCACGACGCGCAAGACGCTCTGGAGGCTCTTCGACGGCGCCCTCGTCGAGTCGGTGCTGATGCGCTACCCCGGGCGGGTCACGATGTGCGTGTCCAGCCAGGCGGGCTGTGGCATGGCGTGCCCGTTCTGCGCGACCGGCCAGGGCGGACTCCAGCGCAACATGTCGACCGCCGAGATCGTCGAGCAGGTCGTCGCGGGCGCCCGGTCGCTCGCGCGCGACGAGGTCCCCGGCGGCCCGGGCCGGGTCTCCAACGTGGTCTTCATGGGCATGGGTGAGCCGCTGGCCAACTACAAGGCCGTGATGGGCGCCGTACGCCGCCTCACCGACCCGGCGCCGGGCGGGCTGGGGATGTCCGCCCGCGGCATCACCGTCTCGACCGTCGGCCTGGTGCCCCGCATCAACCAGCTCACCGAGGAGGGCATCCCGGTCACGCTCGCGCTGAGCCTGCACGCGCCCGACGACGAGCTGCGCAACGAGCTGGTCCCGATCAACACCCGGTACTCCGTCGCCGAGTCGGTCGAGGCCGCCTGGAACTACGCCCGCACCACCAAGCGCCGGGTCTCGATCGAGTACGCCATGATGCGCGGCATCAACGACCAGGGGTGGCGCGCCGACCTGCTCGGCGACGTCCTCAACTCCTACGGCGACTGGGGCTGGGTCCACGTCAACCTGATCCCCCTCAACCCGACGCCCGGCTCGAAGTGGACCGCGTCCGACCCCGCCGACGAGCGCGAGTTCGTGCGCCGGCTCGAGGCCAAGGGCGTGCCGACGACGGTCCGCGACACCCGGGGCCGCGAGATCGACGGCGCCTGCGGCCAGCTCGCCGCGACCGAGGCCTGACTCAGGACAGCAGCTCGGCCGCCTCCCCGGGCGTGTCGACCAGGTGCACCCGGTCCTCCATGGTCGTGCCCGCGGCCAGCGTGCGCAGCAGCGGCCAGGCGGGCAGGGTCCGGGTCCAGTGCTCGACCCCGACGAGCACCATCGGCGCGACCGACGCCGGCTCGGCGTAGAAGTTCTCGCACGCGTCCTGGAAGACCTCCTGCACGGTCCCCGCCGACCCCGGCAGGAAGACGATGCCCGCGTCGCAGACCTCGAGCAGGATCGCCTCGCGGGTCGCGTTGCGGAAGTACTTGGCGATGGCGGTCGCGAAGACGTTGGACGGCTCGTGGCCGTAGTGCCAGGTCGGGATGCCCAGGTTCGCCGTGGCCGCGTCGCCGACCGCCGCCACGACGGCGAGCGCGGTTCTCACCCAGGCCGTGAGGTCGTCCCGATAGCTCGCGACCCCGGCCAGGGAGTCGAGGTGCGACTCCAGCACCGCGACGTCGAGGGTGGCACACCGCGCGCCGAGGTTGGCCGCCTCCATGGCGCCCGGGCCGCCACCGGTGGCCACGGTGTACGACGCGCCGAGGGTGTGCCCGAGCCGGGCGGCGGCCTCGTAGGCCGTGCTGCCCCGCAGCGAGGCGTGCCCGCCCATCACACCGACGAGCCGGCGCCCCTCCACGAACCGGTCCAGCGCCTCGTCCATCGCGTGGTCGTGGAGGGCGCGGAGCATCGACTCGCCGGGCGTGCGCGGCCGCTGCGACCAGGCGTAGGCGCGGGCGTCGAACCCGGCGTCGTACGACGACCCGGCCAGCACGGCGTCGTACAGCTCGGCCGGGTCGTAGAGCGCCGGCCGGGCCGGGTCGACCGGCGCGGAGGGGAGCGGCGGCGGGTCGTAGGCCACCAGCGAGCCGGCCAGGACCGGGGCATGTCGGGTCATGCGCACATTGAACCCCGGCGACCGGCTGCGGCCGTGGTCAGAGCGCGTGGGCCAGCAGCTCTCCGAACACCTCGTGCTCGTCGACGTCGAGCCCCCGTGCCTTGAACCAGCGGCAGACGTTCGTGCAGTCGCGGAGCAGGTAGTCCATGCCGGCCGGGTTGCCCACGAGGTCGATCACCTGCGGGAGATCGATCACGACGAGTCGCTCGCCCGCGGCCAGGATGTTGTACGCCGACAGGTCGCCGTGCACCATGCCCTGCCGGGCGAGGTCGGCGAGGACGCCCTGGACCTGTTCGAAGTACGACGCCAGGAGCTCGCGGTCAGGCCGGGTCTGGGCCAGCCGGGGTGCCGTCTCGCCGTCGACGGTGATCCACTCCATGAGGATCTCGGTGCCGTCGACCTGGACCGGGTAGGGGACCGGGATGCCCAGCGCCCACAGCCGCTTGAGCGACTCCCACTCCGCCCACGCCCACTGGCCGGCGGCCAGGGCCCGGCCGTGGGCGGACTTCTTGGCCATCGCGCGGTTGTCGCGGGTGTTGCGGAGCTTGCGGCCGTCGGTGTAGCCCGCCGACCGGTGGAAGTCGCGGTGCTCCTCGCCGCGGTAGCGCTTGGCCGCCATCACGACCGACTCGCCGAGCGCCTCGCTGCCGGGCACCGCCCGCTCCAGGAGGAAGACGTCGGCCTCCTTGCCGGTCTTGAGGACGCCCAGCTCGGTGTCGACGGCGGCCTGGGACGTGACGACCCAGTCGGGCCGCGGCTCGGGGCCACGGCACAGCGGCTCGACGCTGAGCCAGGTGCTCCAGCGCTGGCGGTCGTCGTCGGGCTCGCCGTAGCTCTGGAAGTCGAAGACGAACCGAGGGTCGATGCCCTCGAAGGGATCAGTGAGCCGGTCGGTCCCCGGCTCCGGGACGTACGCGTGCATGCGTGCTCCAGGTGAAGGAAGAGGTGCGGTCTGCGGACAGGCCGACGACAGTGATCGTCATGTCACGCCTCCTCAGGTCTGGGCACGGCTCGGAACGCCACGCGGCCCCACCATGGTGAGGGGTCCGGCCGGGGCGCGGCAAGCGAATTATCGGCTTGCGTCACCGGACAGATGTCAACGGCGCACCCGACAGCGCAGGTGAAGCACCCGGTTGCCCTGGATCACCACGTCGGGATCCTCCAACAGGTGCTGTGCGTGGACCGACCCGAAGTAACGCTTGCCGGCCCCGAGCACGACGGGTACGACGTCCATGCGCACCTCGTCGACCAGACCTGCGGCAAGCACCTGGCCGTCACGACGACCACGTGGTCGACCCCGCTCGGAGGTTTCCCGTCCCAGCCGTCCGTCAGGTCGAAGACGTGGCGGCCGACGAGGGTCGCCCCGATCTGATCCCAGTACGGCCGGCGCCGTGGCCAGCCGGTCTCGCAGCTCAGAATGGCGGGCCGGCCCCACCCCTGCTCTACCGTCACCGGCCGGTCACACAGCTCAGCCGCGGGCATCGACAGGAACGGCGCCTGCCCCCCGGCTTGACGTGCACGCCGACGGACCGGGTCCGGGTGGGTAGCCGAACTCCAGCGCGCGGGTGGGCGTGGTGACCACGCAGCCGTCGGCGTACTCGGCCGTCTCGATGTCGGTGCCGGCGCGACCCTCCAGGCTCGTAGAGGTCGTCGATCAGCCCGTCCAGCGGCGGTCGCTGCACTGTGGACACGTGCTCCACGCCCGCAGTGTCGCCGACGGATGCGAGGTTCCCACCCCAGCAGTGCTCGACCATTGACGTCGCTCGCCCGATCACGGGCACTCAAGGCGAAGGGCCCTTGGGAGTATGAGTCGCAAGGGCCCTTCTGTGATCGGTACCGATGACGCTCCCGATCGGCGACTCCTGTTTTCTGGTCCCGGCGGCGTCGTCACCCTGCCGCCGCGAAGGGTTGCCCCTCCGTGTGGACCTTCTCTTCCGAGTCGCCCCGAACCCCCTTGCGGGGGTTCGTGAGGACAGTTTGCGCTCGGCGCGGGCTCACCACCAGGGCCGTTGGTCCCGGAAGTTCCTCGGGTTGGGGCCCGGAGGGCGCAGGCGGCCGTCGAGTCCCTCGGTCGGTCGGATCAACCCTGAAGGCGCCGGATTTTCTCGGTCGACGAGATCCGCGCACTCGAAGCCAACATCGCGGAGATCCTCGCCGCCGAGGACGTCGAACTGCTGGCCGAGGCCATGCTGCCCGGGCGTCCTCCGCCTGCGCGGCCGGACCTCGCTCGGCGCGACCTTCTTCCGCATCCTCGCCACGTACGCGAGCAGATCGGCGCCGCAGGCGGCCGGCTCTACGTCTCCGGGCTGGACCCGGACATGGCCGTACTGTTGGCCAGAACCGTTCCAGTCACCGTGCAACGACCGGACCGGGTCTTCGGCGTGACCCCGGTGCTCGGCGAGTCCACCTGGGCGGCCCTCCACGAGGCACACGCCTGGGTCGTCGAACCACACAACTGACCACAGCCCGATGCGATCAGGCCCAACCGGGGCCCGTCGCCCCGACAAGGAGAACCACATGAAACCCGCCCTCGCCCTCGCCGCAACGGTCTTGGCGGTGTCCCTCGTGGGCTGCAGCCAAGACGACCCAGCGGTCTGCGGCTCCGTCAACAACCTCAAGTCATCCGTCGAGGACGTGAAGGACGTCGACCTCACCGCTTCCGGCGGCCTGAGCGACCTGCAGAGCGCGCTCGGTGAAGTCGAAAGCGACCTCTCCCAGGTCAAGACCGACGCCACGTCCGAGTTCTCCCCACAGGTCGACACGGTCGAGACCAGCTGGGCGAGCCTCGAGACCGGCGTCGAGGCGGCAGCGGCCGACCCCACGGCCGCCACCTTGACCGCAGCCGGTTCCGCCTTGTCCACCTTCATCACCGACGTCCAGTCCCTCATCACCGACATCCAGTCCACCTGCTGACGCCCCGCCCCAGCGACAGGCCTCGCCTGTTCCCCGCGTGGAGGAATCTGCGGGGGATCGGACTCCGAGGTGCGCGCCAACGGATAGACGCCCTCCGGAACGGCTCATCGTCTGCTACCCCGTTGGTGCCGATCAACTGGAGGCTGTGCGGCGCTCCCGTGAACGACAAGCCAACGGGTGTCAGGCGCACCGGTGCGAGAACACCGCCAGCCAACGAGAAGGCGAGGCGTCGCGCGGCTGGCGATCGCAGGAACTCGAGCCCGCCGGAGCGGCGAACCGGGCGGTTACGGTGTCGGACATGAACGTCACGGTCGTCGGTTCTGGCAACGGTGGTCTCGCGACCGCCTTCGACTTCGCGCTCCACGGGCACACCGTGCGGCTCTTCGACACGCCTCATTTTCCCGACCACGTGGCAGAGGTCGCCGCCGCCGGCGGAATCCACGCCACCGGCGAGATCGAGGGCTTCGCCAAGATCGCCTACTCCGGCCACGACATCGAGGACGCTCTCGACGGGGCCGAACTGGTCGTGCTCGTCGGCCCGGCCTACAGCACTGAACACCAGGCCGAGGTCGTCGCACCGCACCTCGTGCCCGGGCAAGCGGTGTTGGTCTGCCCGGCCTCGTGCGCGGGTGCGATCACGTTCAAGCGCACCGCCGGCCTCGCGCTGGATGACGAGACGATCACGGTGGGGGAGACCAGCACGCTGCCCTACGCGGTCCGCATCGTCGCGCCGGGACGGATCAACGTCTTCCACAAGCTGGGCGGCGGTGTGTTCGTCGCCAGCCTCCCCCGTTCGGGCACCGACCGGTTGCTGTCGATGATCCAGGACGTCTACCCCGGGACGGAGGCCGCCGACAGCGTCTTCCAGACCACTCTGCAGAACGGCAACCCGGTGATCCATCCCGCCGTGACACTCCTCAACGCCGGTCTCATCGAGCGGACCGCCGGCGCCTTCCTGTTCTACGAAGAGGGGGTCACCGAGGCCGTCGGCAGGGCGATCGAGGCGGTCGACCGCGAGCGGCTGGCCATCGCCGACGCGCTCGGGCTGCGAGTGCTCTCGGAACCCGACCTCGGGGTCTTGCAGGGATACATGCGCGAGGCCACCTACTCGACCGGGTACTCCACCGCCCCCGGCTTCCTCGGGATCGGCGCACAGAGCCAGCTCGACAACCGCTACCTGACCGAGGACGTCGGCTACTCCCTGGTGTTCCTGACAGACCTGGCCGGCCGAGTCGGCGTCCGGACTCCGACGATGGAGGCGCTGATCACCATGGCCTCGATCGTCTTGGCTCGGGACTTCCGCACCGAGCGGGCGCGCACCCTGGCGACCCTGGGCCTCGATGACATGAGCGCCAGCGACCTCGCGGCCCTCTGATCGAGGACGCCGGAACGAACCTGCGGACACAACCGCGGTCCGGAACCAGGGCTTCTTCCTCGAGGGCCGCCTGACGCACCTGGCTGCTCTCGGGTGGCCAGGACGGCATCCAGAAGCGTGGGACGGAGATCAGCCGCCTCGGCGCCAAGGCATACCTTACCAACGCGAACGCTGTGCTGGCCCTTCTCGCCGACACAGAAGCAAGATTCACCCACGGTCGCCAGGTACTACCGAACCTTGGCAGCGCTGTCCCCTGCCCAAGGTCCGCCAGGCGAGGCCCAGGTTCCTGGGGACGGCCTGCCCGAGATCCTGGCTGCAACCCGAACGCTTGTCGAGGTGGTTGTCAACCATGACGGCTCGCTGGTCCGTGACGTGGTCGGCGCTCTGGCCGGGTCTTGCGGCGGCAACCGGGTCCGAAGCCGGTGGCAAACCCGCTCCGAGGCATTCGGCCAGCCTCAGACGCAGGCAAGTGAGGGTGAATCGCAGTGGCTTCTTTCGCGTACCCCGCTCAGATCGGTCAACGGCGCACCCGACAGCGCAGGTGAAGCACCCGGTTGCCCTGGATCACCACGTCGGGATCCTCCAACAGGTGCTGCGCGTGGACCGACCCGAAGTAGCGCTTGCCGGACCCGAGCACGACGGGTACGACGTCCATGCGCACCTCGTCGACCAGACCTGCGGCAAGCACCTGGCCGCCGACGTCCCCAGCGGCGACCTCGACGATGCGGTCACCCGCAAGGGCCTGCGCCTTGGCGACGGCGGCCTCGACGCCGTCGACGAAGTGAAATGGCGCCTCGGGGTCCCAGCCCTCGGGCTGCGGCCGGTGCGTCACGACGACCACGTGGTCGACCCCGCTCGGAGGTTCCCCGTCCCAGCCGTCCGTCAGGTCGAAGACGTGGCGGCCGACGAGGGTCGCCCCGATCTGGTCCCAGTACGGCCGGGTGTAGTCGTAGGACGTCTGCGACACCTTCACGTAGCCGCTCTCGTCCAACGCGACGTCACCGCTGGTCAACCAGTCGAACAGCGGTCCGGGCTGGTCGTTCTCGTCCGCGACGAAGCCGTCCACCGACATCGAGCCGTACATCACCACCGTGCCCACGGGCTCTCCTCTGCTGTGGGGCCGCCAAGGTAGCGTCTCGCGAGCTAGCGCCGCCCCTTGGTAAGAGGCCGATCGTCCCGGATCTGGGCGCGCTCCGGGGTCGTCTAGGTTGATGGACATGCTCACACGACGCCTCCGGGCCGCGTCCACGGTGGCCGTCGCCGCCGCCGTGGCGCTCCCCGTCTCGTTCCTCGCGGCACCCTCGGTGACCGCCGTCCCGACGCCGGGCGGCAGCGCGGGGATCGGTGACAGCTACTTCCCGCTGGACGGCAACGGCGGCATCAACGTGCGCAAGTACCGGATCCGCGACCGCTACGCGTTCGAGACCAGGCGCCTCTCCGGCAGCACCGTGCTGAAGGTCCGCGCCACCGACGACCTCACCGCCTTCAACCTCGACTTCCTCCTGCCGGTGACCGGGGTGACCATCGACGGCCGGCGGGCGGCGTACGTGAAGCCCCGCCAGCACGAGGTCCGGATCAGGCCGCGTTCGCCGATCGCGGACGGCGAGCGGTTCACCGTCCGGCTCACCTACGCCGGCTTCCCCGATCGCCGGTCGTACGACGGTGAGAGCAACTGGCTGGCCAACCGCCGTGAGGTGGTCGCCATGAACCAGCCCCACATGGCGCCGTGGTGGTTCCCGTCCAACGACCACCCGGCCGACAAGGCGCTGATGGACATCAGCATCACGGTCCCGCGCGGCAACCAGGTGTTCGCCAACGGCCGGCCGGTCTCGCGCCGGGTCCACGGTGGTCTCGTCACCCGTCGCTGGGTGGCCGACGAGCCGATGGCGACCTACCTCGCGATGTTCGCCGCCGGGAAGTTCCGGGTCGACTCCGGCGTCCGTGACGGCCTGCCGTGGCGGGCGGTGGTCTCGAGGCGGCTCAGCCCCGCAGCTCGCGCCGCGAACCTGGACCTGATGCGGAAGACGCCCCGCGTCGTCGCCTGGCTCGAGAAGGACCTCGGGGAGTACCCGTTCTCTCGCGTGGGCGGGCTGGTGACCAGCCTCGGGGTCAACTTCGCGCTCGAGAACCAGACGATGCCGACCTACCCCGCCACGGGCCGTGGCTTCACCTGGCTCGTGGTGCACGAGCTCGCCCACCAGTGGCTCGGCGACTCGGTGGCGCTGCGCCGGTGGCGCGACATGTGGCTCAACGAGGGTGGCGCGACCTTCATGGAGGTGCGCTGGGCGGAGACCCACGGCGGAACGTCCGGGGCCCAGTGGCTGCGCAACGAGTACGACGTGAGGCCCGCCGGGAGCGACTTCTGGAACCTGGCGATCGGGGACCCGGGCGCCGACCACATCTTCGCGATCCCTGTCTACGACCGCGGCGCCATGACGTTCCAGGCGCTGCGCAACCGGATCGGCGAGACCGACTTCTGGACCGTGATCGAGCGGTGGGTGACCGAGAACCGCAACGGGCACGGCACCCGGGCGAAGTTCGAGGCGCTGGCCGAGGACGTCAGCGGCGAGGACCTCGACGGCTTCTTCGACGCCTGGCTCTCCGCGGGCAAGCCGGCCGACACGGAGGACAACGGCCTCGGCTGACCTCCGGGGTCACGACCGCGTTCGGAGGTTGAGGTGCGAGGAGCGTCAGCGACGAGCCACGAAACCCCGCTAGCCCTCACGCGAACGCCGCGAGGCGAGCCGTGGCAGGTCGTCGTACCGCCCCTCGATCAGCGCGATCCGCTTCGCCCTGCTCCATCCCTGGATCTGCTTCTCGAACGCGAACGCGTCGTCGACCCGCTCGAACAGCTGGCACCAGACCAGCCGCACCGGCCGACGGCGTCGGGGCCGGGTGTACTTCGGCCCCTCCCCGAGGTCGTGCTGGGACAGCCGACGCTCGAGGTCGACCGTGCTGCCGGCGTAGAACGAGCCGTCGGCGCACTCGATGAGGTAGGTCCAGGGCATGCGGCAACCCTGCTAGGCGTCGAACCCCCGGGCAGTCCCCGCGCGGTGTGGGTGTGAGGTTTCTGGCTGCCGTCGAACTCCGGACGGTCGAGCGGAGCGACGTTGCGGAGGTTTCGTGGCTCGCTCCGCTCGCACCTCAACCTCCGGACGGTTCGAGCGATTCGCCGGAGGTTGAGGTGCGAGGAGCGTCAGCGACGAGCCACGAAACCTCCGGGGCGCCGTCGCACCCCTCAACCTCCGCGGCGCCTTCGCGCCTCAGCCTCCGAGGAGGGGGGCGAGGGAGCGGGCGATCAGGCTGGGGCGGCCGGTGAGCCGCTCCTCGGTGTCGGCCCAGGTCAT
Source organism: uncultured Actinomycetota bacterium (assembly GCA_963829855.1). GTDB lineage: Bacteria > Actinomycetota > Actinomycetes > Propionibacteriales > Nocardioidaceae > Nocardioides. The sequence goes on along the minus strand of CAWHKE010000012.1, from coordinate 12,262 downwards.
GGCGTGCAGCCCGGCGTTCACGCCCAGCCAGCGCAGCGGCTCCGGCTCCCACGACGGTGACCGGTGGCCGACCCACGGCAGCCGCGTCAGCTCGGTGTCCCGCTCGAGCACCAGGTCGCGCAGCGTGCGGCCGGCCAGGTTCGTGGTGCTGACCCCGTCGCCGACGTACCCGCCGGCCCAGCCGAGCCGGGTCTCGGGGTCGAGCCCGACCGACGCGCACCAGTCGCGCGGCACCCCGAGCGGGCCGCCCCACGCGTGGGTGACGGCCGTGTCGGCGAGCACGGGGAACAGCTCGACGAGCGTGGCCCGCAGCTTGCCGAAGACGCGGACGTCGGCGTCGAAGCCCTCGGAGATGCGGGACCCGAAGTGGTACGGCGCGCCGCGGCCGCCGAACACCAGCCGGTCGTCGGCGGTGCGCTGCCCGTAGATGATCAGGTGCCGGTGGTCGCTGAACGTCTCGCGCCGGCGCAGCCCGATCCGCTCCCACACCTCGGGGGCGAGCGGCTCGGTCGCGATCACCAGCGAGTAGATCGGGGCCAGGGCGCGGCGGTGGCCGGCGAGCTGGCTCGTGTACCCCTCGGTCGCGCGGAGGACGGCTCCCGCAGTGACCGTGCCGTGGGCGGTGACGGCCCGACCCGGCAGCAGCTCGGTGACGCGGGAGTGCTCGTGGACCGTGACGCCGCGCCGGACCAGCGAGTCAGCGAGCCCGCGGGCCAGGCGCAAGGGGTGCACTGCTGCGCAGTCCGGGGTGTACGTCGCCCCGAGCGTGCCCTCCGCGTCGACCACGGCCCGCGCCTCGCCCTCGTCGAGCCAGCGCACCTGGCTCTCGGTGAGGCCCCAGCTGCGGGCGTGCTCGATCTCGGCCCGGGCCCGCACCTGCTGGGCCTTGCTGCGCACCAGCACGATGGTGCCGCCCCGGGCGAGCTGGGCGTCGATCCCGAGCTCGTCGGCGGCCCGCGCGACCTCGCGGACGCTGTCGCGCATGGCCGCGTCCTGGGCGAGCGCGGCCGCCCGGTCCGACTGCGCGGCCAGCGCATCGAGCGACGCGGGGAAGAGCGCCGAGCACCAGCCGCCGTTGCGGCCCGACGCGCCGTACCCCACGGTCTCGGCCTCGAGCACCACGATCCGCAGCGACGGGTCCGCCTCGGCGAGGTAGTGGGCGGTCCACAGTCCGGTGAAGCCCGCGCCGACGATCGCCACGTCGGCGGTGACGTCCCCGGGGAGCGGGGCGCGCGCGGGCGCGGGGTCGGCGGTGTCGGCCCAGAGGGCCCGGGCGTTGCTCAGCGGACGACGCCCCACGAGTAGGTCTGCTTCCGCAGCTTGAGGTACATGAAGGTCTCGGTGCGGGTGACCCCGTGGATCCGGCGGATCTTCTCCGAGATCAGCTCGAGCAGGTGCTCGTCGCTCTCGCACACCACCTCCGCCAGGAGGTCGTAGGTGCCGGCGGTGATGACGACGTAGTCGACCTCGTCCATCTCGGAGAGCGCGTCGGCCACGGGCTCGAGCGCGCCGGCCACCGAGATGCCGACCATCGCCTGCCGGGCGAACCCGAGCTGGAGCGGGTCGGTGACGGCGACGACCTGCATCACGCCGCTCTCGATCAGGCGCTGCACGCGCTGGCGGACCGCGGCCTCGGAGAGGCCGACCTCCTTGCCGATGGCGGCGTACGAGCGGCGACCGTCCTGCTGGAGCTGCTCGATGATCGCCTTCGCGACGTCGTCGAGGACCGCCCCGGTGCGCTCCTGCTTCCTGGTCATGGTCGGCAATCGTGGCATACGTCAGACGCTCTGACCACCGCTACACCATCGATTCCGCAGTTTCCGTGTCACGATTCAACGGAATCCCTTGTCAGTGCGGGACGGCCATGACACGATCCGAAACGGCAACATCCCTGGCGAGGAGGCACCCACATGACCCACCGCTTGCGAAGCGGCGACCTGACGGCCGCGGACCGGCTGATGGCTCAGATCTCGCAGCAGCTGGGACCCGGCGGCTTGTCGCGCCGGTCACTGCTGCGAGGAGCGGGTGTCGCAGGCATGGCGCTCACGTCGAGCGGCCTGCTGGCCGCCTGCGGCACCGAGGGTGCCGCGATCGACGAGGGTGAGTGCACGAGCACCGACCTCAGCGACGAGGAGAAGACCATCGTCTTCTCGAACTGGATCGGCTACGTCGACCCGGTGAAGAAGGCCGACACGTCCACCCTGGAGAAGTTCCAGCAGGAGACGGGCATCACCGTGACCTACCAGAACGGCGACGTGAACGACAACGAGACGTTCTTCGCCAAGGTGTCGCCGCAGCTCCAGTCCTGCAAGGAGACCGGCCGCGACGTCTTCGTGGTGACCGACTACATGGCGGCCCGGATGATCGAGCTGGGCTGGATCCAACAGCTCGACCACGAGAACATGCCCAACGTCCAGGCGAACCTGATCGACTTCCTGAAGTCGCCCGACTGGGACCCCGAGCGCCAGTACAGCGTGCCGTGGCAGAGCGGCATGACCGGGATCTGCTACAACTCCGAGCTCACGGATCCCGTCACCAGCTTCGAGGAGCTCCTCACCCGGCCCGACCTGAAGGGCAAGATCGAGCTGCTGACCGAGATGCGCGACACCATGCTCTTCCTCCTGCTCATGGAGGGCAGCGACCCGGAGGACTTCACGGCCGACGAGTTCACGGCGGCCATCGACCGTCTCAAGGAGATCGTCGACGGCGGCCAGGTCCGGCGCTTCTCCGGCAACGACTACGTCGACGACATGAAGTCGGGCGACATCGTGGCCTGCGAGGCCTGGAGCGGCGACGTCATCAACCTCCTCGGCGGCGGCAAGTACAAGTTCGTCCAGCCGGAGGAGGGCTTCGCCATCTGGACCGACAACATGCTGGTGCCCAACAAGGCCGAGCACAAGACGAACGTCGAGACGATGATGAACTTCTACTACGACCCGGTGAACGCCGCGAAGCTGTCGGCCTGGAACTACTACTTCTGCCCGGTCGCCGGGGCCCAGGAGGAGATCGGGCAGTTCGACAAGTCCGCGGTCGAGAGCGAGTTCATCTTCGTGGACGACGCCACGCTCGACACCGGCTACATGTTCATGAGCCTGAGCGACACCGAGGAGCGCGACTACCAGCGCCAGTTCAACGAGGTCATTGGTGGCTGAGGGAAAGGACCTCCACCTGGAGGCCGTGACGAAGCGGTTCGGCAGCTTCGTGGCCGTCGACGACTTGACGCTCACGGTGCCCGAGGGGTCCTTCTTCGCGCTGCTCGGCCCGTCGGGCTGCGGGAAGACCACGACGCTGCGGATGGTGGCGGGACTCGAGGACCCCACGGTCGGACGCGTGCTGATCGGCGACGAGGACGTCACCCAGCTGCGACCCTACAAGCGACCGGTCAACACGGTCTTCCAGTCGTATGCGCTGTTCCCGCACCTGACGATCGGCGAGAACGTCGCCTTCGGACTACGGCGCCGTGGGGTGTCCGACTACAAGAAGCAGACCGCCGACATGATCGAGCTGGTCCAGCTCAGCGGCTACGAGGACCGCAAGCCGGCCCAGCTCTCCGGCGGGCAGCAGCAGCGCGTCGCGCTGGGCCGCGCCCTGATCAACGAGCCCGGCGTCCTGCTGCTCGACGAGCCGCTCGGAGCCCTCGACCTCAAGCTCCGGCGCCAGATGCAGATCGAGCTCAAGCGGATCCAGACCGAGGTCGGCATCACGTTCGTGCACGTCACCCACGACCAGGAGGAGGCCATGACCATGGCCGACACCATCGCGGTGATGAACCACGGCGTGATCGAGCAGATGGGCGCACCGGGTGAGCTCTACGAGAATCCCGCCACCACGTTCGTGGCGAACTTCCTCGGCCAGTCCAACCTGATCCGCTCCGACGTCGTCGACTCTGCCGGCGACGACGTCATGATCAACTGCAACGGCCAGAAGGTCGCGGTCGAGAGCTCGCGCAGCCATGTCGACGGTCAGTCCGCGTGGCTGGGGATCCGGCCGGAGAAGATCTTCGTGAGCGAGGTCGGAGACGCCGAGCACAACGGGCACAACCGGCTCACGGGTGGTCGGGTGACCGACGTGAGCTTCGTCGGCGTGAGCACTCAGTACCTCGTCGCCATGCCTTGGGGCCAGGAGCTGATGGTGTTCGAGCAGAACACCGGCCAGCGTCCGCCGTTGCGCAACGGCACCGAGGTCGACCTCACCTGGTCGGGTGCCCACGCGTTCCTGCTCGACGCCCACCAGGACGCGACGGCGGGCATGTTGACGCCGGAGGACGCCGAGTGACGGAGCGCCCCACCACGATCACCGACCCCAGCGGACCGGTCGTCGACGGCGAGACAAGCAAGCGCCGCGGCTGGGGCTGGCTGCTGCTGCTGCCCGGCATGCTGTGGCTGGCGGTCTTCTTCCTCTTCCCGACGGTCCAGCTGTTCTTCACCTCGCTCTACGACCCGAGCGGGTCGTACGAGACCGGCTACTCGATGACGTGGCACTTCGCCAACTACGTCGACGCGATCCGCGACACCTGGGACCTCTTCCTGCGGTCGTTCGTGTACGCCGGAATCGCGACCTTCGTGTGCCTGGCGCTGGGCTACCCGCTCGCCTACGCGATCGCCTTCAAGGCCGGTCGCTGGAAGTACTTCATGCTGGTGCTGGTCATCGCACCGTTCTTCACCAGCTTCCTGCTGCGCACGCTCTCGTGGCGGACCATCCTGGCCGACCAGGGCCCGGTGGTCGACTTCCTCCAGACGATCCTGATCCTGCCGGAGGAAGGGCGGCTCCTGGCGACTCCGGTCGCTGTCATCGCCGGGCTCGTCTACAACTTCATGCCGTTCATGACGCTGCCCATCTACGCATCCCTGGACAAGGTGGACCACCGGCTGATCGAGGCGGCCGGCGACCTCTACGCCAGTCCGTTCACGGGCTTCCGCAAGGTCACGCTCCCCCTGTCCATGCCGGGTGTCGTGTCGGGGACGCTCCTGACCTTCATCCCAGCCAGCGGCGACTACATCAACGCCGAGCTGCTCGGAACCCCGAACCAGTACATGATCGGCAACCGGATCCAGTCGGCGTTCCTGACCGAGCACAACTACCCGCTGGCCGCGAGCCTCTCGATCATCCTGATGGCGATCGTCGTGGTGATGGTCGTGTTCTACGTCCGTCGCGCCGGGACGGAGGACCTCCTGTGACCGCCACTGTGCCTCGAGAACAGGCGACCCGAGAGCGGCCGGCGACGACTCCCCAAGCCCCGCGTCGGTCCTTCGTACGCTGGTTCGCCGACCACGTCATCCTGTTCATCGGCATCCTGGTGCTGATCTACACGTTCGTCCCGATCGCCTACATCTTCGCGCTGTCCTTCAACGACCCGACGGCGCGCTCTGCCACCGCCCAGATGGAGGGCTTCACGTTCGACAACTGGACCACGATCTGTGAGCCCGAGGGTCTGTGCGAGTCGCTGCAGCTCAGCATCCTCGTCAGCATCGTGGCCACGATCCTGGCCACCGTGCTCGGGACCCTGATGGCGTTCGCGCTGGTCCGCCACAGCTTCCGAGGTCGTTCGGCGTCCAACCTGGTCATCTTCTTGCCGATGGCCACGCCCGAGATCGTCATGGGCTCTTCGCTGCTGGCGATGTTCGTCTCGGTCGGCGTCGACGGGCTGCTCGGCTTCGTCACGCTGGTCATCGCCCACACGCTGTTCTGCCTGTCCTTCGTGGTGGTCACGGTGAAGGCTCGGCTGGCGGGCATGGACACCCGGCTCGAGCAGGCGGCGATGGACCTGTACGCCAACGAATGGCAGACGTTCCGGCTGATCACACTTCCGCTCGCCATGCCGGGCATCGTCGCCGCCGCGATGCTGGCGTTCTCGCTGTCGTTCGACGACTTCATCGTCAGCAACTTCACGGCCGGCCAGTCGGTCACGTTCCCGTTGTACGTGTACGGCGCGAAGCTCAAGGAGTTCCCACCCCAGCTGTTCGTCGTCGGGTCGATCATGTTCCTGGTCTCGTTCCTGTTCGTGATCGCCGGCGAGATCTGGCGGCGTCGCCGAGCGGCGGCCATGGGATGAGCATGACCATCCCGCACTGGCGGGCAGGAGAGCGCTGGACCGGTTCGGGTGACCGCGCCGGTGACGTCTTCGACCCCGCCACCGGTGAGGTGTCCGGACAGGTCGGCTTCGCCTCGCGCGAGGACGTCGACGCCGTCGTGGCCGACGCCGTGGCCGCCGGTCGGGCGTGGGCGGCCCAGTCGTTGACGCGACGTACGACGGTCATGTTCGCCTTCCGCGAGGCGCTCTCGCGCCGGCGCAAGGAGGTCGCGGCCGCGATCACCGCGGAGCACGGCAAGGTGCTCGACGACGCGCTGGGCGAGGTGCAGCGGGGGCTGGAGGTCGCCGAGTTCGCCTGCGGCGCGCCCCACCTGCTGAAGGGCGGCTTCAGCGACGGCGTCTCCGGCGGCGTCGACGTCTACTCGATCCGGCAGTCGCTGGGCGTGGTCGCCGTGATCTCGCCGTTCAACTTCCCGGCCATGGTGCCGCTGTGGTTCGTGCCGATCGCGATCGCGTGCGGCAACGCCGTGTCCTGAAGCCGTCGGAGAAGGACCCGTCGGCCTCGCTCCTGATCGCCGAGTGCTGGGCCGAGGCCGGCCTGCCCGACGGCGTCTTCAGCGTCCTGCACGGCGACAAGGTCGCCGTCGACGGGCTGCTCGAGCACCCGGACGTCGAGGCCGTCTCCTTCGTCGGGTCGACGCCGATCGCGCAGTACGTCTACGAGACCGGCACCCGGCACGGCAAGCGGGTGCAGGCGCTCGGCGGCGCCAAGAACCACATGGTGGTGCTGCCCGACGCCGACCTCGACGCCGCCGCCGACGCGGCGGTGTCCGCCGGCTTCGGATCGGCGGGGGAGCGGTGCATGGCGATCTCCGTCGTGGTGGCCGTCGACCCGGTCGGCGACGACCTGGTGCCCGCGATCGCCGAGCGGATGGCCGGCCTGACGACCGGCGACGGCCGCTACGGCTGCGACATGGGCCCGCTCGTGACGCGGCGCACCGCGACAAGGTGGCGGGCTACCTCGACTCCGGGGTCGCCGACGGCGCCGAGCTGGTCGTCGACGGCCGCACGGTGGAGCCCAAGGGCGCCGCCGACGGGTTCTGGCTCGGTCCCACGCTGTTCGACCGGGTCCGGCCCGGGATGTCGGTCTACGACGACGAGATCTTCGGCCCGGTGCTGTCGGTGGTCCGCGCGGCGTCGTACGACGAGGCGCTGGCGCTGGTGAACGACTCGCCCTACGGCAACGGCACCGCGATCTTCACCCGCGACGGCGGTGCCGCCCGCCGCTACCAGCGCGACGTCCAGGTCGGCATGATCGGCGTCAACGTCCCGATCCCGGTGCCGATGGCCTACTACTCGTTCGGCGGGTGGAAGGCCTCGCTCTTCGGCGACGCCCACGCGCACGGCATCGAGGGCGTCCACTTCTTCACGCGCGGCAAGGTCGTCACCTCGCGCTGGCCCGACCCGGCGCAGCGCACCGGCGTCGACCTCGGCTTCCCTCGCCACGACTGACCCACCCGAGGGCCGGTACCGCAGCGTCGCGCTCGGTCGTGACGAGCGGCGGCGCAGGGTGCGATGAATGGCAGCGGAAATGACCGCACCCTGCGCCGGCTGAGATCCGACGGCCCCCCCGGAACCCGCCGGTCTCATCCCTCCCTCAAGGGTCTGTGTTGAGTTCTGGTGCAGCTCGGCCCCGAGGTCAGAGCAGCGTGTACGCCTTGTCGAGCACGACCCGCAGGATCTGCTCGATCTCGTCGAAGTGCTCCTGGTCGCAGATCAGCGGCGGCGCCAGCTGGACCACCGGGTCGCCCCGGTCGTCGGCCCGGCAGTAGAGGCCCTCGCCGTACAGCGCCTTGGACAGGAAGCCCCGCAGCAGCTTCTCGGACTCGGCCTCGTTGAAGGTCTCCTTCGTGGCCTTGTCCTTGACCAGCTCGATGCCGTAGAAGTACCCGTCGCCGCGGACGTCGCCCACGATCGGGAGGTCCTTCAGCTTCTCGAGCGTGGCGCGGAAGGCGTCCTCGTGGTCGAGGACGTTCTGGTGGATCTTCTCCTTCTCGAAGACGTCGAGGTTCGCCATCGCGACCGCGGTCGAGACCGGGTGCCCGCCGAACGTGTAGCCGTGCAGGAACGACTCGTGGCCCTGGAGGAACGGCTCCATCAGCTTGTCCTGGGCGATCATCGCGCCGAGCGGCGAGTAGCCGGAGGTCAGGCCCTTCGCGCAGGTGATCATGTCGGGCTCGTAGCCGTAGCGCTCCGCGCCGAACATGTGGCCGAGCCGGCCGAACGCGCAGATCACCTCGTCGGAGACCAGCAGCACGTCGTACTCGTCGCAGATCTCGCGGACCCGCTCGAAGTAGCCCGGCGGCGGCGGGAAGCAGCCACCGGAGTTCTGGACCGGCTCGAGGAACACCGCGGCGACCGTGTCGGCGCCCTCGTTCTCGATCGCGACGGCGATCTGGTCGGCCGCCCACCGGCCGAAGCGCCGGGGTCGCTGCCGTCGACAGGCCGCTGCTGCCTCGTGAGCGCGGTAGATGTTGGTGTTGGGCACTCGGAACGTGGTCGGGACCAGCGGCTCGAACTGCGCCTTCATCGCCGGCAGGCCGGTGATCGAGAGCGCGCCCTGCGGGGTGCCGTGGTAGGCGATGGCACGGCTGATGACCTTGTGCTTGGTCGGCTTGCCGGTCAGCTTGAAGTAGTTCTTGGCGAGCTTCCAGGCGGTCTCGACCGCCTCACCGCCGCCGGTGGTGAAGAACACCCGGTTGAGGCCGCCCGGGGCGTAGTCGGCGATCCGCTCGGCGAGCTCGATCGCGGTCGGGTGGGCGTAGGACCACAGCGGCATGAAGGCGAGCTCTTTCGCCTGCTTCGCGGCGGCCTCGGCCAGCTCGGTGCGGCCGTGGCCCAGCTGGCTGACGAAGAGGCCGGCCAGCGCGTCGAGGTACCTCTTGCCCTGCGCGTCCCAGATGTAGGCGCCCTCGCCGCGCACGATGATGGGGACGTCCGACTGGTCGTACGTGGAGTGCCGGGTGAAGTGCATCCAGAGGTGGTCCTTGGCGGATCGCTGGAGCTCGTCGTAGTCCCGGGGCATGCGAACATCATGCTAGGCACGTCGGGTCAGTGCAAGCGATTTCGTTGCGTTTCCACCGCTAGTATGCGGATTCCGTACATCGAGTGACCGTTTGTCGACGGATAGGGGTCGAAACATGGGCAGGATCGTGTTCACGGGGGGTCGGGTCTTCGACGGCCACCGCCACCGGGGCGACCTGGACGTGCTCGTCGACGGCGGCCGGATCGCGGCCGTCGGGCCGGACGCCCGCTCGCAGGGTGCCGGGGCCGACGTGGTCGACCTGGCCGGCGGGCTGCTGTCGCCGGGCTTCACGGACGCACACGTGCACCCGATCCAGGGCGGGCTCGAGCGGCAACGCTGCGACCTGTCGGAGCTCGACACCCGCGAGGAGTTCCTCGACGCGATCGCGGCGTACGCCGCCGCGCACCCGGAGGCCGAGTGGATCACCGGCGGCGGCTGGGCGATGCCCGCGTTCCCCGGCGGCAACCCGACCGCCGCCGACCTCGACGCGGTCGTGCCCGACCGGCCGGTGCTCCTGCACAATCGCGACCACCACGGCGCCTGGGCGAACTCGCGGGCGCTCGAGCTCGCCGGCGTCGACCGGGACACCCCCGACCCGTCGGACGGCCGGATCGAGCGCGACGAGGACGGCCGGCCCTCGGGCAGCTTGCACGAGGGCGCGACGTCCCTCGTCGCCCGGTTGCTGCCCCGCATCACGGGAGAGGACTACTACGAGGCGCTGCTCGACGGGGCAGGCCTACCTGCACTCGCTCGGCGTCACCGCCTGGCAGGACGCGATCGTGGGCGCCTACGACGGGATGGACGACCCCGCCTCGACGTACGAGCGGGCCGACGGCAACGGCGACCTGAAGTCGGACGTGGTCGGCGCCCTCTGGTGGGAGCGGCGACTGGGCGTCGAGCAGGTCGAGGACCTCGTCGGCCGGCGTGCGGCGATGGCCGGCCAGCGGTTCCGCGCGACCTCGGTGAAGATCATGCAGGACGGCGTCGCCGAGAACGGGACGGCGGCGATGATCGCGCCGTACCTCGACCTGTGCGGCCACCCGACGGACAACAGCGGGCACTCCTTCATCGAGCCGGAGGCGCTGCGGCAGGGGGTGGCGGCCATCGACGCCGCCGGCTTCCAGGTGCACGTGCACGCGATCGGCGACCGGGGCGTGCGCGAGGCGCTCGACGCCTTCGCCGGCACCGACCCCGCCCGTCGCCACCACATCGCCCACGTGGAGCTGGTCCACCCCGACGACGTCGCCCGGTTCGCCGAGCTCGGCGTCGCCGCGAACCTCCAGGCGCTGTGGGCCTGCCTCGACGACCAGATCGTCGACCTCACGCTGCCCGTGCTCGGGCCGGAGCGCTCCACCTGGCTGTACCCCTTCGGCGCGCTGCACCGGACCGGCGCGCGGCTCGTGATGGGGAGCGACTGGCCGGTGTCGACGGCCGACCCGTTGGCGGCGATCCACACCGCCGTCACCCGCACGACGTACGGCGGGGAGGGCCGGGTCGGCAACGATCCATTGCTTCCCGAGCAGGCGCTCGACCTCACGACCGCCTTCGCGGCGTACACGCGCGGGAGCGCGTGGGTCAACCACCGCGACGACGCGGGTGTGATCGAGCCGGGCGCGGTGGCCGACCTCGTCGTGCTGGACCGCGACCCCTTCGACGGACCCGCGGTCGAGATCGGGGCCGCCCGGGTCGTCTCCACCTGGATCGCCGGCGAGCCCGTCTACGCCTGACGCGCGAGTCGTGCCTCATTCCGCGCGAGTCGTGGGTAATTCGGCGCGAGTCGTGGGTGATTCCGATCGAGTCGTGCCTTGTTCCAGGCCGGACCGGAATGCGGCACGATTCGGCCCGCATTCGGCACGACTCGCCCCGCATTCGGCACGACTCGCGCCCGCATTCGGCACGACTCGGCGTCAGCTGACCTCGCGGGGGTCGGGCAGCTCATCGTCGGGGTACTTCTCGAGGTAGGCGCCGACCCGGTCGTCGGCCATCGCGGCCCACAGCTCCTTGGCACGCGCCTCGTCGACGATGATCACCGACCCGGCGTCGGGGACGCTGTCGTAGCGGGCGAACGGCAGCGTCATGAAGCGGACCTTCTCCTGGTTGATCCCGCGCAGGGAGAACGCCAGGCTCCGCAGCTCGCCGTTGGACCAGCTCTGGTCGATCGTCAGGCTGCTGGTGATCGACTCGAGCGTGTTCGAGAACCTCAGCGGGTTGCCGATCGTGTCGTCGGCGAGCACCTTCGCCATCACGGCGCGCAGGAAGTTCTGCTGCCGGTCGACCCGGTCGAAGTCGCCCTCGGTCAGCCCGTAACGCATCCGGACGTACTTCAGGGCGAGCTCGTCCTCCAGGTGCACCATGCCCTGCTCCCAGGTGGTGTCCGTCTGGGTGTCGGTCACGGTCTCGGGCACGTAGACGTCGACGCCGCCGATCGCGGTCGTGAGGTCGCGGAAGCCCTCGAAGTCGATGATCGCCATGTGGTTGAGGCGCAGCCCGCTGAGGTTCTCCACGGTGCGCCAGGTGCCGAACGGCCCGTACAGGGAGAACGCCGAGTTGACCTTGTTCTTGCCTGCGGCTCGCCCTTGTCGTCGTAGATCTCGACGTAGGAGTCGCGAGGAATCGACACGACGTAGGCGCCGGAGCGGTCGGCCGGATGTGGACGACCATCATCGATCGCTCCGGTAGGCGCCGCGTCCCACTCGCCCGCGGCCAGCAGCTCCGCGACGGTCGGCTTCTCGACGCTCCGCTGGGGTCGTCGGAGCCCATCAGCAGGATGTTGAGCGCCTTGTCGGCTTCGCCGCCGGGCGGTCGCCCTTGTCGAGGACGTCGTCGTCGACGCGCTGGATGTTCTCGAACTTCTGGTTGAGGTGCCAGCCGTACCACCCGACGGTGCCGCCCGTGAGGACCGCGCCGGCGACAGCAGGGCCGCCCCCTTCGGGTGGCCGTTGCGCCACTCCCAGGCGTGCCGACGCATCGCGATCACCGCTCCGGCGAGGAGGTACGCGGACAGCTCGAGGTACCCGTGGATCATCAGCCAGTACAGACCGGCGATCGCGATCGGCACGCTCGACCAGGCCGACGATCGTGGAACACTTCACCAGGTCATCCTCCCTGATGACCCCAGAAACCCTGAGTTTCGCGCGGGCTCGCAC